>JAXLZA010000008.1:0-273323 GCA_046351135.1 Myxococcota bacterium | reverse complement strand
TCGCGCGGGGTCCCCTCGGGTTCTGCTTCTATATATGAGCGCGTGGGCGGGGATGCGCGTTGGCAGAGGGCCGATCGGGGCAGGATGCGAGCGAAGCGCCGCGCGGGCATGGGCGTGACCGCAAGGCAACGGCTCGCTCGCCCGGCGCTCGTCCGGAATGCTCCGGGACAGTCAGCCCACCCTCGGATTCCGGTCCCGGCGGATCCCGGCCGTCGCCGACTACGCCCGCCACGAGCCCGAGAAGACGCTGCTCCACGAAGTCATTCGCGCAGAGCTCGAGCCCTTCATGGCGCGGACGCGCGCCGCAGGCGCGCCGGTCGCCCGCTTCGTCGAGCGCGAGATTCGCGCCTATCTCGACTGCGGCGTCCTCGCCCACGGATTCCTCCGAGTCCACTGCGATGCCTGCGGATGCGACCGCCTCGTCGCCTTTTCGTGCAAGGGCCGCGGCTTCTGCCCGTCCTGCGGAGGCCGTCGCATGGCCGACACCGCGGCGCATCTCGTCGAGCGGGTCCTGCCCGAAGTCCCGGTCCGGCAATGGGTCCTCACGCTCCCCTATCCGCTGCGGTATCGCTGCGCCTGGAACTCGAGGCTTACGAGCGAAGTGCTCAGCGCCTTCCTTCGGTCGGTGTTCGCCGACCAGCGACTTCGAGCACGGCGGCTGTTCGGCGTTCGCAAAGGCCAATGTGGCTCGGTCACGTTCATTCAACGCTTCGGGTCGGCGCTCAACCTGGCGCCCCACTTCCACAGCCTCGTGCTCGACGGCGTCTATCCAGGTCCCTCGCATCAGTCCGGGGACTTCGTCGCCCTGCCGCCGCCGCTCGCGCCCGGCCGTCTCGAGGCGATGGCCGACGGACGCCTCGCCTATCGGCTCAAGACGCCGTGGCGGGACGGGACGACCCATGTCGTGATGGAGCGGCGGGAGCTGCTCGAGCGGCTGGCCCCGCTGATTCCGCCGCCCAGGGCGCATCAGGTCCGGTACCGCGGCGTGCTCGCGCCGTGTGCGAGCGCGCGGGATCAGGTCGTCCCGGCAGGGCCGAATCCGTCGGGGGCCGACCTGGCCGAAACGGCTCGGCCGGAATCGAATGAGCCTTCGACCGGATGCATCGAGTCTGCCGAGCAGGACGCCCCGGGCGCTGTTCCCGCATCCCCGAGCTCATGCGACTCATCCGCCGATCGAAGCGATTCGTTTGCTCGCCGGATCGCCTGGGCCGACTTGCTGAAGCGGGTCTTCGAGATCGATGCGCTTCGATGTCCGGGCTGTGGCGGCCGGATGCGACTGATGGCCTCGATCACCGACGCGAGCATCGCGGGTCGGATTCTCGAGAGCCTGGCGCTTCCGCCGCGGGCGCCGCCGCTGGCACCAGCGAATCAAGACGCTTCGAGGTCCGTAGTCGAAGGAGACGCGTCGTTCGAGCTGCCCGGGACGCAATACGACGACGACGCGGGCCTTGAGTTCGATCAGACGCCCGACGACGACCGGCTCTCGAACGAAGGGGCGTGATCGACCGACTCGGAGGATCCGTCGAGCTCACGCGACGACGGAGGGGGCGCAAGCTCACCTGCAATCAGAAGATCCCGTGGGCGTCGGACGCTCGGGCGGATCCGGGTGGGCGGGGAAGCTTGAAATCGCCCCAGGACGGGGCCAGTTTACGTAATGGTCCTTACCGGTGGCGCGGAAATGCGGCTTGTATTCCCGGCTCTTCCGGAATTCGTGTGGGCTCGATGATGGCGTGAAATCGTCCCGAGAGGTGACGAGGACCGGGCCCAGAGGGGTATCGGGCTTGGATCGCGTGGCGCTCTCGTCGGTAGAGTGTCGCGATGCAAGATCGAACCCTCTATGCGCGGCTTCTGGGGATCGAGGATCCGTGGCGAGTGACGGACGTGACGCTTCGCTTGGAAGATGAGCGAGCGGTGGTCGTGTCGGTGGCGATGGATCCGGGGACGCCGCTCCATTGCCCCAAATGTCAAAGCCCAGTCTCTCGTTACGACGCTCGCGAGCGCCGCTGGCGTCATCTGGACACGATGCAGTACCGCACGATTCTGGTGGCCGAGGTGCCTCGAGTCCGGTGTGACGAGCACGGCGTGATCCAGATCGACGTACCGTGGGCCGACTCGAAGTCGCGCTTCACGGCCCTCTTCGAGGCGCTCGTCATCGACTGGCTCAAGGAGGCGAGCTTCTCGGCGGTGGCGCGGCAGCTGTCGCTCAGCTGGGATCAGGTGGCCGGGATCCAGGACCGCGCCGTCCGGCGAGGGCTGGCGCGCAGGGAGAAGCAGCGACCGCGTCGCATCGGGATCGACGAGACGTCGTTCCGCAAGCGCGCCGAGTACATAACAGTCGTGAACGATCTGGACCGGGATCGCGTTCTCTGGATCGGAGACAACCGACAGAAGCAGACGATGAGCGCCTTCTATGCCGAGCTGGGCCCAAAAGGGTGCGCGAGACTCGAATCGATCGCAATGGACATGTGGGCTCCGTACATCGCTTCCACCCGCGAGCACGTTCCCGATGCGGATCGACGGATCGTCTTCGATAAGTTCCACGTGGCGCAGCATCTCGGCCGAGCGGTCGACGAGGTTCGGCGAGCGGAGAACCGCGAACTCGTTCGGGAGGGAGACGACCGTCTCAAGAAGACGAAGTACCTATGGCTGACGAATCCCGATCGGATGAGTTCCAAAGTCTGGGAAGCGTTCGCCTCGCTACGCGACAGCCAGCTTCGCGTGGCTCGCGCCTGGGCGATCAAGGAGTCCGCCATGATCCTCTGGGGTTATGTGCGTCGCGGCTGGGCCGAGCGGGCATGGAAAGCTTGGTACGACTGGGCGATCCGCTCACGCCTCGAGCCGATCAAACGCGTGGCGCGGCTGATCAAGTATTACTGGGACGGCGTGATCAACGCGGCGACCACCCACGTCACCAACGCCCGGAGCGAGGGGTTGAACGCGAAGATCCAGTGGATCAAGCGAAAGGCGTGTGGCTATCGGAACCGACAGCGCTTCCACAATGCCATCTACTTCCATCTGGCCGACCTGGATCTCTATCCGGACTCTCTCCGATCGACCCACTCGAATGCCTGAAGAGCCGCAAATACTAGGGCTTGCAGTCCTCGGGCATGAATCCAATCGTCATAACAGGCAGGCCGTTAGCGTCAAAATACGCATACCGAATATTCACTCCCGCTTCGCGCAGTGGCTTCATCGTGTCACCCGTGCAGACATTGGGCTGCAGATTCTCGCGTGCCAGCACACGAAAGCCATCAATATCAGCGGCCTCTAGACCCGACACATCAACAGCGGGGAGCGTGAACTCATAAGTAATCTGGAGGCCGGGCCCCGCCGTTGCTCCGGTTAGCCGCGTTTGATCGTCGACGTCCATAGGAGCAATTCGATTGATTTCGTCGGCCACTTGTTGCAGCAGATTGTCAATCGACAACTGCGAACTGGCCGGCTTGGTTGCGCTTATGGCTGTACGCAAGTTGGCTGCGCCTGACTCCCCGAGAGCCATCCCCCCGACAAACAACATCAAGTAGGTGATTGCGGTGACCCAGGTTCGAGCAGCCCCGCCCGGGGCAAAACTGCGAGCACCAGACGAGGCCTCCCAATGCGCCATCTTCCCATCAGCCACTTGACTGTAAGCATTCGCAAGTGTGAGAAGCGTGATGATGGGCAACCCCGTGCCTAGACCGTACCACCAAATCTCAAAGTTTCGCTGAATGGCTGTTCTAATCGAAAGTCGCTCCCCACTGATCCTGCAAGTGCGAATACCCGCAATTGCTTTACCAAGCGTCGTTCCGAAGAGACCAACAACCAGGCCGTCAAGCAGCATCACGAAAGGCAACATCAGCCAGTTCGACAGGTAGGTCCCTCCCGGCCCCCCGAAAACACCACCCTCCGCAAACAGGCTAGGCGCAACAGCACCGAGTCCGATGCCAATAGCAAACGAGAAGACGAGAATATCAAGACTTCGCGCCCAGTAGCGGCGCCACGGCGTTGCCAAGCCGACATCGCTCGCCTCGAGGGCCGCTTCGGAAGCGGCAGTGGCCGCACCGATACCGGGTAACGATTCCCGTGGACTCAGAGGTGCGTCGGCGCGTTGCTCTTCTCCCTTCAGGAACTCTGGTGGCACTGCATGATCATGGTCGGATGGCGACGGAGGCGGGCTAACGATACCGGGAATCGATGAGGCCTTGACCCAGTCCGCCATGCCTGAATGCCACAGCCACGTGTCCGCTTGAACGCGCCCCATGGCGGCCATGGCGCGCAGCGCATCCGTCGTCACCGGCCCCACACGTCGGTCGCCTTCGAGTATGTACCAGTCCATTGCGATCCCCATCTATTACTTATGCATTCGGAGCGCTCTGGCAATTTCAGCCGTTTCGTTTGAAGCGAGGTCAATTACCTTATTCAGAAACCAAAGCTGTGCATCGCAATTGTCTCGGAGACTGCCCGCGTTTGGGTTGATTAACAAGTTGAACTGCAAAGGATCCTGTTCGGCCGCCCTGAGAATGAACCGTTCCATGAGAGCCGTATCCAGCTGGGCGCGAGCATCGGCAGCCTCGCGCGGAGCGTCGATCAGTGCCGACAGCGCGGGCGAAAGCGATTTTACAGTAACTGCCGTCCGACTCTCGATCGATGACAGATCGAAGCCTATGACAGCCACGCATTGCGCCGGCGAGGACGGTTCTAATGCAGATGCCACGGACTGCAGCGCCGCGAGATATTGGCTAGCAGCCTGGGTGGAGACAATGGGAACGAGCTCCACCTCGATCTCGTTTGCGAGTATTACGATCGCCCGATCGTGCTCGAAATCCGTGGCAGAACGTCGATAGCGCAGGCGGGCTTGACGATCGAACTGCTCGAACCGCGCTGAATCGGATCGGCGTAGCGTCGCCAGAAAGGGAAAGCTGTGCAACAACTTCTCGATCTCGCCATCAAATTCAAGCAACGGTTCCCCGGTAGGTGGCATGCCATCACTCGTAAACTGATTAACGAGACCCTCACGCAGAAGCTCGTGAGGCATGGGAAACCACATTGACTGCGAGGGAGTCGATAACGCGCGCTTGACGAATGATTCTGAGGCGCCAGCATCGCGCAAATCGTCGCCCATCGACGTAGTCATCTGATCGAGGTACAAGGGATCCGTGCCATCACCGCTAGCTCCGTGAAAGCCGAGCCGCGCTTCGGGAGAGAGCGTACGGCGGACTCCTGCGAGATATGCCATTACACAAGCGCTATAGCAGCCGGTCGCTGAATGCGTCGCCAGTCCGTGCTCGCGGATAACGCGCGCAAGCAGATTGCCTTCCTGAATCCAGCCGCCAACGCTGTTCAGCGTAACCCTGGTGATGGATGGATTCGCTCCCAGAGTGACAACAAGGTCATGAGCGATGCCCGATGACAACGGCCCGCGGATTTCAACGTTGGATTCATCGGCAAGTAGTACCTGGCCGCCAAAAAGTCGGTCATAGCCGAACGCCTTCTTGACAAGATCCCGAGCGTTTACCGCAAGTGCAAGAATTGCTACGCAGCCGAGAAAAACCGCCACCGCCGTAAGCGTCCGCGCAATGCTGATAGCCAGGTAGACAATGCCCCGGTGAGTCGACATGCTGGCCCGCCAGAATGATGGCAACACAAGAAACCCACTGGCAGCACAGAGCGCTCCCCCAAATACCTGAACCCGCGCAATAAGAAGTCCGTCCGTAAGTCGCAATGAATCGGGGACTAAACTGATGATCCAGGCGAACGCAGCGAGGAGCCACAGGAGGCCTAGTAGGATGGCCCGCCGATTAATTGCGCTGTCCTTGTGCGCTTCGCCCACGTGCTCCATGCGGACCATTGCCGTCGGAACAGGAACGCTCGCAGAAGGGATCAAATGCGCCAGCTCCGGGATCGCGTCAATCCGCGTCCAAGCTGACAGTCCCGGACGCCATGCGGTGTCCTCACCCGTCAGGGCACCTGCCCCCACGAGCTCTTCGACCGTCTGACGGGGTAGCGGGCCGTGACTTCGACCACCGACAGCGACGTACCAGTCCGCCGGCCCATGCGTCGAATTAGTCGCTGCTAAGCGATCCAAACGGCCTCCGCATCTCCTTGCCTAGGTGGCACCGTACACAGCCGCTCCGTGAACGGCAAATGCGGGGCAGACGTGGCGTTACGCGTCGAAAAACAGCAATCACACTCAAAAGAGCTTCTGTAGGCGCTGCTGATCGACGATTCGATTAGATGGTCAACCCTCAAATTTCTCGAGGGAACTCCCTTGCCGCGCCCCGGGGCACGTTGGCGAGACACGAGAGATCCCCGTCTTGGGACCTTTGGGCAGCAGCGTACGGGTGTCCATGCGAATGAGACTGCACGGCGCGTGCGATCCGCGAACGGGACCAACTCCACCAGCCCCGTGCACTAGAGCAGCCCCTCCCCAGCATGCCGAGAAAAGGCGTCCGCTCGTCTCGTGTAGATCCGGACCATGGCCGCAGACTGATGCTCGGTGTGGTCCATGATCCGATCGATCGGGGCTCCACGATCTGCCGCCGCGGTCACGAACCCAGCCCTGAGTGAATGTCCACCGAACCGAGCAGCATCCAGCCCCGCCTTCCCCGCCAACCTCTTCACGATCTCACCCACCGCACGAGTCCCGAGCGAGTCACCAACGTTTCCGTGACGGTCGACCGCGCGGAATACTCTGCCCTCCTTGATCGAAGCGGCGTCAATCCAACTTGGGACGGCCCCCAGGACGGCCAGTTTACGTAATGGCCCTTACCGGTGGCGCGGACATGCGGCTTGTATTCCCTATCCCCCCACCCCTTGTAGCAATCCTCAATCCGGTCTGGCTCGACTCACGGACAGGTCGTCGTCCCATTGCACGAGTTGTCGCCCATGTTCACGCCGGTTCCGGTCACCGTCCCGAGCGTATTGAAGGTGATCGTGTTTTCACGGTAGGTAGATTGACTCTCGAGTCGGAGCCCATAGCCGGAGTTCCACCGCATGGTGTTCCGCTGGACAGTCGCACCGAGTCCTGTGGCAATGCCATCGCCCTGATTGTGGTAGGCCGTGTTGTTCGAGACCGTCGAGCCGTTGTTCGCGAAGATCCCAAGCTGAACGTTGGCGTGCGACGCATTCCCCTCGACGATCGACCCGGCGCCTACGTTGATGCCGTTCATTCGGTTCTCGGACGCCCGAAGGTTCCTGACCTCGGCCTGGTCTCCTAGCCACACGCCGTGCTTCCCCATCCGAATGACGCTGCCATTCTCGACGGAGATGCCGACTCCCAACGCCTCTACCCCCGAGAAGCCGCTCAAGGTACCCGATCCGATGATCGCAAAGTTGTTCAGGTCGATGCCCACGAAGGCGTCGTTGACGACGATCCCAGCCTGGCTCCCGACGGCCAGGTCACTCGTCAGCCGGTAGCTGTGGCCCGCACTGCCGTCGATCGTCACCGGCCACCCGGCCGTATCTCCCGAGAAGCACCCGGTCTGGACGGCGCAGGTCTGGTTGATCTCGAGCACGCCGTCGGTTGCAAAGGCAGGCGTGGCGAGGGTCAGGAGGACCAGATTCAGAATCCAACGGCGCATGATTCACCTCCGGCAATCATCGAAACTTCCGCCGGCCCCGACCGCGCATCTCGAGCGACAGCGACACTGACGACTCGGCAATCGACTTCGGTCTGCAGCAGGCAACAGGACGGGTGTCTTTCGGGCGAGCAGCAGGCACGACTGCTGCTCCGTTGCTTCGCCATCAGCAAGGCGCTCGGCTGGATGGTGCAACGCCCATGCCCGGATACAGAAGCTTCAACGCCAGCTTCCCCCGAGAGACAGCCCACGCAGTGGGGCATTTAGTCCTCCGCTGGGGCGACACGCTACAGGAGAGTGGCTCATGCCCTGTCGACGACGACCACTCGACAGGACGACCGGTGTCCCGAATCGAAAATCGACCAGCGCGAGCGTCCCACGCTCCGGAATGCCGGACACATCGGCCCGTTGTTTGCCACCAACCTAACGAAGACGTCCGCCGCAGCGCCTCGCCGGAGTGGCAGGCCCGGCGCGACGGCTCGAGGAGCCATCCGATGAACCGCGTCCGACAACTCTCCCGCTGGACCTCTTGCATGGCAGCCATGGTCGGCCTGATCGCCGCCATGCCGGCAGGCGCGACAGTGATCTACAGCAACCTGGGACCGGGGGATGCCTTCGATACGACGCAGGGCGTGCTGGCCGGCAGCTTCGCTGGGCCGAGCGTCGACCAGGCCACTTCGTGGGAAAGCCCGGACTCCTATTTCCTCGACACGATCGAGGTCGCGCTTCGCAGCTTCTCGGGATCGGCGACGGTCCAGGTAATCGTGGCGACGAACCTGTCGGGCGGAGCCGGGCCCATCCAGATCGTGGACGTCGACCAGGTGACGGCTCCCACGAGCGCTGGACTCGTGACGGCAAGCTTCGGCGGGGTGACGCTGCTCGCGGCGAACCAGCCGTACTGGGTGATCGTGCGAGCGCTCGGCGGGACCGGAAGCGCCGTCGGCTGGCAGTTCAATTCGACCGACATCTCGGGAGAGCGCGCGAGTAGCAGTGACGGCGGCGCAACCTGGTCGGCGTCCTTCGGCGCGCAGCCGGCCTTGCGCGTGAGCGGCACGCTCGTGCCCGAGCCGACGACGGCGCTTCTGCTCGGTGTCGGTCTCGCTGCGCTCGCGACCCAGCGACGCGGCGCGACCCGGCCGGATTGACGCCGGCGGGAGCGCCAACTTCTCGGCCGCAACAGAGCGTGGCCCCGGCTTCGTCGCGACCGGTCGAGACCGTTACGTGGCCCGCGCTGCCTGACGGACTATCGCTCGGCGACCGGTGCTGCATCCCGTCAAGACTTGGCTTCCAGGACGGCCCCCAGGGCGGCCAGTTTGCGTACTGGTCCTTACCGGTGACGCGGAAATGCGGCTTGTATTCCCTATCCCCGCGCCCGCGCCCGCGTGCGGCGGTGGCGGAATGGGTAGACCCGCCAGCTCGAGGGGCTGGCGGGAGCAATCCCGTGGAAGTTCGAGTCTTCTTCGCCGCACCACCTCTTTCTTCTGGAAGCCGCCTCCAGGCCATCTGGACGGTGAATGCGCCCTGAAAGCCTGGGCTGACGCTCGTCGGACTCGCGACACTCGCTCGAGTCCGACGCGATCACCGGCGGACGACTCGACCCGCCGAGATCGATGGCAGTCGACGACTCCTTGAAGCGGGCTCGTCGGAGACGGGGCAGTCGATTCCAGAGCGACCCCGTGCATTCGGCATCCTCTCCGATCGGACCTCGCCTCGAAAGATCTCCGCGTCGACGACGCCCGATCCGACCGATTGCGAGCATTCCGGGTCGGCACGCCCCAATCAATGACAATCGTTCTCGCCCCGGACGGGACCTCCCCGCCGGCCCCCTCCTCCGACTCTCCCATGCGTCGGCATCGCGATTGCATTCCGCGATTGGATTCGTCGAACAGGACGCATGGCTGCGATTGCCGTCGTCGATTCGAACGGATGCGGGAGGGAGGCTCTTCGATGTGGCTTTGGATCGTATCGATCTTCTTCGCGGCATCGGCCGTCCCGGCGTTCGCCTCCGACGGCGTACTCGAGATCAATCAGACCTGCGCCGTGGACGGCGGCTGCTTCTCGGGGGATTTGGCGGGATACCCCGTGACGATCGACGCCAGTGCAGGCCGCAGCTACCGACTGACGAGCGACCTGCTCGTGCCCGACGAGAACACGAATGGGATCCGGGTCGGTGCCGACGACGTCAGCATCGATCTCGCGGGCTTCGAGATCCGGGGACCTGTGGTCTGCAGCGGCTTCCCATTGAGCTGTGCGCCCGCCGAGGGCAGCGGATCGGGGATCCGGACCGCCACCGGGCTCGAGACGGGGACGTCGGTGGCCAACGGAAGCGTCCGCGGCATGGGGCTCTTCGGCGTGAACCTCGGAGCGCAGGCTACAGTGACGAACCTTCGCGTTCGGTCGAATGCCGCGAGCGGAATCTACACTTCGGAGGGCGCGACGATCTCGGGCGTCGCAGCCCATCGAAATGGCGAAGCTGGAATCGTCCCGGGCGGGGGCTCTACGGTCTCGGGCAATTCCGCCTATCAGAACGGGAACGACGGAATCGCCGCCCGGAGCGGTACGACCGTCTCCGGGAACTCGGTCTATCAGAACGGAGCGAACGGGATTTCCGCGTTCGACGGCGCGACCGTCTCGGGCAACACGGCGCATCAGAACGTCGGACATGGAATCCAGACGGGTAGCGGCTGCGCCGTGACCGGGAATGCCGTCCGAGCCAACGGAGGGTTCGGGTTGGTCATGGGCCCGCAGTCCGGATTCCGGGAGAACGTCATTTCGAACAACCAGACCGGATCGGTGGGCTTGATCGGCAGCCCAGCGGCCCTGAACCTGGGCGACAACGCCTGTGACGGGACCTCGACCTGTACGCCTCCAGAGTGAAGCGGCGCCCGCTGGCGGCCCTCGGGCTCATCATGCTCGGCGGCTGTTATTTCTCGACCGAGGCCCACCCGGTCTTCGAGAAGGACGGCATGCGCGCGGAGGGGGCGAACGCCGTCGGCGTCCTGTCCGGCTCCGCGCGCGGCGACGAGACCTACCTCGGCATGTCCAACGACATGTTCCGGCGCCGCCCCCGACCGCTCCCCCGCTTCTGCATCCGGCTCACACCCGCCGCCCCGCCCGTCACGACCGATGTGCTCACCCTCGACTTCGTCTCCCGCTGGCTGACCCGCAAGGATCTCGCACCGGAAGAGGGAGCCTGGCTCCACCGTGATCACACCGTCTTCGCCGGGCGCGGGATCCAGGTGGTCTTCCAAGCCGGCACGAGCGAGCTCGTCGGCCTGCTCGTCGGCACGCCCCCGACCGGAGAGAGCGAGGCGAGCGTCGGCCCGTCGAGCTGCGAGCGACTGCACGTCTTCCCCCTGTCGCGCGGCGAGCTGGTCGACGTCCTCGGCGAGCCCGACTACGAGGGCTGGCAGCGGAGCGAGGGGAACCTCCTGCTCACGTTCTGAAGCCCACGAAGCCATCCCCATGCCCCGCAGCGGGCAGATACACCACGATCCCCCAGGACGGCCAGTTTACGTAATGGTTCTTACCGGTGACACGGAAATGCGGCTTGCATTCCCTATCTCCGCGAGACGTTCGTCATCGGCGCCTGCGACGACATGCGCCTCGAGCAAAGCCAGTCTCTCGCTCGTCGTCTCGCATGGGCCGATCTGTTGAAGCGGCTCTTCGAGGTCGATGCACTTCGTTGCCCGGCTCGTGGCGAGCGGAATGGATCGGGCACCCCTCGTGGATCTCAGCGTGTTCGAGCAGACGCTCGCGGGAAGGCAATCGGATCCGGGCTTCGACTTCGATCCGTCCTCGGTCGCAGGTCTGAGCCCAGGCGACGAATCCTGATCGGGGGGCGCCAGCCTGTCGAGCGCTGGGGCCACGGCGATGGGGAATGCTCGCTCCAGGATGGACGATCCTGCGGGCGTCGACGGCACCGCCGTCCACCGGCGGGCGGGAAAGCTTGAATGGGTCCGCCGACGGCCCCGGACGGGGCACGTTGACCTATATGCCCTTGCCGGCGTCGCAGAAAAGGCCGCTTCTTCTTCCTGTCCGACATGACACGTCCCGCATCGGCCCCCGTCCCCCCCCGGCGCTCAGACCGCGTCGAAGACGATCGGCAGTCGTTCGAAGCCGCGGAAGAACTCCGATCGGATCCGGACGGCCCCGGCCATGTCGACCTCGTAGTGCGGAGCGCGGCGGAGGAGCTCCTCGAGCAGCACTCGACCTTCCATCTGGGCCACGTGCGCGCCGAGACAGCGGTGGCGCCCATTGTTGAAAGTCAGGATCCGCGGCGCACGACGATGGATGTCGAACGTGTCCGGGTCCTCGAACTCGCGCTCGTCGCGATTCGCCGAGACCCAGAGATGCATGATCTTCTGGCCCCGACGGATCCGGGTCCCCCCGCAGATTTCCGTGTCCTGCTCCGCGCAAGCCCCGAGCATGAGCGTCGGCATCTCGTAGCGCAGGATCTCCCAGAAGGCGTCTGCCGAGAGAGCGGGATCGGAGGCGAGCTCGGCGCGCTGATCCGGATGTCGCCAGAGCTGGTGGACGCCCCCTGCGAAGACCTTGGGGAGCGTCTCCGTACCGCCTACCACGAGCAGGTAGACGTTCGAGAGCAGCTGCTCGAAAGGCAGTCGTGTCCCTTCGAATTCGTGGGTGATCAGGCAGTCCAGCAGGTCACCCCCTCCGAGGCGCTTCTGTCGCTCCCGGATCTGCCCCTGGAGGTAGTCGTGAAGCTCGGCCTGGGCGTCGAGCGCGCGCTGGTTGGGCCCCTTGACTCCGGGCGTGCGATCGAAGGCCAGGCCCACGAGCCCCGCCACCCGATCGGCGTCGGTCTGGGGAAGACCGATGATCTCGAAGGCGACGCGTACGCTGATGCGCCGGCCGAGCTCGCCGTTCGCGTCGATACGCCCGTGCTCGACACCTTCGTCGACGAAGCGACGCGCGTGCTCGCGGACGAAGCCCTCGAGCGCTCGGGCCCGGCCGGGGGTGAAGAAGGGGAAGAGCGTCTTGCGCAGCGCCGTATGGGCGGGCGGGACCATCGAGGAGAGCGCGAGATTCGGCGGCTTGCCGACGAGGAGGTCCTGGCTGTTCGTGCCCTTGCGATGGGAGAAATGACCGCTGTTGACGGCCTCCCAGATGTCTCCGAATCTCGACAGGAAGTAGCAGTCGAGCTCCTCGTGATAGAAGGCAGGAGCCTCGTCCCGAAGCTGCTTGTAGATCGGGAAGGGATCCTCGAAGTAGGACTCGGAGAAGGGGTCGAACTCGACCATCGGCATCGCTCTCTTCAATTCACGTCAATTCACGCTCTTGAACGCACGGCCCGCGACCGCGGTCCCCGGAGCTTGCAACATCGGCACTCGTAAGGTGTAGAATTCGACAGATGCGCGCCACCGGGTCGCGCACGAAACGGGCGATCGGACGCGCATGCGCCCGATCATGGAGGAGGCCGATGCGATTCGAGACGGAGCGGGGCAGCAGCATCGGCGTCGTGGTCCGGGACATTTCTCCGGTCGTCGACCTCTACGAGAAGGGGCTCGGCCTCGGTCCATTCGACCGACGGGAGATCGACCTCCCGGGAGCGCGACGTGGCGACGGACGACCCGCTCCCGCGCGCCTGGCGGTCGCGACGGCGCCCCTGGGCGTATGCGAGATGGAGCTCATCGAGACCCTCGAGGGTCGACCGCCGCACGCCGAGTTCCTCGACGAACGGGGCGAGGGAATGAACCACCTCAATCTCGACAAGTGCACCGCCGAGGGATACCTCGCGACGCTGAGCGCGCTCTACTGGCGCGGCGTCGAGCCCTTCTGGGGACTGCCGTTCACGTCGTTCTGCTACGTCGACAGCGCGCCGATCGGGGGTGTGACGTTCGAGGTGATGGTCGGCAGCGGGCATGCCGGGAAGAAGGGCCACAACCACCTGGGGCTCGTCGTCGCCGACACGCAGCGTACCATCGACTTCTACACGAAGACGCTCGGGCTGCCTCCGTTCCGCACGGGTGAGTTTCCGATGGGGCGCGCCTACTACCGGGACGCGCGGATCGCGACGCGTTTTCGCGCCAGCTTCTCCGACATCGGCGAGACCCGCCTCTGTCTCTACCAGGTTCTCGAAGGCGAGCTGCCCCTCTCCGAGCGCCTCGCCTCGAGCGGAGAGGGAATGCACCATCTCTGCCTGAACGTGAGGGATCTCGACGCTTGCCTCGCAGAGCTCGGCGCGGCCGGATTCGGCGTGACGTGGCGGTCGCCCGAGCTCGGCCTGGCGGAGCTCGACACGACGCGCATCGGGGGCATGACTTTCGCTCTTCGGGAGACCCGCTGAGCAGGCCCGCAACGTGAAGAGAATCCGGCCAATCTGCCATGACTGACTCCCGATTTCCGAACCTTCTCGCCCCCGGACGGATCGGCTCCCTCGTACTGAAGAATCGCATCGTCCACGCGCCGATGTCGCTCGGGCTCGGCGCGGGCGACGGCACCTGCGGCCAGCATCACATCGCCTATCACGAGGCGCGCGCGGCCGGCGGCGCGGCCCTCGTCAACGTCGGGACGGTCTCGGTCGGATACCCGTTCGGCGCCGTCGACGCCCGCCAGGTCGCCATCTCCGACGATCGCTACATCCCGAGCATTCGACGGCTCGCCGACGCGATCCACCGGCACGACGCGAAGATTGCGCTGCAGCTCAACCACAACGGTCTGATGGCGGGCCTCGACCGTGAGCAGGGGCGCCCTCTGGCGACCCCCTCGATTCCCGTCGGCCGGCCGAGCGAGGTCCCCGCCGCCTATCTCCCGGAAGAGCTGGTCGAGCTCGCGGCAGCCAGTGGAACGCAGCCCGCGCCCACCTATCAGGTGCTGACGCCCGAGGAGATCGCGCGCATCGTGCAGCTCTACGCTGCAGCGGCCGTGCGCGCCCGCGAGGCGGGCGTCGATGCCGTCGAGATCCATGGGGGACACGGATACATCCTCTCCTCGTTCCTCTCCCCCTCGACGAATCAGCGCCACGACGACTACGGTGGCTCCCTCGAGAACCGCGCGCGGTTCCTCCTCGAGGTGATCCGTGCCGTACGCGGGGCCGTTGGTCGCGACTATGCCGTCTGGTGCAAGCTCGATTCCGAGGAGATGTTCCAGGACGAGGGCATCACGCTGGCGGACGCGCGCCAGACGGCTCGATGGGCCGAGGAGGCCGGCGCCGACGCCATCTGCGTGAGCGCCTACTACGACGGGTCGCGCGCGGCGGCCCATAGCTCTGCGCATACCCCCGCGACACCGGATCTCCTCGTCCCCAATGCGGAGGCCATCAAGCAGGCCGTCGGCGTCCCCGTCCTCACGGCCGGCCACATCGGGCTCGACGCAGCCGAGCGATACATCGGGGCCGGGCACTTCGACTTCCTCGTGCTCGGTCGCAAGCTGCTGGCTGATCCCGATCTGCCCGCCAGGCTGGCGGGCGGTCGACCGGGCGACGTTCGCCCCTGCATCGACTGTTACGACTGCATCAGCCAGGCCTATTTCCGTCGACCGATCCTGTGTGCGGTGAATCCGGAGATGGGGAGAGAGCTCGACTATTCGCTCGCGCAGCGGTCCGAGCCGCGGCGCATCGTCGTCGTGGGCGGTGGGGCTGCGGGGCTCGAGGCGGCCCGGCGCCTCGCTCTGGCGGGTCATCGGATCACCCTGATCGAGCGGTCGGATCGACTCGGCGGGCGACTCCACGCGGCCTCCGCGCTTTTCGAACCCCATCGCGACATCCTGCGCTGGCTCGTCGACCAGATCGGGCAGCTTCCGATCGACGTTCGACTCGGCGACGACGCCACTCCGGCCGCGATCGAGGCGCTCGCCCCCGACCTCGTGGTCCTCGCGACGGGGCGGGAGATCGAGCTGCCGCCGCTTCCGGGCATCGATTCGGAGCACGTGCTCGCCGGCGAGGAGCTCCTCCGCCGCATCGAGCGGGACGACCTCGCGCTACCGTCGCGTGCTCGCGTCGTCGTCGTCGGCGGCGGGTCGACGGGTCTTCCCCTGGCCAGCATGATCGCTGCACGCGGCCATCGAGTGTCGGTCGTCGAGGAGGCGGGCAACGTCGGGGCGGGACTGTCGTTCGTGCGGCGTCTTTCGATCCGCGACGCGCTGCGAGCCGCCGAGGTGCCCCTTCTGACCGGGGCCCGGGACGTCGCGATCGTGCAGGACGGCGTGATCTACACCAATCGGCACGGCCAGCGCCGACACCTCGCGGCCGACCGCGTCTTCGTGACGACCGGCGAATCGAGCGAGGATCGGATGCGCGCCGAGCTGACGCGACGAGGTCTGGACGTCGTCCCTATCGGAGATCGCGCAGGGAACCACGATCTCGCCGCGGCCTTTCGAACCGCCGCCGAACTCGCGCCGAGGACGGGCCAGTTTATGTAATGGTCCTTGCCGGTGGCGCGGAGAAGCGGGCTTGAATTCCCGATCCCCTCCAGCGCTTCTTCCGTCCGAAGTCGATGCGGGTCACGTATCTGACGCGGCAGGCTTGAGGGGCGACCGGCGCCTAGGGGCAGGTCCTCACCCCGTCGACGACGTTGCAGGCGATGGGGATGCCGAAGTTGCTGAACCCCCCTGCGGTGTTCTGGCCGAGCGCGTTCAGCCCGCTCGAGCCGCCGCCGAAGATCCCCAGCTGGTGGTTCTCGCCGGCACTGTTCTCGACGACGACGGCGGCCCCTCCGACCACCGTGATCCCGTCCCAATGGTTCGTGTAGACCGTGTTTCCATTCGCGACACCGCCGTGCGTGAAGATCAATCCGCTTCCTCCGTTGCCCACCAGCGAGTTTCCGGAAGCGACACCGCCCGTGCCATCGAACCTGATGCCGTCGCCGACATTGGTCGAGGCGATGGAGCCGGTCGCCACTCCGCCCGAGCCGAGGATCATCCCCGTACCGCCGTTGTTGTCGGCGATCGAGTCCCGCACCCGTCCCCCCGTCCCGAGCGTCAGCCGATAGCTGCCCGTCGCCGTCAGCGTGATCGGAAAGCCCGGATCATCGCCCTCCGCGCAGCCCGTCTGCGTCGCGCAGACCTGGTTCAGCTCGATCACACCGTCGCTTGCCCGAGCGACGATCGCCGTCAGCGAGAGGACGACCGCGACGAGCGAGGCGATCGGTCGGACCGCGCTCGCGGGCGGGCACTCGAAGGCAGGACGCAGGGGGGACGGCATCGGGGACTCCTCGGGATGGCTTCGCCGGAGGAGCCCGATCGGAGGTCGACGCGACGGCGCAGCCCCCGCCGCGAGGCCGAAAGGCTCGCGGGTCGGCTCCCCCTCTCCCCTCCTTGTCCCCGGAGTGCAGGCCGAAGTCCTGAGAGAGTTCCGAAATCTTTCTCGGAGACCGCGCAGCCCGGCGACGAGACGGATCCGAGGCCCTCGAAGCCGCACGCCATTCGATCCAGCGCTGCAGCCGCTCCGCGGCGCGGAAGGAGAGCTGGTACAACACGGGCAGGACGACCAGCCCCCCAGGCCGGACGACTCCGATTTCAGCTGGACCGGGCTTCGGGGGGCACGTCAGGCCGATTTGCCCCTCATGTCGTCTCCAGGATTCACCGATCCGCCCGACGAATCTTCGGGGCACGCGCACGAGCCGGAGGAGACGAACCTGGATCGCATCCCGTTCGATGACGGCGCCGGTCGGGCCATGACGAGGCGGACCTACGTTCCCCGGCCGAGCACGCTCGAGCTTTCGGCGCTCGCGGGCGTACCGCCCGAGAAGCCCATCGCGGATGCCGATGCCGAGGTCTACCGCGTCTACGAGTCCGTGATCGCCCTAGGCAATCGGCTCTACGGAGCGATGGGGGACGAGGCCTTTCGGTGCGAGCAGTGGCCGATGACCGCCGAGGTCGAAGCGGCGCTGCGGGCCGCGCTGGTCGACAACGTCGGGAACTACGGGGGGCAGGGCATCGCGCACTACCTGGCCCGCGCCGGTTGCGATCGCCCGGAGACGATTCGCGCCCTTCATCCTTGGCATGCCGTCTTCTACGCGTGGCGCGAGGCGGGCCATACGCCCGAGCGCGTCCTCGAGATGGTTCTCGACTCGAGGGTCGTATCGCGAGTTCCGGACGGCGCCGCGACCCGGATCGCCGGCTGGCTGGCCAACCCTTTCCCGATCCCGGGGATCGAGTCCGATCTGCCCTTCGCGCTCTTCGGTCCAGAGCGGATCGCCGTCGGCTTCCTGGTCGACGATGGCTTCGAGCCTCGACACGACGAGCTCCTCTCGGCGCTCGCGACGACGGCCATGCCGACTCTTCCGATCGAAGACGCGAGGCAATTCCTGGATCGCGGAGAACGATTCGTCGAATCCACCGAGGCGAGCGCTTCGACGATCCGGGCTCGCGACGGATCTTCGATCGCGATCGAAGGCATCCCGGTCCTGAGTGACGACGGCGCCCACTGGGTCGTCGAGTATGCGCTCGCGGGCGCTCGCCGGGCGTTCTTCGCGCGAGCCTCCGGGACCTGGATGGACTGGCAGAGCGTTCGACACCACTTCGACGCGCTCATGATCGAGCTCGCGAGGCCCGAGCGGGTCTTCCGATTCGAAGTCGGACTCGGCGAGCCCGGCGAGCACGGGTTCTTCATCGTGGCCGAGCCCGAGAGACTCGAGGCGCTGGCGAAGCAGCTCTTCATCCCCTTGGCGGATTAGGCGAGGCCCGTCTGCCCACGAGCCCGATCCAGGCGATCGCCGCAATGAGGCCCGCGGTCCATGCCGGCTCGGGGACCGTTCGGATGTCTCCGGCTTCCGCGCGCGCGCCGACCCGGAGCCAGGGGCCCTTTCGGGGCCGCGCAGCGATTCCGGGCTGGACGGCGCTGAAGGGCAGAGTCAAGATGCGAGCCCGCCAGGAGTAGGTCGTATTCGCGACGAGGCCCGAGACCGTCTCGCTGAGGACGGCGCCATTCGTCGAGAGATCGACCCATGACGGCGATACCCGAGAGAGACAACCGACCGACCCGAAGGGGCGGCCGACGGGGCAGGCCTCGACCTCGATCTTTGCGCGCTCGCGTCCGAAGGCGCTTCTCGCGCGGACCTCGGCGACGAAGGCGCTGCTCGAATGCGCGGATCCGCGCGGAGCGACGGGGATGCCGCTGCCGTCCCCGCGGCGCTGGCGGAGCGAGACGGCGCGTCCTGGCTTCCGGTTGCCCAGGTAGATCGCGGTGAGCCCCTCGTTCCCCTCCGGCTGACTGTGCCAGGCGGATCCGACGGCGATGTCGCCGAAGCCGTCCGCATCGACGTCGCCGATTCCGGAGAGGATGTCGTTGCCGATCGCGAGCTGGGAGCTGGTGATCGAGCCGAGCGTCGCATAGGGCGTCGTCGCCATGCCGCCTTCCGTTCCGAGATGGATGGAGGCCCCACTATCGGAGAGGAATGTGAGGTTGAAATATGCGATGGCGACGTCCGCGTGGCCATCTGCATTGACGTCGCCGGCGGTGGAGACCGACACGTTCTGGTTCGAGAGGGGGAACGGCGAGTCGAGAGCAAGCTCGACATGAGCCGTCGCCGCGCTTCCGTTCGGAATCCCGGCGTTCGAGCCGAGAAAGACATAGGCCGCGGGTCCACCGTCGAGACTGTTGCCCGCGCTCGCCCCGACGATCAGATCGTCGATTCCGTCCGCATCGACGTCGCCCGCCGTCGCCACGTCGAGTCCGAACGACGCGTTCGACTGTTCGCCTTCGATTCGGGCATGCGCCGTCGCGGGCGTCGCCGAGGCGACGCCGGTCGGCGACCCGAGGAACACGAACGCAGCGCCCTCGTCCTGGGTTCCGGCTTCGAAGCCAGGCGAGCCGACGACGACGTCGCCGTAACCGTCGCCGTTGATGTCTCCCGCCGAGGCGACGTTGAGCCCGAACATCGGAATCTGGAAGAAGCCGGCGCTCGCCCCCTGGTCCGACTCCAGGCGAGTCGCTGCCGAGGTGGTGTCGCCATGAGCGATGCCCGCCGGGCCGCCGGAGAAGATGAAGGCGGCGCCCTCGTCGACCGTGCCGCCGTCGAAGCCGGCCGCTCCGACGAGGACGTCGCCGAAGCCGTCCCCATCGACGTCGCCCGCCGAGCCGACGCTTTGCCCGAAACCGGCATCCACCTGATTCGACTGCAGACGCGCATCCGCCGCCGCCGAAGAGCGCGAGCCGACGCCCGACGAGGAACCGAGAAAGACGAAGGCCGCCCCTTCCTGGGATTCCGGATCGGAGTACAGGGGCGCCCCGACGATCACGTCCCCGAAGCCGTCTCCGTTCACGTCTCCGGCAGAGGAGACATGTAAGCCAAAGAAGGAGAAACCGGCTTGATCCGAGCTGAGAGTCGCGTTGGCGACTGCGAGATTCAGGCCTGCGAACCCCAGTGACGAGCCGTGGAACACGAAGGCGGCGCCGTCGATGCCGGGCGCCACGTCGTAGCCGGGAGCTCCGACGATGAAATCGTCGAAGCCATCGGCGTTGACGTCCCCTGCCGACGCCAGCGAGAAACCCAGGTTGGCTCCCGCCTGGTTCGACTGCATCGAGACCGACGCGTTCGTGATCGGGCCGCTCGCGAATCCACGCGCTCCGCCGTGGTATACGAACGCACTGCCCTCGTCGGCCTGTCCGCCGTTGGCGAGATAGGCCCCGACGATCACGTCGTCGAACCCGTCGGCATCGACGTCGCCCGCCGAGGCGACCGAGTAGCCGAGGAAGGCGGTGGCCTGGTCGAACTCGAGCTTCGCGATCTCGGCATCGACCCCGGTCGCGCTGCCTGCGTAGACGAAGGCGACGCCTTCGTCGACCTGTCCCGAGTCGTAGGCGTAGGCGCCCACGACGACGTCGGCATAGCCGTCGGCATTCACGTCGCCGGCCGACGCGACGCTCGAACCGAAGCGCGCTTCCGCCTGATTGCTCTCGAGAACGCGATTCGCGTTGTTCGGAAGGTACGAGCCGCCCGCGAATCCCGAGGCGCTGCCCGCGAAGACGAAGGCGGCGCCTTCGTTCGGGTTGCCGTGCGAATGAAACGGGGAGCCGATGATGACGTCGCCGAAGCCATCTCCATTGACGTCCCCCGCTCCGGCCACGCTGGTGCCGGTCCGGGTCGAGGCCTGGCCGTAGAAGCGCGCGTGGGCCGTCGCCGGATTGCCGGAGGCGATGCCGCCCGGGCTGCCGAGGTAGACGACCGCGACCCCCTCGTCCGTCGAGAGGAAGTCCATGAAGGGCGCTCCGACGAGGACCTCCGCGTCGCCATCGCCGTCGATGTCGCCCGCGCCGGCCACGCTGAATCCCATCCAGGCATCGGCCTGATCGCTCTCGAAGCGGGCGTGGGCCGACGTCGGGTTGCGGTTGCCGATTCCGGTCGGGCTGCCCAGCAGGACGAATGCGGCGCCCTCGTTCGTCTGCCCCGCGTCGTAGAGGAACGAGCCGACGATCACGTCGCCGTAGCCGTCGGCGTTGACGTCGCCGGCGGATGCGACGCCCAATCCCAGCTGCGCGTCGGTCTGGTTGCTCTCCATCGAGCCGTTGGCGATGGCGGGTCCACCGCTCGCGATGCCGGCGGGCGAGCCGTGAAACACGAACGCGGCGCCCTCGTCCGCCTGACCGGCGTTGAACAGGTAGGCCCCGACGATCACGTCGTCGTAGCCGTCTCCGTTCACGTCGCCGGCGGAGGAGACGGTGGATCCGAAACGACCATCGACTTGATCGCCCTGAAGCACGGCGTGGGCCGTCGTCGGATTGCCGTTGCCGATGCCCGTCGGTCCGCCCCGGAACACGAAGGCGGCTCCTTCGTCGGTCTGGCCCTGATCGTAGGCGTCGGCCCCGACGATCACGTCGTCGTATCCATCGCCATCGACGTCTCCCGCCGAGGCCACGGTCGATCCGAACTCGCTGAAGGCGAGGTTGCTCTCCACGACCGCGTCGAACGCGCCCGTCAGCAACGGGTCGATCACGACTGGATAGGTCGCGAGGCGATCGTCGACCAGGATCCGGATGCGGTCGGAGCTGGGCACTTCGAAACGGGCGACCAGGGACGTTCCGGTCGCGTCGCGGACGACGAGGTGGCCGTAGTCGAGTCGACGTCCCGTCGCCGTTTCGAGCGCGACCTTGTCTTCGCGGAGATCGGCGCGGGCATCGACGACGGAGAGCTCGAGAACGAGAGGCGACACGCGCGTCGCGTCGGCGATCGGCGGCGCACTCAGCGTGAACCCTTGCTCGAGTCCGTCGCTGCGATTGTCGAACCATTCGACGAGGCCCAGGGACTGGCGTCGGATCTCGACCCGTCCTTCTCCGAGGTGGACGACCTGGCCGTTCGGGACGTTGGCAAGGGATCTCTCGCGACCCATTCGGACCAGTGACAGGTCGACCAGAGGCGATCGATCCGGCGCATTCCGGTCCTCGACCCGAACGCCACGGGCGTCGAAATAGGTCCGGAGGTCGTGGGCACGGTTGGGCGCCTGCAATCCGTCGGGCGTCGAGCTGGCCCAGTATTCGCGCTCGAGGAGATGGTTTCGGATCTCCGCCATCCCATCGGACGGAAGCGGCCCCTTCGACGGGGCCCGCTCCTCGACGGATGCGCTTCGGCCGCCCGGTACCGACGAGGTCGCGAGGCTCTCGGGACCCGACCCGGCATGACAGGCCAGCAAGGGCAGGAGAAGGAATTGGACCACCGCGTTGCGCTTCATCCGGGCGTCTCCTCGCCTCGGTCCCGAGGCTCGGACATAAGCTTCCCGGATGGGCCGGCGCGCAGGTCTTACCTTTCGATGATTTCTCGGGTCGCGGACCCGGACCGGGCCCCCGCGATCGGGCCGAGACCGGGCTTCGATGGGGCCTGGGCCGCTCGAATCGGGTCCTGTCGGAATCGCCCCGATCCGGTTCGACGAGCTCAGGCCACCGCCTCGCAGAGCGACTCGAGCCCACCGCCCGCCGTCGCCTGCGCCGGTACGCACACGAGCGCGACCTGCTCGACCGCGAGATCGCCCTTCGTCGCCGCGATGCGCAGCGGCTCGAGCTCGGCCTGGTGGGCCGTGCTCGCGCCCTCGACCGAGGCGAGCTCCCGGGCCAGCTCGGCCTCGAGCTCGGCGAGCTGCTGCTGCACCGCCTCGACCTGCTCCCCCAGGATGGTCCCCCAGGACGGGCCAGTTTACGCAGTGGCCCTTACGGGTGACGCGGAGGAGCGGGCTTGAACTCCCTATCCCCGCCCTCGTGCTGCGGACCTCGACCCATTCGCTGATGGGCAGCGACCTCCGCCGCAAGCGGACGGACGAGTTCGGCGGGCTCTACCACGAGCTCGAGAGCGCGGTGTCGCCAGAGGCGATGCTCGATCCGTACGGCGCCGGCGACGCGCTGAAGCGCCGCGATCGCGCCCGCGCGCGACTCCAGGAGCTCGTCCTCGCCGAGGTCGCCGAGCGCAAGCGATCCGGTCGCCAGTACGACGACATGATCGACACGTTCATGCATTCGACCCTCGACGACGGCCGCAAGCTCCCGGAGCACCTCATTCCCGGCATGGTCGTCTGGATCATGTTCGGCGGCTTCCATACCAGCTCGAACACGTCTGCCTGGACGCTGCTCGAGTTCGCGCGTCACCGGGAGTACCGCTCCGAGCTGCTCGCCGAGGTCGACGGGATCTACAAGAGCGGCGGCGATCTCTCCTATGCGTCGCTGCGGACGATCCCGCTGCTCGAGGGCTTCATCTTCGAGACCCTGCGCCTGCACCCGCCGCTGTGCACCCTCGCGCGCCAGGTCATGCAGCCCTTTTCGTTCAAGGACTACACCTTCAAGGTCGGCGACACGGTCGTCTGCTCGCCCTACGTGGCCCATCGCGTGCCCGAGGTCTTCCCGGACCCCGAGCGCTTCGACCCCCATCGCAAGCTGCCGGACAACCCCTTCGCCTACATCCCGTTCGGCGCGGGCATGCGCAAGTGCGTCGGCAACGCCTTCGGGATCCTGCAGGTCAAGTCGGTGATGTGCGCGATGCTCTCGCGCTACGACTTCGAGCTCGTCGGGCGGCCCGAGGACATCCAGGACGTGATGCCGTCGCTGATCCTGCGGCCGACCGTCGGCGCGCGGGTCCGCTACCGGCGGCGGCGTTAGGCGCGGCGAGCGGGCCAGGAGAACGAATGCGCATCGAGATCGATCTGCAGCTCTGCCAGGGGCACGGCGTCTGCGCCGAGGAGGCGCCCGAGGTCTTCCGCGTCGTCCCCGAGCCCGGCCGTTACGACCACGCCCAGCTGATCATCGCGGAGCCCGACGAGTCGCTGCGGACGAAGGTCGAGGCGGCGGTGCGGTTCTGTCCGAACCGGTCGCTCAAGATCGTGGGCTGAGGGCGAGGCGAGGACCCGAAGAGGCGACGCGCCTTCGGTGCTCCCTCGGCCGGCTCGTCGGGAGCGGCCCGCGAGGCTGAGCCTGCGCCCCTACTTCCCCGACACCGTTCCCGCCCCGCGCGCCAGCATCTTGAAGTGCTCGACGTCTCGGCTGTCGGCCTTGCGCCCGACCCGGGTCACGACGTCGACGTCCGGGGCCTCGGCGCGCAGCGCCCCGGCGCGACACTTCTCCTTCGCCCGGTACTTGAACGGGTCGAACCGGAAGTGCTTCATCGCGTTCTCGTGGGTGATCTTCGAGACCGTCTCGGCGGGGAGATCGCCGAGGAGCTGCGCGAGCTCCTCGGGTCCGTGGGGCCAGTTGGTGTCGCTGTGCGGGAAGTCCGACTCCCAGCAGAGGTTGTCGACGTTGAAGTGGTCGATCAGCTCGATCCCGATCGGGTCCGAGATGAAGCAGCAGAGCACGTGCTTCAGGAAGACGTCGGTCGGGCCCATGCCGTTCGGGAACTGATGGCCGGTCCAGCCGGAGTGGCGGCGCTGGACGTGCTCGGCGCGCCAGAGGAAGTAGGGGATCCAGCCGACGTCGCCCTCGGTCAGCGAGAACTTGAGGTTCGGGAACCGCCACCAGATGTCGTTCCAGATGAGATCGCCCAGCGTGAAGATCGCCATCGCCGACGAGAGCGTCATGGGCACCGACGGCGGTGCGTCCTTCGAGGTCGCCGAGCTCTTCGACGAGGAGCCGATGTGGCAGCACAGGACGGTGCCCTCGTCGCTGCAGGCGGCGAACAGCTCGTCCCACTGACCGGAGTGGATCGAGGGCATGTCGAGCGCCTCGGGGTTCTCGGAGAAGGTGACGGCGTGGCAGCCCTTCTTCGCGAGACGGCGGATCTCCTCGGCGGCGCGCTTGGGGTCGAAGAGCGGGAGGATGCCGCAGGGGATGAAGCGATCGGGATGGGCGCCGCACCAGCCGTCGATGTGCCAGTCGTTGTAGGCCTGGATCATCGCGACGTTCATGTCGGGGTCGGGGCCCTGGTTCAGGACCTGGCCGGCGAAGCCCGTGAAGTTCGGGAAGTTGAGGCCCGCCAGCACGCCGCCCGCCGACATGTCGCGGACGCGCTCGTTCACGTCCCAGCAGCCGCGGCGCATCTCGTCGTAGCGGTGGGCGTCGGTGTTGTAGTACTCGCGGGGCTTGCCGGCCGCGGCGTTGAGGCCGAGGTTGCGGCCGGGCTTGCCCTGGTACCACCACTGCTGGCGGCCGTTCGCGTCCTCGGAGACGAAGGGGGCGTCGGCCTGGTACTTCTTCGGGAGGCGCCCCTCGAAGAGGTCCGCGGGCTCGCAGATGTGATCGTCGACGCTGATCAGGATCAAGTCTTCGGGGCGGATCGACATGGCGGGGTCTCCCTGTTTCGTCGGGACGGGCACCGGGTCGGCGCCCCGGGCCGGGCGTGCGCGGGCGGCGACTCCGGCGTGTCGCCGATGATACGGGCGGGGCCCCGGACCAGCCATGCCGGCGGTCGCCCGGCGCGGCCGGGCGGCGCATCGCGATCGGCGCGGACCCCGTGATAGAGTCCGGCCGATGAAGCGCAATCCAGGGGTTCGTCCATGAGTCGCACCGTCTTCCGCCATGCCCAGGTCTTCGACGGAACGGAATTGATGCCCGCCGGCACGGTCGTCGTCGTCGAGGGCAACCGCATCAGCCACGTCGGCGGCCCGGCCGACGCCGCCCGCTTCAAGGAGAATCCCGGGGACCGGGTCTACGACCTGACCGGCAAGACCCTGATGCCGGGCATGTTCCAGTGTCATTTCCATACGGGCTTCGGCCCCGACGCGGGCAACCCCTCGCCCTATCTCGGGCTCAACATGCCCCCGGCCTATCTCGGGATGGTCGCCGCGAAGAACGCCCAGCTCGCGCTGAACGTCGGCGTGACGAGCATCATCGGCTCCTCGAACGGCGACCTGCTCGACGTCTGCCTCAAGGAGGCGATCCTGCTCGGCCTGACGAAGGGCCCGCGCGTCACACCGTGTACCCGGGAGATCATCGCGTCGGGCGACTCCGCCGACGGCGACAACCGCGCCTGGTTCATGGGCATCCGGAACCACGGTCTCATCCGCCGCGCCGACGGCGTCGAGGCGCTCCGCCAGGCGATCCGCGAGGAGGTCGGGCGGGGCTGCGAGATCGTGAAGATCTCGATCTCCGACGGCCACGGCAGCCAGCCGATCCCCGACTACAACTACTACTCGGACGTCGAGATCCGCGCCGCCGTCGAGGCGACGCATGCGCGCAAGGCGCTGATCCGGGCCCATTGCCCGTCGCGGAGCGGCATCGTCGCGGCCGCCCGGGCCGGCGTCGACATCATCGACCATGCCGATCTGATCGACGAGGAGGGGATCGAGGCGGTGCTCGAGTCCGACGCCTCGATCACGCCGAGCTACCTCTGGTCGGAGCGCTTCCTCGGCTTCGCCGAGAGCTGGAACTACGAGATGGGCAACTTCCCGATCGGCAACGGATTCCCCGAGTCCCGCGCGCGGACGATCGCGCGCCTCGCCGCCGTCCGCCGCGACTTCGAGTACACCGCCTCGATGATGCCGAAGCTGCGCGCCGCCGGCGTCCGCATGCTGCTCGGCGACGACTACGGCTTCGCGATGATGCCCCACGGCGACTACGCGTCGGAGATGGAGGTCTACGTCAAGCACGGGGTCCCGCCGATCGAGCTCCTGCGCTGGGCGACCGCGAACGGGGCCGACGCGCTGCGCGAGCGCGGGCGCGAGCTCGGCCGGATCGCGAAGGGCAAGCTCGCGGACCTCGTCGTCGTCGCCGGCGATCCGACCCAGGACGTCTCGCTCTTCCGGAGCCCCGACAACGTCCCCCTCGTCCTGAAGGACGGCGTCGTCGAGAAGGACCTGCTGACCCACACCCTCGCCGCGGCCTGAACGATGCCCCTCGTTTCCTACGGACGCGCGCTCTCGCTCCACGCCGAGCGCCAGCCCGACGCCATCGCCCTCGTCCACGAGGGCCGGACGACGCGCTACGGCGAGCTCGATCGCGCGGCGAACCGGCTCGCCCGGCTCTTCGCTCGCTGTGGGGTCGGGGAGGGCGACTTCGTGACCCTCGCGCTACCGAACGGGCGCGAGTTCGTCGAGGCGCTCTTCGCCTGCTGGAAGCTCGGTGCGACGCCGCAGCCGGTCTCGCCGCGGCTGCCGCGCGCCGAGCGCGACGCGATCCTCGCGCTCGTTGCGCCGAAGCTCGTCGTCGGTCCGCCCGTCGGCGAGGTGCCGGGCGGGCGAGCGCTCTCGGCCCGGGGCGACGCCGGGGCTCACGCCGCTCACGTCGTCGGCAGCGGGGCCGGGGCCGGCGAATCGGCGGGCCCTGCGGTCCTCGAGGCCGGCTTCGACGCGTCCGGCGAGTCGGACGCACCGCTCCCCGACCGAGTCTCCCGCTACCGCATGGCGATCTGCTCGGGCGGCTCGACCGGCCGGCCGAAGGTCGTCGTCGATCACATCCCCGCGCAGTGCGATCCCGAGGCGACCTATCACGGCCAGCCCCCGGGCACGAGCATCCTCGTCCCGGGCCCGCTCTACCACTCGGCGCCGCTGATCAACTGCCTCTCGGTCCTGCTCGGCGGAGGCAAGGTCGTCGCGATGACGCGCTTCGACCCGGCCGAGTCGCTGCGGCTGATCGAGGAGCACCGCCTCGCTCTGGCGATCTTCGTCCCGACGATGATGGTCCGGATCTGGAAGCTCCCGCGCGAGGAGCGCGAGCGCTTCGACCTCTCGTCCCTCGCGCGGGTCGTCTCGAGCAGCGCGTTCCTGCCGGAGTGGCTGCGGCGGGAGTGGATCGAGTGGATCGGGCCCGATCGGGTCTGGGAGGCCTACGGGGGGAGCGAGCGGATCGTCGGCACGCTCATCTCCGGGCGCGAGTGGCTCGCGCGGCCCGGCTCCGTCGGGCGCGTCAGCGAGGGCCGCAAGATCAAGATCGTCGGCCCGGACGGCGAGACGCTGCCGCCCGGGGAGATCGGCGACGTCTACGGCATGCCGCCCGGCGGGCCGGGCTCGACCTATCACTATCTCGGCGCCGAGCCGCGGCGCCTCGCCGACGGCTGGGAGACCCTCGGCGACATGGGCTATCTCGACGAGGACGGCTTCCTGTACCTCGTCGACCGCCGGACCGACCTCGTGATCACCGGCGGCGCCAACGTCTATCCGGCGGAGGTCGAGGGGGCGATCGAGTCGCATCCGGCGGTGCTCGCGTGTGCGGTGATCGGGCTGCCGGACGACGACCTCGGCGCGGTCGTTCACGCGATCGTCCAGCTCGCGAAGCCGATCGCCGAGGACGAGCTGCGGCGCCACGTCGAGGAGCGGCTCGTGCGCTACAAGGTCCCGCGCAGCTTCGAGCTCGTCTCAGAGCAGCTGAAGGACGACGCCGGCAAGGTCCGGCGCGCGGCGCTCCGGGCCGAGCGGATCGCGGCGCGCGAGCGGGCGAAGGGAAGCTGAGCTCGAGGCCGCCGGCCGCGCGTCGTGGGCAGGCATCGGAAGTGCGGCGCGATCCGAGAGGCGCGCCGAGAACCAGGAGAGGGACGGGATCGTGGACTATCAGCAATTCGCCGCCGAGCATCATCTCAAGATCGAGATCGTCGATCGCATCGCGATCGTGCGCATGAACCGCCCCGACAAGCGCAACGCCGTCAACCTGGCGATGCACCGCGGGCTCGAGGAGATCTGGCATCCGCTCGGGACCGACCCCGACGTCGGCGCAATCGTGCTGGCGGGGGAGGGGAAGGGCTTCTGTGCGGGCGGCGATCTCGTCGACTTCTACCCGAAGGATCCGACCCCCTTCGACATGATCCGGCCCTCGCGCCGGCTCGTGATGGAGATGGTGAACTGCGAGGCGCCGGTCGTCGCCGCGGTGCAGGGCGTCGCGGCGGGGCTGGGCGCGACCCTCGCGCTGCTCTGCGACATCATCTACGCGGCGGACGACGCGAAGATCGGCGATACCCACGTCGGCATGGGCATGGTCGCCGGCGACGGCGGCGCGGTCATCTGGCCGCTGCTCGTCGGCCCCCACCGCGCCAAGGAGATGCTGATGGGCAGTGAGCTCGTCCCCGGCCCGCGCGCCGCGGAGATGGGCCTCGTCAACCACTGCGTCCCCGCCGCCGAGCTGATGGACCGGGCGATCGCCCACGCGAAGAAGCTCGCTGCGGCGCCGCCGATCTCGCTGCGCTGGACCAAGCAGGTCCTCAACCAGCACGTGCGCCAGAGCCTCAACCTCGTGATGGACTCGGGCATCGCGATCGAGCTGCTCTCGTGCAACACCGACGACTTCCGCGAGGCCGGCAAGGCGTTCTTCGAGAAGCGCAAGCCCGTCTTCCGCGGGCGTTAGAGGCGACCATGGCGTATCGCGTGATCCAGTGGGCGACGGGCGGCGTCGGGCGGGCGGCGATCGAGGGGGTGCTCGATCATCCGGAGCTCGAGCTCGTCGGCTGCTGGGTCCACGGCGCGGCGAAGGAGGGGAAGGACGTCGGCGAGCTCGTCGGTCGCGCACCGATCGGCGTGCGCACGACCCGCGACGTCGACGCGCTGCTGGCGCTGCCGGCCGACTGCGTCGTCTACAGCCCGCTCATGGCGGACCCGAAGATGCTCGTCCGGATCCTGCGCTCGGGCAAGAACGTCGTGACGCCGCTCGGCTGGATCTATCCGAAGCGCCAGGACAACCGCGAGATCGAGGCCGCCTGCCGCGAAGGCCGCTCGACCCTCCACGGCACCGGCATCCATCCGGGCGGGATCACCGAGCGCTTCCCGCTCATGGTCTCGAGCCTCTCCCGTGCGATCACCCACGTCCGCGCCGAGGAGTTCTCCGACATCCGGACCTACTCCGCGCCGCAGGTCGTCCGCGAGATCATGCTCTTCGGCAAGGAGCCCGCGGTCGCGAAGAAGAGCCCGATGCTCAAGTTCCTGGGCGGGGGCTTCATGCAGTCGATCGACATGGTCGCCGACACCCTCGGCTTCGCCCTCGATCCCGAGAAGCGCGCGATCCACGAGATCGCCGTCGCGACGGCGCCGATCGACTCGCCGATCGGCACCATCGCGCCGGGGCTCGTCGCCGCGCAGCGCTTCGCCTGGCAGGGCCTCGTCCGCGGCGAGCCCGTCGTCACGGCCGCCGTCAACTGGTTCATGGGCGATCGCCACCTCGCGCCGCTTCCGGACGGCGACCCGAGCCTGCCCTGGAGCTTCGGACCGGAGGGGGAGCGCTTCGAGGTCGAGATCACGGGCGACCCGAAGACCCATCTGACCTTCCACGGCTGGCATCCCGAGTCGATCGCGGCGGGCCTCGCGCGCAACGAGGGCATCGTCGCGACCGCGATGCACTGCGTCTCCTCGATCCCCTACGTCTGCGCCGCGGAGCCCGGGATCAAGACATACCTCGATCTTCCGCTGATCGCGGGGCGCGCCGCGCCCCATCTCGCGCGCTCGTCGAGCCCGTCGGGCGGGGAACGACGCTAGTCGTTCGGCAGCGATCGGATCGGGGTCGCGGGGCTCGTCTCCGGCAGGTGCGCAGGGGGATCCTGCCAGCGCAGGCCGAGGGCCTGCTCCGCGTCCCGCACGGGGACCGCGAAGCCGAGCCCTTCGATCGACTCGTTCGAGACCTTCTGGACGACGATGCCCCGCAGCTCGCCCTCGGCGTCGAGCAGCGGGCCTCCGCTGTTGCCGGGATTGACCGCCGCGTCGGTCTGCAGATACGAGAGCCCGCGGATCGTCCGGTTGCCGCTCGCGACGCCCCGCGTCACCGAGCGCGCCAGCTCCTCGGCGATCGGATTGCCGATCGCCCAGATCTCCGTCCCGACCTTCACCTTCGCGTCGTCGGTCCGCAGGCACGCGTGCCCCCGACCGGGCACCTTGAGCAGCGCCGCATCGCGACCCGGATCGACGCGCACGACCTCGGCCGGCAGCTCGAGCCCCGACTTGAAGCGCAGGATCGCCTTGCGTTCGTCGCCGATCACGTGGGCGGCGGTCAGCGCGTAGCCGTCGTCCGAGACGATCGTCCCGGTGCCGCTCGCCGAACCGACGACGACCACGACCACCGCGTCCTGGGCGCGGGGCAGATCGCGGGGCAGGCTCAGCTCGCGCTCCGAGCAGCGCCGGAGCGGGAGGAGCGCGTCGTCGAAGGAGCGGCTCGCGGTGCGGGTGGTCTTCCTGCGCAGGGGCGCCACGAAGTCGGCGTCGGCGAGGGCAGTCCGAAACGCGGCGAGGAAGGCGGCCGGCATCGGTTGTCCCTTGCGGCCGGCGGCGTCCCCGCGTCCGACGACGCGGGTCTTCGCGACCAGCTTGCGGTCGAGGGAGTCGAAGATCTGGAACTCGACGTCCATGACGGCGCGGCTCGCGATCTGCTCGAACTTCGTGGTCGAGACGGTGGGCGGCGTCTTCACCTCGAACTCGAGATCGAGGTCGTGGACGATCGCGGCCATCTGGTAGCGCGCCTCGAGGGTCGCGTTGGGCGTGAAGACCGCGTCGCTCGCGTCGCGGACGTCGTAGCCGAGGCGCTCGAGCTCGTCGGTGGCCGTCACGTTGAAGGCGCCGGACTCCTGGGAGGAGGAGCCCCAGTTGTCCTCCCCGACCACGCGTCCCCGCATCCGCGTCACCGAGAAGGGCGTGCCGGCGGGAATCCGGAACAGCGTCTTCTGGAAGACGACGGGCTGCGAGCCCTCCTCGCCGACGGCGATCGGCTCGGGCACCGCCGCGACCTCGATCCGATCGGCCGGCGGCTTCGCACAGCCCGCGATCCCGCTCGCGCTTGCCAGGGCGAGCACGGCGAGCGCGATCGCGATCGCGACCGGCTGCGCGTCGTGGGCGATGCGGCGGATGGCTCGCGCGAGGCGGGGCATCTCAGCTCCGGAGCGAGGCCAGCGGGACGAGCTCGGCCTGCGGTGTCTCGACGTCGGATTCCGGAAGCATGATGCGCCAGTAGACCTGGCCCGTCTCGCGGCCCTCGGTGTCGAGCCAGTTCGGGAGGCCGGGGTCGCGGTGGGCGATCACGATCCGATAGCGGCCGTCGGGCTCGAACTGGATCTGGCGTCGGTTCAGCGAGATGCGGCGGTTCATGTAGTCGTAGCTCTGCCCGTAGCGATTCCAGAGCGTCACGTTCGCGAAGCGGCAGCTCGGGAAGCGGCCCGTCATGACGAGGGCCTGGTCGGAGGCGATCGCATAGGGCGCCATCGTGTAGGCGGCGTCGGCGGCGGCGTAGGCGAGCTTGCCCGGCTTCTGCGGCGGGTTGAAGACGTTGGGGGTCGTCGAGACCCAGGCGGGCATCGGGTCGGGCCGCGGCGCGTCGAGGGTCCGGGTCCGGACGAAGGTCTCGATCCGACGGATCGCCGCCGCGATCGAGGCGTCGTCGGGGGCCGGGGGCGGGGGCTGCGGATCGAGACACTCGATCTCCATCGGGACGTGGAGCAGGGGGTCCGTCGCCGCCGAGCGCAGGTTCTCGAAATAATGGCGCGTGCTGATGCGCGAGACGTCGTCGGGGAGGGCCAGCCAGTTGCGCGGTCGCGGCGGGCCACCGAGGACGACCTCGAAGCGACCGTCGGCGCCGATGTCGTACTGCGTGTCGTTGAGGACCCCGGCGATCCGTCCCGCATAGCCCCCGCGCTCGCCGCCGGCCTCGATCGTCACCGACGAGTAGACGGCGCCCGCCTGGTTCGAGCGCAGGCGATAGGTGCGGCCCGGGGCGATCGGCGTCGAGTAGTAGATCGCGTCGGCGTTGTCGCCGTTGCTCTTGCGGACGGGGGAGACCTGATGCTGGGCGAGGGGATGGGTCGGATGCGCTTCGAGCTCGACGAGCAGGGCCTGCTCGAGGACGTGGAGCAGATGGCGGTGGCCCTCGGCGACGTCCTGGCGGCTCGTGATCCCGAAGGCCGCCGTCAGCTGGCCGTCGCGGCAGCGGGCGAGGCTCGCGAGCAGCGCATCGAAGGCGCGACCGGTCTCGCCGAAGTCGGGGGCGATCGTCGAGGCCGCCGGGGCGGGAGCCGCCGCCGGGGCGGCCGAGGCGCTCGCGGTCGCCGGGCCGGCCTCCGCCGCGGCATCGCCCTTCGTCGCGCACCCGACCAGCGGGGCGGCGGCGAGGGCGCCGAGGGTCTGGAGGAAGCGCCTGCGCGCCAGCGGATCGCCGCCGATCGTCCGGGAATCGCGCACGTCGTCCATCGAGCCTCCTCCCCGCCCGGCCCGTTCCCGCCGGCCGGGCTGCCGCCGCCGCGGCTCGAGGCCGACGATAACCGATGTCGCGGGACCGGGACGGCAATCTGGTAGAGTCGGCGCGCACATCGGACGCGCGCCGCGCGCCCAGGAGGAGAACGGAATCATGGTGGGATACACGACGATCGGAACCAACGATCTGCCGCGCGCGACGGCCTTCTACGACGCCCTGCTCGGCGAGGTGGGGGCGAAGCAGATCATGAAGGGCGATCGCATGGTCATGTACGGCAAGGAGATGGGCGCGGGGATGCTCGCGATCTGTACGCCCTTCAACAAGGAGAAGGCGACGCCCGGCAACGGCGTCATGATCGCGCTCAACCTCGGATCGCAGGAGGCCGTCGACAAGCTGCACGCGAAGGCGCTCGCCCTCGGCGGGACCTGCGAAGGCAAGCCGGGGTCGCGGGGGCCGGGCTTCTACGGCGCCTACTTCCGGGACCTCGACGGCAACAAGATCTGCGGCTTCAAGATGGGCTGAGGCCCCGGGTCCTGCCCCGACTCAGGGCGCCTTCGTCGGGGCGGCCGCGGCCGCCCCGGCGGATGCCGTGGCTCCCGCGCCCTGCGGCGAATACCAGATCGGGGAGGTCCAGGCGCGCTCCTGGATCGTCTTCGGATAGGTCGGGTCGTCGCACATCGCCGGCCGATCCGCGCCCTTCCGCGCGTTGCAAGCGTAGGTCGAGAAGCGACAGCTCGGGTTCTCGAAGACCCGCGCGTAGTAGACCGCGCGCTGGCCCGGATCGAAGTCGGGATCGGTCCACACCGCGCAGAGCTGGCTCTCGCCCGGCCCCTTCGGCTCGCAGGTCTGCGTGTCGACCGTGGCCCCGTTGTTCTTGTTGCCGGCGACGTCGACGACCTGCTGATGGAAGGTGCCGTCGGCGTCGGCCCAGCCCTTCACGATCTGGATGCGCTGGAGCGCGTTGCCCGGATGGGCCGGGGTGCCGGCGTCGCGCAGGGCGCTGACGACGAAGCGCGGGGCGGGGCCGCTCGGCTTCGCGCCGGCGCTCGCCGCCGCACCGCCGGCCGCCGCCGCGGCGACCGGACGCGGGGGCAGGTCGCCGCCCATCGGGACGCCCTTCGCATAGCCCGTCTGGACGAGCTGACCCGAGGTGCAGAGATCCGCCGGCAGATCCCAGCCGCCGAAGAGCCGGACCTCCATGCGCGGTCCGCTCGTCGCGTACACCTCGCGCCGCCGCAGCGCCTCGAAGAGCGCCTCGCGCGTATTCTCCTCGGCCCAGATCGCGGCGACGCCGCCCAGGTTGTAGCCGGGGCTGCGCATGCGGCCGTCGAACGTCTCGGTCTTGTACTCCTCGACCGCGCCGGGCGTGCCGGTGTGGATGTCGGTCGAGCCGATCTGGCCGAAGGCGTAGGGGTTGACGCCGATCCGCTCGGCCTCGTGCAGGCCCTCGATCAGCGCATAGCGGGCGAAGTCGAGGCGGGACTCGCAGCCCTTGCCGCCGAGGGCGCCTTCGCCGGTCCCGTTCTGGCAGTCGACGGTCTTCTCGTGGCCGCGGATCTTCTCGAAGCTGCAGTCCTCGTCGGCGCCCATGACCTTCCAGAAGCCCGAGCGGCACTCGGACTCGCCCTTGATCTGCATGATCTCGGTCACGGGCTCCATGCGCGCGCGCAGCGACGCATAGCGGCGCTGGTCCTCGAGCGTGGCGCCCTCCGGATACTCGATCGTGAAGATGTGGCCGTTCGAGAGATTCGGATTGTGGGGGATCGCGAGCACGTCGCAGCCGGGCACGCCCTGCTTGCACTCCTGCTCGAGGCGCTGCCAGAGCTTGAGCGGATCGGGCTCGTCGGCGGCGGTGATCGGGAAGGCGGGGACCTTCTCGTTCCGGAAGATCACGTTGCGATGGATCTTCGTCAGGTTGGGCGTGTTGGTGTGCTCGTAGGCGACGAAGGTCGTGAACGTGCACGCGGGGGCCTTGTCGTCGGCCTGGGCCGCGGCCTCCTGGATCTCCTGCCAGCCGCTCCGGAGCGCCTCGCGGCAGGTCGCCCAGTCGGCGCCGCAGAGCGGCTTCGAGCGCAGGCTCTCGATCCGGTCGTGGATGTCGGTCGCGGTCTCGCCGACGCTGCCGCGCTTCAGCGGGCTGCGGTAGTGGACGCAGGTCTCGCTGTCGTAGCCCGGATGCTTCGGGTTCGTGCAGATCTGGACGCCGCCGAGGGCCTCGGAATGGTCCGTCACCGCGGCGAAGTCGAGCGGCCGGTCGAGCTGGTAGGGCACCGTCCCGCGGCCCTGCTCGTCGAGGGGCGGCAGCTTGACCTCGGCACCCTTCGCGAAACGATAGGCGTCCCGGGGCGTCAGCCGGGCATCGAACATGTAGGCGTCCATCGAGTAGGACGTGTGGACGTGGAGGTCGCCCCAGTAGACGTTCTTCTCGGGGTTGTAGTCGTAGCAGCGCTCGCCCTTCGCCGAGGCGGGCAGGGCGGGGGCGAGCCCGGATGCCCCGAGCAGGCTGAGCGAGAGGAGCAGGCGGACGACGCGGCGCGAAGCGGATTGGGTCGGCATGAAGCGATGTTATAGAATCACGAACGCGCGCCCAGGGGACTTCGAACCGATCATCCGCTCCCTTCGGAGACCGTCCGCATCGTCGGCGGTCCGATCCGACGCGAGCCGAGCCCGGGTCGGACAGGAAATCGCTGCATGCCCGCCGGGTCCGGTCTCTCTCGCAGGACGATCTCGGTCCTCGTCGTCGTCGCCTTGATCGCCCTCGCCGTCGCCCTCCGCCTGACGATCTTTGCCCCCGATCCCGTCGAGGTCCGCGTGGCGGAAGTCGCCCGCGGCACCGTGCAGTCGACCGTCACCAACTCCAAGGCCGGCACCGTCGAGGCCCGCCGCCGCTCGCGCATCGCCCCGGAGATCGGCGGCCGCGTCGTCGAGATCCGGCGCCGCGAGGGCGAGCGCGTGAAGCGGGGCGAGGTCCTGGTCCGCCTCGCCGAGGAGAGCCTGCGCGCGCGCCTCGAGCAGGCGAAGGAAGGGGTCCCGCTCGCGGCGGCTCGCCTCGAGGACGCCTGCCTCGGCCGCGATCGCGCCCGCCGCGAGCTCGAGCGGACCCGGCGCCTCGCGGAGCAGAAGGTCGCCTCGCCCGACCGACTCGACGCGCTCCAGTACGGCTTCGACTCCGCCCGGGTCGCGTGCGAAGCGGCGAAGGCCGAGCTCGCCCAGGCGAAGGCGAACCTGCGCGCGGCCGAATCCGAGCTCGCGAAGACGACGATCACGGCGCCCTTCGACGGCGTCGTCGCCGAGGTCAACGTCGAGGTCGGCGAATGGGTGACCCCGTCGCCGCCGCTGCTGACGGCGCCGCCGGTCATCGACCTGATCGATCCGACCTCGATCTACGTCAGCGCCCCGATGGACGAGGTCGACGCCGGCGCGATCCGCACGGGCCTGCCGGTCCGCGTCAGCGTCGACTCGCAGCCCGGCGAGAGCTTCCCCGGCCGCGTCGTGCGCGTCGCGCCCTACGTGCTGGACACCGAGGCCCAGAACCGGACGCTCGAGATCGAGGTCGAGCTCGACGACGCGAAGGTCGCGGAGGCGCTGCTGCCGGGCACGTCGGCCGACGCCGAGGTCATCCTCGAGACGCGCGCGGACGTCGTGCGGATCCCGACCTCGGCGCTGCTGCGCTCGGAGAAGGTGCTCGTGCTCGAGGACGGCGCGCTGGTCGAGCGGGCGGTCGAGCTCGGCCTGCGCAACTGGCAGTACGCCGAAGTGAAGAGCGGGCTCACCCTCGGCGAGCGCGTCGTCGTGTCGCTCGACTCGAAGGCGATCGTCGCGGGGGCGCGGGCCGTCGCGGCGGCGGAGGACGAGCGGGGGGCGGAGGCGGGGGCGGCCGCCGGAGCGGCGCGGTGATCCGCGTCGAGGATCTCTGGCGGACCTACCGCATGGGCGACCACGAGCTCCATGCCCTGCGCGGCGTCGACGAGGAGATCGCCGACGGAGAGCACGTCGCCATCATGGGGCCCTCGGGCTCGGGCAAGAGCACGCTCCTCAACATCATCGGCTGCCTCGACTCGCCGACCCGGGGACGTTATTTCCTCGACGGCGCCGACGTCGCCGGGCTCGCCGATGCGGAGCTCGCCGACATCCGGCTGCGTCGGATCGGCTTCATCTTCCAGTCGTTCCACCTGATCCCCCGCCTCTCGGCCCTCGAGAACGCGGCGCTCCCGATGGTCTTCGCCGGCATCCCGGCGGCGGAGCGACGCAAGCGCGCGGCGGCGGCCCTCGACGCCGTCGGTCTCGCCGATCGCGCGCACCACCGGCCGAGCGAGCTCTCGGGCGGCCAGAAGCAGCGCGTCGCGATCGCCCGGGCGACGATCATGGGGCCGAGGCTGCTGCTCGCCGACGAGCCGACGGGCAATCTCGACTCGAAGTCCGGGGCCCAGGTCCTCGACGTCCTCTCGGCGCTCCATCGCGAGGGCCGCACGCTCGTCGTCGTCACCCACGATCCGGTGGTCGCGCGCCGCGCCGATCGCGTGCTCGTCCTGCGCGACGGCACGATCGCGAAGCGCGTCGCCGGGTCCGAGGTGACGGACCTGAACCGCCTCTTCGACTTCGGCGACGCCGGGGCGGGCGGTGGAGTGGATCCGTGATCGTCCTCGACTTCCTCCGCATGGCGGGCCAGTCGCTGCTCACGAACCGACGGCGCAGCGCGCTGTCGCTGCTCGGGGTGGTGATCGGCGTCGTCGCCGTCACCAGCCTCACGGCGATCGGCGAGGGGGCGCTGCGCTACGTGGACGACCAGTTCGCGAGCCTCGGGAGCTCGATCATCGTGATCGCGCCGGGGCGCAACGAGACGACGGGCGGCATGCCGATGGGGATCGGCGGCATGCCGAACGACCTGACGCTCGAGGACGCGCGCCATCTCGGTCGCCGGATCACGGCGGTGCGCGAGGCGATCCCGGTCTCGGCGACCTCCGGCCAGCTCCGCCACGGCGGGCGCAACCGCCAGGTCCCGATGGTCGGGACGGTCGCGGCCTTCGAGCGGATGCAGCGCCTCGAGCTCGCCGCGGGGACCTTCCTGCCCCCGGGCGACATGACCCGCGGCGCGGCCGTCGTCGTCCTCGGCCACACCGTCGCGCAGGAGCTCTTCGGCAACGAGAACGCCCTCGGCCGGACGGTGCGCTTCAGCGGCTCGCGGATGCGGGTCATCGGGGTGCTCGCGGAGCGGGGGACCCAGCTCGGGCTCCAGATCGACGAGTCGGTCTTCGCGCCGGTGGCCACCGTCATGCGCCTCGCGAACAAGAGCTCGCTGACCCGGGTCATGCTCGATCTCCGGCCGCGCTCGGACCAGAAGCGCGTCGCCGAGCAGGTGAAGCAGCTGCTGATCGAGCGCCACGACGAGGAGGACTTCACCTGCATCAGCCAGGACGCGATCATGACGTCGCTCGGGTCGATCCTGCGGATCCTGACCCTCGCGGTCGCGGGGATCGCGGCCATCAGCCTCGCAGTGGCGGGCATCGGGATCATGAACGTAATGCTCGTCGCGGTCTCCGAGCGCACCGACGAGGTCGGTCTCATGAAGGCGGTCGGCGCGAGCCGGCGGCAGATCCTCGTGCTCTTCCTCGTCGAGTCGGCGCTGCTCTCGATCGCCGGAGGGGCCATCGGGCTCGCCCTCGGGACGGCGCTCGTCGCCTTCGGCCGCTCGCTCTATCCCGCGGTCGAGCTCGTCACGCCGACCTGGGCGATCGCGGCGGTGCTCGGGCTCTCGCTCGGGACGGGCATCCTCTTCGGCGTCCTGCCGGCCTGGCGCGCGGCGCGCCTCGACCCGGTCGACGCCCTGCGCGGGCATTAGGCGGAGGAAGGACGGCTCGTGTCGCGACTCTCGGCCGACGATCTGCTGCGCCTCTCCCTCGGGACCTTCGCGGGCCACCGCCTGCGGACCGCGCTCTCGATGCTCGGCATCGCGATCGGCGTCGCCGCCGTCATCCTGCTGACCTCCCTCGGCGAGGGCGCCCGGCGCTACATGGTCGACGAGTTCTCCCAGTTCGGGACGAACCTGCTGCAGATCCAGCCCGGCAAGACGGAGACCCACGGCGTCCCGTCCTCGCTCTTCGGATCGAACCAGAAGCTCACGATCGACGACGCCGAGGCGCTCGCCCGCGCCCCCGTCCTGCAGTCGGTCGTGCCGATCGCTCTCGGCCAGGCCCGGGTCGAGGGCAACGCCCGGGGCCGCAGCGTGATCGTGTACGGGACGACGGCGGGCTTCCCGGCGACGATCAAGGCCGAGATCGCGATGGGCGAGTTCCTGCCGGCCGGCGATCCGCGCCGGGGCGGGTCGGTGGCGGTGCTCGGGCCGAAGCTCAAGCAGGAGCTCTTCGGTGAGGACAACGCCCTCGGCCGCAGCGTGCGGATCGCGGGCTCGCGGCTGCGGGTGGTCGGGGTGATGGCGCCGAAGGGCCAGGTCCTCGGCATGGACCTCGACGACACCGCCTACATCCCGGTCGCGACGGCCATGCGGATCTTCAACCTCGCGGAGCTGCAGGAGATCCACGTGATGTTCGCCCACGACGGCCTCACCGACGCCGCGATCGCCGCGGCGCGCCGGATCCTGAAGGCGCGCCATCGCGGCGAGGAGGACTTCACGATCGTGTCGCAGTCGGAGATGCTCGCGGTCTTCGGCCGGGTCATGGACGTGATCACCGCAGGGATCGCGGTGATCGCGGCGATCTCGCTGCTCGTGGGCTCGATCGGGATCTTCACGATGATGTGGATCTCGGTGGGCGAGCGGGTCGGGGAGGTCGGGCTGATGCGCGCCCTCGGTGCAACCGGGAGGCAGGTCCGGGACCTGTTCCTGGTCGAGGCGATCCTGCTGACGACGGTCGGGGGGCTCGCCGGTCTGGCCTTCGGCGGGCTCGTCGTCCTGCTCGTGCGCCTCGTCCTGCCGGAGCTCCCGGCCTCGGCTCCGACCGGCTACGTCGTGGCGTCCCTGGTCGTGAGCGTGGCGGCGGGGCTGCTCTCGGGGGTCGGGCCGGCCCAGCGGGCGGCGCGACTCGAGCCGGTGGAGGCGCTCCGGGCCGAGTGAGGCCAGTGGCCGGACGCCCGGGCCGGGTCGGCCTCGCATGCTAGCATCGGCGGGCCCGGGGCTTTCTGTCCCGGCCCCCGCTCCGCCGGAGGATGCCCATGCCTGCGCGCTTCAATCACATGGAGCTGACGCTCCCGGTCGGCCACCTCGCCTCCGCCCGCCGCGAGATCGCCGACTTCTACCGGGACCTGTTCGGCTGGGACTCCCTCGACGTCCCGATCCTCGGCCAGGTCGGCCTGCTGCTCCGGACCGACCCCGACACCAGCCAGTTCATCCTCGTCACCGAGCAGAACAAGCATCTCTCGAGCCCCGGCTACGACCACCTCGGCCTGCTCTACGACACCCGCGCCGAGGTCGACGAGCTGCTCGAGAAGGCGAAGAAGTGGCGCGAGCGGGATCCGCGGGTCCAGATCAAGGAGTACGAGGACCTCGTGACGGGGGCCCACGTGACCCACGCCTTCTACGTGAAGCACCTGCTGCCGATCTGGTTCGACGTGCAGTGCCAGGAGCGCACCGACGGCTCGAAGCCCGAGCGGGCGTGGACCTTCGCCTAGGCGGCGGGACCGGAACCGATCAACCCACAGCGCGGCCCGATCGGCCGCCGAGGAGTGAACGATGCTCGACTATCTGATCCAGGGTGGAACGCTCGTCGACGGGACGGGCAAGCCGGGACGCCGGGCCGACATCGGCATCCGCGACGGCCGCATCGCGGCGATCGGCCAGATCAGCGAGGCCGCGCGTCAGACGATCGACGCGAAGGGCAGGATTGTCGCTCCGGGCTTCGTCGACGTGCATACGCATTACGACGCCCAGGCCTTCTGGGACGGCACGCTCTCGCCGTCGCCCTACCACGGCGTCACGACCGTCATCGCGGGCAACTGCGGCTTCTCGATCGCGCCGCTCGCGCCCGAGGCCGGCGAGTACCTGATGAAGATGCTGGCCCGGGTCGAGGGCATGCCCCTCGAGAGCCTCGAGAAGGGCGTGCCCTGGGACTGGCGGACCTTCGGCGAATACCTCGACAAGCTCGAGCACAAGCTCTCGATCAACGCGGGCTTCATGGTCGGCCACTCGGCGATCCGCCGGACGGTGATGGGCGAGCGCGCGGTCGGCCACGCCGCGACGCCGCAGGAGCTCGAGAAGATGGTCCAGGTCCTGCGCCAGTCCCTCGCCGAGGGCGGGCTCGGGTTCTCCTCGACGATCTCGTCGACCCACAACGACGCCGACGGCAATCCCGTCCCTTCGCGCCACGCGACGAAGGAGGAGATGCTGACCCTCGCGCGCCAGTGTCGCGACTTCGAGGGAACGACGATCGAGTTCCTGCCGGGCGTGGGCTGGGGCGAGGCCGAGGCCAACTACATGGCCGACCTCTCCCTCGCGGCGAACCGGCCCGTCAACTGGAACGTGCTCGTCCCGAACTCCCAGAACCTGGCCCAGGCCGAGCAGCAGCTGAAGGCGACGGACATCGCCCGGGCGCGGGGCGCGGAGGTCGTGGCGCTGACGGTGCCCCAGCCGATGACGATCCGGATCAATCTCCATGCCGGCTTCGTCTTCGACGCGATCTACAACTGGGCGCGGCTCTTCCGGATGCCGATCGAGGAGCGGATCGCGTTCCTGAAGAAGCCTGCCAACCGCAAGCAGCTCGCCGAGGACGCACAGAACCCCGCTTCGCCGATGCACATGCTCGCGCGCTGGGAGCTCTTCACCGTCGACCAGGTCCACTCGCCGAAGCTGCGCAAGTACAAGGGCCGGACGATCGGCGACATCGCGAAGGAGCTCGGCAAGGCGCCCCTCGACGCGCTGCTCGACATCGCGATCGAGGACGATCTCCTGACCTACTTCATGCCCCCGACGATGGGGACCGACGACGCGACCTGGGAGATGCGGGCGAAGCTCTGGAAGGACGACCGCACGATCATCGGTGCTTCGGACGCCGGAGCCCATCTCGACATGATCGACACCTTCGCATTCTCCTCCCAGGTCCTCGGCGAGGGCGTCCGCAAGCGCAAGCTGATCTCCCTCGAGGACGCGATCCATCAGCTGACGGAGGTCCCGGCGAAGTACTATGGCTTGAAGGAGCGCGGACGCGTCGAGGTCGGCTGGTACGCCGATCTCGTCGTCTTCGATCCCGAGACCATCGGCCTCGGCGACACCTACACGAAGTTCGATCTCCCGGGCGGCGCCGGCCGGCTCTATGCCGACGCGAAGGGCATCGATCACGTGTTCGCGAACGGCGTCGAGATCGTCGCCCACGGCAAGGACACGGGCGCTCGCCCGGGCACCGTCCTGCGCAGCGGCCGCCATACCCGGACGGTCGAGGTGCCCGGAGGCCGCGCCGCCTAGCGAGGTTCCGGACCAGCGGGACGCGGCGCGTCCGACGCGGCCGATGCCGATCGCGCGAGCGATCGCGACGTCGGCCGCGTCCGTTTCTTCCGGCGGTGCCCACCGTCGGCCCCCTTCGAAAGCAAGGAATCCCCATGAACGAGAACGAGAAGAAGGCCTTCGAGGCGCAGCTGCGGAGCTTCGTCGGGCGCCCGATCGGACCGCGCATCGAGGGCCGCGATCCGGTCAACGAGCCGATGATCCGGCAGTGGTGCGACGCGATGGGCGAGACGAACCCCGCCCATCTCGACGCGGCGGCGGCCAAGAAGACGGTCCACGGCGAGATCAAGGCGCCGCCGACGATGCTGCAGGCCTGGGTCATGGAAGGCTGGGCCATGCACGAGGGCTACGACGAGCCGAAGAACGAGCAGCACCGCCTCCACAAGTTCCTCGCCGACCACGGCTACACCGGCGTCCTCGGGACCAACACCGAGGAGAACTACACGCGCTACCTGCGCCTCGGCGAGAAGGTGAGCGCCGAGACGGTGATCGCCGAGATTTCCGACGAGAAGGCGACGGGGCGCGGCATCGGATACTTCATCACGACGCGCACGAACTTCTGGAACGAGCGGGGCGAGGAGCTCGGCTCGATGAGCTTCCGCGTGCTGCGCTACAAGCCGCCGGCCGAGGCCGGGGCGGCCGCGGGCGGGGCCACGGCGAAGGACGGGAAGGGCGCGGCCGTCGCCGCGAAGCCGACCCGGATCAAGCCGCCGATGGGCCAGGACAACGGCTGGTGGTGGGAGAAGGTCGCGAAGGAGAACGTGCTGCCGATCCAGCGGTGTGCGGATTGCGGGAAGCTTCGTCATCCGCCGCGTCCGATGTGCGACGCGTGCGGATCGCAGAGATTCGACTCCATCGCCGCGTCCGGTCGCGGGAAGATCCACACCTTCACCGTGATCCACTACCCGCAGTTCCCGGGCTACGACTACCCGATCGTCTCGATCATCGTCGACCTCGAGGAGGGCGAGCGGATGGCGTCGACGCTGGTCGAGTGCAAGCCCGAGGCGGTCCAGATCGGCATGCCCGTCGAGCTCCTGATCCACCAGGACGAGGACGGCTTCAAGATCCCGTTCTTCCGACCGGCGAAGACGAAGTAGAGGACGACATGACGAAGACCTTCAAGGCGAGCGAGCTCGCGGTCGGCCAGGAGCTGCCGCCCCTCGACATCAAGACGACGGCGACCCTGGTCGCCGGGGGCGCCATGGCCTCCCGCGACTACACCCCGGTCCATCACGACCGCGACGCGGCGGTCGCGCAGGGCCTCCCCGACATGTTCATGAACATCCTGACCACCCAGGGGCTCTGCTCCCGCTACGTGACGGACTGGGCCGGGGTCGACGCGATCGTGACCCGCGTCCGGACGAAGCTCGGCGGGCCGAACATGCCGGGCGACGTGCTGAAGCTCCGCGGCAAGGTCGTCGCGAAGGCCGACCGCTCCGTCGACGTCGAGGTCTCGGGCAACAACGCCTGGGGCAATCACGTGACGGCGACCTTCACGCTGACGCTGCCGGCCTAGCCCCGCGCGATCGCATCGTCCGTCCCCGACCGAACCTCCCGAACCCGACACACGAGACGAGTCCACCATGAAGAGCCCGATCCACAACGCCGCCGCCATCGCCGGAATCGGCCAGACGGCCTACACGAAGAAGTCCGGCGTCTCCGAGCTCGCCCTCGCGTCCGAGGCCGTGCGCAAGGCGATCGACGACGCGGGGCTGCGGCCCTCGGACGTCGACGGCCTCGTCTCCTACACGATGGACTCGAGCGACGAGGTCGAGGTCGCCCGCGCCGTCGGCATCGGCGACATGACCTTCTGGAGCAAGGTCAACTACGGGGGCGGCGCCGCCGTCGGCCTCGTCGCCCACGCGGCGATGGCCGTCGCGACCGGCATGGCGAAGAACGTCGTCGTCTACCGCGCGCTGAACGGCCGCTCCGGCCAGCGCATGGGGCAGGGCGTCTCGGGCCAGGTCATCACGAGCGACCTGATCCACTGGTCCTGGTACATGCCCTTCGGCCTCTTGACCCCGGCCTCCTGGATCGCGCTCCAGGCCAAGCTCTACATGCACAAATACGGCGCCACCGTCGAGCATCTGGCCCACGTCGCCATCACGCAACGCAAGCACGCCCAGAACAACCCGAACGCGGCGATGCGCGGCAAGCCGATGACGATGGACGACTACATGAACGCGCGGATGATCTGCGAGCCGCTGCGGCTCTTCGACTGCTGCCAGGAGGACGACGGTGGCTGCGCGCTGCTCGTGACCTCGACGGAGCGGGCGAAGGACATGAAGCAGAAGCCGGCGGTGATCCGCGGGGTGACGCAGGCGTCCTTCGAGGGGCAGGAGCAGATGACGAGCTTCTACCGCGACGACCTCGCCTGGCTCCCGGAGATGGAGCTCGCCGGGAAGATCGTCTACGAGCAGAGCGGGCTCGGGCCGAAGGACATCGACGCGGCGTGCCTCTACGACGCCTTCACGCCCGAGGTCCTGATGCAGCTCGAGGCCTACGGCTTCTGCGGCCGGGGCGAGGCGAAGGACTTCGTGACGGACAAGTCGCTGACCCTCGGCGGCGCGCTGCCGAACAACACCCACGGCGGCCTCCTCTCGGAGGCCTATCTCCACGGCGTGAACAACCTCGCCGAAGGCGTGCGGCTGATCCGCGGGACCTCGTGCAACCAGCCCGAGGGCGTCGAGCACGTCCTCGTGACCTCCGGCGTCGGCGTGCCGACGGGGGCGGTCATCTTCGGCCAGGCCTGACGCGCGCCTACTTCGCCTTGTTCGTCGTCCGGGCGCCGGAGGAGATCAGGTACGAGTAGTGCGGCAGGTGGGCCATCTGTCCGCCGTCGATCGAGATCAGCTGACCGGTCACGAACGAAGCCTCGTCCGAGACGAGGTAGAGGACCGCGTGGGCCAGGTCCTCGGCGCGCCCGGCGCGGGGGATCAGGTTGTTCGCGACGATCGCGTCGCTCATCTCGGGCGAGACCGAGGCCGTGCTCGAGGGCGTGGCGATGTGGCCGGGGGAGACGGTGTTGCAGCGGATGCCGCTGCGGCCGTAGGTCGTCGCGATCGAGCGGGTCAGGGCGTTGACGCCGGCCTTCGCCGCGGAGTAGGCGAACTGGGAGAGATCGCCGGCGAGCGACTGGTTGCTCGACGTGTTGACGATCGCCCCGCCGCCGCTCCGGATCATGACCGGGATGCCGTGCTTGGCCGCGAGCATCGCACCGCGCAGGTTCACGCTGAAGGAGCGATCCCAGTACTCGACCGTCATCGTGAGCAGGTCGAGGTCGTTGGCGTGCTCGTGGCCCGCGGTCATGGCGGCGTTGTTGTGGAGGATGTGGAGCCCGCCGAACTCGCTGACGGCGCGCTGGATCATGCGCTGGATCTCCGCCTCGCTCGAGACGTCGGTCTTCTGCGCGACCGCCTTGCCGCCCGCCGCCCGGATCGCCGCGGCGACGCGCTCGGCGCCCTCCGCGTTCATGTCGGCGACGACGACGCTCGCGCCCTCGGAGGCCAGCAGCTTCGCCGTCGCCTCGCCGATGCCCGAGGCCGCCCCGGTCACGATCGCCACCTTGCCCTTCACCCGCTCGCCCATCTCTTCGTTCCCCTCTCCGCGCGGTCCGTCGTCCGGCCGGCTCTGTGATCTGTTCGTCTAAATGCCTCGATGCGATGCCTAGCGACGCGAGGCGATCGCCTGCCGCTCGAAGGGCCCCTCGAGCCGCGTCTTCCCGTCGAGCGCGCGCACCGGCCGCCCGAGCTCCTCGAGGATCGGCGTGCAGTAGGTGATGCGGCCCGTGAGCGCGCGGTCGCGGGTCACGCAGAGGCCGAGCGCGGCTTCGGCCATCGCCTCGCGCGACTCGGCCACGGCGAGGGCCTCGTCGGGCACGACGCCGAGGGCCTCCGTGCCCTCGGTCGGGACGGCGCCCACCGGCGCCATCGAGTTGACCCAGAGGCCGTGGCGCGCCTCGGCGGCGGCGAGGCCGGCGGTGATCCGTTCGAGGGCGGCCTTGGTCGAGCCGTAGAGGAAGGAGAGGCCGTCGAAGTCGCGATAGGGCGGCTTCGGCAGCGTCGAGGTCGCCGACGAGATGTTGAGGATCCAGCCCTCGCCCCGGGCGCGCATGCCGGGGACGACGAGCTGGGCCAGGCGCCAGAGCGCGTGGACGTTGATCGAGTAGGCGACCCGGAAGCGGTTCTCCGAGAGCTTGTCGAAGGGGAGGTAGAACGCAGCCGCCGCGTTGTTGACGAGGACCTCGATCGGGCCGAGGGCGGCCTGCGCCTCGGCGACGATCCGGTCGTAGTCCTTCGAGTCGCCGAGGTCGCCGACGATGGGGATCGCGCGGCCGCCGTGCTGCTCGATCCAGGCGACGGTCTCGCGCAGGCTGCCCGGCAGGCGGTCGTGCTGGTCGAGGGTGCGTGCAGTGACGGCGACCTTCGCGCCTTCCATGGCGAAGCGCTTCGCGATCGCAGCACCGATGCCGCGGCTCGCGCCAGTTACGAGCGCCACACGTCCGTCGAGCTCACCCATGCGTCGATCTCCTCGATGTCCCGTTGCTCGTTTCGCCGTCCGCGAGGCCCCGCTCGTCGGCCGGTCACGTGATGCGCGGCGGGATGGTCGCTCGGGCTCAGCGTGCCGTGGTGGGGTGTGCGACGCGCACGAGCCGGCCCGGCCGCGCGCCCGTGTCCCGGTCGTTGCGCCGGGTCACGACGCCGCTCACGATGGTCGCGACGTAGCCGGTCGCGTTCTGCAGGATGCGGCGTCCGCCGGCCGGCAGGTCGTCGACGGCGCGCGGCGCATGCAGCGCGAGCGCGTCGAAGTCGACGACGTTCAGGTCGGCCTTCTTGCCGACCTCGATCGTGCCGCGATCGTGGAGACCGACGGCGCGCGCCGTCGCGCCGCACTGCTTGTGGATCAACGTCTCGAGGGGCAGGCGCTCGCCGCGCTTGCGGTCCCGGGCCCAGTGGGTCAGGAGGTAGGTCGGCAGCGAGGCGTCGCAGATCATGCGGACGTGGGCCCCGCCGTCCGAGAGTCCGAGGATCGTCTCCGGGTTCGCGAGCATCGCGCGCAGCGGCTCCTGCGTCGCTTCGGCGTAGTTCGTGAACGCGCCGAGGGTCCACGCCCCGCTCGCGAGCACGTCGTAGTGGACCTCCCAGGGATCGCGCCCGCTCGCCGCGGCGAGGCCCGTGATCGACTTGTCGGGGGTCGGCTCGTAGTCGGGCGGATCGCCGAGCGGGTACATCATCGGGAAGAGCATGCCCATGCGCTCGGTGATGACCTGGAACTGGCGGCTCGGATCCTCGGGCAGGTCCTGCTCGGCGAGGATCGCCGCCTTGATCTCCGGCCGGCGCATCGCCGCGGCGAGCTCCTCCATCGACAGCGTGTCCTCGAGCCGTCGATAGGTCGGCCGGCGCATGAAGCCGTGGTAGCTGGGCAGACCGATCAGCATGCCGCCGGGCCGGCCGCCGACCTGCGGGATCAGCTTCGCCCCGCCGGCGTTCGCCCGCGCGACGACCTCGAGCTGCTTGCGCCAGAGCCCCGGCGCCCCGAGCGACTGGATCAGCAGGAAGGAGACGGGCGCCCCCGTCGCCTTCGAGACCTCGGCGAGCAGCTCGATCTCGCCGAGGATCATGCGCTCGTCGTCGCCGGTCTCGCCCGACGGCACGACCTCGAAGAGCCCGCCGCCGCCCTCGATCATCGCCTTTGCGAGGCCCGCGAGCTCGTCGAAGGCCGCGAAGGTCCCGGGGACGAGCTCGCCGTCGAGGGTCTTGTGGTTGAGCGAGCGAGAGGTCGAGAAGCCGACGGCCCCGGCCGCGATGCCCTCCCGGACGTGGACGGCCATGGCGGCGATGTCCTCGGCGGTCGCGTTCTCGTTGCGCTCGCCGCGATCGCCCATCACGTAGAGCCGAAGCGGCGCGTGGGGCAGGAAGGCGGCGATGTCCATCGCATACTGGCGCTTCGAGAGCGCGTCGAGATACTGCGGGAAGGTCTCCCACGACCACTGGATGCCCTCGTGGAGCGCGGTGCCCGGGATGTCCTCGACGCCCTCCATGAGCTCGACGAGGCGCTTCTCGTCGCCGGGGCGCACCGGCGCGAAGCCGACGCCGCAGTTGCCGGCGACCACCGTCGTGACACCGTGGCTCGCCGACGGGTCGAGGACCGGATCCCAGGTCGCCTGGCCGTCATAGTGGGTATGGATGTCGACGAAGCCGGGCAGCACGAGCAGGCCGCGGGCGTCGATCTCCTCGCGGGCCGGTCCTTCGATCTTCCGGCCGACGGCGGCGATCCGACCGTCGCGGAGGGCGACGTCGCCGATCTCGCGCGGGCGGCCGGTGCCATCGACGATCGTGCCCCCCGTGATCTTCAGATCGAACATGCGGATCTCCCCGGCGGAGCGGGCCACGGCGCGTGGCGGCGCTGGGGCGACGCTACAGAACCGCCGGGTCCGATGTCGACGGGGCGGATTCGAGCGGATTGCGTGCATTTCCGGGGCGACCCGCGAAAGGGTGCGTCGCCGCGGACCCCGCGCCTGGGACGTTTTGTCCGACCTCGAAGCGTCGCGAGCGACATCACGCCTCAGTGCTGAGGCCGGGACGGCACTGCGCGCGCGCGGATCGGTATGCGGGTTGCACAACGGAGGGAGGGCGCGAGCGAGCGAGGGATCCGGCGCGCGAGCGCCGGCACGAGGCGGCAAGGCGGCGGGGCGACCACGAGCGAGGGGGCGAGCGATGCACACGGGGCTGTCGGGACGCGATCTCGAGACGGCGAGGCGGATCCTGCCGCGGTACGTCGGGGCCGGGCCGCGCTACACGAGCTATCCGACGGTGCCCGTCTGGCAGGATGCCTTCTCGGAGGCGGACCACCGCCTCGCCCTGTCCAGGACCGGGCAGCAGCGCGAGATCTCCGTCTACACCCACGTCCCGTTCTGCCGCAGCCTCTGCCATTTCTGCGCCTGCAATCGCATCATCACCCGCGATCCCGCGCTCCCCGCGCGCTACCTCGACGCCGTCGAGCGCGAGCTCGCGACGACGCGCGAAGCGATGGGCACGGCGCCGCGCTGCGTCCAGCTCCATTGGGGCGGCGGGACGCCGACCCACCTCGAGCCGCATCAGATCGAGCGGCTCTTCCGCGCGACGATCGACCGCTTCCCGCTCGCCGACGGCGCGGAGGTCTCGATCGAGGTCGACCCGCGCGTCACGCGGCCGGACCACGTCGCCGCCCTCGTCGACTGCGGCTTCGATCGGATCTCGATGGGCGTCCAGGACACCGAGCCCGCGACCCAGGCCGCGATCCACCGGATCCAGCCCTTCGAGCAGACGCGGGCGCTGACCGAGCTCGTGCGCGACCGGGGCATCGAGCGCGTCAGCTTCGATCTCGTCTACGGGCTCCCGCATCAGACCGACGTCACGATGGGGCGCACCCTCGACGCCGTCCTCTCCCTCGCCCCCGATCGGATCGCGCTCTACGCCTACGCCCACGTGACCTGGGTTGCGAAGCAGCAGCGCGGCTTCGAGCGCGGCGACCTGCCGAGCCCCGAGCTGCGCATGGCGATCCTCTCGACGGCGATCGAGCGCCTCACCGCCGCCGGCTACCGCGCCGTCGGCATGGACCACTTCGCCCGGCCCGACGACGAGCTCTGCCGCGCCCTCGACGACGGCACGCTCCGCCGCAACTTCATGGGCTACACGACCCAGGACGGCATCGACGTGGTCGCCTTCGGGCCGACCGCGATCTCCGAGCTCTCGGGGACCTACGTCCAGGCGGAGAAGGATCTCGCGACCTGGCAGGACGCCGTCCTCGCCGGCCGCCTCGCGACCGCCCGGGGCCACCGCCTGACGCGCGAGGACGAGAAGCGCCGGGCGATCATCCGCGACGTGATGTGCCAGGGCGCGCTGCGCGCGGCGGCGATCGACGCCCGCTTCGGTGGCGACTTCGCCCGGGATTTCCAGCCCGCGTTCGAGCGGCTTCTCCGCTTCGAGGACGACGGGCTCGTCCGGATCGGGCAGGGCGGGGATCTCGACGTGACCCCCCTCGGCCGTCTCTTCCTGCGCAACATCGCGATGGTCTTCGATGCGTATCTCGACGACTTCGGCGACGGTGCGGCGGACGGCAAGCCGAACACGATGGCCGGGACGTTCAGCCAGACCGTCTAGCGAGGGATGCCGCCGGGCGGGCCGGGATGCGCCGGCCCGCCCGGAGCGGCGCAGACCTAACAGGTCGCCGGCAGGCCCGCGAGGATCGCATCCGGCGCCGGCGATCGCTCCATCACCGCCACCGCATCCGGGCGCACGTGCTGGCGCGCGATCTGCTCCGCGATGAAGTCGCGCGCGACGAGACCCGTCTCGACGCACTCGCGCAGCAATCCGAAGAAGTAGCCCTCCTGGTTCTTGTCCGGATGATTGCGGTAGCGGCCGAGCAGGGCGTGGTCCCCGAAGAGCTGGCGGCGGGCGTGGAGCAGCCAGCCGACCGGCGGGAACTGCCGGAACTTGTCCGCCGGGGTGAAGTCGACGGGCAGGCCGGCCTTCCAGGGTTGCGTCCAGCGCTTCGTGGTGTGGAGCATGCGGGTCGTGCGGCTGAAGCGATCGAGGTCGTTCCAGCCGTTCTCGAAGAGGCCGATCGAGTCACGGGGCTCGTTGCGCAGGGTGATCCAGTCCTTGTAGTCGAGCTCCTTGCGGAACATCGACTCGAACTGCGCCTGGACGCGCCAGTGGGGCAGCTTCGCGCAGTCGAGCAGCATCACGCTCGTCGCCATCCGCCCCTCGACGCTGTGGCTGCGGCGATCGCGCGGGCGGCAGAAGATCGCCTTGCCCTGCATGTCGCGGGAGAGGAGATCCCAGACGTCGCCGACGGCGAAGACGTCGGGATCCGTCACGACGGCGCGGCCCTGGTACCCCATCAGCTCGGGGGGCATGAAGCGCAGCGGTGTGAACGACTGGAGATCCTCGTTGCGCCACGGGCGCAGGACCCCGTCGCGCAGGAAGAGCTGACCTTCCTTCGCGGCCAGGAACGGATGGTCGGCGTGGCGGATCAGGCAGACGTCGAACTTCTCGTTGTGCCGGCTCTGGCGGCGGATCGAGTGGGCGCCGACGAGGGCGCCGAGGATCTGCTTGTGGTTCGTGTGGATGAAGACGCAGGGCTTCGTGCGGCTCGGACGTTCCTGGATCACGGACTCGACTCGAAGGTCGGACATACGGCGACTCCTCGGGCGGGGGTCTGGGCCCCGCCAAGGGATTCGACGCGAGGAGGCCACCCGGCCTTGGGGCATCGCGTCGAATCCAGTGGCCCCGCGCCACGCCGAAGCGGGCTCGGAGGGCGATCGAGGGGGCGTCGGATCGCTTGCGGACGAGGGAGAGCAAGCGGCGTGCCAGGGGCACGCCGCTGCAGGCGATCCGGGATCGGGCGGGCGAGACCGGGCGAGGACAGGCAATGCCGAGCCAGGGCAGCCGAGGCCAAGCGAGAGCGGCGAGGCGGGGCCGGAGGCGAGAGGCGTCCGGGCCCCGGGGCTCAGTGCAGGTCGTGGTTCTCGGCGAGGGCGGCGCGCAGGCGCGTGGCGAGCTCGTGGGGCTCGATCGAGGTCAGGTCCTTCGCGACCTTGCCGGTCACGTGGTCGGCCGTCGCCTTGGGCAGCGCGGCGAGCAGGTCGCCGAGGAAGCGCTTGGGGGCGACCAGCAGCACGTCGCGGATCGTGTGGGCCTGGACGGCGCGCGTGATCTCGTCGCCGAGCTCGGCCGCGAACTTCGCCTCGATCGCGTGGTGCTCCGAGTCGTGACCCTTCGCGGAGTGGCCGCGGTGCTCGCTGCCGTGGTGCTTGTTCTTCAGCGACTTCACCGCCGTCAGCGCAGCCAGCGACGCGTCGCTGCTGAAGATCCGACAACCGCTGCCATCCGCTACCACCACCCACGTATCGCTCATGAGACCTCCCTGGCGCGGGCGGACGTTAGCCGGGTCCGCTCCCGCGGCAAGCGCGGGCTCGGGGCCGGGGGCGGGGCGTGGCGAGCCGCCCCGGTGTCGAGCCCGATCGAGGCACAGGGCCTCGTGCCGGCGGCGTGAAATGCCGGTGAACGATCGTTCGGAATCGGCACGAAAGCTGCTTTCGAGAAGCGGAGAGCCCGGGCTTCCCGCCCACGGCGCTCGCCGTGCCCACTGCGGCCCATTGCGAAAGGAGCTCTCGTGTCCGCCATCGTCGATCCCAGCAAGCTCGTCGACCCCCGTTGCTATGGCCAGTCCGGTCTTCCCCATGCGGAGTGGGCGCGTCTGCGCCGCGAGGCGCCCGTCGAGTTCTTCGAGGCCCCCGGCTTTCCGCCGTTCTGGGCGATCACGAAGCACGCCGACATCGTCGAGGTCTCGAAGCTCCCCGACGTCTTCCTGAACGCGCCGGGCATGACGATCGCCCGGCGCGAAGCGACGGAGGCCCAGGCCGCGCCGCCGATCCGCACCATCATCAACATGGATCCGCCCGAGCACCGCAAGTTCCGCCAGATCGCGAGCGCCTACTTCACGCCGCGCGCGATCCAGAGCCTGCAGCCTCTCGTCGAGAAGACGGCGCGGCAGCTCGTCGACGATCTCGGGCGCGAGGGCGAATGCGACTTCATCGCGCGCATCGCGTCGATCCATCCGCTCAAGGTGATCGCGCGCATTCTCGGTGTTCCCGAGTCCGACGAGCCCTTCATCCTCAAGCTGACGAACGAGCTCTTCGGCAGCGAGGATCCCGAGTTCCAGCGCACCGCCGATCATTTCGAGCACACGAAGTCGCTCTTCATGGACTTCTGGGCCTACTTCTCGAGCGTCATCGCCGAACGGCGCAAGCAGCCGCGCGAGGACCTCGCGACGGTGATCGCGAACGCGAAGATCGACGGCAAGCCGATGGGCGATCTCGAGACCATGGGCTACTGCCTGATCACCTTCACCGCCGGCCACGAGACGACGCGCGGCTCGATCGGCGGGGGGCTCGACGTCCTGATGGACAACCCCGGCGAGCTCGCGCGCTGGGGCCGCGAGCCCGGCCTCACGCCGAAGGCGATCGACGAGATCGTCCGCTTCGTGACCCCCGTCAACCACATGATGCGGACGGCGGCGGAGGACTACGTCCTGCGCGGACGGAAGATCCGCAAGGGCGATCACCTGGTGCTCTTCTACGCCTCCGCCAATCGCGACGAGGAGGTCTTCGATCGACCGGACGAGCTGCATCTCGATCGCCATCCGAACCGCCACCTCGGCTTCGGGATCGGCGAGCACTACTGCCTGGGGGCCAACCTCGCGCGCATGACGAGCGGGACGCTCTTCCGGGAGCTGTGCGGCCGCATCGAGCGGATCGAGCGGGCCGGGAAGTCGGAGCGGACCGCCTCCAACCTGGTCCCGGGGATCAAGCACCTCCCGATCCGCTACCGCCTGGCCCCCGCCCGCAGCTGAACTTCCCCGTGCCGTTCCGCCTCGCCCCGGGATATGCTGACCTCGCATGTCCCGGGCTCGGCGGGGGACGGTCGGGGAGGGCGCAGTGGCGACACGACGGGTGCTCGAGGGGTTGCGGGTCGTCGACCTGACGCGCGGGATTGCCGGGCCCTACTGCACGAAGCTCTTCGTCGACGCGGGCGCCGAGGTCGTCAAGGTCGAGCCGCCGGCGGGCGATCCGTATCGCCGCTGGTCGGCGACGGGCCGGCCGGTGCCCGAGGACGGCTGCGGCCTCCACTTCGCGTTCCTCAACGCAGGCAAGCGCAGCGTCGTCGCGGATCTCGAGAGCGAGGCCGGTCGCGCGTGCCTCCGCGAGCTGCTCGTCGGCGCGGAGCTCCTCGTCGAGGACTTCGAGCCCGAGACGATCGAGGCGATGGGCTTCGGTCCGGCCGACCTGCGCGCGATCCATCCGCGCCTCTCGCTGCTCTCCCTCTCGCGCTTCGGTCGCGGTGGACCGTGGAGCCGGCGCGTCGCCAACGAGTTCACGCTCCAGGCCCAGGTCGGCTCGACCGACGCCCGCGGCATTCCGGGCGAGGAGCCGGTGACGGCGGGCGGGCGCTTCGGAGAGTACGTCGTCGCTGCGTTCGCCGCGGTCGGCGGGCTCGGCGCGATCCTGCAGGCGCGTGCCTCCGGTCGCGGCGTCCACGTCGACGCCGCCCAGCACGAGGCGATGATCCAGTCGTTCCAGACCTTCCGGCAGATCTACGCCAGCTTCGATCCGGGGCGCGAGCTCGGCCGCAGCTTCGAGATCCCGTCGATCGAGCCGGCGAAGGACGGCTGGATCGGCTTCTGCACCATCACGAGCCAGCAGTACAAGGACTTCTGCAGCCTGATCGGTGCCCCCGAGTTCGCGGCGCCCGAGTTCATGTTCTCCGAGGCGCGCATGGCGGCGCGCGAGGCGATCTGGGCGAAGATCCGCGAGTACACGACGAACAACACCGTCGCCGACGTCCTCGAGCTCGCGAGCGCGATGCGGATCCCGGTCTCGCCGGTGGGCAACGGGGCGACGGTGCTCGAGACGGACCACCTGCAGGAGCGGGGCGTCTACGTCGACGGGCCCCACGGCGGGAAGGGGTGCCGCGGGTGCCGTATCTGCTCTCGGCGATCCCGGCCCGGCCCTTCGAGCGCGCACCGCGCCTCGACGAGCACGGCGAGCGCCTGCGCGCGAAGCGCCACGCGATGCCGAAGGGGAAGCGGGACAAGCGGAAGCTGCCCCTCGAAGGGGTCAAGGTCGCCGACTTCTCCGCCTTCTGGGCGGGGCCGGTCGCGACGAGCGTGCTCGGCGCGCTCGGGGCCGACGTCGTCAAGATCGAGTCGATCCAGCGCCCCGACGGCATGCGCTTCGCCGGCGGCGTGCGGCGGGCGGAGGTCTGGGAGTTCTCGCCGGTGACCCACGCGGTCATCGTCGGGAAGCGCGACGTGACCCTCGACATCAACCAGCCGGAGGGGCTCGCCCTCGCGAAGCGGATGATCGAGTGGGCCGATCTCGTGGTCGAGAACTTCGCCCCGCGCGTGATGGAGAACTTCGGGCTCGGCTGGGACGCGATCCACCGGATGAACCCCCGCGCCGTCCTGTGTCGCATGCCGGCCTTCGGCCTCTCGGGCCCGTGGCGCGATCGCACGGGCTTCGCGATGACGATCGAGCAGGCCTCGGGCATGGCCTGGATCACGGGCCATCCGGGGGGGCCGCCGATGGTGCCCCGCGGCATCTGCGATCCGCTCGGGGGCATGCACGCCGCCTTCGCGATGATGCTCGCCCTCGAGCACGCGAAGCGGACGGGGGAGGGGCAGCTCGTCGAGGTCCCGCTGATCGAGCCCGCGCTCAACGCGGCGGCGGAGCAGGCGCTCGAGTGGTCGGCGAACGGCGTGCTGCTCGAGCGGCAGGGCAATCGCTCGCCCCACGCCGCGCCGCAGGGGCTCTATCGCACGCGGGGAGACGATCAGTGGGTCGCGCTCTCCGTCGAGACCGACGCCGAGTGGTCGAATCTCCGCGTCGCGCTCGGGGATCCCGAGTGGGCGCGCGATCCGCGCCTGGCGACGGCCGCCGGTCGTCAGGCACAGCACGACGCGATCGACGCGGGGCTGCGCGCCTGGTTCGCCGACCAGCCGCGCGACCTCGCCGCCGAGACCCTGATCGCGGCGGGCGTGCCGGCGGCCGCGGTGCGCAATGCATCGCAGGTCCACCTCACGCCCCACCACCAGGTCCGCCCGTTCCACCAGTGGATGCGCCATCCGGTGGCGGGCTGGGTCCCCTATCTGAGCTTCCCCTTCACCTGGGACGGGCAGTTCCTGCCGTTCCGGCGCCCGGCGCCGACCCTCGGCCAGCACAACCACGAGGTCCTCTCCGACGTCCTCGGCCTCGACGCGTCCGAGATCGCGAAGCTCGCGGAGAAGAAGGTCATCGGGACCCGGCCGGCGTGGCTCTGAGCGACGAGCGATGATCGCCGCGCGCGCTTCCCTCCGAACTTCGAATCGCACGATCCTGCAGGAGCCCCGATGAAATTCTCGTTCTCCCTCCCGACCATCCGCCATCCCGAGCGCCGCGATCCCTTCGAGGAGACCTACGCCCTCGCGCGCATCGCCGAGGAGGAGGGCTTCGACACCGCGACGATCGGCCATCACCACTTCCTGCCCGGCAACCAGAGCGATCCGCTGACCTTCATGGCGACGGTCGCCGCCCGGACCTCGACGCTGCGGGTCGGCACCGGGATCTTCCTGCTCCCGGTCCACAATCCGGTGCGCGTCGCCGAGCAGGTCGCGACGATCGACCAGATCTCCGGCGGGCGGGTCTCGCTCGGGGTCGGGACGGGCTGGTGGCCCCTCGAATACCAGGTCCACGGCTCCGACTACCGCGAGCGCGGTGCGCGCATGGAGGAGGCGCTCCAGATCCTGCGCCATGCCTGGACCCGGACGGACGCGCCCTTCGAGGGCCGCTTCTGGCGTTTCCCCGCGCTCACCGTCCACCCGCGGCCGGTCCAGGACCCGCATCCGCCGCTCTGGGTCGCCGGCGTCGTCGACGCCGCGGTCGACCGTGCCGCGCGCCTCGGCGATGCCTGGCTCTGTGGCCCCGTGCAGTCGATCAGCCGCGCGAAGCGCTGCCTCGAGACCTACCACGCGAGCTGCTCGCGGCTCGGCCGCAAGCCCGACTGGATCCTGCGCCGCTACACGTGGATCGGGCAGGACCGCAAGAAGGTCATGGAGGAGGTCCTGCCGCGCTACGTCGACGGCCTCATGGTCCACTGGCGCGAGTCCGCCGAGGATCCGGAGGAGAAGGCGCTCTTCGCCCGCATCGACGCGGGCGAGCCCGTCACGCCGAAGGACATCGCCGCCGACCGGCTGCTCTTCGGCGACCCGGACGACGTCATCGCCCAGATCGAGCGCTATCGCCGCGAGACGGGCTGCGAGCACGTCCATGCCGCCTTCGGCGCCGGCATGCCGGCCCACGACACCGAGTACTCGACCCTCGGCGACTTCGCCGCCCAGGCCGAGATGATCCGGCTCTTCGGGAAGTACGTGATCCCGCATTTCCGGCGCTAGGGAGGAGCCGAGCGTCGTGCGTGCGCTGCGCTTTCGCGAGTCGCGTCTTTCGCTCGAGGAGGCGGAGCTGCGCGCGCCCGGTCCGACGGAGGTCCGCGTCCGCGTGCGGTCCTCCGGGATCTGCGGCTCGGACCTCCACGCGATCGAGCATCCGTCGATGCCGATGCCGCATACGCTCGGCCACGAGGTCGCCGGCCTGCTCGACGACGGGACGCCGGTCGCCGTCTGGCCCGTCACGGCCTGCGGTGCCTGCGATCGCTGCGCGGCCCGCGAGCCGCAGCAGTGTCGCGGGGCGCTGTGGGACATCTACGGCTACGGGCGCGACGGTGGGATGGCGGAGGCGATGGTGATCGAGCGGTCCTCGATCGTGCCGCTGCCGCAGGGGCTCGACGTCCGCGACGCGTGCCTGGTCGAGCCGCTCGCCTGCTCGGTCCACGGCGCGCGGCGGGGCGGCCTCGCCGCCGGGCAGCGCGTCGCCGTGATCGGCGGCGGGACGATCGGGCTGACGTTCTGCGCCGTCGCCCGTGACCAGGGCGCCGACGTCTTCCTCGAGGCGCGCCATCCCCACCAGCAGCGCGCCGGCGAGGCCCTCGGCGCCCGGCTCGGGCCGAAGGGCGAGCACGACGTCGTGGTCGACGCCGCGGGGACGCCCGCCGCCATCGCCCGCGCCCTCGAGCTCTGCCGTCCAGGAGCGACGCTGCTCCTGCTCGCGAGCTATCCCGATGGGCTCGTGCTTCCGCCGCATTCGTTCGCGATGAACGAGATCGCCCTCGTTCCCGCCGCGGCCCACGGCCTCGGCCGCGGGGATCGCGACGTCGACGAGGCCGCGCGCCTGCTCGCGCGCCGGCCCGCGATCGCGGCGAGCCTGATCACCCACCGCTTCCCCCTCGCCGACGCCGTCCACGCGTTCCGCGTCGCGAACGACCGGCGGGCCGGGGCGATCAAGGTCGTGCTCGAGCCCTGAGCTCAGTCGTTCCCGATCTCGGCCTCGAGCAGCTCGGCGAAGTGCGCCCGCGCCGACTCGCGCAGGGTCGGGAGGTGCTGGCTCGGGTAGAGCCCCTCGACGCCGCGGGAGTCGCGCAGGATCTGCTTCGCGAGGGTGATCTTGTGGACCTCGGTCGGCCCGTCGGCGATGCCGAGGGAGTAGGCGCTGATCAGCATCGAGACGAGCGGGAGGTCGTTCGAGACGCCGAGCGCACCGTGGAGCTGGATCGCGCGTTGCGTCACGTCGTGGAAGACGCGCGGGGTCAGGATCTTGATCGCGGCGATGTCGCCGCGGACCTTCTTGTAGTCGTGGTAGCGGTCGATCTTCCAGGCGGTCCGCAGGACGAGGAGGCGGAACTGCTCGAGGTCGATCCAGCTGTCCGCGATCTTCTCCTGGGTCATCTGGAACTCGGCGAGCCGACCCGCCCGGACCCGGCGCGAGAGCGCCCGCTCGCACAGCATGTCGAAGGCCTTCCGGACCTGGGCCACCGTCCGCATCGCATGATGGATGCGCCCGCCGCCGAGGCGCGTCTGGGCGATCACGAAGGCGCTGCCGGGGGCGCCGAGCATGTGGTCCGCCGGGACGCGGACGTCGTTGTAGCGGATGTGGGCGTGGCTCCAGTGCTCCTCGCCCTCCAGGCCGACACCGACGTTGCGGACGATCTCGACGCCGGGGGCGTCGGTCGGGACGATCAGCATCGACATGCCCTGGTAGGGGCTGACGTCGGGATCGGTGACGCACATGACGATCAGGAACGAGGCGTACTTCGCGTTCGAGGAGAACCACTTCTCCCCGTTGATGACCCACTCGTCCCCGTCCCGGACCGCGCGGGTCGTGAAGAGGGTCGGGTCGGCGCCCGCGTGGGGCTCGGTCATCGAGTAGCAGGAGAGGATGTCGCCGTTCAGCAGCGGTTCGAGGTAGCGCTTCTTCTGGGCCGGCGAGCCGTAGTGGGCCAGGATCTCGGCGTTGCCCGTGTCCGGGGCCTGGCAGCCGAAGACCAGCGGCGCGTAGCGGGAGCGTCCGAGGATCTCGTTCATCAGCGCGAGCTTGAGCTGGCCGAACCCTTCGCCCCCGAGCTCCGGCCCGAGATGGCAGGCCCATAGACCCCGTTCCTTCACCTGGTTCTTGAGGGGTGTGAGCAGCGCCTTCGCGCGCGGGCTCGCGACCTCGTACCCCTCCGTCAGGACGTGGTCGAGGGGCTCGATCTGATCGCGCACGAACTCGTCCATCCAGTCGAGCTCGCGCTGGAACTCGGGCTCGGTCTCGAAGTCCCAGGCCATGATCGTCCTCCGTCGGGCGCGCTCGGGACTTCTCCGGAGCGGTTTTCGGAATGCCTTCGATCCGCACCCCAGTGTCGGGAGTTTTCGATGCGCGTGCCAGATCCGGCGCGCCGCGACGCGCGCCGGCCCGCCATGCGTGGGGCGCCGCGCGCCGCACTCGCGGAATCCGTGGGACACGGTGAGCCAGCGCACGGTTCTTTTTCGCGGACGCACGAATCTATTCCGCGAAGTCGCATGGAGGAGCCGCTCGCGGGGCGCGAGCCGTCTGGAGGGAATCGACGGGTATGGGCGCGGAACGGAAGCGGATGATGCAGGTGAAGCGGATGAAGCAGATGAAGCAGACGGAGCGGATGATGCGGGGCGCGGAGAGTCGGGGGCGGGCGGGATCGCTCGCATCGCGCTTCGCGTCGCTGGTCGCCATCGGCGGATCGGCGGTCGTCGGGGTGGGCGGCGTGGCCTCGTCGGTGGGGGCGCATACGGCGGGCGTCGCGATTCCGCCCGAGAGCGACTACATGGTCCGGTGGCATCAGCCGCACTACGCCCGGCCGGTGAACGACTGGCAGATCGAGGTGACGCCCGTCGCCGATCCGACGCGTCGCTTCATCGCGAACGCCCAGGTCGCGCCCGAGCCGTCGTGCTGGGCGCTCAGCGTGCCGATCGCGGAGCCCGCCCAGGTCCGCGTCCGGTCGGTGGTCGGGACCCAGGTCTCGAGCTGGACCCGAGCGACGGTCGTACCCGAGCCGGGGCTCGGCGTCGGCGTCGCCGCGGCGACGGGAGCGCTCGCGCTCCTCGCCCGCCGCGACCGACGCAAACGGACCCGCCCGCCTGGATCGAATGGGCCGATCGAAGGCGTCGACTGAAGCCGTCGATCGAAAGCCCCGTGCGGCCTGCGATCACTCGTCGTGGTTGACGGTCAGGACCGGGCAGGGCGCGGTCCGCACGACGCGATCGGCGACGCTGCCGAGAGCGAGGTGCTTGATGCCCGTCAGGCCGCGGGTCCCCATGACGATCAGGTCGACCTTGCGGGCCTTGGCCTCGTCGATGATCGCCGTCGCCGGATGGCGGTCGATGGCGATCCCGATCGCGGACACGCCCTTCGCGGCGACCTCGTTCGCGACCTTCTCGACGCGCAAGCGCGCCTCCTTCGCGAGCTGCTCGAAGAATCCGTCGGGCAGCACGTAGCCCCCGCCCGTCAGCGGCGAGGCGACGGGGATGTCCACCCGATAGGCGTGGAGGATGATGAGCTGCGCCTGGAAATGGCGCGCGTAGTCCGCCGCCATGTCGACCGCGCGCGCGGCGCTCGGGGAGAAATCGGTCGCGACGAGGATGTTCGAGATCTTCATGATCGGCTCTCCTTGGATGCCCTGACCGGGATCGCCCCGGTCCGGGCTTCTCTCTCGCGGCGGTCCGCCCGCCGCAACGGTGCCCCGACGGGGCGCTACTTGGCCTGGATGAGCTCGCGCAGCTCGCGCAGGTTCGTCACGACGTCAGCCGGAAGCTCGTTGCCCGAGGCCCCGCCGTATCCCAGGAACTGCGTCTCTTCGAGTCGCGCATAGGCCTTCTTCGCGTACGGACCCTTTGGATCGGCCCGGATCGCGGATTCGAGATGGCGCTCGGAGAGATTGACCCAGAATCCATCGAGGCTCCGGGCTTCCACGACCCCGAGCCAATAGTAGGCCTGGGCGGTGTCGCTCCGCTCCTTCGCGGTGGGGTTGCGGGTCACCGCGGCGCGGCGCGCGCGGTCCTCCTCCAGCCAGCGGACGAGCAGGCTCGCCGAGGCGAGGTCCTGGACCAGCCCGTCCCGCCCGAAGGGCCCCTGGGCTACGCGGCCGGCCTCGATGGCGAGCTCGGTGCCGTGCTCGAGCGCCTTGGGTGCCCCGGGCTGGAAGCTCGCCGGATCGAGCTGGTCGAGGGCCTTGCGCCAGCTCGCGATCCGCTCGCCCAGATAGACGGGGACGTCCTTGCGGGCGGCCAGGGCGGCGAGGGCCTTGCGGGCGCGGGGGATGTCGGTCCGGACGCGCAGGACGACGTTCAGATAGTCGACGAGAGCGCCCCCGGCGTCGAGCTCGGCGGGCGACGCCTTCGGATCGGCCATCAGCCCCTCCCAGGCCGACAGCGCCGCGTCGAACTTGCGCACGGTGACGTAGAGCCAGGCGCGCTCGCGCGGGTCGAGGGACTGGATCTCGACCTGCTCGATCAGCTGGTCGGCGAAGGGAAACGTCCGCGCCGACGGCAGGCGGACGTGGCACGACACGCAGGACTGGAGGCTGCCGGTCAGGAAGAAGCGCGCCTCCTCGAAGGCGCCGATCCGGTAGTTCTCACCGACTTCGCGCAGGTCGCGCTCGAGGTTGAGCGCGAGCTCCTCGAAGCCCGCTTCGCGATTCCGGCCGTGGACCTCGAGGGCGGTCGCCGCGTTCTCGAGCCGGTCGAGCGCCGCGCGAATCTTCGGCTGCGCCTCGGGATCCGCCCACGTCGCCTCGTCGAGGGAGAGCGGGATCAGGACCTTCATCTCCTCGAAGACCTGTCTCATGGTCGGCCGCGGATCGTCCTGGATCGCCGTCGGCGTCTCGGCCGAGGCGCGTTCGGCGCCGGCGACGACGGCCGCGAGTGCGGCGACCGTCGAGCAGATCCGGGTCCATCGGAAGCGGGTCGTTTGGCGAAGGCCGAGATTCGAAGGCAACAGAGATCCCCCCCTGATTGGTTCCGTGCGATTGAGCCGTGAGCCGATCTGCGACGAGACCGGCCGGATCACCGCTGGCAGGCGGCGCCGGATGCCCGACCTCCTCGCGATGCATCCCTCGAAGAGAAGAGGCTGCAACGGACGTGCCACGCTGCCTCGCCCCTGGACCCGCCCGTCTCGCGCAGGCTGGGACGCATTGTCCCAGGCCGCGTCCGAACGCCCCACTCGGCCCCGCTCGGTCGTCGCCGCGCTCCCGAAAACGCGGCCCTCGGATGGCACGACGCTTGCGACGACGGGGCTCGAGCATCGAAGGAAAACGCGAAGGCAACGTAGCACGGTGGCGGGCGCCCCGATCTGCGTGTCTTCCCCGAGTCGGGGCTCCCGGAGCGTCCGGCTCATCGACGAGGAGAGAAGATCATGGCCGGTGCAGTGATGAATCACGACGATCACGACGAATGGGTCCCGCCGACGGGCGAAGAGCTCGCCGGACGTTTGTTCGGGATCGTGATGATCGGCGTGTGTGCGGTGATCATCGTGATGGCGCTGGTGGGTGCCGGCTGGGGGCTGGCCGCATGAGGGGCGAGCGGCAGGCCGGCAGCATCCTGATTCCGACGGTCCGCGTGCTTCCGGTACCCTCTGGGATCGGCGAGCCGGCTCGTCGCGGGGGACCGTCGCTTGTCGCTCCTGGATCGGGTCCGGGCCCACGGCCTGCGTGCCCTGCGGAGGATCGTCGTGGCCGTCGTCGGCGCGACGATCGTCGCCATCGGCATCGCGTTGCTCGTGCTGCCCGGGCCCGCCTTTCTCGTGATTCCGATCGGCCTGGCCGTGCTCTCGCTCGAATTCTAGTGGGCGCGCCGGCTGCTCCGGCGTGCGCGCACGGCGTGGCCGCCGCCGGACCGCGGGCGCGAGGGCTGATCCGCACGCGCGCCCGGGCCGTCCGGCGCGTGTCTCCGCGCACGTCGCGCTCGGGGAGGGTCCGGCCGTGAGTCACTCCGGGACGGTGCTGGTACCGGTCGATTTCTCGCCGCATGCGCGCGCCGCCGTGGTGCGGGCCTGCGATCTCGCGCGGGCCTCCGACGCCCACGTGCGGCTGATCCACGGAGTCGAACCGAAGGTCGAGACGGGCAACGCCACCGACCTGGCCGACGAGCCCGTGGAGGCGGGGGCTCCCTCGCCGACGGGTGCGCCTGCCTCGAGTAACGAGCTCGAGAGCTGGTGCTCGGAGCTCGCGCTGCGCGGGGCCCTGATCTCCGCCATCGTGGAGCGCGAGGATCCGGTGGCCCTGATCGCCCGGCATGCGCTGGCGAACGACGTGATGCTGATCGTGATGGGGATGCACGGGTTCCACGACGTGGGGCGGCTGTTCTTCGACAGCGTCGCCGACCGCGCGCTGCGCGCGGCGCGGGTGCCGATCATGCTGGTCAAGGAGAACGAGCAGCACGCCTCGGAGCGGATCCACCGGATCCTGCTGGCGACGGATTTCTCGCCCGCCTCGGAGCAGGCGCTGCGCCTCGCGATCCACTGGGCGCGCCGCCTCGAGGCCGACGTCGAGGTCCTGCACGCGATTCCCGATCCCGAGGAGGAGCGGCTCTACGATCGGCCGCGGGATTCTGCCAGTCGTTCGGCGCGCAAGCGGACGAACGCCCTCGAGGGGCTGCGGTCGATCCTGACGCGGACGGCGGCGGCGGGGGTCCGGGCCGTGGCCGACCTGACCTACGGTGCGCCCTCGATCGAGATCGTGAAGTACGCGGCGCGCTCGCGCGCGGACCTGGTCGTGATGGGGCTGCGCGAGCGCACTGCCGTCGGCCTCGCGCGCTATGGCAGCGTGAGCGAGCGGGTCATCCGGCACGTGAAGTGCTCGGTGCTCGTGGCGCCCGAGCTGCGCCGCGGCGAGATCCAGGCGCTGCCGGCCTGAGCCGCGCGCGGGGGTGCGGGCGGCGTCGGCACGCGGCATGCCCTCCGCATCGGCGGCGTCTTCCATACGAGCTCCGTGCGGAAGATCATCGCATCCAGACCAGAATCCACGGGACCCACGAGATGCCACGATGGCGAACGTGCCAGCAACCGCGCCGTCCGCCGGAGCGGAGCGGCGCGGTCGCCGGACGATCCTGCTCGCTGCTCGAGCGCGTTCAGGCCGCCGATTCTTCCTCGTCGGCCTCGTGCTCGCCTTCGCTGCGCTCCTCGCGTCGGTAGAGGGTTCGGCGATTCATGCCGAGGATCCGCGCGGCCTCGGACTTGCGTCCGCCGGCTGCCTCGAGCGCCCGCTCGACGTACGCATCCGTCAGCTCCCGCACCGTCATGCGGCGCTCGACGGCGAGCCGCAGGAGCAGCTCCTTCAGGTCCGTCGACTCGTTGCCGACTTCGCTCGGGATCAGGATGTCCCCGGCCTGGATCTCTTCGCCTTCGGTCAGCGCCAGCGCGCGCTCGATGCAGTTCTCGAGCTCGCGGGCGTTGCCCGGCCAGCTGCCCTGCATGAGCTTGCGCGTCGCGGCGTTGCTGAAGTGGATCCGCTCGTCGCTCGCGTGCTTGCGCAGGAAGGCTTCGGCGAGGACGGGGATGTCCTCGGCCCGCTCGCGCAGGGGCGGGATGCGGACCGGGATCACGTTGAGCCGGTAGTAGAGATCCTGGCGGAAGCGGCCCTCCGCGATCGCGCGATTCATGTCCTGGTGGGTCGCGGCGATGATGCGGACGTCGACCTTGATGCTCTGGTTGCCGCCGACCGGTCGGATCTCCTTGTCCTGCAGCACGCGCAGCAGCTTGCCCTGCAGGCTGATCGGCATGTCGCCGATCTCGTCGAGGAAGAGGGTGCCCCCGGCGGCGGCCTCGAAGAGGCCCTTCTTGTTGACGTGGGCGCCGGTGAAGGCCCCGCGGACGTGGCCGAAGAGCTCGCTCTCGAGCAGACCCTCGGGCATCGCGGTGCAGTTGATCGGGACGAAGGGCTTGTCGGCGCGGGATCCGCTGAAGTGGATCGTGCGCGCGACGACCTCCTTGCCCGTGCCGCTCTCGCCGGTGATCAGGACGTGGCTGCGGCTCGCTCCGATCTTGCGGATCAGCGCATAGATCTCGTTCATCGCCGGGCTCTTGCCCACGAGCTCGCCGAAGGAGCTGCTGCGCGCGACGGCGCGGCGCAGGACGCGATTCTCCTGCTCGAGGGCGCGCCGCTCGAAGGCCCGCTCGAGGGAGAGCAGGAGCTCGCCCGCGCGGAAGGGCTTGGTCACGAAGTCGAGCGCACCGGCACGCATCGCGTCGACGGCCGACTGGATCGTGCCGAAGGCGGTCATGATGATGACCGGCGTATCCGGGCTGTGCTCCCGGACGGCGGCGAGCAGGTCGAGGCCGTCGATCCCCGGCATCTGGAGATCGGACAGGACGACGTCCCACTCGCGCTCCCCGATCCGTTCGAGGGCTTCCTTGCCGGAGCTCGAACGACCGACCTCGTAGCCGGCATCGGTGAGCAGGTCCTCGGTCATCGCGAGAATCGAGGGGTCGTCGTCGACGACGAGCACCCTCTTCGGGTCGGGCTTGCGCAGCGCGTTCATCGGCCACTCTCTTTCTCTGGCCGCGGCGTTTCGAGGCCGCGGGCTTTGGGGATGTATGCAGCCGCGGTGCAGCGGTCGTGCCAAGCCTCGGCGGGGGTCGGGACGCGTTCTGGGTCGGTCCGGGGGCTCGGCTCGGGGTCGATCGGCGCTATTTTGCCTCATGTCGGGACTTTTTGACACGTTCAGGGGCGCCGTCCGGGCCGGGAACGGCTCGTCCCCCGGCGCGCTATTGGTCTGCCCCGTTGCGGGCGGGGAACGGGCTCGGGCCCGGGGGAGCGGCATGGCGGTGCGAGGACGTTCGGGGGCAAAGGCGGCGAAGACGGCCGGCACCCGAAAGGGCGGCGAGGGCGAGGAGGTCGAGGTCCTCCGCGACGAGCGGGATCGGCTGCGAGCGATCGTCGGCGCCGCCGTCGACGGGATCATCGCGATCGACGCCGGGGGGACGATCCTCGAGCTGAACCCCGCCGCCGAGAAGATCTTCGGCTATCGCGCGGAGGAGCTGCTCGGGAAGAACGTGAAGGTGCTGATGCCCCAGCCCTTCCGCGACGAGCACGACGCCTACGTCGATCGCTACCTGCGCACCGGCGAGCGGCGCATCATCGGGATCGGGCGCGAGGTCCGCGGTCGGCGCAAGGACGGCTCCGTCTTTCCCCATTACCTCGCGGTGGCCGAGGCGTCGGTCGGCGGCAAGCGCGTCTTCACCGGCATCGTCCGCGACCTCGGTCGCCTGCGCGAGGCCGAGGAGCGCGCGCGCCAGGCCGAGCAGCTCGCCGCCCTCTCGACGATCACCGCCGGCATCGCCCACGACGTCGGCACGCCGATGACGACGATCCTCGGTTATGCGGAGCTGCTCGAGCGCTCGGTGCCCGACGACAAGAGCCGCGAGCGGGCCCACCACATCGTCGAGCAGGTCCGGCGCGTCACGGATCTGCTGCAGACGCTGCTCAACATCGCCCGGCCGCGGCGGGCGGAGCCCGAGCCGATCGGGGTGGCCGACGTGCTCGACCACAGCGTCGACTTCTTTCGCGAGAAGCTGAAGGGGCGCGGGGTCGTGGTCGAGCGCAACTATCGTACGCGACCGACGGTCGTCGCCGACCGCGATCGGCTCGAGCAGGTCTTCCTCAACCTGATCGTGAACGCGGCGGATGCGATGCCGACGGGCGGAACCCTCTCGGTCCGCATCGAGGACCCGAGCGACGAGCGCGTCGAGATCTCGATCGAGGATACCGGCGTCGGCATCGAGCCGCGGGACATCGACCGCATCTTCGATGCCTTCTACACGACCAAGGAGCGCGGCAAGGGGACGGGGCTCGGGCTGCTCGTCAGCCAGCGCATCGTGCGCGAGCACGGCGGGACGCTGCGCGTCCACAGCGAGGTCGGTCGGGGGACCTGCTTCACGATCACGCTGCCGAACGCCGAGAGCCGGTCGGAGCGCTAGGCCGGCCCGGCACCCACGGCGGGGCCGGACCGGATCCAGGCTCGCGCACGCGGGCCGCTAGGCCTCCGCCTCGGCGAACGCCGCCTCGATCTTTGCGAGGACGCCCGCTTCGGCCCGGTTCGGAGCACCGCCGCGCAGGAAGGTCTTCTCGAAGGCGCTCGCGATGCGGCTCGACCGCTCGAGGATCTCGGTGCGCAGCCGCGCCCGTTCGGCGGGTGCGAGCGACTTCAGCAGGCCCTTCACGTAGGCCGACCAGACCTCGATCAGCGACTCGTGGGGCCGTGCCTGGAGCCAGGTCGCGAGCAGCTTCCCGGCCTCGCTCTGCGGGTCGATGCCGTAGTGCTCCTCGGCCGCGAGGATCGCGCGGCGCTCTTCGTCGTCGAGCTGGCGATCCGCCCAGGCGACCGCGACGAGCGGCGCCAGCACGAGGGCCGTCACGCTCTCCGCCCGCACGCCGAGCCCGATCAGCGGGGCCAGCACGGCCTGATCCCGCACGCCGAGGACGCGCGAGAGCGCCTCCTGCTGCTCGCTCTGGGCCTTCTTCGCCCGCAGCGACTCGATCAGCTTGGCGTTCTGCTCACGAAAGAAGGCCTCTTCGAGGGCCTTTTCGCGTTCCGTGAGAGGCTTCGAGAAACTCATGCAATCCTCCTTGTCTGGGGGCGGCGATGGAGGCGCTCCCCCGTCGCACCCGGCGTTCGGCGGAGGGTAGCCGCTCTCCCTCCGAAGCAGGCGGATGCAGGCGGCGTGCCCGGCTGGCGGGGGCGACGCGCCCGGTCCCGGGATCGCCGTCCACGCCCGGGGAACGTGTTTTGCAACGGGCCTCCGGGCATGCCAGTGTGGTGAGGGCCGCTCCGGAAGGATGCGAGTCCGGGAGAGGCCGATGACGTCCGCGATCGATGCTCCGGTTCGAACCGTGTTCTGCGCCACCGACTTCTCGGCGACCGCCGACCTCGCGCTCGCCCATGCCGAGGCCCTGGCCCGGCGCCACGCGGCCCGGCTCTTGGTCGCCCACGTCGTCGAGCCGTGGCCGTCGACGACGGTGACCCCGATCGCGGTCGTCGACGACACCGAGCGGATCCTGCGGGCCGCGGCGAGCCGGCGGCTCGAAGCCCTGGTGGCCCCTCTCGCGGCCCGGGGCCTCGACGTCGCGACCCGGGTCGTGACCGGCGGGCCGGGTCACGAGGCGGTCGGGCTCGCCCAGGAGGTCGGCGCCGACGTGATCGTGGTCGGCACCCACGGCCGCAGTGGGATCGCCCACCTCGTCTACGGCAGCACGGCCGAGTACGTGGTGCGCCGGTCGCCCTTGCCCGTGCTGACGGTCCACCCGCACGATCCGGGGCCGCAGCCGCGACCGCAGACGATGGTGCTCCCGAGCGATCTGTCGCCGGGGGCGGAGCGCGCGCTCGAGGCGGCGGTTCGGCTCTTCCCGGCGCTCGGGCCCGGGGAGGGCGCCGCGGCGGGGAGCGGGGCGCCCGGGAGCGCGCGGGCGCGGATCGTGCTGCTCCACGTCGACGAGGTGGCGCGTTATTTCGAGCCCTACGGCGAGGAGGTCATCCCCGCCTACTTCGACTGGGAGGAGCGTCGCAAGGAGGTGGCCCGGGGGCTCGAGGCGGTCGCCGAGCGCCTGCGCCGGGCGGGCTTCGAGGTCGAGGCACGGGTGACGGCGGGCTCGCCCGTCCAGATGGTCTGCGACGTGGCGCGGGACGAGCACGCTGGCCTGATCGCGCTCGGGACCCACGGCCACTCGGCGATCCTGAACTTCCTGATGGGTCGCACCGCCCAGCGCGTCGTCCAGCACGCGCCGTGCCCGGTCCTCACGGTCCGCGCCGCGGACCGGCCCGTCACGCCGCCTTGAGGCGGTAGCGGATCGGGAGCCGCTTGATGCCGCCGACGAGGTTCGAGTGGAGCCGGTCGACGGGGCCGGCGAGCTCGATCTCGGCGATCCGCGGCAGCAGGTACTTGAAGGCCATCTCGAGCTCGAGGCGCGCCAGATGGGCGCCCGCGCAGAAATGCTCGCCCACGCCGAAGCCGACGTGGGGGTTCGGATTCCGGTCGATCCGGAACGTGTAGGGATCGGCGAAGACCGCCTCGTCGCGGTTGCCCGACGGGTAGAAGAGGGCGAGCTCGTCGCCCTGCTTGATCTCGACGCCGGAGACGACCGTGTCCTGCGCGGCGGTGCGGCCGAAGTGGATGATCGGGCTCGTCCAGCGCACGACCTCCTCGATCGCGGGGCGCATCAGCCCGGGGTCGGCCTGGAGCTTCCGGAGCTGCTCGGGATGCTCGATGAAGGCGAGCAGCCCGCCGCTCGTCGCGTTGCGCGTCGTCTCGTTGCCGGCGACGACGATGATCTGGCACCAGGCCAGGATCTCCAGCATGTCGAGGGGCTTGCCGTCGATCTTCGCCTGGGTGAAGAGCGAGATGAGATCGTCCTTCGGATTCCGGCGGCGCTCCTCGACCAGCTTCGCGAAGTAGGTGAAGAGCTCGGTCATGGCGGAGAGGCCGTCTTCCTGGCGGGTCCGACCGACCGGCTGATATTCGGGATCGTCGCCGCCGATGATCCGGTTGGTCCAGTCGAAGATGAGGTTCCAGTCGGATTCGTCGACGCCCAGCAGCCAGGCGATGACCGCGATCGGCAGCGGTGCCGAGACGTGCTCGACGAACTCGATCGTCGCGCCGTCGCCGCGCTCGAGGAGCTTCTCGACGATCTCGCGGGCGATCCGATCGATGTCGCCGTGGATCGCCTTCAGCGCGCGGGGCGTGAAGCGGTTCGAGATGAGGCGGCGATGGGCCCGGTGCTGCGGGTTGTCCATCTCGATCAGGGACTTCGGGCGGGCGGCGAAGGAGGCGTCGTCGCCGCTCGTGTCGCGGATGACGAGCTTCGGTCCGTTCAGGAAGAGCTCGGGCGAGCGGCCGATGTGGGTGATGTCGGCATGGCGGGTGATCGCCCAGTAGGGCTGGCCAGCCAGCAGCATGCGGCTGATCGGGGCCTCGCGGCGGAGCCGGTCCCAGCGGGCCCAGGGGTAGCCGCCCTTCGCATAGGCTTCCGGGGAGAGCAGGTCGGTCCCGTCCGGAAGGGATTCGATCGATCGGTCGGCGGCGGGGCTCATGGGGCACTCCTGTCGGGGCCGGGCGGCGCATCGGCCGCGGGGCAGCGTGACACGCCCGGGCCACGGCTGGCAAGCGTCGGGCTCGGGTCGGCCCGCCGGATCCGTCGCCCCGTCGCGCCCGGGCCGCCGATCCGGTTCTCGCGCGGGCGGGGCCGATGCGCGATCGTCCGGCCAACCAATCGAGACGAGGGAGACGGCGATGGCGGCGATCGAAGGCAAGCGAATCCTGGTGACGGGCCCGGCCGGGCAGATCGCCTTCCCCCTGGCGGCGCGGCTCGCGCAGAAGAACGAGGTCTGGGGCATCGCGCGCTTCTCCGACGGGAAGTCCCAGGCGCGCTGCGAGGCGGCGGGGATCAAGACGGCGGTCGTCGATCTCGTGACCCCCGACTGGTCGAAGACGCCCGCGGACTTCGACTACGTCCTCCACCTCGCCGCGGCGATCGTGCCGGGCCTCGACTTCCAGGCCTCGATCCGGATCAACGCGCTGGGCACCGGCAAGGTCATGTCCCGCTTCCGCAAGGCGAAGGCCTGTCTCGTGATGTCGACCTGCGGCGTCTACGCGGCGCCGGCGGACTACGGGAAGGGCGTCCTCGAGACCGATCCCCTCGGCGGCACGCCGCAGCCCTACGCCCCGACCTACTGCGTCTCGAAGATCTCCCAGGAGGCGGTCGCCAGCTCGTGTGCCGAGGAGTTCGGCCTGCCGACGATCCTCGCGCGCATGAACGCGGCCTACGGAGACAACGGAGGCTTCCCGGCGATGGTGGCGGACATGGTCCTCAAGGACATTCCGATCCACGTCATGCCCGAGGGCCGCGGCCAGATCGCGTCCCCGATCCACGAGGACGACATCTTCGACCACACGCCGGGGCTGCTGGCGGCGGCGTCGGTGCCGGCCACGATCGTGAACTGGGGCGGCGACGAGCCCGTCCCGGTCCCCGAGATGGCCCACTACATCGCGTCGCGAGTCGGCAAGCAGGCGAAGGTCGTCGCCGGACCCGACGGCATTCACCAGTACTGGCTCGACCACGCGCTCCGGACGAAGCTCGCCGGGCCCTGCAAGGTCGGCTGGAAGGCCGGTGTCGACCGGATGCTGGCGGCGCGCCACCCGCAGGCCGTCCGCAAGTAGTGCAGCCAATCGTCCCAGGCCGTCTCTCCGGTCGGCCTCATCGGTTATCGTCCGGGGGCCGCGCCGCGAGGCCGGCCACCCGTCCCTTGCGCCCGTTTCGACCACAGGAGCGATCCATGCTCGATCAGACCCCCTTCACGATCATCACCTCGGACTCCCATGCCGGGGCCAGCATCGACACCTACAAGACCTATCTCGATGCCAAGCACCAGGCGCTCTTCGACGAGTGGCGCGGCAGCTACAAGAACCCGCAGAAGCAGCACATCGGTTCGAAGAAGCACAAGAACTGGGACGCCAGCGAGCGGACCCACGACATGGACGTCGAGGGCGTGGCGGGGGAGGTGATCTTCCCGAACACGGTGCCGCCGTTCTTCAAGACGAGCGTGCTCATCTGCGGCAATCCCAAGCCCCAGGACTACAAGCTCCGCCTCGAAGGCATCCGCGCCCACAACCGCTGGCTCGTCGACTTCTGCGCCGAGTTCCCGGAGCGCCGCGCGGGCATCGGTCTCGTCTACCTGAACGACATCGACGAGGCGATGAAGGACGTGAAGTGGATCGCGGAGCACGGGCTGCGCGGCGGCATCCTGCTGCCCCACGTCCCCGACGACTGCACCCACATCCTCCCGCTGTACGCCCCCGACTACGATCGCTTCTGGGCCCTCTGCCAGGACCTCGGCGTCGTGCTGAACCACCACGGCGGGACCGGCTCGCCCGACTACGGCGCGTATCCGATCTCGCTGCCGATCCGCCTCCACGAGACCCCCTGGTGGTCGATCCGCAGCTACCAGCATCTGATCATCGCCGGCGTGTTCCACCGCTTCCCGAAGCTCAAGTACATCGTGACCGAGGCGGGCTGCGCGTGGGTGCCGGACATCCTGGCGCGCATGGACGCGCTCTGGGAGCGGGTCCGGACGGGCGCGGCGGGCGAGTTCCAGTTCAACACCGACGCGGTCACGCCCGAAAAGCCGAGCTTCTACGCGAAGCAGAACTGCTACTACGGCGCGAGCTCCGCCTCGCCGGTCGAGCTGCGGGATCGCGAGATCATCGGAGCCCAGCGCGTGCTCTGGGGCTCGGACTACCCCCACTACGAGGGGACGTATCCGTACACCAAGCTCGCCCTGCGCCACACCTTCCACGACGTCCCGGTCGACGAGACCCGCGCGATGCTCGGCCTCAACGCGGCGAAGCTCTACGACTTCGATCTCGAGAAGCTCGCGCCCCTCGTGGAGAAGATCGGCATCCGCCCCGACGAGATCGCCGGCAAGCCGCTCTCGGATTCCGAGTTCCCGGAGAAGGCGCACACCAACGCCTTCCGCCGCTGACTGCCTTGCTGCTGTGCCGCGCCGCGTCTCACAAGACGCGGCTGCGCGGTGCTCGGGCGGCGAATGGCTCGCCCCTGGCACGGCCTTCGTCGCTTCGGCACGAGTCGCGTTTGCGACCGGCTGGATGGAGCGACCTGCTGGCTGCGCTTGACTTCGCCGCCCGAGCACCGCGCCGGCCGCTTCACCGAGGTAAGGCGGGCTCGCAGCGGGTGCGTTCCGCTTGCTCATTGAAGGGATGCTGCGATCTTCGCGCATCAAAGTCCGGCCGGTGGAGCGGGTCCGGCCCCCGTCATTCCCCACGTTCGAGGCGCGTCGAGTCGTTTTCCGCCGAAGCCTCGTCCGACCGCGTTCCAGCACCCAGCGAGCGACCGGCGCGGTGCTTCGGCGGCGAAGTCAAGCGCAGCCTGAAGGTCGCCCCATCCAGCCGGCGGCAGAGGCGACACCCGCCGAGAAGCGACGAAGGCCGTGCCAAGGGCGAGCCATTCGCCGCCGAAGCGCCGCGTCGGTCGCGCCTTGTGAGCCACCCCGCAGCCCGCAAGAGCCCCTCAGCGCGATCGCGACTCGACGAGCTTCAACAGCTCGTCTTCGAAGCCGAAGTCGAACTGCTGCGTCCGGTCGAGGCCTTCCGCCTGGTACCAGCGCCAGGTCCGCTCGACGGAGCGGGCGAAGTCGAGCTCGGGCTCCCACCCGGTGTGGCGGCGGAGCTTGTCGACGGAGTAGATCGTGCTGCGATCCCAGTAGTGGATGTTGGGCGCGATCTGCTGGACGAGCATCGTCAGCATGAACCGGTTCACCATCAGCCGCTCGGCATTCTCCTTGCCGCGCGTATCGGCCTTGGTCTGGGTCCGGGGCATCTCGACCTCGACGCGGCCCTCCCAGAGGTCGTTCATCAGCGAGGCCGGGATGAACACCTTCCGCGCCGGGCGGTCGAGGATGCGGGAGAAGGTGTCGACGTAGCCTTCCTGGGTGAAGTAGTCGCCGCCGGTCAGGTTGTAGCGCTGGCCGAAGGTGCGCGGGTTGCCGAGCATCATGCGCAGGGCGCGCGCCTGGTCGTCCGCATGGCCGATCTGCTGGATCATGCGGCCGTTGCCCGGGATCAGGATCGGGCGGCCCTGGACCAGGCGCTGGAACATGCGCTGCTCGCGGTCGGGGAGGATGTTGCCCGCCCCCATCACCATCGAGAAGCAGACCGTCGAGGCGGGGAACCGGTTCTGGCGCCACTCGCGGATCAGGATGTCCTCGCAGAGCAGCTTGTTGCGACCGTACTCCTGCTGGGCGGGGCCGCGCTCGACGGGGTGGTCCTCGGTGATCGGGAGCAGGTCGCTCGCGGCGTAGATCACGGTCGAGCTGATGAAGACGTAGTGGTCGATCCGGCCGCGGAAGATCTCGACCATCAGCTCGACCTCTTCGGGCCGGTAGGCCGTCACGTCGATCACCGCGTCGACGTCGACCGCGCGCAGGACCTCCCGCATCTGGTCGGGCTTCGTGCGATCCGCGTAGACGCGTTCGACGCCGAGCGGGAGCTTCGCCTCGCTCTTGCCGCGATTCAGGATCACGACCTGATGGCCGGTGCTCGCGAGATCGTGGACCAGCGCCAGGCCATTAAACTGGGTTCCGCCCATCACGAGGACTCTCATCGGCTTCGTTCCTTTTCGTCGGGGGTCCGGGGCGCGAGTATCGCGGAAGGCGGGGCGATGGAAAGGGGGCCTCGTCCGGGGGCTGGGCGGGTGGTGATCGCCGGCGCACGGGGGCATCATGGGACCGGCGATCGGCGGAATCGCGCGGGCGACGGGACCGGCGCGCGCGGGCGACGGGATCGAAGAGGCAGGGGCCGCGAGAGCGGGCCCGATGCAGAGGAGTGACGACGTGGCGAAGCAGGGCTCGGCGCCGACGAAGGCGCGCATGGACGAGATCTTCGAGCAGACGAAGAACTGGGGACGCTGGGGCAAGGACGACCAGGCAGGCGCGCTCAACCTGATCACCGACGCGGTGCGCAAGCGCGCGGCGGCCTGCGTGCGCCACGGCCGCGCGGTGTCGTGCGCCTACGAGCTCGCGGTGCAGCCCGCGGTCGACAATCCGCATCCCGCGCTCCACATGATGATCGCCGGCGGCGACGACTGTCTGTTCCCCGAGATCGGTCTCGAGACGACCTCCGACTTCGTCGGCCTCGCGTTCCACGGCATGGCGACGTCGCATCTCGACGCGCTCTGCCACGTCCACGTGAACGGGCTGATGTACAACGGCTATCCCGGGACCGACGTGAAGAGCACGGGCGCGAAGAAGAACAGCGTGATGTGCGCCCGCAACGGGATCGTGTCGCGCGGCGTCCTGCTCGACATGCCGAGGACCCTCGGCGTGCCCTGGCTCGAGCCGGGATACGCGATCACCCCCGAGCAGCTCGAGCAGGCCGAGGCGAAGCAGAACGTGCGGGTCGGGGAGGGCGACGTCCTGCTCGTGGCGACGGGGCGCGACGCGCGACGCGACTCGATGGGGCGGTGGCATCCGCTCGAGCAGGGCCTCGCGGGCCTGCACCACGAGTGCCTGCCCTGGCTCCACCAGCGCGGGATCGCGGTGCTCGGGAGCGACTGTATCTCGGACGTCGTGCCGCTCAAGGCCGACGGCGGCTGGGGCATGCCGATCCATCAGGTCACGCTGGTCGCGATGGGGGTCCACCTCCTCGACAACCTGAACCTCGGCGACCTGATGAAGGCCTGCGCCGAGCTCTCGCAGTGGGAGTTCCAGCTGACGATCGCGGCCCTGCGGATCGAGGGCGGGACGGGCTCGCCCGTCAACCCGATCGCGCTGCTCTAGCCGCCCGGCGGCGCTCCGAACCGAGCAGGGCCGGCTGGACGGGGAGGGCGGGCCTCACGACGCGCGTCGTGAGGCCTGCTCACCCGCCCGGCGCATCGTGTCGGTGATGCGCGCGAGGCCGTCGCGCAGCGCCTCGCGCGCACGCGCATCGAGCCCGGGCGGTGCGACGTCGACGAAGGCGCGGACGAAGTCCGCGTACATGTCGCTCTCGACGCCGTACTCGGCATGGCTCCGCCCGAGGGCCTCGAGGTTGCCCTCGAGCCAGGGCTCGCCCTCCGCCAGGGCGAAGAGCGAGCGCAACGTCTCGCGCACCATCTCCTCCCGCTCGGCCACCGCATGCACCCCGAAGAGGGGCCGCGCGTCTGGCCGGCGCTCGAAGAAGAGCGGATAGAGCGCCTCGGTCAGGCGCTTCTCGTCGTCCGAGAGCGCCTCGAGCGCTTCGACCAGCGCGGAGTCGGTCGAAGGCTCGGGGCGCCCGATCGGCGCGGACGCGGGCTCGTTCATCCGGCGATCGCCGGGAGTCCGACGATGCCGGCCACGAACTCGCTCTTCAGCCGCTCGATGCCCGACTCAACGATCTGGTACTCGGGCATGCGTGCCAGCAGGTGCCGGGTCGCCAGCTCGCCTTCGAGGGCGGCGATGTGGATGCCGAGGCACGAGTGGTTGCCGTGGCCGAAGGTCAGGATGCGCTTGCTCTCGCGGTGGATGTCGAAGCGGTCCGGATTCGCGAACTCCCGCTCGTCCCGGTTCGCGGACGGGAAGAGGAAGATCACCGCCTGGCCCGGCTTGAAGGTCTTGCCGTGGAGCTGGACCGGCTTGACCACCGTCCGACCCAGGAACTGGGTCGGCATCCCGAAGCGCAGCCCCTCGCGGAAGGCATTCGGGATCAGCTCGGGCCTCTCGACGAGCTCCTTGCGCTGGTCGGGCGCGCGGTAGAGCTCGTGGACGAACGACGCGAAGATCTTCGGCATCGTGTCGGTGCTCCCGATGACGAGCGTCGCCATCTGGGAGGCGATGTTGTCGTCCGGCAGGCCCTTCCCCTCGAAGCGCGCGTTCAGGTAGGCGTTGAGCAGCACGTCGTCGGCCGTCGGGTGGGCCCGGCGGTGGCGGATGATCGCGCCGAGGTAGTCGTTGAGCTCGGCCGCCGCCTTGAGCCCGTCCTCCGTCAGCCCCGCCTTGCCGGGCGCCCGGTCGAAGTAGCGGACCACGTAGCTGTAGATGTGGTCGGCATCGGAGACCGGGAGACCGAGCAGGATGCAGGCGGACTCCATCGCGATCTTCGCGATGTAGTCGCGGACGAGATCGACCTTGCCGCCGGCTTCGAGGTTCTTCGCGTGGCGCTTGACGATCTCCTCGACGACGGGCGCGAGGGACGCGACGCGGCGGGGCTTGAAGGCGCCCGAGATGAGCGCGCGGTTCTGCACGTGCTCCGGCGGGTCCATCATGTTGACGCTCGGGAAGACCGTCTGCTGCTTCGTGATGAGGTGGCAGGGGGTCGTTCCGCGCAGCGCCGCCGAGTAGGATTCGCTGTCGCCGCTCTGCTCCCAGATGTCGTCGAAGCGCGAGAGCGCCCAGCAGTCGAACTCCTCGACGTAGTAGGCCGGTGCCTCGTCCCGGAGCTTCTTGTAGATCGGAAGGGGGTTCTCGAGGATCTCGGGCATCAGCGGGTTGTAGTGGACCATCTCTTCTCCTTGTCCGGACGCGTCGTCCGGCGGTTCGTTCCGCGGGCGTCCCGCGGTCGTCTTCGTTCCCGGGGCTCCGTGCGACTCAGGCGCGGAGCGTGTCCTTCATGACGCGGCCGTCCAGCAGGATGACCTTCAGGTTGTCGCGGTTCGCGAGGCAGCCGACGTCGACCAACGGGTCGCCGTCGACGACGATCAGATCGGCCTGCTTGCCGACGGTGATCGTGCCGGTCCGGTCGCCCAGCCCCATCGCCTCGGCGCCGTTCTTCGTCGCCCAGCGCAGGACCTCGATCGGCGCGATCCCGAGCTTCTTCACGTAGAGCTCGAACTCCGGGATGTAGTCGCCGTGGGGCATGATCGGCGTGCCGTAGTCGTCGCCGACGACCATGCGCACCCCGGCGCGCGCGGCCTCGGGCATCGCGCGGCAGGTGTATTCGTAGTCCTCGCGGACGGCGCGGATCTTCGCGCGGGCCTCGGCCGGGGTCTCCGGGAAGCCCTCGCTGATCGGGAGCGGCGCCTTGTCGTGGTCCCAGGGCTCGGCGATCGCGAGGAAGCGCTCGCTCCAGAGCATGCTCGGGACGACGGTGCAGTTGTGGTCGAGCAGGGCCTCGATGCACTCGTCGTCGATGCGGTCGGCGTGGTCGATGATGTCGACGCCCGCCCGCGCACACTCGAGGATCGAGGTCTTCGACGGCGCATGGGCGCGGACGCGCTTGCCGTTCTTGTGGACCGCCTCGACCAGGGCGCGCAGCTCGTCCCGCGTCGGGCAGAGGATGTCGCGCACCGGCATCGAGCCGTGGCCCGGGGCCGCCGAGATCTTCACGACGTCGCAGCCGCGGCCCGACTCGACGCGCCCGGCGAGGCGCCAGCCGTCGACGCCGTCGGCCTCGTAGGTCAGGCCGGTGCAGCCGAGGTTCATGAAGAAGGTCCGGTTGTTCGGATAGTCCGAGTACTCGCCGGTCGTCACGATCTCCCGGGAGCCGGCGAGGTAGCGCGGGCCCTTCACGAAGCCGGCCTGGATCGCCTCCTTCAGGCTGACGTCGATCGTGTGGGCGTTGCTCGAGCCGATGGCGCCGGTGAAGCCGCACTGCACGGCGAGCTCGGCGTTGTGGGCGGCGAGCATGCTGAGATAGGCCGGGGCGGCCTCGAGGCCGAGCGCCGGCGCGCGCACGCCGTCGCCGAAGGCGCCGAAATGGGAGTGGAAGTGGGTCTGGACCATGCCGGGCATCAGCGTCCGACCGCCCAGGTCGTAGACGCGATCGCCGGGACGCGCGCTGTAGCCCGCATCCGGCGTGATGGCTTCGATCTTGTCGCCGCGGACGACGACGGTGGTCCCGGGACGGGCCTTGGATTCGCCGTCGAAGAGATGGGCGCTCCGGAAGACGTGGCGCGCGTCGGAGGATGAGCCGGCTGCAGAGCCTTCGTCGTCTCGTCGGTTGGACATGGCAGTTCTCCTCTTCTCCTAGAAGCGATCGCGCGACCGCTCCCGTGGTCGTTTGGGAATCCCCGGTTGCACGAGCCGTGCCGCGCGCATGCGGGGCATCCGGCCGGGGCCGCCGGCTTGCGCTGGGGCGCCGCGTCTCGCGTCCGGGGTGCGGTGGGACATTTGGAGACATCCGGCTTCGCGGCCGCGGTCCGATCGCGCCCGTGGGCTCCCGTCTCCCCCGAGCGGGGCGTGCCGTCTCGGGCCGGATCCCGCCCGTTCGCGCGCTCGCGGGGCCGTGTCGTGCTCCTGACGTGGCCCGCGCGTCGCGAGCAATTGGTTGCACCTCCCCGCCGGCGACATGGCATGCCTGTTGCGAACTCGGCGGGCGCGCACGCCGCAGTGCGCCATGGCGCGTCATCGAGACCGCCGTGGACCGGCCCATGCCGGTCGGAACAAACGCCCGATCGTCGCAAGGAAGGGGGAATGTCGATGGGATCCAACCAGGCGGGACACGCCAGCGCACCGCGATACGAGGACGACGCCGTCCGGCTCTTCGCCGTGATGACGGTCGTCTGGGGCATCGTCGGCATGCTGGTCGGCGTCGTCATCGCGGCCCAGCTCGTCTGGCCGGCGCTCAACTTCGATCTGCCGTTCCTGAGCTACGGCCGGCTCCGCCCGCTCCACACGAACGCCGTCATCTTCGCGTTCGGCGGCTGCGCGCTGTTCTCGACCTCGCTCTACGTGGTCCAGCGGACGTGCCGCGCGACGCTCTTCGCGCCGGGGCTCGCCCGCTTCGTCTTCTGGGGCTGGCAGCTCGTGATCCTCTCGGCGGCGATCACGCTCCCGCTCGGCATCACGACCTCGAAGGAGTACGCCGAGCTCGAGTGGCCGATCGACCTGCTGATCGCCGTGGTCTGGGTCTGTTATGCAGTCGTCTTCTTCGGGACGATCGTGAAGCGCAAGACCCACCACATCTACGTGGCCAACTGGTTCTACGGTGCCTTCATCGTGACGGTCGCGGTGCTCCACATCGTGAACAGCCTCGCGATCCCGGTCGGGCCGATGAAGTCCTACTCGATCTACGCGGGCACGATCGACGCGATGGTCCAGTGGTGGTACGGGCACAACGCGGTCGGCTTCTTCCTGACCGCGGGCTTCCTCGGCATGATGTACTACTTCGTGCCGAAGCAGGCGGAGCGCCCCGTCTACTCCTATCGCCTCTCGGTGGTCCACTTCTGGGCGCTGATCTCGGTCTACATGTGGGCCGGGCCGCACCACCTCCACTACACCTCGCTGCCCGACTGGGTCCAGTCCGTCGGCATGGTCTTCTCGCTGATCCTGCTGGCGCCCTCGTGGGGCGGCATGATCAACGGCGTGATGACGCTCTCGGGGGCGTGGGAGAAGCTGCGCGACGATCCGGTCATCCGCTTCATGATCGTGTCGCTCTCGTTCTACGGCATGTCGACCTTCGAGGGGCCGATGATGTCGATCAAGACGGTCAATGCGCTGTCCCACTTCACCGACTGGACGATCGGCCACGTGCATTCCGGCGCCCTCGGTTGGGTCGCGATGATGACGATCGGGTCCCTCTACTACCTGATCCCGCGGCTGTACGGCGGGACGCGGATGTACAGCACGAAGCTCATCAATCTCCACTTCTGGCTCTCGACGATCGGCGTGATCTTCTACGTCGTGAACATGTGGATCGCCGGCGTGATGCAGGGCCTGATGTGGCGGGCGGTCAACGAGGACGGGACGCTGACCAACAGCTTCGTCCAGGCGCTCGAGGCGACGCGTCCGTTCTATCTCGGGCGCCTCGCCGGAGGCTCGATCTTCTTCATCGGCATGCTCGTCATGGCCTACAACACGTCGCGCACGATCTCCGCTGCGAAGCAGGGGCTTCTCGGAGATTCGGTCGCGGCGCCGGCAGGGGGTCGGTCGTGAACCACGACGTCGTCGAACGCAACATCGGTCTGATGCTCGTGCTGGTCATCGCGGTGATCAGCCTGGGCGGTCTCGCGGAGATCGTGCCGCTCTTCTACCAGGACACCGTCGTCGAGCCGATTCCCGGCCTGCGCCCGCTCACGGCCCTCGAGCTCGAGGGGCGCGACGTCTACATCCGCGAGGGCTGCGTCGGCTGCCACTCGCAGATGATCCGGCCGCTGCGGGCCGAGACGGAGCGCTACGGCCACTACTCCCTCGCGGGCGAGTCGGTCTGGGACCATCCGTTCCTGTTCGGCTCGAAGCGCACGGGGCCGGATCTCGCCCGGGTCGGTCGCCGCTACAGCGACGAGTGGCACCGAGCGCATCTCGCCGATCCGCGCTCGGTCGTGCCCCAGTCGAACATGCCCGGCTTCCCGTGGCTCGAGAAGGCGACCCTCGATGGCGGGCAGACGGCCGCCAAGATGAAGGGACTCCGAGCCGTCGGCGTGCCCTACACGGACGCCGACATCGAGGGGGCTCAGGCCGCCGTGGCGGGGCAGACCGAGATGGCGTCGCTGATCGCCTACCTGCAGCAGCTCGGAACCCATCTGGGGAGGGACGTCCAGTGATCGACGAAGGTCTGCTTCGCGGGGGGATCGCGGTCGTCAGTCTCGTCGCGTTCCTCGGCATCTGCTGGTGGGCGTATCGCCCGAAGAGCCGGGCGCGCTTCGAGGCGGATGCGCTGCTCGTGTTCGAGGACGGCGAGCCCGTCGCGGACGCATCGACGGGAAGGCTCGGTTCGGGCGCGGGTGCGCGCCGGGGTCATCAGGGGAAGGGGGTCGCGGCATGAGCGGCGGATGGAGTCTCTACGTCATCGTCCTGATCGTCGTCAACATCCTGGGCTGCGGCTGGCTGCTCTTCGCGAACCGCAGCGTCCAGATCGATCCGCGGGAGAAGGGCCGCTCGACGGGCCACGACTTCGACGGGATCGAGGAGCTCAACAACCCGCTCCCGGCGTGGTGGACCTGGCTCTTCATCGGAACGATCCTGTTCTCGGTCGGCTACTTCGTGCTCTACCCCGGGTTCGGAAGCTTCGCGGGGACGCTCGGCTGGTCGTCGGCGGGGCAGCACGCGGGCGAGGTCGCGGAGGCGAAGGCGCGCTTCGGCCCGCTCTTCGAGCGCTACTTCGCGACGCCGATCCCGGAGCTCGTGCGCGAGCCGCAGGCCGTCGCGATGGGCAGCCGCGTCTTCGCCAACAACTGCACCGCCTGCCACGGCTCGGACGCCCGCGGCAATCGCGGCTACCCCGACCTCACCGACGGTGACTGGCTCCACGGGGGCGCGCCGGAGAACGTCGTCCAGACGATCACCCACGGCCGCCAGGCGGTCATGCCGGCGATGGCGACGATCATCGGCGGGGACGCCGGCGTCGAGGACGTGACGAACTACGTGCTCTCGCTCTCCGGTCGCGACCACGATGCGGCGGCGGCTGCCCGGGGCAGTGCCCAGTTCGCGGCGATCTGCAGCGCGTGTCATCAGGCGGACGGGCGGGGCAATCCGCTGGTCGGGGCGCCGAACCTGACGGACGACGTCTGGCTCCACGGCGGCAAGGTCGAGGACATCCGCCGGATCGTTGGCCACGGCGTCGCGAATCAGATGCCCGCCCACGAGGCGATCCTCACGCCGGAGCAGATCCATCTGGTCGCGACCTACGTGCTCTCGCTCTCGTCGCAGGGCACCGCCGGTGCCGGGGCGGAGGACGAGCACGAGGCGAGCGAGGTCGGAGGGATGGAGGTCGAATGAGCACCGCGCCGACCACCACTGGAACGACGACGCCGCCCCCGGACGGGGCCGCGGGGGGCGTCCAGACCGTCAGCCTCTACGAGCGCTGGAAGCGGATCCATCCGCTCTGGGTGAGTGGCGGCTGGCAGACCTGGCGCCGGGTCGTGCTCGCGGTGCTGGTCGTGGTCTTCTACGTGAATCCGTGGCTGCGCTGGAACGGATATCCCGGCGTCCGCTTCGATCTCGTGCATCGCCAGTTCACGGTCTTCTGGACGACCTTCGTGCCGGAGGAGTTCGTGCTGCTCGCGTGGGTGATGCTGATCGCGGCGCTCGTGCTCTTCACGGTCACGGTCGCAGCGGGCCGCGTCTTCTGCGGCTGGGCCTGTCCTCAGACGGTCTGGACCTTCGTCTACTTCTCGATCGAGCGCTTCATCGAGGGCGATCGTACGGCACGGATGCGCCTCGAGCGTGGCGGTTGGACGCTCGAGCGCCTCGCGAAGAAGGCCCTCAAGCTCTCGATCTGGGCCGCGATCGCGCTCTCGATCTCGATCACTTTCATCGGATACTTCGAGGATCTCCACGAGCTGCTGCCCCGGATCGCGCGCTTCGAGCTCACGAAGTGGGAGAAGATCGTGATCCTGCTGCCTGCGCTCGGGAGCTTCGTCGGCTCGGCCGTCCTGCGCGAGCAGGTCTGCTTCCACATGTGTCCCTACGCGCGCTTCCAGAGCGTGATGTTCGATCACGACACGCTGGTCATCAGCTACGACGAGAAGCGGGGCGAGCCGCGCGCCCACCGACGCAAGGGCACGAACTATCAGGCCGAGGGTCTCGGGGCCTGCGTCGACTGCACGAAGTGTGTCCAGGTCTGCCCGACCGGCATCGACATCCGCAAGGGGCTCCAATACCAGTGCATCGCCTGCGCCGCCTGCATCGACGCCTGCAGCGACGTGATGGCCTCGATGGGCTACGGCAAGAGCCTGATCGACTACACCTCCGAGAACCGGCAGGCCGGCAAGAAGGTCCACGTCCTGCGGCCGCGGCTGATCGGGTATTCGTCGGTGATCCTGGTCCTGCTCGGGCTCTTCAGCTTCGCCCTGGAGCACCGCGTCCCGGTCCATCTGACCGTCATCCGCGACCGCAATCGGCTCTATCGCGAGCGCTGGGACGGGGAGGTCGAGAACGTCTACACGCTGCGCATCCAGAACCGCGCGAGGGAGCGACGCGACTTCCGGGTCGTCGTCGACAGCGATCTGCCGCTCGCCTACGACGGGCCGCAGGTCGTCGCGGTCGACGGGGGCAGTCTCATGTCGGTCCCCGTCCGCCTGAAGCTCGACGGGGCCCACGCCGCGAACGCGACGACGAGCGAGGTCCATTTCGGGCTGCGGACCGGACCCGACGGGGCGGCCGAGGACCACGAGGGCGTCGCGATCGACGAGGCCAGTCGCTTCTACCTTCCGACGAGGAGTCAGCCATGAGCGGAGAGCGGAGTCGTGAGATCGGGGCGCCCTGGTTCGTGCAGTTCTGGCCGCTCTTCATCGTCTTCCTGATGGTGGTCTCGGTGGGCGCGAGTCTCGCCACCGTCGTGATCGCCTATCAGCACGCCGACGAGGACGTCCGGGCCGTCGAAGGCCCCCACGAAGGCGTGCGATGAGCCTCGCGGCCGTCACGCCGCTGCCCGAGGCCTGCTTCCACTGCGGGCTCGAGATCCCGGATGGGGCACCGCTCTTCGCGCAGGTCCTCGGCGAGCGGCGGGCGATGTGCTGCATCGGCTGCCGGGCGGCCGCCGAGATGCTCGAGGCCCAGGGGCTCTCGGACTGGTATCGCCACCGCGCCGCGCCGGCGGGCATCCGCGCGAAGACGCTCGAGGCGATCCGTGACGAGAGCGGAATCCTCGAGTCGAAGGAGATCGAGGCCGCCTTCCTCACCGAGCGCGAAGGCCGCGGGAGCGGTCTGCGGACGGCGGGTCTGCTCGTCGAGGGCCTGCAGTGCGCGGCCTGCATCTGGGTCATCGAGGAGCATCTGACCCGCGTCGCGGGGATCGAGGCCGTCCGCATCGCGCTGCCCGAGCGGCGGGTCGTCGTCGACTTCGACGGGGAGCGCGTCTCGCTTCGCGACGTCGTGCTGCGGCTCGCGGAGATCGGTTTCGCCGCGCGACCCGATCGGCCGAGCGAGGCGGCGGCGCTCGAGCGCGACGAGAACCGCACCGCGCTGATCCGGCTCGGGGTCTCCGGGCTCGGTGCGATGAACGTGATGTCCTACGCGATGGGGCTCTACGTCGGCGCCTTCGACGGGATCGAGGCGGGCTCGGCGGCGCTGATGCGCTGGATGGGCTTCCTCGTCGCGACGCCGGTGGTCTGGTACGCCGGTCGGCCCTTCTTCGACGCGGCCTGGCGGGAGCTGCGGGTCCGGCGGCCGGGGATGGACGTGCCCGTCGCCCTCGCGATCGGCGGCGCCTATCTCGTGTCGGTCTACGCGACCCTCGCGGGCGTCGGCGAGGTCTATTTCGAGTCGATCTGCATGTTCATCTTCTTCCTGCTGATCGGTCGCTACCTCGAGCAGCGGATCCGCCAGCGGGCCTGCTCGCTCTCCCGCAGCCTCGCCGAGTCGCGGCCGACGATCGCGCGCCTCGAGGAGGCCGACGGCGAGCGCGTCGTCGAGGCGTCGCGTCTGCGGGTGGGCGACCGCTTCCGGGTGCGTCCGGGCGAGACGATCCCGGCGGACGGCCTCGTGCTCGAGGGGGAGAGCGCGGTCCAGGAGGCCCTGCTGACGGGCGAGCCGTGGCCGCGCTCGGTCGCGGCGGCGGCTTCGGTGGTGGCGGGCAGCGTCAACGTCTCCTCGCCGCTGCGGATCGAGGCGACGCGCGTCGGGGACGAGACGACGCTCGCCTCGATCCTGCGGCTCGTCGAGCGGGCGCAGTCCGAGCGCTCGGCGGTGATGCGTCTCGGCGATCGCGTCGGGTCGATCTTCGTCGTCGCGGTCCTCGTCGTCGCCGGCGCGAACTTTCTCGCCTGGAGCTTCATCGCCCCGGAGCGCGCGATCTGGACGACGCTCTCGGTCCTCGTCGCGACCTGCCCCTGCGCCCTCGGCCTCGCGCTGCCGGCCGCGACCGCCGCGGCGACCCACGCGCTGGCGCGGGTCGGGCTGCTCGTGACCCGGGCCGGCGTCCTCGAGGAGCTCGCCCGCGTCGACTCCTTCGTCTTCGACAAGACGGGGACGCTCACCTCCGGCGAGCCCCGCCTGATCGCGGTCGAGCCCGTCGCGGATCTCGACGCGGGGCAGGCCCTCGAGCTCGCGCGCCACCTCGAGCGCGACGCCGAGCATCCCGTCGCCCGGGCGCTGCGCCGCCCGCGACCCGGGGAGCGGATCCGGCCGCTCCACCTCGCCTTCGATTCCGTCCGCGTCGTCTCGAGCATGGGCGTCGAGGGCGCCCTCGCGGGCCACACCTACCGCATCGGCCGGCCGGACTGGGCGGTCGCCGGGACCGCCCCGGGCGGAGGCGCGTCGACCGATTCGACCGTGCGGGCCAGCGAGTCCGCTCGCGCGCCCGGCGCCCGCGCGAGCGCCGCGCCCGCCTGCCCGAACGGCCTGCGCCGCGCACCGGTCTCCGTGCTGCTGGCCCGCGACGGGGTGCCGCTCGCCTGGTTCGGCTTCGACGACCCGGTCCGCTCCGACGCGAAGGCCGCGACCGCGGAGCTCCGCCGCGAGGGCTTCTCCCTCGAGATGCTGAGCGGGGACCCGAGCCCCGGCGCAGCGGCCGTCGCGGAGGGGCTCGACCTCGCGGTCGTCGTGCGCGCGGCCCGACCCGAGCAGAAGGTCGAGCGGGTCCAGGCGCTCCAGCGCGAGGGCCACCGCGTCGCCGTCGTCGGGGATGGCGTCAACGACGGCCCGGTGCTGCGGGCCGGCGACGTCTCGATCGCGATGGGGAGCGGCTGCGATCTGTCGCGCCTCGGGGCGAGCGCGGTGCTCCTGCGCGACGACCTCTCGCTGCTGCCGACGGCGGTGAGGACGGCGCGCCGGATGCGGCGGATCGGGCTCGAGAACGTGGCCTGGGCGCTCGCCTACAACGTGCTGGTCCTGCCGCTCGCGGTGACGGGGCATCTGCCGCCCTGGCTCGCGGCGCTCGGCATGTCGGCGAGCTCGCTGGTCGTCGTCGGCAACGCGCTGCGGGCGAGCCGGATCGAGGGGCACGGGGAGGAGGGGGCATGACGATCCTGCTGGTCCTGATTCCGCTCGGGGTCGTGGTGCTCGCCGTCGCGATCGCGTTCTTCGTCTGGGCGGTGCGCGACGGTCAGTTCGAGAACCTCGACGGGGAGGGGGCCCGGATCCTCTTCGAGGACCCGAAGTCGTGAGCCTCTCGATCCCGATCGTCGCGAGCGCCTGCGTGCTCGGCTTCGCCGGCAGCGTCCACTGCATCGGCATGTGCGGCGGCATCGCGGGCGCGCTCGGGCAGCTGACGCCGCGCTCGACGCCCGGCGCGGCGGCGCTGCGCTCGCTGCTCCACTCGGGCGGACGCATCGCGAGCTATGCGGTGGCCGGTGCGGTCGCGGGCGCCTTCGGCCGGCTCTTCGCCGTGTCGGACGCGTCGCTCGTCGGGGTGCGCCTCGCGCTCGGGCTCGTGATCGTCGTGATCGGGTTGCAGATCGGGCTCACGGGCCGCGCCGCGCCGATCCTCGAGCGCGCCGGCCAGGCGCTGTGGCGACGGCTCAGCCCGCTCACCCGTCGCATCGGCCGGCCCGAGCGCGCCTGGCAGATCTTCGCGATGGGCATGGTCTGGGGCTGGCTGCCCTGCGGTCTCGTCTATTCGGCGCTGCTGCTCGCGGCGGGCTCGGGCGAGCCCTCGACCGGCGCCCTCGCGATGGCGGGCTTCGGGCTCGGGACGCTGCCGGCGGTGCTCGCTGCCTCCGGTCTCGCGGCGGCGCTCGCCCGCCTCGGCGGCGCGCGGGCGGTCCGGCGCTCGGCCGGTGCCGTGCTCGTCGTCTTCGGTCTCTGGTCCGTCGTCGGGACCTGGGCGATGAGCGGCGCACACGCCGGTCACGGCCTCCCGGGGTCGGCCGACCACGCGGCCTCGGCCGGTCTCGCCTGTCACGAGCCCGCCGCGAAGGCGATGACCCACGATGACGGGAGCCACGCGGTCCATCGAGCCGGAGGCCACGTGGCCCACCGCTCCGATGCGCCCTGAGCCCGTCCCGTCCCGCGGCCTTCGGGCGCCGGCTTCGGCCGCGCCGGTCTTGGCAGCGGGTCAAGGGCGGTGCATGCTGGTCCGACGATGGCGCTCCACTCCCGACTGACGAAGGAAATCCGCAACGGACCGAGCGGATCGAAGGTGGGCGCCTTCTTCGATCTCGACCAGACGCTCCTGGCGGGCTTCTCGGCGACGTCCTTCCTGCGCGAACGCGTCGCCGCCGGGGGCGTCAGTCCGCAGGAGCTCGCAGCGACCTTCTACGGCGCGCTCGCCTACGGCCTCGGCCGGACCGGCTTCTCCGGCTTCATGGTGGCCACCACCGCCGCCTATCGTGGGCTCGAAGAGCGCGTCCTCGAGGAGATCGGCGAGGAGACCTTCGTCAAGCATCTCGCGCGCCAGATCTATCCCGAGTCGCGCGCCCTCGTCGAGGCCCACCAGGCCGCGGGCCATACCGTCGCGATCGTCTCCGCCGCGACCCGCTACCAGGCCGAGCCGATGGCGCGGGATCTCGGCATCGAGCACGTCCTGTGTACCCGGCTCGAGGTCGAGAACGGCGTCTTCACCGGCGGCATCGTCCGCCCCACCTGTTATGGCGAGGGCAAGCTGATCGCCGCTCGCGACCTCGCCGAGCGCGAGGGCCTCGATCTCGAGCAGAGCTATTTCTACACCGACAGCGCCGACGATCTCCCGCTGCTCGAGGAGGTCGGGCGCCCGCGGCCGACGAATCCCGATCGCCGCCTCGCGCAGATCGCGAAGGAGCGGCTCTGGCCGGTGCGACGCTTCACGAGCCGAGGGCGGCCGAGCCTGGGCGATCTGATCCGGACCGGGCTGACCTATGCGAGCGTCGCCCCGTCGTTCTGGGCAGGGGCCGCCGCGGGCCTCACGACCGGATCCCTGCGCGAGGCCATCAACGTCTCCGGCGCGATCTGGGGTGATCTCGCGGTCTCGCTCGCCGGCATCGATCTGCGCGTCGAGGGCGAGGCGAATCTCTGGGCCGAGCGACCGGCGGTCTTCATCTTCAACCACCAGAGCGCCCTCGATCCGCTGCTCATGCTGAAGCTCGTACGGCGCGACCTGACGGCGGTCGGGAAGATCGAGCTGCGCCGCACGCCGGTGCTCGGCCCGCTCTTCGCCGCGGCGGGCATCGTGTTCGTCGATCGCAGCGACACGAAGGCGGCGATCGAGGCGCTGGCGCCCGCGGTCCAGGCGCTGAAGCAGGGCCGCTCGCTCGTCATCGCGCCCGAGGGCACGCGCTCCCCGACGCCGCGCCTCGGCCGCTTCAAGAAGGGCGCCTTCCACATGGCGATGCAGGCGGGCGTCCCGATCGTGCCCGTCGTCTTCCGCAACGTCCTCGACGCGTTTCCCAAGGACGCGACGATCGTGCGACCGGCGACGATCGAGGCGGTCGTGCTCCCGCCGATCCCGACCCGGGACTGGACGGTCGAGGGGCTCGATCGCGAGATCGAGACGATCCGGAACCGGTATCTGGAGATCTTGCGGCAGGATTGAGGCGGAGGGGGGCATCCGACGAGGAACTGGATGCCGAGGGCGGGCTCGGGGGGGCGTCATCGCCCGCCATTTCGGTCGGGTGCGCGATCGAGCGACGCTTCGACCCCATCGCCTGGTTCCTGCCGAATCTTCGTGACATCGACCGGGTGTATGTGAGAGATTGTCCTGGGTTGGGACGCGCGCTCGCCGAGCGGCCGCAGCTCGAGCGGGATTGGCGGTGCGCGCCGCGCGAGTCGGGAGGATGGGGCCCATGCGGTTCGCGTCGTCCGGTCGGTGGTCTTCGAGCGAGCGGGGCGGAGCGTGTCCCACGATCCGTCGGCTCTCGTCCTTCGCTGCGTTCCTTGCCGTACTGATCGGCATGTCGATCCCGAACGCCGCGCACGCCGGCGCCTGGAGCGACACCGACGCCGACCTCGTGCCCGACATGTTCGACAATTGCCGCACCGTCGCGAACGGACCCAATCAGCTGCTCGGCATCAATCAGTCCGACAGCGATGGCGACGGCTACGGCAATCGCTGCGACACGGACTTCGACCAGAGCGGCACGACGACGACGGCGGACTTCGGTCGGTTTCTGGCGGCCTTCGGTGGATCGTTCTGCGTCGCGCTCTTCCCCCCGCCGCCCGCTTGCCTCGTCGATCTCGATGGGAGCGGGACGATCACGACGGCCGATTTCGGGATCTTCCTCGGCCGCTTCAGCAACCCGCCCGGAATGCCGGGGCCGACCGGGCTGGCGTGTGCGCGGTATTCGATCCGCATCGATCTCGGGGATGTGCCCTGTGCGCCGTGAGACGCGGGTGAGAATCCGATTCGGATGGGTCGTGGCCCTCGCCGTCGCCTGCGCGGCGTGGCCGGCGGCAGCGCTGGCGGCCTCGATCACGGGTCTCGGCTTCCTCCCCCTGCGCAATCCGGTCAGCTTCCCGAACGCGATCTCCGAGGACGGGTCCGTCGTCGTCGGGATCTCCTTTGCCGATGTTCCGCGAAGCGGTCGCTTCGAGGCGTTCCGATGGGAAGGATCGACCGGTATGATCGGTCTCGGCGTACCGGACGTCGCGCCCGGGGAGACGCCGTTCAGCGAAGCCTACGGGGTCTCTGCCGACGGATCGTTCGTCGTCGGCGTCTTCATCGGCTCCTCGGGCTGGCGCGATCCGGTGGGATGGCGCTTCTCGGGCGGCACGTTCGAACGCGTTCCGATCCCTGGTCTGGGGATCGGCGACACGCCCTCCGCCGTGACTCCGGACGGCTCGATCGTCGTCGGCGATGCCTTCCGCGTGGAGATTTCGACCGGTCACCGCTCTTCGCTCGCCGATCTCCCGGGTGGCGCGACACGGCTCCATGCTTCGGGCGTTTCGGCGGATGGCCGCTTCGTCGTCGGGCTCGGCTATTCGGACGCGGGGATGCAGGCCGTCCGCTGGGACGAGTCGAACGTCCCGCTCGCGCTCGCTCCGGCTCGAAGCCAGGCTTTCGCGGTATCGGCGAACGGTGCGGTCGTGGTGGGCGAGCTCGGCGGGAGAGCCTTCCGCTGGGACGAGACGCGCGGTCTCACGCTCTTGAGCGACGTCTCCGGCGCCGATCTCGGGAGCAGCGCGATCGGCATGTCGGCCGACGGCTCGATCGTGGTCGGCGGCTACCAGACTGGGCCTGGGATCGAGCATGCGGTCCTTTGGGACCTCGCGGGCTTCGCGCATCCGCTCGAGGCGCTGCTCGCGGGGCTCGGCGTCGATCTCTCTGGCTGGTCACAGCTCGAGCGCGCGACGGCGATCTCCGCGGACGGAACGCGGATCGTCGGATACGGCATCGACGTCGACGGCAACCGTCAGGCCTGGCTCGCGGTGATTCCGGAGCCGGGGACGGGGCTGTCGATCGGGATCGGGCTCGCGCTGCTGGCGGCGCCGCAGTGGCTCAGAGGATCCGCCCCCCGTCGACGGGCAGCACGACCCCGGTGACGTAGTCGGCGTCGCTCGAGGCGAGGAACAGGAAGACCCTTCCGATCTCGTCGGGCTCGCCCCAGCGGCCGAGGGGGACGCGCGAGAGGTACTTCGCGTTGATCTCGGGGTCGACGCGGGCGATCTCGGTCATCGGCGTCGCGGCCATCGGCAGGATCGCGTTGACCTGGATGCCGTGGGGGGCGAGCTCGAGGGCGGCGGAGCGGACGATGCCGATCAGGGCCGACTTGGCTGCGCTGTAGATGGTGCCGTTCACCTGACCCCGCACGGCGGCGGGGGAGGTCACACCGATGAACTTGCCCGAGCGGCGCGTCTTCCACTCGTCGACGACGCCGCGCAGCAGGTGGAAGGCGGCGCGGACGTGGACGTCCATCATCGCGTCGTAGTCGGCGTCGGTGTTGCTCGCGAGATCGGCGTGCCAGGCGGTGCCGGCGACGTGGAGCACGCAGTCGATCGGGCCGAAGCGGGCGCGGGCTGCCGCGAGGGCGCGCTCGACCTCCTCGCGCCGGCGCACGTCGCAGGCGTGGAAGGCGAGCTCGCCGTCGAGGGCGGGCGGGGCCTTCAGGTCGAGGGCGCTCACGCGCGCACCCTCGGCGGCGAAGACCCGCGCGCAGCCGAGGCCGATGCCCTGGGCCGCGCCCGTGATCACGACGTGCTTGCCTTCGACGCGTCCCATCGTTCCTGACTCCGCGTTCGGGGTCGCGGCCCGGGCGCTCGCGGACCGGCTCTAGAGCTCGTAGATCAGGCGCCCGCGCTCGTTGCGATGGGCGGTCGCCTTGCCCGCCATGCGCAGATGCTCGAGATGGGCGTAGGTCTCGCTCTCGGCCATGTCGCCCCAGCTCCGCTCCCGGAAGAGGCGCTTCATGAAGGCGTTGACGTCGGCGGCGCCGAGCTCGCGGGCGATCTTCCCGATCTCCTCGAGGCGCTCGTGGTGGTGGGCCTTGATCGACTGGGCCCGCTCGGCGAGGTTCGTGAAGGGATGGCCGTGGGCCGGCAGCGCGAGCTTCACGTTTTGGATCTCGCCGACCCGATCCAGCGAGTAGAAGAACGACTTGAGCGGATCCGGCAGGTACGAGACGCCGCCGATGTGCGGCGTGATCGACGGGAGCACGTGGTCCCCCGACATGAACGCGCCGGTCTCGGGATCGTGCAGGCAGATGTGGTCCGCCGTATGGCCGGGCGTATGCAGGACGAACCACTCCCGCCCGGCGAGGCGCAGCATGTCGCCGTGCTCGACGTGGTGGGTCACGTTGGGCAGGAAGGATCCCCGGCGCACCGTCGACATCGCGAGCCAGCGCAGCCGCTCGCGGATCGCCGGCTGATCCGCCGGCCCCTTCCACGGCGCGGGCGTCGTGATCCGCTTGATCGCCCCGAAGAGGTTGAAGAGCGGGTTCTGGGCGCGGCGGCGATCCTTCTCGAGCAGCTCCATGTGGGCCGTCAGGTCGTCGACGGAGAACTCCTGGTGGGCATCGGCGGCGCCGTGGGCGTGGCCCCGAGCGGGGCCGTGGGGCGAGCGCTCGGCGGGATCGGCGGCGGGGACGTGGGCCGCGGTGTGGCGCTTGCGGACGGAGGGGCCGCCGAAGTGGAAGGCGCGGTGGGCCACGATCTTCGCGCCCGACTCCTTCGCGATCCGGACCGCGCCCCCGAAATGGTCGGGATGGGAGTGGGTGATGAAGACGGTGTGGATGTGGCGCGGGGCGAGGCCGGCCTGCTTCAGGCGGTGGGCGATGGCGTCCCAGGTCCCCACGTCCGGGAGGCCGGGATCGACGACGGCGACACCGTCCTTGTCGACCATCGCGTACATGTTGACGTGGCCGAGACCCGGGATCCGGATCGGGAGCTGCATGCGCAGGATGTCCTTCGCGACCTCGGAGATCTGGTCGCTGGCGTCTTCCTGCTCCTGTCGTTTGGGCCGGGCCGGGGCTTCGCTCATGATGAGCCGACTGTAGGCCAGATCGCGGGCGGCGCCTGCCCGAGCGGGCGGTGGACGGAAGGCGAGCGGGCGACGAGCGCGCGGAGGGTGGGCGACGGCGGGCGAAGAGACGGGCGGATGCCCGGGCGGCGCGGGCGACTACACTCCGCGCCGCTTCGGAAGCGGAGCCAGGAGGAGCACAGGATGCAGGCGGAGCGGATTCCGGTCGTGGTGGGAGTCGGCGCGGTCAATCGGCAGGCCGAGGATCCGGCGACGATCGGCGAGCCCGTCGCCCTGATGGAGGAAGCGGTCCGCCTCGCGGCCGGGGATGCGGGGAGCGAGGCGCTCCTCGCCGCGGTCGACGAGATCACCGTGCCCCGCGGCTTCTGGGCCTACTCCGATCCGGGGCGCCTGCTGGCCGATCGGATCGGGGCGACCGGCGCGAGGACGGTGCTCGCGGAGATCGGGATCCTGCAGTCGAGCCTGCTCGGACGGGCCGCGGCGCGCATCGCCGCGGGGCAGAGCGAGGTCGCGATCCTCGTGGGCGGCGAGGCGCACGATCGGGCGGCGCGGCTCGGGCGGGCGGGGAAGGCGGTGCCCCTGACGGTCCAGACCGGGGTCGCACCGGACGTCCATCTCGAGCCGGCCTCGGAGATCATGGGTCGCCACGAGGTCGAGCTCGGGCTCGTGACGCCGACGATCCAGTATGCGGTCATCGACAACGCGCTGCGCTTCGCCGAAAAGAAGACGATCGCCGAGCACAGGGCGGAGCTCGGCGCGCTGTGGGGCGACTTCAATCGGGTCGCAGTCGGCAATCCCCAGGCCTGGAATCGCAAGCCGATGACGCCCGAGGAGATCGTGACGCCGACGGAGGCGAACCGGCTGCTCGCGTTCCCGTACACCAAGCACCTCGTCTCCCAGTGGAACGTGAACCAGGCGGGGGCGCTCGTCGTCTGCTCGCTGGCGAAGGCGCGGCGCCTCGGACTCGACGCGCGGCGCTTCGTGTATCCGCTGGCGGTCGTCGACTCGGAGCACATGGTGACGCTCTCGGAGCGCCGCGATCTCCACCGATCCCCCGGCTTCGAGCTCGTCTTCGCGCGCCTGCTCGAGCGCTTCGGCCGCGGCGTCGAGGCGCTCGACGCGATCGAGCTCTACAGCTGCTTCCCCGCCGCGGTGCGGGTCCAGCAGCGCGCCCTCGGCGTCGATCCGGGAAGACGCGTGACGCAGACCGGCGGCATGACCTTCGGCGGGGGGCCGCTCAACAACTTCGTGATCCAGAGCTTCGTCCAGATGGTCGAGCGCCTTCGCGCGAAGCCTGGGAGCCACGGCCTCGTCTCCGCCGTGAGCGGCCTCATCACGAAGCAGGGCGCGACCCTCTTCGGCCCCGAGCCCTCCCTCGACTTCACCCACGAGCAGGTCACCGACGCGGCCCGCCGCGCCCAGGCGACCGTCGTCGTCGACCCCGCGGCGACCGGCCGCGCCCACGTCGCGAGCTACACCGTCTCCCAGGCGAAGGACGTCGCGAACGGCGTCGCGCTCTTCCTCGACCTCGAGGACGGAAGGCGCACGCTGCGCGTCGACCCCGATCCCGAGCTCGCGGCGCTCGCCCAGCGCGAGGAGCTCTGCGGGCGGATCGTCGACGTCGGCCCGACGCTGCGCTTCGCCTAGCGCGGCCCGCGTCCCACCGGCACTCGTCCCCGCCCCCGCACGCGCCGCCGCGTCAGAGCAGCGCGGCGCCGCGCTCGATCATCCAGAACGCGGCGAGCGATCCCATCACGTAGATCGCGACGCGGCGGGGCAGGGGCACCGGGATCTTCCGAACGACGGGCGTCAGCGCGAGCAGCAGCGCCACGAAGACGAGCTGCCCGACCTCGATGCCCACGTTGAACGAGAAGAGCGCCATCGGGATCTCGCCGTCGGGGAGCCCGACCTCGCGCAGGGCTCCGGCGAAGCCCAGGCCGTGGAGCAGGCCGAAGACGAGCGCCATCGGCCAGGGGAAGCGCCGCATGAAGGTCGGTCGCCCGGCGTCCCGGGCGAGGTCGACGGCGAGGGCCAGCACGCTCGCGGCGATCAGGACCTCGATCGGACCGGACGGGAGCTGCGCATAGCCGAGGGCGGCGAGGGAGAGGGTGACCGAGTGGCCGACGGTGAAGGCCGTGACGGTCTTCGCGAGGGGCGCGATCCCGGCGCACAGCAGGAAGAGGCCGAATACGAAGAGCAGATGATCCGCGCCGGTCAGGATGTGCTCGAAGCCGATCTTCAGGTAGTCGACGAAGACCGTCAGGCGGGTCGTGCGCTCGGGGACCTCCATCGAGGGCTCGTTGCGGCGCAGCACGCGCTGGAGCTTGCGGCCGTCGGCGAGCTCGATGCGGACCAGCGTGTCGATCTTCGCGGGACCGAGGTCGTCGATCCGGATCGTGCGGCCGACGAGGCCCTTCGCGCCGCAGTCGATCGCCCAGGAGGCGAGCATCGCGGTCCCCTGCTCCTCGACCCGGGGCGCCGAGAGGGGTGGGCAGTCCTCGGGCAGGATCGGCTGGAGGTCGCTCCCCGGGACGCGCAGCGCCGAGCGCTTCCAGGTCACCTCGACCCGACCGGTGGCCGTCTCGCGCAGCTCGAGCAGCGCGGGCGCGAGGGGATGGGCCGGCGCGGGCGGGGCCGCGAGCAGGATCAGGACCAGCGGAGCGAGGAGACCCAACAGGGCGCGGCGGACGGAAGAGACGCATCGCGCCCCCCGCGCCGAGACGGCGCTGCGCGCTGCGCGCGGCGACGCGTCCTGGGCTCCGACTCGTCGCATGGGCTCGGGCTTCACTCTCTCTCCTCCCCGGATCCGGCGGAGACGACTCCATAGCGATTCCGCAGCTCGACGTTCAAGGCCGCGAGCTTGTCGTCGCGGCGCTCGGCCTCGACCTCGAGTCGAAGCCGCTCGCGGACCCGCTCGAAGGCGGGGAGCTCGCCGGGCTCGATGGCTTCGACGCGGACGAGGTGGAGACCGTAGGCGGATTCGATCGGCTCGGACCAGGCGCCGACCGGGAGGCCGGGGAGCCGCTCGGCGAAGTCCCGGCCGAGCTGGCGCGCGACCTCGTCGGCGGTGCGATCGGCGAAGACGTGGCCGCCGGGGAAGGCATCGCCGAGGGCGATCGCGTCCGTCGGCGGAATCCCCTCGGCTTCGATCCGCCGGCGCAGCGCGACCGAGTCCGAGGGGGCGGCGCTCCCGCGGCGGTCCCGGGAGAGGAAGACGTGGACGAAGCGCAGGCGCGCGGGCGCGCGCAGGCGCTCGGCCCCCACATGGTAGGCGTAGCGCAGCGCTGCCTCGTCCGGGCGTTCGTGGGGCTCGAGCGTCGTCGCGACGAGGCGGAGCTTCTCGGCGAGCAGTCGACGGATCACGACGTCGTCGCGGTCGAGGCCGAGGCTGCGGGCTTGCGCCACGAGGGCCGGGGCGTCGGCGGGGGACGCCCCGTCGTCGAGGAAGAGCATCTTCTCGACCAGCCGCGCCTCCACGCCCGGATCGCCCTCGTCGAGGCCGCGCGCGAGCGCCTCGCGGACCAGGTGCTCCTCGTCGAGGTCGAGGGCGACCAGCCGCATGAGCTCGAGGGCCGTCGGGGGGCGGCCGTTGCGCGCGGTCGCTTCGGCGCGGATCGCCTCGACGCGCCCGTTGTCGTGGTGGACGGGGGGGAACCGGCACCCCGGTGCGTCGCGCTCCCGGAGCCAGGCGCTGCCCGCGAAGAGGAGCGCGCCGACCAGCCCGAAATGAAGCAGCGGCGCGCGAAGGAACGTTCCGACCCGCATGCCCGCCTAGCGCATGTGGATCATCACCTTGGCACCGGCATCCGGCGCCGAGGCGACGGCGAAGGCCTCGACGAAGTCGTCGAGGGCATAGCGGTGGGTGATCATCGGGGTCAGGTCGCGGCGGGCGATCAGCTCGAGCATCGTCTCGTAGCGCTCGGGGTACTCCATCGCGCCGACGATCGACATCTGCTTCATCAGGACCGTCATGAAGTCGATCGCGACCGGCTTGCGGTGGAGCGCGACGACCGAGACCCGCGTCGCCGGCGCACACCGCGCGACGACCTGCTCGAGCAGCGCCCCCGAGCCCGTCGCCTCGATGAAGACGTTGGTCCCGACGAGGTCCATGCCGTAGAAGCTCTGGCGGCCGTGGATCGCGCCGAGCGCGTCCCAGAGGTCGGCGGTCTTCGAGTGGACGACATGGGGGACGCCGAGCTTGCGCGCGACGTCGAGGCGGGCCTCGGAGAGGTCGACGACGCAGACGTCCTCGATCCCGCGATCGAGCATCGTGAAGGCCGCCGAGAGGCCGATCGCGCCGGCGCCGAGCACGGCGACCTTGTCCCCGCGGCGGACGTTCGCCTGGTCGACGGCGTGCATGCCGACGCCGAGGGGCTCGGCAAGGGCGGCCTGCTCGAAGCTCATCGAGTCGGGGATCGGGAAGAAGCTCTTGCCCTGGGCGGCGCCCCGGACGAGCAGCCGTGTCGTGAAGCCGCCCTCCGGCCCGCCGTTGCCGAGGCCGAAGCCCGCGGCGCCCGGATTCAGGGCGACGCGGTCCCCGACCTTCACGCCGCGCACGTTCTTCCCGAGCTCCGCGACGACGCCGGCGAGCTCGTGGCCGATCGGGAAGGGCGCGTCGGCGCGGACCTGGATGCCGCCGATCTTCGCGTAGCCGACGTCGCTGCCGCAGATGCCGCAGGCGGCGACCTCGAGGATCGCGTCGTCCGGACCGCAGATCGGCTCCGGGGCCTCGTCGAGCCGTACGTCGTTCGGTCCGTGAATGCGCGCCAGCTTCATTTCGAAGTCCTCCGTTCGAAGTCGATCAGTTCTTCTCGTTCCAGAATCGCTTCCAGGTCTCGAGCGCCTGGGGATGGCTGCCGAGCCCCGTCTGGCTCGCCGGCCAGTTCGCCGGCGGGAGCGAGAGCGGGTTGACGCCGAGCTCGGCGCCGTACACCAGAAAGTGCTTGCGCCGCACGAAGAGCCAGCGGCCGTCGCGGCGCTCGTAGCTGTCGTGGTACTGGATCGCGTGGACGATGAAGCGCGGGCTCTCGGGGCCGCCGTCCTGGATCTCGCCCCGAGCGTAGACGATGCCCGTCGCGTGGTCCGCGTCGACGAGGTCGATCAGGTGGGTGCCGACGTTCAGGAAGGTGATGCCCACCTGGCGGAAGGAGCGGTCGAAGTCGGCCTTCAGCGCGGCGTGGCCCGAGCGCTCGCGGCCGACGCGGACGTCGGGCACGAAGAGCGCGACGAGGGCGTCGAGATCGCGGGCGTCCGCGTACACCGAATAGCGCGCGGCGAGCTGGCGGATCTCTTCGTAGGCGAGCAGGCGTTCGACGTCGGTCATGCGGTCCTTGCGGTCTCCGTTCGGGCGCGTTCGATTCCGTTCTTCAGAGCGAGCCGATGGGGCGACCACCCGCCCGGCCGGAGAGCGTCGAGGGCGTCTTGCTGCTCGGGAGCTTGCCGTGGTCCCAGGACACGAAGCGCAGCGGCTCGATCGAGACGAGGACGCGCTTGCCCGCCATGCGGACCTTCACGTCCGGCGGGATCTGCTCGATGTCCGGCAGCGGGCTCCCGGTCCGGGCATTCGTCTCGATCATCGTCGCGACCGTCCGCTCGAGGTCGTTCTCGATCCGGGCCCGGCCCTCGATCATGACGCCGCGCAGCTCGCTGTAGGCGGTCCCGTTCTCGACGAGCAGGGTCACCCTCGGGTCGCGCTCGATGTTCTTCACCTTCTGGCTCGAGCCGTAGGTCGCGAAGCGGACCGTGAGGTCGTCGTCGAGGGCGTAGAACATGGCCACCGCATGCGGGAAGCCCTTCGGGCCGTTCGTCACGAGGGTCATGGTGTGGCCCTCGCGCAGATAGTCCCGGATCTCGTCCGTCGTCATTCTGATATCGTCTTTGCGCGGCATCGTCCGGTCCCGTCGGCAGGTCGTCCCGAACGGTATCGCAGGCCGGAGTCCCTTCGCAGGGACGTTCGCAGCGGCCTTCGCCGCCGGCCGCGGGCATCGGAGATCGGGGGCAGTTCCATGAAGGCGCTGGTGATCGGGGGGGCAGGGCCGTCGGGGCCCTTCATCGTGAACGGGCTCGTCGCGAGGGGTTTCAAGACGACGATTCTCCACAGCGGCCGCCACGAGCCGCCCGAGCTGCCCGCCGACCTCGAGCACGTCCATACCGACGCCTACGATCCGGCGAAGGTCGAGGCGGCGCTCGCGGGCCGGACCTTCGACGTCGCGGTCGTGACCTACGGAAGGCTGCGCCGCAACGCCGAGATCCTGGCGGGCCGGGTCGGCCAGTTCGTCTCGGTCGGGGGCTTCCCGGGCTACCGCGGCTACATGAACGCGCCGCTCTTCGAGCCGCCGGGCTTCCCGGTGCCGACGCGGGAGGACGCGCCGAAGGTCGCGGAGCCCGTCGAGGACGAGAAGGGCTATCGCATCCGGGTCACCGAGGAGCGCGTCTTCGAGGCCCAGCCGAACGCGACGCATTTCCGTTATCCGTGGGTCTACGGACCGCGCCAGCCCGCGCCGCGGGAGTGGTCGATCGTGCGCCGGATCCTCGATCGCCGGCCCTTCCTGATCGTCGCCGACGGCGGGCTCTCGCTCTCGCATTTCGGCTACGTCGAGAACGTCGCCCACGCGATCCTGCTCGCCGTCGATCAGCCGAAGGTCGCCGCGGGCCAGGTCTACAACTGCGGCGATCAGGAGGTCCTCACGATCGCGCAGGTGGCGCAGGTGATCGCCGCCTCGATGGGCCACGAATGGGAGCTCGTCTCGATGCCCTGGGCGATCGCGTGGCCGGCGCGGCCGCTCGTCGCCCAGCCCTGGACGACCCACCGGATCGTCAGCCTGGCGAAGCTCGAGCAGGAGCTCGGCTACCGTGACGTCGTCCCGCCGCGGGAAGCCCTCGCGCGCACGGCCCGCTGGCTCGCCGAGAATCGTCCCGCGCCGGGGGGCGTCGAGGAGATGGTGCTCCAGGATCCCTTCGACTACGCCGCCGAGGACGCGCTCGTCGCGCGCTATCGCGCGGCGATGGCGGGCATCGAAGAGCCGGCCTGGGCGAAGGGCGAGGCGCCGGGCTTCGGGCTCGCCTACAGCGGTCCGGGCGGCCGCGCCCGCAGTCAGGCGACCTTCGAGGGCTGAGCGGGTCGGAACCGGATCGGCAGCGCCGCGGGCCCGCGCACCGCGGGATTCGAGCGATACGGGACCGCGTCGAAGCCGCCCTCGATCTCGAGGCCCGACAGGCGCTCGACGACGTGGCCGAGGGCGATCTCGAGCTCGAGGCGCGCGAGCTGGGCCCCGATGCAGAAGTGGCGCCCGACGCCGAAGGCCGACAGATCGTGGGGCTCGCGCGTGATGTCGAAGCGGTCGGGATCGGCGATCGCCCGCGGATCGCGCTGGGCGCTCGGGACCGAGCAGAAGACGATCTGCCCCTTGCGGACCGGCACGCCGCGGATCTCCGTCGCCGCCCGCGCGAAGCGGATCAGGAAGCGGCCCGGATGCTGGTAGCGGACGATCTCGAGGGACGCGTTCGTGCGAACGGACGGGTCGTCGCGGAAGCGCGCGAGCTGATCGGGATGGCGCAGCAGCTCGATCAAGCCGAACGAGAGCGAGTTCGCCGTCGTCTCGGAGCCCGCGACGAGCAGCGTCATCACCGTCCCGAGGATCTCGTCCGAGCTGAAGCGCGTCCCCTCGTCCTCGGCCTGGACCATGTCGGTCAGGAGATCGTTGCCCGGGTTCGCGCGCTTCTCCTCCATCAGGAGGCGCACGTTCTCCATGTGGATCGTCATGCTCTGGATCGAGCGCAGCTTGTCGGCTTCGCTGCACATCGGATTGAAGGCGACGACGACCGAGTCGGCGAGCGCCTTGAACTCCCGCTCGCGGTCGCTGTTGGGCGCGATGCCCATGAGCCGGCTGATGATCGCGACCGGAAAGAGCGCGGCGAACTCGGAGACGAAGTCCGCGCGGCCCCGCTCGATGAAGCCGTCGATCAGCTCGTCGGCGAGCCCGTGCATCAGCGCGTCGAGGTGGCGCACCGCCCGCCTTGTCAGCGCCGCGGAGGCGAGCTTGCGCAGGCGCGTGTGCTCGGCGCCGTCGTAGGAGAGGAGGTTCGCGCGCTGCATCCGGACGATCGGATGGTTCGCGTGCTCGGCCGGCGGCGGCGTCCAGTGCTCCCACTGGCCGCGATCGGCCGAGAAGCGTTCCTCGTCGCCGAGGACGGCGAGGACGTCCTCGTGGCGCGAGAGGAAGAGCGCGTCGACGCCGGGGACCGGGAAGACGGGGGCGTGGTCGCGGAGCAGGGCGAGGACCGGATACGGATCGCGGTCGTACTCGGGCGAGAGCGGGTTGAACTCGAAGCCCGGATCACCGGGCAGCGGTCGGGGAGGCATGGCAGGTCGCTTTCGGATCGACGGCGAGGGCGAGCTTGCCCTTCACCTGGTGGGCGGCGAGGCGCTCGAGCGCCTCGGGCAGGGCCGAGAAGGGCACGAGCTCGTCGACCGGGATGCGCAGCCGTCCCGCGCGCCACCAGCCGACCATCCGCTCCTGGGCCCGCTCCTTGTACGCGCGGTCGTAGCCGCTCGGGATCACGCCGACGACGGAGTAGTTGCGCTGGACGACGTGGGCCATGTCGACCGTGCCCCAGCGGCCGCTCGCGAAGCCGATCGCGAGGAGGCGTCCCTCCTGGGCGATGCATTGGGTCGCCTTCGTGAAGAGGTCGCCGCCGACCGGATCGAAGATCGCGTTCGCGCCGCGTCCGCCGGTCGCGGCCACGACCTGCTTGGCGAAGTCCGGGGCGTGGTGGTCGAAGACCTGCTCGGCACCGAGGGCGCGACACAGCTCGGCCTTCGCCGGGTCGCCCACCGACGCGAGCACGCGGGCGCCCAGCGCGCGGCCGACCTGGATCGCCGCCGCCCCGGTCCCGCTCGCGCCCGCGAGCACGAGCAGCGTCTCGCCGGGCACGAGCTTCGCGCGGGCCTCGAGGGCGATGTAGGCGGTGTGGCCGGGGATCAGGAAGCAGGCCGCCTCGGCGTCGCTCATGTCGTCGGGGACCGGCAGGCAGAAGTCGTCGAGGGCCAGGCACTCCTCGGCGAAGCTGCCGTTCCCGGTGAAGAAGCTCGTCACCGCCATCACGCGGTCGCCGGCCCGGCGCCCGAGGACGTCTCGGCCCCAGTCGACGACGCGACCGCAGACCTCCTGGCCCTGGGTGAACGGGAGCGGCGGCGTCAGCGCGTAGCTCGCCTGACACATGAGCGCGTCGGGGAGGCCGACGCCGGCCGCGAGCACCCGCAGCCGCACCGTCCCCTCGCGCGGGATCGGGGACGGCGCCGATTCGTTGAGCGCGAGGACGTCCCGGGGACGTCCGGCCTTCGTCGTCTGCCAGGCGCGCATCGCGGGCTCCTCCTCAGGTCACCGGCTCGCGACGGGCGAGGTGGCGGTGGCGGATCTCGAGGGCGCGCCGGCGCTCCGCGGCGGAATAGGCCGGCGTCCCGGCGGGCAGGGCGCCGCGGATCTTCTCGAAGGGCACGATCTTCGCCGTCGGGCCCGGGTTGTTCTTCGTGAAGATCCAGCGGTACTGGAGCATGCCCTCCGGATGGCCACCGGTATCGAGCCAGTTCTGGACGCCGGGGTCGCGGTGGGCGACGACGACGCGGACGCGGCCGTCGGGATCGCGGCGGGCCTGATGATGGTTGAGGCCGGACTGGCGCGTCGCGTAGTCCATCGTGCGGAACCAGACGTCGCAGAGCTGGATCTGCCAGTAGCGCGCGTCGGGCGGCTCGAACTCGATCACCATCGCCTCGTCCGGCTCGAGCGCCCACCAGTCGTTGCCGTAGAAGATGTCGCGGGCGCCGCCGACGAAGGTGATCGCGGGCTTGATCTCGCCCTTCACGAAGTCGCGGCGCAGCTGGTCGACCCACTCGGTCCAGAAGCGCGCCGTCTGGAGCACCCAGCGCCCCGCCTCGTCGAGGAGCCCCGCCGTCGCGTGGGGCGTGTAGGGCGCCGGCCGCTCGCCGACGCCGCCGATCCGCTCGATGTCGAAGCGCGCCGGCCACTCCTTCTCCCAGTCGACGAAGTACTGGCGCACGCAGAAGTACTGAGTCCCGGGCGGCATCTTCATGAAGTTGCCGCGATGGCCCGCCGGCCGCTCGGGGGCGAGCAGGACCTCGAAGCTCCCGTCCGCGGCGACCTCCATCTCGGAGAGGAAGAGCGTCTCGAAGACGCGGTCGTCCCCGAGCTGCATGTAGCCGTCCTTGGTCTCGAGCAGGGCCTCGAAGATGTTGTTCCGGTTGCCGAAGACCCGGTACTGGTAGTCCGGCGAGATGCGGGCCCAGAGATACTGGTTGTCGACGTTCTCGGCGCCCCACTTCGCCTCGGAGTCGGGATTGCGGACGATGCGCGGCGTCGTCGGATCCGAGAGCTGGAGCGCCTGGAGGACGCCCGAGGTGATCAGGCCGAGCGCATAGCGGACGCCCTCGGACTGGACCTCGCCGGGGACCGGGGTCGACTTCGCCGGATAGGCGAGCAGATGGCGGCCGGCCTGGTCGAGGGACCGGCAGAACTCGCTCCAGGCGCTGCCGTCGAGCAGACGCTTCGCGTTCTCCGCATCCGACCGGGCGGGGAAGCGCAGCTCGTCGCGCAGGGCCTGGCCGGACTTGCCCGTGCCGCCGATCGCGGCCTTCTCGCTCTTCGCCCCGCCCTGCGGGCCGCTCGTCTCGTGGGCCTTCTCGTGGCTCATGGAGTCCCTCCCTGCCGCCTCGGCGGCCTCGTCATCCTTCGATCGCGACCCGGTAGCGCTCGTAGTAGTCGGCGAAGCGGGCCCGCTCGGTGGCGATGTCGAGGCCGGTGTCGCTGAAGTCGTAGCGGTGGCCGCCGTGGCGACCCTTGGGCTTGTTCGTGATGTAGTCGCGCTGGGCCTTTCGCGCGCTCTCCGGGTAGTCGATCCCGAAGTGGGCGTACATCCCGGCCAGGGCCTCGATCGGCTCGCGCATCAGGTCCGCATAGCGGAGATCGTAGACCTGATTCGCGGGGAGCTTGCCCGAGGCCCGCAGCGCGTCCATGCCGTCGAGCAGCGCGCGGCAGGTCTCGCCCGTGAACCAGTTGGCCATCGCGGCGACGTCGACCTCGTCCGAGCGGACGAAGGCCGTCGAGTAGAGGATCGAGACGACGGAGGGCAGGACCTTGATCGGGTCGCGATGGGTGAAGACGAGGCGGGCGTCGGGGTAGACGGCGAGCAGGGCGTCGAGCTGCGACATGTGGGAGGGGGACTTCAGGACCCAACGCTCGCCCGGGCAGCGCCACTGCAGGTTCTGGAGCATCTGCTTGTGGAACTCGAAGGCGGGGACCCGGTTGCAGGCGTTGTACCAGGCGGCATAGCTGGGGACCACGTGTCGGCCCATCCACTCGTCGGAGACGAACGAGTGGCCCATGACCTGGACGTCCTCGACCGGGATGTCGCCGCCGAGCTCGTGCATCGTGTCGTACTCGGGGACGATCTCGCACCACAGGCGGATCTGGCGGTCGGCGCGCTCGATCCGCGGATCGCTGCGGTAGGTCGCGGTCTCGGGCGGCGGGCAGGGGTTGCGGACCTCCCAGTGGCGCGGGGCGCGGTGGCGCGGGTCGGCGGCGAGCAGCTCGTGGGTGATCGAGGTGCCGGTGCGCGGGAGGCCGGTGATGAAGATCGGCTTCTCGATCTTCTCGCGCGTGATCTCGGGATGGCGCCGGCGCCACTCGGTCAGCTCGAGGCGCGCCTGGAGCGCGTTGAGCAGGTCGTCCCGGGCGATCAGGCGGCCGACGGTGTGGAGCTTCGCCTCGTCCCGGAGCGAGGCGACGAAGATGCGGTAGGGCTCCCAGAAATCGGGGCTTCCGAAGTCGGAGAGGCCGGTGCGCGCACGCGCCTCGGCGGCGAGCTCGTCGGGATCGAGCCGGATCCAGGCGGGGTCGGTGTTCTCGTTGAGCGCCCGCACCCAGGCGGGGCGCGGGCCGGGTTGCCAGATGGACACGGAGGGGGCCTCGTCGTTGTTCTCGTGGAAGAATCTCGTGGAGGGTTCTCGCTGAGAGGTCTCGAGGAGCGCTCTCCCGCGAGAGCGCTGCTAGGGCATGTAGGCGCCGCCGCTCACCGAGACGAGCTGGCCCGTCAGGTGGGCCGAGCGGCGGGAGGCGAAGAAGAGCGCGAGATCGGCGATGTCCTCGGGGCGACCGATCCGGCGGATCGGCTGGTTCGCGACGTTGAAGAGCGGCTCACCGGCCGCGGCCGCCGCCGCCATCGCCTCGGGCGTTCCGAAGAAGTCGTAGCCGTACTTGCGCCAGAAGCTCCCCTCGCCGACGTCCTCGGCCTTGTGGGGGACGATCCAGCCCGGGGCGATGCAGTTGATGCGGACGCCGAGCGGGCCCCACTCGTAGGCGAGCCCCTTCGAGAACGACATCACGAAGCCCTTCGTCCCGCCGTAGGTCGAGACCATGTTCGCGGCGGAGGGCTCGAGGGCGGAGTTCGACGTGATGTTGATGATGCTGCCCGTCTTGCGCTCGACCATGCTGCGGCCGACGGCGCGGGTGCAGTTGTAGACGCCCCAGATGTTGAGGTTGACCTCCCACTCGGCCTCTTCGCGGGGCTTCTCGAGGAAGGGCCGGGGATGGAAGACGCCGCCCGCGTTGTTCACGAGCACGTCGACCGGCCCGAAGGTCTCGACCGCCTTCGCGACCATGCGCTCGACCGCGTCCTCCTTCGTGACGTCGGTCGGGACGACGATCACCCGGCCGGGCAGGCCCTTCGCCGCGGCGGCGACCTCTTCGCCCTTCGCGCCGTCGCGGGTCGCGATCGTGACGTTCGCGCCCTCGGCGGCGAAGCCGAGCACGAGCCCGCGGCCGATGCCGCCGCTGCCGCCGGTGATGATCGTGCTCTTGCCGGTCAGCTCGAGATCCATGTCCGCCTCCTGGGATGCGCATGCTAGCCCCGGCCGAGTGCTAGCGTCGACCGCCCCGAAGCGCGCGACCCGGTCGGGTCGACCGCCTCGCCGCAGAGGAGAACCGAGATGTCCGCCGCCGATGCACCGCCCTCCAAGGCCGTCGCCGATCCCGAGAGCTACCGCGAGGCGCTCGACCGCTGGATGAGGGCGCGACTGCCGCAGGCGAAGGACCTTCGGGTCCACGACGTGGACATGCCGCGGGCGACCGGCTTCTCGAACGAGACCGTCTTCTTCCGGGCGTCGTGGAGCGAGTCCGGCCAGGCCCGGACCCAGCGCTTCGTCGCGCGCATCGAGCCGCCGGACGGGGGCCTCTTCCCCGAGCAGTCGGCGGCCTGCCGGGTCTCGGTCGAGGTCCAGTACCGGATCATGAAGGCGGTGGCCGAGGCCGGGATCGTTCCGATGCCGAAGCTCGTCGCGTACGAGGGCGACCGAGGCGTCCTCGGGCGGCCCTTCTTCGTGATGGAGTTCGTCGAGGGCGTGATCCCCGCGGACGTGCCGCGTTATTCGCAGGCGGGCTTCCTCGTCGACCAGGCGACGCCGGCCGAGCGCGAGCGGATGGTGCGCGAGGGCGTGCTCGTGATGGCGAAGCTGGCGCGCGTCGACTGGCGCACCCTCGGCCTCGGCTGGCTCGACGGCAAGGGGCGGGGCGAGCCGACCCTGGCGGATCAGCTCGAGCTCTATCGCCGTTATGTCGAGCGCGAGCTCGCGGGGCGCGACCATCCCGTCCTGATGCGCAGCCTCGAGTGGCTCGCGCGCAACGCGCCGGCGGCGCCGACCGGCATCTCCTGGGGCGACAGCCGGCTCGGCAACGTGATCTGGCAGGACTACCGGGCGGCGGCGGTCTGCGACTGGGAGGCGGTGGCGCTGTGTCCGCCGGAGGCCGACATCGGCTGGTGGGTCATGTTCGATCGCCAGTCCTTCGACGATTTCGGTGCGCCGCGGATGGCCGGCTTCCCGACCCGGGAGGAGATGGTGGCGATCTGGGAGCAGGCGAGCGGCCGCCGCGTCCGCGACACGATCGACTACTGGGAGATCTTCGGCTGCATGCGCTTCGACGCGATCATGATCAAGCTGGGCGATCGCCTGGTCCGTGCGGGCATCGTGCCGGCAGCCGTCGAGATGTGGCGGGAGAACGGGACCACCCAGTCCCTCGATCGGCTGCTCGCGCGCCAGGGGGCCTGAGGGCGGGGGGCCTGAGCGCGGACGAGCGGTCTCGAGCGGCGTCCGGGTCCGTCGTGGGAAGATTGGGAAAAAGTCTTCCTTCCTCCGGGCATCGGGGCGAGCGACAGCTCCCCCTCGAGCGCATGCGGGTGCCGGGGCCAACCCGATGTACCCACAGGAGAAATCGGAAGGGGCGAGGGGAATTCGCGGCGCTTGGCACGGGGGCTGCATCAAGACACGGCCATGGAATCCCACACCTCCCGCTTCAAGCTCATCCTCCTCACCCTGGGTCTGGCCGTTCTCGCGGCCAGCCCCTCGATGGCGACCAGCTTCACGGTCCACGGCTACCAGCTCGGGGAGCGCATCGCGCTGACCGACGGGACCCGCGTCTGGACGGCGCAGCTCGACGTGACCCTCGAAGGCGTCGCGACCCACGTCGCCTCCTTCTGCGTCGATCTGCAGACCTCGATCGCGGTCGGCTCGTACACCGTGAACGACGTCCTCGACGCCTTCAGCTCGCCCTCGCCGGCGGGGGAGGCGGTGCGCAACTTCGCCTGGGCGGGGCACGTGATCGAGAACTTCAGCGTCGCCTCCCTCGCCGTCGGCGGGATCACCGCGCAGCAGGCGATCACCGGCATCCAGGCCGCGATCTGGGAAGGCATCTACGGCGGCGGCAAGATCGACGTCACGAGCCTCTCCGCCAACGCGCAGACCGTCTACAACACGATCCTCGGCACGAAGATCCTGGGCGATGGCCCGGCGCTGGTCGTCGACCTGCGCGGCTATCAGGATCAGGTCATCCGCGGCTCCGCCGTCCCGGAGCCCAGCGCGGCCCTGATCTTCGGTCTGGGCACCGTCGTCGCCGGCACCCTGGTCCGCCGCAAGGCCGCCTGAGCCTCGCGCGAACGCGGCGCACGCGGGCCCTCGACGCGCGCGACGCCGCGAAGCACGCAAACCAGGAGCGCCCGATCCCCTTCGTGGGATCGGGCGCTCTGCGTTTCGGGACCGCGTCTTCGCGCCGACGTCGTCCCGACTGCGTCCTCGGGATCGGCGCGTCCGGCCGTCTCAGGGAATCCGGCGCTTCACCCAGTCGCCCATGCGCGCCATCGCGTCGGTCGCTTCGGGGAACTGGCCGCAGAGCCCGACGTAGCCGTGGACCATCTCGTTCACGAGATCGACGGTCACCGAGGCCCCGTCCCGCCCGGCGCGCAGCAGCAGCCGGGTCGAGTCGTCGGCCGTCGTGTCGATCTGGCCGACCGCGAGATAGATCGGCGGCAGGCCCGCGAGGTTCGCGTAGAGCGGCGAGATGAAGGGATCCCGCAGATCGCCCCGGGCCCCGGCGTAGTCGCGGAAGCGGGCGCGGATCCAGAGCGGCGAGACGAAGGGATCCCGGCCGCGGGACTCGAGCGCGGCGTCGCCGGTCTGCTCGCCGTCGAGCCAGGGCGTGAGGCCGACGATGCAGGCCGGCAGCGGCTCCCCCTGGTCGCGCAGCCGGCAGGCGGCGGCGAGGGCGATGCCGCCGCCGCACGAGTCGCCGACGAAGGCCGCGCGCTCGGGGCGCACGCCCCGGGCGAGCAGCGCCTTCCAGGCCTTCACCGTGTCGTCGAGGGCGGCGGGGTAGGGATGCTCCGGCGCCCAGCGCCACTGGAAGCAGACGACCCGGGCGCCGAGATGCCGCGAGAGATGCTCCCCGTAGTCGAGGTAGTGCTGGACGACGGTCGACACGAAGGCGCCGCCATGCACGTGGACCACGACGCGGTCGCTGTTGCGGTTCTCGGCGGTCGCGATCCAGCTGGCCTCGATCCCGTCGAGGTCGACCGCCTCGACCCACGTCCCGGGGCTCGCGCTGGTCGGATGGATCGCGTGCATCTTGGCCCGGACGGTCTCGACCGGGTCCATGTGGTCCACGTTCCCACCCGGCATCAGGCTCATCAGCTTCTTGTACTGCTCGCTCGCCACGGCGCTTCTCCCTCGGATCGACCTCGCGATCCGACGGCCAGTATATGCAGATTTCGCGCAGCCGGGCCGAGCCCGGATCGATCCGGCCGGCCGCCTCTCACCTTCCCGGGGACCCGGGGCTAATATGCGGACTTCGTCTGCGCGTCCACCCCCAATCGGAGTACCCGCCATGGCCGCCGCGCCCGATCTTCGCCTCGCCGACAGCCTCTTCGATCGCATGAAGCCGATCGACGTCGATACCCACGTGACCGAGCCCCCGGACGTCTGGACCGCCCGGGTCTCGAAGAAGTGGGGCGACCAGGTCCCCCACGTGAAGCACATCGACGGCCGCGATCTCTGGCTCGTCGGCGACCAGATGATCGGCGGTCCGGGCTTCACGACCGCGGCGGGCTTCAACGGCTCCTACCCCGAGTTCCGGAGCGGCTACCACGACATCCCGAAGGCCTCCTACGACGCCCGCGCCCGCCTCGACTACATGGACGAGGAGGGGATCTGGGGTGCGATCCTGTATCCGAACGTCGGCGGCTTCGGCTCGGGCGGCTTCCTCAAGCTGAAGGATCCCGCGCTGATGCTCGAGTGCGTGCGCGCCTACAACGACTTCCTCGTCGAGTGGTGCAGCGCGGATCCGCGCCGGCTCGCGCCCGTCGCGGCGATGCCGTTCTGGGACGTGAAGGAATGCGTCAAGGAGGTCCACCGCGCCGCCGCGACCGGCCACAAGTCGATCCTCGCCTGCTCCGAGCCCCAGGCCTTCGGTCATCCCCGCATCGCCGATCGCCACTGGGATCCCTTCTGGGCCGCCGTCGCGGAGACGGGGCTTCCGATCAGCTTCCACATCGGCGCCGGCGATCTCTCCGACATCGTGAAGGACCCCGCCAGCATGGGGCCGAAGGCGTCCTTCGCGCGGGTCTCGTCCGGGGTGTTCATGATGAACATGAACTGCATCGGCGACCTGATCTTCGGCGGCGTCTGCCACCGCTTCCCGACGCTCGACATGGTCTCGGTCGAGAGCGGCGTCGCGTGGCTGCCGTCGTATCTCGAGGGCTGCGACTGGCAGTGGGCGAACGGCCAGGTCCGCAAGGAGCATCCCGAATACGATCTGCTGCCGTCGGAGTACTTCAAGCGCCAGATCTACGGCTGCTTCTGGTTCGAGAGCGCGTGTCTGCAGGGCGCCGTCGATCTGATCGGCGACAACCTGATGTGGGAGACCGACTTCCCGCATCCGACCTGCCAGCATCCGGGCGGACCGGAGGGCGGCTTCTCGACCCATCCGCGCGACTACGTGAATCGCGTGATGGGCAAGATGGACGAGAAGAAGGTCCGCAACGTGCTCCACCGCACCGCCGCGCGGCTCTACGGCTTCGAGCAGCTCGTCTAGACGGGCGCGTCTCAGGCGCGCCGCAGTCGCGGCGTCTCGATCAGCTCGAGGCAGGTCCCGTCGGGATCGCGGAAGAAGACGGCGTAGAGCCCGCCCTCGATCGGCACGTCCGGGCCCATGTCGAGATGGCACGGTCCCGAGTGTGCCACGCCGAGCCGATCGAGCTCGGCGCACGACGCCTTCGCGTCGTCGACCATGAAGGCCATGCGGAAGAGGCCGAGGTGGTTCGCTTCGGCGAGCGGGCGGCCGACCGGCTTCGGCGTCTTCCACTCGAGCAGATCGAGGATCAGGCCTTCGGGGCGTCCCCCGACCGCGAGGAAGTCCGCGCGGTAGTCGCAGTCGCCGGCGAAGCCGAAGCCCGACCCGTCGGCGGGCGGCGGCTCGGCGCGGCCCGCGATCGGCGCGACGCCGAGCACGCGCTGGTACCAGTCGGAGCTCACGTCGAGATCGCGGCAGTTGATGTTGATGTGGGAGAGGCGGACCGGGCCGGGCCGCTCGATGAACTCGACGCAGGTCCCATCCGGATCCGAGCAACAGAAGAAGCGCACCGTCTGCCCGCCGAGGACCGGTACCGACACCGGCCCGCTCCGCGTCGCGACGCCCGCCTTCGTGAGGCGCGCGTGGAGCCCGTCGAGATCGCCGTGGGCGAGGGCGAGGCGCATGAAGCCGAGGTGGTTCGCCTCGGGGTGGGGCCGGCCGATCGGCCGCGGCGTCTGCCACTCGAGCAGGTCGATCGAGGGACCGAGCGGGGCCCGGTCGTCCTGCAGCATGTAGGCGTCCCAGACGACCTTCCCGACGAGCCCGAAGCCCTCGCCGTCCTGGGGCAGGGGGCGGGTATGGGTCATCGGCGTCAGGCCGACGAGATCGCGATAGAAGGCGAGCGAGCGCGCGAGGTCCGAGCAGTTGACGTTGACGTGGGCGACGCTCGTGAGCGAAAGCGACATGGGAATCTCTCCGGGTTGGACGAACGGGACGGCGGACCCTACTGCTTGCGACCGCGCTCCATCACGCCGGCCCGCCGCCGGCCGATCTCGGCGCTGTCGATCTGACGGGCGGACTCGGTGCCGACGCGCAGCTCCCAGGCCATCGCGTCGTCGAGGTGCATCGAGTAGCCGGTGTCGATCATCTTCTTGACCTGCTCCATGACGCCGGGGACGCAGCTCGCCATGTCGCGGGCCAGCGCCTTCGCCTCGTCGAGCAGGCGCTCGGGCTCGCAGACGCGGTTGGCGAGGCCCCAGTCGTAGGCGCGCTCGGCGGACAGCGCATTGCCCGAGAGCGAGACCTCCTTCGCGCGGTTGATCCCGATGAGTCGCGGCAGCCGCTGCGAGAGGCCCCAGCCCGGCACGATGCCGACGCGGGCGTGGGTATCGAGGAACTTGGCGCCGCGGGCGACGAAGATGACGTCGCAGGCGAGGGCGAGCTCGAAGCCCGCGGTCGCCGCCGCGCCGTTCACGGCGGCGATCACCGGCCCGGAGAAGCGCTCGATCCCGTGGCGCATCTCGTCCTGGCCCTGCACCGAGAGGTCGTAGCCGGTGACCCCGTCGCCGCCGCCGCCGATCTCCTTGAGATCCATGCCCGCGCAGAAGGCGCGCCCGGCGCCGGTCACGATCACCGCGCGGATCGTCGGGTCCGCCTCGAGCTCCTCGAAGGCGGCGCCGAGCGCGAGACGCAGCGGTGCGTTCAAGGCGTTCATCTGGTCGGGGCGGTTGAGCGTGACGACCGCGATCGGCGCCTCGCGCTCGATCAGCAGGACCGGTGCGCCGGCGCCGTGGGATTCACTCGTCTCGGGGGCCATGGCTCGATCTCCTCGTCGGGTCGGTCGTCGCGATGCCCGTCCGGCGCGGCCTCGCAGTGCGGTTCAGGCGTCGTGGGCGTTCACGCCGACGCCGCCGTCGACGAGCAGGACGTCTCCCGTGACGAACGACGCGCGATCGGAGCAGAGCCAGGCGACGGCGTCGGCGATCTCCCGGGGCTTCCCGAGACGGCGCATGGCGTGGACGGCGAGGGTGCCGTCGCGGACCTCGGGGTTCGCCTCGAAGTGGGCGGCGATCCCCGGCGTCTCGATGCCGCCCGGGGCGACCGAGTTGACGCGGAGGCCGCGGGTCGCGAACTCCGCGGCCGCCGTCTTCGTCAGCGCGATGACCCCGCCCTTCGCCGCGGCGTACGCCGCCTGGCGCACCTGGCCCTTGATGCCCGACTGACTCGAGATGTTGACGATCGAGCCGCCGCCGTTCGCGAGCATCGCCGGGATCTCGTGCTTCATGCAGAGCCAGACCCCCGTGAGCGTCACCGCCAGACAGCGGTCCCAGCGCGCGCGATCGAGCTCCGTCGTCGGATGGAAGCCCGCCCCGAGCGCCGCGTTGTTCGACGCGCAGTCGAGCCGCCCGAAGCGCGCGACCACCGCGCGCACCATCTCGGCGACCGAGGCCTCGTCGGAGACGTCGGCCGCGAAGGCCTCGGCCTCGAGGCCCTCGTTGCGGATCGCCTCCGCGGTCTCGTGGGCGGTCTCGCGATTCCAGTCGACGACGGCGACCCGGGCCCCCTCGCGGGCGAAGGTCTCGGCGGTCGCGCGCCCGATGCCGCGGCCCGCACCGGTGACGAGACCCACCTTGCCCTCGAGCAGCCCCGTCACCGCGCGCCCTGGCCCGCTTCGCGGCCCGGCTTCGGCGGCGGCCAGCCGGCGACGAGCTTGTGCTCCTTGGCGTGGCGCGGGGCGTGGAAGGTCTGGCCACTGCGCGCGCGGCCCTCCTCGGTCGTGAGGATCCAGGCGAGCGTCGCCGCCGGGACCTCGGGCGGGGCGCCGTGGGCGATGTACTGCTGGTAGATCGGATCGTCCTTGCCGCGCAGCGCCATCTGGGACTCGGTCGGGACGTAGCCCGGGTCGATGTTGTAGGCGCGGATGCCGTCGTCCTTGTGCTCGACGTGGATGAAGCCGGCCATGCGGTGGAACGCGCTCTTCGAGGCGCCGTAGGCGAAGCCCCAGCCGCCGTCGCCGGTCTTGTTGGGCGGGTCGTACTGGCCGGCGTTGGAGGTCATGTTGACGATGGTGCCGGACTTGCGGGCGAGCATGGTCTTCAGCACGCGGCGCGTCAGATGGAGCTGGGCGAAGAAGTTGCCCTCGAGCACGAGGCGCAGCTTGTCCTCGGGGACCTCCATCAGCGAGTCCATCACGCCCGGGCCCTGATAGATCCCGTTGTTGAAGAGCACGTCGATCCGGCCCCACTCGGCGAGCGCGCGGTCGACGGCGGCGTCGATCGACGCGCGATCGAGCAGGTCGAGGCGCAGCACGAGGGCGCGGCGACCGTGCTTCTCGACCTCGCGCGCGGTCTCCTCGAGGCTGCCGGGGAGGGCGGTCTGCTTGCCCGAGGTCGCGACCGACGAGCCGTAGTCGTGGGTCTCGCCGGGGTGGAGCGTGCGCGCGGTGACGACGACGTCGTAGCCGGCCTTCGCCAGCGCGATCGAGCCGGCCTTGCCGATGCCGCGGCTCGCGCCGGTCACGAAGGCCACGGGGGCGGAGCTGGACATGCTTCGGGGTCCTCTCTCTGGGTGGGGGCGTGCGTTCGGGCGTCGGGAGCGGGTCGGGACGTTCGGGCACGGGCTCGACGGCGCGCGCCGCGCACGGTGTTTCGCCCGACGTTACAGCGGCGGGCCGGTTGCGTCAGGCAGAGCGCTTGCGCAGACTCCGAAATGCTCAGCGGAGTCCGGGGGGCGCGGCCGCGGCCGTCGGCCGCCCGGTCCGTCCGTCCGCCCGCGGCCGCGGACGGGTCCCGGGACCACCGCACGACACGCAGGCATGCAGGGAGACGCAGACGCGATGAGGCTCGCCGATCGGGTATTCGTGGTGACGGGGGCGGGCTCGGGCATCGGACGCGAGATCTCGATCCGCTTCGCCGCCGAAGGCGCGAAGATCGCGGCCGTCGACCTGCGCGCCGACACCGCGGCGCAGACCGTCTCGATGCTCGCGGGCACGGGCCATTACTCGGGCGCCGTCGACGTCTCGAGCGGCCCCTCCGTCGTCGAGACGTTCGCCGCCGTCGATCGCCACTTCGGCCGCGTCGACGGCCTCGTCAACAACGCCGGCGTCGACCACGTGCCCGGCGACGGCCGCGATCTCCTGATGAAGACCGGCCAGCAGACGATCCACATGAGCGACGAGGGCTTCACGAAGCTGATGGCCATCAACGTGAACGGCGTCTTCTTCTGCCTGCGCGAGGCCGTCAAGCTGATGCAGCGCGACAAGCGCCCGGGCGTCGTCATCAACATGTCGAGCATCGCCGGCCTCGGGCCCAACGGGAACGTCAGCTACGCGGCCTCGAAGCACGCCGTCCTCGGCATCACCCGCGCGACCGCCCGGGAGCTCGGCCGCTTCGGCATCCGCGTCAACGCGATCTGCCCGGGCGTGATCGACACGCCGATGACCGCGGGCGTCCCCGAGTTCGCCCTCGCGCCGCTCAAGCAGGCGACGCCGCTCGGCCGGACCGGCACGCCGACGGACATCGCGCAGACGGCGGTCTTCCTCGCCAGCGACGAGAGCAGCTTCATCACGGGGCAGTGGATCTCGCCCAACGGCGGCCTCGTGATGTGCTAGGCGCGGGCGGCCGGCGCCCGGATCGGTGATCCCCGACGTGCTCGGGACGGCCCCCGCCGCGGGGGCGGGAGGAACGATGCAGAAGCTCATGTATCTCGTGCGCGACGCGGCGACGGCCGACGGCGACGCCCTGCGCCAGGCGATCCTCGCGAAGGCGGTGCCCGCGATCCGCGCGTGCGGCGGACGGGAGATCACGGTCTTCGCGGCGGATCGGGACGTCGCGGCGGGCAAGCCGGTGCGGCAGATCTCGCCGCCGATCCGGGCCTTCGTCTCGTTCTGGCTCGAGGACGCGGCGGACCGCGGGCCCGCCGAGGCGGCGCTGCGCGGCGTCGGGCAGGCCCTCGACGGCTACCTCGTCGTCGAGTCGCGGCCGGTCGTCCACGCGATGCCGAAGGGCGAGCGGACGCCGGGCATGAAGCAGATCTCCTGCGTCACGAAGCGGCCCGATCTCGCCCAGGAGGAGTTCATCCGCATCTGGCACGAGGACCACCGCAAGGTCGCGATCGAGACCCAGTCGACCTTCGGCTACGTCCGCAACGAGATCTTCCGCGCGCTCACGCCCGGGGCGCCGACGCAGTGGACCGCGATCGTCGAGGAGTCGTTCCCGATCGGTGCCCTGACCGATCCCCACGTCTTCTACGACGCGAAGAGCGAGGCCGAGTACCAGACGAACTTCAAGCGCATGATGGAGAGCTGCGGTCGCTTCCTCGACCACGGCCCGATCGAGGTCACCTTCGTCTCCGAGTACTACCAGGGCTGAGGGGGGCCACGCGATGAAGGGAAGTGCGCGGCATCGAATCGGTCTCGTCGGTCCGAGCCTGTTCGTCCTCGGCCTGCTCGTCGTCGCGCTCCCGGCGGCCCCCGCATCCGCGCGTCGCTACAGCGAGAAGCGCGAGGCCTGCACGCAGTCCGATCCGCTGCGCCAGCCCTTCTTCGGCGACACCCACGTCCACACCGTCTACTCCTTCGACGCCAACGGCCAGGACACCCGAAACACGCCGCGGGACGCCTACCATCTCGCCCGGGGCGGCGAGATCGGGCTCCAGCCCTACGACGCCGAGGGCAGGCCGCTGCGCACGGCGAAGCTCTCGCGCCCCCTCGACTTCACGGTCGTGACCGACCACTCGGAGATGCTCGGCGAGATCGAGATGTGCTCGACGCCGGGGACGCCGGGCTACGGCTCGGATCTCTGCTGGGTCTACCAGAACTTCCGGCCGGCGACGTTCACCTACTTCGCGGTGCGCAACATGATCCAGCGCCATCGCTTCGACTTCTGCGGCGAGGGCGGCGAGCTCTGCCTCGACCAGGCGCGGATCGTCTGGAAGGACATCCAGGACGCCGCCGAGGAGGCCTACGACCGGACGGCGCAGTGCTCGTTCACGAGCTTCGTCGGCTACGAGTGGACCGCCTCGGGCGCGGCGGGCGCGAACCTCCACCGCAACGTGATCTTCCGCAACGCGAACGTCCCCGGGCTGCCGGTCGGCTCGATCGAGAGCGAGTCCGCCTTCGATCTCTGGCGCCGGCTGCAGAAGCAGTGCATCGACGGGACGAAGGGCTGCGACGTCCTCACGATCCCCCACAACTCGAATCTCTCGGGGCAGGGTCTCATCTTCCAGTCGGCGCGGCTGCCGCTCGGTGGGGGCGCGGTGCCCGCCGTCGACGCCGAGGAGGCGCGCCTGCGCCAGCGCTGGGAGCCGCTCGTCGAGATCATGCAGCACAAGGGCGACTCGGAGTGCCTGAAGGGCGGCGACACGACCGACGAGGCCTGCGGCTTCGAGAAGCTCCCCTACAACAGCTTCGCCGGCGTCGGTCGCATCGCGGCCTCCAACATCTCGTCGGCGGTGCCCGGCACGGCGGGGATGGATCATCGGCCGAACCGACCGTCGATGGTGCGCGAGGCGCTGAAGTCGGGGCTCGTGCAGCAGACGAAGCTCGGCGTGAATCCGCTCAAGTTCGGCATCGTCGCCTCGAGCGACACGCATCTCGGCGCGCCGGGCCTGGTCGAGGAAGCGAACGCCAAGGGCCACGGCGGCGCCGGCGTCCGCTCGACCCGCGGCCTGCCCGACGACCTCGAGTTCAATCCCGGCGGCCTCGCCGTGCTCTGGGCCGAGGAGAACAGCCGTGACGCGCTCTTCGATGCGATGCAGCGGCGCGAGGCCTACGGCACGAGCGGGACGCGGCCGGTCGTGCGCTTCTTCGGGGGCTGGGACTTCGACGCCGCGCTCTGCAAGGGCGCCGACTTCGCGAAGCAGGGCTATGCGCGGGGCGTGCCGATGGGCGGCGACCTGAAGAAGGGCGCGGCGGGCAAGGCGCCGACCTTCGCCGTCTGGGCGCTCCAGGATCCCGGGACGAAAGCGATGCCCGGGACGCCGCTCGCGCAGATCCAGATCGTGAAGGGCTGGGTCGAAGGCGGGCAGGCGCGGGAGACGGTCGTCGACGTCGTCTCGGCGAAGGGGCGGGGGAGCGTCGATCCGAAGACCTGTACCACGAGCGGACAGGGCGCGGACCAGCTCTGCCGCGTCTGGAAGGACGACCACTTCGATCCGAAGCAGCACGCCTTCTACTACGCGCGGGTGCTCGAGAACCCGACCTGTCGCTGGAGCCAGCGGCTCTGCGTCGAAGCCGGGGTCGACTGCGCGAAGCCGGAGACGGTGACCCCGGGCTACGAGGGCTGCTGTCGACCGGACCACGTGAAGACGATCCAGGAGCGCGCCTGGACCTCGCCGATCTGGTACACGCCCTGACGCAGCATCACCGGGCGTCGACCGCGCGGAGCCACGTCAGCATGCGCGGGTCGAGGGTTCGGCGGGGCCCGGTCCGGGGCCCGATCGCGGGTCGGAGCGAGGCGCGCGCGGGTCTTGCTCGGGCATGGTGCGCCGCGTAGCTTCTGGGCCCGTTCCCGGATCGGCTGGAACGAAGGACGACCGCAAGGACGAGTGAGCGAGGAGCGGACCGCGCGAGGCGCGGGCGCTTCAGGAGGCGAGATCGATGGCCCGGCGACGCAGCAGCGCGAACGTTTCCTCGGCGGAGGTCGATCTGACCCCGATGCTCGACGTGGTCTTCATCATGCTGATCTTCTTCATCGTGACCGCGTCGTTCGTGAAGGAAGCGGGCGTCGACGTGACTCGACCGCCGGCCGAGACCTCGGAGCCGAAGGACAAGGGCAACATCCTGATCGCGATCACCGAGTCGGGGCAGATCTGGATCGATCGCCGCGCCGTCGACCCGACCTCGCTCCAGGCCCACATCGAGCGCCTCCACGGCGAGAATCCCCAGGGCTCGATCGTCGTCCAGGCGGACAAGAACTCGCAGAACAGCCTGCTCGTCCAGGTGATGGACGCCGCGCGCGACGCCGGCGTCACCCAGATCGCGATCGCCGCCGAGGGCATCTAGCCCGCATCGATCAGACGGGGCGCTCGCCCTGGATGGTCACGCGGTACATGATGCGCTCGTAGTCGGCGTAGTCGTCGATCGCGTAGTGCTGCAGCCAGCGGTTGTCCCACATCGTGAGCGTCCCGTTCTCCCACTGCACTCGGCAGGTCAGCTCCGGCCGCGTCGACAGGTCGTAGAGCAGCGCGAGCAGCGCCGCGCTCTCGGGCTTCGAGAGCCCGACGATCTGCTGCGTGAACATCGGATTGACGTAGAGGCTCCTGCGCCCGGTCACCGGATGGGTCCGCACGAGGGGATGCACGACCTCCTCGTAGATGGTCTCGCTGTACGTGTACTGGATCGCCGTCTCGCCGCGGTACTTGGCCTCGCCCGTCGTCTTCGGGTCGTAGGCGGTGCGCGCGCTGTGGATCGCCGAGAGGGGCTCGAGGAAGCGGCGCATCGGCTCGGAGAGCATCTCGAAGGCGCGCTCCATCGACGTGAAGACCGTGTCGCCCCCGACCGGCGGCACCTTCTCGCCGTACAGGATCGTGAGCGAGCTCGGCCGCTCGAAGAAGCTGTTGTCGCTGTGCCACGAGGTCCCGAAGAAGGCGTTCTCGCCGGCGGGCTTGAGCACCCGGATGATCTCGGGATGTTCGCTCATGCCCTTCGCGATCGGGTGGACGTCGGGCGTTCCGAAGCTGCGGGCGAAGGCGAGCAGCGCGGGATGGTCGAGCTGCTGGCCGCGGATGCACAGGACCCCGTAGCGATGGAGCGCCTCCTCGAGCGCCTTGCGCTCCGCCGGGTCGAGGGGGCGGGAGAGATCGATCCCGCGCAGCTCGGCGCCGAGGGCGCCGGCGAGGCCGCGGATCTGGAGTGAGGTCGCCATCGGAGTCTTCGCCTTTCGATCGCGCGGCCGGGCCGTGCGGGTGGGAGCGGAAGCCTAAACGACGTCCCGGTCGCCCGCGATCGGCCGCGCCCCGGGCGGATCTGATCGCCCCCTGAGGCCGGCGCCGGATAGGTTGGGTCGCGGCCCCCGGGCGGGGGCGTCAGCGCGGGGAGGGCCGGCGGTGCGGGACGACCAGGGCGGACGGGACATGGGGCAGATGGCGGAGGCCGCCAGCGCGGTCTGGGACCGGGATCGGGACGATCGGCGCGGCGGGCGGAGCCGGGGGCGGGTGCTCGTGATCGAGGCGGTCGCCGAGACGGGGCGGCGTTTCGAGCAGGCCCTCGGGCGCGTCGGGCTCGCGGCCCGGGTCTGCCCCGACGCGCGCAGCGGGCTGCACGCGTTTCTCCGGGAGCTGCCGGACCTGGTCGTGGTGCGGGCGCCGGCGGCGGATCCCGAGGGCCGGGCGCTGGTGCGGGAGATCCGGGTGCTCGCGGACGTGCCCGTGATCGTCGTGCGGAGAATGCAGGCCGGGCGCGACGGGGAGGCGCAGGCGGAGGGGATCGCGTTGGGCTCGGACGCAATGGCTTCGACGGATGCGGTCGCGGAGGGGCAGGTCGACGGGGCTCGAGTCCTGCCCGCTTCGGCGGATGGGGAGCAGGTCGCCCGGCTCGCGGCGTCGATCCTCGCGGGCGACGCGGGCGACGCGGGCGACGACGGCGACGAGGGCAGCGCGGGCGATGGGGGCGGCCCCGGCATCGAGACCGAGCCCGGCTTCGGGCGACCGCGCAGCCCGCGGTCGGGTCCGGTCACCGCGGCCGAGGTGAGACGTCGGGCCCGCTCGGAGCTCGCGGCCGAGCTCGAGCGTCAGCTCGTCGCGTGTCGGGGCAATCTGGCGGAGATGGCGCGGCGCATGGGCAAGGATCGCTCGACGATCCGCTACCACCTGCGCCGCTTCGGCATGCTGGCCGACGAGCGTTCGTCGGCCTGAGGAGTCCGGGCGAGGTCGGGCGAGGAGGCGAGTACGCGTCGGGCTCCGGCGCCCGAGGTCTCTCAGAGCTCGCCGAGCTTGCGCTCGAAGGCGTACTCCGCCGGCTCGCCGACGAGGATCTCGTAGGGCGTCTCGAAGACCGGGCGGCAGTCCTCGCCCTTGGCCGCGTTGACCGCGCACGCGGGCGACGCGAAGAGGGCGGCCGGCACGAAGAGCACCGCGCCGAGGCCGGCCCGCATCGCCGCGAGCGGTCGCACGATCGCCACGTCGATGCTGGTCGAGACGATCTTCGATCCGATCGAGGCCTGCTCCTCCGCGCCCGCCGGTCGCACCGCGCCGATCGACGCCAGCGCCGCCGCCGTCGCGACGACGGCCACCCGCGCGAGGCGGATCGAGGATCGATTCGAACGAGCGAGGCGGGTCGGGCGCGTGGGCATCGCAGGGGAGCCTTTCTGTCGGGAGCGTCGGGCGATCCCGGTCGGGTTGTCCGTGCGTCCGAGAAGCGAAGCCGGTCGATCGTGGCCGATCGCGTCGTGCGCCTCGGAGACGCGTCGACTCTAGCAGAGCCGATCGGTGCGGAAATGGCGGCTGGACCCGAGCCCCGATCCGGTATGCTGCGCGTCACCGGAGGGGAGGGTGAGTACGGAAGCCGCTCGCGCCACGGGCGAGGCCGCCGAGGGAGACGATTCGGGGCGGCTGACCCGCCGCATCCTGATCGGGCTCGTGCTCGGGGCCGTCGCCGGTCTGTTCCTCCGTCAGGTCGCGCAGGGCCACCCCGTGACCGACTTTCTCGTGGGGGGCGTCTTCGCCGTCGGCGGCAAGGTGTTCCTGGCGAGCCTCCAGCTGCTCGTCGTCCCCCTCGTCCTCGTCTCCCTGACCTGTGGCACCGCCGCCCTCGACGACGTCGCGAAGCTCGGCCGGATCGGCGGCAAGACTCTCGGTCTCTACCTGACCACGACGGCGATCGCGATCAGCCTCGCGGTGGCGGCGGCGCTCTGGATCGAGCCGGGGTCGGGCTTCGAGCTCTCGAGTGCGGCGACGGGAGCGAAGATCGCCGACGCCCCGAGCTTCGCTCAGACCCTGGTCGAGATCCTCCCGACCAATCCGTTCCAGGCCCTGGCGGAGGGGCGGACGCTCCAGGTCATCGTCTTCGCGATCCTGCTCGGCATCGCCATGACGCTCTCGGGCGAGGCCGCCGCGCCGCTGATGCGGCTCTTCGAGAGCGCGAACGTCGTCGTCATGAAGCTCGTGTTCATCCTGATGGAGCTCGCGCCCTTCGGCGTCTTCTGCCTGATCGCGAAGGTGGCGAGCGAGCAGGGCTTCGAGGCGTTCGAGAAGCTGACCTGGTATTTCGGGACGGTGCTGCTCGTGCTCTTCGTCCACGCCTTCTTCGTCTATCCGATGCTGCTCGTCCTGGCCGGGCTCTCTCCGCTCGCCTTCTTCCGCAAGTTCCGCGCGCCGATGGGTGTCGCCTTCAGCACGGCGAGCAGCAACGCGACGCTGCCGGTGAATCTGCGGACGGTCGAAGAGAAGCTCGGCGTCGACGCCTCGGTGGCCTCGTTCACGATTCCGCTCGGGGCCACGATCAACATGGACGGCACCGCCATCATGCAGGGCGTCGCCACCGTCTTCATCGCCCAGGTCTACGGCGTCGAGATCGGGCCGGGGGGCTTCCTCACGATCGTCGTGACGGCGACCCTCGCGTCGATCGGGACGGCGGGGGTGCCGGGCGTCGGCATGGTGATGCTGGCGATGGTGTTGCGGCAGATGGAGCTGCCGGTCGAGGGCATCGGTCTGATCCTCGGCGTCGATCGCCTGCTCGACATGAGCCGGACCGTCGTCAACATCACGGGCGACGCGATCGTCTCCTGCGTCGTCGCGAAGAGCGAAGGCAAGCTCCACCTCGACGTCTACCGCAGCTGAGCGCGCGGCCGGGTCCGGCTCGTTCCGCTCCCGGAGACTCCCCCGGCCCGCCTGCTTTGCCGGCCCGCCCGGACTGGGCCACAGTCCCGCCGCACGCCCGCTCGGCGTGTCCCGTGCGGTCGACGCGCGCGACCGCCGGACCACCCACTGCGAAGGAAGTCCCCCGATGAAGCTCTATACCGGAATGGGCCCGAATCCCCGAGTCGTCACGATCGCCGTCGCCGAGACCGGCGCGAAGGTCGAGCAGATCACCGTCGATCTGATGAAGGGCGAGAACCGCCAGGGCGACCACCTGAAGCGCAACCCGGCGGGCCAGCTCCCGACCCTCGAGCTCGACAACGGCCAGTTCGTCTCCGAGATCACGGCGATCGCCGAATATCTCGACGAGAAGACCGGCGGCAAGCTCATGGGCAAGACGCCCGAGGAGCGGGCCGAGACGCGGATGTGGGTCCGCCGGATCGACCTCAACATCGTCGAGAACATGGCGAACGGCTTCCGCTATGCGGAGGGCCTCCCGCTCTTCCAGGCGCGCATGCGCTGCATCCCGCAGGCCGCCGCGGACCTGAAGGCGATCGCCGCCGAGCGGCTCGTGTGGCTCGACGGCCTGATGGAGGGCAAGGAGTTCATCTGCGGCTCGCGCTTCAGCCTGGCCGACGTCCTGCTCTTCGCCTTCCTGGAGTTCGGCGCGAGCGTGGGCCAGCCCCTCGATCCGAAGTGCGAGCGGCTGCAGCAGTGGTACGCGCGGGTCGCGGCGCGGCCGTCGACGGCGCGCTGAAGCTCCGCCCCGGGCGCGCCTACCGCGCCGGGCCTTCCGCGCTCTCCGCGGCGGAGTCGGCACCGTCGGGCCGGCTCCGCCCCGCGAGCGCGTCGTGGAAGCGCGCGAGCTTGCTCGGGGCGGGGAGGACCGGATCGACTCCCCGATCCGCGAGCCAGCGCAGGAGGGCCCGCGCGGTCCGCTCGGCGAGCTCGTCCGGATCGCCGGGATTGCCCGCCAGCTCGACCTCGATCTCGTGATCGATCCGATTCCCGGGCAGCTCCGTGCGATCGACGGCGAGCTCGACCGGGATCATGCCGAGCTCGTCGTGGAGCGCGAGCGAGTCGATCGTCCGGAAGTTCCGGAACTCCCCGTAGCAGCGCAGGCGCTCGTCCCCGCAGCAGGCCTCGACCGTGGCCAGGAACCGCGCGAGCGCCGGCGGCAACGGCTCTGCGCCCGACTCGCCCCGGAAGCGCGCGAGCCAGGGCCGCAGATCGAGGCCGTCGCGCAGGGCATCCTCGAAGGTCGCGCTCGGCAGGTTCGTCTCGAGCTCGATCCGCCGGCTCAGCGCCGGGGCGCCCGGGCCCGCGAGGGCGTCGCCCTTCAGCGTCAGCAGCCGTTCGGCGTCCTCGGCGCGCAGCCGGACGCCGATCCGCGCCGCGCGCAGGGCCCCGTCGGTCCGATCGAAGAAGTGGTTCTGCTGGAGCACCGAGCGCCCCGGCCCGAGCGCCGCCAGCACCCTGCGATAGCTCGCCTCGTCGGGCAGCAGGAGCTTGAGCTCGGTCTCGATCCAGTCGGGCATGATGGGATCCCGTCGGGTTTCGGGTCGAGGGGCGGGGCCGGACGGTGCGCCCGACCGTCCCGGGCTGCCTAACGTCCCTGGAAGGCCGGGCGGCGCTTCTCCATGAAGGCCCGAACGCCCTCGGCGTAGTCCTCGCTCTCGAAGCAGGCGCGGATCGCGGCGTCGACGCCCTCCGGATCGCGCCGGGATTCGGGGCGGCCGGCGTCGGCGAAGGCCCGCTTGGCGGCGCGCAGGGTGAGCGGGGCGTTGTCCGCGATCTGGCCCACGACGTCGGCGACGAACGCGTCGAGCCCCGCCTTCGGCAGGACCCGGTTCACGAGCCCCATGGCCAGCGCCTCCCGGGCGTCGAAGCGTCGCGCGGTCAGGAAGAGCTCCTTGGCCCGGGGCAGGCCGACGATCCGCTCGAGGGTGGCCAGCCCCTTCGCCGCGTAGCCGAGCCCGAGGCGCGCCGCGGGGATCGCGAACACCGCGTCGTCGGCGCAGTAGCGGAGGTCCGCCTGCAGGGCGATCGCACAGCCGCCGCCGATGCAGAAGCCGTGGATGGCGGCGATCACCGGCTTGCCGATCGCGGCGAGCGCGTCGAACGCGACGTCGTTCTCCGTGTTGTAGGCGAAGGCGTTCCGGCCCGTCCGCTCGGCCTCGAACTGCGAGATGTCGGCGCCCGACACGAAGGCCTGCTCGCCTTCGCCGCGCAGCACGACGACCCGCACCTGCGGATCCGCGTCGAGCTCGAGGGCGGCGCCGGAGAGGGCGCGCCACATGTCCGCCGTGACGGCGTTGCGGCGCTCGGGATGGTCGAAGACGAGGTCGGCCCGGGGGCCGTCGAGCTCGATGCGGATGCGTCCAGGCATGGGGCGCGCAGCATAGCGCGACGCCACGCGACGTGGCGGGGCTCAGCGCGCGCGGGCGGCGACTTCCGCGTCCCGGGGAGCGGGCTGCCCGGGTCCGCCGCGCGCGGCGAGCGCGGGGCCGGTCCCGGTCTCGGGCCAGTCGGTCGCGACCCCGAACATGGCGGCGAGGCTCCGCGGGATCCCCCGCAGCGCCGGCTTGCCGGGCGCGCGGCCCGTCGGCACGCCCTCGCCGAGCACGGCGAAGATCGCGTCCTCCTCGTGCTGCATCGAGGAGCGGATCCCGTGGTCCGAGAGGTAGACGAGCCAGTCGTCGCGATCGAGCAGGCCGTCGAGCTGCGCGAGGCGCGCGTCGATGTAGCGATAGGCGTCGAGCAGCGGCCCGCGGCCGTCGTCCTGACCGCGGCCGTCGAGGGGCCCGAAGTGGGCGTGGGTGAGCAGGTCGAGGGCTTCGAGGCGCAGGAACAGGAAGTCGATCTCGCCCTCGCGCACGATCCGCTCCGCGGCGTCCATCTCGGCGGCGATCGTCTCGGCGAACCGGCTCGTGTCGCGGTCGATCGCGAGGCCGGGATGGCGCTCGAGCTCGGGCGCGGTGAGCGGGCGATAGGCGGCCTGCGAGGGCAGCGTGCGGTGGTGGCCGTCGGGGCCGACGACCTCGGCGTGGCGACCGGCGTCGATGCGCCCGTGGGCGAGCAGCATGTTGGCGGTGACGCGCTCGCCGCCGCCCAGGGTCTCGAAGAGGTTCGGGCGCTCGGGCAGCACGAGGCCGAGGAAGCCGACCGGATTCTCACCGACGGCCTCGAGGCCCGCGAGCTCGAGGCCGAGGTCGTGGATCCAGTCGAGGGTCGCGCGCACCCGGGGCTGCGCGGGCCAGACGAGGCTCTGCAGGGCGGCGGCGGTGAAGGCGGGTCGGCTCTCGAGGACGGCGCGGTGGCCCTGCTCGAGCAGGTGGTCGTGGAAGGGGAGCTCGCCGCGGGCGCGCAGGTACTGGACGAGCCGCCAGTCGCCGCAGTCGGGCAGGATCGCGATCACCCGCCGGCGGCCGTCACCCGGCCGTCGCGCCGGCCGGAACGGGCTCGCGGCCGGTACCGGCGCGCCCAGCGTCGGCTCGATCCGGATCGTCTCGCCGGGCTCCGGCCAGAAGGCCCCCGACCCGCGCACCGCCCCCGCCGCATCCCGCAGCACCCAGCGCCGCGGATGCAGTCCCGGCATCGACGCGAGCTCGAGCCCGCCGGCGCGGGAGAGGGCGAGGTCCCGATAGGCGGCGTCCGGATGGACCGCGGCCTCCGGCGCATCGGGCGAGACGGTGAGCCGGCCGCCGACGAGCTCGGGGGCGATCGCGAAGAGCGCGCGGCCCGGCGCTTCGGCGGCGGCGGGATCCCGCGGACCGCGCAGCGCGCGCACGATCTCGTCGCGCGAGACGCCGGAGAGGTCGACGACGGCGGCGCCCGCATCGTAGGCCGCCAGCGCCTCGGCGGGGCGCCCGGCGGCGAGCAGCTGGGTGATCAGGCGGCGATGCAGGCCCCAGACGATGTTGCGATCGCGCAGCGCGTCCTGGGTCGCGATCGCGGCGCGCAGCAGGTCGATGGTGTCGTGCTCCGGGTCGACGAGCTGATCCGTCGAGAGCCGCAGCGCATAACGGGCCGCGAGGTCGACGGGATCGGCGCCCGCGACGCGCCAGGCCTCGAAGGTCCGCTTCACCGCCGCGAGGTCGCCGCCCGCCGCCTGCGCCTGGATGCGCGACTCGTACCACGCGGTCGCGAGCGGGTGGTCGAGGGGCGGCGCGACCTCGCCCAGCACGCGGAGCGCGTCCGCGTGTTGGCCGCGTCGCGCGAAGGCGAGGGCGAGCACGAGGCGCTGGGGGATCCAGCTCGGATCGTCGTCGAGTCGCGCTTCCAGCTCCGCCAGCAGCCGCGCCTCGTCGTGTCCCGGGCTGCGGACCATCAGCTCGAGCTGGAGCAGATCGAGATCGTCGCGGTGGACCGGCGCCGCCCGCGCCGCGAGCGCTGCCGCCGCGTCGAGCTGGCCGGTCGCCTGCCAGGTCCGCAGCATCAGCTTCGTGAGCACCGCATGCGGCACCCAGTCCGAAGCTTCGGGCGCGCGGAGCAGCGGCTCGAGGAGCGCCGTGCAGCCGTCGCGATCGCCGAGGGAGAGGAAGGCGATGCAGCGGCACTCGGCGACGCGGCGGCCCGCGCCCTCGGCGCTGCTCCCGGAGGTCGAGAGCGCGAGGGCTTCGTCGAAGCGCTCGGCGTCGACGGCCTCGCAGGTCGCCTCCGCCTGCGCCTCGACGGCGTCGTTGCGGCAGCCGGCGAACGCCGCGGCGAGCACGAGCAGGCACGCGACCCGAATTCCGGGGCGGCGAAGCGGCCGGAGGAATCGTTGCGTCGCCGTCCTCACGGGCGCGCCTCCAGGCGACCCTGCAGCGCGACGGCGCCGTCCGGCGCTGCCTGCGCCCGCAGCTCGAGGCGCGCGTAGAGATCGGCGAGCCGGGCGGGCCACGGGCCCGCGTCGGGCGCCTGGCCCTGCGCGGCGAGGAGGCGGTGATCGAGCCGGCGCACGCGCTCGAGATCGACCACGAGCCCGCTCGCGAGGGCGGTCGGGCTCGAGGTCGCAGTCGAAGTCGTGGTCGAGTCGGAGTCCGAGCTCGAGGCTGAGGCCGCGGCCGCGGTCGGCGGCGCGGAGACCGCGGGCGTCGCGTCGAGCACGGCCTCGATCGCCTCGGCGCGGTAGCCGACGAGGAGCACCTCCGGCGTCACGACCCAGCACGGCGCGAGCTCGGGCAGGAGCGGCAGGTCCGCATAACACCCACCGGCCAGGGCCGGGCCGCTCGTCCCGCCGAAGCGATGCGGCGAGGGCGCGATCGACCAGGTCGCGTCGAGCCGGGCCAGGGTCTCGGCGACGGCCGCCTCGATCGGCGCGGCCGCGCGGTGGTGGAGGGCGAGCACGGCGAGCGGGACCTGGCCCGACGGGGCGGGCTCGACGAAGGCGAGCTCGAGGGTGCCCTCGAGCAGCGCGCCTTCGAGCAGGCGTCCCTTCAACGCGAAGAGCCGATCGGCCTGGCCGCCCTGCGGCACGAGGGCGGCGAGGCCGGTGCCCGCGGCGGAGCGCAGGTGGAGATGGCCGAGCGTCCGTGCGGGATCGATCCGCGCCGGTGCAGGGGGCTCGGCGGCGGGGACGAGGAAGGCGAGGGCGCCGGACTCGTCGTCGGGCTCGAGCGCGCCGTCGAGCGCGAGCCCGCCGCGGGCGTCGACGTCGAAGCGCAGCGCGATCCGTCCGCGCTCACCGACGGGCCATTGCAGGACGCCGTCGGCGTCGCCGCGGATCTGCGCGAGGCGCTCGGCGAGCGCCTTCGGGAGCGGGTGTGCGTCGTGGCAGGCCAGCGCGTCGAGGGAGGGGATCGGCGCGGGCGCGTTCGTCGGGGGCGTCGAGGGCGATGCCGTGAGCACGACCTCCTCGCAGCCCGCGAGGCGCTCGCGCAGGCGCGCGGTCGCGCGACCGGCGGGCGTGCCGGCGAGGGTGCTCGCGCGGTCGAGGAAGCGGCGCAGCGCGGCGCCGTCGATCCGAACCGCGGGCTCGCGCCGCAGCGGATCGTCGGGGGGCGTCGCCTTGCAGCTCGTGAGGCCGAGAGCGAGCGGGAGCCCGACCGCGAGGCCGAGGACGAGCAGCAGCGCGAGAGGCGGGATCGGTCGGCTTCGCATGGGGCTCCGCGGTCGGTGCGTCCGGTGCACGGCTTCGGTGCAGCGCATCGGCAATCGAGCGGCAGAAGCTGAGGCCCGATCAGGCGCTCGGCCTGGCCCCCTCGGCGTCCGCCGGGGCGGGGTCGGGCGATGGACCGCCCGAGCCGCCGGTCTCGGCCTTCTCGAACACGACCGAGCCGGCGCAGACCGTCGCCGCGACCCGCTCCGCGTCGAGCGCCTGCCGGGCGGCGTGCCAGGGGCGGTCGAGCAGGCAGAGATCGGCGGGCTCCCCGACCGCGATCCGGGCCCCGCTCGAGAACAGCGCGAGCGCCGCCTCCGGCGGGATCGCCTCCTCGGGCGAGAGGGGCCGACCGCTCCGCGTCCGCCGGCTCGTCGCGGCCCGCATCGCCTGCCACGGGTCCGGCTCTCCATAGGGCGCATCGGTTCCGGCGAGCAGCGGTACGCCCGCGTCGAGCCAGCTCTTCACGCGGTAGAGATGGGCCTGGTCGCGCGGGTCGACCTGCTCGAGGTAGTCGTCGCCGCGCTCGAAGGCGAAGTTCGGCTGCGTCACGACGCGAACGCCGAGGCGCTTCGCCTTCTCGATCGCCTCGGGCGGGGCGACCGAGGCGTGCTCGACGCGATCGGCGCGGCTCGCGCCCGCGGCCTCGAGGGCGGCGAGGGCGAAGTGGAGCTCGACGCGGGTGACGCAGTGGAAGGCGCAGCCGCGGCCGGTGCGGTGGGCCGCCTCGATCTCCGCGACGAGGGCGTCGAAGTCGGGGAGCGCGGGCTCGTCGAGCAGGAGCTTGCGGGCGTCGGTCACGAGGCGCTCTTCGGATGCGAGCGCGGCGAGGCTCGCGTCGCCCATCACGCGCAGTCGCTGGGGCAGCGCCCCCGAACGCTGCGCCGCGCGCAGGAGCGCGACCTGCGCGAGGTCGTTGGTCGGCGTCGCGTCGGTCACCCCGGTCACGCCGACGCGCGCGAGCCGCAGGCCCACGGTGCGCAGGTCGGGGGGCGTCGGCGCCCCGAGCCGCTCGCGCAGCCACGCGTCGGCGCGGAAGATCCGGCCGGTGGCGCGCCCCGCGGCGTCGCGCTCGACGCCGGTGAAGCCGTCGCCGGGGCGTGCGTCCGCGGCGGCGTCGGGCGGGCCGTCGAGGCCGAGGGCGGTGAGCGCCGCCGAGTTCAGGAACCAGGCGACGCCGCTGCGGTGTTGGATCCGGACCGGGCCGCCGGGGGCGAGGCGATCGAGGCGGTCGCGGTCGAGGGGGCCGGCGACCGACTCGAAGTAGCCGGTGCCCCGGCGCCAGCCCGCTTCGCTCGGCGCCTCGCGCAGGGCGCGCGCGAGGGCCTCGGCGTTCCGGACCTTCGGCGGGCCGCAGTCGATCGAGCGCAGGGCGGCGGCGAGGGCGAAGAGGTGGAGATGGTGGTCGTGGAGGCCGGGGAGCAGGGCGCCGCCCCCCGCTTCGAGCACCGGCTCGCCCGCCCGGGGCGCGATCCCGCCCGCGAGGGCCTCGATGCGGCCCTCTGAGCACCGCAGGTCGACGCGCCGCCCGGCGACCTCTGCGTCCCGGATCAGCACGCGGCGGTCCAGGCCGCGAGGAGCGCGGGCTCGAGGGGGCGCAGCGCCGGGCCGAAGCCGGCCGCCGCCGCCCGCGCCCGCGGCGGGGCGACGGGATGCCAGCGGTCGCTGTCGAGAACGGCCCAGCGGCCTTCTCGCAACCGGACGGGCCGGGTCCACCCGGCTCCCGGATCGAAGCCGGCGTCGGCACGGGCCCGGTCGCCGGTCGGGTCGGCGACCGCACCGTCGGCCGGAGCAACGTTCGGGGCACCCGACCGGGCGCCCGACTCGGGCCCGGCCCCCGCCCGGGCGGCGTGGGCGGCGACGTCGGCCAGGGCGAGGGAGAGCAGCCCGCCCCGGCCCTGGGCGCGGAGGCCCGTGATCGCGACGGCGGCGTAGAGGCCGGTCAGGGGATCGGCGACGGCGTCGGCGCAGAAGCGCAGCGCCGCTCCGTCCGGGTCGCGGGCCAGCCCGGCGGCGACGGCGGCGTCGTCGCCGAAGGCGATCCACTCGTGGTCGCGGCCGTAGCCGGTGATCGAGGCCCAGAGCCGGCCGGGGCGACGGGCGACCCAGGCCCGCGCGTCGAATCCGAGCTGGGCGAGGGCGCGGGGCCGGGCGCTCTCGATCACCACGTCGGCCGCGTCGAGCAGGCGCGCGAAGACCTCGCGGTCGCGGGCGGCCGAGAGGTCGAGGGTCCCGCCGCGCTTCCCGCCGTTCAGGCGATCGAAGAACGCGGCCACTCCCTGCCGCGCCCCGTCCGGTCGCGTCGCGCTCTCGAGCTTGAGGACGTCGCAGCCCGCCTCGGCGAGCAGCCCGCCCGCGAGGGGCCCCGCCCAGAGGGCCGAGAGGTCGAGCACCTTCGCCCGCGGCGCACCGTCCGCCCGCGCGCGCCGGGTCTCGTGCTCGAGGCGGAAGCCGCTCGGGCAGGTCGGCGTCGCGCGCGGGCCGGCGAGGGCGACGGCGAGGCCGATCTCCCGGCCGCGTTCGACGAGGGCTTCGGGCTCGCGCGCGGCGAGGGCGCGCTCGAGGGCGCGCCAGTCGCGGTGGGCGACGGCATCGCCGAGCGGTGCCTCGAGCCAGGCCTCGAGCAGGCGCCAGTCGTCTTCGCGCGGCAGGTTGAGGGCGAGCGCCGCGCCACCGGGGCCGCCGCCCGCGCCGCGGCCGACGTCGAGGAGGCGCGCGCTGCCGCCGCACGACGTGCGCCCGGCGCGGCCGAAGCCGAATAACGCCGCGCGCTCGCCGAGCAGGGCCGGCGCGTCGAGGGCCGCGAAGCCGGCGCCCGGCAGGAGGGCGTCGAGGGCGAGGGCGGCGGCGCGCGCCGCGGTCGCGAGGCCGCCGGATGCGAAGCGGGGCGGTCCATCGGCCTCGCCCGTCAGGGCCATCGCCCCGGACCCCGCCCATTCGAGGGCCGGGCCGAGCGGCTCCGGGCGCTCCGGGACGGTCCGCGCGAGGCCCGTCTCGCCCAGCAGGCGCTCGGCGTGGCGCGCGGCCGGGTCGGGGCCGAGAGCGCGGTGGGGCCGCTCGTCGTTCGGGGCCATCCGAGCGGGTTCCGGGGCATTCGGCATGAGGCTTCTCGCGGGCCGCCGACGTTAGCATTCGATCTCGCGAACCCGTATTCTCGGCCGGCCCGGGGACCGGGCGAGCGCGAGCGAGGAGACTTCGAGATGGCGGTGTACAAGGCGGGAATGCGACTCAAGAGCGCGGTCTGCGCGTCGCAGATCATGATGGTCGTGGCGCCGGCGCGGGACGTGAAGCTGACCTGCGGCGGTGCGCCGGTGGTGGAGCTCTCGGCGGCGGACGGCTCGGGCGGCGCGATCGATCCCGGCCACAAGCAGGGTACCCAGATGGGCAAGCGGTACACGAACGCCGCCGGGGACATCGAGATCCTCTGCACCAAGCCGGGCGAAGGCGGGCTCGCCGTCGACGGCGAGATCCTCGTCGTGAAGGGTGCCAAGCCGCTGCCGTCGTCGGACTAGCTCGTCATGAACCTCATGATGATCCTCGAGATGGCGGCCGGGGCGATGGGCGACCGCGTCGCCTTCCAGAACGGTGCCGATCGGCTGACCTATCAGCAGCTCTTCGACGCGGCGGGCGCGCTGGCGGCCTCCCTCGACGACGGCCGCACGAAGCATCTCGCGATGCTCGACATCTCGACCCTCGCGCTCCCGATCGGCGTGTTCGGCGCGTCGTGGGCGGGGGTGCCCTTCGCGCCCCTGAACTACCGACTGACGGATCCCGAACTCGATGGCCTGATCGCCCAGCTGAATCCGGGCCGCCTCCTCACCGACCGCGCCCGGGCCGCACGCCTCGGTCCGCGCCTCGCCGCGACGGGCGACGGCGACTACGTGGAGGTCGGGACCCGCGAAGCGATGCTCGAGACCGTCCGCGGCGAGGACGCGAAGCCGCGCGAGACGCCCTGGTCGATGGATCCCGACGACACCGCGATCCTGCTCTTCACGAGCGGCACGACGGGCGCCCCCAAGGCCGCTGTCCTGCGCCAGAAGCATCTCGTCTCCTACGTGCTCGGCACCGTCGAGTTCATGGGCGCCGACGAGAACGACGCCTCGCTGACCTGCGTGCCCCCCTACCACGTCGCCGGCATGGCGGCGATCGCGAGCTCGGTCTACTCGGGCCGCCGCGTGGTCCAGCTCGCGAACTTCACCCCCGAGTCCTGGCTCGAGACGGCGCGCCGCGAGCAGGTGACCCACGCGTTCGTCGTCCCGACCATGATGGCGCGGATCGTCGACGCGCTGGCGGGCCACGCCGATGCCGGGCTGCCGAGCCTGCGCGCGATCTCGTACGGCGGCGGCAAGATGCCGCTCACGGTCATCGAGAAGGCGATGAAGCTCTTCCCGAACACCGACTTCACCAACGCCTACGGCCTGACCGAGACCAGCTCGACCATCGCGCTGCTCGGTCCCGCGGACCATCGCACGGCCTTCGCGAGCCACGACGAGAAGATCCGCAAGCGGCTCGTCTCGGTCGGGCAGCCGCTGCCGACGGTCGAGCTCGAGATCCGCGACGCCGAGACCGGACGCCCGGTCGCCCCGGGCGAGCACGGCCTGATCCACGTCCGCGGCGAGCAGGTCTCCGGCGAGTACCGGGGCAAGGGCAGCCAGCTCGATGCCGAGGGCTGGTTCAACACCCGCGACGGCGGCTACCTCGACGAGGGCGGGTTCCTGTTCCTCGAGGGTCGCATGGACGACGTCATCGTGCGCGGCGGCGAGAACATGTCCCCGGGCGAGATCGAGGACGTGCTGCTGACCCACGCCGCGGTGATCGATGCCTGCGTGGTGGGCGTGCCGGACGAGCAGTGGGGCGAGGCGGTGGCGGCGGTCGTCGTGCTCTCGCCGACGGCGCAGGTCGCGCCCTCCGAGCTCCAGCAGTGGGTGAAGGATCGCCTGCGATCCTCGCGCACGCCCGAGCGGATCGAGTTCTGGTCCGAGCTCCCGTACAACGAGACCGGCAAGCTGCTGCGCCGAAAGGTCCGCGAGGCGTTGCGGGAGAACGGTTGAGCGCCGCGGGCTCGCCGGTCTTCTCGCCGGTCGAGCTCGGCCGGACGCTTCTCGTGCCCGACGCGGCGGAGTCCTTCTCGCCCGTCGGTGGGCCAGGCGTTCTCGCCCTCGACCTCGAGGCCTGCTCCGCCGAGGCGATGCGGCCCTGGCTCGCGTCGCTGCTCGCGATCCTTCCCGGGCTCCCCTGCGTGACGATCGCCCTGGGCGAGGCGCCGGTCGCACCGTCGGACGGGGATCCGCGCGCGCTCCTCGCCGCCGCCTGCGACGTCCGGCTTGAGACGGCGGCCGAGCTCGAGCCCTTCTGCCAGGGCTTCGCGAAGACGCCGGTCGCGGCGCTCGCCTTCGTCCAGCTGCTGCGCGCGCAGGCGGTCGGGTCGGACGACCTCGCCGGCATCGCGCGGGGCCTCGCCGCCGAGTCCTTCGTCTACTCGACGCTGCAATCCGGGCCCGAATTCCACGCCTGGCTCGAGGCCCGTCGCGCTCGCCCACGCCGCACCGACCGCGCGCGCGGGCCCGCCGAGCCCGCCTGCCTGCTCGCCCGGGCCGGGGATCGCCTCGAGCTCCGCCTGAACCGCCCCGCGCGCCACAACGCCTTCTCCCGCGCGCTGCGCGACGCGCTCTGCGAGGGGCTCGCGGTCGCGCTCGCGGATCCGGCGATCGGCGAGGTCGTGCTGCGCGGGGAGGGCGAGTCGTTCTGCAGCGGGGGCGATCTCGACGAGTTCGGCTCGTTCCCGGATCCGGCGACGGCCCACGCCGTGCGGACGACGCGCAGCCCGGCGCTCCAGGTCGCGCGTCTCGCCGGCCGAATCCGCAGCGAGATCCACGGCGCCTGCATCGGCGCCGGCATCGAGCTGCCCGCCTTCACCGACCACGTCGTCGCCGCCGAGGACACCTTCATCGAGCTGCCCGAGGTGCGCCTCGGGCTCGTGCCGGGGGCGGGCGGGACGGTGTCGATCCCGCGCCGGATCGGAAGACAGCGCACGGCCTGGCTCGGCCTCTCCGGGCGCCGCATCGACGCGCAGACCGCGCTCGCCTGGGGTCTGGTCGACGAGGTCCGCCTCGGGCAGCATCCGCGCGCCTGAACACTCTGGAACGCGAAAGGGAGACGATCGATGCCGGGACCGCTCGCGGGGATCAAGGTCGTGGAGATGGGCGTGTGGGTCGCGGGGCCGGCGGCGGGGTGCATCCTCGCGGACTGGGGCGCGGACGTCGTGAAGATCGAGCCGCCGGGGATCGGCGATCCGGCGCGGCTCTTCCGGTACATGCTGGGGGGCGATCTGCCCTTCAACCCCGTCTTCGAGAACGACAACCGCAGCAAGCGCAGCCTCGTCGCCGACCTGCGCAAGCCCGAGGGCCTGCAGATCGCCCTCGAGCTGATCCGCGGCGCCGACGTCTTCCTGTCGAACATCCGGCCCGCGGGCCTCGCGCGCCTCGGCCTCGATCCCGACACCCTCTGCAAGCGCTTCCCGCGCCTCGTCTACGCGATCGTGACCGGCTACGGCCTCGAGGGCCCCGAGGCCGACCGCGCCGCCTACGACATCGCGGCCTTCTGGGCGCGCTCGGGCATCGCCGCCTCGCTGCGCCAGCAGGGCGCCCCGCCGCCGCACCAGCGCGGCGGCATGGGCGACCACAACGCCGGCCTCGCCGCCGCCGCCGGCATCTCGGCGGCGCTCTTCGAGCGCGAACGCAGCGGAAAGGGGCAGGTCGTGTCGACCTCGCTCCTGCGCGAGGGCATCTACACGCTCTCCTTCGACATGGCCGTCGCGATGCGCTTCGGGATGCCCATCCAGATCGGCAACCGCAAGACGATGGGGAATCCGGCCATCAACTGTTATGCGGACAGCGAGGGGAAGTACTTCTGGATCGTCGGCCTCGAGGGCGAGCGCCACTGGCCGCCGCTGGCCCGCGCCGCCGGCCATCCCGAGTGGATCACCGACCCGCGCTATGCGAATCCCCGCGACCGCGCGATGAACGCCGAGGGCCTGATCGCCGAGCTCGACGCGATCTTCGCCACGAAGACCCGGGCGGAGTGGGGCGCGATCTTCGATGCCGAGAAGGATCTCTGGTGGGCGCCGGTGCAGACCGTCGACGAGGTCCTCGCCGATCCCCAGGCCGCGGCGGCGGGCGCCTTCGTCGAGGTCCCGGACGGGGGCGGGACGACGCTGCTGCCGGCGACGCCGGTCGACTTCGGCGGCACGCCCTGGGCCCCCCGCGCGATGGCCCCGGAGCTCGGCCAGCACACCGACGCGATCCTGACCGAGCTCGGTCGCAGTGCCTCCGACATCGCCCGCCTGCGCGAGGCCGGCATCGTCGCCTGAGCGGGGAAACGACCGGGCCCCTGGAACGCGAACGGCGCGTCGGGCGGGGATCCCCCCCCACGCGCCGCGTCGTACCGGACGGCCGCTGCGCGCTCAGAACGCGAAGCGGATCCCGCCGAGCTGCCAGGCGAAGTAGAAATGCTCGCCCTTCACCTGGTCCGGCAGCACGTTGAAGATCATCTGCGTGCCGAGGAAGACCTTCTCGCTGACCTGGTACTCGACGCCCGCGCCGAAGTCGATCAGGAAGCCCGTGGCCGCGCTGTTGTCCCGTCCGTTCGTGTCGTTGTCGATCACGGCGAAGCCCATGCCGGCGATCGCATACGGGTGGACGCGATCGAAGGCGCGACCCGGCAGATCGGGGATCGTGAGGCGCAGATTGCCCGTCGGCGCGACGATGGTCCGATGGTCGTTGATGCCGACCTGCATCGCGGGGCCGAACGAGAACCAGCGATTGAACGCGTAGGGCGCCTCGAAGTTCATCAGGAACGTGTCGGGATCCGCGGTGAAGCCGATGCCGCCCTGGAAGGACCAGCCGGCCGCCGCGTTGCGGGAGCGCGAGGCGCCGCTGCTGCTCGTCGTCCGGGGGCTGGGCTGCGCGGGCTGCGGGCTGCTCCAGTCCTCGCTCGAGTCGTCGCCCCAGTCCTGGGCCTGCGCGAGGGGCGCGGCGAGCAGGGCCACGAGGGCCACGCCGAGCGCGGCCGCGCAGCGGGCGGCGGCGGCGCGCAGCCGGGCGGGCTTCGAGGCGGCGGACGAGGCGGTGGAAGCGGACATGGCGTTCTCCTGTGCGGGGGGCGCGGGGAAGGCTCGTTCGGGCGCGCGGATGATTCCGCAGGACCGCTTCGCCGCGCAAGGCGCCGCGTGCGCGGAGGCCGCGCGTTCGCCAAGCTGCGAGCGCTCGCGGGTCGGATCGGATCCACCGCGCCGCCGCGCGCGTTGCGCCGTCGGCGGCATCGGTGCGCGGGAGACGAAGCGGAGCTGTGACCACGAACACCGACGCGAACGAGGGGAGCGCCGTCGCATCGCCGCCGTCGCCGACCCCGCGCTGCCGGCTCTGCGGGGGCGCCACGGCGTTCGCGCTCCGCGCCCGCGATCGCACGACCGCCGAGGCCGCGCACTTCGACTACGTCGCCTGCGCCGCGTGCGGGGCGCTCCAGCTCGCATCGATCCCGGCGGACCTCGCGCGGCACTACGGTGCCGACTACTACACCGCGCGCCAGCGCCTCGCCTCGGGTCCGCCCGGCGGCTGGCTCGGCCTGCGACGACTGAGCACGCGCCTGCGCCTCGCGCTGCCGCCGGGCCCCGCGGCCCGAATCCTGTCGGGGCGCCGCTACGGTCGCTTCGACTGGTTCCGCCGCACCGGAACCGGCCTCGACGACCCGATCCTCGACGTCGGCTGCGGCGCCGGACGCCTGCTCTTCCGGCTCCACGCCGACGGCTTCCGCCGCCTCGTCGGCATCGATCCCCACCTCTCGCCGCGGACCGCGCAGCGCGCCGCCGGGCGGCCCGGGCTGCAGCTCGCGGCCGTCCCGCCCGAGCGCCACGAAGGCGCCTATCACCTCGTGATGGCCCACCACAGCTTCGAGCACATGGCCGAGCCGCGCCGCGCCTTCGCGGCGATGGCGGCGAGGATCGCGCCGGGGGGCTGGCTCCTGCTGCGCGTCCCGCTCGCGGACTCCTGGGCCTGTCGGCACTACGGTGCGGGCTGGGCCCAGCTCGATGCTCCGCGCCATCTCCACGTCCCGACGCGCCGGAGCGTGGCGCTGCTCGCCGAGGCGACCGGGCTCCGCGTGGAGCACGTCGAGGACGACTCGGGCCCGTTCCAGATCACGGGGAGCGAGGGCGAGGGCGGATCGCGGCTTGCGGCCCGTCGCCGGGCGGCCGCCCTGCGCCGCGCGGGCGAGGGCGACCAGGCCGCTTTCTACCTGCGACGTCGGTCCTGAGCGTCGGGCCCGTCGTGCGGTCGTTCGCGCCCGCCGCTCGCGTGATTCGTTTGCCGGGCCGCGCGAATGACCGCGCGATCGGTCGCGCGCTCACATGAACGACGGCTTCGTCCCGATGATCTGCAGCGCCTCGAGCCGGGCGATCTCCGCGTCCGAGAGGCCGAGGTCGCCCTGCAGGATCTCGCGGTTGTGCTGGCCGAGGGTCGGCGGCGGGGAGCGGTGGAGATCGCGCTCGTAGGCCGAGAAGATCGCCGGGAAGGACGGGTAGCGGGTCTCGCCCGTCACGGGGTGCTTCATCGTCTGGAAGAAGCCGCGGGCCTCGAGCTGGGGATTCGGCCAGAGCGCATGGTTGTTGATCGAGGCGGCGACGGGCACGCCCGCGGCGAGCAGCCGCTCGATCACCGCCTCCCGCGTCTGCGGCCGGATCCAGTCGGCGAGGCGCGCCGCGAGACGATCGTGGGCCGCGAAGCGGTCGGCGTGGGTCGCGAGCGCGGGATCGTGCGTCCAGTCGGTGGCACCGAGCGCGCGGCAGAGGCCGGCCCACTCGGCGTCGCTCGTGACCGAGACGGCGACGCGTTCGTCGGCGTTCGCCGTCTCGAAGACGCCCTGCGGTGCGGCGTGGGGCATGACGTTGGCGTGGCGGGTCAGCAGCACGCCGAAGGCCGACCATTCGAGCACCTGCTCGACGGCGATGTTCAGGGCGGGCTCGACCAGCGGGACCTCGACGACCTGGCCGAGACCGGTGCGATCGCGCTCCTCGAGGGCGAGGCCGAGGGCGAAGACGGTGTGGACGCTGCCGAGGGGATCGCAGAGGCCGCGCACCACCAGCGGCAGATCATCGTAGCCCGTCAGCCAGGCGAGGCCCGAGACCTGCTCGATCGTCATCGCGAAGCCGAGTCGATCGCGCCAGGGCCCGTCGAGGCCGAAGGCCGGCATGCGGACGCTGACGAGGCGCGGGTTGATCGCCTTCATCGTCTCCCAGTCGAGTCCGAAGCCCGGCATGACCCGCGCCGAGAAGTTCTCGATCACGACGTCGGCGTCGACGAGCAGGCGCTTCACGAGGGCCACGCCCTCCGGATGATCGAGGCGGATCGTCACGTCGCGCTTGCCGGGGTTCGCCCCGTGGAAGACGTTGCCCCATTCGTAGAGCGGCGTGCGGTGGCGCGCGGCGCCGGCGAAGCGCATGCCGTCGGGGCGCTGGATCGACTCGATCTTGACGACGTCGGCGCCGAGATCCGAGAGGATCGAGGTCGCGTAGGGCCCCGCCCAGAACGCCGTCAGGTCGACGACGCGCAGGCCCGCGAAGGGCAGATCCGGCTGGGCGAGCACCGCCCCGATCCGGCTCGCGGCGCCGCTCCTCCCCGTCTTCTTCGCGGCCTCCTTCGCCGCGCTCTTCGCCGCATGCCTGGCCGCATCTTTCGCCGCATGCTTCGCTGCGTCGGCGAGCAGCGAGTGCACGGTGGCGCGATCGGCGTCGAGGGCCGAGGTCGCCCCGATCGGCGCCGGCGAGTCGGTCTCGAGGCGGTAGGGCGGGCGCGGCTGGAGGAAGCCGCCCGGGGCCCGCGCGTAGATGCCGCGGGCGCGCATGTGGTCGAACTCGGGCAGATCGCGGCCGTTGCCGATCGGCGCGACCGGGATCCGGACCAGCTCGCAGAGCTCGATCACCTCGGCGGTGGTGCGCTCCTTCATCCAGCCGTGGATGAAGGACTGCATGAAGTCGATCTGCTCGAAGCGCTGTCGGGCCTCGAGAAATTTCGGATCCTGGGCGATGTCCTGGCGGCCGAGCATCGCGCAGAAGTCGGACCACTGTTGTCCGGTCTGGGTGCAGATGCCGACGTGGCCATCCTTCGTCGGCTCGATCGACGGAATCTCGATCGAACGCGGCAGCAGGCCGCCGAGGAACTGGCGGCCGAGGTCGCCGAAGATCGTCAGGTTGTGGAGCGCGGCCTCGAAGGTCGAGAGGTCGACGACCTGCCCGCAGCCGTCCCGCCGCGCGGCTCGCCAGGCCGTCTGGGCACAGATCGCGGCGAAGCTCCCGGCCAGCCAGTCGCAGACGCGGCCGCCCGCGGCGACCGGCTCGCGCCAGGGGAAGCCTCGGTACTCGAGCGAGCCCGACGCCGCCTGCAGGACGAAGTCGTTGGCGGGGCGCGTCGCCCAGGGTCCTTCCTGGCCCCAGGGCGAGATGCGGACCAGCACGAGCCGCGGGTTCGCGGCGAGCCAGGCTGCGGGATCGATGCCGTGGGCCTCGAGACCGCCCGGGCCCCAGTCCTCGACGACGACGTCGGCCCAGGCCGCGAGGGCGTCGAGCTGGCGCCGGTCGCCGGCGTCGCCCGCGTCGAGGGCGATCGAGCGCTTGCCCGCGTTCAGGAACTGGTAGAGGGGGCTTGCCGCGTCCGGGGAGAGCTTCTGGAAGGAGGCCGTCCAGCCGCGCAGCGGGTCGCCGGTCGGGGGCTCGACCTTGACCACCTGCGCGCCCGCATCGACGAAGAGCTTCGTCGCATAAGGCCCGGCGATCCGGGTCGCGAGCTCGACCAGACGAAGTCCCTGGAGCGGTCGGAGCGCGGCGGTCGCCATGGGCTATCAGAACCTCCCTCGCGACTCTACCATCGCGCGCTCGGCGGGGGACAGGCGTCCCGCGCCGGGCGGGCCGGGCCGGGCAGGGCAGGAGGACGGACGTGCTGACGGAATTCCGGGGTCGCGTGGCGGTCGTGACGGGAGCGGCGAGCGGGATCGGGCGGGCGCTCTGCGATCGCTTCGCGCGGGAGGGCATGAAGCTCGTGATGGCCGACGTCGAGCGGGACCGCCTCGCCCAGGCCGCCGCGGAGCTCGAGCGCCAGGGCGTCGAGGTCCTCGCCGTCCGCACCGACGTCTCCCGCGCCGACGAGCTCTCCCACCTGCGCGACGAGACCCTCGAGCGCTTCGGTGCCGTCCACGTGCTGTGCAACAACGCCGGCGTCTTCGCCGGTGGCCTGACGTGGGACGCGATCTCGACGGACTGGGAGTGGGTCCTCGGCGTGAACCTCTTCGGGATCCTCCACGGCGTGCGCGCCTTCGTCCCCTTCATGCTCGAGCAGAACCAGCCCGGCCACGTCGTGAACACCTGCTCGATGGCGGGCCTCATCAACATGCCCCTCTCCGGCGCCTACAGCGTGAGCAAGCACGCCGCGCTCTCGCTGACCGAGACGCTCTACCACGAGCTGCGCATCAAGCAGTCGCCGGTCGGCGTCTCGGCGCTGTGTCCCGAGCTGATCCGCACGCGCATCGGATTCTCGGAGCGCAACCGACCGGCGCACCTGAAGCGCCCCGAAGGCTCGGGGACGCCGGAGCAGACGCTGGTCGAGCAGGCGATCCAGTCGAGCACCGCCGGCGGCCTCGACCCGTCGGTCATGGCCGAGCGCGTCTTCCAGGGCATCCGCGAGGACCGCTTCTACCTCCTCGCCGACGAGGGGACGACCTGGGATCGCGCGTGTCAGGCACGGCTCGAGGACATCCGCCTGCGGCGCAATCCGACCCTCGGTGTCGTCACGAGCGGGAACTGAGGCCTTGGAGCGCGGGCTCTTCTACGCGCTCGGGGCCGCGTCGCCGGCGCGCTTCGCGGAGCTCGAGCGCGAGACGCGGCTCGCGGAGACGCTCGGGCTCGCGGCGATCTGGTGCCTGCCGGAGACGGACGCGGAGGGCGGGGCTTCGGGCGCGGCGGTGGGAGGGGCGCCGGCGGTCTGGCTCGCGGCCCTCGCGCAGGCGACCCGGCGGATCCGCCTCGGCTGGGGCGTGGCAGGGCTCTGGCCACCGCAGGCCGCGCCGGTCCGCGAGGCCGAGCAGGCGGCGACCCTCGACGTCGCCTCTGCCGGACGCCTCGAGCTGGCGCTGCTGCCGGAGTCGGCGGAGCGCGAGGGAGCGGACGAGGGGGCGCGGATGCTGGTCGGCATGTGGACGGCGACGCCTTTCGCCTGGGACTCGGCGGGCTTCGCGGTGCCCGAGATCGACGTCCTGCCGAAGCCGCTGCAGCAGCCGCATCCGCCGCTCTGGCTGGCGGGCTGGAAGGCGGAGCAGGCGCTCGCGGCCGGTCGCGCGGGGCTCGGCTTCCTCGATCTCTCGGGCGGCGGCGAAGCGGTCTGGCTGGCCCACCGTGCCTGTTATTTCGAGGCGCGCGCGGAGGCCTCGGTCGACGCGCTCGCGAATGCCGGGCTCTTCGCGGTCGCGGTGGACCTGCAGGACGGCTCCGAGCTGGCGGAAGAGGCGCGCGCCGGGCGCGCGGGGCCGGGCGGCCGGGCCTGGCTCGACGCGCTCGAGGCCGCGGGCTTCGATGCGGTCGTCCTGCGCGCGGGGCCGCTCGAGGGCGGCCACGGCGAGGCGTGCCGCCGGATCGAGTGGCTCGCCGGCGCGTGAGCGGCGGCTCGGGCGCCCGGCCCGTCGGCGGGGCGTCCGGACGGACGGGAGCCGGTGGGATCGGCAGCGAGAACGGGGCTCGGAACGAGTCCGAGAACGACGACGGGAAGGAGGGCGCGATGAAGCGACTGGCAGGCAAGGTGGCGTTGATCACGGGCGGGATCTCGGGGCTGGGGGCGGCGACGGCGCTGCGCTTCGCGGAAGAGGGGGCGAAGGTCGCGAGCTTCGACCTCGGCACGAACGAGACGGCGGACTGGAAGGCGGCCTGTGCGCTCGGCGTCGGGACGCGGGCGATCCAGGGCGACGTGCGCGACTTCAAGGCGCTCGAGGCCTGCGTGCGCGAGGTCGAGTCGGCGCTCGGGCCGGTCGACATCCTGATGAACTCGGCCGGCGTCGCGGGCGGCGGTGCGGTGCACATGGTCGACGAGGCGGCCTGGGACTTCACGGTCGACATCAACCTGAAGGGCACCTTCCTCGCCTGCAAGGCCGTCCTGCCGGGCATGCTCGCGCGTCGGCGCGGCAGCATCGTCAACGTCGCCTCGATCGAGGGGCTCCAGGGCTGCGAGGGCGGGAGCTCCTACAACGCGTCGAAGGGCGGGGTCGTCCTGCTCACGAAGAACATGGCCCTCGACTACGCCGGGCGCGGCATCCGGACCAACGTGATCTGTCCGGGCTTCATCGACACGCCGCTCTTCCGAGACGTGGTCGCCTCGGGCGCGATGAAGGAGGTCAACGCGCGGATCGCCTATCAGCACCAGATGAACCGCTTCGGGCTCCCGCGCGAGATCGCGAACGCGGCGCTCTTCCTGGCCTCCGACGAGGCGTCCTTCGTCTCGGGCCAGTCGCTCGCCGTCGACGGCGGCTTCACCGCCGGCGCGCGCTTCGGCGTCGCGAAGATGATGGGCCTCGAGGACTAGCGCGACGTGAGCCGGTCGCCGGGCGACGGACCCGGCGACCCGGCCGGGGCGCGACTCAGAATGCGATCGTCGCCTGGGCGACGAGGTCCTGCTCGAGGGTGTGCTCGGCGACGTAGGCCTGGTAGCGCAGGTCGAGGCGCAGGCGGTTCGCGTCCGACGGGATGAGGCGCAGGCCGAGGCCGATCTCCGCGCCGCCCGGATCCTCCTTGCCCCGGACCCGGAAGCCGCCGGCGGTGTCCGCGCCGCCCTGCAGACGGGCGGAGAGGTCTCGCTGGTTGCCCTCGACGAACTGGCGCCACGCGACGTCGAAGGTCGGGCGCCAGACGCCCGTCATCCACTCGAGCCAGGGCCCGAGATAGGTCTTGTGGTCGTACGCCGTCGAGAGCCGGATGCCCGCGCGCAGGGAGCCGACCTCGTCGTCGCGGCTCGCGACGTCGAGGCCGTAGCCGCCGGCGTCGGACTCGTGGATGCCGTCCTGGCTCATCCAGGCCCAGTCGAACCCGAAGATCGGCTCGACGCCGACGGGGCCGGCCGGCACGCGGTAGCCGATCTCGGTCGCGAGCAGCGTGCGGTCGCTGTCGTGGTCGTCGACGCCGCGGACGTTGACGCCGGAGGTCGGCGTCGGGCCGTCGAACTTGATCTGCCGGCGGTCCTGGTGGAAGCCGTGGCCGAAGGTCGCCGCGCCCTGGACGCGCAGGCCGCCGAGGTTGAGGGCGGCGGCGCCGGTGATCTCGGCGAGGGTCAGCGTGCTCTCGCCCGCGCGGGCGACGTTGATGCCGCCGCGCGGGCCCGAGACCGCGACGGTGAAGTCGAGGATCGAGAGAGGCTGGAAATCGACGCCCGCGATGATGCCGCCCATCTGGGCGTCGTAGCGGGCATGGCCCGAGAACGCGTCGCGCTGGCGGAACGAGCCGAGCGCCGCGGCCCAGGGCGAGAGGCGCCGCGCGTGGCAGGGCAGCCGGCTCGCCTGGGCGGACCACAGGTCGCGATCGCCGGTGCGGCACTCCCGCGGCCGGTCGAAGAGCATCGCCGCGATCCGGCGTCCGGCCTCGACGGAGACCGTGGTCTGCGCGTCGTAGGCCTCGGGCGAGAGGGCGTCGTAGACCGAGCCCAGGTTCTGGACGTCCTGGAGGCCGTCGAGCGTGGCCTGCAGATCGTCCTGGTTGCCGCCCGCGTTCGTGAGCGCGACGAGGTTCCCGGCGATCGCGCGCTGGTTCGCGTTGCGCGCGACGCCGACGAGCCCGACGTCCTGGAACAGCGCGAGGACGCCCAGCGCGTCGTAGCTCGGCGTGAAGATCCGCGTGCCCGAGGCGTCGGGGAAGCGGATGTTCGCGAACCGACCGGTGACGCCGCCGTTCGCGAGGATCACCCGGTACGGCGTCGGGCTCGGCGTCAGGTTGTCGCCCTTCCGGACGACGAGGTTGCCGTCGAGGTTCGCCGCGCCCTGGACCGTGAGGGGGGCGGTCGTGCCGTCGAGGGTGACCTGCACCGTGCCGCGCGACTGGACGGCGAAGGCGCCGCCGAGGGTGATCGGGGTCGGGACGTCGAGGATGCCGTCGTTCTGGACCTCGACGAGGCCCGTGAAGCCGCTCGTGTTCGTGAGCTGCCAGGGGGTCGTCGTCGTGGAGCTCGGCGTGATCGGCGCACCGCGCGCGATGCGGATCGCCTCGAAGCCCTGGAGCTGGCCGACGTTGAAGGTCGCCGGCGTCGTGCGCGTCCCGATCAGCGTCAGCTCGTCCTGGCCGCTGCCGCCGATCAGATTGCCCGATTGCTGACCGCCCGAGATCTGGACCCAGCGATCGTCGCCGCCGGCGAGATCGACGTCGCCCTGGACCCGGCCGGCGTTGACGATGAGCTCGTCGCCGTTCGTCCCTCGGATCGCGATCGCACGGTCGGCGGTGCCCTGGTTGGTCAGGTCGGCGACGATGCTGCCGCTCCCGCCGACGAGGAGGCGGTTCTCGTGGCCCGCGTTGAAGTCGCGGAAGACGACGAGGGGCCCGGCGTCCGCGTCGCCGGTGATCGAGCCCGAGTTGTTGAGCGTCACGAGGCCGAGGGAGGCCGCGTTGTTCAGGTTGAGCGTCGACAGGTCGTAGCGCGTGAGGCGTCCGTTGCCGCCGACCGAGACGCCGATCGCGTCCGTCCCCGTCACCGCGATCGTCCCACTGTTGACGACGAAGCTGTCGTGGTCGCCGTCGACGTTCGCCGTGTCGCCGGCGAAGATGCCGGTCGAGCGGGCGCCGGTCACGTTGATCGTCGCGCCGCTCTGGTTGCGGATGCCCGCCGCCGTCGGCACGAAGACCGTGGGCGTGCTGGAGTTGTTGTCGGTGTCCTGGAAGCTGCCGTCGAGCCAGCCGTCGCCGAACTTCAGGCCGAACGCATCGGCGCCTTCGATGTTGATCGTGCCGCTGTTCGTGACGTTCGCCGGCTTGGCGTAGTCGAGGCGGCTGCCACCGGAGAGGCCGCGGGTCGCGTTGCCGATCAGGTTGATCGTCCCGGAGGTCGCGACGCCGCTGTTGTCGCCGGTCTCGATGGCATAGCTGCGGTCGCCGACGACCTGGATCGTGCCGCTGTTGACGGCGCCGTTGGGCAGGATGCCGGTCGTGTTCTGGTCGATCGAGATGCCGCGGGTGTCGGCGGCGTTCAGCTCGATGCGGCCCTTGTTCTCGACGAAGTTGTCGTCGTCGCCGCGGATGCCGGCGCCGTTCTGCTGCGTGACGCGGACGGTCGCGCCCGTCCCGATCGTGACCGTGCTGTCGTCGTCGACGAGGATCGCGGCGTCGAGGGTCGGGCTGCTGTCGTCGAGCACGGCGGCGCCGGTCGTCGAGATCGTCAGGTTGTCGGCCCCGCTGCCGTCGTAGCCGGTCGAGTCGGTGCCCGAGCAGGTCACGGTCGCGTCGTTCGCGGGCGAGGTCGGGGTACACGCGGCGCGCGCCGCGCTCGGCACGAGGCTCGCGGCGAGCAGCCCGGCACAGACGAGCCCGGCGCGGACGAGGCCCGGGGCGAGGGGAGGGCGGCTTCCCGCGGCGGGGCGGCGGATCGGGTCGTGCATGCGGTTTCCTGGTGTCGGGGCGGGGGGCCCGGTAATCGACAAGGGCAGCGGCCTAGTGTAACTCTAGTCGCCGCACCGAAACCCCGGGTGACGGACGAAGGCGGTGGTGGCCCGACCCGGACCGCCCGCCTCGCGCACCCCGTGCGCAGATCGCCCGCAGAAGGCATCCAGCAAGGAGACTCCCATGGCACTCGATCCCAAGGCCGTCGGCGCGAAGGGCAAGCCGGCGCGGCGCGCGTGGACGTCGAAGGACGCGCTGCTCTACGCGGTGGGCGTGGGTGCCGGGACGAAGGAGCTCCAGTTCACGACCGAGAACACGAAGGACACGCCGCAGCGCGTGCTGCCGACGATGGCGGTGATCCTCGGCGGCGGCGGCGTCCCCTTCGACAAGATCGGGACCTTCAATCCCGCCCTGATGGTCCACGGCACCGAGGGCATCGAGCTCTACGACGAGATCCCGCCCGACGGCGAGATCGAGTCGGTTGGTGAGATCACGGGCATCTGGGACAAGGGCAAGGCCGCGGTCGCCGAGATCGAGTCGACGGCGACCCTCGTCGCGACGGGCAAGCCGCTCTTCAAGGTCAAGATGTCGATGTTCTGCCGCGGCGCCGGCGACTTCGGCGGCGAGCGCGGCCCGTCGCCGACCTTCGAGCTGCCGACGCGCAAGCCGGACCACGAGGTGACCTACGCGACGCGCGAGGATCAGGCGTTGACCTATCGCCTGTCGGGCGATCGCAACCCGCTCCACTCCGATCCCGCCTTCGCGAAGATGGGCGGCTTCGACCGCCCCATCCTCCACGGCCTCTGCACCTACGGCTTCACCGGCCGCGCCCTGCTGCATACGCTCTGCGGCTCCGACCCGTCCCGCTTCAAGGCGATGGACGGCCGCTTCTCGAAGCCCGTGATGCCGGGCGACGCGCTCACGATCCAGATGTGGGTCGACGGGAAGACGGCGCTCTTCGTGACGCGCAACCAGAACGGCGACATCGTCCTCGACCAGGGCGAGTTCAAGTTCGCGTGACGATCGGGTGAAGCACGGCACGGGGGCTCGGGCGGGGTTGACTCGACCCAGGGGTGCGAGGACAATCGATCGCGCCGCCCGTCCCGCGTTCGGAAGCGATGCGCGAGTCCCGCTCGGGACTCGAGTGTCCCGGCCGGATCGACGATGCGGCGGAGGAACGGGACGATGGAGCGCCGGAGCCGCGCGAGGCGCGGTCGGCATCCAGAGCCCGAGGAGGCGCGCTTGGGTCGAACGACGACCGGAGGTCGGAGCCGGAGCACGGGTCCGCGACGGCGACTCGCGGAGGCGAGGCCGGTCGGACGGCCGAGATCCGGTCCGCCCCGTACCGGGCCATGCCGGACTCCCCGGGCGGACGTGACCTGCGCGTCCCGACGATGCGAGCGAGCCGAATGACGACGAAGCCCCTGCGCCCCTGCGCGGGGGCTTCGTCGTTTCGGGGGTCGCTGAACGGGAAGCGCTGAACGGGAATCGGTGAACGCGGGGCGGTGGGGAGCGGAAGCGGGAACGAACGGAGCCGTCGAACGGAGAGAACGGAGAGAACGATGCGAAGCCCGATGTCTCTGGAGCTCGAGAGCCGGTGGTGGACCCTGGGAGGAGCCGAGGTCCTCGACATGATGAGCAGCGTCGCCGCGCTCGTCCGCGCAGGCCAGACGGTCCACATCGGGACCGACGCCCAGAAGACCGCCACGCGCATGGAGTTCGTCACCGTCGCCTGCGTCCTCAATCCCGGCAAGGGCGGACGCGTCTTCTACACCCGCCGCCACGACCGCAAGGAGGTCACGCTCTTCGAGAAGCTCTCGACCGAGACCTGGCTCTCCCTCGACCTCGCGATGCGGATGGTCGATGCGTTCCAGCTCTCGCCGACCCAGCAGCAGATCTGGGTCCACGTCGACGCGAATCCCAACGAGCGTTTCGACTCCTCCGACTACGTGAAGCAGCTCGCCGGCATGGTCGCGGGCTCGGGCTTCCCGGTGCTGGTCAAGCCGAACGCGTGGTGTGCGTCGCATGTGGCGGACTATGCGGTCAAAGGCAAACACTTCCGCGCGAGGATGCACGCGGCTTAGGGTCGGTCTCTTCGCGGGGCTCGGGGCTTCTCACAAGGCGCGACCGACGCGGCGCTCGGGGCGCGAATGGCTCGCCCTCGGCACGGCCTTTGGCGCTTCTCGCATCCGCTCGCATCGGCGACCGGCTGGATGGAGCGGGCTGCGGGCTGCGCTTGACTTCGCGCCCCGAGCACCGCGCCGGTCGCTCGCTGCGGGGTAGGACGGCGCTGCATCGAGATCGATTCGGCGCCGCGCGCTTCCGTCGCTTCCTCTCGGTGGGGGCTCTGCCCGGCCGTGCGGTGGAGGTTGGGCGGGGGGCTGCTCCCGATTCGAGGATGGAACCGCTCCGCGCCGCCGACTCGCACAACCGGACGCGTCACGGCGCCCCGTTCATTCCGAAGCGAGACGGCGGGGAGCTTCCCAGCACGACCGCCCCGTTCTTGCTCCCGACCTGCCTCGACGCGAGCGACCGGCGCGGTGCTCGGGGCGCGAAGTCAAGCGCAGCCCGCAGTCCGCCCCATCCAGTCGGTCGCCGATGCGATTTCATGCGAGAAGCGACGAAGGCCGTGCCAAGGGCGAGCCATTCGCGCCCCGAGTGCCGCGTCGGTCGCGCCTTGTGAGGCACGACGACGGGCGCAGGAGCGAGGAAGTCAAGCCTTGCGCAGCTCCCCGCCCGCCTCGCTGACCAGCCGTTCGAAGCGCTGCAGGAACTTCTGCTCGTCCTGGTCCGTCAGCGTGCGCGCGTCCGACTGCAGCAGCACGTGGAAGGCGAGGGACTTCTTGCCCTCGCCGATCGACTTGCCGCGGTAGAGGTCGAAGAGCTCGACGTCGGCGACCTGGCCCTTGCCCGCGCTCTCGACGAGGGCGACGAGGTCGCCCGCGCGGGTCGACTCGGGGACGGCGACGGCGACGTCGACCTTGATGCCGGGATAGCGGGGCAGCGGGCGATAGGCGCTGCCGCGGCGCTCGGCGGCGAGCAGCGCGTCGAGGCAGAGCTCGGCGACGGCGACCTCGCTGTCGAGGTCGCCCGCGAGCCCGAGCTTCGGGGCGAGGCCCGGCTCGAGCTCGGCGACGACGGCGGCGGCGTGCGGTGCGCCGGGGAGCGCGAGGAAGAGCGACTTGCCGGGATGGGCCCAGCGCGGCGTCCTTCGTCCACGTCCCTCGTGCCAGGCCGAACGAGGCGACGAGGTCCTCGACGACGGCCTGCAGCTTCTGCAGCCGGCTCTCGTCCCAGCGCGCCGTCTTCGGGTTCGGCCGGCTGCCGGCCCAGGCGAGGGCGAGGTAGTGGCGCTCGCGGGGCTCGCCGCGCGAGTCGCTCGCCTCGGGCTCGTAGGCCTTGCCGATCTCGAACAGGCGCACGTCGGTGTGATGGCGGCGATTCGCTTCCAGGGCAGGGAGCAGGCTCGGGGCGACGCTGCGCCGGATGCGGGACTCGCCCTGATGGACGGGGTTGATGACGCGGACGTGGGGCTCGTCGCTCGCGCCGAGCTTCTCGAGCAGCGCGTCGGCGATGAACGAATACGAGAGGTTCTCGCGGAAGCGCCCGCCCCCGGCGAGCCGATCCTGCAGATGGCGCACCAGCCGCCTCCGCTCGTCCCGCGGCGGCGGCGCGATCGTGAAGGTCAGCGGGGCCTCGGCGATGTTGCCGTAGCGATGGATGCGCCCGATCTCCTCGATGAGATCCTGCTCCATCGTGATGTCCTTCGTCGCGCGGAACGAGGGCACGCGAACGCGGAAGGTCTCCCCACCGCCGGACGATCCGGCCGCGCTGCCCGACGTGCTCCCCGCCTCGACGCCGAACTCGAGGCGCTCGAGGATCCCGCGGATCTCGGCCGCCGGGAGCGGCTTGCCGAGCGCGCTGCGGACGCGCTCGACGCGCAGCCCGATCGTCGTCGTCGGATCCTGCCAGGCGCCGACGTCGGTGACCCTCGCCGGGAAGCGGGCGGCGGGAGCGATCTGCTGCAGCAGCCGCGCGAAGTGGCCCGCGGCGGCCAGCGGCAGATGCGGGTCGAGGGCCTTCTCGAAGCGGGCGGAGGAGTCGGTGCGCAGGCCGAGCCGGCTCGAGGTCCTTCGGATCGTCGTCGCGGCGAAGGTCGCGACCTCGAGCAGGAGGGCGTCGCTGTCGGGGGCGACCTTCGAGTCGTCACCGCCCATGATGCCGGCGAGGGCGACGGGGGCGTCGCCGGCGCAGATCAGGAGGTCGGCGGGCGTCGTCTTGCGTTCGACACCGTCGAGGGTTCGGATCGTCTCGGCGGAGCGCGCGCCCGCGCCGCTCGTCGAGCCAGCGCCCGAGCCGGCGGCGCCGCCGCTCGAGCCCGCGCGGGCGGTGCGCACGACGATGCCGCGGCCGGCGCCGAGCGCATCGAGGCGGCGGCGGTCGAAGACGTGGTTGGGTTGTCCCAGGTCGAGCATGACGAAGTTCGAGAGATCGACGAAGAGGTCGATCGGCCGCTGGCCGACGGCGAGCAGCAGATGGCGCAGCCACTCGGGCGAGCGACCGGCGCGCACGCCGTCGATCACGAGGGCGACATAACGCGCGCAGGCGGGCGACTCGATCGCGACGGGCCAGGGCGCGCCCGCGCCGGTCGCGGGGGGCGCGAGGTCGAGGGGGCGGAGCGTGCGCTCGTAGATGGCGGCGAGCTCGCGGGCGAGGCCGCGGTGGCCCCAGAGATCGGGTCGGTGGGTCAGCGACTTGTTGTCGATCTCGATGATCCAGTCCTCGAGATCGAGGGCGTTCGCGACCGGGGAGCCGAGGGCCGCGCTCTCGGGCAGCACCCAGATCCCGTCGTGGTCGTCGCCGACGCCGAGCTCGCGGGCCGAGCAGATCATCCCGAAGGACTCGACGCCGCGGATCTTCGAGCGCTTGATCGTGAGATCGCCCGGGAGCTTCGTCCCGATCTTCGCGACCGCGACCTTCTGGCCGGTGGCGACGTTGGGCGCCCCGCAGACGATCTGGAGCGCCTCGCCCGATCCGACGTCGACGCGGCAGAGCGAGAGCTTCTCGGCGTCCGGATGGCGCTCGCGGGAGACGACGTGGCCGACGACGACGTCGCTCGTCGCGGGCGCGAAGCGCTCGACGCCCTCGACCTCGGCGGTCGAGAGGGTCAGGTCGTTCGCGATCGTCTCGGGCGAGAGCCCCGAGAGATCGATGTGGCGCGAGAGCCAGCGCAGCGAGGCCTTCATCAGAACTGCTCCAGGAAGCGCAAGTCACCGGACAGCAGATGCCGCACGTCGTCGATGCCGTGGCGCAGCATCACGAGGCGCGAGAGACCGAGGCCGAAGGCGAAGCCGCTCCAGACCTCGGGATCGATGCCGCCGGCGCGCAGCACGTTGGGATGCACGAGCCCGCACGGCAACAGCTCGATCCAGGTCGTCCGCTTGCAGACGCTGCAGCCCGATTCGCAGAACGGACAGCGCGCGTCGAGCTCGAAGCCGGGCTCGACGAAGGGGAAGTGGCCAGGGCGCAGGCGGACCTCGAGATCGCGGCCGAACATCCCGCGCAGGAGCGTCTTCATGGCCCCGATCAGATGGGCGACGGAGATGTCCTTGCCGACGACGAGGCCTTCCATCTGGTAGAAGGTGTGGTCGTGGGAGGCGTCGGTCGTCTCCTGGCGGAAGACGCGGCCCGGTGCGATCACGCGGAAGGGCGGCGTGCGCTTCTCCATCGCACGGACCTGGACGGGCGACGTGTGGGTTCGCAGCACGAGGCGGCCGGCGTCGTCGCAGTAGAAGGTGTCCTGCGAGTCGCGGGCGGGATGGTCCTTCGAGATGTTGAGCGCCTCGAAGTTGTAGTGGTCGAGCTCGACCTCGGGGCCGTCGAGGACCTCGTAGCCCATCGACGTGAAGAGGTCCTCGAGCTCGCGGGTCACCTGCGTGATCGGATGCAGCCCGCCGCGCAGCGCCCGGGGCGGGGGCAGCGTCGGATCGAAGTCGTCCGCGCGAAGCAAAGCGTCGAGCTTCGAGCTCGCGAGCACGGCGCCGCGCTCGTCGAAGAGCGCCTGCAGTGCCTGCTTGAGGTCGTTCGCGCGCTGGCCGTGGGCCTTGCGCTCCTCGGGCGGGAGCTTCGGGATCTCGGCGAGCATCGCCGCGACCGCGCCCTTCTTGCCGAGCAGCTCGCGCTCGAGCTCCTTCAGGGCACCGGGATCCGCGCACGCTCCGATGCGCTCGCGCGCCTGCTGGAGGGTGTCTTCGGCGGTCATCCTGGATCCTCGTTCGGAGGCCGGCTCGCGGGCGGGCTCGGGCCGGGCGCGGGCTCGGGGGCAAAAGTCGGCCGAGCTTACCGAATCGAGCCAGCCCGGGCCTCGGATTGATCCGGAGGAGCCCCCTCGCGCGATGGCTATCGTGGGACGGCGCTCGCGGGGCGGGCGCTCCGAGCGGGGGGAGGTCGATCATGGCGCTCGGTGGGGCCGGCGGGCAGGGGCTGCGCGCGGGCGGCGCGGGGCTCGCGGCCGGCGCGGTGGCCCTGGTCCTCGTCGGGCTCGTCGGTCGACTCGGGGGACTCGAGGCCGCGGAGCTCGCGCTCCTCGATCGTTTCGTCCGGGCCGAGGCGAGGGCCGAGACGAGGGGCACGGCACAGGGCGAGGCGGCGGGCGGGGATTCGCCCGTCGTCGTGGTCGCCTTCGGCGAGGCGGACTTCGCGCGCCACGGTCATCCGCTTCCCGACCTCCGCCTCGCCGCGCTGCTCGAGCGCCTCGCGGAGCTCGGTGCGAGCGCGATCGGCGTCGACCTCTACCGATCGGCCCCGGCGAGCGCGAGCGCCGAGGCCGTCGCGGGCTTCGAGGCGCTGGCGCAGGCAGTGGCGGCGCATCCGCAGATCGTGATGACGGAGCTGCTTCCCTCCCTCGAAGCACCGGGCCTGCCGGCGCCGGCCTTCGCGCCGGCCGAGCAGGTCGGCTTCAACAACATGCTGGTCGATCCCGGGCGCGTCGTGCGACGGGGATGGCTCTACTCCTGGGCGGATGACGGGACGGCCCACGTCTCCCTCGGTCTGCGCCTGGCAAGCCTCCACCTCTCGGCCAACGGGATCGGGATCGGGCCCGATCCGCGGCAGCCCGAGCACGTGCGGATCGGCCCGACGCCCCTCGCACCGCTCGAGGCGAACGACGGTCTCTACGTGGGGCTCGACGCGGGCGGCTTCCAGATCCCCCTCGACTTCCGGCGGGACCCGGCGCGCTTCGAGACGCTGTCCCTCGATGCGCTGCTCGAGGGACGCGTGCCGCGCGAGCGGATCGAGGGGCGCGTCGTCGTGGTCGGGACCGACGCGCCGAGCGTGAAGGACGACTTCGATTCGCCGCTCGCGCCGGACGGGATCGTGAAGGGGCTGCGCCTCCATGCCCAGCTCGCCGACCAGCTGATCCGCGCCGGGGTCCTCGGCGATGCCCCGCGGCGGAGCCTTTCGTCGATCGCCGAGGCGGGGCTCGTCGGCGGCTTCGGGGTGGGCGCGATCGCGTGGTCGATGGGCATCGGGCCGCTCGCGCGCGTCGTCCCGGGGCTCGTCTTCGGCCTGATCCTGCCCGTCGGCCTCGGTGCGCTGGCCTTCCATCGCGGTCTGGTCGTGCCGAGCGTCGAGCCGGCGCTCGCCTGGGCCGCGGCGGGCGCGGCGAGCCTCGTCGTGCGGGTGCGCGCCGAGGCGCGGGCGCAGCGCCAGCTCGCCTCGCTCTTCCGGCGCTTCGCCTCGGCGAAGGTCGCCGACGCGCTCTGGCGCGAGCGCGACCGCATCATGGCGGGCGGGCGGCCGCGGCCGCAGCGGCTGGTGCTGACGGCCCTGATGTCGGACGTCGTCGGCTTCACCGCCGCCGCCGAGCAGCTCGAGCCCGAGGCGCTGCTCGCCTGGATCGGGGCCTACATGGACGCCATGACCCGGGTCATCGAGGACCACGGCGGCCACGTCGACGACTACGCAGGCGACGGCATCAAGGCGAACTTCGGTGTGCCCATCCCGAGCGAGGGCGAGGAGGCGATCGCCCGCGACGCGAGGCAGGCGGTCGCCTGCGCGCTGGCGATGGAGCGCGCGCTCGACGCATGCAACCGCGCCTTCGCGGCGAAGGGCTGGCCGCTCGCGCGCCAGCGGATCGGGATCGAGACGGGCCCGGCGGTGGTCGGCGCGATCGGGAGCGACGCGCGCATGAAGTACACCTCGATCGGCGACACGCTCAACACCGCGGCGCGTCTCGAATCCTTCGCCGCGGAGTCGGCGGCCGGCGAAGCGCGCGCGACGCGCATCCTCGTCGGCGAGGGGACGCGCAGCCGCCTCGGCGATCGCTTCGAGGTCGAGGCGCTCGGGGTCCATGCGCTGAAGGGCAAGCGCGAGCCGATCGAAATCCACCGGATCCTGGCCGAGCGCGCCGGATCGGGATCGGACGCGGACGCGCCGAGCGGGTCGCGGCGGGGCGCAGGGGAGGGCGGAGCATGAACGGCCATTGGGGGCGCGTCGGGATCCGGATGGGGGCACCGATCGCGGTGGGGCTCGCGTTCTTCCTCCTGGCCTCGCCTCAGCCGGGGCGGGCCACCGAGCCGGAGCGGGCATCGCGTTCCTCGCGCTCGGAGCAGGCGGTCGGGGCGGACGGTGCGGTCGGGGAGGACGACGCCGTGGCCGGGGCAGGCGCCGCGGCGGGCGGAGCTCCCGCGGCCGGCGGCGGCGGTGCGAAGCCGAGCGTCGATGCGACGGGGCCGTCCCGGGCCGCGACGGTGCCGGCCGATCCGGCCGGCGGCGCGCGGCGGGCGCCGATCCTCTACGTCCCGCCGAGCCGGGGCCACGCGTGGCGCTCGGCCGGGGCCGGGACGCGGGGACGATCGCCGTCCGCGACCGGAGCGGAGGGGGCTTCGGCGAGCGGCGCTTCGCCGGGGGCGGGGGCGAGCGGGGCTTCGGAGGCGACGCGACCGCGCATCGCCGTGCTCGCCCCGCGCGATCACGTCGGACGCACCGCGCGCCCGTCGCCGACGCTCTACTGGCTCCTCTCGGCGCCGACCACAGCCGCGATCGAGCTCACCCTCGTCGACGACGCCGCGATCGAGCCGCTGCTGCGCCTGCGCCTGGTCGGGCCGATCGGGGCCGGCCTGCATGCGCTCTCCCTCGAGCAGCAGGGGATCGTGCTCCCGCCTAACAAGGTCCTCCGCTGGTTCGCGGCCCTCGTCCACGACCCCGGGCACCGTTCGCGGGACGAGCTCGCCGAGGGCGCGATCGAGCGGGTCGACCCGCCGCCGGCGAGCGCCGATGCGCCCGTCGCCACGCCCGAGGCACTGCGCGCCGCCTCGCTCGTCGCGGCCGAAGGCGGGCTCTGGTACGACGCCCTCGACGCGCTCTCCCTCGCCCTCGAGCAGGCGCCCGGCGACGGCGGCCTCGCGGCCGATCGCCAGGCGCTCCTCGACCAGGCGGCGCCCGGCGTCCGGTTGCCCTGAGCGGCGCGCCAGCGCAGCGCGGCTCGGCCCTCGACACGGGTCGATCCGGCGTGGGAGAATGCCGGCGCCGACCGGGCGTCCGACCCGGGTTGGCCGTGCGCGGTCCCCGCCACGCGGCCGCGTTCCGCTCGCGATCCCGAGGAGCCTGCGCTTGTCCCTCTCGAAGCCCGCCCGATCCGTCCCGCGCGCCCGCTCGACGAACGCCGCGGTCGCGCTCGCGCTGCTGGGCCTCGGCGCCGATTCGGCGGCGGCGGAGGCGACGCTCTTCGAGACGCGCACCGGGGCGGCCCATCCCTTCGCGGGCTTCGACGTCGGCACGGCCGCGTCGCCGGCTTTCGGGGATCTCGATGCCGACGGAGATTTCGACGTCGTGGTCGGGACCGGCGGCACGAACCTCGAGTACTACGCGAACGACGGGACGGCCCTCGCGCCCGTCTTCGTCGCGCGCACCGGGGTGGCGAATCCGCTGAACGGCGTGATCGACGGGGGAATCGGCAACCCGGCCCTCGGTGATCTCGACGGCGACGGCGACCTCGACCTCCTCGTCGCGACCGCGGCCGGTCCGAACGTCGAGCTCTTCGTGAACGGGGGCACGGCGAGGACCCCCGCGTTCGCGCCGGGCGCAGGCGTGCCCCTCGTCGGGGTCGCGGTCGGCGTCGGGGCGGGCGATCCGCGGACGGTGGCCCTCGTCGATCTCGAGGGCGACGGCGATCTCGACCTCGTCGCCGGCGGGCTGGCCGGGACCCTCGCGTTCTTCGAGAACACCGGCTCGGCGACGAGCCCCGCCTTCACCGCCCGCACGGGCGCCGCGAGCCCCTTCGACGGGTTCGACGTCGGGGACCACTCGGACGCCGTCTTCGGCGACCTCGATCGCGACGGCGATCCCGATCTCGTCGTCGGGAGCGGCGCCGGGACCTTCGTCTTCTTCGAGAATACCGGCACCGCGACCGCCGCCGTCTTCGCCCTGTGGACCGGAGGCGCGAGCCCGCTCGACGTCGCGAGCGTCGGGGTGCGCGCGCGGCCGGCCCTCGCGGACCTCGACGGGGACGGGGACGGCGACCTGCTCTCCGGGGACCAGGACGGGACCTTCGACTTCCTCGAGAATCTCTCCGGTCGGCTGGTGGCGCGAACGGGCGCCGCCAATCCGCTGGCGGGCCTCGTGCCCGGCGGCGACGGGCGCCCGGCCTTCGGCGATCTCGACGGGGACGGCGATGCGGAGCTCGTGGTCGGTGCCGACGACGGCACGCTGCGTTATTTCGCGAACACGGGGAGTGCGTCGAGCCCGGTCTGGGTCGAGCGCACGGGCGCGGCCAACCCGCTCGCCGGACAGGACGTCGGGCTCGCCGCGGCCCCCGCCCTCGGCGACCTCGATGGCGACGGCGATCTCGACCTCGTCGTCGGCGAGAACGACGGCGTCTTCAACGACTATCGCAACACCGGCTCGCCGACGGCGCCCGCCTTCGCCCTGCGCACCGGCGCCGCGAATCCGCTGAACGGCCAGACCGTCGGCAACCTCTCGACGCCGGCCCTCGGCGACCTCGACCACGACGGCGACCCCGATCTCGTCGCCGGCGAGCTCGACGGCGTCCTCGACTACTACGAGAACACGGGCACGGCCGCGGCCCCCGCCTTCGTCCTGCGCCTCGGCGTCGACAGTCCCGTCGACGGATTCGACGTCGGCCAGCGCTCGGCGCCGGATCTCGGCGACGCCGACGGCGACGGCGATCTCGACCTGCTCGTCGGGAGCTCGACCGGGACCTTCGCCCTCTTCGAGAACCGCTCCCTCGCCACGCTCCCCGTGTTCGTCCCGCGCACCGGGGCCGCGAATCCCCTCGACGGCGAGGACGTCGGCAGCAACGCGACCCCCGCCTTCGTCGACACCGACGGCGACGGGGACGAGGACGTCGTGAGCGGCGAGACGAGCCCGGTCTTCGACGTCTTCGAGAACACGATCCTCGACGCCTCGCTCGCGGCGATGGAGCTCTCGCTGCCGATCAACCCCCTCGACGGCTTCGCCGTCCCCGGCAGCCACTCCTCGCCGGCGTGGGTCGACCTCGACGCCGACGGCGATCTCGACGTCGTCGCCGGGGCCTGGTCGGGCCTCTTCTCCGACTACGAGAACACCGGCTCTGCGACCCACGCCGCCTATCTCGAGCGCTTCGGGGCCGCCCATCCCGTCGACGCCGTCGACGTCGGCGAGCTGGCGGCACCGGCCTTCGGCGACCTCGACGGCGACGGGGATCCCGACCTCGTCGCGGGCCGCTTCGCGGGCAGCTTCGCCTACTACGAGAACACGGGCTCGGCGACGCGCCCCGTCTACGTGGCGCGCACGGGGACCGCGAGCCCGCTCCAGGGCCGCGACGTGGGCTACCTCTCGGCGCCGTGCCTCGGGGACCTCGACGCCGACGGCGACCTCGATCTCGTGATCGGCGAGCTCGACGGCGACTTCGCCTACTACGAGAACACCGGCACCGCCGTCGCCCCGGCCTTCCTCCCGCGCACCGGCGCGAGCAATCCCCTCGGCGCGGCGCTCGTCCCGGGCTGGTCGACCCCGGCCCTCGGTGACGTCGACGGCGACGGTGACCTCGACCTGTTCTCGGGCGATCAGCTCGGCCAGTTCTCCTACTTCGAGAACACCGGCACCCCGCGCATCCCGGTCTTCGCCGCGCGGACGGGCACGGCCAATCCCCTCGATGGGCAGGACGTGGGGAGTCGCTCGGCCCCGACCCTCGGCGACTTCGACGCCGATGGGCAGCTCGATCTCCTGACGGGGAACCACGTCGCGGGCTTCCAGACGTACGTGCTGCCGGAGCCGGGCTGGCGCGCCGGGCTCGCTGCCGGGCTCGCCTGGCTGGGTGCGCTGCGCGGACGCCGTCGGAGCCGCTCCGTCAGGGGGTCGGAATGACGCCGGCGGGGGCCGGGGCCGGGGCACTGCCGGCGCGGCGCTCGTCGAGGGCGAGGGCGATCGCGAAGGCGGCGGCGGTGAGGCCCGCCGCGGCGAAGTAGGGCAGGCCTTCGCCCGCGTCGTAGAGCAGCCCCGCCACGACCGGGCCGATCACCCGGGCCGCCGAGGCCGAGGACTGGAAGACGCCCATCACGATGCCGCGCGAGCGCTCGTCGGCGAACAGCGAGACGAGGCTCATCATCGGCGGCTGGGCGAAGGCGCGCCCGACGGCGGCGAGGGCGAGCGGGGCCATCAGCCATGCGACGCTGCCCGTCGATGGCACCAGCGCAAAGGCGATCGTCATGCACGCGAGGCCGGCCAGCACGAGCCGCCGCTCCTGGAACGCCGCGGCGAGGCGCTTCATGCCACCGCCCTGGATGCCGCCCATCAGGATCGCCATCGCGAGCATGACCATCGCGACGCCGAGCTCGTCGAGGCCGAAGCGGTGGGACATGAAGAGCGCGAAGGTCGTCTCGAGCTGGGTCACGGCGAAGGTGAACAGGAAGTAGACGACGCAGAGCCGGCCGACGCCGCCCTCGCGGAGCACGTCGAAGCGGTTCGTGAGGCCCCCCGCCTCGCGGGTCGCGTGCTGGGCGGGCTCCGAGAGGCGCAGCCAGGCCCAGAGGAAGTTGATCGCGGCGAGGCCGGCCGCGAACGTCATCGGGGTCGAGTCGTCGATCCGGGTGAGCAGGCCGCCGAGGGGCGGGCCGAGGGTGAAGCCGACGGCGAAGCTCGCGCCGATCATGCCCATCCACTTGGTGCGGTCGGCCTCGTCGGTCACGTCGGTCAGGTAGGCGGTCGCGACCGAGATGTTGGCGGCGAAGAAGCCGGAGAGCAGCCGCGCCAGGAAGAGCTGCAGCAGCGAGGTCGCAAATCCCAGCAGCAGCAGGGCCACCGCCGTCCCGGCGATCGTGATCAGCATGACCGGGCGGCGTCCGATCCGATCGGAGAGCCGGCCCCAGATCGGGGCGCCGACCAGCTGCATCGCGGCGTGGCCCGCCAGCAGCAGGCCCAGGGTCGACCCGTCCGCGCCGAAGCGCTCGGCCCAGAAGGGCAGGATCGGGACGACGATCCCGAAGCCGATCAGGTCGACCACGATGACCGAGAAGAGCACGGTCAGGCTCGGCTTTCGGTCCCGCGGGTCGGGTTTGCTAAAACTCGTCACGTTCATCCGTCCAGTCGGGACCCACGTGCGCCGATCTGCGCCGCGGGCGGGAGGGGTGTCGGGGGCTCGGAGTCCGGCTTTCCGGGTGGGGACTTTCGCGAGGCCAGGCTCGCGGCTGCCTCAATCGGTTGCGCTCCACGGGCAGGGCCCCCTCGGTAACCATCCCGGCCACGGGCGGGACTCTACGCGCAGTCCCCGGCTCCGACCATGTCCCCGGCTCCGAACGACGGGAAGCCAAGAGGAGATCGTGCCTTGACGAGCAAGACGAGCGAGAAGTCCCAGCGGACGCTCCAGGCCTGGACCCAGCAGCAGCGCTACGCGGAGGCCATGATCCCGATCATCGGGGAGCTGTACCGCGAGCACGGCGTCATCGTGACCCTGTTCGGGAACTCGCTGGTCAACAAGTCCCCGCTCGAGATCCAGGAGCTCCACCGCATCGCCCGGGTCAACGTCGACCCGGAGATCCACATCACCGACGTCTACCCGATCCTCGCCGAGATGGCCGTGCTCGACCTCGCCCCGGCCCGCATCGACGTCGGCAACCTCGTGACCCATTGGCGCGGCCGCTCCCGCAGCGTCTCGGTCGCCGACTTCGTCCGCGACGAGCTCGCCGGGATCGCGACCGGCAAGGCCTCGATCCGGCCGAATCCCCAGGACGTCGTGCTCTATGGCTTCGGCCGCATCGGCCGGCTGGTCGCCCGCATCCTCGCCGGCAAGACCGGCGGCGGCGACAACCTGCGCCTGCGCGCGATCGTCGTCCGTCCGGGCGGTCCCGACGATCTCCAGAAGCGCGCGGATCTGCTCCGGCGCGACTCGATCCACGGCTCCTTCTCGGGCGAGGTCTTGATCGACAAGGAAGAGAACGCCCTCATCATCAACGGCAATCTCGTCCACCTGATCTACGCCAACGGCCCGGCCGAGATCGACTACACGAAGTACGGGATCCACGACGCGATCGTCGTCGACAACACCGGCAGCTGGCGGACCCGCGAGCAGCTCCAGAAGCACGTCGAGGTCCCGGGCGCGTCGAAGGTGATCCTGACGGCGCCGGGCAAGGGCGACGTCCCGAACATCGTCTACGGCGTGAACCACCACGGGATGCGCGAGGCGGGGGCGGTCCTCTCGGCGGCGTCGTGCACGACGAACGCGATCGTGCCGGTGCTCAAGGTCGTCCACGACGAGTACGGCATCCAGGCCGGCCACGTCGAGTCGATCCACTCGTTCACGAACGACCAGAACCTGATCGACAACTACCACAAGAAGGCGCGCCGCGGCCGGGCCGCACCGCTCAACATGGTCGTGACCGAGACCGGTGCGGCGAGCGCCGTCGCGAAGTGCCTGCCGGAGCTGAAGGGCAAGCTGACGGGCAACGCGATCCGCGTGCCGACCCCGAACGTGTCGCTCGCGGTCATGAGCCTCTTCGTCGAGAAGGCGGTCACGAAGGAGGCGCTCAACGAGTACCTCCTCAAGGCCTCCCTCGAAGGCGATCTGCAGAACCAGATCGACTTCGTGAACTCGACCGAGGCGGCCTCGACGGACTTCGTGGGCAACCGCTTCGCGGGCATCGTCGATGCGCAGGCGACCCAGGCCCAGGGCAACCACATCGTGCTCTACGTCTGGTACGACAACGAGTTCGGCTACAGCCGCCAGGTCGTGCGCTGCCTCGAGGAGCTCGCGGGCGTGGTCATGCCGAACTTCCCGAAGCGGGCGCGGGCGGTCTGAGGACTCGGGCGGGCGCTGTCGCGCGGTGCCAGGCGCCCCGGCCGGACGCGGCCTGGCGCTCGGGCTTCGTACGGCACGCGTCGAGGGGCCGGTCGGCTGCGCTGGGCGCCGTGCAGCGCGTGCCGTCCTCAATCTCGCACCAGGCCGCGTCCGGCCGGGGCGCTCGGAGCGGGGGCGGAGCGCTCGCTCGCGTCGCCTCCGGGTAGAAAAATTCGGGGGCGTGCTGCCGCCGCCGTCGATGCGCTTGGACGCGACGACTTCCGATCCTGATCGGCTATCGGCTATCGGCTATCGGCTATCGGCGCGGCCGCTGCTGCCGGCGCCGTCTTCGCTGAAGCCTTTTTGCGCGCCTTCGACCATCGCGAAGGGGCCGACGGGCCAGCCGAAGCAGTCGACCATCAGCTGGTTGACCTCGGCGTGGGTCGCGGTGCCTTCGGCGACGACGCGGCCGGCCTCGACGAGCATCGCGGCGTAGATGCGGTTCGCGACGTAGCCCCACGCCATCGGGTTGTCCTTCACGACGACGGGGTTCTTGCCGCAGGAACGCGCGAGCTGCTTCACCGTCTCGATCGTCTCGGGGCTCGTCTCCGGCCGGACGACGATCTCGGCGAACTTCATGACGGCGGGCGGGGAGGCCCAGTGCCAGACGACGACCCGGGCCGGCCGGTTCGTCGCCGCGGCGAGCGCCGCCAGCGGGAAGCCCGAGCTGTTCGAGGCGAGGATGCAGTCGGCGGGGGCGAGCCGGTCGAGGTCGCGGAAGACGCGGATCTTGAGGTCGAGCTTCTCGGGCACCGCCTCGAGCACGAGCTGCGCGCCCTCGACCGCCGCCTCGAGCGAGGTCCCGAAGCGCAGCCGTGCGAGCGCCGCGTCGGCGTCGGCGCGGGCGAGCTTGCCCCGCTCGACGGCGCGCTCGAAGCCGTAGCGCCCCGTCGTGACGCGCTCGCGGGCCTTCGCGACGACGGCCTCGGCGACGTCGGTGCAGTGGACGTCGTGGCCGGCCTGCGCGAGGACCTGCGCCATTCCGCTTCCCATCACTCCGGCTCCGATCACTGCGATGCGCATGCGTCTCTCCCTGGGCTCCTCGGCCGGTCTGTCGGCGGAGGGTTCGTCTTCGACTGGAATCCGGCCGCAGGCTCGGCCTAACGATGGGGGCCCGCGTGCGGATCGGCGGGCAGGTGGTCGACGAGATTGAAGCTGCGCAGCTCGGGCCTCGGCTCGAGGACCAGCTCGGAGACGGCGCAGTTCTTCACCATCCGGTTCCAGCTGCTGTAGTCGTCGTCGAGCAGCAGACCGAGTGCGATCGAGAGCGCCCCGCCGTGGGTCACGACGACGACGCGCTCGCCGGGATGCCGGCCCGCGATCCGCCGCAGCGCGCCGGAGAGCCGCAGCCCGACCTGGCTCGGCGACTCGCCGCCGTGGGGCGCGAAGTGCGGGTCCTGCTTCATGTGGTGGAAGAGCTTCTTCTCCTCGAAGAGGATCTGGAACGAGATCCCCTCCCACGAGCCGAGGTCGAACTCGGCGAGGTCGGGATCGAGCGCGACCGGCGCACCGTACTGCGCGGCGATCGGGCGGGCGGTGTGGTGGGCGCGGTCGAGGGGGCTCGCGTAGACGTGGCGGACGTCGGCGTGGTTCGCGGCCAGCCAGGCGGCGGTGGCGGCGGCCTGACGGTGGCCGTGGTCGGTGAGCGGCGTATTGGTCGAGCCGTGCCAGACGCCGTCGATGTTCGCGGAGGTCTGACCGTGGCGGACGATCGTCAGGATGGTCGGGCGGGTCGTCATGGCGGCCGGAGTCTACACGGCCGCCGCGTCGGGGCCCGCGACGGGCTCGGTCGCTAGTTGCGGCGCTCGATGACCACGGGGCCGAAGCGCTCGAGCCACTGCGCGGGGCTCATCGACTCGACGCGCTGCCGGGCGGCGGCGCGGGTCAGCGGCGGCTCGTCCTCGACGACGCGCATCGGGCGCGCGGGGCGGGCGGTCGCGGCGGAGGCGGGCGGGTGGTCCTCGGGGCTGGTCGAGACCCGCAACGTCCGCGCCGGTCCCGCGTCCGGGGCTGCGGCCGGGCCCGACGGCTCCGCCCCAGCGGCCTCGGCCGCACCCGCCGAGGTGGCGAGCAGGGCGAGCGCCAGGAGGCTGCCCGCTGCGGTCGCGGCGATCGTGGCCGGGCGTCCGGCCTGTCCCGCATGCGCGGGGCCGGGCTTCGCCCGAGAGGTGAATCGAAAAACACCCAACATGTTTCAGCGATCGGAGTCAGGTCCGGGTCGCTTGAGGAAATCGGGTGTGAAAACACCCTTTCAGAAAGCAACGCGCAAGGCCCGGGCAGAGGCTTCGCAGGGGGTGGGCGGGGCGGATGTGGACCCGGCGGGGCCGACGCGCCTCGACGTCGACCGGGCCCGAGCGGCTAGGCGCTTTCGAGCAGCTCGATCAGGTCCTCGCGCGTGAGGCGCGAGCTGCCGTCGGCCTCCTCGAGGGCGGCGTCGGCGAGGGCCCGCTTGCGGGCGTGGAGGGCGAGGATGCCCTCCTCGACGGTGTGGCGGGCGATCAGGCGATGGACCACGACCGGGCGCTCCTGGCCGATGCGGTGGGCGCGATCGGCGGCCTGGGCCTCGACCGCCGGATTCCACCAGGGGTCGAGCAGGAAGACGTGGTCGGCGGCGGTCAGGTTGAGGCCGGTGCCCCCGGCGCGCAGGGAGAGGAGCATGACGGGCGGGCCTCCGGCGGCCTGGAACGACTCGACGACGGCGCCGCGGTCGCGGGTCGAGCCGTCGAGGCGCGCGAAGGCGATGCCGCGCTCGGCGAGCCCTGGCTCGACCAGGTCGAGCAGGCTCGTCCACTGCGAGAAGACGAGGGCCTTGTGGCCGTCGGCGACGGCCTCGTCGAGGCGCTCGAACAGGGTCTCGAGCTTCGAGGACGAGGTCGGTGCGTCCTCCTGGCCCGGCACGAGGCGCGCGTGGCACGCCGCCTGGCGCAGCCGCAGCAGCGCCTCGAGCGCGGCCATCACGCTCTCGCCCGCGCGCAGCCGCTCGACCACCGCGCGCACCGTCGCTGCCCGCACGCTGTCGTAGACCGCGCGCTCCTCGCTGGTCAGATCGCAGTCGAGCACGACCTCCGAGAGCGGCGGCAGATCCCGCGCGACGTCCGACTTGAGCCGGCGCAGCAGGAAGGGCCGGATGCGCTGGCGCAGGCGCGCGGCGACTTCGTAGTCCCCCTCGGCGATCGGGCGCGCATAGCGGTCGCGGAACTCGCTGCGGCCGCCGAGCAGCCCGCGGTTCAGGAAGTGCATCTGGCTCCACAGCTCCTCGAGGCGGTTCTCGACCGGCGTGCCCGTCAGCGCGATGCGCGCCTTCGCGTCGAGCCCCATCGCCGAGCGTGCGACCTGGCTGTCCGGGTTCTTGATCGCCTGGGCCTCGTCGAGCACGACGATGTCCCAGCGGACGCGGGCCAGTGCATCGGCGTCCTGACGCAGGATCGCGTAGCTCGTCACGGTCAGGTCCGCCTTCGGATCGAGGGCGCGGCCGGGGCCGTGGTAGAGCGCGACCGCGAGGTCGGGGCGGAAGCGCCCGGCCTCGCGCAGCCAGCCGTGGAGCACGCTCGTCGGAGCGACGACCAGCGTCCGGCCCTCGAGCGAGGCGAGGGCCTGGAGCGTCTTGCCGAGGCCCATGTCGTCGGCGAGCAGCCCGCCGAGCCCCGCCCGCCGCAGGAAGACGAGCCAGTCGACGCCCTGGCGCTGATACGGTCGCAGGATCGCCTCGAGTCCGGGCGCGAGGGGGGCCTGAGGAATGCCGACGAAGTCCTCGACCAGCGGCCGCAGCGCCTCGAAGGAGGGCGGCTCCGGCAGATCGAGGTCGTCGCAGAGGCGCGCGAGATCCGGCAGCGCGTGACGCGCGACGCGACCGGCGGCGTCGCGCGCGCCGAGCAGGTCGGCGATGCGCTGACCGTGCTTCGCGAGCCAGTCGGCGGGCAGCTCCGCGAAGCCGCCGCCGACGAGCGAGACGACCGAGTCGCCCGTCGTCCAGGCCTGCAGCACCGCAGCGGGCGTCGCGGCTCCCGTCCGGCGCCCCGCTCCTCCGGCCCCGGCGTTGGTCGCGCCGCCGGCGTCACCCGGTGAGGACAGCGAGAAGTCGAGGTCGAGCCGATCGTCGTCGACGCGCAGGCGCGGCGCGAGCTGCCCGCGCAGCTCGAACTCGCGGTGGGCGCGGCCGGTCAGCGCGTAGGCTCCGCTCGCGGCGGCCCGCTCAAGGCGCGCCGAGAATCCGATCGCGGCGCTCGCTGGCAGGCGGGCGGGCGCATCGACGCGCAGGCCGAGCTCCCGCGCGAGGCGCGCGGCGAGCTCGTTCTCCGCGGCCTCGCTGCGGATCGGAACGCTGCTGCCGCCCGTCATCACGAGCTTGCCGGCCTCGATGCGGGCGATCGGCGGATCGCCGTAGACGATGCGCGGCGCGACGACGAGCTCGTCGCCCTCCCGCGTCACCGCGATCTGGAGCCTCGGCTTCTCGCCGCGCTTCGCGCTCGGCAGCCGGGTCGTCTCGATCGAGATCGGGATCCGCCCCTCGAGCCCGGGCAGGACCTCGGTGACCAGCGCCGCGAGATCCCCGTCGGCGAAGAAGCGGCCGCGGGGCAGGTCGGCGAGCTCGCGCCCGGTGAGGCGGCTCTCGGCGACGGGATGGATCGCGCCCGGGAGCAGGGCGACGCCGTTGCGGAAGACGCGCTGGATCCGGCGGTCCTGCTCGACGAAGAGCCGCACCCCGCCCGGCGCGTCGACGACGCGGGCGACGAGGCCGACGGGCTCGCTCTCGACCGTGACGGGCTGGCCGTCGAAGAAGACCGCGTTGGTCTGGGCGAGGCGGCCGAGCAGCGAGGTCAGCGCCGGGGTCGAGGTCGCGTCCGCCGGCCGCGACGAGAGAGCCTTCTCGATCGCGAGATCGGCGGCGGTCGTGACGAACTCGGGGCCGCTCCCGCGGCCGGCGGCGACGGCGGTCAGCCGCGCCGGGAGCGGGGTCCGCTTGCCTTCGAACTCGACGGCGCGCTCGAGCACCAGCGCGCCGCCCTGGTCGCGCAGCAGATAGACGAGGCGGCCCATGCGCTGGCCCTGGTCGGGGAGCGCTTCGCCCGTCTTCTTCTCGCGGCGCAGGGCGATCACGGCGGCGGCGACGTGCTCGCAGGGGTCGTCGTTCGAGGCGCAGCTGCACTCCCACGCCTCGTCCTCGAGGTGCAGCGTGACCTGCGGTGCGACCCGACCTGCCTTGCCGACGACGCGGAGCACGATCTCGCGCCGGTCGCGCGACTCGACCTGGACGCTCTCGCCGCGGGCGAGCTCGACGCCGCGGGACCAGACCGCCCGATCGCAATCGGACTGCACGGCGTCGAAGAGCGCGGCGAGGGATTCCATGGCGCTAGTTCGACCGCCCGGCGTTCGACCCCTGCCAGGCGAGCAGCTCGGCCTCGAGGGCGACCGGCGTGTTGCGCGCCGGATCCTCGGCGACGAAGCGCGCGAGGTGGGCGAGGGCGCGGCCGACGTGGGGACCCGGGCCGGCGGCGAGGATCCGCATGACCTCGCCGCCCCCGATGGCGAGGGTGCGCAGGGAATCCGTCGTCGCCGCCTGACTGCGGATGCGGCCGATCGCGGACTCGATCTTCGTCAGGCGATCGCGGGCGAGGGCATTCGTCTCGTTGCCCGTCTCGCCGGGCGAGCGGGGCTCGGGCGTCGCGGGGCCGGTGCACTCGCCCGCGAGCTCGCTGCGGCGCCAGGCGATCAGGCCGTCGAGCTCGTCGGCCGTGAGGCGCGTCATCGCACGGCGGATCAGGGCGTCGCGTGCGCCCTCGATCGTGCGGTCGAGGGGATGCGCTTCCTGCAGCCGGCCGATCCGGCGCGCGAGGCCCTGCGGCATGCGCAGGCGCGCGAGCGCGCGGGAGACCGAGGTCCCGCGCAGGTAGGCGGCCCAGCGCAGCGAGGGCAGCGCCACGAGCGCGTCGAGGCGCGCCTCCATCATCGGATCGAGACCCGGCAGGACGGTCGGGCTCGCGCCGCACTCGCGCAGGAAGGCGAGCGCCCGCGCGGGCGTCGGACACGCGAGGATGCGCTCGAGGATCCGGCGCGCCGGGGCGCCGCTCGGCAGGCGGTCGGCGACGTCGGGCAGCGCGGCCCGTGCCGCGTCGACGAGCTCGTCCGTCGGCTCGAGGCCGTACTCGGCGATCAGGAGGGCGGTGAGCCAGAAGCGCCGGGGCGCGCTGCGGAAGGGGTTCGGTCGCCCGGGAAGCAGTGGGAGCGCGCGGCGGGCCAGGCTCCCGTGGACGGCCCCGGGATCGATCCAGGCGTCGGCCGTCGGCCGGACCGCGATCGCGAGCGGCGCGAGGCCGAAGCGCTCGAGGGCCGACTCGGCCGGGGCATCGCCGACCGGGATCAGGTCGACCGGGCCCGCCTCGCTCGCCTGGGTCAGGCGGGTCGCCTGCTCCCCCGTGACGACCGCATGGGGCAGGGCGGTGAGCAGGGCGGCGGACTTCGCGAGACACAGGATCGAGTGGGCGGGCGGCCGCGCGCGCGTGGCTCCGAGCCACGCATCGAGGAGCCCCTCGCCCTGGATCAGCGCGCCGATCCCGGCGCGCTCGAGCCGTTCGCACAGCGCCACGACGGGTTGCGCCAGGCCGCGGGGCAGGGAGGCGGGCGGGAGTTCGGGCACCGGATTCGCCATGGAAGCGGCAGTGTACCCGCACCGCCTCGCCCCGCCCCCGCGCGGCCTTCGGGCCAGCTCGCCGGACGTCCGCCCGCGGACTGTGCGCGGGGCGGCTCGGGGCTCAAGCCGGCGGCACGAGGCTCCGACTGAGGGCCTGCGTGCGGGTCTCGCGCGCCCCCAGCCAGGAGAGCGCATGTCCACCCGCCCGGTACGGCCGTCCGAGCCCGGCTCGATCGACTCCGTCTTCGTCGACGAGTCCCGCATGCGGGTGCTGCTCGTCGCCGATCGGCCGGCGGTCGCGACGGGGGTCCGCGCGGTGCTCGAGAAGTCCTCGCGCTGTCTCTTCGAGCTCGAGCACGAGCTCGCGCTGGCGCAGGCCGCCGCCCGCATCCGGGGGCCGATCTTCGATCTGCTCCTCGTCGACCTCGGTCTCGCCGGCATCCGCCGCAGCGCCGTCGTCGACGTGGCGAACGAGCTCTCGACCCGGCTCCCCGTGGTCGCGCTCTCGGGCACCGAGGTCTTCGCCGCCTGCGAGGCGCCCGACGGCCACTTCTTCCAGGCCCGCCTCGAGGAGGCCGACCTGCCCGCGCTGATGCTCCGGACGCGCCGCCGGGCGCGTCGCCTCGGCGCCATCGCGCTCGCCCCGGTCTTCTGCCGCCTCGACCACCCGGGCGCCTGATCGATCTCGGGCTTCGCCCCGATCGCCCATCCCGGATTCGCCCGACTCCTCTCCGGCTCCATCGCGCGGCCGCGCGCTCTTCCGAGCGCCGCCGGCCCCGCCCCGCGTGCGCTCGCCCGCCGCGCCGCGCCGTTCTGCGCCCGGACTCCCGCCCACGGCCGCGCCCATTCGCGTGGGACGGAAGATTTCGCTCGAGTGCAGAAGCGACGCAGCCGACAGGCAGGGAACACGCGGAGGAGACGCAGCAGTGACGGCAGCAGGCAGGACGGCAGCGGCGACGACGGTTTCGGGACGGGCCTCGAAGCAAATCCATCGGATGGGTCGACGGAGGGGATCCCTCGCGATCGCCCTGGGCCTGGCGCTCGGGCTCGCGGGCGCGCTCCTCCCGAATGCGGAGGGCCGTGCGGCCCAGGCGCAGTTCAACTCGGGATGGGGCCTCGATCCGGCCGGACTCGGCGGGCTCCCGGTCGCGTCGATCGATGCGTCGACGCCCTTCCTCACCGCGGGCGAGACCGGCTCGGCGGCGGGCCTCGACATCGAGCTCTCGGGCTCGACCGCGCTCTGCGTGATCGGCTCCAATGCGAGCCTGTGTCGCGCGGCCAATCCGCCGCTCTCCGGGGCCTTCTCGGTGCTCGTCTCGTTCACCGTCCACGTGAACGATCCCTCGATCACGGGGCCCTTCACGCTGATGCTGACGAGCCTCGTCGGCGGTCAGGGCTATGCGCCGGGGGACGTCGCGATCGACCTCGCGCCGCCGGTGCCGGCGAGCCTCGATACCTCCGCCGTGCCGGGCTTCGTCTGGAGCGGCGGCTTCACGCCCTTCGTGCACGTCCGCGACCTGTCGGCCGCGCCGACCGTCTACGACTACGTCGGCTGGACGGTGCAGGAGGGCTCGCGGGTGACCTTCCGCTACGTGCTCCCGTCGGGCCTCAAGGGCGGCGCCTATCCGGCGTTCACGGCGAATGCGGTGCCGCTCGTCGTGCCCGAGCCGGGCGCGGTCGTGCTGATGGCGCTCGGGCTCGCGGGCCTCGCGGCGGGCTCTCGGCGCGCGGACTTCTGAGCGGAGCGGCCCAGGAACACGGGGCGATCGGGGGCGGGCCTCCGATCGCGAAATCGGGAATCGATCGACGGGGGTGGGCGTGCGGATTCGACGGAGTGCGGGGACGACCGGGGCGTTCTGGATCGCGGCGATGCTCGGATCGGCGATCGTCGGCCTGGCGGCGGAGCCGGGTCGGGCGGCCACCGATCCCGTCGAAGAGGCGCTCTCCGCGGCGCGCGCCGACGTCGAGGCCGGGCGCTGCGAGCAGGCCCAGGAGCGGCTCGCACCGATCGCCGGGCTCGAGAATCGCGCGCGCCTGCTCGCCGGGCAGTGCCTGATCCGGGCGGGCCGCTATCCCGAGGCGCTCTCGCAGCTCGATCGCGCCCGCGGTGCGCGCGACCTCTCGGGCAGCCAGCTCGGCGACGTCGAGCTCTACCGCGGCGTCGCGCTCTACCACCTCGAACGCTATGCGGAGGCGCGGACCGCGCTCACGGCCGCCGAAGGCCTCGCCTCGGAGCCGGCCGAGCTCGCCCTCTACCGCGGGCTCATCGCCCTGCGCGACGGCGACAGCCACCGCGCGGCCCCCGACCTCGAGGCCGCGGCGCTCCTCTCGCCGGCCCTGACCGAGCCGGTCGCGTCGTATTATGCGGGGCTCGCCTGGCAGGGCGCCGAGGAGCGCGACAAGGCCCGTGCGGCCTTCGAGCGCGTCGTCGAGATCGACGGCGAGGACGGGGCATGGGGTCGCCAGGCCCGGACGCTGCTGGGCTCGACGGAGCCGCATCCCTACTCCATCCGCGGCAGCCTCGGCGTCGAGTGGGACAGCAACGTGATCCTGCGCGGCGGGGCGACCCAGTTCACCTCGCCGGACTCGCCCGCCGTGACGCGCGACGGTCAGCGCGACTGGCGCGGCGTCTGGACCGTCGACGGCGGCGTCCAGCTCGTCGACGCCGGCAACGTCGGCGCCGGGATCACCGCCGGCTACTCCGGCAACGCCCACGCCGACCTCGCCGACTTCAATACCCACTACCCGCGCATCGGTGGCTACGTCGTCAACCGGCTCACCCCCGAGACGACGGCGCAGATCCGCTACGAGTTCGGCGCCGCCTGGGTCGACGAGAAGTCGTTCATGCGCACGCAGCTCGCCGAGGCGGGGCTCTCGCACACCTGGGAGAAGGCCGGGACGACGGTGGTCGTCGCCGACTTCCTCTGGAACGACCTTCGCTTCCCGACGCGCAACGTGCCGGACGGGCCCGGGACGCCCGGGGGCAACTGCGGCAATCCGAACGTGAACGGCGACGTCTTCCAGTGCGGACCGCCGGGACTCGACGAGGGCCGGGCGCGCGATCGCGACGGCGAGGGCGTCGGGGCCGCGATCGAGCAGCGCTATGCGGTGCCGCTCCCGCCCTCCACGGCGGGCGTGCTCGAGGCGATGCGCATCGCCGGTGGCTACCGCTACCGCTACTACGTCTCGCAGGGCCGCGAGTGGAAGCACATGAGCCACATCGCGAGCGGCGCGATCGAGCTCGAGTTTCCCCGCGACTTCCGGTTCTCGACGCGCGTGAGCTACGAGTTCCGCGACTTCTCGAACCCGTCGACCTTCCCGGACCGACAGGTGGTCGACCAGCAGTACACGCTCTCCGGCGGCGATCGCCAGGAGCACCAGATCGACTTCTTCGCGGAGCTCGAGAAGGCGCTGTCGAGGAACCTCTCGGTCAGCACACGCTGGACCTATCTCGACAACGAGAGCAATCGCAAGGTCTACGACTACGACCGACACATCGTCGGTGCCTACGTGAACGTTCGTTTCGATTGACGGGCGCCGGACGTTCGACGAACGTTCCGGACGCGCGGGGTCGACGGAAGGGGGGACGGAAGATGGAGACGACGACGCGACGGATTCTCGTGCTGCTCGGGACGCTCACGCTCGGCCTGATGGGTGCGCTCCCGTCGGCGCGGGCCGAAGAGCCGACGGGAGCGGCCTTCGACCGCACGTTCTCGACCGTCGCACCGACCGCCGAAGGCGGCGTCGGCGTCGCGGGCCGCGTCGTGACCCGCTTCGCGCCGCCGGTCGCCGCGCCGGTGGACCCGGCCTCGACGACGATCCCGGTCGCGCTCACGCGGGGGCCGCTGCTGCGCCCCTGCGACACGCCCGGCTCGGGCTGCAGCAATCCGCAGGTCGCATCGACGCCGGTCGGCGTGCCGCCGATCGGTCCCGGGACGCGGCCGCCGACGACCCCGAATCCTTGAGCCGAGCGGGCGCGCCCTTCGCGGCCCATCCCTACGGTGCCGTCGCGGCCGTCTACGACGAGCTCGCGGCGCTCTACTCCCTCGGTGCGATCGAGCGCTCGAAGCGCGCGGGCCTCGAGGCCCTCGTGGCCGGCGAGCGCGTGCTCTTCGTCGGGGTCGGCCGCGGAAGCGACGCGGTGCTCGCGGCGCGCCGCGGCATGGCCGTCACCGCCGTCGATCTCGCGCCGGCGATGCTCGCGCGATTCCGCGAGGCCCTCGCGCGGGAGGGCCTCACGGCCGAGACGATCCTGGGCGACGTCGCGGACCACCGCCCCGCCGAGCCCTACGACGCCGTCGTCGCCCACTACTTCCTGAACCTCTGGGACGCCCCGCTCGTCGGCGCGATGCTCGCGCATCTGCGCGGTCTGCTGCGGCCCGGCGGTCGGCTCGTCGTCGCCGACTTCGCGCGCCCCGCCGGCGGTCTGCTCGCGCACTGGATCGCCAACGCCTACTACCGGCCGATCGACTGGATCGCCTGGGCCCTCGGCCTCTGCGCGCTCCATCCGATCCTCGACTACGGGGCGCTGCTGCCCGCGGCGGGCTTCCGGGTCGTGGGCGAGCGGCGCTTCCCCGTGCTCCTGGGCCGGGATCCGGCCTACGTCTCGATCGTGGCGGAACGGATCGACTGAGGCGGGGCGAGGCGGCGATCGCGGAGCGCGCGTCGCCTGCGCGGCCGGCTCACGGGTTCGTCGCGGTGGCGCTCGTCTCGAGGTCGGCGAGCGCGGCCTTCACGTCGCGGATCAGGTCTTCGTCGAGGGCCGAGCCGTCGGCGGGGGCGGAGAGCGCCTCGCGATAGTGGCCGCCGGCGGCGTTCGCGTCTCCGGCGAGGCGTTCGACCCGGGCGAGGCCCGCCGCGATCTGGCGGCGGGCGTGGATCACGAGCTTCTCGTCCGTGGCCAGCCGGGCGTAGGCGGTCCGGGCGAGCTCGAGACCGCGCTCGAGCTCCCCCTTCTCGGCGAGGACCTGGGCGAGGGTGATCTCGGCGACGCCGCGATTGGAGCCGTCGGCGCCGACCTCTTCGAAGATCTTCGTCGCGGCGTGGGCCGTCGCCTCGGCGGTCGCGAGATCGCGCTGGGCGAGGGCGATGCGTGCCTTGTAGACCTTGAGGGAGGCGGCCTGCATGCGATCGGCCGGCGCCAGGACCTGGGCGTCGAGCACGCATTGATCGATCGCGCGGCGCGCGAGGTCGAGCTCGCCCGCCCGCAGCGCGAGGCCCGAGACCTGGAAGGCGAGGGCGAGCCGCTCGCGGCTCGCGGTGGCCGACTGAGCGGTCTCGAAGGCGAGGGCGAGGAGCGGGAGCTGGGAGTCGTCCTTGCGTCCGGCCTGGATCGCCTCGGCATGGCGGCGCTCGGCGGTCGACTGGGCGAGGGAGACGAGCGCCGCGTCGCCGAGGCCCGGCGCCTGGCGCGCCTCCTCGAAGAGCTGGTCCGCGAGGGCGTCCGACGCCTCGAGCTTGCCGTAGGCGGCGAGGTCCCGGGCGAGGTGGGCGCGCATGCCGAAGACGGTGCGTCGCTGGGTGTTGGTCGGGCGGCGGTCGGAGAGCTGCATCGCCGCCTGGGACAGCAGGGTATTGGCCTCGTCGAGCTGACCCTCCTGGGTCTTCTCGCGCGCGAGGCGCGCGAGCTCCCGCCAGCTGCGGGCAGGCTCGTCGGCCGCGTCCTCGGCTTTGCGCTGGGCGAGGCGCTCGCGCGTCGGTGTGGCGCGGCGCGAGGCGCGCGGCGTCGCGGCGGCCGCCGCGTCGGAAGTGGCGGCACCGCCGGCGGCGCCGTCCTGGACCGCCGCGCTCGGGGCCGCCCCGCTGCGTCCGCCGGTGCGCTCGCCGGCCACGCCCCCCCGTCCGCGTCCGCGTCCGCGGCCGCGGTCGTCGGCTCGTCGTAGTTGAGCGAGACGCATCCGGGATTCGCGGCGATCAGGAGGATCACCGGGAGGGAGAGGGGCCAGGTCCATGCAGGTCGCCGGTCGCGGATCATCGATTGAGACTCACGTAGAGCTCGCCGTCGCGGAGCTCGATGGGGTAGGTGGCGAGGGGCTTGCGGGCCGGGCCCGAGACGGGGCAGCCGTCCCGAAGGTCGAAGCGCGCGCCGTGGAGTGTGCACACGATCTGGTTTCCCTCGACCGGCTCATCGGCGAGCGGCCACGCCGCATGAGAGCAGCGGCTCCCCACGGCGAAATAGCGCTCGCCGCTGCGACCGACGAGGATCTCGCGTCCTGCGACCTCCACGACCCGCTTCTCCCCCGGCGCCAGCACGAGCCCGAGCCGCTCCCATGCGGGCCCTTCAGGCACCGAAGGCCTTTCGCAGCGCCGCGCAGGCGTCGTCGACCGCCTGGCGTGCCCGGGGCAGCTGCTCGGTCATCGCGAAGAAGCCGTGGAAGACGCCGTCGTAGTTCGTGTACCGGGTCGGGACACCGGCCGCCTCGAGCCGCTTCGCGTAGGCGCGGCCCTCGTCCCGCAGCGGATCGTATTCCGCCGTGATCACCGTCGCCGGCGGCAGGCCCGCGAGGCTGGCGGCGCGCAGCGGCGAGGCGAGGGGGTTCGCGGCGTCGGCCTCGCTCTCGAGATAGTGGTGCCAGAACCACCGCATCATGTCCTTCGAGAGGAAGTAGCCCTCGCCGTTGACGCGGTAGGACTCGGTCTCGAGGCTCGCGTCGGTCACGGGGTAGATCAGCAGCTGGTGGATCGGGAGATGGCCGCCGCGATCCCGGCACATGAGCGACACGACCGCCGCGAGGTTGCCCCCGGCGCTGTCGCCGGCGACGGCGATCCGACCGGCATCGATCCCGAGCGTGCGGGCGTTCAGCGCGGTCCACTGGGTCGCCGCATAACAGTCCTCGGGCGCCGCCGGGAACTTGGCCTCGGGCGCGAGGCGGTAGTCGACGGAGACGACGACGGCGTCGGTGCCCTGCGCGAGCTGGCGGCAGGTCGCGTCGTGGGTGTCGAGGGAGCAGAGGACGAAGCCGCCGCCGTGGAAGAAGACGATGCCGGGCTTGCGCTCGGCCCCGCCCGTCGGCGTGTAGATGCGGACCGGGACCTTGCCCTGCGGTCCGTCGATGTCGCGCGACTCGACCTTCGCCATCTCGATCACCGTCCCGGTCCCGGCGCCCGGCATCGAGCCGAAGGCCTGGCGGATCACGGTATGCGGCACCGAGAACAGGTCGACCTTGGGGGCCGCGGACATGGCGTCGAGCATGGCCTTCGCTTCGGGATCGAGCGGCATCGGGCTTCTCCTGCTGCCGGCTCGCATGCGCCGGGAGCGGCTGGGGTTGGGGCCGAAGTGGACGCTAGCACCGAGCCCGCGCGGAAGGACCTCGCGAGCGGCTATCCTCGACGCGACCGCGATCGGATCCGGCTCGGAATACGCGCCAGCCCGCTCGCAGGGAGGACTGCCGTGATGCGCCGCGTATCCGCCCGATCCACGTCTGCCGGGGTCGGGCCGCTCCTGCTCCCGTCGTTGCTGCTGCTCCTGATCGCGGGCCTGACGGCCTGTCAGTCGTTCAACGTGCGCTCGGACTGGGACGACTCCGTCTCCTTCGACGGCTATCAGCGCTACTTCTGGCTCGAGCCGCCGACCGCCGAAGGGGCCGATCCCTTCGCCGACAACGACCTGCTGCGCAAGCGGGTGCGCAAGGCGGTCGAGGCGGACCTGATGGCCCGGGGCTTCCGCCCCGTCACCCGGCGCGAGGACGCCGACTTCCTCGTGACCTACGGCGTCCAGCTCGACGAGCGGCTGCGGGTCAACGGGACCTCGGGCGTCTATGGCGGCTACGGGGGCTATGGACGCTGGCCGATCGGCTTCGGCACGGGCATCGGGACGACCGACGTGCGCAACTATCAGGAGGCGACGCTGATCATCGACTTCCTGACCCCGCAGAAGGAAGAGCTCGTCTGGCGCGGCTGGGGCAGCGGCTTCCTCCAGACCCGCGATCGCGATCGCGGGCAGGAGCGGTTCGAGGCCGGCGTGAAGGCGGTGCTCGATGCCTTCCCGCCGAAGAGCAAGGCGAAGCGCTGAGCCCCGACCGCCCGCTCAGGTCGCGTTCGCCGGGATCCCGGACTCGGTCTTCTCGAGCGGCAGCGAGACCTCGAAGCAGGCGAAGCGATCGGGGTGGGGGCGGGTCGGCACGAGCTCCATGCGTCCGCCGTGGTCGGCGACGATGCTGTGGGCGACGGAGAGGCCGAGGCCGGTTCCACCGCCCTTGAGGCGCGTCGTGAAGAAGGGATCGAAGATCCGGTCGCGGTCGTCGGGCGGGACGCCGGGGCCGTCGTCCTCGACCCGGATCCGGACCTCGTGGGCGACGCGGCGGGCCTCGACCCGGACCTCGGCGCCGAAGGGCTGGGCCTGGATCGCGTTCAGGATCAGGTTGACGAAGACCTGCTCGAGCTCGATCGGGCTCATCAGGACGTTCGACTCCGCGACGGCGCGATCGATCTCGAGCTCGACCCGGGCCCCGCGCTCGCGGGCGAAGCGGCGGGTCACGTCGACGGCGGTCCGGAGGACCCCGACGAGGTCCGCGGTCCACTTCTCCGTCGGCTCCGCCCGGGAGAATTGCAGGATGCTGCGGATGATCTTGCCGCAGCGGATCGCCTGGATCCGGATCTCCTGGAGCGCGGAGTGGGCGACGTGGGCGTGGTCCTCGTCGCCCGCGGTCAGGACGGCGTAGTCGGCGGCGGCCAGGATGGCACCGACGGGGTTGTTGATCTGGTGGGCGACGCCGGCGGCGAGGGTGCCGACGGCCGCGAGCCGCTCCTGGGCGCGCAGGGTGCGCTGGCTCGCCTCGAGCTCGTGGGTCCGCTCGGCGATGCGCGCCTCGAGCTGCTCCTGCTCCCGCTGCCGGGTCGCCTCGAGCTCCTTCTGGGCGGTCACGTCGGCGTAGGCGATCTGGAAGGCCCGCTGGCCCTCCCAGACCGCGTCGGCCCAGCGGATCTGGATCCACCGCCAGCGCGGGTCGCCTTCGTGCAGCACCCGCATCTCCATCGCCTTCGCGCGAGGTCGCGTCCCGCCGTCGAGCGCACCACGCACGTGGGCGAGGTCCTCCGGATGGATCCGCCCGAGAGTCTCGTCGACCGTCATCCCGAGGAAGCCCTCGACCGGTCGTCCGAAGAGGCGCGCCATGGCCGGATTCGCGTAGACGACGCGCCCGCTGCAGACGACGGAGATGCCCTGGATCGATTCCTCGACCAGGTTCTGGTAGTTGGCCTTCGTCCGGGCCAGATCGCTCACGTCGTGGAGATGGATCACGACGCCGCGGACCGCGGGATGGTCGAGGCAGTTCGTGATCGTCATCTCGACGTGGGGCGTCGGCTGACCGGGGCGCAGCGTCCGCGGCCGGATCGTCGACGCGAGCTCGACGCGGATCCGCTCGCCGGGATGGGTGAGGGCGCGGTGCCAGATGGGGCTGGTCTCGCGGAGGCCTGCGGCGTCGGTCAGCGGGCCGAGATTCCGGCCGACGAGCCGCCCGGGCTCGAAGCCGACCAGTCGCTCCGCGGCGGCGCTCGCGAATCGGACGACGCCATCCGCGCCGAGGACGAGGATGCCCTCGGAGGCGTGCTCGAGCAGCGTGCGGTGGAGCTCCTCGCGCAGCGCGAGGTTGCTCCGGCTGCGCTCGGCCGACTCCTGCGCGCTGCGGCGCCAGAGGCGCTCGAAGAGCACGCCGATCCCGGTCATCGTCGCGATCCCGATCAGGGCGATCGGATAGCGACGCACGGGCGGCAGCTCCTGGAAGCCGGAGACCAGCGGCGCCGCCTCGCCCGCGGCGAGGCCGAAGCCGAAGACGACGACCACGGCTGCGGCGAGGCCCCAGCCGACGACGGCCCGCCCGCCGAGCATGAGCAGCGCCAGGATCGGCACGATGGGCACGATCGGCAGGATGCCGGTGCCGCGCCCGCCGCTCGCGGCGAGGATCGCCGCGGCGAGCAGCAGCAGCTCGCCGCAGACGACGTGGCCGAGGACCCGGATCGAATCGGATTGTCGCAGCAGGAAGGGGAGTGTCAGGCTCGCTGCACCGCCGATCGCGATGCCCGCGACCATCGGCCAGGGCGTCCGGAAGCAGAGCACCGCCGTCAGCAGGCAGAGCGAAGCGCCCATTGCGAAGCTGCCGACGAGCCCGACGCGGGCGTAGGCGACCTCGTCGGCCGTCCGCCCGCGCACCTCGTCGGAGAGGAAGTAGAGGTCGGCCCTCTCGAGGCGGCTCCGCATCCGAGCGCGCCAGTCGGTCGTCGCCCCAGCCGTTTGCATGCGCCCGATCGTATCGCGAATCTCTCCAGCGCATGACCCGAACCCACGCCCACCGGGCCACGATCGAGGCCGAGCTCGCCGACCTCTACGGGCCCGATGTCGACTGGCTGCGGGAAACGGGCGTGGTCCACGTCGCCGCGATCGGGGCCCGCCCGCGCGCCGCCCTCGCCCTCGGCCCGGCCGCACCGGCGAGCCCGACGGACCGCTTCGTGCTCGGCTTCGCCCGCGCCCGCGCCGACGCGATCGTCACGACGGGCGCGATCCTGCGCGCCGAGCCCGATCTCGTCCACCGCGCCTCTGACGCCCCCGACGAGGACGCGGCCTGGCGCGCCTGGCGCGCGGAGCGGCTCGCTCGGCGGGTGGCGCCGGAGTGTGTCGTCGTCTCGCAGAGCGGGCAGCTGCCCCGGGCGCATCCGGCGCTGCGGGGGCCCGGACGGGCGACCGTCGTCACGACCGGCGCGGGCCGTGCGCGGCTCGAAGGGGCGGCGCTGCCCTTTTCGGTCGTCGCCCTCGAAGACGCCGAGGTCGGCACCGGTCCCGAGGACCTGCTCTCGGCGGCGATCGCGTGGCTGCGCCGGGCGCGCGGGGCGGAGACCGTGGTGGTCGAGGCGGGGCCGCGCTCGACGGTGGGGCTCTATCTCGGCCGGGACGGCGATCGGGCGATCACCCGGGTCGACGAGCTGCTGCTCTCGCTCTTCCGGGGCGACGCCTTCGAGGCGGTGCCGGGGCCGACGATGCCGGAGACCGCCGTGCTGGCGGCCTGCTTCGGGGGCGCTGCGAGCCCGCAGCCGCGCTCGCGGCGAGGGCGGCAGGAGCCGAGCGGGGCGTGGGAGTTCGAGCGCTATCGCCGCGGCCGACCGGGCGAGCCGCGCTGAGCTCGGGCGCCGGGTCGCCCGAAGGTCCGGTCGTCCGGTGGTCCGGTCGTTCGGAAGGGCGGTGGCCCTTGGGCCGGGGAGCGGGTCAGCCCGTCCGGCGGATCATCGGCCAGAGCGACGGGCCGTCCGGGACGCGGAGCTCGTCGACGACCTCGAAGCCGTGCTTGTTGTAGAAGGGGATGTTCGCCGCCTTCGACGACTCGAGATAGGCGGGCAATCGCTCGCGATCGGCGCGCTCGAGCACCGGCTGCAGCACGGCGGACGCGAGGCCGCGGCGCTGGGCCGAGGGATCGGTCCCGAGGACGGCGAGATACCAGTGGCGCTCGCGCGGGTGGTGGCGGCTCATCAGCTCGCCGAGGCGCGCCGCGCGGCCGAAGCCCGAGCGCGTCAGCCCGACGAGCGACGCGAGCAGGCGCAGCTGCCGCAGCGGGCCGAGGGTGGCGTGGGTCGGCGCCTGCCAGATCGCGCCGCAGCGCAGCTCGGGCTCCGTCGTGACGACGGCCGCGCTCGCGAAGGCGGTGATCGCGATGCCGGCGAAGCCCGCATAGCGTTCGGCCCGGGTCGCCGGGTCGGGGAACAGGTACTCGGCGACGGGATCGTCGGCGAAGGCCCGGCCGAGGACGTCGCAGACGCTGCGGTGCTCTTCGGGTCGGGCGTCGCGGGCCACGACCCGTCGGTGGCCGAACTCGAGGGCGGGCTGTCTCTCGCCGAGGTCCATGCGGGGCTCGTCTCCGCGCACCGGGCCGGTCGGCGCGCGCCCCGCAGTGTTCCAGAAAGGTGCGAGGCCGGCCATCGGGCGCGGGGCGGGGCGCGGGCGGGCCGGCGGGGGCGGCCGGGGGCGGCCGGAGCCGGCTCGTTAGGCGACCCGGTCGAGCCAGACGAGGCTCTCGACGTGGTCGGTGAAGGGGAAGAAGTCGAAGGCCTCGAGGCCGCGGGCGACGAGCCGGCCGGAGGCCAGCAGGAGCTCGAGGTCCCGGGCCAGGCTGGTGCGGTCGCAGGCGAGGTAGACGAGGCGCTCGGGGGGCGCGGCGGCGAGCGCTTCGAGCAGCGGCCGGTCGAGGCCGCGGCGCGGCGGGTCGACGAGGACGACCCCGGCCCCGGCGGCGCGGGCGACGTGGTCCGCGGCGGGCCCCTCGAAGACCCGCGCCCGGGCCCGCTCGGCCTCCGGTCGCGCGGCGAGCCCGCGTGCGAGCCCCTCGAGCCCGCCCGGGCCCCGCTCGTTGAAGTCGACCCGGGCGCCCCGCGCGAGCAGCCCGAGGCCGATCGCGCCGACCCCGCAGTAGAGCTCGACGACCTGCGCCGAGGCCGGCACGAGGGCGTGGATGCGCTCGACGGCGCGGTCGAAGAGCGGGAGGTGGTTCTGGCCGAAGGCCGTCGGTGGAAAGAAGACGTCGACCCCGCCGATCCGCTCGCGCACCGCCGGCTCGCCCGCGAGCAGCATCGTCGTCTCGCCGAGGACCGCGTTGGTCCGCGCGGGCTGGGCATTGAAGAAGAGCCCCTGCAGCCGCGGCCCCATCCGCGCGCCGAGCGCTTCGGGGAGCGCACCCAGGCAATCGGGCGACTCGCCGCGGCCGACGAGCACGACCTGGACCCGCCCCGTCGGCCGCTCGACGACGAGCTGGACATAACGCAGCTCGCCGCGGTGGGCGTCGTCGGCGTAGGGGGCGACGCCGGTCTCGCGGATCGCCGCGCGCAGGTCCTCGGCGGCTTCGTTGATCGCGGGGTGGTGGACGGCGCAGCGGGGGGTCGCGACGATGCGGTGGCTGCCGGCCTGGAAGAGGCCGATGCGGGGATTCGCGGCGCGGCCGCGGACGGCGAGGCGGGCGCGGTGGCGGTGGCCCAGGGCGGAGATCCGATGGATCGGGGGATCGGGGAGCGCGTGGTTCCGGGCGAAGGACGTGAGCCAGGCGCGGGCCGCGGGCGCGATCTCGGGCTCGCCGTAGCGGGGGCAGCCGGGGCAGGGCGGTCGGTGAGGACAAGGGGGGACGGTCGACACGCGGGGCGCCTCGCTGCGGGCCGGCTCGCGCGGCCGCTCGTGGGCGGCGCAGGGTACCGCAGCGCGACGCGCCGGGGGCGGTGGATCGGATCCACGCGCGGCGACTGCTAAGCTCGGCCGATGTCGAAGCCCCGCTCGCTGCCGCGCCCGCAACCGCCCGTGCCGACCCGGCCGAGGCCGCGCGCCCGGGCCGGTGTCGATCGCGACGCTTTCCTGCCGACCACGGCGGAGGACGTGGCGCGCCGCGGCTGGGACGCGCCGGACATCGTGTTCGTGACCGGCGACGCCTACGTCGACCATCCCTCCTTCGCGATGGCGATCCTCGGGCGCTGGCTCGAGGCGAGCGGCTTCCGCGTCGCGATCCTCGCCCAGCCCGACTGGAAGAGCGCCGACGCGTGGCGCGCCCTCGGCCGGCCGCGGCTCTTCTATGCCGTCAGCGCCGGCAACATGGACTCGATGATCAACCACTACACGGCGAACAAGAAGCGCCGCAACGCCGACGCCTACTCGCCGGGCGGGGCCATCGATCGCCGGCCCGATCGGCCGACCGCCGTCTATGCGCAGCGCTGCCGCGAGGCGTGGAAGGGCGTCCCGGTCGTCGTCGGCGGCGTCGAGGCCTCGCTGCGCCGGATCGCCCACTACGACTACTGGAGCGATCGAGTCTGGCCCTCGATCCTGCTGACCTCGAAGGCCGATCTGCTCGGCTACGGGATGGGCGAGACGACGATCCTCGAGATCGCGCGGCGCCTCGACGCGGGCGAGTCGATCGCCGACCTGCGCGACTTGCGCGGCGTCGCCTATCTGCTCGGGAAGAACGAGGCGCTGCCGCCGGCGCGCTTCGCAGGGGACGCGGGCCCACCGGATGGCGCGGCGCGCTCCGCGGTCGACGCGAGTCGGGCGGGCGACGCGGGCGAGGCGCCCGAGCAGACGATCGCGCTGCCCGACTACGACGCGGTGACCGGCGATCCGCGCGCCTTCGCGACGATGACCCGCCAGCTCCACCACGAGACCAATCCCCACAACGCGCGCCGCCTGACCCAGCGCTACGGGCCCGGCCACGGCGACCGGCTCCTCGTCGTGAACCCGCCCGCCTTCCCCCTGGACGAGGCGACCCTCGATCGCCTCCACGAGCTGCCCTACACGCGCCTCCCGCATCCCGACGACGCCGAGCCGCCGCCGGCCTGGGAGACGATCAAGCACTCCGTCCAGATCATGCGCGGCTGCTTCGGTGGCTGCACCTTCTGCTCGATCACGATGCACCAGGGGCGCGCGATCCAGAGCCGCAGCGCGCAGTCGATCCTCCACGAGGTCGAGGCCCTCGCCGCCGATCCCGACTTCAAGGGCACGATCTCCGACCTCGGTGGCCCGACCGCCAACATGTACCGGATGGCCTGCACGAAGCCCGAGGTCGAGAAGACCTGCCGCCGCCTGTCCTGCGTCCATCCCAAGATCTGCAAGCTCCTCGGCACCGACCACGCCCCGACCATCGACCTCATGCGCCGCGCCCGGACCGTCCCCGGCGTCGCCCGCGTCCACATCGCCTCGGGCATCCGCATGGACCTCGCCGCCGACGAGCCCGAGTACCTCGACGAGCTCGCGCGCCACCACGTCGGCGGCCATCTCAAGGTCGCCCCCGAGCACGTGAGCGACCGCGTCCTCGCGCTCATGAAGAAGCCCGAGCGCGGGAGCTTCGAGATCTTCGCCGAGCGCTTCGCGGCGGCGTCGAAGCGCGCGGGCAAGGAGCAGTATCTCGTCCCGTACTTCATCGCGAGCCATCCCGGCTCCGGCGTCGACGAGATGATCGAGCTCGCGCTCTACCTGAAGCGCCACGGCTATCGCCCGCGCCAGGTCCAGGACTTCATCCCGGCCCCGATGGACATCGCGACCTGCATGTACTGGACGGGCCTCGACCCGTTCACGCTGGAGCCGGTCGAGAGCGCGCGGCGCCTCACCGACCGCCAGGTCCAGCGCGCGCTGCTGCAGTTCTTCGCGCCGGAGAACTGGCAGACGGTGCGCGACGCGCTGGTCCGGGCGGGGCGGACGGACTTGATCGGCGACGGGCCCGATTGCCTGATCCCGGCGCGGCCGCCGCGGATGCCGCGCGAGGGCGAGCGCGGCGGTCCGCGCGAAGGTTCACGGGACGGGTCGCGGGAGGGCGCGCGTCCGACCGCGGGCTACCGCCGCGCGTCCCGGGAGCGCGGACGCGGTCGGCGCGACTGAGCGGCAGGCCGTCGCGGCGGTCCGCGGCGGGCCCGGATGCCGCGTCCGGTTCCGACCAGCCGGGCAGGAGCGTCGGGCTAGGCTCGCGGGCGTCGCATGCGGAGGAGCTTCCCCTGGCGTTCCCGGCTCCCGTCGAGCTCGACCCCGAGGTCCTCTACGCCGCGCATTGCCGACGCGACGCGCGCATGGACGGCCGCTTCTTCACCGGCGTCACGACGACGGGCGTGTTCTGCCGCCCGGTCTGTCCCGCGCCCGCCCCGAAGCCCCGGCATTGTCGTTATTTCCGCAGCGCGGCCGCGGCGCGCAACGCCGGCTTCCGCCCCTGCCTCCGCTGCCGGCCGGAGGCGGCGCCGGGCACCGCGGCCTGGCGCGGCAGCGAGGCGACGGTGTCGCGGGCGCTGCGGCTGATCGAGGGCGGTGCGCTCGATGGCGACGGGAACGTCGAGGCGCTCGCCGCGCGGCTCGGCATCGGCGCACGCCATCTGCGGCGGCTCTTCGACCTCCATCTCGGCGCGACGCCGCGGGACGTCGCGATCCTCCGCCGCGTGCTCTTCGCGAAGCAGCTCCTCGACGAGACCGCGCTCCCGATCGTCGAGGTCGCCCAGTCGGCGGGCTTCGGCAGCGTCCGGCGCTTCAATGCGACGATCCGGTCGATCTACGGCCGGCCCCCGAGCGCGCTGCGGGGGACGCGCGGGTCGGCGACGTCGCGGACGGTGAGCCCGGCGCCGCCTTCGATCGGGCTCACGCTCGCCTATCGCGCACCGCTCGCCTGGGACGCGCTGCTCGCCTTCCTCGGCCGGCGTGCGCTGCCGGGCGTCGAGCAGGTCGCCGACGGGGTCTATCGCCGGGCGCTCCGGACGGCGGCGGGACCGGCGGTCGTCGCGGTCTCCCACGACGCGGATCGGGAGCGGCTGCGGGTCGAGGTCCGGACCGCGAGCCCGGCGGGCCTGCTCGAGCTGCGCGAGCGGCTCCGACGGCTCTTCGATCTCGACGCGGATCCGGGGGCCATCGATGCCGCGGTCGCGCGGGTCGCACGCCTGCGGGCGGACGTGAAGGGACGGCCGGGGCTGCGGGTGCCTGGAGCGTGCGACGGGTTCGAGACGGCGGTGCGCGCGATCCTCGGGCAGCAGATCTCGGTCGCGGGCGCGACGACGCTGGCCGGGCGCATCGTTCGGGCGTTCGGGGAGCCGCTGCCGGCGGCGCTCGCGTCGGACGACGGGATCGAGCGGCTCTTCCCGACGGCGGCGCGTCTCGCCGACGCGGAGCTCGAGCCGCTCGGCGTCATCGGGGCCCGGGCGACGGCGATCCGCGCGTTCGCGCAGGCCGTCGCCCTCGATCCCGGTCTCGTCGAGCCGGGCCTCGCCCTCGAGGCCGCGCTCGATCGCTGGTCTGCGCTGCCGGGCATCGGACCCTGGACCGCACAGCTCCTCGCGATGCGCGTCCTGCGGGAGCCCGACGCGCTGCCCGCTTCGGATCTCGGGCTGCGTCAGGCGATCACGGAGCCGGGGGCGTCGCCGCGCGCGGCCGCCGAGGTCGAGCGCACGCTCGAGGCGAGCCGCCCGTACCGGGCCTATGCGGCGATCCGGCTCTGGTCGGCGGTGCCCGACGACCCGCCGACGCCGCGCCGAGGAGCACGCCGCCGGACGCGCGCCTCAGGCGCGTCCTCCGCCTGACTCGATCTGCCGGCGCACGATCGAGACGTGGACGATGCCGAAGAGAAAGGTCTGCCAGAGCTCCTCGGGGAGCGGGCGACCGCTCTTGCGCAGCACGCCCAGGAACGCGACGCACTCGACGAGATGGACGACGGCGAGCACGCCGAACAGCGTCCGCCCGAGGCCGCCGAGGGGCGCATCGCGCAGGGGGGCGAAGAAGCAGGCCGTCGCGATCAGCCAGATCGCGCCGAGCACCGCCTTCGAGAAGCCGAAGAGGACGTTGGGTTGCACCGTGGATCTCCCGTGCAGAGGGACGAGGTCCCGGGCGCAGCATAGCGGTCCGCTGCCCTCGCGCGGCCGCATGCGGAGGGCTGCATGCGGAGGGCTGCATGGGGAGTGCCGCGTGCGGCGTGCCGCGAGCGCGCGCCGCGGGGGCCCCGCTTACGTGTGGGCGCGCTGCCAGGCGAGGGCCAGCGCCGCGGCGCTCGCGAGGATCGCGGCCAGCTGGACGGAGGGGCCGGGGCGCGGGCGGTGGGCCAGGGGATAGGCGAGGGCGATGCCGGCGAGGGCGCCGCTCCCGAGGCCGAAGAGATGGGCCGCGAGGGCGACCTTCGGTCCCGCGCCCCCGAGCATCGCGACGAGGGCGAGGCCCGCGGCGAGGGCGACCCACGCGCCGCGGCCGCGCGTGCCGCGCTGATGTCGGCGCCAGGCGGCGAGGCCCGTGAGCACGCCGACCAGACCGAAGACGCCGGTCGAGGCGCCGACGGTGCTGTGGGCGGCGCGGTGGTAGAGCGCGTCGGCGAGGTTGCCGATGGCACCGGTCGCGACGAAGCAGGCGAGCGCGAGGCCGAGGCCGAGGCGGCCGGCGAGGGCGGCGAGGAAGACGGTGCCGAAGAGGGCGTTGCCGGCTGCGTGGGCGAGATCGGCGTGGAGGGTCAGCGCGGTCAGGCAGCGATGGAGCTCGCCGGTCAGGACGAGCGCCGCCTGATTTTCGCCCCGGTCGATGAAGTCGGCGAGGCGGCCCGTGCGCTCGAGGCCGAGATGGAAGGCGACGAGCAGCGAGGCGCTCGCGAGGGCGAGGGCGACCTCGTTCGGCGAGGGCAGGGTGAAGACGATCGCCGGCTCCTCGGGCGGGGGCGGGAGCGCGCGCTCGGCGCGCCAGGCGGCGAGGCTCGCGGCGGCGTGCTCGACGGCGTCGGGCGCGACGGCGACGGTCCAGGGCCGATCGCGCTCGGCGCCGGCCTCCGCTCCGGCGCGGACGACGGCGACGGCCACGCCCTCGGCCTGGAGCACCAGCGCCCACTCCTCCGCCTCGCGCTTGCGGGGCGTCTCGGGCAGGCGCGGATCGGCGACGAGCGGGTCGGATTCTTCCATCGGCGCGGCGGATGGTAACGTTGGCGCCGCCCGCGACCGATGGGATGCCCCGAGCGTGCGTTCGAATCGGGCGGGCCGCCCCGAAATGCTGGAAGGAACCCGAATGCCCCACACTCGCCCCGCGACCCGAGCCTTGATCCGGGTCGAGAAGATCGCCCTGCGCGGACCGGGGGTCGTGATCCTGACGGGCCCTTCGAGCTGCGGCAAAGGCGAGGTCGCGAACGCCCTCTGCGACGTGCTCTCGATCGATCCGACGCGCCACCTCTCGATGGGCGCGATCCTGCGGAGCACCGTCGCCCGCGCCAAGTCCGAGCCCGAGTTCGCCGACCACCTCGACCACAAATACGCGCTCTCGCGGAATTCGAGCGTCTTCGACTGCATCGACACGACGGAGGAGCTCGACCAGAAGGTGCGCCGCCATCTGCGGGACCTCGAGCGCTATTTCGGGCGGACGCCCTCGCGCTTCATCTCGGAGGAGCTCTCGGGCAAGCCCCGGGTCTCGCAGATGGAGTGGCTCGAGTTCTGCACCGCCCGCGGCCTGCTCATCCCGAATCGCTGGACGCAGGACCTGATCTCGGCGGAGATCGAGCGCGTCCTCTCGCTCCCGCCCGATGGCCACGAGCAGCCCTTCATCCTCGACGGCTACCCGCGCACCGTCGCCGCCGCGCGCCACCTGCTCGCGTTCCTGCGCAGCGTCGACGTGCCGGTCGCCAAGGTCCTCCATCTCTCGATCAGCCGCGCCGAGATGCTGGCGCGCGCGGGCAAGCGCGGCCGCGCCGACGACGACGCCGAGGCGCTGCGCAGCCGCTTCGACTTCTATCTCGAGAACGTCCAGCCCTCGGTCGACTATCTCAAGACCGAGCTCGGCGGCGACGCCGTCGCCTTGATCGACGCGCATCAGCCCGCCTTCGTGGAGCAGGGCAGCGAGCGCGTCTTCCACCTCGAGCGCTCGATCGAGAACGTCGTCTCGACCTCGCTGCGGGCGCTCGGCGTGCCGAGGGTCATCGTGCGCGACCTGCTCGAGCGGCGGCGCGAGGACCGCAGCCGGCGCTGAGGCGCGAGACGACCGGCCCGCCGCGACCAGCGCGGCGGCCGCGAGCACCGTCGCGTGTCCCCGACAGAGGCGAACCGAGTGGCCGATCTCCCCGCCGACCTCCCGCTCCCCGTCCCCGAGACCGCCGACCTCGGCCGCTATCTCGAGGACACGATCACGATCGACTGGCAGACTCCGTCGGTCTCCGACTGCGCGCGACGCCTGCTCGAAGGTCTCGGTGAGGCGGGTGCCGACGCGCGCATCGAGCGGCTCTTCACGTTCGTCCGCGACGAGATCGCCCACAGCTTCGACCTCGAGAGCGCTTCCGCGGTCGGCGCTGTTCCGGCAGCCGCCGCCGGTCTGCCTGCCGCCTTCTTCGCGCGGGGGATCGCCTGCCGGGCGAGCGAGGTCCTCGCCCTCGGTCACGGGCTCTGCTTCGCGAAGAGCCACCTGCTGGTCGCGCTGCTGCGCTTCGCCGGGCATCCGGCGGGCTTCTGCTATGCGCGCCTGGTCGACGACGAACGCCCGGGCCGCTTCGTGCTCCACGGCTTCGTCGCCTGCCTCGAGCCGACGCGCGGCGCCTGGGTCCTGCTCGATCCGCGCGGCAATCGGGGCGGGGCGGGAGCGATCGCGAGCGAGTGCCGCTTCGATCCGCCGTACTCGCTCGCGTACGCCCCCGATCCCGAGCGGGGCGAGACGCTGCTGCCCTTCGTCTACAAGCGGCCCGCGAAGCGGATCGTCGACTTCCTCGAGCGCGTGCCCGATCGTGCGGCGCTCCGGCGGAGCCTGCCCGACTCGATCGGCTGAGCCGCGGCGCCGGGCGGCTTGCGGTGGAGCCGGGTCAGCGGTCGCGGCGAGCGTCGTCGGCCTCGTCGAGCTCGAGGTGGAAGCGGTGGAGCGCGCGGTGGAAGAGGGGGGCCAGGATCAGGCCCGCGACGCCGATGAAGACGATGCCGCAGAAGAGGGCGTAGGCCGCGGCGAAGAGCTTCGCGGCGTCGGAGTGGAGCAGATCGACCGGGCCCATGCCGCCGAGGATCATCGCGGCGTTCAGGATCGAATCGACCCACGGCAGGCCCGCGAGGTCGTGGTAGCCCGCCGCGCCGATCGCGAGGGCGACCGCCACGACGAAGGCCGCCATGAAGATCTGGCGCACGACCCGCAGCACGAACTCGCGCAGCGGCAGCAGGGCTTCGGTGTGGTGCTCGTACATGCAGGCTCCCGGAGGCATGATGTCATGCGCCAGGGCACGGGCCCAGGGGCAGAGCGTTCGATCCGCTGCCGAACGGGTCCGATTCCGACCCGGTCCGATCCCTGATCCCATCAGATCCCGACGCGGGAGAAGAACGGCGGCCCGCCGCGCGTCCCCGAGGCCAGGCGGAAGAGCGCCCCGGCCGCGGCCCCCTCGTTCGCGCGATCGTCGCCCCCGGCGCTCGTCACGAAGAGGTCCGAGAGCGTCGGCCCACCGAAGGCGACGCTCGTGATCTTCTTCGCGGCGAAATCGATGCGGCCGACCTCGCGGCCGTCCGGCGCATAGCGGTGGACGGCCGAGCCGTCCCAGCGCGCGGACCAGACGTGGCCCTCGTGGTCGACGGCGAGGCCGTCGGGGCGGCCGGGGCCGGCGGAGAGGTCGACGAAGAGCCGCCGGTTCGAGAGGTTGCCCGAGTCGACGTCGTAGTCGAAGACGTCGATCCGGCAGGAGAGCGTGTCCGCGAAATAGAGGCGATCGGCCTGGGGCGAAAAGCCGAGGCCGTTCGAGATGCCGATGCCTTCGACCAGGGGCGTCACGCGCGCGTCGCGATCGATGCGGACGAGCACGCCCACACGGTCCGCATAACGATCGGGGTCGTCGGGGACCGTCCCCGTGTAGACGCGGCCGCGGGGATCGGCGATGCAGTCGTTGAAGTGCATCCCTTCACTGCCGGGAAATCCTTCGAGGAGGACGGTCGGGACGCCGTCCTGCCACCGCACGACCCGCGCGCCTTCGGCGAGCAGCAGCAGGCTCCCGTCGGCCTGCAGCGTGAAGCCCGAGACCTTCGGGCCGGTGTAGATCGTCTCGTCGCGGCCGGTCGCCGGGTCGAAGCGCCGGACCTCGCCTCGCAGGTAGTCGACCCGGTAGAGCGCCTGCTCGACGGCGTGCCAGAGGGGGTTCTCGCCGAGGAGGTCGGGGCGGTCGGCGACGATTTCGGGGGGCATGAGGGCTCCGGGGGCTCGAGGACGGCTTCATGAGCCGACGCCGGGTTGATCCTGAAGGAAGCACGTTCGCCGCGAGGGAATCCGATCCGGTTCGTCGGGCCAGCGCGCTTCGATTCCGCGCGACCTTCATCCTAGCGCTGCGCTCCATCCCGGCTCCGCTCCCGCCGCAAGCGATCGAGCCCGTCGAGCGGCGACATCACCGCGCCCAGCCGGAGCCGCTGCAGCGGGACTCCAGCGGGTCGAGCGATGCGCGACCAACGGATGCCTTCGCTCATCATGCGGTCGAGGGGCTGCCGCGGGCCGCGGGCAGGGTCGACCGAAGTCCGAGGATCCGCGCGGATTCAGGCGAGCCACGGCAGGGGTCTTCGCAACCGGCATGGGCCTGCTAGGTCCCCGGATCGTCGCAATCCGGCTTGATCGACGCACGCACGGCATCGGCGGCGGTCTTGACCGGCCCCTCGGCCAGGACGGTGGTGATTTCGCCGTCGATCTCCCAGACGAAACATTTCGACGCCGTGGGATGGCCGATGAGCTCGAATACGAAGACGCCCCCACGACGGCCGGGCTCACCCAGGAGTCGATCGTCGACGAAGTCGCAGCCGAGGATCATCGCATAGGCGCCGTGCAGCGTGCGAATCGCGCGTTTGAAGTCGCTCATGGATGCGCGAGTCATTGCAGCGCCGATCCCCTCGCATGGAAGCCCATCGAGGGAACCCGCGAGCCGGGATTCCGTTCGTCGCGAATCCAGAATTGCGGGTTCGTGGCATCCAGCCCCGCCGCCTGACGGCCGTCTCGGCGCGCGACCGATCCCGGGTCGCCGAGCCGAGCCGATTCCAGCCCGCGGGCGATCAATGGGGCATCCAGGCAAGCGGGATCAGCCCCGCGACGGCCAGCGCGACCAGAAACGCCAGACTCCTCGAGCCCGTCTCGCGGTCCGCAGCGGCGTAGGCGTAGATCCCCTTGATCAGGTTGTTGCTGCTCGCCGCCAGCAGGATGGCCGAGGCTGCGGCAGCGACCGGCGTCACTCCCCCGGCGGTCTGCGTCATTCCCATGATGAAGGGGTCGACGTCGCTGACGCCCATCAGGACGGCCAGCAGGTAGAGGCCTCTTTCGCCCAGGAAGCGGATCGCCAGATGGGTGACGACGACCATCGCGAGGAAGAGTGCGCCGAAGAGGAGGGCCGCGCGGAACTCGAGCGGATTTCGTGGGTCGACCTCGTGGGTCGTCGCGTCGGCATGCGCATCCGGGAGTCGGCTCCAGACCCAGCCTGCGACGAGGCCGAGCACGGCCAACGCCACCAGGGGAACGCCGATCATCGCGAGCAGCCGGGCGTTGAACAGGCCGACCAATGCGGCCAGTCGGAGATACATCGTTCCCGAAGCCATCAGGATCGAGCCCGAGAGGAGATGCGGGCGAACCTCGTGCTTCGACCTTCGGGCCAGGACCAGCGTGGTGACCGTCGAGGAGTAGGCGCCACCCAGCACGGCCGCGAGCGCGACGCCGCCTCGACCCCTCGTCAAGCGCTGAATGACATAGCTGCCATACGACACCGTGCTCACGGCGACGACGACGAGCCAGGTCCGGAACGGATTGAGCGCCATGGGGCCGAAGGGGCGATCCGGCAGGACCGGCAACATGACGGCCGTGAGCAGGAGGAATTTCGTGAAGGTCAGGATCTGGTCCGGCGCGATGCGTCGGGTCAGGCCTTCGAGCACGACCTTCAACTCGAGCAGGAGCAGGCCGGCCACGCTCAGCGTCGTGGCGATCCAGAACTCGTCGTGGGAGACGAGCGCTCCGACGAGATAGGTCATCAACGCCGACATCTCCGAGGTGATGCCCGCGACGTGAGACGTCCGAAGCTTGTGCAGATACGAGAGCACGAGGAACGCGGCCACGACCGCGAGCCCGACGGCGACGGGCAGGAGCTGCTCGCCCGCGAGCAGTGCCGTCGCGTATCCGATGAGGCCGATGAGCGGAAAGGTCCGAACGCCGCCGAATGCGTACTCCGAGCTGGTGGCCTTGTGCTCTTCCCGCTCGAGACCGAGCAGGAATGCCAGGAAGAGCACCAGCAGGATCTTGATGCCTTCGGGCGGGAGCATCGGAAGCACGTCAGTCGTCATCGCGGTCTCTTCATGGCACCGCATCCCGAGCTCGCGCGACGCCCGTCTGCCCGGTGGCGCCGCGCGCGAAGCCCCCCGGCCGCGCTCCGACGCGAAGATGCCCGAGCGTACCGCAGGTCGATTCGAGCTCGGGGCTCGGCCGGATCCGTGTCGTCCGGAACGCGAGTGGGCACCGGGGCGACGAAGCGTGGCATCGTGCCCCGGTATTCGCTCGCCGAGCGGGGGGCGCTCCACTCCGCCGGGCTCCGTCGCTCACGACTCTCCTTGATCGCCTTCGGTCGCGAGAGGATCGCCAGGAGGTGGTGGAGTCGGCGCCGAATCCGAACGTCGAGCTGCTCGGCTGGGCGTCGCACGGCGTTCAGGGACGTCGCCGATCGGACCGAGTCGAGGTTCCCGCTGCGCCCGCGCGAAGCGCGACCTCGTCGGATCGGATCGACTGAAGCGAACCCGACGGCTCGTCGTCCCGCCCACCCCGTATGGATCCATTCCATTCGGCGGTAGACTGCACGACGATCGATCGGGCGCAGAATGCGCACGCGAGGCATGCGAAGCGACGATGGAGGACCCTGCATGAACGGGCACGATTGGCTGACGATCATCTCGGTACTGGGAGCCGCGCTGACGATGGGCGCTGGCGCAATCGGCGCCGCGATCGGGGAGAGCCGGATCGCGTCCTCGGCGATGGATGCGCTCGCCCGTCAGCCCGACGAGTCCGGATCGATCACGCGCACGCTCTTCGTCAGTCTGGCCATGGTGGAATCGACCGCGATCTTCTGCCTCGTGATCGCGTTGATCCTCCTGTTCGCCAACCCGCTCCTCGGTCGATAGAGCGCACGCGGTGTCGGCCGGCTGGGCCACCTTCCTGTTCGAGGTCGCCAATTTACTGCTGCTCGCGGCGGTGCTCTCGTGGGCGTTCTTCCGGCCGGTGAGAGCGGCTCTCGAACAACGACGCGCTGCGTACGAGGCGGACCAGAATGCGGCCCGGGCTGCACGGGCCGAGGCCGAGCGCACCCTGTCGGAGGCCCGCGCGCAGCGCGCCGAGTTCGAATCCTCTCTCGATGCGCTGCGGCAACGCGTGCGGAACGAGGCCGAGGCCGAGCGCGCGCGGCTGATCGAATCCGTGCGCGCAGAGGGCGAGCGCGAGCGCTCGGCCCGAGCGGCGCAGCTCGATTCGGAACGCCGGTCGCAGGCCCACGTGCTGGCCCAGGATGCGGCGCTCGCCGCACGGGACATCATCGTGCGGGTGCTCGCGCTGCTCGGTGGACCGGACCTCGAGGAGGGGCTCCTCGCGGTGGCCCGTCGCGAGCTCGAACGCCTGCGCAGCGCGGGCACGCTGGGGTCGCTGGTCGTCGAGTCCGCTCGCCCGTTGGATGCCGACACCGTCGTCGTCCTCGCCGAAACCGCGGGCGTCTCGGCGTCGGACCTCCATGCTCGCGTCGATCCGGAGCTCGTGGCCGGCCTGCGCATCGTGACGGGCCGAGGTCTGGTCGACGCCTCGGTCCGAGGCCTGGCCGATCAGGTGGCGGGACTGCTCGTGAGCCAGCTCGAGCAGGCGGGTGGGCACGGTGGCTGAGCCGCTGCCCGAGCAGCGGATCCTCCGCGCGGCGCGGGGCGTCGATCCGACGGGGATCTTCCGGAATCGGGGTGTCGTGGTTCGAACGGGCGACGGTGTCGCGCGAGTCGCCGGACTCGAGTCCGTCGCCTTCGAGGAGCTCGTCCGCTTCGACTCGGGCGCGCTCGGCATGGCCTTCGATCTGCGCGCGAGCGGGACGGACGTCCTGCTGCTCTCGGGCGCCGAAAAGGTGCGAGCCGGAGAAGGGGTCGTCGGGACGGGACGACTTCCGGACCTGCCGGTGGGCCCCGCGATCCTGGGCCGGGTCGTCGACCCGCTCGGCGAGCCGATCGACGGGCTCGGGCCGCTGCCCGCCGAGCCGCGGCTCGAGCTCTTCCGAGCGGCGCCCGAGCTGATCGAGCGCAAGCCCGTCGACGAGCCGCTGCACACCGGCGTGCTCGTCGTCGACGCCGCGATTCCGATCGGAAGGGGACAGCGCGAGCTCGTGATCGGCGATCGCAACGTCGGCAAGACGGCGGTCGCCGAGGACGTGATCGTGGCCCAGCGCGCGGGCGACGTGGCCTGCGTCTACGTGATGATCGGACAGGCGATGACCAGGGTTCAGGCGCTGCGCGAGACCCTGCGCCGCGCCGGCGCCCTTCAGAATACGGCGATCGTCGCGGCCGAGGCCTCGCTCCCCCCCGGCATGCGCTACCTGGCGCCCTACGCCGGTGCGTCCGTCGCCGAGTGGTTTCGCGACCAGGGGGGGCATGCCCTGGTGGTCTACGACGACCTCACCAAGCACGCCGACGCCTATCGCGAGCTGAGTCTCCTGCTCGACCGGCCGCCCGGTCGCGAGGCGTTTCCCGGCGACGTGTTCTTCATCCACGCGGAGCTGCTCGAGCGCGCCGCGGCCCGAAGTCCGGCGGCGGGGGGTGGGTCGGTGACCGCGATTCCCATCGTCGAGACGACCGAGAACGACATCGCGGCCTACATCCCGACCAACATCATCTCGATCACCGACGGCCAGATCTATCTCGACGCCGGGCGATTCGCCCGGGGCGAACGACCGGCCGTCGACATCGGTCGCAGCGTGTCGCGGATCGGGGGGGCCGCCCAGCCGACGGCCATGCGTCGCGCGGCGCGGAACCTGCGTATCCAGCAGTCTCGCTTCGAGGAGCTCGAGTCGATCTCGCGTGTGGGCCTCGATCTCGAGGCCGGTGTCGAGCAGGAGCTCGCGCGGGGACGTGTGCTGCGCGCGATCCTGCAGCAGGGACGGCTGATGCCGCGCGGGATCCTCGACCAGGTCATCGCGGTCTACTCCGTCTTCGAGGGTTGGCTGGAAGGCGCCACGCCCGACGAAGCGCCGGAGCGTGTCGCGAGCCTCGTGGCCCGGGTTCGTGCCGCCGAGCCGAGCGTGGCCGCCAGCCTCGATCGGGGGGAGCTCCCCGACGCGGGCTGGCTCGACCGGATCCACCGCCTCGTCGACACCCGCGCTCCGAGGCGGGCCGGGGGGGAGCCGAAGTGAGCAGCGAGCGCGTTCTGGCGCGTCACATTCGCGTGCTCGGCACTCTCCAGGAGGCGGTCGGTGCCTTGCGTTCCCTGTCGGCGCAACATTTTCGCGAGGCGCGGGCGCCGCTCGAATCCGTGCGGACGTATCGCGACGAGATGCGTCGCTTCCTCGCGGTGCTCGAAGGATCGCCGAAGGCCTCGAGCCGGTCGGGGCCGGCGGGGATCGTGCTCGTCGCCGCCGATCTCGGCATGGTCGGCGACTACACGGCGAGCCTCGTCCGGGAGGCGATGGCCCTGCGCGAAGGGATCGGCCCCGGTCCGCTGATCTGCCTCGGCGCCCGTGCGCTCTCCCATCTGGCGGCCGCGGGCGTCGAGCCGGTCTCCGTGCAGTCGGCTCCGACGAGCGTGCGAGCGCTGTCGGGACTCCTGCTTCCGCTGGTCGACACGCTCGTCGATCTGCGACGACGAGGCGAGCTGGCCGCGCTCTGGCTCGTAGCGGCCCGGTTCGAGGGCGCGGGGCAATACGTGCCGATTCGCGTTCCGCTCCTTCCGGTGGTCTGCCCGACGGATCTTCCGCCGCTCGCCGCTTCCCGCTACTGCGATGCCGAGCACCTTCGGGCGGTCGTGGTTCGCGAAGCGCTCTACGCCTCGCTCTACGAGGCTCTGCTCGAGTCCCTGGCCTCCGAGCACGGCAAACGTCTCGTGACCGCAGAGGCCGCGCGATCCTGGCTCGAGGATCGCATCGCGTCGACGAATCGACTGGCCGCTGCCCTTCGTCGGGAGGCCTCCACGCAGGAGGTGCTCGAGATCGTGGTGGCTTCGCGGTCCGCGCGGCAGGAGGAGTGGCTCGAATGAGCGAGAGCCCGAGGCTGCGAGGGACGATCCGGTCGATTCGGGGAACGATCCTCGACATCGGCTTCGAAGGCCCGATCCCCGCGATCGGCTGCGGCGTGATCTGCCGTCCGGAGAACAGGGCGCCCGTCACCGGAGAGGTCTATGGCCACATCGACCTCGGCACGGTGCGCGTCATCGCCCTCGATTCGACTCGAGGCCTCCAGCGCGGGGATCCCGTCGAATCCGACGGCCAGCCGCTCTCCATTCCGGTCGGTCCGGCCCTGCTCGGGCGCGTGATGGACCTGCACGGCCGCCCCCTCGACGGCGGCCCGCCCCCTGCGGCCGTCGCGCAGGCTCGATTGCGACGTCCGCCGCCGCGGGCCTCCGAACGTCGACCTTCGGGTCAGGTCTACGAGACGGGCATCAAGGTCATCGACTTCTTCTGTCCCATCGTGCACGGTGGGCGCGCCGCCGTCTTCGGAGGAGCCGGGGTCGGCAAGACCGTCGTCCTGACCGAGTTCATCTACAACGCCGTCGAATCGCTCGAAGGCGTCGCCGTCTTCGCCGGCATCGGCGAGCGTTCGCGCGAAGGGCTCGAGCTGTGGCAGGAGCTCCTCGAGCGCAAGGTCATGGATCGTTCGGTGCTGGTCTTCGGCCAGATGAAGGAGCCGCCGGGCGCGCGCTTCCTGATCGGACATGCCGCTCTCGCCGTCGCCGAATACTTCCGCGACCGCGAGGGTCGAGACGTCCTGTTCATGCTCGACAACATCTATCGCCACGTGCAGGCCGGCATGGAGGTCTCGGGTCTGCTCGGCCGGATGCCCTCGCGGGTCGGTTACCAGCCGACCCTGGCGGCCGATCTCGCCGACCTCGAAGAGCGCATCACGGCGACCACGCGCGGCGACATGATCTCCCTCCAGGCCATCTACGTCCCGGCCGACGATTACTCGGATCCGGCGATCACGCATGCCTTCTGGCATCTCGACAGCGCCCTCGTGCTCTCGCGCGACATCGCCGCCGAGGGCCTCTATCCGGCCGTCGATCCCCTCGCGTCCTGGTCGAAGGCCCTCGACGTCGAGATCATCGGGGCCCGCCACATGAAGGTCCTGCAGGAGGCGAGACGCCTCCTGGGGCGCTATGCGGAGCTGCGCGACATCATCTCGATGCTCGGCATGGACGAGCTCTCCGGCGAGGATCGCTCTTCCGTCGGGCGCGCACGCCGCCTGCGCAACTACCTGACGCAGCCCTTTCACGTGACCGAGTCCTTCACCGGCCAGCCCGGACGGCGCGTCCCGATCGAGCAGACGGTGGGCGACGTCGAGAAGATCCTGGACGGGGGCTGCGACGGACGGGGCGAACGGGAGCTGTTCATGATCGGCAGCCTCGAAGACCTGAAGGCGGAGCCGGGCCGTGGATGAGCGCAGCCTGCAGGTCGTCGTTCGAACGCCGCAGGCCGTCGTCCTCGACGAAGGCGTCTCCTCCCTGCGCATCCCCACGAGCACGGGCCAGGTCGGGCTCCGACCCCGATCGGAGGCGACGGTCCTCGTGGTGGAGCCGGGCCTCGTGCTGATGACGGGACCATCCGGGCGGCGCTTCGTCGCGACCGCCGGCGGGCTGCTCCACTGCGATGGGCTTCGGGTCGTCCTGCTGACGCCCGTCGCCGTGATCGGAGACGGCGCCGATTCCGTCCGGGCGGCGCTGAAGGTGGCCTTCGAGCGATCGGCCGCGAATCTCGAGCTGCGCGCCGTGCTCCAGCGACTCGAGACGGGGATTCTCCAGGAGCTCCGTCGTGGAAGCTCGGAATCGTCCAGAGGAGCAGCCCATGGCTGAGGAGCGCAAGCCGGATGAACCCGATTCGCGACCCGACGCCGGGCGCTCGCTCGATCGCGACATCGATCGCCTCGAGCGCCGTGAGCCGGGCTCCGCATTCTTCTGGCGCTCGCTCTCGGTGCTGGGCACCGTGGGCTGGTCGATCGCGTTGCCCGCGTTCCTCGGCGCCTGGCTCGGCCGCAGGCTCGACGTCCGATTCGACACGGGCGTGCACTTCACCTTGATGCTGCTCGTCGCCGGCGTGATGCTCGGCAGCGCGATCGCGTGGCGCGTCCTGCGCGAGCACCGGAAGTAGGGGCCATGAACGATCAGGTCTTCGGCGAGACGATCGTGTTCACCCTGGGCAGCCTGCCCGTGACGGGAACGATGCTCACCTCGCTGGCGGTATCCGTCGCGCTCGTCCTGGTCGCGCTCCTGCTGCGCACGGCGCTCGAGCGCTCGCCGAACGGCGCGCCAGCGGCGATCGCGCTGCTCACCGTCGAGTGGCTCGATCGCCTGGTGCGGGACGTGGCGGGCCGGGCCGAGCCCGCGATCGTGACGCTCTCCGGAAGTCTCTTCCTCTTCATTGCAGCCTGCAATCTCTCGGGCCAGCTTCCCGGCGTACGTCCTCCGACGGCCAGCCTCGCGACGACCTCGGCGCTGGCGGCGATCGTCTTCCTGGCCGTGCCGGTGACGGGGATTCGGGCGCGCGGCGTGCGCGAGTATCTGCTCGACTATCTTCGCCCGAATCCGCTGCTCGCCCCGCTTCATCTGATCGCCGAGTTCTCGCGGACCCTCGCCCTCTCGGTGCGGCTCTTCGGAAACATGATGTCGGGACATCTGATCGTGGGCCTGCTCGTCGCGCTCACCGGGTTCCTGGTCCCGATGCCGCTGATGGCCCTCGACCTGCTGATCGGACTGCTCCAGGCCTACATCTTCTCGATCCTGACCACGGTCTACGTCGGGGCGGCGATTCGCAATGGGGAGAACGGGACGACGTCGTGATCGATTCGATGGGGCAGGCCCGCAGCGGATTGCACGATCGAGATCGGAACCGAATCGGAACGCACGCAGGGTGATTCGATCGCGCTCCGGGTGAGCGGGCGGCTCACCTGCGGCGATCTTCGGCGAACTTCGTGGATCGGATCCGCTCGGCCGCCGGGAGCGTGGTGCATTTCGTCCGTCGGATCCGGATCGATTCCCCCGGACCGGGCGACGAGATCGTCGTCCGTCCGTGACGATCGAGGAGGATGCACGGGGACCCAAGGACCACAGCGATCCGTCGGACCTTCGTTTCTGCTGAGCGATCCCGTCGCCGAGAGCTGCCCGATCCGCTCTCCCGAACGACGGTTCCCGTCCCTCGTCGGTCTGCCCCTCCGCCCGTGCGAGTCCGTCCTCACTCGATCCCCAGCCGCTTCAGCTTCTTGTACAGCCCCTCCCGCGTGAGCCCGAGCCGCCTCGCCGTCGACGTCTTCCTCCCGCCGTTGTTCGCCAGCGCTCGCCGAATGAGCCACGCCTCGACCCGCTCGACGGCCTGGCGCAGCGACTCGTCGGGGCCGGCGCCGTTCGCGACGGGCTCGAGGATCTCGACGAGCTTGCGCGACAGGGCCTTCGGGGTGATCAGCGAGCCGGAGGGGACGAGCATGAGGACGCGCAACATCTCGTTCTCGAGCTCGCGGACGTTGCCGGGCCAGTCGTAGCTCTCGAGCAGCTGCGAGGTCGACAGCGAGAGATGACAGTCGCGCTTGCCTTCGCGGGGGCCGTGGAGGGCGAGGAAGTGGCGGGCGAGGGGAAGGATGTCGCGGCGGCGCTCGCGGAGCGGGGGGACGCGGATCGGGAAGACGTTCAGGCGATAGAAGAGGTCCTCCCGGAAATGGCCGGTGCGGACCTCCTCCTGCAGCTCGCGGTTCGTCGCGGCGACGATGCGACAATGGACCGGGATCGAGCGTGTCCCGCCGATCGGGCGCACCTCGCGCTCCTGCAGCACGCGCAGCAGCTTCGCCTGGAGGGCGAGGTCCATCTCGGCGATCTCGTCGAGGAAGAGCGTCCCCGCGCCTGCGACCTCGAAGAGGCCGGGCTTCGCCCGATCGGCGCCCGTGAACGCGCCCTTCACGTGGCCGAAGAGCTCGCTCTCGAGCAGCGCCTCGGGAAACGCCGCGCAGTTGATCGGGACGAAGGGGAGCGCCGCGCGTTCGCTCTGGAGATGGAGCTGGCGTGCGACGACCTCCTTGCCCGCCCCGGTCTCGCCGGTCAGCAGCACGGTCGACGGGCTCGAGGCCGCGAGGGCGACGAGCTCGAGGACCTCGCGCATCGCGGGGCTGCGCGCGACGAGGGCGGAGAGGGGCGTGGAGGCCGGGGCGTCCTCGGGCGAGGACGATCCCGAGTACGAGGCCGACGCGAAGGGCGAGGCCGACGCCGGGCATGCGGCCTCCGCCGCGACGACGCGCGCGGCGTCGTCGTCGAGGGCGTGGCCGACCGCTTCGACGAAGCCCGGGCGCGCGGCCTCCGGATCGAGGAAGAGGACCGTCGCCGCGCCCGCCTCGACGGCGGCGTCGGCGCTCGCACAGCGCGTGTCCGAGGCGAGGCCATCGGGGAGGGCGACCAGGATCGGGACGCCCTGGACGAGGGGTCGGATCCGCCGGAACGCGTCGTCGAGCGCGCGCTTCGAGGTCGAGTCCCCGCTGCGCGCCCGCTCGCCCGTCAGGTCGAGCAGCACACCATCGAAGGGGACCCGCGGCAGGCGCTCGGCCTCCGCGAGGTCCGGCACCCAGGTCACGTCGAGCTCGGGCGCCTCGGCGACCCCGCTCGCCGCGAGGCCCCGGCCGCTCCCGATCCAGAGAATCGAACGAATGGTCGCCATCGCGCTCCCTCCGTGGCCGCGTCGCGCAGGCGCCGGGCCGTGGACGGAAGGTGGGGCGCGACGCGCGATCGCGCGCTTCGAATCTCCTCCAGAAACGCTCCGATTTCCGTCGGACGCGGCCCCGAAGCTGCGCGCCTTCCCTCCTCGGATGCGAACCATTGAGGGGGCGATCGCGATCCGGTTCACTCCCGAGCGACGTGATCTTCGCCGGAGACGGACCTTGAGCGATTCGAATGACCGACCGCCGATCGAGCCCCATTACGACGCCCGGGACGTGCCGAACCCGAGCGTCTGGGCCCAGAAGCGGCGACTCGCCGACGCGATGCGCCGCGTGATCGCCCACATGGTCCTGAGCGACGCGCCGGAGGGCGAGCTCTCGGCCGCGGCCGACGCGCTCGAGCGTTATGCGGATCGCCTGGCTTCGCACCCGAAGCTCGAACGCGTGATGGGCCATGCCGAGGCCGCCAATGCCGGCAACGTGGCCGCCTTCTTTGACCAGAGTCCGCTCATCGGCCTCGCCAACCCGCTCGCTCCGCCGCTCACGATCGGCCGGACGGGTGAACGCACGGCGGCCGCGATGGGGACCTTCGGCTCCGCCTACGAGGGCCCGCCCGGCCACGTCCACGGCGGATTCGTCGCGGCCGCCTTCGACGAGGTCCTGGGCTACGTCCAGTCCCTCGGCGGCAATCCCGGCATGACGGGAAGGCTGACCGTCCACTACCGCAAGCCGACGCCGCTCCACGTCGAGCTGCGCTTCGAGGCCCAGCTCGTGCGCGTCGAGGGCCGCAAGATCTTCACCGAGTGCCAGCTCTACGCGGGCAGCGACCTCAAGGCCGAGGCCGAAGGGCTGTTCGTGTCGATCCCGGCCGAGCGCCTCCGCGGGCTCGCCCGGGAGCGCGCCGCCGACTAATGCAGATCCGCCTCGCCGATCAGGTCGGCGGGCGCGAGGGCCGCGAACCCGACCCGGTCGGCGCGCGTGTGCCCGTCGCGCTCGCCCGCCCCGTCGAGCGCTTCGGTGTCGTCGTCGAGTTCGAGGGTGAAGGCGGCGACCGCGTTGGGCGAGGCCTCGCCGCGGAGGTGGGCGAGGCGGGCGAGGGCTTCCTGCTCGCTGTCGAAGCGGAAGACGGTGTGGTGGCCCAGGACGTACCACTCGCCGCGCAGCGGCTCGATCCGCCAGTCGCCTTCGAGCGGGATGCAATCGCCGCCGGGCAGCACGAGGAAGGGACGTCGGTACATGGGGGCTCCCGGACGCCAGACTAACCGATCCGGAGTCGCGGGTAGGGCGAACGAGCGGCAGGGAAGGTGCAGGCAGGCGGGAGGGGCGGCGGGGATGTGCGCGGGGCCGCTGGGAATTCCGGGGGCGAAGAAATCCCGCGAATCGCGGGCGGCGGGGAGCGCGCGGCGCCGGGTCAGCCGCGGCCCGGGCGCCTGCGGATCTCGACCGCGTCGTCGCTGCCGACGATGACGGCGTCGGCCATGTCGAGGAAGAAGCCGGTGCCGACGACGCCGGGGAGGCCGCAGATCGCCTGCTCGAGGGCGCGGGCGTCGAGGGGCGGCGAGAGCTTCGCGTCGAGGACGAGGTTGCCGTTGTCGGTGACGACGGGCTCACCGTTCTCGCCGCGGCGCACCTCGCTCGCGAGGCCGAGGCGCGCGAGCTCGCGCTCGACCAGCGCACGGCCGAACGGGAGCACCTCGATCGGGAGCCGTCCGCGCTCGCCGAGCTGCTTCACGAGCTTCTCGGGCCCGATCAGGATGACGAGCCGCTCGGAGCTCCGGGCCACGATCTTCTCGCGCACCATCGCCGCGCCGTAGCCCTTGATGACGTCGAGCTTCGGATCGACCTCGTCCGCGCCGTCGAAGGTCACGTCGAGTCGCGGGACCTCGTCGAGGCGCGCGAGGGGAATGCCGAGCCGGCCGGCGAGGGCGGCGGTCGCTTCGCTCGTCGGGACGCCGGTGACCCGCAGGCCCTTCGCGACGCGGGCACCGAGGGCCTCGACGAAGGCGGCGGCGGCGCGGCCCGTCCCGAGGCCGAGCTTCATGCCGTCGCGCACGAAGTCGAGGGCGGCCTCGGCGGCGCTGGGGGCGGCGGTCGTGGGTCGCGAGCTCGTGTCGGGGGCCATGTCAGGCGAGCGCTCCTTGCATCCAGCGGATCAATCGTTCGAGGCCGGCCTGCGGGTCGTGGCCGAGGTCGACGCCGAGCATGCGGCGGCCGCGCTCGGACAGCACGCGGAAGTCGCCCAGCGCCTGGGCCTCCGCCAGCGCATCGAAGTCGCCGCCGATCTCGGGGATCGCGAGGGGCGAGACAGTGTGGGCGCGGCGGGCGCTCGCGGACTGCCAGAGCTGGAGGCCCGCGAGGCGGTTCGGACCGCCCTTCTGGAGCTGGCCGGTGGAGTGGAGATAGCGGGGGCCGATCGAGAGCGCGGTCGCGACGGGGCGCGCGCGGCCGACGATCCGGCGCAGGCGTTCGAGGGCTTCGCGGTGCTCGGGCGAGTCGTCGACGAAGGCGTTCACGAGGAAGCCGTCGCCGGGGCGGAGCGAGTCGACGAGCGCACGCAGCCAGGCCGCGGGCTCGCGGGGCGCGCTCGCGAGGGCGCCGGCGAGCTCGCGGGCGGCGAAGAAGCGCAGGCCCTCGGCTTCGAGGCCGGGGCCGTCGCCCGCGGTGGCGGCGCCGCCGGGGCTCGCCATCAGCGCGCGCGTCGCCTGCTTCGCGGCCTCGACGTCGGGCTGGTCGAAGGGGTTGAGGCCGAGCACGGCGCCGACGACCGCCGTCGCGACCTCCCATTGATAGGCGGCGGCCCCGAGCTCGAAGGGCTCGGCGAGCTCGAGCCGGATCACCGGATGCCCCGCCCGCTCGAGCGCATCGAGCCGCGCCGCCCGCTCGGCGCGCGTCGCGTCGAAGACGTCTGCGCCCGCGCTCCCGCCGGTGCTCGGTCCCGTGCCCGCGCCACCGCTCCCGCCGACCGCGACGTCGACGAAGATCCAGTCCTTCCCATAACACCCCGGCTCGAAGAGCCCCTCGCCGCTGATCGGCAGCAGCCCGCGCCCCGATTTCCCCGTCGACTCGGCGACGAGCTGCTCGATCCACGCGCCGAAGCTCTCGATCGAGGGCGCGAGGGAGAGCGTCAGCTTGTCGCGGCCGGCGCGGGCGAGGACGCCGAGGGCGAGGCCGAGGGCGACGCCGGGATTCGCGTCGGCGAACGCGTCGGAGCTACAGGCCGTCGCCATCCGCCGCGCGGGCGCGAGCAGCCGCTCCGGGTCGAGGCCCATCGAAAACGCGGGAAGCATGCCGAAGGGCGAGAGCGCGGAGAAGCGGCCGCCGACGTCGGGGCGGCCGGGGGCGATGCCGAGGAAGCCGTCCTGCTTCGCGCGGGCCTCGAGCGCGCTACCGGGGTCGGTGATCGCGACGAAGTGGCGGCCGGCGGCCTCGCGGCCGAGGTGGGCGTCGAGGCGGGCGCGGATCAGCGTATAGAGCGCGTTCGGCTCGATCGTCGAGCCCGACTTCGACGAGACGAAGTAGAGCCCGCGCTCGAGCGCGACGCTCCCGAGAAAACGCTCGATCGCGTCGGGCACCGTCGTGTCGAGCACGAAGAGGGGCCTTCGCGTCGCCGCCGCCACCCCGCTCGGGACCGCCGCGCTCCCGGCCTCGTCCGCGCCGCGCCCGTTCCACGTCTGCCCGAGCACGTCCGGCCAGAGCGACGAGCCGCCCATGCCGAGCACGACCGCGAAGCCTGCCGGATGCCGGGCGACCGCGTCGCGCAGGGCGGCCGGGCCGATCGCGTCGTCGACGCTCGCGAAGGGAAGGTCGAGCCAGCCGAGCCAGCGTGCTTCGTCGGCGTTCGAGAAGAGGGTGGCGTCGCGGGCCCGGAGCCGGCGCGTCGAGCCTTCGGCGTCCCACCGGCGGAGGGCCGCTTCGAAGGCGCCGGCCTGCTCGCCGAGCGCGAGGCGCATCGCCTACTTCCGACCGCCGAGGACCTGCTGGCGCTTCGCTTCGACGGAGCGGAGCAGCCCGTCGAAGGCCTCGCTGAAGAGCGCGCAGCCCTTCGTGAGGAGCTCGTCGGTGATCGCGTCGAGGGAGATGCCCAGGCTCGCGAGCTCCGACAGCACGGCCTTCGCCTCGCGGTCGAGGCGACCGGGATCGCTGCCGAGCGCGTCGCGGACCTTGCCTTCGATGCGGAAGGCGGCGAGGGTCGCGTCGGGGACGGTGTTGACGGTGTGCTTCCCGATCAGCTCGTCGACGTAGAGGGTCTTCGGCAGGGCGGGATCCTTCGTGCCGGTGCTCGCCCAGAGGACGCGCTGCGGATCGGCCCCCGCCGCCGCGAGCTTGCGCCAGCGCGCGCCGCCGAGGTCGTCGAGGAAGCGGGCGTAGGCGACCTTGGCGTTCGCGATCGCGACCTTGGCGTCGAGCGCCTGGAGGCGCTGCTTCACGTCGGGGGCTGCGCCCGCCGCGATCAGCTTCTCGGCCTTCTGCGAGACGCTCGCATCGATGCGCGAGACGAAGAAGCTCGCGACGCTCGCGATGCCCGAGATCGGGAGGCCCTTCGCGAGGCGGGCCTCGAGGCCGGCCATGTAGGCGTCGTGGACCGCTTGATAGGCGGAGACCGCGAAGAGCAGCGTCACGTTGACGTTGAGTCCGTCCTCGATCAGCTGGCGGATCGCCGGGATGCCCGCCGGCGTCGCCGGGACCTTGATCATCAGGTTGTCGCGGGAGACGGCGTGGGCCAGGCGGTGGGCCTCGGCGATCGTGCCGGCGGTGTCGTGCGCGAGATGGGGCGAGACCTCGAGGGAGACGAAGCCGTCGCGGCCCTCGCTCGACTCGTAGACCGGGCGCAGCACGTCGCAGCCGAGCTGGATGTCGACGACGGCCAGGCGCTCGAAGACGTCGAGGGCGTCCTTCGCGCCCTGGGCGACCAGCGCCCGCGCCGCGGCGTCGTAGTCGTTCGACTTGGCGATCGCCTTCTCGAAGATCGCCGGGTTCGAGGTCACCCCGCGGATCCCCTCGGCGGCGACCCAGCGGCGCAGCTCGCCCGAGAGGAGCAGGTCGCGGCTGATGTTGTCGAGCCAGATCGACTGGCCGTGGGCGTGGGCCTGGAAGACGGGCGTATTCAGCGGCGCGGCGGATTGGGCGCACATGAAGGGGTGGATCCTCGTTGGCACGCGGGGTGGGGGGATGCCGCGCCCAGTATACGGATTCGATGCTCGGACGGGAGAGGAGTCACGCCCGGCACAGCCCGGAAACGCACGAGCCCGGCGATGCGCGGGGCATCGCCGGGCTCACCGGTCCCGGTCGGAGCGAAGCCGATCCGGCGATCCGGGCGGTCGCGCCCGGATCGCGCGGGCCGATCAGGCCGCCTGGACCTCGATCCGCCGCGGCTTGCGCTCGGCCGTCTTCGGCAGCCGGAGCTCGAGGACACCGTCCTTCATCCGCGCCGTCACGGCCGCCGCGTCGATGTCCTCCGAGAGCCGGAACTCCCGGTAGTAGCCACCGTTGCGGTACTCCGCGTAGAGCGGCCGGACGTTCGCGGGCGTCTGGGCGAGGCGGCCGTGGATCGAGAGCAGACCCTTCTCGAGCTGGATCTCGACCGTCTCGTCGGAGGTGCCCGGCATGTCGGCGTGGATCACGAAGGCATCGGGCTCCTCGAGGATGTCCACGTCGGGCCGGAACACGAGGCCCGAGCGGGGATCCTCGGTCACGAGCACTTCCTTTTCGCGGGGCTGGATCTCACGGGTTTCGTTCGTCGTCATGGCTTTCATTCCTTTCGTCGGCGCTTCGATCAGCGCGTCTCGATCGCGATCTGTCGGGGCTTCGCCGAGGCCGCCTTCGGGAGCGTCAGCGTCAGCACCCCATTCTTGTGGCTCGCCCGGGCGTGCTCGACGTCGATCTCCGCCGGCAGCTCGAACGCGCGTCGGAAGCTCCCGGACGGGCGCTCGCGGCGGTGGACCGCCGTGCCCTTGCCGACCGGGTATTCGACCTTGCGCTCGCCGGCGAGGGTCACCGTCGAGCCCTCGAGCGACACCGTGATGTGATCGGGCGAGACGCCCGGCAGCTCCGCGGTGAGGACGTAGCCCTCTTCGCTCTCGTGGAGATTGACCGGGGGATACACGCCGCGCGTCCCCTGGAAGACGCCGTCGTCGGTCCGGAACGCCGAGTTGAGGTCCCGGCGCAATTCGTTCATGAGACCGATCCAGGGATGCAGGGCCATGGGTCGAGTCAGGGTAAAGGTCGCCATATTCGTCATCCTCCTTGCCGTTTCGATGGATTACCGGCTGCGACATCGGGCTCACCCGTCCGCGCCGTCCGATCTCCGGCTACGACTCATCGATCTTCACGCGCTCGGTGCTTGTCAACGGGGGCGGCGTCAAAAAACTGTGGCGCTGTGCCAGGGGCCCCGGCCGGAGGCGACCGGGCACTCGGGCTTCGACCGGCACGCGTGGAGGGGCCGGTCGGCTGCGTTGGGCGTGGTGCTGCGCGTGCCGGGCTCAATCTCGCGCCCGGTCGCCTCCGGCCGGGGCCCTCGGGATGGCGTGGCAGGGCTTTGCGCGTTCCCGCGGACGGGGTTTGGACAAGTGGGGGGCGTCGCCGTTGCCGGTTCTTTGCGTAAGGGGGGCCTAGAGCCGTTCGAAGGCTTCGAAGTAGCCGGGCCAGGTCTTCGAGACGCATGTGGGGTCGAGGATGACGACGCCGGGGACGCGCAGGCCGGCGAGGGCGAAGGACATGGCCATGCGGTGGTCGTCGTAGGTCGCGATCTCGGCGCCGTGGAGGGGGCGGGGCTCGATGCGGAGCCAGTCGGGGCCGGCCTCGGCGCCGGCGCCGAGCTTGCGGAGCTCCGTCTCGAGGGCGGCCAGGCGGTCGGTCTCCTTGATGCGGAGGTTCGCGACGTTGCGGATCGTGGTCGGGCCGTCGGCGAAGAGACAGACGACGGCGTAGGCGAGGACCGCGTCCGGGAAGTCGTTCATGTCGATCTCGCCGAGGCTGCGCAGCCGCGGGCCCGGGCCCGCGTCCGGTCCGACCACCGTCACGCGGTCGCCTTCGCGCTCGATGCGGCAGCCCATGCGCTCGAGCAGGCCGAGGATCTTGAAGTCGGCCTGGAGCGAGTGGGCGGGGACGTTCGGGACGGTGACCCGGCCGCCGGCGATGGCGGCGGCGCAGAAGGGGTAGGCGGCGGAGGAGGCGTCGGGCTCGATCGCATAACGCGTCCCGACATAACGCCGGCCCGCCTCGACGCGGATGCGCTCGTCGCCGGGCTGGCCGCCCCAGGCGACGACGGCCCCGAAGTCGCGCATGACCTGGAGGGTCAGGTCGATGTAGGGGCGGGAGACGATGACCCCGTCGACGAAGGCGAGCTCGACGTCGCGCGCGGCGTAGGGCGCGGCCTGGAGGACGGCCGAGACGTACTGGCTCGACTTGCGTCCGTCGATCCGGGCGGGTCCGCCGGGGAGGCCGCCGCCGAGGATCCGGACGGGCGGGCAGTCGGTCTTGCCCAGGAACTCGAGGCCGGCGCCGAGGGCGCGGAGCGCGGTCACGAGATCGCTGATCGGGCGCTCCCGCATGCGGGCGTTGCCGTCGACGACGACCGGGCCGGGGGCGAGGGTCAGGGCGGCGGTCAGGAAGCGGGCGGTGGTCCCGGAGTTGCCGCAGTCGAGGGGGTGGGCGGGGAGGGCGAAGCGGCCGCCCTGGCCCGCGACCCGCCAGGTCGTCCCCGACTGCTCGACCGGGACGCCGAGGGCGGCGAGGGCCTGGCGCATGACGACGGTGTCGTCGGACTCGAGGCCGCCCGAGAGGACGCTCTCGCCCGAGGCGAGGGCGGCGAGCAGGAGGGCGCGGTTCGTGATGCTCTTGCTGCCGGGGACGGCGACGGTTCCCGAGAGCGGGCCGCGGGGCGCGATCGGCAGGCGCGCGGGGTGGCTCGGGCTCGACATCGACGGGGCTCCTGGCAGGCTCTCGGTCCGCGGCCGGTCCCGCGGCGGGTCCGCGGGGCTCGCGGGGCGCCGGGGAGGGCGCGCCGGATGGACCCGGGGCGCGCCGCCAGCGGGCCGCGCGAAGGCGGCCGACCGTAGCACGAAGCGGCCTTCCGGTTGACAGTGGGAAGCCCGTTGGGCACACTCGGCGCCCGGTTGGATTCCGTAGTCAAGTCGGCGGGTTAGCCGTTCGTCGCGCGGGCCGCGAGGGCCGCCTCGAACAGCGCGGGAGACCCCGGAGCCCGGCTCCCGACCTCGAGTCCGACGCGCCGCGGTCGGGTCGTCCGCCCGGGCCGCCCGCTTTCCCGAACGCTCGCCCTCTCTCGCAATCGCCGGGGATCGCAGCGTCCAGATGGTTCAGGTCGAGTGGGACGGAGTTCCGCTCGCGATCGCCCCTGGGTGGGGATCGATGCTAGTGCGCGCCGTTTTGCGCGGGGAGTGATCGTCCAGTGCCGAAGGTCCTCATCTCCGACTCGCTCTCCGAGCAGGGCGTCAAGATCCTCGAGCAGGCGCCGGGCCTCGAGATCGTGAACCGCCCCGGCTGCTCGCCGGCCGAGCTGCTCTCGCTGATCGCCGACGTCGACGGCCTCGTCATCCGCTCGAATACCCAGGTGACCAAGGAGGTCTTCGCCGCCGCGAAGCAGCTCCGGATCGTCGGCCGCGCGGGCATCGGCGTCGACAACGTCGACGTCGCGGCCGCTTCCCAGGCGGGCGTCGTCGTCGTCAACACGCCCGAAGGCAACAACATCACGACGGCCGAGCACGCCATCGCCCTCATGGTCTCCCTCGCGCGCCACATTCCCCAGGCGACGGCCTCGATGAAGGCCGGCAAGTGGGAGAAGAAGAAGTTCGAGGGCATGGAGCTCTACAACCGGACCCTCGGCGTGCTGGGCGCGGGCAACATCGGCCGCTACGTCGTCTCCCGGGCGAAGGGCCTCGGCATGAAGGTCATCGTCCACGACCCCTACCTGACCGCCGAGGCCGCCGCGCGCCTCGAGGTCGAGCGGGTCACCCTCGACGAGATGATGGAGCGCTCCGACGTCGTCACGGTCCACGTCCCCAAGACCAAGGAGACGACCGGCATCCTCGGGAAGGCCCAGTTCGCGAAGGCACGCCCTGGGCTCCTCGTCATCAACGCGGCCCGCGGTGGCATCGTCGACGAGGCGGCGCTCCTCGAAGCCCTCGAGTCGGGGCAGGTCGGCGGCGCGGGCCTCGACGTCTTCGTCGAAGAGCCGACGCCGGCGGGCCATCCGCTCGTCTCCCATCCCAACGTCATCTGCACGCCGCATCTCGGCGCCTCGACCGAGCAGGCCCAGATCAACGTCGCGATCGCCGTCGCCGAGCAGATCCGCGACTTCCTGGTCCGGGGCGAGGTCCGCAACTCGATCAACTTCCCGAGCGTGTCGCCGGAGCAGATGCAGGCCGTCGCGCCCTATCTCGATCTCGGCGAGAAGCTCGGCCGCTTCCAGGGCCAGCTCATGAAGGGCCGCGTCGACGTCGTCGAGGTCGAGTACTCGGGCGAGGTCGCGGAGCTCAAGGTCGCGCCGATCACGATCGCGGTGCTCAAGGGGATCCTGTCGACGGTCCGCGAGAACGTGAACCTCGTCAACGCGTCGCACGTCGCGCAGGAGCTCGGCATCAAGGTCATCGAGAGCAAGACGACGCGGACGACGGACTTCGCGAGCGCGGTGACGGTCAAGGTCAAGGGCGTCGTCGATCGGCTCATCGCCGGCGCCGTCTTCCATGGCCGCCAGCCGCGCATCGTGCGCGTCGACGACTTCATGCTCGAGGCGATTCCGGAGGGCTATACGCTCCTGATCCACAACCACGACCAGAGCGGCGTCGTCGGTCGCGTCGGGACGCTGCTCGGCAACGCCGGCGTCAACATCTCGCGCATGCAGCTCGCCCTCCATGAAGGCCGCCGCGAGGCCTGCATGCTCGTCAACGTCGACCAGCTCCCGAGCGAGAAGGTCCTGGCCGCCCTGCGCGACGATCCCAGCATGATCGCCGTCCAGCTGTTGGAGCTCTAAGCATCATGACGACGGTGGTCGCGGTCGGCGCGCAGTGGGGCGACGAAGGCAAGGGCAAGATCGTCGATTGGCTCGGTCCGCGGGCCGATCTCGTCGCGCGATTCCAGGGCGGGAACAACGCGGGCCATACGCTCGTCGTCGGCGGCGAGACGACGATCCTCCACGTCGTCCCCTCCGGCATCCTCCACGACGGCTCCGTCAACCTGATCGGTCCCGGCGTCGTCGTCGATCCCGGCATCCTCTTGATCGAGCTCGGCAAGCTCAAGGAGCGCGGCATCCTGCGCGATCCCTCGCGCATCCGCGTCTCGGGCCGCGCCCACGTCATCCTCCCGTGGCACACCGCCCTCGACAAAGCCCGCGAGAGCGCCCGCGGCGAGGACAAGATCGGCACGACCGGCCGCGGCATCGGCCCCGCCTACGAAGACAAGGTCGCCCGCCGCGGCATCCGCGTCGCCGACCTGCGCGAGCTCTCGACGCTGCGCGCGAAGCTCGACTCGATCGGCCAGCAGAAGAACTTCGAGCTGACCGAGCTCCACCGCGCGCCCGCGATCGACATCGACGCGCTCTACGCCCAGTGTGTCGAGTGGGGCCGCGCGCTCGAGCCCTACATCGACCACACGGGCCGCATCATCGACAAGGCGCTGCGCGCCGGAAAGAACATCCTCTTTGAAGGCGCGCAGGGGACCTTCCTCGACATCGACCACGGGACCTATCCCTTCGTGACGAGCTCGAACTGCGTCGCGGGCGCCGTCTGCACGGGCTCGGGCGTCGGCCCGACGAAGATCGACCGCGTCATCGGCATCACGAAGGCCTACACGACCCGCGTCGGCGGCGGCCCCTTCCCGACGGAGCTCGAGGGCGAGCTCGGCGAGCTGCTCCGGAAGAAGGGCGCCGAGTTCGGTGCGACGACCGGGCGCCCGCGGCGCTGCGGCTGGCTCGACGCCGTCCTGCTGCGCGAAGCGGTCACGGTCAACGGCCTGACGGACTTCGCGATCAACAAGCTCGACATCCTTTCGGGGATGCCGGAGCTCAAGATCTGCACGGCCTACGAGATCGACGGGAAGATCACGGAAGACTTCCCGATGACGCTCGCGGAGACGGAGCGGGCGAAGCCGGTCTACGAGACGTTGCCGGGCTGGCAGGAAGACCTGCGCGGTATGACGAAGATCGAGCAGCTGCCTGGCAATGCGCGGCGCTACATCGAGCGGATCGAGGCGCTCACCGAAGTGCCGGCGGCGCTGCTCTCCGTCGGGCCTGGGCGGGAAGAGACGATCATCGTCAAGCGGCGCTGTTCGATGGGGCTCCACTCTTCTTTGATCAGGGATCGGGGCTCTGCCAGGTGCCCCGGCCGGACGCGGCCTGGCACTCGGGCTTCGTCCGGCACGCGTGGGGCCGGTCGGCTGCGTTGCGCGCCTTGCTGCGCGTGCCGGGCTCAATCTCGCGCCAGGCCGCGTCCGGCCGGGGCACTCGTCGGGCGGTGCTTCTCGGCGGGGCGGTGTGGGCGCTCTTCCAATGGGTTGGGTTGGGTGTTGGGCGTTGCTTGCCGACGGGCTCTGCCGAGCTCGGGCGCGAGGGCGATCGGGCGTAACGACGGTCCGGGTGGGCTGAGATCCATTGGTCCCTTCCTGGGGGCCGGTGGGAACTCAGGGGGCGAATCCGGTGTTGATTGGGCGGGTGTGGTGGTCGATAGAGCGCGGGGCTAGGGGCGGCGGGGACGTCGTCCTGGGGCTCGGGGCGCTCGGGGCCGAGCGGATGCGGAGATGTGCAGGTGTCGAGGGCGATTCGGGTTTTTTCGGGGAATCTGTGGTGGGGGAAGGCGGATCCGGATGGGTTGATCTCGCTCATTCGGGAGCATGAGATCGACGTCTTCGCGGCCCAGGAGCTCGGCTTCGAGAACGCCGAGGCGATTGCGTCGGAGCTGCCGTATGGCTGCCTGGAGCCCGACTCGACCTATCACGGGATGGGCATCGCTCTGCGCCAGCCCGGGAAGTACGAGCGGATCCCCCTCGAATACCGCGACGCGCGCCGCGCGATCCTCGATCCCGGGGATTGGCCGGGGCTCGACGTCGCCATCGACCTCGTGAACGTCCATTTCCAGGCGCCGCACTCGATGCGGCCGTTCCCGCCGCCCTGCGGGGTCGCCTGGCGAGTCCGCGGGCTCGGGCAGTTGAGCGTCCGGCCGCCGTCCGCGCGGTCGTCGGCGATTGCAACGCGTCGCCGATGTGGCCGCTCTATCGAAGGCTCGCGCGGCAGATGCGCGACGGGGCGCTCGAAGTCGCGCGGCGCGAAGGGCGACGGGTCCAGGCGACCTGGGGGCCGAAGCCGGAGAGCCCGCGGTTGCTCCGGATCGATCATGCGTTCGTGCAGGGGCTCGAGGTCGAGGGCTTCCGGGTCGTCACGATCCCGGGGAGCGATCACTCGGGGATCCTGATGGAGTGCCGGCCGGCGCTCGAGGCGGAGTCGGGGAAGAAGGCGGCTTCGGCGGCGTAAGCCGCCTGGCCTGGGACTTCGTTTCAACTTCGCATTCCGGCGAGGGGCGGGCGCGGCTCGATGCGCGTCGCTCCCGTTGATCCGGCCATTCCCGTCGAGCCCGCCTTCGCGACCGCTCGACGTCTCCTGCTCTCGATCCCGATCCTGCTCTCGACCGTCCGACAGGGCGCTATGCCGGCTCGATCGCCTCGTTGTCGACGGCCCGCCGGGCGACCTTGCGAAGCGTTCGCGACGGCCGGGCCCAGCTTGCCGAGGCGGGGGACGACCAGCCGGCGACCGCAACGCGGCGCATCGACGGCCGCGACGCGAGCGCGGCGCGCTCTCCGGATCGGGCTAAGGAAGCGGGGGCACATCCGGGGGAGTTCGTCAGGGTCGCCGTCGGGCGGCGGCTCGCGCTCGGGGCGGCGGGCGGCCGATCGCGCGCTCGGTTTCGCGGTCCAGCTGGGAATCAGGTCGAGATCAGGTCGGCGGCGGCGTCGAGGCCGAGTCCGGAGTCCATCCACGTCGCGGTCCAGGTCAGGTCGAGGTCGGATACGTTCTGGATCCATCGAAGGGCTCCTCGGGTTGGGTCTTGCGGTTGAGCACGCTAGGAGAAAGGCGAAGTCAACGCCGAGGGCAGGACGGGTCAGGTCGGGCCTCGGCGGGTCAGGAGGTGGGAGCCCGGGCAGGATTCGCTGGGTGCCGGGTCGGCCCTCGGGAAATTCCGGGGACGCGAACGCCATGGCCTCTCATTCAGGCGAGCATGCTCATCGATCCGGCGTCAGAGGGCGGCCGAGGCGGCGGGGCTTCGCGGTTCAGCTCGGCCTCGAGTCGAGGGAGGATTGCGGCCAGGTCGACGGGGGCGGGGCGGTCGTATCCACCGGCCGGGCCCGTGAAGCTCGGTCGGTAGAACGGGCGCAATCTCTAGGTCGGGGTTCGAGTCCCTGCGGGCTCACCATTTATGTCGCTGACCCTTGATCGTTCGAGATGCTTCCGCGGAGCAACGACCTTCAAGAACTCGCGTACCGAACGCCGCGCCGGGGAACCGTCGCTCCGTCCGGTGATTTGTCGCAATTCGCGAGCGGACGATCAGAAGACTCCTCATGGCGCCGGTCGTGTTGCCACGCATGGATCCATCCTGGCGGCGTGATGAGATGCGTCTTCAATCTAGGTAGTCGTCGACCCGTGATCACTGAAAGACATAAGACTATGCCCTGATGCTCGTTCGAATCGTCGCGACCGATCCAAAGCGCCATTCGCGACTGGAATTCTGATCAAAGGCAAGACCCGTGCTCGACTACGGCTGCGGGCGCGGCTTGCGGTGACTTTCCAGCAGCTTGCGAAGAGGGATTTGATTGCTCCGCTTGGGATCCGGTTCACCGGCCGAGGGCGAGCGCAAGCGTTCGATGTCCCGTGAATCTCGGTTACGTGGTGAACGCGACATCGGCTCGTCGTCAATCCGACCAGGAATCGCTCGGGTCGAGGCGGCGGGGCGGCTCAATCGATTGATGAAGGCGACGCCACCGCGCGAAGACATGCGGGAGCAAGAGAGCCTCCGTGTAGGCGTCGGTCATGGCGAGAAGCTCCCGGGCGAGCTCGGATTCGTCGAGGGCAGATCTGGGACCGCCGGGGCCGGGAACGTTCCTGGAATCGTGCGGGATGTGAGCGATCAGCGGGGTCGATCGCTCCGGCCGGTATAAGCCGGATTTCGAAGTGGTGGGATATGTCGTGGATGAGATCCGCGGGGCCTGAAGGGTTTGGCTGGGGAAACTCGAATGGGCGCGGCGTGGTTCGCAGCCCTAATTACAGTTCCCGTATACCCAGGCGCCAGTTGTCAGATCCCAAGCGCTCAGGCTGCCGCCCGCCTCGCAGCTGCCCCGAACCCAGCTACCGGTCTCAGTGTCGTGTCGGAAAAACGGTGCGTCGCATTCATGGCGAACGGATGCGCTGTTATCCAGTTTGAAGGCGGTGCATTGGGAAGTTCGGGCAGGCTGGGATTGCTCAACAACGCAGAACCGCCAGCTCGCTCATCGTCGATGCGGTCTGCTCGTCGATTACTCCGGTTGGAGGGCAGATCGGCGCGCTGCTGAACGCTCCGGACTGCGGATTGCGTCGCCGGTCAGGATTCCATCTATCGCCCGGAGTAGAAGCCCAATACGCAGCAGGAGCTGAGCCTGTTGCAATCGGGATCTGACTCCGGTCTGCTTGTGGCGATTGAACGTTCGGCCTTGTATCCGATGGAGTCTGAGCCGGATCTGTCCGGGCAGGGTCGGCCGACATGCGAAGGATCGTCGCTCCCGGATGGCACAGGATCGATAAAGATAGGGCCAACCGGCGCCAGGCAAGGAATCTGAATCCGGCCACTTCTGTTCATCCTTCAGTTTTCCGATAGAGACGGGATGCCCTCCTGAATGGCGAACTTCTCTCGTTCGACGCAGGAAATATAGAGATGCGGTCCGACGGACCTGGGACAACTCGACTCGATCCACGCTCCGTCGCTCGCCGCGATGTCATCAAGCTCGGAACTCCCCGTTCGGCGCTGCCGATAGCTCCTGCCGAATACATTCGGACCAGGGTAGGAGACCGACGGAGCGGGGAGCGGGAACCTCTCGATCAGGCCCACTTGTCAACGGGTTGGCGGGCAGGTGAGCAGCCTCGAGGTCCTCGGCTGCTGCCGGGACGGCGGCTGAGGAGGCCGGTTAGGAGGACGGGAGTAATCTTGAACATCCGCATGGAGATGGCTCTCTTGAATGGGATTTCCCGGTCAGATGTGACTGGACTGCCTCGAGATGACCAGAAACTCCCCTTTCGAGGATGGAGCACTGGCTGGGTCCAGCAAGTTCTCCCCGGAAGTCGACGCAGGCGGATCGTTGATGTCCTCAGCGGTAGGTTCGATAGGCGTCGGGAAGACGTGATCCCTCCCGCATTCCTTCTGATTGTTTCCATGCAGGCGGAGCTCGACCACGAACCGAGTTGATCGCGGCATTCTTCGACGATCATCGCGAAGGCGACGGGATCGAGCCGATCGATAGCGCGCTGCCGGTCGCCCCTTCGACGGAACACGAGCACGAGGGGAGGCAGAGGATCCTACCGCCCCCCTCTCAAAAACTGATCGTCATCCCCCCGACCTCCCGACTCTGCGTCGACGCCAGATGGCTGAACACGACGAGAGCGGCGGCAAGATCGTCGCGGAAGCTTCGCGGACGAACGCAGATCGAGCGTGCGATCCGCGTGATGTCGTCGCCGGGTCGGTCGCCTCCGGCGAAGACCGAGATCGTACGCGTAGGTCCCGTCGTCGAGAACCTGAAGATACGAGCTCGCGCCTCGGGTTCCGCCCGTCAGCGTCTTGCGGATCGGCTGAGCCAGATCTGGATGACGCCGCCCGAATCGCCGGTGTCCGCTCGAGATCGAGCTGGTCCTGGAAGCCAAGCGCCGGCGGAGCGGGGAGGTTACGGTGAACGCGGGGCGGAGGGAAGGGTGAAGCTCGAGCCGCGGAGGCGGACCTGGACCAGCCCTCGGCCGTTGATGTCGGTGGTTTCGCCAGGCGAGGAGGGTCACGTCGGATCGCTGGCGAGCGTCGTCGCAGGGCTCGTCCGGCGAGGCGGCGCGAGATGAAGTCACCGCTGGCGAGCTCGACGTCGTCGACGCCGTCAGGAACTGGTCATGAAGTAGACAGGCCCGACGTAGACGTGGTCGGGCGCGCTGGCGACGGCCGCTGATGGTCGCCTCGAGTCTTCGGTCGCGATGCCGCTGCTGCCGTGATGCGACCGGCCGCCGTCGACGCTCGAGCCGAGCCGCAACCGAGCATGGGGGCGGCGAAGAAGCGCGAGGAGAGGGCGAGCGCGGGCAGCTTGATCGGATGAGAGGTCGGAATGAGCGCGACGGCAAGGCCACGATCAGGCGGCGTGGACGGCGAGGGCGACCGATCGCGTTGCGGGGGAGCATGGGGCGGGATCCTCCTGCTTCGATCCGGTCATCGGAGCATGGCGCGTCTTCGGGCGGAAGTCCGTCGAGATTCCTGAGGGTTTCCTTAAGGTTCGGGCGAGGTGCGGGCGACGCGCGCGCCCTTCGATGGGAGCGGTGGGGGCGGGCCCCCCGCTGGGAGGCTTGCGGCGTGCGGTGGGCGATCGGGGGGGGGACTGTCCGATCAGATCGCGATGGCTCGTGGTCCTTCGAGGGGATGTGCCCTAACGCCGGGCATCATGGCGACTCGAAGTCTCCCTGACGTAGCTTCGCGCCCATGCCGATCACCCACTTCAAGATCAATTGGCCCGAATCCGACCTCACCGACCTCCGCACCCGCCTCGCCAACCCCCGCTACCCCGCCCCATCTCCCTCCGCCCCCTGGCGCCTCGGCATCGCGCTCTCCGTCGTCCAGGAAGCCGTCGCCTACTGGCGCACGGCCTACGACTGGCGCGCCCGCGAGGCCGCGATGAACGCGTGGCCCCATTTCATGACGACCGCCGCCGGGGAGCAGCTCCATTTCATCCATGTCCGCTCGCCCCATGCCGACGCGACGCCGCTCCTCCTGACCCACGGCTGGCCCGGCTCCTTCGTCGAGTTCCTCGACGTCCTCGGCCCGCTCTCGGATCCGACGGCGCATGGGGGAGAGGCGGCGGATGCGTTCCACGTCGTCGTTCCCTCGATGCCGGGCTACGGCTTCTCGGGGCCGACCCGGCAGGACCGCTTCGACGTCCGCCGCGTCGCCGACGCCGTCGCGGACCTGATGGCCCAGCTGGGCTATGCGCGTTATGTCGCGCAGGGCGGGGACTGGGGCGCGATCGTGACGCGGCGGCTCGGCGAGGCCTACGCGGATCGGCTCCTCGGGGTTCATTTCAACATGATCTTCGCGCTGCCGGGCGCCGACGATCCGGATCCGATGGCGGGAGTCACCGACGCCGAGAAGGCGCGCTTCGCCGCCGCGGCGGCGCGCATCGCCGACGGGACCGGCTACATGGCGATCCAGGGGACGAAGCCCGAGACGCTCGCCTACGGGCTCAGCGATTCGCCGGTCGGGCTCGCCGCCTGGATCCTCGAGAAGTTCCAGGTCTGGAGCGATCTCGAGCCGGGCGGGCTCGCGGCGACCTACGGCTGGGACCGGCTCCTCGACAACGTGATGGCCTACTGGGCGACCAACACCGCCGCCTCCGCCGCCCGCCTCTACGCCGAGTCCCGCCTGGCCGGCACGGCCGCCGATCAGCCCTGGAGCGGCCGCGTCGACGTCCCGACCGGCTACTCGCATCAGCCCTACGAGCTGATGCAGACGCCGCGCGCCTGGGCCGAGAAGCGCTACCGCATCGTCCACTGGAAGGAGCAGGAGCGGGGCGGGCATTTCGCGGCCTTCGAGCGGCCGCGGCAGTTCGTCGAGGATCTACGGGCGTTTCGGCGGGTGCTGGCGGGGCTCGGGTGAGGGGAGCTCGCGGAGCTCGATTCGGTGACCTTCCGGGTCGGCGATGACCGCGGTCCGTCCCCGGCTGGATTCGTGGGGCGATTCGAGAATCGCGACGTCCCCGATCGCATGGATCCTCGCGAGGGCGTCGTGGAGCGATCCGACATCGAAGGCCAGCCGGGCCCCGGTCGTGGGCTGGCTCTTCTTTCCGAGCGGATAGATCTCGAATACGGAGTCGTTCATCTCGCAGGCGTAGTGGGTCGGGCCGGATCCGTGCTTCTCTTCCGTGAGGTCGATCCCCAGTGCTCGGTAGAAGCCGGCCAGGGATCTGGGATTCGAGGAGCGGATGACGATCAGCGGGGATCGATTCAAGGTGGCTCCTATTTCTCACCGGTCTTGTCGCTCGGGGCAACGTCGACGACCGCGCTGAACTCTTCGAAGACGACCTTCATCTCGAGACGTCCGCCCATGGCCTCGACGTATCGACGAAGGGTGCTGAGGCGGATGTCTTCTCGTCGCTCGAGCTGGGAAATGGCCGCCTGGCTTTGCGAGAGCTTCTCGGCGAGGGAGGTCTGCGGCGTTCCTCGCAGCTGGCGGATCGAGGTGAGCCAGAGGGGGATCGGCTCGGAGGATGTCTTTCGATTCTCGTAGAGTTGGGCGAGGCGCTTCGCCGCAAGGAGCGGAGGCTGATAGATCTCGTCCGGTCGGTCCGAGAATTCGGGCGGACGGGTGAACAGGCCGAATCCTTGCGTGGCGCGCCAGGCGACTTCCGAGTGGAAGTCGTCGCACGTCACGTCGAGCCACCACTCTCCTTCGGGATCGCGCGGACGATCGAGCTTGACCTCGGCGTTCGGCAGGATGGCGGCGAGCGAAGTCCTGAGCGCGGCGACGGGTTCGGGAACGGTCAATCGAGTTCGATGTTGCATCCGTCTGCTCCAGCCTTGTCGAGCTCGGTTCGTCCGGTATCGCGCGCCCGGATGAGAATGGCTCCGTTGGTTCCGATCCACGTATCGTGATTGCGACTGCGATAGCGCGTCAATTCGGGTCTTCCTTCGACGTCCCGAGCGCTGTCGGCTTGCGGCGGGTACATCCGGCCGTCGTTCTGCCATCGATCCGGCTGAAAAGGGATTCCCGACAATTCGTCCTCGACCCGGTTCAGCACGCTCGAAAGAAGCTCGAGTGCACGCTCGGCGGACTCCGCCGCGAGGGCGCTTCGCATGCGCCGGATGAACTCCTCGAAGCGGAGCGTCCTGTCCGTGGTCGGAATATAACGGGAAAACTATATAGGTAAAAACTTATATCCACGGGGCAGGCTGGAGCAGGGAGGACACTCGGTCCGGCAGGGAGTCCCGTAAGCCACCGGATGTCCGATCATTTGGTCCTTTTTTGGGGGCCAACTCGAGCAGACACGGCCCAGGAGGCACGGGCACCCCACGTTCGTCCGTCCTTGTGCCCTCGATGGGTGGGCCCGCCGGTCGCCCCCCGTGACCACCGCCACCCAGCCCCCGCCCGCACCGGTCGATCCTCCCGTCCTGACGCCTACGCAGACCGGCAACGCAGACCGCCCGGGCAGCCCGGGCCGGGGAGGGACACGCATGGCCTTCGGACTCCGCAGCAAATCGACCCGCATCCCGGTGCAGGACGCGCTCGATGGGGTCGCGCCGCCGGCGAGCGAGACCTATCTCGACGCCGGCTCCGTCTTGACCGGGGAGCTCCGCTTCGCAGGCAGCGTCCGTCTCGACGGTCGCGTCGAGGGTCAGGTCCACGCCGGCCAGGCGGTGATCGTCGGGGAGCACGCCGAGATCGATGCCTCGATCGTGGCCGACTCGCTCGAGGTCTTCGGGACGGTCGTCGGCGACATCCGGGTCGCGCGGCAGACGGTGCTCCACAAATCGGCTCGGGTCGAAGGCGAGATCCAGACGGCGGGGATCGTCGTCGAGGAGGGCGCGCGCTTCAAAGGCGCGATCCTGATCGGGCGCGACGATCCGCGGCCGGGGGCGGGGATGGGCATAGGGCAGGGCCCGGGGGCAGCTTCCGCCTCGGGCTCGGCTGCAGCGGCGACGCTCGCGGCGCTCGACGTGCCTTCGCTGGCGGCGGTGCGGGATTAGGCGGTCGAGGGGACTCGGCGCCCGACTCGATGCGAGCGATCGTCGACTGGGAAACCCCCGCCCGCTTCGCGAGCTCGGCCTGGGGCAGGCCCGCGCGTTTGCGGGCTTCGCGGAGGAGAGGGACGAGCGTCATTCGATCTCGATAGCCGATTGGCGATCGATCCGCGGTCGGTAAATGGGATCGCTTCGCGAGAGGTCGACGCGGTCTGGTCGGGCGGAGGCCTCTCTGACCCGAGGGGACTCTGACTATATAGGAGCTCGATCCAGGTTTGGAACGAGGGCGCCCAGAGGCGGAGCCCTCGACCACCCCGACTAAGAATGTGGACCGGCAGAGGGGCGCGGCTGAAGGCCATCTCCTTCGATTCCGCCCCCCTGTCGACGGGGGCTTCCTATGCGACCGATCGCGTTCCCGTCTCCCCCGGATCGGTCCGGCGCTCGCCAGCCCCCGCTGTGCCCTTGATGACTCACCCGTTTCCCCGATCGCCCACACCATCGCAATCCCCGCCAAGCGCGTCCGCGCTCGGGAAAAAACCCCACGCTTCTCGATCTTTTCAGACCATTTTTGTGATGCAGCACCCACTCCCGAACAATGCCGAGCTGAATCGGGGCTCCACGTCTCACCTCCGACGTGGGGGCGGTCCCGGGCGGACGAGCGGTTGCGGTGAGGAGCGTCTCGATGCTGGGTGGTCTGGGTTGGCGGGGAGCCGCGGCGATCGCGCTGCTCCTCGGATTGACGTTCGGGGGCGAGGCCCGCGCGATCTCGGGTGCGACGCTGACGTCTTCGGGGACCTATCTGCGGGAGGGCGGGCCTTCGGCGTTCCGGATCGGGGCGGGGGGCCAGGTCGAGGAGATCGAGGCCTTCGTCGCGCTGCCGGGCCAGATTCTCGCGACGCAGCTCTCCCAGTCGCCGCCTCCGGCCGGCCTCGCGCTCGCCTTCTCCTCGTCGCTCTCGCCGGACGCGACGGATCTCCGTCTGGTCTACGACCTGACGAATACGAGCGGTGCGGAGCTCGCCGGCATCTCCTTTCTCTCCTTCTTCGACGCCGAGATCGACGAGACCCTGAATACCTTCTTCAACGAGTTCGCCGAGACCCGCGGCACGCTCGCCTCGGGCCAGGCCTACGAGGTCGACGAGCCGGGCTTCGAGTTCGGGAACATCTTCGAGAACGCGAAGCGCGCGGCCCTCGACGGGACGAACGCGGTCCCGGCGAGCGCGCCCGACGACGTGTCGATGGCGCTCTCGTTCCTGATCGGGCGGCTCGTCCCGGGAGCGACGGCGCGGATCGAGATCCTGATCTCCGAGGACGGGGATTCCGTCGGTGGCTTCGCGATCGATCAGCGCGACTCGGATTCGCGCTCGACGACGAAGATCAGCTATTCGGGCGCGCTCACGATCGTCCCGGAGCCGGGAACGGCGCTCCTGATGGGCGCCGGGCTCGCGCTCCTGGCGCTGCGGCGGGGTCGTTAGGTACCCGACGCGATGCGCCTCCTCCCCCTGAAGACTGGGCTCGCCGCGCTCGCGATCGGCTGGATCGCGGGCTCGCTCACGGGTTGTTATCAGGGCACGGACCGGACTCTCGAGTGTCGCGCCGGCGACGCCCAGGTCGCCGTGCAGTGGAATCTCGTCGAGGGCATCGATCGCTACCGCGTGTCGCGCGGGACCGAGACGGCGACGCCGACGGTCCTCGGCGAGGTCGTCGGCACGACCTTCGTCGATCACGAGGCCGAGAACGGCACCCGCTACTACTACTACGTCAGCGCCGCGACGACCGACGGAAGCGAGTCGACGCCGCTCGCGGGTTGCGCCTCGATGCCGTTGGCGGGCTCCGACGGGCTCGGCCCCGACGCGCCGAAGGATCTCGTCTGCCGCGCCAAGAACGGCCGCGCCGATCTGACCTGGACGAGCGTGCCGGATGCGACGTCGTATCGCGTGCGGCGCTCGGGCAACGGGCAGCCGGAGGGCGAGATCGCCGACGTCGTCGAGACGACCTACGCCGACTTCGGGCTGGTGAACGGCATTCCCTACGAGTACTCCGTCGTCGCGATCGACGTCCAGGGCAACGCGAGCAATCCGAGCACGCCGCTCTCCTGCACGCCGATCGCGCGAGGGGAGGGGCCGCCGCCGCCGGTCGTCGCCGCACCCCGCTGCCGCGCGAAGCGGGACAAGATCGACGTCAGCTGGAAGCCCGTCGACGGCGCCGCCTACTACCAGGTCACGCGGACGCGATCGGGCGGGACGCCGACGGTGATCGCGTCGGTGACCGGGAACGTCCATACGGATTTCGGGCTGCCGCGCGGCGTCGGCCAGCAATATGCGGTCATCGCGGTTTCGGCGACGGGGGCCGCGGCCGAGCCCTCGCGGATCTGCTCGGTCCGGACGAAGGAGCGCGGCGACGGCAATCGCCCCCCGGTCTTCGTCTCCCAGCCCCTGACCTCCGCCATCGAGGGCCACAACTGGTACATCGACCTCGTCGCCACCGACCCCGACAACGACGCCGTCACGTTCTCGATCGGGACCGGGCCGACGGGAATGCGCCTCGAGACGCCGACGCTCCTGACCTGGGTCCCGACTGCCGATCAGCTCGGCGCCCAGACCGTCGAGCTCCGCGCGACCGACGCTCGCGGCGCCTTCACGTCCCAGGCCTTCGTCGTCGACGTCTCGGACTACGACGCCCCGCCGCAGATCACGAGCCTTCCGGTCCGGGTCGTCGAGGCGGGCACGCCCTACGCATACGACGTCGAAGCCTACGATCCGGAGGGGGCCACCCTGCGCTATTCGCTGGCGGGGAATGCGCCGGACGGGATGACGATCGATCCGGCGAGCGGCGTCGTCTCCTGGGCGCCCGTCGTGGCCGATGCGGGCCGGCGGACGATCGTCGTGCGCGCCGCAGATCCCGCCGGCGGCTTCGGCGAGCAGCGCTACGAGCTCGACGTCTACTCGGGCACTCTCGAGATCCTCGAGCCCGTCGGCGAGTTCCGGATCGGCGTCGGCGAGTCCCTCGACCTCGCCCTGCGCGCCAGCCAGCCCGCGGCGGAGCTCTCGGCCGAGCCGCTGCCGACCGGTGCCGAGGTCTCGGGCGGCCATCTGCGCTTCACCCCGACCGCCGACCAGACCGGTCGCCACGCGATCGCGATCCAGGCCTCCCTCGGCCCGCTGCGCGCCCTCGAGCGGATCGACGTCGTCGTGACGGGCGTGAACCGCGCGCCGACCCTCGGCAACCCTGGCCCGCAGCAGGTCCTCGAGGGCGCCGAGCTCGTCGTGCCTCTCGTCGCGAGCGATCCCGACGGCGACGTGGTCTCTCTCGTCCCGCTCTCGTCGCTGCCGGCGAACGCGCTGCTCGACTCGGTCGGGAGCCGCCTCGTCTTCCGCCCGGCCTACGACCAGGCGGGCTCCATCCCGATCGAGATCGGCGCGAACGACGGAAAGGCGACGACCTCCGTCGCCTTCACGATCGAGGTCCAGGACCGGGCGCCTTCGGCCGGCCCGCCCGAGCTCGTGATCGACCGAGTGCCGTCCCCGACACTCCAGACGCGGACGACGATCAGCGGCAACGTGATCGGTGCGGCGGGCGTCGCGCTCGATCCCGAGCCCTTCGTCGCGATCAGCGGCCTCTCGCCCTCGACCGGGCGCCAGGGCCGAGAGCTCGACGTGACCCTGACGGGCCTCAACACGGCCTTCGTCCAGGACCAGACCGCCGCCGACTTCGGTCCCGGGATCGTCGTCGAGTCGCTCACCGTCTCCTCGCCGACCTCCGCCGTCGCGCGCATCGCGATCGACCCGGGCGCCGCGCTCGGGACGCGCGTCGTCTCGCTGTCCGGTGCCGGCCCCGCCGCCTCGTCGATCGTCGCCTTCGTCGTCGAGCCCGGAGCCCTCGCCTTCACCGGCCGCCTCGTCGACTCCTTCACGGGCCAGCCCCTGACCGGCGCCCGCGTCTCCATCGACGGGACGCTGCTCGAGAGCGAGACCGACGCCGACGGCCGCTTCTCGATCGAGGGCGTGCCGCCGGGCGCGCAGAAGATCGTCGTCCTGCGCAACGACTACGGCGTCGAGCGACTCGATCTCGTCTTCGAGGCGGGCAAGGACGTCGCCCTCGAGCAGGACGTCCCCCTCGATGCCCTCGCGCGGCCGTTCCAGGCCGGCGGCTCGCTGCCGCGTGCGGCGACCCTCGCGAGCGTGATCGACCGCGGCGTCGGCGCCGTCGAGCCGAAGCTCACGCAGGAGCAGGCCGAGGCCCTGATCGAGGATACGCTGCTCGTCGTCGGGGATCGTTTCGTCGGCGTCTTCGATGCCGCGGGCCGGCAGATGAACCCGAAGATCGCGGGCTCGGGGATGATCTCGTACACGCGGGCGGGCCTCACCGCCCAGGCGAAGGCGCTGCTCGAGGGTCAGCGGTATTCGGTGCGCGAGATCGGCGACATCCTGACGGACGCGTTCCCGTGGCGGTCGTCGAAGCCCGATGCGGCGCTGCTGGTCGATGCGCTCCAGCGCTTCGCGAACGAGGCCTGGGCGAATCCCCGGGATCCGCTGAACGCGATGGCGTTCATCCTGCTCAACGAGGGGACGACCCTCGCGACCCAGGCGCCGATCGTCACGCCGGAGACGAGCTTCAACCGGTTCCAGGCCTCGCTGCTGACGCTGAGCGTGTTGATCCCGATCATCCACGAGCTCGACCAGCTCGCCGACCAGCGCCTGATCGAGATCGGGATCGATCCCGAGACCGTCGCCGCCACCAGCGCGGGGCAGGACGCCGACCGGGTCGCCGCCGCGCAGCGACAGCCGGCCGCGAGCGAGCGGGCCGTCGCGTTGCTCGTCGGACTCGCGGACTGGCTCGTGCCCGCCGCCGGAGCCCAGGAGGGCAGCGGCGACGTCATCCTCGGGCCCAACACGAACCTCGAGGCGGATCCCTACGCCGGGAGCACGATGACGCGCGTGTGGAAGCACATGAGGAGCGCGTTCGTCACGGACGTCTCGGCCGGGAACTTCATCAACTCGTTCGTGCAGCTGGCGATCAAGAGCGCGGTCGCGCTCGCCATCGGCGCCACCGGCGGCCTGACCGGCACGACCCTCGCCGTGGGCTACATCGCGTCGCTCGCCGACGGGCTCGCGATGTCGGTGCTCGAGAAGCTCGTGCTCGGCTACGTGATCGCGGCAGCGACCGACAGCATGGAGCCTTCGCCCCCCCTGCCGCTCCAGAGCTTCATCGACGAAGACACGGACAGTCTCGTCATCGAGTTCGCTCGCAGCGTGACGGAGACGGAGAACAAGAACGAGGTCCGCCAGTACAGCTACGAGATCTTCGAGTTCGCGAGCCCCCTCGAGTCGGATCCGGCGCAGGGCGTCGTCGTCGAGTCGGCGTCGCTGAGCGAGGCCCCCGACTCGGATCGCCTGCGCTTCTCGATTCCGCTCGGGACGATCCGGCCCGGTGTCCACTACTACCGGATGGCCACGGTCCAGTATGCGTCGGCAGTGGCGCTCCCGCTGAGCGTCCGTCGCCGGGACTGGCCGTACAAGGCCCAGGTCGGCGTCGATGCGCCGCCGATCATGAAGCAGCTCCTCTCCCTCTCGAATTATGAGACCGCCGCGAAGGACTACACGAACTACGCCAAGGCGCAGTATCGCTTCGGCCCGATCCAGGAGGAGGCGATCCGCGATACGATCCGGGCGGAGATGCAGACCCGGCTCGGGGGGCTCACGAATCGATTCGCGGATCAGGTGGCGGCCTACGACATCGAGATTGCGGATCTCAATCAGAAGAAGATCGAGATCGATCGTCAGGTCCAGCAGCTCGAGACGGGCTTCGCGGGCCAGGTCGATCGGGAGCTCTCGAAGCTCGATGCGCTGGTCGGTCATGCCCGGGAACAGGTCAAGGCGGGGACCCCGCCGGCCGCCTTCCTCGATACCCAGAGCGGGGCGAATCGCGGCGTCGAGCAGATCCTGGGATACGCGCGGAAGGGCGACACGCTCCGCCCCGAGATCCTCGACAAGATGCACGGGCTCGCCCTCGGTCACCAGCAGGTCCTGGACGGTGAGCGCCGGCGCGGGGTCCTGTCCCAAGGCCTGACGACGCTCGAGGACGCGAAGGCGCGACTGTCGAACGGGACGTTGACGGGGCCCGAGCGGACCCAGTTCGATCTGCTCTCGACGACGACCGACGGCCGCCTCGAGTTCCGTCGGATCGGGCTGCCCGATGATCCCATCGCGGCCCGCACGGTCCTCAACCTGGCGATCGCGACCGAGACGACGAAGCTCCGAACGGCCAACGACCTCGTCGTCGCCGGCGATACGCAGGTCTCCCGTCTCACCGACGAGCTCTTCGATCAGGAGGTTCCGGACCACGTCCCGCACGAGCAGGCCATGTCGCAGAAGATGACGGAGAGCTCGGAGATCCTGCGGCGGCGGGACGCGGCCGTGAGCTCTTCGCGTTCGGCGAGGCGGGCGAGTCGATACTTCGTGGGTACGGAGAAGAACATCGAGAAGCGGCTCCGACCTCCGGGCTACAAGAATGCCCGGCCCGACGTGAAGGCCGCTCTCGGGGTCCTGAGCGTGTTCGGCGCCGGTGCCCAGGCGATCAGCGAGCTGCAGATGGCCTTCGAGTCCGTCCGGCTGATCTACAGCAATCTCTCGCCACCGTTCCGCTACGTTCGTGCGACGCGCAACGTGCCGGCCTATTCGATCGAGACGGACAGCAACACGCTGATCCCGGACGGCATCATCGCGAGTCGAAAGGGCGAGCGCTTCCAGTCGGGCAGCCAGATCATCGACCAGACCAAGACGGGCTGGCTGCTCACGAACTTCCTCGATACGGGCGGGGTCCCCGATCGCATCGAGGCGGGCTTCCCGCCGGAGTTCCTGGCGACGGATTCGGCCGGGCGGGTCTATGCCCACAACGGCAATTCGTCCGCGCGCTTCGGAGGGCGCATCTTCCGCTACGACCCGGCGAACGGGCTCGCGCGCGAGTTCGTCGGCTCGGTCAACTACTACAGCGTCTTGACCCAGTACTCCCATCCGGCGAATCCGATCGCGATGAACGTCGGGCGGATCCGCTACGACGGACGGGAGGTCGAGTCGCTCTTCGTGGCCGACGTCGAGCTCGTCGGGACCGCCGGCGTGGCTCTCGAGCAGCCGCGTCCGGTCATCAAGCAGCTGCCGCTGACGCTCCTCGATCCGGGTCAGCCCTATGCCGATCCCGCGAGCCGGAACCACTTCGTCGGCCAGCGCTTCGTCGAGGATTCGCGCTTCAAGTTCACCGGACCGACGGATCTCGCCTCGTTCACGCAGGCGGGCATCACGCGGCTCTACGTCTCCGACCAGGAGAGCATCTACGTCGTCCGCCACGATCTGGCGACGGGGACGAACGAGGTCCGTGAGATCCTGAACATGCCCGGGCGGCAGTGGTCCGGGCTCGCTCTCGACGAGTCGCCGCTTCCCAACTTCTACTTCGCCGACGCGACGACGGGCTTCGTCTACTACGTCCAATTCGATCAACTGATCCAGGCCGAGAACGTTCCGGGATCCCTCCAGCAGAACGCGATTCCGCTCGTGCCGTTCGTCCGAGACGGGTCGCCGCTCGACATCTACGACATCGAGATCGCCCAGAACGGCAAGCGCATCGTCGCGGCGAGCGCGCGCGGGCTCGCGGCGACCTTCATGCCCGCGGTCGAGCGCTTCGAGCCCGTCGATCCGATCCTCTTCCTGAAGCGCTTCGGTCGCGAGACGCGCGGCCTGCTCGTCCGCGCGCTGAACGGCGATCTCTTCCGCGTCCTCGCTCTGACGGAGGAGGACCACGAGCTCGCCCGCGTCCGCATCGTCGCGCGTCCGCCGGCCGGGGCGACGCAGCCGATCCAGGAGCTCGATCTCCCGATGGCGCCGGTCGGTCCGACCCGGGTGGGGGCGCAATGATGGGTCGCCCCGTGAAGGCCTACGGTCTCGCGACGAGCCGCCGCTTCGGGCCGCTGCGCCGCCTCGCGGCGCTCCGTGCGATCGCGCGAGCGGGGCTGCTCCTCCTCGCCTTCGTGGCTCCCGCCGGCCTGCTCGCCGTCGCTCCGCTCGAGGCCGCCCGCGCCGCCACCCAGGTCACCGTCACCGGCCCCGACAACCGTGGCCCCCAGACCCCCGACGGACAGGGCCGCTTCCGCTTCGACGGCCTCCAGCTACGCGCCAACGCCCAGAACACCTTCACCGTCGTCGCGACCGACGACGCCGGCCGCCGCGTCGAGAAGCAGATCAACATCACGCAGCTCTCGCTCCAGAGCATCGTCGTGGCGAGCGTGAAGGCGACGCCGCTCCCGCCCGAGCGCGTCATCCAGCTCGTCGAAGACGGGGTCATCGACCTCGCCGACCCCGAGAACTTCAACGTCTCGACCTTCCAGATCGTGCTGACGATCGGGCAGGAGCAGATCCCGGTCGAGGTTCCGATCGCGACGGGCGTCGTCGAGGAGCTGGGCTCGGAAGAGGTCCCGCCGCTCAGCGATCCGGGTTCGGGAGGCGGCAGCTCGCCGAAGGTGCCGGATACCGAGATCATCGTCTTCGATCAGGTCGTCGAATGCTCGGCCTGCTTCGAGCCGCCGCGCATCCCGGGCGTCATCATCATCGAGGGCAACATCCGCAGCCTGAAGGAGTTCTTCAGCGTCCGGCTGCTGCTGATGAACATGTCGGGGCTCTTCACGCTCTCGAACGTGCGCGCGAGCCTCGAGTTTCCGGAAGGTGGGCTGAGCAACACGCTTCCCGCCGACGGCGTCGTCGTCTTCGACGAGATCGGGCCGGCCGACGGCGACGTTCCGGGCCAGAAGGAGCGGGAGTTCATCGTTCGCGGCGACGAGATCGGCGTCCGGCCGATCCGGGTCAACTTCGGTGGATTCGTGACGGGGCCCGGAATCGAGGGCGACGATGCGGTGCCCTTCAGCGGGTCGGCGGACACGAAGGTCGAGGTCAAGGGGCCGCCGGAGTTCCTGGTCCGGGTCTCGCATCCCGATCGCGTCGACGCGCTCGTTCCCTACGAGCTGCGCGTCGAGATCACGAACGCCGGCGACGCACCCGCGCTCTACGCGAGCCTCGATCTCGACGTCGGCGCCGACGCCGACCTCGTCGAGTGCGAGGCACCGGCCTCGGCGGGGGAGACGCCGGTCTGCGAGCCGATCGAAGGCGCCGTGGTCCGCCAGCTCCAGCATCTCTATCCCGGCGACCGGGTCACCGAGAGCTTCACGGTCCTCCCCTATGCGACGGGCGACATCTCGTCCTGCATCGGGGTCTCCTCCCAGAACATCCAGCTCCAGGTCCTGGTCGGGGCGATCGGCTGTCTGACGGGCAAGCTGCCCACGACCCGCGGCGTTCCGACCGGGGTCCCGACCGTCAGTGTCATTCCGTATCCGAGCGCCCTCGGCGTCGGGACCGACTCGCCGATCGTCGCGTTCTTCTCCGAGCCGATGAACCAGGGCTCGATCTCGCTCGGCGAGAGCGGGACCTTCCGCGTCTATGCTCCGGACGGGCAGATCGCCCCCGGCCAGCTGCGCTTCTCCCTCGTGAGCGGCAAGACCGTCGCGATCTGGCAGGCCCTCGACGGGATCACCAACCGCCTCGCTGGCAACGCCCGTTACCGCGTCGTCCTGACCCAGGGCATACGCGACCTCCAGAATCAATCGCTCTTCGCGGAGTGGAGCTCGAGCTTCGACACGACCTCGTCGACCGACGACCAGACGCCGCCGCAGCTCACGCTCGGGATCGAGCCGGGCGTCGATCCGCTGCGCGTCCTTCCGGGCCAGCTCGTCCAGATCAACGCCTATGCCGCCGACCAGGGGACGGGGGTCGCCCGTGTCGAGCTGCGCCTCCAAGACGCGAATACTCCGGACGTCCCCGCGGTCTTCATCGACCAGAAGACGCGCTTCGGCGCCGACGCCGGGCCGACGCTCTTCGGGATCGATTCCGGGAAGCTCGTCCCGGGCCATACCTATCAGGCTCGCGCGACCGCGATCGACGGTGCCGGCAATACCCAGGACGCGACGATCCCCTTCGTCCTCGCCGCGAGCGTGCAGGCCCCCCGGATCACGCTCCCCGCCGATCCGGCGAGCGCCGTCCTCCAGGGCGTCTCGGTCGACGTCACACCGGACTCGGTCTCGACGACCGCGACCTCCGTCGCCTACTACCTCGACGGCCGCCCGACGGCCTTCGCGACCCAGACCCTCGCGCCCTTCCAGACGCGCGTCGCGACGCTCGAGCTCCCGCTCGGGACCCACGTCGTCCGCGCGGTCGTGACCGACGCCCTCGGTCAGACGGGGGAGGACACGCTGCAGTTCGTGCTGGTCGAGAATCCGAACGAGCCGATCGTGACCTTCGCGGGCGCGTCGGACGGGGTCCGCATCCTGCAGGGGGCCTCGCTCTTCGTGAGCGGCTCGGCCTCGGATCCGCTGGGCATCGCGTCCCTGCGCTTCGCCCTCGACGATCCGGCCGGTGCGCCGCTTCCGACGGCCGGCGGCAGCGTCCAGATCGAGACCGCCGCGCTCGCGGTCGGCGCCCACCGTCTCTACCTCATCGCGACCAATCCGCTCGGCGTCTCGAACGACCCGGGCAAGCCCGACTCCTCCCTCGACTTCGTCGTGCAGGCCGGCGCGAACGGTCCCGCGCCTGCGGCGGCGGTCCTCGACGCCATCGCGCCGCCGGTCGGTGGGCGGGCGACGGTCACGGGGCAGGCGATCGCCGGGGCGACGGTGACCGTACGCAACCTGCGCAGCGGGATCGCGCTGTCGGTCGTCGTCGGGGGCGACGGCCGCTTCAGCGCGAGCCTCGAGGCCCAGCCCGGGGACACGATCGAGGCGATCGTGATCGATCTCGCGCGCTCGCGGGACGCGAGCCCGGCCGCGACCCGGACGGTCCCCGCGGAACGCGTCCTCACGCGCCTCGAGCTCTCGCCGGCGAGCTTCTCTCTGGTCGGCCAGAACGCGACCCGCGATCTCTCTGTCACCGGGTTCTACAGCGACGGGGGCAGCGCCGATCTGACCGCCGGCGCGACCTATCGCTCGAGCGCGCCGAACATCGCGTCGGTCTCGGCCTCGGGCCGCGTCGTCGCGAACGCGCGCGGCGTCGCGACGATCACGGCGAGCATCGGTTCGATCGAGGACACGTCGACCGCGACCGTCGACATCCGCACGCTCGAGTCGATCACGGTCGAGCCCGCGAGCGTCCTGCTGACGGCGATCGGCGAGACCCGGGCGCTCTCGGTCGTCGGCCACTTCAGCGACGCGACGACCGAGATCGTGACCGCTCGCGCGACCTTCGCCTCCTCGGCGCCGGCCGTGGTCGGCGTCGCGGGTGGCGTCGCCCAGGCCCTCGCGAACGGCACCGCCGTCATCACGGTCTCCGTCAGCGGCCTCGCGCCGGTCGCGGTCCCCGTCGAGGTCGCCGTCGCCCAGGACGTCCCGCCGACGGTCGAGTTCCTCGCGGCCCCCGCCGACACCGTCGAGCGCGGTCAGCAGGTCGGGGTCACCGTCCGGGCCCGGGACTTCGTCGGCGTCCGCCGCGTCTTCTTCACGGTCGGTGGTGGGACCTCCTATGCCGAGTCGCGCCTGATCTCGCCGACCGCGACGACGACCGACCAGGCCTTCTCGTTCACCGTCTCCGCCAGCGCGCCCCTCGGCGGCACGCTCACGGTCTCCCTCCAGGCCGAGGACACGGGCGGGCTCCTCTCGCCGATCGTGTCCCGCACGCTCACCGTCGTCGACCAGACGCTCCCGAGCGTCTCGATCACGGCCCCCGCGATCGACGCCGTCTACGGCTACGCCGACGAGGTCGAGGTCGTGGTCTCCGCGACCGACGTCGGCGGCGTCGCCGAGCTCCGCTATGTCGTCGACGGCATCGCGTCGGCCAACGGCAGTCGGACGATCGCGCCGCCGCTCTCGGTCGCCGGGGCGACCTTCCGCTTCCGGATCCCGGTCGGCCTCGTCGCCTCGAACGTCACGATCCGCGCCTTCGCCCGCGACGTCGCCGGCAACGAGGGCAGCTCGGCGCCCGTCCCGATCACGATCGACGACGCCGACAAGACGCCGCCCGAGACCGTCGCGACCTCGGCGAGCGCGCCGGCCGGGGCGACGACGACCGTCCAGTATGCGGTGACGAGCGGCCTCGCGGACCTCGACCACGTCGAGCTCTACTTCCGTCGAAACGGCCTCGGGACCTTCAGCCGCTACACCGGCCCGCTCGGGACCGGGACCGGCGAGTTCGTCCCGCAGAGCGGGGGCTTCGGCTCGATCGTCTTCGACGCGACGCGCATGGGCGGCGACGGCAGCTTCGAGTTCTTCACTCTCGGCGTCGACGCAACGGGCAACCGCGAGGCTCCGCCGCGCAACCTGGGCGCGATCGTCGGCGACGCCGGCGCGACCGCGACGATCGCGACGGGCGCGCCGGTGACCGTGATCGTCGCGCCGACCGAGCTCGCCGACGCGAGCCTCGACGGCCGCAGCCTGCGGATCGTCGGGACGACCGTGACCCTCGTCGGGACGCATGCCTTCGCGAACGTCGAGCTCCTCGGCGGCGCGGTCCTGACCCATCGCGAGACGACCCAGACGGAGGCCTTCGGTCTCGACTTCTCGGCCTGGACCGTCAGCATCGACGCGACGAGTCGCATCGACGTCGTCGCCCGGGGATACCTCGGCGGCAACCGCTCCGGACTCGGCGAGACGGCGCATACCGAGGGCTTCGCGCCCGGCGCCCAGAACGGGACCGGTGGCAGCCACGGCGGCCTCGGCGGCGACTACGTCGGCAACGGCGGGAGCGTGCCGAATCCGATCTATGGCGACCTCGTCGATCCGCGGGCGCTCGGCTCGGGCGGGGGCGCGTGGAGCGGCGCGGGAGGCGACGGCGGCGGCCTCGTGCGGATCGGTGCGATCAACCTCGTCGTCGACGGCAGCGTCCGCGCCGACGGCGGGCTCTCGGCCGGCTCGGCCTCGGGCGAGGGCTCGGGCGGCTCGATCAACCTGACGCTCCGCACCCTCGCGGGCCTCGGCAGGATCTCCGCCGACGGCGGCACGACGAACGGCTCGAACCATACGGGCGGCGGCGGCGGTCGGATCGCGATCCGTAGCCTCGACCGCGAGACCTACGACGCGGCGCGCCTCACGGCCCGCGGCGGCGACGGCTTCTACGGCGACGGCGCCGACGGCACGATCTATCTCGTCGGCGAGGGCGCAGCGAGCGGCGAGCTCGTGATCAACGGCGTCGGCGCCGGATCGCCGGCGACGGATCTCGTCCTGCCGCCGGGCCAGGCCTTCAGCTCGATCACGCTGCAGAACGGGGCGAACGTCGTCGCCCGCGGCGCGATCCAGCTGAGCGGGACGCTGCTCCTGCGCGGCAACTCGCGCCTCGCCCACGAGACCGCGAACGAGGCCGGCCTCTCGATCGCGGCGCGCGAGGTCGTGATCGAGATCGGCTCGGCGATCGACGTATCGGATCGCGGCTACCTCGGCGGCAATCGCACGGGCCTCGGCGAGACCGCGCATACCCTCGGCCGTCTCCCGGGCTCCCAGAACGGGACGGGCGGCAGCCACGGCGGCCTCGGCGGCGACTACTCCGGCAACGGCTCGAGCGTCCCGACCAGCGTCTACGGCGATCCGAAGCGGCCGAACCGCCTCGGCGCGGGCGGCGGCGCCTGGGGCGGCGCGGGTGCCAACGGCGGCGGCCTGGTCCGCATCGTCGCGAGCGACCGGGTCGTCGTCGACGGCGCGATCCTCGCGAACGGCGGCGTCTCGGCGGGCTCGGCGTCGGGCGAGGGGGCCGGCGGCTCGATCTGGATCGAGACCCAGCGCCTGGCGGGCACCGGCCGCATCGCCGCCGATGGCGGCACGACGGGCGGCCTGAACCATACGGCCGGCGGCGGTGGACGCGTCGCGCTCTACGCGGCCTTCGTCGATCCCAACGCCGATCTCGGCGGACTGCTCGACGTGACGGCCCGCGGCGGCGACGGCTTCTACGGCGACGGCGCCGCGGGGACGGTCTACCTGAAGCTCGAGACCGCCACCGGCGGGACGCTCTTCGTCGACGGCGTCATGCTCGCCGGCCAGACCGCGCCGCTCGCGACGCAGCTCCCGCCGATCGGGCCGGGCATCGCCGCCTCGGTCGGCGCGGACACCCTCGTCGTCGACGGGAAGCTCCCGGCCTTCACGCCGGACGCGCTCGTCGGGCTGCGGCTCAATCCGAATCGCGCCCAGGCGCAGGACTTCGCGATCGCGTCCAACACGTCGAACGAGATCCGCGTCGTCACGCCGAACGAGAACGGGGTCTCCTTCGCTTCCGTGGCCGCGGTCGGGGCGACCTATGCCGGGGCCTGGCATTTCGACGAGCTGCGGCTGCGGCGCGGCGGCTTCCTCGAGCTCGCCGATCCGCTCTTCGCCTCGGTCGAGCTCGGCCTCACGGAGAATTCCGTCCTGACCCATCCCGAGACGACCGAGGTCTACGCGCCCGATCTCGTGATCGAGGCCGGCCGCGTCGCCGTCGACGCGACCAGCCGGATCGACGTCACCGGTCGCGGCTACCTCGGCGGCAATCGCTCCGGTCTCGGCGAGACGGCGCATACCGAGGGCTTCGCGGCGGGCGCCCAGAACGGGACCGGCGGTAGCCACGGCGGCGTCGGCGGCGACTATGTCGGCAACGGCGCGAGCGTGCCGAATGCGGTCTACGGCAACCCGACGGCCCCGCGCGCCCTCGGCGCGGGCGGAGGCGCCTGGGGCGGGGCGGGCGGCGACGGCGGCGGCCGGATCGCGATCGTGGCCAACGAGCTGGTCGTCGACGGCGCGCTGCGCGCGGACGGCGGCGTCTCGGCGGGCTCGGCCTCGGGCGAGGGTGCCGGTGGCTCGATCGATCTGCGCATCGATCGGCTCCTCGGGACGGGTCTGGTTTCCGCGAGTGGTGGTACGACGAACGGCGCGAATCATACGGGCGGCGGCGGCGGCCGCATCGCGATTCGCCACGGGGGCGTCTTCGGGCTCCCGCTCGGCAACGTGCGCGCGGTCGGCGGCGACGGGTTCTACGGCGACGGCGGACACGGAAGCGTGTATCTGCTCGCCCCCGGCCAGACCCGCGGCGACCTCGTCTTCGATGGCTTCGGCTTCTTCTCGCCGAGCGACTCGGTCGTGATCCCGGACGGGCTGATCGCGGACCAGATCCTCCTGCGCAACGGCGTGCGCGCGGTCGCGACCCGGATCACGGCGGATACGCTGCGCCTCGAGGCCGGCGCGACCCTGACTCACGCGGCGCGCAGCGAGGCGGGGCTGACCCTCGACGTCCGCGATCTCGTCGTCGGGGCCGGTGCGGAGATCGACGTGACCGGCCGCGGCTATCTCGGCGGCGGCAAGGGCCCGCTCGGCTCGACGGCGGAGACGCTGCGCTTCGGGGCCGGGGCCGGGTCGGGCACCGGCGGCAGCCACGGCGGTCTCGGTGGAACCTACGCGTCCAACGGGGGCGCAACGCCGAGCTCGCTCTACGGCGACCTGCTCCGACCGGCGACCCTGGGCGGCGGCGGCGGAGCCTGGGGCGGCACGGGCGGCGACGGCGGCGGCGTGATCCGGATCCGCGCGACCGGGAACGTCGACGTCGACGGCGCGATCCGCGCCGACGGCGCGATCTCAGCCGGCTCGGCCTCGGGCGAAGGCGCAGGCGGTTCGATCTGGATCGACGCCGCGCGCGTCGGCGGCGACGGCACGATCTCCGCGAACGGTGGCAACCTCAACGGCGTGAACCATACGGGCGGCGGCGGTGGCCGGGTCGCGATCTACGCCGCCTCCGTCGACACGAGCGCCGATCTGCTGGCCGCGCGTCGGGCGACGGCGTACGGCGGCGACGGCTTCTACGGCGATGGCGCGCCCGGGACGGTCTACCTCGAGATCGGGACGACCGCGCGCCTCGTCTTCGACGCCGGTCGCGCCGGCGGTACCTGGCTCGCCGAGGCCTCGCTGCCGCAGGTCGGCCCGGGCGTCGCGGCGGCGGTCGGGGTCGACTCGCTGACCCTCGACGGGCGTCTGCCCGCGCCGGGCGTCTTCGTCGATCATCTGGCGGGTGTTCGCATCAACCCGAACACGGCTCAGGGCGAGAGCTTCCGGATCGTGTCGAACACGGCAACGACGGTCTTCGTCGAGACGCCCAACGAGAACGGCGTCGCCTTCGCGAGCGTCGCCCAGAGCGGCGCCCCCTACGCGGCGTCCTGGCGCTTCCCGAACGTGCTGCTCCGGGGCGGGGTGCGCGTCGCGCTCGCCGATCCGATCGCGGTGACGGGCACGCTCTCGGTCACCGAGGGCTCCGTCCTGACCCATCCCGAGACGACGGGCAGCTATGCGGGGGCCCTCGACGTCGAAGCAGGCACGCTCTCGGTCGACGCGACGAGCACCCTCGACGTCGATGCCCGTGGTCATCTCGGCGGCAGCCGCGGCGCGTTCGGCTCGACCGGCGAGACGATCGGCTTCACCGCCGGCGCCGGCACGGGCAGTGGCGGCAGCTACGGCGGGCTCGGCGGCGACTACGTCGGCAACGGTTCGGCCGTCCCGAACCCGGTCTATGGCGATCCCAACGAGCCCTTCGACGTCGGGTCGGGCGGTGGCGCCCTGGCTGGCGTCGGTGGGGACGGCGGGGGGCGCATCCGCCTGAACGTGGGCGCCCTGGTCCTCGACGGCGCGATCCGCGCGAACGGCGGGCAGTCGGGGGGCTCGGCCTCGGGCGACGGCTCGGGGGGCGCCATCAACCTCCGGATCGGCTCGCTCTCGGGCACGGGCCCGATCACCGCCGATGGTGGGGGCTCGGGCGGAGCCAACCATACCGGCGGCGGCGGCGGTCGCATCGCGATCCGATACGGGACCGGCCTGGTCCCGCTCCCGAACCTGGTCCGCGCGGCGGGAGGGGACGGCTTCTACGGCGACGGCCAGCCCGGCTCGATCGTCGTCATCGGGCCCTGAAGGGCGCGCGAACGCGACGAGCCCGATCTACGCGCCTAATCCCCGCGCTCGACGCGTCGCCGTGACGTCGGCCGCGCCCCCAGCCGCGGCATCAACCCATCCTCGTCGATCTGCTGCAGCTCGATCAGGTTTCCGAACGGGTCGCGGCCGTAGGTCGTGCGGACGCCGTAGCTCGACTCGGGGACGCAGTGGAACGTCATGCCCGCTTCGACGAGGCGGCGGTGGATCGCCTCGATGTCGGTCACGTCGAGGGCGATGTGGGTGAAGCCGTAGCGGTTCACGGCGGGCGCGGGGTCGAGGGGCGCGGGGACGGGCTTCTCGAACTCGAAGATCTCGAGGTAGAGGTTGCCCGCCTGGAGCAGCATCGCGCGGCCGGCGCCGCCGGTGACGCCCATGACGCGGTCGACGTGGGGCGCGTCGCGCCAGCCGTCGCGGAAGATCTCCTCGAAGCCGAGGACGCCGACGTAGAACGCGTGGGCGCGGTCGAGGTCGGGGACGGACATCGCGACGTGGTGGACGCCGTGGATCGGCATGGCGGCCTAACGCCTCTTCGGCAGGGGCGGGAAGCCCGGCTCGAGGGGGACGCCGGTCGCGTTCGCGACCATCGACAGCATCGTGTAGATGCCGACGATCATCGGGAGCTCGACGAGCTCCGTATCCGAGAGGCGCGCGCGCAGCTTCTTCCAGGTCGCGTCGGAGAGGGTCTGCCGCGCGCAGAGCTCGTCGGTCGCCTCGAGCAGCTCGCGGTCGTTCGCGCTCCAGGCGGGATCGGCGGGGCCGACGGGGATGCGTGCGATCTCGGCGTCGGAGAGGCCCGCCGTCTTCGCGAAGGCGACGTGGTGGCCCCACTCGAAGTCGGACTGGCAGTGCCAGATCGCCCGGAGCGCGGCGAGCTCGTGATCGCGGCGCGAGAGCTTGCCGTGCATCGCGATCGCGGTGGCGAAGCCGAGGAAGGGACCGAGGGCTCTGCCGTGGTGGGCGATCTGCAGGAGGATGTTGAGGGTATCGGGGGCCTTGTCGCCGGACTTCGCGCCGACGAGTGCTCCGACGGGCCCCAGCGTCGCCGCGAGCGACTGTCGGACTTCGTCGCTCCAGTCCTTCGGATCGAGGCCCTTCAACCGGTTCCAGCCTTCGCTCACGTTTCGTTCCTCCCATGGAGTCGGTCTCGGGATCCTACCGTGGATCCGGGGGGCAGGTGGGGCGGGTGGTCTGGTCATTTCCGGGCGGATCGAGTTTCATTCGGGCCCGCGCCGCCGCCCGGCCCGGCGGTGCCCGCGCGCTCCGTGGCTCGGGCGCAGGGGAGGCGGGGATGCGGCGGAGGGGCCGTCGCCCGAGGAGCTCCGATCGGTGGGACCGTGGTCCGTTCGTGCGCTCGCCCTGCTCGTGCTGATCGCCCTCGGCGCGAGCGGCTGCCGGACCTACTTCCCGGTCAACGATCCGCTCGCGCGGGTCGACGCAGGCACCGGCTACCGCGGTCGCCTGCGCTGGTCGCCCGATCGTTCGAACGAGCTCCTCGTGATCGTCGCCTTCTCGGGGGGCGGGACCCGGGCCGCCGCCTTCGCCTACGGCGTGCTCGAGGGCCTCGAGCAGACGCGCGTTTCACTCGGCGGCCGCGAGGTCTCGCTCTTCGACGAGATCGACCACGTCACCGGCGTCTCCGGCGGGAGCTTCACCGCCGCCTACCTCGGCCTCCACGGCCGCGGGATCTTCGCCGACTTCGAGGAGCGCTTTCTGCGCCGGGACGTGCAGGGCGCGCTGATCCTCCAGCTCTTCACCCCCTGGAACTGGGTCCTGCTCGCGTCGCCCTTCTTCGAGCGCAGCGACATGATCGCCCACTACTACGACCGCATCCTCTTCGAGGGCGCGACCTTCGCGGATCTCGCCGCGCGCAAGGGGCCCGTCATCCAGATCAACGCGACGGACCTCGCGACGGGCTCGCCCTTCTCCTTCCTCCAGGACCAGTTCGACTTCCTCTGCTCGGATCTCTCGACCTATCCCGTCTCCCGGGCGGTGGCGGCGTCGTCGGCGGTGCCCGGGCCGATGTCGCCGCTCACGCTGCGCAACTTCGCGGGGCAGTGCGGCTTCGTGCCACCGACCTGGATCGGCGAGGCGATCGCGTCGCAGCGGACCTTCAGCCGCCAGTACGTCAACGCCATGAACCTCGACTCCTACACGCGCCGCAAGTCGCGCCGCTTCATCCGCCTGATCGACGGCGGCGTCTCCGACAATCTCGGCGTCCGCGGTCCCTTCGAGAGCACGCTGCTCCAGCTCGCGCCCCACGCGGCCCGGCGCGAGGATTTCGGGCCGCTGCGCCACATGGTGCTCGTGCTGGTCAACGCGGCGACGGCCCCCGAGGTCGAGTGGGAGGCGATCGACGCCGCGCCCGCGCTCTTCGACATCATCGACCAGACGACGACCGTCCAGATCAATCGCTACACCCTCGAGACGATCGAGCTCCTGCGCGCGACCTTCGAGAGCTGGAAGGAGGTCGCCGGGGCCTGGCCCGATCCCGTCGGCTTCCACCTCGTCGAGGTCGACTTGACGAAGCCCGCCGATCCGGCGGAGCGCCTCTACCTGAACGCGCTCCCGACGAGCTTCCGTCTCGACGGCGAGGCCGTCGACCGCCTGCGCACCGCCGGCCGCGACGCCCTCGCGGCGGATCCGGAGTTCCGCGCGCTGGTCGACGCGCTCGGCGGGGAGGCGCTGGCGGTCGGGCCGGATTGACGTCGTTCTGGCGTGGGCGGCGCCGCAGCGCCTATCCTGACGTCCCTGCCTGTCCGTCTGTCCGCCTGCCTGTCGAAAGCCCACGTCCCGATGCCGTCTGCGCCCCGATACGTCTCCGCCGAAGAAGCCCTGCGCCCCGTCGAGTCGAGCCATCGCCTCTTCGTCCACGGCAGCGCCATGACCCCGACGGTCCTGATGAAGGCGCTCGCGGAGCAGAAGGAGCGCCTGCGCGGGGTCGAGCTCGTCTTCATCAGCGTCTACGGACCGATGTACGTCGACCAGCCGGGCATGGAGGATCATTTCCACCTGAACGCGCTCTTCGTCTCGGCCTCGATCCGCGAGGCGGTCGACGCGGGGCGGGCGGACTTCGTGCCGGTCTTCCTCTCGGAGATCCCGGAGCTCTTCAAGCGCCGCGTGCTGCCCCTCGACGGGGCGATCGTGCAGGTCTCGCCGCCGGATCGCAGCGGCTACTGCTCCCTCGGCGCCTCGGTCGACGTCGCGCGCTCGGCCGTCGACTCGGCCCGCTACCTGATCGCCCAGGTCAATCCGCAGGTCCCGCGGACCCACGGCGACGGCATGATCCATTACGACCGTTTCGCGGCGATGACCTGGCACGAGGCCCCGCTCCACGAGGCCGTCTTCGGCGGTGAGATCGGGCCCGAGGAGGCGAAGATCGGCGAGCGCGTCGCGGGCCTCGTCGAGGACCGCAGCACGCTCCAGATCGGGATCGGCGCGATCCCCGACGCCGTCCTGCGTTCGCTCGGGGGCCACCGCGATCTCGGCGTCCATACCGAGATGTTCTCCGACGGTCTCCTCGACCTCTGCGAAAAAGGCGTCGTCACGAACCGCTTCAAGGCGATCCATCCCCACAAGACCGTGACCGGCTTCGCCCTCGGCTCGCGGCGCCTCTACGACGCGATCGACGACAATCCGGGCTTCGCGTTCCTCGACATCGACTACGTCAACGAGCCGGCGATCATCGGGCGCAATCCGCGCGTGGTCGCGATCAACGCGGCGATCGAGATCGACCTGACGGGGCAGGTCTGTGCGGACAGCATCGGGATGCGCCAGTACAGCGGAATCGGCGGCCAGATGGACTTCATGCGCGGGGCGGTGCTCTCGGAGGGCGGCAAGCCGATCCTCGTGCTGACGAGCCGGACGAAGGGGGGCATCCCGCGCATCGTCCCGACGCTGCGCCCGGGCGCGGGGGTCGTGACGACCCGGGGCCATGTCCATACCGTCGTGACCGAGTACGGTTGCGCCGAGCTCTTCGGCCGCAATCTGCGCGAGCGCGCGCGCAGCCTGATCGAGATCGCCCATCCCGACGACCGGGCGGCGCTCCATCGGGCCTGCTTCGAGCGGTTCAAGATCTTCGCCTGAAGGAATGCAACGACATGGGCAGCATCGCAGAAGATCGACCGTCCCTCGGCAACGCCATCACACCGATGGACGATCGCGGCGAGGCGATCAACGAGCCGGTCTGTCGCCAGATCCTCCGCTACATGGGCGAGGCCGGGACGACGGTCTTCGTCGGCGGGCCCCACGCGACGGAGTTCGTGAACCTCGACCGCGCCGAGCGTCGCCGGCTCTGGGAGATCGGGATCGACGAGCTGAAGGGAAAGTCGCCGATCAACGCGATCCCCTTCGGCCCGGCCAGCACCGCCGAGCTCGTCTCGATGTTCCGCCTCGCCCGGGACATGGGCTTCGACGGGGCCCAGCTCTACCCCGGCGCCCAGGACGGGCGCGGCAACGACGGGCTCTTCATCGCCGAGGCGGAGCGTTATTTCCGGGACGTGCTCGAGGCGGTCGAGATGCCGATGTACCTCTGCGGCTACCACGGCGCCGAGATCATCGACTCCCCGACGAAACGGATCCCCCACGACCTGCTGGTCCGCCTCGTCGACGACTATCCCCACATCGTCGGCGTCACGATCATGTCCGAGGATGACGACGTCCTGAAGGCCTTCCTCGATCGGATCGCGGGGCGGCGCCCCGTCCGGCTCGCGGGTGCCCTCGACTGGTATGCGAAGATGGAGCTCGGGATCCATGGCTTCCACTCGATCCAGCAGTCGATCGCCCCGCGCCTCTGCGCGACCATGATGAAGGCCTTCCACGCAGGCGACCGCGCGACCGCGAAGCGCCTCTCGGACCGGATTCGGACCCTCAACGAGATCATCCACAAGCCCGGCCGCTACTACCCGCGCTCGCTCAAGCCCGCTCTGCGCCACCTCGGCTTCGACGTCGGCATCATCCGCCGCCCCTACATGCCGCTGCCCGAGTCCGAGCAGGCGAAGATCCGCGCCGAGCTCGACGCCCTCGACCTGAGCCAGTTCGAAGAGTTGCCCACGGCCGGGAGGCGAGGCTGATGGACGCCGATCGCGAGATCCGGATCCTGCTCGCCGAGCGCGCGATCGAGGCGGTCATGAACCGCTACTGCCAGGCCCTCGACTCGGCCCGCGCCGCGGACTGGCTCGACTGCTTCACGTCGGATGCGATCTTCGAGGTCCTGCTCCCGAACGGCGCGACCTACGTCCGCCTCGAGGGCGAGGCCGACTTCGCGCGCTTCGCCGCCGCGCTCCACGATCGCCCGGGCCACAAGCACGTCTACGCGACGCCCGTCTTCGACGTCGACCTCGACGCGGGGGAGGCGCGGGGCACGAGCTATTTCCTGCTCTTCGCGGGCGATGCCGGCCGGGCGCAGGTCGGCTCGTTCGGTCGCGTGCGCGATCGCTTCGTCCGGCAGGGCGGGCGCTGGAAGATCGCCGAGCGCCGGCTCCAGACCGACGCCATGGACCCGAACGCGCCGTGAAGCGCGAGCCGGCGCGTCCGCTCCTCGATGCGCGCCCGCTCGTCACGGGCCTCGCGTTTCCGGAGGGCCCGCGCTGGCACGCCGGCCGCCTCTACTTCTCCGACATCCATGGCCACCGCATCTTCCGCCTCGAGCCCGACGGCAGGAGCCGCGCGCTCGCCGAGCTCGCCGACCGCGTCGCCGGCCTGGGCGTCCTCCCGGACGGACGGCTCCTCGCCGTGTCGATGCTCGATCGGCGCCTCGTCTCGATCGACGTCCGAGGTCGCGGCGGGGTCGGTGAGCCCGCGGTCCACGCCGAGCTCGCGGCGCTCTCCGGACAATTCATCAACGACATGGTCGTCGACGGCGTCGGCCGCGCCTACGTCGGGAGCCGCAACGCCGGGGCGCCGGGGAGCCGAAGCGACTGCCTGATCCGGGTCGAGCCCGACGGCCGCGCCGCCGTCGAGGTCACGGAGCTCGCGAGCCCGAACGGCGCCGTCATCACGCCGGACGGTCGCTCGCTCGTCCTGGCCGAGACCGCCGACGGGCGGCTCCTGCGCTTCCCGATCCGCGCCGACGGCTCCCTCGGACGCCGCGAGATCGTCTTCGAGGCGCCCGGGCTCCATCTCGACGGCATCTGCCTCGACGCGGCGGGCGGGATCTGGGCGGGCGGTGGCGTCCACGGGCTCCTCCGCATCACGCCCGACTTCGTGCTCGACGCGGTCTTTGAGGCGCCGGGGCGGATGGTGCTCGCGACGGCCCTCGGTGGACCCGACGGGCGCACGCTCTTCCTGGCGACGGTCGGCCGCGTCCTGCTCGAGAACCTCGCGAAGGTCGGCTTCGATCGGACGCTCGACGCGACGGTCGACTCCGAAGGCCGGATCGAGACGCTCGAGGTGGCGATCCCGGCCGCCGCTCAAGCCCCCCGGTAGCTCGGCCTGCGCTTCGCGGCGAAGGCGGCGAGGCCTTCGGTCGCGTCGTGGGAGGTCGTCGCATAGCGGTGGACCCGCTCGAGCTCGGCCTCGAGGGCGCGGTCGAGGGGCAGGTCGACGGCGTAGCCGATCAGCGTCTTCATCTCGCGCAGGGCGAGGGGGCTGTGGGCACAGATCTCCTCGACCAGCGCGAGGGTCCGCTCGCGCAGGGTGTCGACCGGGCAGTGAAAGGCGGCGAGGCCCATCTCGACGGCCTCGATGCCGGAGTAGAAGCGGCCGGTCAGCAGCATCTCCTTCGCCTTCTGCAGGCCGATCGCGCGGCAGAGGCGCTGGCTGCCGCCGGCGCCGGGGAGCTGGCCGAAGTTCAAGTGGCCGTCCGCGACGCGGGCCTCGCTCGCGATCGTGACGACGTCGCAGGCCAGCGCGAGCTCGAGCCCGCCGGCGACGCAGGCGCCGTTCACCATCGCGACGGAGAGGAGCCGGCCGCGCTCGAGGCGGTGACACAGCTCGGCGAACTCCTCGAGGAATTCGCGAAACGCGGCGGGATCCCGGTAGAGCGCCTGGTAGCCCTTGAGGTCGCCGCCCGCGGAGAAGGCCGGGCTCCGCCCGGTCAGGACGAGCGCGCGGATGCGCTCGTCGTCCTCGCTCGCGCGCACGCGATCGCGCAGGCCGCGGACGGTCGCGCGGTCGAGGGGATTGCGTTGCTCGGGACGGTCGAGCATCAGGATCCGCGCGACGGCGCCGCCCTCGAGCTCGACGTCCTCCGAGACGATCCGGTCTTCGCTCATGTCTTCTCCTTCGCAGCGCGAGGCCCGCCGAGGCCGGCGGGGGCGGGAGCGGGGGACTCGGCGAGGATCGCCTCGCGCAGAGCCGCCTTGCGGAGCTTCCCGCTCGCGGTCGTCGGGATCGCCGGGACGAGGCGGAGCGCCTGGGGCAGCTTGTAGACGGCGAGGTCGCGGCCGCGCAGGAAGGCCGTGACGTCGTCGAGGGTGATCGGAGGTCGCGCGTCGGGGCCACCGGCCGCGGAGGGCGGCGCGGGCGCGGTCGACTGCGCCGCCGGGTCGACGACGAGGCAGGCGCAGACGATCTCGCCGAGGCGCTCGTCGGGGAGCCCGATGCAGGCGGCGGCGCGGACGCCGGGCATCTCGCAGAGCAGGTCCTCGATCTCCCGCGGCGCGATGTTCAGGCCGCCGCGGATGATGATCTCCTTCTTGCGGCCGACGATCGTCAGATGGCCCGCGTCGTCGACTATCCCGAGATCGCCGCTGCGCAGCCAGCCGTCCGGCGTGAAGGTCCGCGCCATGCGCTCGGGATCCTCGAAGAAGCCGACGCAGACCGATGGGCCGCGGACGTGGATCTCGCCGGCGACGCCGGCCGCGACCGCGCGGTCTTCCTCGTCGCGGATCTCGAGCTCGACGTTCGGGAGCGGTGGGCCATCGGTGCGCGCGCGCAGGGCGAGCGGAGTCCCGGGCCGGTTCCAGGTCAGGACGAGCCCCTCGGTCGAGCCGTAGATCCGCAGCACGCGGAGCCCGAGCGCATCCGCGGCGACGACGAGCTCCGGCGGGACCGGCGCACCGCCGCAGCCAAAGCAGCGCATCGACGCGACGTCGCGCGGCCGCTCGCCGAGGCTGCGGACGAGGTCGCTGAGAAAGGTCGTCGCGGCGAGGGTGTAGCTGCACCGCTCGCGCTCGATCAGCTCCGCCGCGCGCCGCGCGTCCCAGCGATCCTGCAGCACGATCGGCAGCCCCGCATGGAGCGCGAGGCGCAGGCCGAAGTTGAGGCCGGTCGAGTGGCCGATCGGGCTCGGCATGAAGACGACGTCGTCCGGGCCGAGCTGCATCGCGTCGATCGCGGCGCGCACGCTCGCGTTGGCGGTCTCCTCGCTGTGGAGGATCGCCTTGGGCGTCGACTCGGTGCCGGAGGTGAAGATGAGCTCGCTGACGGCCCGGGCGTCGAGCGCGGGAAGATCCGACTCGTCGGGCGCGGAAGCCGGGCTCGCCGCCTCGCCGAGGATCGCGTCGAGGCGGAGCTCGCCGGCGCGGGGCGCGTCGCCATGGGCGGACGCGGGGCCGACGACGACGTGGGTGTGGAGCGCCGGGAGCTCGGTGCGCAGGGCGCGGGCCATCGCGAGGTGGTCGAAGCCGCGGTCGTCGACGGGCGTCACCCAGACGCGGGCGCGGGAGGCGGTCAGGATGTGGCGCAGCTCGTGGGCGCGGTAGCCGGGGAGGAGGGGATTCAGGACGGCGCCCGCGGCGAGCACACCGAGGTCGACGATCGCCGTCGCGCGGCGATTCGGGAGCTGGACCGAGACGCCGTCCCCGGGCCGCACGCCCCGCGCACGCAGGAACGCGGCGACGCGAAGGGCCTCGCGCCAGAGCTGCGCGTAGGTCGTGCGCGCGTGCGGGTCGCCGTCGTCGGCGGCGTCGACGATCGCGAGGGCATCGGGTCGGGCCCGGGCATGGGCGCGCACCCGCTCGACGAGGGTCTCCGGTGTCCAGAGCCCCGTCGCGCGGAAATGGGCTTCGAGCGTGCCGCGCTGCGATGGGTCGCTCTGTGCGCCGCTCATCGCCGGGGCTCGGCCGGCGCGAAGGCCCATAGGCGCCGTCCATCGATCTCGACGAAGCGCAGCGCGAGGGGCAGGTCCGGCCGAAGCGCGGCGGCGTCCTCGGGATCGACGTCGACGAGGCGCGCGAAGATGCGCGCGCCTTCCTCGAGCTCGACGGCGGCGACGACGTAGGGGACGGCCTCGGCGTAGGCCGGATCGAGCGCGCGCCGCATGACGACCCAGCTGTAGAGGCGCCCGCGACCGCAGGCCTCGACGGGCTCGATCGCCTCGCTGCGGCAGGTGGGACAACAGGGCAGAGGTGGCAGGAAGCAGCGTCCGCAGTCGCGGCAGCGCGGCAGCAGCAGTCGCCCTGCCTCGATGCCCGCCCAGAAGAAGGCGGCATCGGGATCGACGACGGGCGGGATCAAGCCGGCGAGTCGATCGGTCGGGGTCGCGGCCATCGTCATGCCCCCGCCAGCACGAGCGCCGAGCCGTCGGTCAGCGCGCCCGAGGTCACGACGCAGGTCCGCGCGTCGGGGACGTTGCGTTCGCCGCAGCGTCCCTGGAGCTGGAGCACCGCCTCGGCGACGGTGTTCATGCCGTGGAGGTAGCCCTCGGAGAGGAGGCCGCCGTTCGTGTTGATCGGCTTCGCGCCGCCCGGACGCGTCGCGCCCGATCGGATGAGCGCGCCGGCGCCGCCCCGCGGTGCGAGGCCGAGCCCCTCGATCCCGATCAGGGCGCTCGTCGTGAAGCAGTCGTAGATCTCGGCGACGTCGACCTCGTCGGGCGAGAGGCCCGCGCGGCCCCAGAGGTCCTCGGCGAGGAGCGAGGTGTAGTTGCGCGAGAGATCGGGCCAGAGGAGCGCGTCGCCCATGTCGAGGCCCGGGCCGCGGCCGGCGACGTAGGCCGCGCTCTCGATCGCGACGGGGCGGTGGCGCAGGTCGCGGGCGCGCTCGAGGGAGGTCACGACGACCGCGCAGGCGCCGTCGACCTCGATCGTGCAGTCGGGGACCCGGAACGGATCCGCGACCCAGGGCGCGGCGGAGTAGTCGTCGCGCGAGAGCGGCTTGCGGAGCACCGCCCGCTCGTTCATCGCCGCCCACGCCCGCTGCGCGATGGCGACGGCGGCGAGGTCGTCGTGGGTCGCGCCGGTCTCGATCATGTACCGCCGGCCCCACATCGCGATGAACTGGGCGTAGGCGCTGAGGCCGACCGGGTAGCGGAAGTCGGTGGCGGGGCCGGGGACGCGATTGGTGCCGACGCGGGCGCCGCTGCGGCCGTTCAGCGCGCGGAAGACGACGACGTGCTTCGCGAGGCCGGCGTGGATCGCCATCGCGGCGTGCATCACGAGATAGCAGGGCGCCTGGCCGCCGAGGCCCGAGTCGAGCAGGTAGTTCGAGCGCGGGAGCCCGAGGGTCGTCGCGACCGCCGAGGTCGGGACCGAGTCCTCCATGAAGCGGAAGCTCGCGATCCCGTCGACCTCGTCGGCGTCGAGCCCGGCGTCGGCGATCGCGTTCCGGCAGGCCTCGGTCGCGAGGGCGAGGACGCTCTTGCCCGAGCGCTTCGTGAAGGGGGTGTAGCCGACGCCGGCGATCGCGGTCTGGCCGAGGAAGGCGGGGCGTCGGGTCGGGCTCGTCATGGGCGCAGTATGTCTCAGCCGCGATCGCGCCGGGAGCGGGCGTCGCACGGGGAGCGTTCGTCGCGAAGCGAGCCGGGCTCGTGACTCGGGGCGTGGCCGCGACGCGAGCCGAGCCGGCGTCGGGTCTCCGAGACGGCGCTCCCGGCGACCAGCGCGAGCCAGCCCAGCAGGACGAGTCGACCCGCGGCGCCGAACGCGGGCACCGCCGGCGGCGGTGTGCTCAGGCAGACGCTCTCGACGCAGACGCCGCCGCCGCAGTCGAGGTCGCCGAGGCAGCCGACGCAGCTCGCGGCCGCGTCGCTGCAGACCGCGGTCGGTGCCGAGCAGACGGGCGCCGAGCCGGCGACACAGCTCCCCGCGACGCAGCCCTCGGCCCCGTTGCAGAAGAGCCCGTCGTCACAGCTCGCCGCCGAGAGGCACGCGACGCACGCGTCGCTCGCCTCGTCGCAGAAGGGGGTCGAGCCGCTGCAGGCGAGGGGGGTCCCGGCGACGCAGGCCCCGAGCGCGCACGACTCGACGCCGTTGCAGGCGAGCCCGTCGCTGCAGTCGCCGGCGGCGAGGCAGGCGACGCAGGCGTCGGCGGTCTCGTCGCAGAAGGGAGTCGGGCCGTTGCAGGCCGGGGGCGTGCCCGGGGCGCAGGTGCCGGCCTGGCAGATCTCGGCGCCGTTGCAGAAGACGCCGTCGCTGCAGTCCGCCGGGCTCGTGCAGTACGCCGGGACGAGCGTTCCGGCGGCGAGGGCGTTGGCGAGGCCGCTGCCCGCGTCGCGATCGACGCCGGGGGCCTCGATGTCGAAGGTCGAGCCCGTGAGCGCCGCGCGGATCGCGCTCGGATCGGCGATGCCGGGGCCGCCGGCGCGGTCGAGCATCAGCGCGGCGATCGCGGCGGCGTGGGGGGCGGCGGCGGAGGTGCCGCAGAAGAAGGCGAAGCCGGGGGCGGCGGTCGTCACGCAATCGGCGGCGGCGAGGTCGGGCTTCGCGCGCAGCTCGCCGCCGGTCGCGGAGAAGTTGCCCGGGGTGATCGCCGCGCCGTTCGCCTCGAAGAAGACGCGGCGGGGACCGTCGGAGCTGTAGGTTGCGACGGACTCGCTGCCGGTGAAGCCGCCGGTCTTGTTGCGGCCGAAGACGGCGGCGACGCTGATCGCACCGCGGGCGGCGGAGTGGCCCGCGGTCTGGCCGACGGTCGCGTGCTCGAGGCGGCCGCGATTCGAGTTCAGGTGGAGGAAGCGGTTCGCGCTGCCGTTGTGCTTGACGACGACGAGCAGTCGCCCGGTGTCGTCGCCGATCGAGTCGATGATCTCGAGGGGATCGCCGGAGCCGTTCTGGACGTCGGTCGAGGCGCCGAGGATCGTCGTGAAGCCGGCGTCGGTCAGGAAGAGATCGTAGTCGTTGTTCGACGCCCCGATCGGATCCGACCAGTGGAGCGAGTAGGCGAAGGGGGAGTCGGCGAGGATCGTGTTCGTGATGTCGCCGGCGCCGTAGCTGTGGGCGGGCAGGCCGTTGACCCGGGTGCCGGGGACGTAGTTGCCCTCCCAGACGCCGGCGGTCCCCTTGTCGAGGCTGCCGCCGTTGCCGGCGGAGGAGAAGTAGAGCGCCCCGTCGGCGCGCACCGCGTCGACCGCGGCCGCGACGGAGTCGTCCTGGAAGACGGCCTCGCCGAAGTAGGCGACGTCGTCGACGATCACGTCGGCGCCGGCGGCGCGCAGCGCGAGGATGTTGCTCGCGAACGCGGCCTGCCCGCCGAAGGCCGTCGCGAAGAGGAGCGAGGCGCCGGGCGCGAGGTCGTGGACGATCTCGAGCATGGCGGCGCCTTCGTTGCCGGCGCCCGCCTGGCCCGGGAGCACCGTCACCCCGGCCGGCAGATCCCCCGACGCGACGAGGGAGGGCAGGGCGTCGGCCCCGTCGGAGAGGACGCCGACCGTGAGGCCGCTGCCGTCGATGCCGTAGGTCGAGCGCGCGAGGTTCGCGCGGTGGGCCCCGTCGCCTTCGGAGACGTTGAGCGCGTGGGTGTAGGCGCGGTCGGCGGGGCGGATGCGCTCGACCGCGGGCTCGGCCGCGAGGGTCTCGAGGGCGCCGAGGGGCATCCAGGCGCGCAGGGCGCGGAGCGGCGGATGGCGCGAGACGACGTGTCCGCCGAGGGCCTCGATGCGGGCGGCGAGGGCGGGCCCGATCTCGCCCTTCAGGTCGACGAGGACCCGGCCCGTCGCGTCGCGGTCGAGGCCGATGGCGAGGGATCGCAGGCCAGCGGCGATCGGGACGCGGCGGTGCATGCGCTCGGCGTGGATCAGGCGGGAGGCGAGCTTGCGCTGCACCGGCGTCCGCCCGGCCTTCTCCGCGAGCAGCGCGTCGATCGTGGCGACGGCCCCCGGCGAGGGCGAGGGCGAGGTGGAGATCGACGGAGCCGGACTCGCCACCCTGGCGACGGCGACCAGCACGAGCACGAGGGGCCCGGAGAGCAGGCCCATCGCGGCGACCGTCGCCCGGGCGCGGATCGACGAGGATGGTCGGCTACCGCGCATGCGGATCCCTCGGTCGGCGTTCTCTCGATTCTACCATCGCCGGCGCGCCGCATGGAAGGATGAATCGGCGGGGGGCGTTCAGGCGCGGCCGGCGGCCTGGGCCATGGCCCTGAGCTCCCGCGCCACGTCGCTTCCCATCGGCGAGTAGACCAGCTCGTGGACACCGGCCTGGTCGAGCTCCCGGAGTCGCTCCCGGATCGAGTCGCGTGGGCCCGTCAGGGTCCAGCCGACGAGCTCGGGATGGAGATGCCGGCGATCGACGTCCGAGAGAACGACGAGGTGGCGACCGTGGACCGGGAGGTGTCGGCGATCGATCGGACGACATTCGATCTCCTCGCGCCATGCATGAACTCCGGGCAAGGCGTCCTCTGCGACGGCACCTCGCTCGTACGCTGCGGGGTACAGCATGGCGAGCCCCGGCGCGATCGCCTCGAAAACGCAGGGTTTGTCGGCCGCTTCCCCGGGCTCCAGCACCGTTCCCATCTGGACCAGCGCGCGCCCTTGGCGAGCCTTCCCGGCGCGAGTTCGGCGAGGGTGATGCAGACGTCGCGGTCGATCGCAGGGGATTCCTAGAGCCAGATCCCTCGATCGCCCAGGGATTAGGCGAGGGCTGCGTATTCGGTCGCACGCACGCTCGGAGCCATGCTGCAGGAGAGATCCAGTCGGAGCTCCCCGCTCGCGCGCCTCAGTCCGCGACGATCAGCTGGGGATTCCAGACGATCTCCCAGAGATGCCCGTCCGGATCCGCGAAGTAGCCGGCGTAGCCGCCCCAGTAGGTCTCGCGCGCATGGCGCACGATCCGCGCGCCCGCCCGCTCGGCCTGGGCGAGCAGGATGTCGACCTCGGCGCGGGTCGCGACGTTGTGGCCGAGGGTCATCTCGGTCGCGCTGCGCGGGCCGACGGGCTGGCCGCTGTCGGCGGCGATGCTCTTGCGGGGCCAGATCGCGAGGCGCAGCCCCGCCTGGAGCTCGAAGAACGCAACGGCGCCGTGCTCGAACTCCTGGCCGACGAGGCCCTTGGTCGCGAGGCCGAGGCCGTCGCGGTAGAAGCGCAGGGACCGCTCGAGATCGTCGACGCCGAGGGTGAGGACGGTGAGCTGGGGCTTCATGGCTCGAGGGGATCTCCGAATGGGGGGCGCGCGGTCGGGACGATAATCCAGAGTCGACGCGCGGTCCCGGGCCGCCCCGCGCTCAGCGGATCGCGAGCGCGTTCGGCGGCGAGCCGACGCCGCCCGGGACGTTGAGCGGTGCCGACGTGAAGAAGAAGGACCAGCGCCGATCCGCCCGGCAGGCGGCCGCGAGGCCGTCGAGCCAGAAGAGCTCGCCGACCGCGAGGCCGAGGGCCGGGATCAGCTTGAAGTGGAGGAATCCGTCCGTCGACGCCATCGAGACGGGCATCGACTCGAGGGCGACGTTGTCGGCGGCGACGGCGGCGACGTGCTTGTCCCAGAGCCAGGCCGCCGAGGCCTCGACCGGCTCGAGCCCCGCCTGGGGCGAGTCGGCCTGGAAGCGGCGCTTGCGTTCGGCGGGAGAGAGCTTCTGGAACCAGCCGGCCCAACCGGTTCGGATCAGCAGGATGTCGCCGCGTTCGATCGTCGTGCCCTGGGCGGCGGCGACCTCGTCGAGGAGGGCGGTCGTGATCTCGAAGCGCGAGCCCGGATCGAAGGGCGTCCCCTTCGCGGCCTGATGGCCCGCGACGTCGAGGAGCACCCCGCGGCCGACGATCCCGCGCTCGGCCCAGAGCTGGATGCCGAGGGTCGTCGAGGCGGGATCGTCGACGCGCGCGGGATCCGTGTCATTGTAGAAGCGGCCGCCGGTCTCGACGTGGCGCAGTCCGTCCCACTGGCTCGAGTACTGGAGCGGAAATGGCGAGAGGCTGTCGTCGCGGGCGATGCCCGGCGCGACGATGTGGGTCCGCACCGGGCACGGGCGATGGGGATTCGGCGAGGGCTCGGTCACGTCCCAGTTGAGCGAGTGCACCTCGCCGAGCACGACCTCGCGGATGCCCGCGAGCACGCGGCCCGCGTCGAGCAGGTTGATCGTGCCGATCTCGTCGCCTTCGCCGAAGACGCCCCAGGCGGAGCCCGGGGGCTTGCCGTCGCGGCGGCTCTTCAAATCGGCGTAGCTCGGGAGCGTCTTCGGTGCGGGCTGGCTCGGCATGCGCGGACTCTCCGTCCGCGTCGCGCGCGTGTCAAGCCGGCGAAATCGAGCGCGCCGCCGCGCCCGCGACCCCCCTTTACGCTCCCGACCGCGCGGGCCATGCTCGCTGCATGCAGGACTCCGGCCATCGCATCGGCATCGACATCGGCGGGACCTTCACCGACGCGGTCGTCGTCGCCCCCGACGGTGCGATCACCGTCGGCAAGGTCTCGACGACGCCCCCCGACTTCGCGTCGGGCTTCTTCGCCTCGATCGACGCGGCCGCCGCCGCGCTCCGGCTCGACACCCGCGGACTGCTCGCGCGAACCCGCTCCCTCGCCCACGGCACGACCGTCGGCATCAACGCCCTCGTGACCGGCGACGTCGCCCGGGTCGCGCTGCTCGCGACGAAGGGCCACGGCGACGCGATCCGCATCATGTGCGGCGGCGGTCGCATCCTCGGCGCGTCGCTCGAGGAGCTGCTCGACTACCGCCTCTCGAGCCGGGCCGACCCGGTCGTCCCGAAGGAGCGCGTGCTCGAGCTCGACGAGCGGATCGATCGCGACGGGCAGGTCGTGGTCGCGCTCTCCGACGCCGCGATCGACGCGGCGATCGACCGCTTCGAGGCGCTCGGGGTCGAGGCCGTCGCGATCTCGCTCCTCTGGAGCTTCGCGAACCCGGTCCACGAGGAGCGGGCGGCGGAGCGCATCCGCGCGCGCTGCCCCGGGCTCTTCGTCTGCACGAGCAGCGAGGTCGCGCCGCGGATCGGCGAGTACGGGCGGACGGTGTCGACGGTGCTCAACGCGCAGATCGGGCCGATGATGCGCAGCTACATCGACGAGATCGTGCGCGGCGCGCGGGAGCGGGGCTATGCGGGGCAGGTCCTCTTCGGCCAGGGGGAGGGTGGCCTCTCGACGGCGGAGCAGGCGAAGCAGTTCCCGCTGACGACGCTCCAGAGCGGACCGGTCGCGGGCGTCGTCGGGTCGGCGCTCGCCGGGCTCGAGATGGGGCAGAAGAACGTGATCGTGACCGACATGGGCGGCACGACCCTCGACGTCGCGACGATCGAGGCGGGGCAGGTCGCCTATCGCTACGAGAACGAGATCGTGCGCCAGCTCGCCTATCTCAGGAAGGTCGACGTCGAGTCGGTCGGCGCCGGGGGCGGCAGCATCGCGTGGATCCACGAGGACTCGGGCAGCCTGCGCGTGGGGCCGCGCAGCGCGGGCGCGCGGCCTGGGCCGATCTGTTATGGGCGGGGCGGGACCGAGCCGACGGTGACCGACGCCGATCTCCTGCTCGGCATCCTGTCGCCGGAGCGGCCGCTCGCGGGCGGGCTGCGCCTCGATCTCGCCGCGGCGGAGCGGGCGATCGAGGCGCTCGGGCGGCGGCTCGGGCTCTCGGCGGAGGCCTGTGCGGCGGGCATCGTCGAGATCGTCGACAGCCGGATGGAAGATCTCGTCCGGCGCATGACGGTCCAGCGCGGGGCGGATCCGCGGGACTTCGTGCTCTGGGCGTTCGGTGGCGCGAGCGGGGCGCATGCGGGGCTCTACGGGCGCGGCATCGGCGTCTCGGAGATCGTCTTCCCGCTGAACGACGTCGCCTCGGTCTGGTCGGCCTACGGACTGACCCGCCTCGACGCGGCGCGGACCTTCGAGGCGAGCCTCGCCCTGCGGACCCCGATCGACGCGTCGGCGCTCGCCGCGGCCTTCGCGGCTCTCGAGGAGCGCGCGCGGACCCACGCCGCGACCTCCCGCTTCGAGTCGATCGCGCTCACGCGCCGGGTCGGCATGAAGTACCCGCTCCAGGTCCACGAGGTCGAGATCGACTGCCCCGACGGCCGCGTCGACGCCGCCTGGGTCGAGCGCCTCGTCGAGGACTTCCATCGCGGCTACGAGGCCCGCTACGGCCAGGGCACCGGCTACGTCGACGCCGGCGCCGAGATCACCTCGGTCCGCGTCGGCGTGCGCGATCCCAACGAGAGCCGCCGGCTCCGCCACGTCGCCCCGCGCGAGCACGAGGCGCCGGTCGCCGGCAAGCGCGGCGTCTACTGGCGCGAGCTCGGCGGTCGCGTCGAGACGCCGCTCTACGAAGGGCGCGCGCTCGCGCCGGGGGCGCGCTTCGCGGGGCCCGGGATCATCGAGTATCCGCATACCACGATCGCGGTCCGGCCGGGGCAGGGGCTGCGGTGCGACGGGTTCGGGAATCTGGTGCTGGAGCTCGGGCGGTCGGGGGGGAGGAGCGCATGACGATGGGCGGTGTCGGGACCGGGACGAATCGCGAAGCGCCGTCCCTCGCGAACGAGCGCCAGCGCCGGCGCGAGAGCTTCCTCTACGGCTACATCCCGCCGCGCGATCCGGTCGTCGATCCCTCGGTCGCGTTCCACCGGGAGACCGAGCCCGTCGACGCCGTCTCGTACGAGGTCATCCGCTCGAAGCTCTGGAACCTGAACGTCGATCACGGCGACACGATCCGCCGCATCTCGGGCTCCCACATCGTCGTCGAGGGCTACGACTTCAACTGCGCGATCACGAACGAGCAGGGCGACGCCGTCACGCTCTGCCCCTACTCGATGTTCTTCGCGGGCTTCGCCGACGAGGTCATCAAGTGGACCCTCGAGCATCGCTCGATGAACGTCGGCATCCGCGACGGCGACGTCTTCCTCCAGGACGATCCCTGGATCGGATCGAACCACGCGATGGACACCGCCGTCTTCGGCCCGGTCTTCGTCGAGGGCAAGCTCTTCGCCTGGCTCTTCAACTGCGTCCATCAGCGTGAGCTCGGCGGGACGCGCCCGGGCGGCTTCATCCAGGAGGCGCGCGACTGCCACAGCGAGCCGACCTTCATGCCGCCGATCAAGCTCGTCGAGAACGACGTGATCCGCGAGGACATCGCCGACGCCTGGACGCGGCGCTCGCGGCTGCCGGAGCTGATGGCCCTCGAGCTGAAGAGCCAGGTCGCGGGCTTCCGCATGGCCCGCGAGCGGCTCCTCGCCCTCGTCGCCCGCTACGGCGCCCGGGCCATCAAGGGCACGATGAACAAGATGGTCGACGACACCGCGCGCGTCGTCGGTGCCCGCCTCGCGAGCCTGCCCGACGCGATCTGGCGCGACGAGCGCTACGTCTCCGGCGCGAATCCCGGGGATCGGCGGCTCTTCAAGCTCGTGCTCGAGTTCGAGAAGCGCGGCGATCGGCTGCGGGTCTCGAACGTCGGGACGGATCCGGCGACGGGGGCGTTCAACGTGACGCCCGGGGTGTTCCGGGCGGCGGTGCTGAACGGGCTCTTGCCGGCGCTCGCCTTCGACCAGGTGCTCTGCGCGGCGGGCGTGCTGCGCCAGGTCGACTTCGAGTATGCCCGGGGCTCGATCACGGGGGCCTCGCATCCGTCGGCGGTGGGGACGTCGATGTGCTCGGTCGCGACGGTGGGCCATGCCCATCTGCTCGCGAGCAAGATGATCTCGGGCCACGAGGAGCTCGCGACCCACGCCTTCGCGTCCTCCGCGATGCATACGATGTCGACGACGGCGCCCTCCTGGCGCGACGCCCGGGGCAACCTCGTCGGCGACGCGATCCTCGACATGCTGGCCGGCGGGACCGGCGCGTTCTCGTTCCGCGACGGCATCGACTTCGGCGGCTGCACCTTCGCCGTCGCGAACCGCATGTCGGACGTCGAGAAGGCCGAGCAGCACATCCCGATGCTCTACCTCTTCCGCCGCGAGCTCGGCGCGAGCGGGGGCCACGGACGGCACCGCGGCGGCGTGACCTACTCCTGCGCCTGGGTCGGCCACGGGCCGGGCTCCGAGAGCGCCGCCATGCACGCGACGGGCTTCGCGAAGAGCGTGACGATGGGGCAGGGCATCGCCGGCGGCTTCCCCGGCACCGGCGGCTACCACTGGCACGCGACCGAAACCCGGATCCAGCAGGAGCTCTCTGCGGGTCGCATCCCCGGCAGCCACGAGGCGCTCCAGGCCATGGCGCCCCACGGCGAGTACCTCGGCCTGCGCCAGGACAATCGCCTGTCGAAGGACGACGTCTTCGAGCTGCTCCCGAATCCCGGCGCCGGCTGGGGCGACACCCTCGAGCGCGAGCCCGCGCGGGTCGCCGCCGACGTCGCGGCCGAGCGGCTCTCCCTCGCCCACGCGGACGCGCTCTACGGCGTCGTCCTGGGACCGGATGGCCAGCCCGATCCCGAGCGGACCCGCGCGCGCCGGGAGGCACTGCGCCGCGAGCGCCTCGCCCAGGCCCGCGCGCCGCGCGCGCCGATCGCGGGTGTGCTCCCGAAGAGCTCGGCCGTGACCCGGGTCCTCGAAGGCGTCGCGGTCCACGGTGGGCCGGGGGCGCGCGCGCTCGCGTGTGCCCACTGCGGGCAGCGCCTCGGCGCCGGCGCCGACGGCTATCGCCGGGGCTGCCGAGAGCTCGATCTCCCGCTCGCGGAGATCGGGAGCGAGTTCCTCTCGCCGGCGGACGAGATCGGCGAGCCGCTCGTCCTGCGCCGCTATCTCTGCCCGGGCTGCGGCAGCGTTCTCGACTCGGAGCTGCGCCGACCGCAGGACGAGCCCTCCGTCGATCTCCGGCTGCTCGACTGAGCCGAGGGATCGAGGCGGCGAGGGGCCGACGGAATCCGCCGAGCTCCATCGATCCCGCCTGCTTCCTTTTCTATCGTGCCGACCATGTCGACCGTCGAGAGCCCGCCCGCTGCGCCCACCGCGCCCATCACACCGCAGCAGCGCCGGGCCGTGCTCGTCGGGATGGTGTGCGGGGCGTCGCTCGCGTCGATCGATCAGATGGTGCTCGCGACCGCGGTCGGCACGATCGCCGGCGAGCTCGGCGATCTGCATCAGGCGCCCTGGATCTTCACCGCGAACCTGCTGGCGAGCGCCTCGAGCATGCCGATCTGGGGCAAGCTCGGCGATCTCTACGGCCGGCGGCGCGTGTTCCAGTCGGCGATGGTGCTCTTCATCGTCGCCTCGCTGCTCGCGGCGCAGAGCGGCTCGATGACGACGCTGCTCGTCTGCCGCGCGCTGCAGGGGCTGGGCGGCGGGGCGCTGCTCACGATGCCCTACGGCATCCTCGCCGACGTCGTGCCGCCGCGGGACCGCCCGAAATACGCCGCGCTCGTCACGGTCGTCTGGACCGTCGCCGGCCTGCTCGGTCCGCCCCTCGGCGGCTTCATCGCCGACGGTCCGGGCTGGCGCTGGATGTTCTATCTGAACCTGCCGGCGGCGATCGTGTCGTTCGGCCTGCTGCAATGGGGCTATCGGATCCCCGTCCGACGCCTCGAGCATCGCGTCGACTTCCTCGGCGCCGGGCTCCTCTTCTTCGCCGTCGGCTCGCTCATCCTCTACTCGTCCTGGGCGGGCAAGACCTACGGCTGGACCGCCTGGCCCTCGCTCGGCCTGCTCGCGACGAGCGGTCTGCTCGCGCTCGCCTTCTTCCGCTGGGAGCGGCGCGCGCCCGAGCCGATCGTCGAGCTCTCGATCTTCCGCGGCCGCGCGGTCTGGGCGCCGCTGCTCACGACCTTCCTCTACGGCCTCGGCAACTTCGCCATCACCTTCATGATCCCGCTCTTCGGGCTCGTCGTGCGCGGCACGAGCGCGGTCGAGGCGGGGCTCGGCCTGATGCCGCTCACGACCGGGCTGCTGCTCTCGAGCATCGTGCTGGGCCGCGTCGCGTCGGAGACGCAGCGCTTCCGCCGCTATGCGATGGGCGGCCTCTGCGTCTACGGCGCGGGGATCGCGCTGCTCGCGACCGCGGGGCCCGAGACCTCGCGCCTGCAGCTCTGGAGCTCCACGCTGCTGCTCGGCCTCGGCAGCGGCCCGCTCAATCCGGTGCTGATCTCGTCGCTCCAGAACGCGGTCGATCCGCGCCATCTCGGCGTCGCGAGCTCGCTCCCCGGCTTCTCGCGCACCGTCGCCCAGTCGATCGGCTCCTCCGCCTTCGGCACGCTGCTCGCCCTGCGCTTCGCCCACCACCTCGCGGCCGGCACCGGAGGCGATGCCGCGGGCGCCGCCGCCGTCGACCGCCTCGCCGGAACGCCCGAGGCGATCCGGGCGCTCGAGGAGCCGCTGCGCTCGGCGGTCGTCGGAGCCTACGCGTCGGCCTTCTCGGAGAGCTTCGTCGCGATGCTGGTGCTCGTCGTGCTGACGTTCTCCGCCGCCCGCTTCATGGTCGACCCGCACGAGCGGGCCGGGGCGGGCGGCTCGGGCTCGTCGGGCGCCGGTCCCGCCGCGTAGCCTCTCGCGCCGGTCGCGCCCGCCGCGTCGGTCGCCGCTGCGGCGCCGCCCTCGCCGCGCGCATAGCCGGAGTGCTACGCGTCTCGCGTCCGTTCATCCCACCCATCGAGGAGCCCGATCCATGGACCCGCAATCGAAGAAGACCACGCTGCGCATGATCCCGTACGGCCTCTACGTCCTCACGGCCGAATCGCCGAAGGGCGCGGTCGCGGCGGCGACGGTGAACTGGGTGACGCAGGCCTCCTTCGAGCCGCCGCTCGTCGCGGTGGGCGTCAAGAAGGACTCGGGGGCCCACGCCATCATCAAGGAAGCGAAGACCTTCGCGCTGAACGTCCTCGGCAAGGGCCAGCAGGGGCTCGCGTTCAAGTTCTTCAAGTCCCTCGAGCGCGAGGGCGACTCGATCGGCGGCGAGAAGTTCACGAAGGGCACGTCCGGCGCGCCGATCCTGGCGAGCACGATCGCCGCGATCGAGTGCCGGCTCGTCGAGACGATCGAGCGCGGCGACCACTCGCTCTTCCTCGGCGAGGTCGTCGACACGCGCATCGCGCAGGCGCCGACCGGCCGCGCCGACGACGCGACGCTGATCCTGAAGGATCTCGGCGAGAACACCTTCTACGGCGGCTGAGCCGACGGCGCCCGAGCAGCGCCCGGGCGCTATTTGCCCGCGAGCTTCACGACCGTCCCGGTCAGGGCGACGTTCGCCATGAGGGCGCCCGCCGCGCAGCGAAATTGCGTCGCGCTCTTGAGCGGCTGCGACATGGTGCTCGACTCGACGTCGATGACGGCGTTGCCGCCCTCGCGTTGCGCGCGCTGCTGGAGGACGCGCAGGGCGGAGATGAACACGCGGTGGCACGCGTCCGTCTTCGCCTTGCCGAAGGCGTTCGTCCGCTGGCTGGTCGGCCAGCTGCCGATCTTCTGGGCGACCGCAGGATGCTTCTCGCCGGCCATGTAGACCGGGACGTCGAGGAGCGCCGAGGCGTGTCGGCTCGCCTTCGCGTCGGCGACGGCGAGATCGAGCATCTGGTCGGCGGCGCGGACCGGGGCGGCGGACGCGAGGCCGAGCAGCGCGACGAGGATTCCGGAGACGAAGGCGGTGTGCGGCGCGCGGGCGGGGCGGACGGGACCGGGGCGAAGCGTCGGGTTCGAGCGAGGCATGGCGAGGGCTCCTTTTCGGGGTAGGCGTCGGGCGGCCGCGGCCGCGCGGTGCGAGGATGCCGCCGGCGCGCGCGGCCTGCCATCGCGGTCGCGGTTTCGGTAGCGGTCCGGGTCTCGGACGCGGAGGTGGCTCCGGGCGCAGGAGCCGATCAGGCGCGCACGGATCCGGCGCGGGTGCGGGCGAGCTCGCTCTCGAAGTGGTGCAGGAAGGCCGCGTTCACGTGGCGCGCGGAGACGCGGGCGGGATCGCTCGGGTCGACGAGCGCCGCGACGTCGATCGGCTCCCCGGCGCAGAGGCGGAAGCGCATCCGCGCGTTCGGGAGCGCGTACCAGGCCTGGCCCTTCTTGAGCGAGGGCGGCTGGCAGTCGATGAAGACGGGCACGACGGGGCGGCCGGCGCGGATCGCGACATGGGCGGCTCCGCGCTCGAAGCGGCGGAAGCCTTCGTCGGGGGAGCGCGAGCCCTCCGGAAAGAGCAGCAACGTGCGGCCCGCCCGGAGCCGCTCGACGCAGGCGTCGATCATCGCGGCGCCGTCGTCGTTGGGGACGTAGCCCGCCGCGCGCACGATGCCCGCCAGGGCCGGGTTGCGCCAGGCCGCCCGCTTGACCACGCAGTCGCATTGCGGGAGCCGCGCCAGCAGCAGCACCACGTCGATCAGCGTCGGGTGGTTCGCGACGATCAACACGCCGCGCTCCGAGAGCCGCTCGAAGCCCGAGACCTCGAAGTCCCAGATCCGGATCGAACGGCCGAGGGTGATGAAGAAGGCGAAGGCCCGGGAGATCCAGCGCTGGGCGACGAGATCCGCGGGCTCCCCCGAGAACGCCCGCAGCCGCGCCGCCGGCAGCAGCGCCGCCGCGAGGATCACCGCGCCGATCCCGAACAGGCTGAACAGGAAGCCCGAGCCGGCGCTGCGGGCGATGCGCTCGGCGATCCGCGCGATCCGCGTCCCCGTCGTCGTCCCGGATTGCGTCGCCGTCGCCCCGCCGACCGACATCGGATTCCCTCGTGAGACCCACCGCCCGTCCGCGCCCGCCACGCCGCGTCGGGAAGGTTTACACCCCCATGGGCTCGCCCTATCGTAGCCCCTCGCGACGCCGGGACAGCGTCGATCCGGGCGGAGTCGGGGCGGAGTCGGGGATGAGCCAGGCCGTGGACAGAGCCGACAGACCCCACGATCGCGAGTCCGTGCTCGCGCGCATCCGCGAGATCCTGGCCGAGTCCTTCGAGATCGAGCCCGCCTCGATCCAGCTCGATTCCCATCTGATCGACGATCTCGATCTCGACAGCATCGACGCCATCGACCTCGCCGTCGAGCTCGAGCAGGAGACGGGGCTGCGCCTCGAGGAGCAGGAGCTCCGCCGGATCCGCCAGGTGAAGGACATCGTCGATCTCGTCTGCGATCGACTCGTCGCGGTCTAGGTCCGGGGTCGCCATGTCGACCGGGCCGGCGACCGGCGGGGCAGGCCGTGTGCTGGCCCTGGTGCAGACGGTCCTCACGATCGCCTATCCGCTGCTGATCGTCTGGGCGCTCTCGCGCTTCCCGCCGCGGGTCGTCGCGCTCGTGCTGCTCGCGCTGCTCGGCGTACGCGCCGTGGTGGTCGTGCTGCGCCGGCGGGGCGCGCCGGGGGCGATGGGGCAGCAGGTGCCCTGGTCGCTGGCGCTGCCGGTCGCGCTCGTCGCGGCGGTCTCGGCGGCGACCGCGGTCGTGAACGATCCCCTCGGCCTGCTGCTCGCTCCGGTCTTCGTCAACGCGGCGCTCTTCACCGCCTTCGCCCTCTCGCTTCGAAGCGAGCCGATCGTCGAGACGCTGGCGCGCCTCCAGGTCGACCGTCTCGCGCCGGCGGAGCGGCGCTACTGCCGCCGGGTGACCCTCGTCTGGTGTGGCTTCTTCGTGCTGAACGGCGCCATCAGCTTCGCGCTCGCGTGGACGCGATCGCTCGATGCATGGGCGCTTTACACGGGACTCCTCTCGTATTGCCTGATGGGTCTCCTGTTCGCCGGCGAGTACCTCTACCGCCACGTCCGCTTCCGCCGCTATGTCGGCGGTCCCGCGGATCGCCTGCTCGCCCGGCTCCTTCCGCCGCTCCAGACTCCGGAGCGGACCGGCGTTGTCCTCCTCGACGGCGGCCGGGTGCGCAGCGTCCGCCTCGAGGTCCCGACCGGGCTCGCCTGCTGGCGCGGCCACTTCCCGGGGCAGCCGATGCTGCCTGGCGTCGTGCAGGTCGACTGGGTCCTGCGCGAGCTCGCCGACTGGCTCGGGGAGGCGCCGCCGCTGCGCGCGATCGAGGGCCTCAAGTTCAAGCAGCCCGTGCTGCCCGGGGACGAGCTCGAGCTCGAGCTCGAGCGGGCGGGCGAGGGCGCACTCGCAGGCGCGGACGAGGGGGCCAGCGCGGATCGCGGTCGGGCGGTCGACTTCCGCTTCCTGCGCGACGGAGAAGAGGTCTCCCGGGGACGGGTGTGCTTCGGATCTCCGGGAACGGGCCCCGGGCTGCGGGCGGTCGAGGCCGTCGGCTCGGGGAGCGGGGGCGCCTCGCAGGCTCCGAGCTGGCCGGCGCCGGCCGAGCTGCTGATCCATGCCGATCCGATGGTCTGGCTGCGGCGGGTCGAGGCCCACGACGAACGCGAGACGCGCTGCCTCGTCTCGGTCGACGACCTGGGCGGCTTCCGGGACGCGGCGGGGGGCGTCGGGGCCCACGTCGCCCTCGAGTGGATGGCCCAGGCCGTCGCCGCCCACGCCGGGCTCGAGCGCCGCGCCCGGGGCGAGGCGCCGTGCCTGGGGCTGCTCCTCGGCTCGAAGCACGTGGGATTCGCGCGATCTGCTTATACTCGGGGCGAGCAGCTCCGCGTCGTCGTCGTGCGCGGCTGGGGCGGGGAGCGGGGGCCATCGTCCTTCGATTGCCACGTCGAGGGCCTCGAAGGCGGCGTGCGCGTCGCCGAGGCGAGGCTCTCGTGCTTCGTGCCGGAGCAGGCGGCGGTCGACGGACTCGCGCGCGACGGGATCGGTGTCGAGGCGACGCCGGGAGCGGCGAAGGGGAAGCGGGCTTGAGGCGGAGAAGGTGGACGGACGCGACGGCGGCGGAGCCGGCGGGCGGAGGCGCGCGATGAAGCGCCGCGTCGTCGTCACGGGCATGGCCGGGCTCTCGCCGATCGGCTCGGACTGGAAGACCGTCTCCGATGCGATCCGCGGCGGGCGTTCGGGGGTCGAGCACGTCGAGGAGCTCGGCGCGATCGAGGGCATGGCGACGCGGCTCGGAGCGCGCGTGCGCGATTTCGAGGTCCCCGACGACTATCCGCGCAAGCGCACGCGCAGCATGGGCCGCGTCTCGCTGCTCGCGACCCGCGCCACCGAGCTCGCCCTCGCCGACGCCGGGCTGCTCGGCGATCCGCTGCTCGGCGCCGGCCGCGTCGGCATCAGCTACGGCTCGACCTCGGGCAGCCCGCCGGCGATCGCGGTGTACGCCGACGCGATCGGCAATCGCCAGACGCTGCGCGGCATCCGCGCGACGGACTACGTCCAGTTCATGAGCCATACGGTGGCCGCGAACCTCGCGCAGTTCTTCGAGGTGCGCGGGCGCATCGTCACGACCTGCAGCGCCTGCACGTCGGGCAGCCAGGGCATCGGCTTCGGCCTCGAGGCGATCCAGCAGGGCAAGCAAGACGTCATGCTGACCGGCGGCGCCGAGGAGTTCCATCCGATCGACGCCGCGGTCTTCGACGTCATGTATGCGACCTCGACCCGCAACGACGCCCCGACGACGAGCCCGCGCCCCTTCGACCGCACCCGCGACGGCCTCGTCGTCGGCGAGGGCGCGGCGACCCTCGTGCTCGAGGCGCTCGATCATGCGCAGGCGCGCGGTGCGCACATCCATGCGGAGCTCGTCGGCTGGGGCACGAACTGCGACGGCCGCCACATCACGAATCCCGACCGCGAGGGCATGGCCGCGGTCATGCGCGTCGCTCTCGCCGACGCGGGCGTCGCCCCCGATCGGATCGCCTTCGTCAGCGCCCACGGCACCGCGACCGAGGCGGGCGACATCGCCGAGAGCCTCGCGATGCAGGACGTCTTCGGCGAGCGCATCCCGACGAGCAGCCTCAAGAGCTTCATGGGCCACACCCTCGGCGCCTGCGGTGCCCTCGAGGCCTGGATGACCCTCGAGATGCAGCGCGAGGGTTGGTTCGCACCTACCCTGAATCTCGACGATCCGGACCCGCGCTGCGGCCGCGTCGACTACGTGATGGGGGCGCCCCGGCGCCTCGACGCGGAGTACGTGATGAAGAACAACTTCGCCTTCGGCGGCGTGAACACGTCGCTCGTCTTCCGGCGGATGGATGCGAGGAGCGGCGCGTGACGGGGCGGGCCGACTGGGACGTGATCGTGGCCGGGGCGGGGCCCGGGGGCTCGTCGATCGCGGCGCTGCTCGCGATGGCGGGCAAGCGGGTGCTCGTCGTCGAGCGCGAGAGCTTCCCGCGCTTCCACATCGGGGAGTCGCTGCTGCCCGCGAGCGGGCTGGTCCAGAGCCTGCTCGGGATCGAGCCGCGGCCGGAGGACTTCTTCTTCAAGCGCGGGGCCCAGTTCATCGACGAGTCGACGGGGCGCGTCCAGACCTTCGACTTCGCCGAGGCGCTGCCCGGGCCGCAACGCTTCGCCTGGCACGTCGAGCGCGCGCGCTTCGACAAGCTGCTGCGCGATCGCGCCGAGGAGCTCGGCGCCGTCCTGCGCCACCGCTTCGAGGTCGAGGACGTCGAGACCGACGCGAAGGGCGTCCGCGTCCGGATCCGGCCGGCGGGGGAAGGCGCGAACGGGAACGGCGGGGCGATCGGAGCAGCGGCCGGGGCCGCGAACGAGAGCGCGACGGGCGGCTCGTCCGTCGTCGAGCACGGTCGCTATTTCATCGACGCGACCGGCCAGGACCGCTTCCTCGCGCGCAAGCACGGCTCGGGGCGCGCCCTCGAGCGCTTCGGTCGCGCGGCGGTGTTCACGCACTTCGCGGGGCTCTCGCCCGAGGCCCAGGCGGAGATCGCCCCCCACAACGACATCCGCGTCGTCATCATCCCCGACGGCTGGCTCTGGGGCATCCCGCTGACGGGCAACCGGATGTCGGTCGGCATGGTCAAGCGGACGCCGGGCCTGCGGCGCAGCGATCTCGATTCCTATCTCGCATCGAGCCCGCTCTTCCATCGGCTGCTCGCCGGGGCCGAGCGGCTGCAGACCCGCATGGCGACCAACTTCAGCTTCGAGAACGAGCAGGCCTCGGGGCTGCGCTACGCCTGCGTCGGCGACTCGGCCTGCTTCATCGACCCGGTCTTCTCGTCGGGCGTGTCGCTCGCGATCCTGCGCGCGGTCGAGGTCTCGAAGCGCCTGCTGCCGGCCCTCGACGAGGCGCGCGAGGGCGACCCCGAGCTGATGGCGCCGATGGAGGGCGAGACGAAGCGCGCCTACGAGACCTTCGCGTCCCTCGTCTATCGCTTCTACAACACGAACTTCATCGACAACATGATCTTCGGTGCCCCGGACGAGGGCCGCTTCCGGGCCGGCGTCATCAGCGTGCTCGCCGGCGACGTGTTCCGCGACGACAACCCGTTCCAGGACATGCTGCTGCGCTCCCGCCGCCACGCGATCCGGACGACGCCCGCCGCGGCGCCCGTCCCGGTCTCGTGAGAAGGGGCGCGATGGCGACGACTCCGATCCCGATCACCGGCTACTCGCTCTGCAACGGACTCGGCCTCGGCCGGCGCGCGGTGCGCGACGCGCTCTTCGAGGGCAAATGCGGCCTCGGGCCGTCGCCGATCCCGCTGCCCTTCGAGACGGTCGTCGGTGCGATCCACGGCGAGCTGCCCGCGCTGCCCGAGGCGCTCGCGCCCTGGTCGACGCGGACGGCGCGGATCGCGGCGCTGCTCGTCGCGGAGCTCGCGCCCGAGCTCGAGCGGCTGCGCAGCCGCTGGCGGCCGGAGCGGATCGCGGTGCTGCTCGGGACGAGCACCGCCGGCGCGGACGAGACCGAGAACGCCTACCGCGTCTTCCTCGAGCGGGGCGCGCTGCCGCCGACCTACGATCTCTTCCGCCACCACACCTACGGCGCGATCCTCCACGTCGTGCGCACCCTCGTCGGGGCGGAGGGCCCGGCCTGGGTCGTCTCGACCGCCTGCACCTCGAGCGCGAAGCCCCTGGCCTCGGCCCAGCGCCTGATCGAGACCGATCAGGCCGACGCCGCGATCGTCGGCGGCATCGACACGCTCTGCGCCATGACCCTGCGCGGCTTCAAGAGCCTCGAGGCGCTCTCGAGCGAAGCGGCCCGGCCCTTCTCGGCGGAGCGCCGCGGGCTCAACATCGGCGAGGGCGGCGCCTTCCTGCTCCTCGAGCGGACGGGCGAGCCGATCGCCCTGCTCGAGGCCGTCGGCGAGAGCTCCGACGCCCACCACATCTCCGCCCCCGATCCCGACGGCGCCGGCGCGCGCCTCGCGATGGAGCGCGCCCTCGCGCTCGCGGGCGTCCCCGCGTCGTCGGTCGACCACGTGAACGCCCACGGCACCGGCACCCGCCTCAACGACGTCGCGGAGTCGGCGGCGATCGAGGCGCTTCTCGGCCGCGAGGTCCCGGTCGTCTCGACCAAGGGCTACACCGGCCATCTGCTCGGCGCGGCCGGCGGCAGCGAGGCGGCGATCGCGCTGCTCGCGATCGAGGAGGGCTGGATCCCCGCTTCCCTCGGCGCCGAGCCCGTCGATCCGAAGATCGCGATCCGGGTCGCGACCGAGCGGACGACGGGCCGCTTCCGCCGCGTGCTCTCGAACTCCTTCGCCTTCGGCGGCAACAACGTGAGCGTCCTGCTCGGAGCCCCGCGATGAAGGGCCGCGTCGCCGTCACCGGCTGGAGTGCCTTCGTCCCCGGCTTCGCGAGCCTGGCCGACTTCGTCGCCGAGCGCCCGAGCGCCGAGCACGACGCCCCGACCGGCGCTCTCGTCCCCCTGCGCGAGCGCCGCCGCGCGAGCCCGCTCTCCCGCGCCCTCGCCGACGCCTACGCCGGCGCGATCGGGCAGGCGGCCCTCGATCCGAAGGCGGTCGCCTCGGTCTTCGGCTCGGCCCTCGGCGAGGTCTCGACGATGATCGCGCTGCTCGACCAGATGTGGAGCGCCGCGACGCCGCTCTCACCGATGAAGTTCGCGACCAGCGTCCACAACGCCGCCTCCGGCATGATCTCGATCGCCACCGCCAACCGCGGCTTCACGACCAGCCTCGGCGCCGACTACGACACGCCGGCGATGGGCCTCTTCGAGGGCATCGCCTTCGTGCAGAGCCACGGCGTCTCCGCCGTCGTCTGCTGCGGCGACGAGGCGCCGCCCGAGAATCTGGTGCCCCCGGACACGGCCTGGTCGCTGCTCTCGGTGGCGATCGCGCTGTGTCCCGTCGAGCAGGCGCCGCCGGGGAGCCCGCAGCTCTCGGCGCTCGCGCTCGGCGAGGGCGACGAAGGCATGGGGCATGGACCGGTCGTCGGGGACGGCGACGGACGCGGCGGGCACGACCGGGGCGCGCGGGGGATGGCGCCGATCGCGGTGCCGGCCATGGCGACCGCCCTCGGTCGCAATCCGAATGCCGGCCTCTTCGACCTCGCCGTCGCCCTCGAGCGCGGTGCGGAGGGCCGCCTCCGCCTCGATCGCGGCCGCGGCCGGGGCTATTCGATCTGCGTCCACCGCGCCCCCGCCGCATGAGCGCGTATCCGCCGATCCGCGATCTGCTGCCCCACGGCGACGCGATCCGACAGCTCGAGCGCCTCGTCGAGTGGGCCCCGGGGCGCGCCGAGTGCACGATGCGCGTCGAGGCGGGCTCGCGCCTCGTCGTCGATGGCCGCCTCGAGAGCGTGCTGCTGCTCGAGCCGATGGCCCAGGCCGTCGCGGCCTGCCTCGGCCACGAGGCCTATCTCGGCGGCGAGGGCGTGCGCGTCGGCATGATCGTCGCGTGCCGCACCCTCGAGGTCCGCGTGCCCTCCGTGCCGGTCGGGGCGGCGCTGCGCATCCTCGCCCAGCGCGTGCGCGGCAACGACGCGACGAGCCACTTCGACTGCGCGGTGTGGTGGGACGACGGGCTCGGGCTCGTCGCGACGTCGACGCTGACGCTCGTCCACGACCGGCCGCGTTAGGCGAGGCGGTCGTTCAGGCGCGGGGGCGCCGGGCCGTCGCGCGCGGGCGGGTCACGAAGAGGCGCGCCGATTCGGTGAGCGGGCGGCTCTCGACCAGGCTGAGGCCGGCGCGCGCGAAGAGGCGCCGCAGCTCGGGCTTCGTCCGCTCGCGGCCCGGGCCGCAGAGCACGAGCATCTCGAGGTCGAGCATGTTCGTCAGGTTGCGGCGTCCGTCGCGCATCAGGATGCCCTCGATGACGAGGACGCGGCCGTCCGGGCCGACGGCGCGGGCACAGCGGGCGAGCAGGGCGCTCGCGGTGTCGTCGTCCCAGCTGTGGACGATGTGCTTGACGATGCACAGATCGGCGCCCTCGGGCAGCGCCTCGAAGAAGTCGCCGACGACGGCCTCGCAGCGCCCGGCGAGCCCGGCCCGGGCGAAGGCCGCCCGCGCCTCGCGGACGGCGGTCGGCCGCTCGAGCAGCAGGCCCGAGAGATGGGGATGGCGGCCGAGCAGCTCGACGAGCAGCCCGCCGCGGCCGCCGCCGACGTCGAGCACGCGGCGGACGTCGGAGAAGTCGAAGCGCTCGGCGAGGGCGACCGCCTCGCGCTGGGCGAACGCCTCGATCGCGGCGTCGTAGAGCGCAGCCTGGTCGGGGTGGCGGTCGAGGTGGTCGAAGAGTGGGCGGCCGTAGCGCTTCGCGAAGGCGGACTCGCCGGTGCGCACCGAATGCACGAGATCCGACCAGGCATCCCACCCCAGCGGCGAGCCGACGTAGCGCGCGAGGCGGCCGAGGGCGTCCTGACGCAGCAGTCGGCCCGCCGGGAGCAGCTCGAAGCGCCCGTCGGCTCCCTCGCAGACGAGGGATTCGCCGGCCAGCACCCGCAGCAGGCGGGCGAGGGCGGAGGGCTCGCAGCCGATCGCCCGGGCGAGGGCCTCGCAGGACTTCGGCTCCTCTTCGAGGGCTTCCGGGATCCCGAGCGTCGCCGCCGCGCAGATCGCCGCCGTCAGCCATTTGCCCGCGAGCAGCTCGAGCACCCGCCGGCTCGCCGCGTCCCCCGCCTCGCCCGCGATCGGACCGCCGAGCCGTCGGACGTGCTCGCGCTCGTTCGCGTCGTCGCTCACGCGCTCGCCTGGCCGCGCGAATGGTCGCCCGGCGGTCCGCTCGCCGCCGGGCTCATCGCACGCCCCGCGAAGGCCTCGCGCGCGATGGCGGCGGCCTCGGGATCGACGTCGGGCAGGTCGCCCGCCGGCGCTCGCAGGCCGGCGACGACGATCGGGCCGAGCACGCGGCGCAGGGTCGCCTCGTCGCAGCGGCGCGGCGGCCGGCCGAGGGTGCGCTCGACGTCGCGGGCGATCGGGCGCAGGGCGCGGCGCCGGGCGAGGCCGACGGTGGCGTGGGCGGCGAGGCGGGCGTCGTCGATGCGGACGTCCCAGCCGCGGGCGCCGGTGCGCTCCATGAACGCGTCGACGTTCTCGGGGCCGACCGCGTCGAGGGCGCGCAGCAGGATCTCGCCGAACATCTCCTCGGCCTGATCGAGGCGCATGCGCATCGCGGCGATCGTCTCGTCGTGGCTCCACTGGTTGCGCAGCGCGAGGTGGGCGTCGATCAGGACGGAGGGATAGCTCGGGACACCGTGGAAGCCCGGGCGCGTCGGCTCGGGGGCGAGCTCGGCCCAGGCGGCGAAGATCGCCTGGGCCTGGTTGCCGAGCTGCGCGAAGCGCAGGCCGAGGGGCATCAGCGCCTCGAACTCGCGGCCGGTCCGCTTGTAGAGGCCCTGCCGGAAGAGCTGGCAGGTGTACGACCAGTAGGCGAAGTCGTCCCAGTAGACCTTGGCGAGCAGCGCGCTCGGATGGCCGTAGACCGCCGCCGCGTTCGCGTAGAGCTCGATGTAGCTCCCGATCAGGAAGCGGTAGAGCGCCGAGAGCTCCCGGGCCCGGGCGACGAGATCGCCGCCCGCGCGATCGCAGCGGATCATCTCCTCGGTGAACGAGTTGGCGAAGGCGATGCAGTCGCTGCCGGGGCTGTAGAGCGGATCGGCAAAGGCCCCCGCCTCACCGACCAGCGCCCAGCGCTCGGCCGACCAGCTGCGCGCGACGTTGTAGCTGTAGTTCTTGAGGCAGACGAAGTCGATCACGGGGAAGGCCTCGAGCTCCTTCGCGAGGATCGGCTCGTTCTCCCGCATCCAGGCCAGCGTGTTCTCGAGGTTGCGCACGACTTCGAAGGGGATGTGGCTGTCGTGGCCGACGAGGCCGATCGACGTGTTGCCCGAGGAGAGCGGGATGACCCAGGCCCAGTAGCCGGGGCCCATCAGATGGTTGGTCGAGCGCCAGCGATTCGGGGCCCACTCGACGTCGTGCCACTCCTTGACGTCGTCCGGGACGAAGCGCGTGATGTCGACCTTGCCCTTCACCCGGAACCAGCCGGCGTTGGCGTGATGCTTCGAGCCGCGGGTCAGCTTCTGGCGCTTGCGCAGGAGGGCGGCGCGGCCGGTGGCGTCGACGACGAAGCGGCAGCGGACGGTCTTGTGGAGGGCGTCCTCGGAGAGCTCGATCGCATGGGGCGCGTCGCCGGGGCCGAGGTCGATGCGGCCGACCTTGGCGCCCTCGACGAGGGTCGCGCCCGCCTCGCTGATCATGCCGCGCAGGTCGTTCTCGAGCTTGCCGCGGTCGAGCTGGTAGGAGGGCACGATCGGCTCGAAGGCGGGCCCGATCTCGAAGCGCTCGTTGAGCGGGAGGTGGCCGCCGCCCGGGAAGAAGCGCAGGCCGAACTTGAAGAGGTGGTGCTCGCGCAGGTAGTCCTTGAGGCCCAGGCTCTCGAAGTAGCCCGAGCCGAGCTCGACGCTCGACTCGCCGACCTTGTGGGCGGCCTCGGGCAGCGGTCGCCGCGTCCGCTCGGCGACGAGCACGCGCAGCTCGGGCAGGTTGCGGCGGAGCTGGAGCGCGAGCGTCAGCCCGGCGAGCCCCCCTCCGCAGATCACGACGTCGAAAAAGGCATCCTCGGTCAGATCGCGCAACGAGACGTCGCCCACTGGATGGCTTTCCCCTAGGTTGGCGGCCGGAGCAGGGGACACGCGATGGACGGCGCGCACACGCTCGGCAATTCGCTCGACAAAGGGATAGCGGAAGCCCCCGCCGGCCGCCTCGTGCGCGCGGTGCGCGGGCCGCTCCGGCGCATCGGCGTCGCGCTCTGCGTCGGCAGCTACTTCGCCGCCGCGCCCTTCGGCTATGCGATCTTCGCCCTCTGGAGCGCGCTCCCGACCCGGGATCCGGCGCGGCGGGCGGCGCGGCTCCGGAGCATCGTGTCCTTCGCGTTCCGCTCGATGCACGGCTTCCTGCGCTGGAGTCGGATCGTCGACTTCGATCCCGCCGACCACGCCGCGCGGGTCCCGGGTGGCCCCTGCGTTCTGGTGGCGAACCACCCCACTTTGATGGACATCAGCGCGCTGCTCGCCGCCGACTCGAACCTCGTCTTCCCAGTCAAGCCGAGCCTCTTCCACAGCTTCTGGGCGAGGCCGCTGTTCCGGCAATCCGGCCAGTTCGAGGGCGCGGGCCAGGATCCCCTGCGCATCGGCCAGATGGTCGAGGCGGCGGCGGAGCGTCTGCGGGCGGGCCAGCGGGTCATTATCTTTCCGGAGGGCACGCGCTCCCCGGACCGCGGCCTGCATCCCTTCGGCCGGGTCGCCTTCGAAATCGCCCAGCGCGCCCAGGTGCCGATCGTGCCCCTCGTGATCACCTGCCGGCCCCGCTTCCTCGGCAAGTCGGGCGGCTTTCGCCGGCCGCCGGCGGAGCTGCCGCGCCTGCGCATCGCGGTGCTCGAGGCGATCGATCCCGGCCGGCCCGACGTCGCGGGGTCGTCCAGCCGCAGGCTCAGGGATATAGTCGCGGCGCGGATCCGCACGGAGCTCGAGCGGCTCGAGCCGGCCTCCGTGCCCGCGGAGCGCTCCTAGCGCGACGCCCATCGACGAGGCCCGAAGGTCAACATGGCGCAGTCCCTCGAGGATCAACTGAAGCACCTGATCGTGGACGCCCTGGCGCTCGAAGACGTCGAGCCCGGGGAGATCCAGACGGAGGCCCCGCTCTTCGTGGAGGGGCTCGGCCTCGACTCGATCGACGCCCTCGAGCTCGCCCTCGCGATCCAGGAGAAGTTCGGCGTCGCGACCTCGCCCGACGACGAGCGCAATCGCGAGATCTTCTTCTCGGTCAAGACGCTCGCCGAGTTCGTGCGGGCCCAGCAGGCCGGTGGCGGAGCGGCAGCGGCCGAGCCGGCGTAGCGAACGGGTGGGCGCGCTCGACCTGCTCGCCCGACACGCGAGCGATGCGCCGGTGGCCTTCGGGGCCGCCGGTCCGAAGACCGCCGGCGAGCTGCTCGCCGACGCGGCGCGGATCGCCCGGGCGCTGCCCGAGGCGAGCCCGGGCTCCCACGTCCTGCTCGTCTCCGGCGGCGATCGCTATGCGATCGCGGCGGCGCTGCTCGGGGCGCTCGCGCGGGGGCATGCGGTGGCCCTGCCGCCGAACCTGCGGCGTGAGTCGATCTTCGCAGTGCAGTCCCGGCCGGAGACGGTCGCCGTCCTCCACGACACCGACGCGGGGACGCCGCTTCGCCTCGCGGACCTGCTCGCGACCCCGGACGGTGGGCCGCCCCTCGCTTCGCCCTTCGTGCCCCGGGAGGGCGTCCTCGCGACGGTCTTCACCTCGGGCTCGACCGGCCCCATGCTCGCCGCCCCGAAGACCGCGGCGGCGCTCTTCGGCGAGGCCCACGCCCTCGCGCGGACCTTCGGCGTCGGTCCCGGCGATCGCCTCGTCGGGAGCGTGCCCCCGGTCCACATCTACGGCCTCCTCTTCACGCTCCTGCTCCCGCTCGCCGCCGGCGCCGCCTTCGCCCGCGAGACGCCCCACCACGCCGAGGCGATCGCCCACTGCGTCCGGACCCAGGGCGCGACCCGCCTCGTCACCGTCCCGGTCCAGCTCCGCGCCCTCGCGGGCCTGCGCGCCGGGGCGCTCGCCGGCCTGCGCCAGGTCGTGTCGTCGACGGGGCCGCTGCCGGATCCGGTGGCCCAGGCGTTTCGGGAGCGCCACGGGCTCGCCGTCGACGAGATCTTCGGCTCGACCGAGACGGGAGGCATCGCGCGGCGCGCACGGCGCTGCGAGCCGCCCGAGCCGTGGACGCCCTTCGACGGGGTGCGCGTGTCGCAGGCGGAGGACGGGCGCCTCGCCGTCGACTCCGACTTTCTCGACGCAGCGCTGCCGCGGCCCTTCGTGACCGGGGATCTCGTCGAGCTCGAGGCGGACGGCCGCTTCCGCCACCACGGCCGCGCCGACGGGATCGTCAAGATCGCGGGCCGGCGCGTCGCCCTGCAGGAGGTCGAGGACGCGCTGCGGCGCCAGCCCGGGGTCG
>JAXLZA010000007.1:0-285430 GCA_046351135.1 Myxococcota bacterium | reverse complement strand
CGGCCGAGGCCGTCGTCGACAGCGAGGTGTCGTAGAAGATGCCCGGCGAGCGGTGCAGCTGGGAGACGATGACCCGCTCGGTCCCGTTGATCACGAAGGTGCCGTTGTCGGTCATGATCGGGATTTCCCCGAAGTAGACCTCCTGCTCCTTCACGTCGCGGATCGTCTGCGCGCCTTCGGCGTCGTCCCAGGCGACGAGTCGGATCGTCACCTTGAAGGGCGCGGCGTAGGTCATGCCGCGCTGCAGACACTCCTGCACGTCGTACTTCGGCTGCTCGAGGGCGTAGCCCACGAATTCCAGCGAAGCCGTGTCGTTGAAGTCGCGGATGGGGAAGACGGACGTGAACACGGCCTGCAGGCCCGTGTTCTCGCGCTTCTCCATCTCGACGCCGGTCTGGAGGAACCGGTCGAAGGACTGCTTCTGGATCTCGAGCAGGTTGGGGGTATCGACGATGCGCGGAATGCGCGAAAACGACTTGCGGACTCTCGGGGCGAATTCGGAGAAGATGGTCTCAGGCACGAGTGATCGTCACCCTCCCGTGTGGCCGACGGCGCGCGGAGATCGTCCGGACGACGCGGGCGCTCGACCGATGGCACGCGGACGGGATCGCCCCGTCCGCACTCGAAAACGACGAAGCCCGCCCCCCGCATCGACCGCGCGGGAGAGCGGAATCCGTCGTGACAACAGCCACCGCTCTGCCCGTCGATGGTCGACTTCGAGGGGCAGAGCGGTGAATGATCCGATCCAGAGGACCGGGCCGGGTCGGTCGATTACTTGACCTGGACCTGACCGCCGGCCTCTTCGATCTTCTTCTTGATGTCGTCGGCCTCGGCCTTCGGAACACCTTCCTTGATCGGCTTCGGCACGCCTTCCACCAGGTCCTTGGCCTCCTTGAGGCCGAGACCCGTGATGCCGCGAATCTCCTTGATGACCTGGATCTTCTTGTCGCCGAACCCGATGAGGATGACGTCGAAGTCCTCCTTCGCCTCGACCGGCGCCGCGCCCGCCGCCGGACCCGCAGCCGCCGCCACGGCGACCGGTGCCGCAGCCGACACGCCCCACTTCTCTTCGAGCAGCTTCGCGAGCTCGGCCGCCTGCATCACGGTCAGGCTGGACAGGGTGTCCACGATTTCGTTGAGATCCGCCATTTTCCTTCTTCCTTGCTATCGGGCGGTGCGAGCGGGTGACGATCACCCTCCCGCCCGGTCCTGGTGAAGCCGGTCTCCGCCATCGGAGGACCGACCGAGAATTCGGGTCGCCCGGACCGCCCGGTCCGACCGACCCCGAATGCCTATTCCGCGCTCCCCGCGCTCTCCGCGGTTCCCTTCGCCGACACGACGCGGGCGATCTGGGCACCGGGCTCGTTGAGGAGCCGGGCCAGCTTGCTCGCGGGCGCCTGCAGCAGACCGATCAGCTTGCCGCGCAGCTGGTCGAGGGACGGCAGCGTCGCGAGCTGCGAGATCGCCGCCGGGTCGAGCACCTCCCCGTCGAGAATCGCGCTGCGCAGCTGGAACTGCTCGTTGTCCTTCGCGTAGTCCACGAGGGTCTTCGCGAGGGCCGCCGGGTCGCCGAACGAGATCGCGATCGAGGTCGTCCCTTTGAAGTGCTTCTTCAGCCCTTCCACGGGACCGCCCTCGGAGGCGCGCTTCAGCACCGAGTTCTTCGCGACCTGGAACTCGCTGTTCGAGGCCTCCGCCTTGCGCAGACCCTTTCGCAGCGCCTCGAGCTTCGCGACGGGGATGCCGCGGTAGTCGGCGACGAACACGCTCGTCGCGCGCCCGAACTTCTCCCGCAGCTCGTTGACCTGCTCTTCTTTTTCCTTGCGAGTCAGCATGACTGCCCTCACCCGACCTTGAGCGGCGACGCCGGGTCGACCTTGATGCCCGGTCCCATCGTCGAGGAGACCGAGATCTTCTTCATGTAGGTGCCCTTGCTCGCCGCGGGCTTCGCCTTCTGGATCACGTCGATCAGCGCCGACGCGTTCTCCCAGAGCTTCTGCGCGTCGAACGAGACCTTGCCGATGCCGCAGTGGACGATGCCCGCCTTGTCGACACGGTACTCGACCTTGCCGGCCTTCTGGTCGCGGACGGCGTCGGCGACGTTCGGCGTGACGGTCCCGAGCTTCGGATTCGGCATGAGGCCCCGCGGACCGAGGACGCGACCCAGTCGGCCGACGACGCCCATCATGTCCGGCGTCGCGATCACGCGGTCGAAGTCGAACCAGTTCTCGTCCTGGATCTTCTTCGCGAGATCGTCGCCACCGACGTAGTCGGCGCCCGCCGCCTTGGCCTCCTTCTCCTTGTCGCCCTTGGCGAAGACCAGCACGCGGGTCTGCTTGCCGACCCCGTTGGGCAGCACGATCGCGCCGCGCACCATCTGGTCCGCGTGCTTCGGATCGACGCCGAGGTTGATCGCGATGTCGACGGTCTCGTCGAACTTCGCGGCCGGCGCCGCCTTGATCTTCTTCATGGCCTCTTCGAGGGTATAGAGCTTCGTCGGCTCGATCCCTTCCTTGGCCTGGCGGAAGCGCTTGCTCTGCTTCGGCATGCCTAACCCTCCACCACGTCGAGACCCATCGACCGGGCGGTGCCGGCGATGATCTTCTTGGCCTGCTCGACGTCGAAGGCGTTCAGGTCGTCCTTCTTCATCTCGGCGATCTCGGCGAGCTGGGACTGGGTCACCTGCCCCACCTTCTTCTTGTTGGGCTCGCCGGATCCGCTCTGGATCTTCGCGGCGCGCTTCAGCAGCACGGCCGCCGGCGGCGACTTCAGGACGAACGTGAACGTCCGATCCGAGTAGATCGTGATCTCGGCCGGAATGATCAGGCCGGCCTTGTCCTGCGTCCTCGCGTTGTAGGACTTGCAGAACTCCATGATGTTGACGCCATGCTGGCCGAGCGCAGGGCCCACGGGCGGCGCGGGATTCGCCGCGCCGGCGGGACACTGCAGCTTGACGATGGCTACGACCTTCTTCGCCACTCTCTCTGCTCCTAACCCTGGCGGTCTGCGGCCGGCCTGGTCTCACGCTCGCTCCCGAGCCCTCGACCCGCCGACCTCCCGCTCGCTGCCTGGAGTCCCTCCGCCGCCCCGGATCGGGGCGCGTGCGGGAGCTCCTGGGTGTCGTGCCACCGGGCGCCTGCCCGGCAGCGTCGCCCGACTCGCGTCAGGCCTTCTCCACGTTCGAATAGTCCAGGACGACCGGCGTCGCGCGCCCGAAGACCTGCACCATCACGCGGAGCTTCTCCTTGTCGGGCATCACCTCGTCGACGAAGCCCGAGAAATTCGCGAACGGCCCCGTCGTCACCCGCACGTTCTCACCCTCGTCGAACCGGATGAGGGGCTTCGGCTTGACGGCGCCTTCCTTGATCCGCTGCGTCATGCGCGCGACTTCTTCGTCCGAGATGGACGGCGGATCGGTCGCGTTGCCGACGAAGCCCGTGATCTTGGGCGTTCCCTTGACCACGTGCCAGGTTTCGTCGTTGAGCTCCATGTGGACGATGATGTAGCCGGGGAAGAACTTCCGCTTCGAAGTCCTCTTCTGCCCGCCCACCATCTCGACGACCGACTCCTCGGGGACGAGGACCTCGTCGAACTTCTCCTCGAAGCCCATCGTCTTCGCCCGCTCGAGCAGGGCCTTCTTCGCACGGCCCTCCTGCCCCGAGTAGGTGTGCACGATGTACCACTTCTTCACGGCCGGCTTCGGCTCCGGCTTCCCGGACGTCGAGGCGGTCTTCGCCTCGGTCGCCGCATTCGCGTCGATCCGACCCGCGCCGTCCGATCCCGTCGAGGTTTCCATCAGCCCAGCACCGCCTGCATCATCCGACTCAGTCCGAAATCGACGACGCCCAGGAAAATTGCCATCACGACGACGATCACCAGCACGGCGATCGTCCCATTCACCATCTCCTCCTGCGGAGGCCAGGTGATCTTGTCGAACTCGCCGCGCACCTCGCGCACGAAGTGGATCGAACGCTCGAGCGACCCCCGCGGCTCATCCGTCGTCTCGCTCATTGCTTCTCCGTTCGGACCCGTTCGAACCGACGCCGCGCTTCGCCCGGGAGCCGCCCGACGGGCGACGGCCGGGAGATCGGGCTGCGGCCGAGTGGGACTTGAACCCCCAACCCCCGGATTTGGAGCGTCCGGTGCATCACCAGTTGTGCTACGACCCTACACACCTGAACGACGGCCCGGCACGGAGCGGCTGTCGCCTTCCGTGCCGGTCCGCTCTGAACCGTTTCGCTTCTCAGCCGGTTCGCCGTCCGCGGGCGCACCGGCGATCGAGGACGCTCACTGGATCACTTCCGGGCGACGACGCCGGCGCCCACCGTTCGCCCGCCCCTCGCGGATCGCGAACCGGAGCCCTTGTCCATCGCGATCGGCGTGATCAGCCGGACCACCATCTCCACGTTGTCCCCGGGCATCACCATCTCCGTCCCTTCCGGGAGGTTGGCCACACCCGTCACGTCCGTCGTCCGGAAGTAGAACCGAGGCCGGTAGCCGTTGAAGAACGGCGTGTGACGGCCACCCTTCCTTCGTCAGGATGTACGCCTGCGCCTTGAACTTCGTGTGCGGCGTGATCGAGCCCGGCTTCGCCAGCACCTGACCCCGCTCCACGTCGTCCTTGCCCGTGCCGCGCAGCAGACAGCCGACGTTGTCGCCCGCCTGACCCTCGTCCAGCAGCTTCCGGAACATCTCCACGCCCGTCACCGTCGTCTTCTGCGTCGGCTTCACGCCCACGATCTCGACTTCGTCCTGCGGATGCACCGTCCCCTGCTCGATCCGGCTCGTCACCACCGTCCCGCGACCCGTGATCGAGAACACGTCCTCGATCGGCATCAGGAACGGCTTGTCCAGCGCCTGCTCCGGCTGCGGGATCGTCGAGTCCAGCGCGTCCATCAGCTCGTCGATGCACTTGTTCGCCGCATCGTCCGCCGAGTTCTCGCCCCGCCTTCAGCGCCGAGCCCTTCACGATCGGAATGTCGTCGCCCGGGAACTGGTACCCGTTCAGCAGCTCCCGGATCTCCATCTCCACCAGCTCGAGCAGCTCCGGATCGTCGACCTGATCCACCTTGTTCAGGAACACCACGATGTGCGGCACGTTCACCTGGCGAGCCAGCAGCACGTGCTCCCGCGTCTGCGGCATCGGGCCGTCCGCCGCGCTCACCACCAGGATCGCGCCGTCCATCTGCGCCGCGCCCGTGATCATGTTCTTCACGTAGTCCGCGTGGCCGGGGCAGTCGACGGGCGTAGTGCCGGCTCTTCGTCTCGTACTCCACGTGCGCCGTCGCGATCGTGATGCCCCGCCCCGCTCCTCCGAGCCTTGTCGATCTGTCGAACGCCATCTTCTGCGCCAGACCCTTGTGCGCCTGACGAGACGTGATCGCCGCCGTCAGCGTCGTCTTGCCGTGGTCCACGTGACCGATGGTGCCCACGTTCACGTGGGGTTTCGTCCGCTCGAACTTTGCCTTGGCCATCTTCTGCTTGCTCTCTCTTTGATTTCCGACCGGCTCGGGCGGTCTGCCCGATCCGACCTGCCTCTTCGATTGAAGCGGTCCGTTGAAATGAAAGGATCTTCCGACTCGTCCGGATACTCGATCGGATCCCCGATCGTATGGTCTGGAGCTCACGAGCGGGATCGAACCGCTGACCTCGTCCTTACCAAGGACGTGCTCTGCCAACTGAGCTACGTGAGCCGAACTCCTCGTTGCCTGATGTTGCCTGCCTCGGGTCGACCCAGACTTTGGAGCGGGAAACGGGGCTCGAACCCGCGACCCCCAGCTTGGAAGGCTGGTGCTCTAGCCATCTGAGCTATTCCCGCGTGATTCCCGCGCGATTCCTGCCCGGATCCCGCTCGACTCGTCTTCGGTCGGCTGGTGGAGAGAGGAGGATTCGAACCTCCGTAGGCGCTAGCCAGCAGATTTACAGTCTGCCCCGTTTAGCCGCTTCGGTATCTCTCCGTGAAACCATCCGACTCGTCGTTCGCGAGCTCCGTCTCCATCCGCGCCGCGACGCCCGCGACGTCTCGACGAAAAAGCCTGAATGAACCTCGATCGTGTCGGCCCGCCCCACCGGATCGCCACGACCGTTCATGTCTGCCAAGCACTCGATTTCGATCGGGGTCACGACGAGGATCGTGATGCGCTGTTGCCTGAGAGGTCCGCCCGACAGGTCCGCTCGAGAATTCCGCCCGACGAATCCGAATGATCCGAAAGAAAAATGATGCCGAAGGTTCCGTCGATCAGCTCCGCGCCATCCGCGTCGGAGCTGGCGAGGGGACTCGAACCCTTAACCCTCGGATTACAAATCCGATGCTCTACCAGTTGAGCTACGCCAGCCAAGAAATTCGCGCGGCCGACTATAGACCGCCTTCGTCCCCGCTGGCAAGCGCCTGGAAGCCCCCCCGGTCCAGGCTCACCGGCCTCCCCGCTGCCCCGAGGCTCCTCCCCGCTCGTCCCCGCCTCCGGCCGCCTCGGCCCGGCGGAGCAATTCATAGAGGATGACCGCCCCTGCCGTCGAGACGTTCAGGGACTCGACCCGCCCTCGCATGGGGATCCGGACGCGGTGGTCCGCCTGCTCGAGCACCGACGGCCGGATGCCGCGCCCCTCCGCCCCGAGCACGACCGCCAGGTCCCCGGTCAGGACCCGGTCCGGGAGCTCGAAGAGTGACCGGCTCTCCTCGAGGGCCGCCGCCAGGACCCAGAAACGGGCCGCCTTCAGGGTCTCGAGGGCCCGGACGAGGTTCGTCACCCGGGCCACCGGCAGCCACTCGATCGCCCCCGCCGACGCCCGGCTGACGGCGGCCGTGAGCGGCGGCGCCCGCCGGTCGGTCAGGACCAGCCCGATCGCCCCCGCCGACTCCGCCACCCGGGCGATCGCCCCGACGTTCTGGGGATCCTCGACGCCATCGAGCAGGACGACCCGGCGCCCGCGACCGCCCTCGCCTGCCCCGTCGAGGGACGCCGCGATCAGGGCCTCGAGGGAGAGCTCGGGGATCGGCCCGGCCTGGAGGGCCACGCCCTGGGTCCGGACGTCGGGCCCGGCGATGCGCTCGAGCACCTGCTCGTCGGCCCGTTCGGCCGGCACCCCGGCCGTGCGGGCAAGCTCGAGCAGGCGCGCTTCGTCGCCCCGGTCGAGGCCGTCGCGCAGCAGCAGCCGCTGGAGGCGACGGCGGCGGGCGCGCAGGGCCTCGTGGACGGCGTGGAAGCCGGTGAGCCAGTCGGGGCTCGAGGCGTCGGCGGACGGGCGCGCGCGGAAGGGTCTCGCTTTCGGATGCGGTTTCTTCATCGGGCCCCGGCCGCAGGCGGCCCGCCGGGTCGCCCGGGGCCCGCGCGGGATCGGATCCGACGCCGCGGGGGCCCGTCAGCGGATCAGCATAGCCCGAAGCGGATCGACGGCCTCGAGGAAGGGGCTCGCGTCGGCAATCCGCGGATGGTTGCGCAGCTCGAACTCGAGATAGGCGACGAGCTCGCCCAGGGCCTCGTCGACCTCGCGGATGCGATCGCCGGGAAGGCGCAGCGCGCGATGCTCGACGCGGGTCGGATCGAGACCGGCGCGCACGTCGAACTCGAGTCCCTCGAAGAGCCGCCGCCCGCGAGACGCCCCTTCGGCGAGGATGCGGTTGATCCGCTCTGCAACGGCGAGCGGGCCGTCGACGGCGACGAGCGGTGCGGTGAGCTCGAAGATCAGCTTGCAGTGGAGCGAGACCGCTTCGCGCACCACGTCGTCGTCGGCGGTCGCGAAGTCGTCGCCCGCGTGCTCGAGCTGCTCGATCGCGACCTGATGGGTGAGCTCGAGGAACTGCAGCGTGCGCGCGGCGGTGCGCGGATCGAGGCCGCTCTTGTGGCAGAGGGCGCCGAAGCCGCTGTCGCCGGAGAGCGCCGCGAGCATCGTGCGCTCGTTCTCCGAGCCGGCGCGGCGCGGCGGATCGAGGACGCGGATCCGCGTGCGCGGATCCTCGAGCTGGGCGAGGAATCGGAGCAGCGCGTCGCGGTGGGCGAGGCCCTCTTCGATCAGCCTATGGGTCGGCAGCGAGAGCCGGACGGTGTTGTCGGGCTCGATCTCGCCCTCCCAGAAGTGGATCCAGCCCGCGGTGTAGGCGAAGAGCGAGCGGACGATGTCCTCGACCTGGGTCTTCACGCCGTCCCACAGATCGCGCGGCGTCAGGCAGCCGAGCTCGACGAGGATCTTGCCGAGACGCGTCATCGGATGGAAGCGGCTCTCGGCGCTCGCGAGCTGGTCGCGCGTGATCTTGCCCGTGCGCAGCAGGCAGAGCCCGAGCCGATCTGCTTCGAGATTCGACTCGGCGAAGACGACCTCGCCGCGGCTCAGATAGACCGCCTTCTCGTCGCCCCCGAACTGGAAGAGCAGGAAGCCCGACTTGCCCGCGGCGTGGACGAGCTGGAGCAGATCGGCGAGCGGAAACGCGCGGACGTCGGCGGAGAGGACGAGATCCCGATCCCAGGGCACCGCCGGCCCGGCGCCGCCCTCGGCCTCGACGAGGATCATGCGCCCGGCCCGACCGACGACGCGCGCCGACTGGCCCTCGCGCAGACCGAGCTGCTCGACTGCATCGGCGCGGAGCTCGGATCCGAAGGACGGCTGCGCGGGAGGTCGATTGGACAAACGGACACCTCGTCCTGCGTTCGATGCGGCGGCCGCCCGGTCGGACCGGCCGGCGTCGGCCGGGCCCCCGGGCGGGCCTTCGACTCGGACGAATCGGGACGGTCCACGACCGGGTTTCGACCGAGTGCCCTGCTCCATCGACCCGTGCGATCGGGGGCTTGAGCCGTCGGTCGACGAGGCGCGCTCGAAAAAAGCCTGCCTGCCGGGCGAGATGCGGGCGGACCCGCACGGGAATTGCGCTCAAGCGCGGCGCCGGCCCGGACCGATAGGCGAGCTGAACCCACGGGACGAACGCCATGGCCTTCGCGATCCAGGAAAAGACGAGCTCCCGACGAGGCGGCGATCGGGTGCCCCTCTCGACGCGCATCCTGATCGAAGGACGGGACGGAAGCCCGCTCCTCGTCGGCCACGCGCTGTGCACCAACATCGGCCTCGGCGGACTCTGCGTCCAGGCGGCGGAGGTCCTCTCCCCCGGCACCCGCGTCCGCATCGGGCTCCGGCTCGCCGGCGATCGCGAGTTCACCTGCGAAGGCACCGTCTGCTGGTCGAAGATCACGCTCCACCCGGCCCTGCTCGGAACGCCCAAGGGGATCCCGGACGACGGCCGCTTCGGCATCCGCTTCGACGGAGCCTCGACGCAGGAGCTGCTCCCGATCGCGCGCCTGATGGTGGCCCGCGAAGACGCCCGCCGGCGCGCACGCCGGATGCGACGCCTCCACGGCCTCCCCGCGCGCGCTTGAATCGCGCGTGCGCAGCCGGGTATGCTCCCGCTTCCCATGAGACCGCCGGGCACCTTCAAGCTCTTCGGACGCACGCGCAGATCGGGCTACGACGCCTGCGGCGCGCACGCCGCCGTCGCGACCCGCTCCGATCGCATCGTCGACTCCCTGCGCACGCAGATCCTCGAGACGAACGAAGAGCAGTCCCTCCGCATCCGACAGATCTTCGAAGAGCCCCGGGAGATCTACCGCATCGAGATCGAGCGGCCCGACTACGCCTATCAGCGCACGACGCTGCTCGACCGCGACGCCCTCGAGGACCTGCTCGCGACCGACGACGTGCGGGAGCGATTCGTCTCGAGCGCGAATGCCCGACGCTCGAACGAGGGTGTTGCGGCGCGGGAGTCGCGCCCGGTGCCCGGAGCAGGACTCGAACCTGCACGGCCTGAGGCCCGGCGATTTTAAGTCGCCCGCGTCTACCATTTCGCCATCCGGGCAGGCGGCGAACGGCCTCAGTCTAATCGGTCGACGAGCCGCGCGCCGCGCAGAAGCCCGAGGAGCCCCGATCGCTCATGTTCCACGGCAAGCGCGTGGTCGTCGTCATGCCCGCCTACAACGCGGCGCGGACCCTCGAACGGACGGTCCGGGAGGTCCCGATGGACCTCGTCGACGAGATCGTCGTGACCGACGACGCCAGCTCCGACGACACCGTCTCGGAGGCCCGACGACTCGGCCTCCGGACCCTCGTCCACGACCGCAACCGCGGCTACGGGGGCAACCAGAAGACCTGCTACCAGGAGGCCCTGCGGCTCGGCGCCGACGTCGTCGTCATGCTCCACCCCGACTATCAGTACACGCCGAAGCTGCTGCCCTCGATGATCGGCCTGCTCACCGACGGCCCCTTCGACGTCGTGCTCGGCTCGCGCATCCTCGGCGGCAGCGCGCTGGCCGGCGGCATGCCGCGCTACAAGTACGTCGCGAACCGACTGCTCACCCTCACCCAGAACCTGCTCGCCGGCGCGAAGCTCTCCGAGTACCACACGGGCTATCGCGCCTTCAAGCGCGAGGTCCTCGAGGCGACGCCGCTGCTCGAGAACTCCGACGACTTCGTCTTCGACAACCAGATGCTCGCGCAGATCCTCTACCAGGGATTCCGCATCGGGGAGATCAGCTGCCCCGCGGCCTACTTCGAAGAGGCCTCGTCGATCGACTTCCGACGCTCGATGAAGTACGGCTTCGGGGTGCTCGGCGTGTCGGCGCAGCACTTCCTGCAGCGGACGGGCCTCGCGCGCTTCAGGATCTTCGACCCGGCGGGCCGGAAGCTCGCGCCGGCCGGGACGGGGTCGGCCCCGGCCTGACGCGTCCGACGCCCCGGCTTCCGGGGACGCAAGGCGGTGACGTCGCCCCGCCGAACGATCCGGTGACGCCATCCGACACGACGATCCGGTGGAGGGATTGGAGGCGGCGCCCGGATTCGAACCGGGGGTCAGAGCTTTGCAGGCTCATGCCTTACCACTTGGCCACGCCGCCTCGGAGGGCCTCGCGCTGCGAATGCCCCTGCCACCCGGGAGGGTGGCCCGAGAGACCTCGGGAAATGCAGGGTTTACCAGAGCCCGGCGCCCCCAGTCAATCGAGTCGGGCGACGGGACCCGCCCGCTCGAGGCGGGCGCCCGGTGCGCCCCGCACGCGCCGCGATGCGGCCGGGGCGCCGGTCGCTCAGAGGTCCGGGAGGTCGTGGTCGACGCCGGCGAGGCGCAGGACGGTGCGACCGGCCCGCTCTTCGACGGCCATCAGCAGCTCGGCCTGGGCGGCGGGCATGAAGCGCGCGAGCAGCCCCTCCGCGACGAGCCCCCGCATGACGCGACACAGGAGCGCGCCGTCGAGCGGCGAGAGCGCGAGGCTCGCGACGTCGAGCGGCTCCCGCGACCCATCCGAGAGCGCGATCTCGCCGGTCGCCAGATCGACCGAGCGGACGAAGAAGCCCGCCTCCTCGACCTCGATCTCGCCGCGGAAATGGCCCAGGCGCACGACGAACTTCCCTTCCTCGGTGAGATAGGCGACGGAGCGATCGAAGTGGGCGCGGAGCTTCTCGTTGCGGATCGGCTCGCCCTCGTGGCTGAAGCGGCCGTCGTGGTGGAGGCGCAGGCCGAAGGGGCGCAGCGGCGGCGGCCCTTTCGGACCCTCGGGCCCGCTCACCGGTCGCACTCTCCCGACACGAGATGGAAGAGTGCCGCCGTCGGCAGCAGATCGTCGAGGCGCGCACCGACCAGCGTCGCCGGCAGCGCCTGGGCATGAAAGAAGCTCGGCGCACGACAGCGCAGCCGCCGCGGCGTCGGTCCTCCGTCGCTGACGAGATAGAACCCGAGCGCCCCGGTCGAGCCCTCGAGCGCGAGCTCGACCTCGCCGACGGGCAGCACGAGCCCCGAAGCGCCCGCCGCATCGACGAGCGGCGGCCGCGCGGCCTCCCGGTCGAGCACCGCGAGCCGGGCGATGCACTGCTCCGCCATCCGCAGGCTCTGCCGGATCTCCTCGAGGACGACGGCGAGGCGGTCGTAGTCGTCGCCCGCGCTCCCGATCGGGACGTCGAACTCGAGCGAGGCGTAGGCGAGCTGCGGCGCGTCGCGGCGCAGGTCGCGCGGGATGCCCGAGGCCCGCAGCAGCGGCCCCGTCACCGCGAACGCCAGCGCGTCCGCGGCCGCGAGCGGCGCCACCTCGATCAGCCGCTGCACCGCGCTCGGATGCTCGAGCAGGAGCAGCGTCAGCCCGTCGAGGGCGCGCAGGATGCGAGCGCGCGCGGCCTGCCAGCGATCCTCGTAGCCGAAGGGCAGATCCGACGCGACGCCCCCCGGCCAGCACCAGGGCTCGAGCGGCCCGCCGCCGAGGGTCGCCTCGAGGAGATCCTCGGCGACCCGCTCCGCCCCCTGCGCGAGACGCTCGGCCCGGCTCGCCCCGATCGCCGCGGCGAGCGCCGCGATGCGCGCGAGGTGGTCGGTGGCGCGGGCGAGCTCGCAGCCGAGCGTGCGCAGCCAGGTCGGCCGTTCGGCGACGGCGAGACCGGCCAGGCGCTCGACGGCGAGACAGTAGGCGACCTGCCCGATCGGTCCGCCGGCATGGCCGAGGCGCGCGACGTAGGGCAGCGCCTCGGGCCAGGGGCGCGACTCGACCTCCTTCTCGAAGCCGCGGTGGCCGAGGCCGATCTCGACCTCGAGCGCCTCGATCCGGTCGTCGTCGAGGGTCACGAGGAAGGAGGTGGTCCCGCCCGCGCCCGCGAGCACGCGGCGCACGGCGGGATGCGTCGCCCCGAGCTCGACGATCGCGGGTCGGATGCCGAGCCGGTCCGACAGCGTCCGCGAGACGAGCGCTTCCGAGGGCGCGCTCACGACCGCGAGCCCTCCCCCGCGTCCACGACCGTCGCCCCGCCCGTCGGTGCACCGTCGGCCCGCGCCTCGCGCTCCGCGTCGGCGGCGGGCTCGGCCGGCTCGATCGGATCGTCCGGCGAAGCTGCCTTCAGGAAGTCGCGGCGCAGGGGCGCGCCCACGAAGTCCGGCGGCAGGAGGATCGGATGCAGACCCGGGTGGCCGCGAAAGCGCAGACCGAAGAGATCCCGGGCCTCCCGCTCGAGCCAGTCGGCGCTGGGCCAGATCGACGCGACGGAGTCGAGCTCGGGCGGCTCGCCCTCGACCGGAACGCGCACCCGGAGCCGCAGCCCCGACCGGCTCGCGCGCAGGAAGTAGACGACCTCGAAGCGCGGGACGGCGGGCAGGCGGTCGACGACGGTCAGGTCGTCGAGCACGTCGAAGCCGAAGGGGGGATCGTCGCGCAGTCCGCGCAGCAGTGCAGCGGACTGGGCTGCAGCCACCTCGGCTTCCAGCTCCCCGCCCGCATCCCGCCCGATCGAGCCGCGCTCGACGAGCCCCGTGCGCAGCGCCTCGAGCTCATTCGGCGACGCCGGCGCGATCGACGGTGGCTCCGCGGCGGGCGCGAGCCGGCGACGCGCGACCGCGCCCCCGCGCGTCAGCGCGCGCAGCCAGACCGGCACGCCGCGCACGGCGGCGAAGAGCCCGCCTCGCGGGCGCTGCACGACGACGATCGGAGCCGGCACGGCGATGAGGTGCATCGCGCGCAGAATAGGAGAGCCGCGCCGCAGGAGCGACGGCTCAGCCGACGAGGCGCCGGGTCAGCGCGCACGCCACCGCTTCGCGCACGCGCACGCCGAGCTCCGAGTCGCGCGCGGGCGCGGCCCCGGCTGCCGTCGCTTCGCCGCGCTCGATCGCGAGCTCGTTCGCGACGGAGGTCATGACGACGTCGGGCAGTCCGCAGGGCACGATCGCGTCGAACCCGGACAGATCGAGGTCGACGTTCAGGGCGAATCCGTGCCAGGTCACCCAGCGGCGCAGCCCGATCCCGATCGATGCGATCTTCCGCTCCCGCCCGCCCGGCCGGCGGCTGCGGGCGCGATCGACGAAGACCCCGGTGCGCCCTTCGATCCGGCAGGCGGGGATCGCCCACGCCTCGAGGGCGTCGATCAGCCCCGCCTCGAGCGACCGGAGGAAGGCGTGCACGTCGCGGCGATCGGGCCGGGAGAGATCGACGATCGGATAGCCGACGAGCTGGCCCGGGGCGTGATAGGTCGCGTCGCCGCCGCGACCGACCTCGAAGACCTCGATGCCGAGGGCGCGGAGCCGGCTCTCGGCGAAGAGCACGTTGCCGGGCTTGTGGCTGCGGCCGAGGGTGATGACGGGGGGATGCTCGAGCAGCAGCAGCCGATCGCCGCAGAGCCCCTCGGCCCGCTCGCGCAGCGCCGTCTCCTGCAGGGCGAGCGCCTCTCCGTACGGAATGCGCCCCAGCCATTCGATCGACAGCGGCTCAGCCAAGGCCCCTCCCCGGATCGGGGCCGAGCCCCGACTAGAGCGCGAACTCGCCCGCCTCGAGCAGCTCGCGGATGCGGTAGAGGAAGCCGTTCGCCGGCGCACCGTCGACCGCGCGGTGATCGTAGGACAGGGAGAGATACATCATCGTGCGGATCACGATCGCGTCCTCGCCCTCGAGCGTCCGCACGACGGGACGCTTGGCGATCTCGCCCATCCGCAGGATGCCGACCTGGGGCTGATTGATGATCGCGAAGCCGTAGAGATTGCCCTGGCGGCCGGGGTTCGAGACGGTGAAGGTGCCGCCCTTGAGATCGTCGGCCGAGAGCTTCTTGTCGCGGGCCCGGGTCGCGAGATCGTGGATCGCGATGGCGGTGCCCGAGAGCGACAGGCGATCGGCGTTTCGGATCACCGGGACGACGAGGCCCTTCTCGGTCTCCGTCGCGACGCCGAGATGAATGTCCTGCTTCTCGACGATCGCGTCCTCGACGACCGAGGCGTTCAGCGCCGGGTACTCGCGCAGCGCGCGCACCGTGGCGTAGACGACGAAGGGCAGGAAGGTCAGCGCGACGCCGGTGTTCTTCTCGAAGGTCTTCTTGTTCTGGTTGCGGAAGCGCACGACGGCCGAGAGGTCGACCTCGGCGACGGTGCCGACGTGGGGGCTCGTGCGCTTCGAGTAGACCATGTGGTCGGCGATGATCTTGCGCATCGGCGACATCGGGATGACCCGATCGCCGGGCGCGAGGGCGTAGGCGAAGGGCGAGCGCTTGCCCGGGGCACCGGCCGCCGCGGCCCGCTGCGCAGCCGGCTGGGCCGGCGCGCTCGAAGGCGCCGCGAAGCCGGCGGGCGAGCTCGCCGCGGGCGCCGCCGCGACCGGCGCGGGCGCGATCGGGGGGCCGTCGGCGAGAGCGGCGCCTGATGGCGGACGACGTCGTCCTTGGTGACGCGACCCGCGCTGCCCGTGCCCTTCACCGCCCGCAGATCGATCTCCGCGTCCTCGGCGATGCGGCGGGCGACCGGGGTGGCGGCGACGGCGGCGGTCTCGGCGCGCACGGCGGCGGTCGCCGGGACGACCGGAGGCGGCGTCGCGGGGACTTTCGCGCTCGGGGCGGCGGACGGGACCCGCGCCGGCTCGACGGTCGGCGAGGCCTGGGCCTTCTTCGCCTCGGGATCGATCCGCGCGAGCACCGCGCCGATCGCCACGACCTCGCCCTCGCGCACGAGGATCTGCTCGATCAGGCCCGCGACCGGCGACGGGATCTCGGCGTCGACCTTGTCGGTCGTCACCTCGACGATCGGCTGATCGACCTCGACCAGCTCGCCCGGGCCGACGAGCCAGCGCGAGACGGTGCCCTCGAGAATGCTCTCTCCCAGCGACGGCAGATGGACATCGATCGACATCGAGCTCCCTTCAAATCGAATCGGAGCGAACCAGGTCGCCCGAAGTTCCCACGGCCCCGATCGGTCGGTCCGCCCCGCCGCTTGACGCAAGTCGCCGCCGTGCGGCCGCGCCCGAGCGGAGAAAATCGAAGGCGTCCCGCAGCGCCTGCGGCGGCGGCGGACAGCCGGGCACGACGTAGTCGACCGGGACGATCCGTGAAAGCCCCGAGACGGTCGCGTAGTTCCGGTACGGACCGCCCGAGATCGCGCACGCTCCCCACGCCACCACCCAGCGCGGCGCGCACATGCGCTCGTAGAGCTCCCGGAGCGCCGGCACCTGTCGCCGGGTCAGGCTCCCGGCGACGATCAGCAGATCCGCCGCCCGCCCGGAGGCCGCCGGCGGCGCCGAGCCGAGGGCCTCGAAGAAGTCGCCGCCCTGGGCCATCGCCATGCCACAGCAGCTCGTCGCGATCCGCAGCGGCGACGGCGCGAGCGCAGCCGCCCAATCGAGCGCCTCGACGAGGCGCGTCGTGCGCACACCGCTCGCGAGCTCTCCGGCGCCCACCCCGTTCGCCCTCCCCGCTCTGGCCCATCGATTCGCGGAGCGAGCATAGCTCCTCTGGTATCGTCCGCGGAGCGCAGGGGGTGGGCGTGTCGTCGGGGACACAGCGGGCGAGCGTGATCGCGTGGTCCATCCATCTGCTCACGGCGAGCGGGGCGGTCCTCGCCCTCTTCGCGCTGCGCGCGATCGCCGTCGGCCGCTTCGAGACCGCCGTCCACCTGATGCTCGTCGCGCTCGCGGTCGACGCCGTCGACGGCACCCTCGCGCGCGCCGCCCGCGTGACCGTCCACGCCCCGGCGATCGACGGCCGACGCCTCGACGACATCGTCGACTACCTGAACTACGTGGTCGTGCCGGTCTTCTTCCTCGGCGCGGCCGGCCTCGTCACCCACCCGGCCTGGCTCGCCGCCCCGGTCCTCGCGAGCGCCTTCGGCTTCGCCCAGGTCGACGCCAAGACCGAGGACGACTTCTTCCTCGGTTTTCCGTCCTACTGGAACGTGCTGGCGATCTACCTCTGGCTCTTCGATGCGGGCGCGCTCGTCTCGACCCTCTCGATCGCGCTGCTCTCGCTCGCGGTCTTCGTGCCGCTCAAATACCTGTATCCGAGCAAGCTCGAGCCGCGGTGGCTGCGGCGGGCGCTCGCCGTCGGCGGGGTGGTGTGGTGCTCGACGCTGGCGGCCTGTGCGGGCACGCCGGACTGGACTCGCGCCTTCTTCCTGCGCGAGCTCTCCCTGCTGTATCCGGCGTGGTATCTGGGGCTCTCGTTCGTCCGCGGTGGCTACCGGACGAAGCCTCCGTGATCGAGGGCGTCGATCAGGTCGTTGAGCCGCCACGGCTTGCGGAGCACGCTCGTCACGCCTTTCGCGAGCAGCTCGGTCTCCGAGCCCGTCCCGCCCGTCGCGACGAGATGGACGTCGGGGCGCGCCGCGCGGATCTGCTCCGCCCAGCTCGCCATGTCGGGCCCCGCCAGCTGGAAATCGATGAGCACGCTGCGCACCCGCGGCTCGGCCTCGAGCAGCCGCATCGCGCTGCGCAGGTCGTCGCTCGGATAGCAAAGCGCGCCCGCGCGCTCGATCTGCGCGACGAGCAGCCGTCGCACGACGCCGTCGCGCTCGATCACGACGACCGGCCCGCGATCGACCAGCGTCCGCTTGAGCGTCCCGCCCCGCTCGTCGAGCAGGATCCGCATCCGCGCATCGCTGCGGCGCTGCTCCTCTTCCCGCGGACACAGCACCACCAGCCAGCCCGCGCGCCCGGCCCGCCGCCGCGCGCGCATCCACCACTCCGCGCCGATCGGCCCGCGCGCGCGCACCGCGACCCAATCCGACTCGGCGCCCTCGAGCTGCGCCGTCGTGTAGCCCGGCACGACGTCGGCGAAGGCCGCGGGCTGCTCCGCCAGCCCCGCCGCGGCGAAGATCTGCCGCGCGCGCTCGGAGGCGAACTGGATCTCGCCGCTGGACGAGAGCGCGACGGCGGCGATCGTCGGCCCGAGCTCCGCCGGATCCCCGCTCTGGACGAGCGCGCTCGAGACCGCCTCGTCGAGGTCGGCGAGGTCGAAGGGCTTCTCGAGCAGGCGGGCGATCCCGTGGCGATCGGACTCCTCGAGCAGGTCCCGGGACGGGAAGCCGGTGATCAGGATGGTGTTCAGGCGGGGATGCAGCGCCCGGAAGACGGCGGAGACGTGGAGGCCGTGAATGTGGTTCTTCAGCATCCAGTCGGCGACGAGCACGTCGGGCGATGCGTCGAGCCCGACCTCGAGGGCCTCGTAGCCCGAGGCGGCCGCGATGACGTCGTGGCCCCGCCGCGTCAGGAAGCTCGACAACGTCTCGCGCAGCACGTCCTCGTCTTCCACGATCAGCACGGTCGCCATCGCCCGCTCTCCACCTTCGCGAGTCCGTCGCCGGCCGCCGGCACAGGGCGACCAGGGCCCACGGAGCTCGACTCCGCATCTGCGTCGCTGCACCCGAGGATGACCAACGGTGCGCCGGCCATTATATTTGCGCCAGGCTCGATTCCCAGTGATAAATGAACCAATCTGAACAATCGCAACCGGATCCCGCGTTCGACCGGCCGCGCCGGACGGGCGTCCTGCTCGTCAACCTGGGAACACCGGGTGAGCCGACTCCGCAGGCCGTCCGACGCTATCTGCGGGAATTCCTCGGGGATCCCCGCGTCCTCACGCTCCCGGCCCCGTTGCGCTGGCTGCTGCTCGAGCTCGTGATCCTCCCGACCCGGCCGCGCAAGACGGCCGCCGCCTATCGCGCGATCTGGACCCCGGCCGGCTCGCCGCTGCTGATCCACTCCCTCGCGCTGCGCGACGGCGTCGCCCGGGAGCTCGGCCCCGACTTCCGCGTCGAGCTCGGCATGCGCTACGGCGAGCCGTCGCTCGCCTCCGCGCTCACGGCCCTCGAGAAGGCCGGCGTCGAGCGCGTCGTCGTATTGCCCCTCTTCCCGCAGTACGCGTCGTCGGTGACGAGCTCGGCCTCCGTCGAGATCACGCGCGTGCTCGCTCGCGCCGTCGATCATCCGCCGCTCGAGATCCTCGGCCCGTTCTACGACGAGCCCGAGTTTGCCGCGAGCTGGGCCGAGATCGCCGCTCCCGGGCTCGCCGAGTTCGCCCCGGAGCACGTCCTGTTCAGCTTCCACGGCCTGCCCGAGAACCAGATCCGCTCGAGCGACCGCACGGCGGGCCATTGCCTCGCCCGCCCCGACTGCTGCGAGGCGGCGGGCGCCGACCTCGGGCGCTGCTACCGCGCGCAGTGCTTCCGGACCGCCGAGAGCCTGCGACGCGCCCTCGGCCTCGCCCGCGACCGGACCTCGAGCGCCTTCCAGTCGCGGCTGGGCCCGACGCCCTGGATCCGCCCCTTCACCGACGAGGAGCTCCCGCTGCTGCGCCAGCGCGGCATCCGGCGCCTCGCGGTGTTCTGCCCGTCGTTCGTCGCCGACTGCCTCGAGACTCTCGAGGAGATCGGAATCCGTCTGCGCGAGCAGTGGCGCGAGCTCGGGGGCGACGAGCTCTGGCTCGCGCCCTGCCCGAACGGGGACCCGCGCTTCGCCGCGGCGGTCGCGACCTGGCTCAGGCGCCGAGGGCCCGCGCTGCATCCGTGAAGGCGCGCACGCCCTCGACGGGCGTGTCGGGCAGGCAGCCGTGGCCGAGGTTCAGGATGAAGCCACGCGCCGGCTTCGCCGCCTCGGCCATCGCCCGCACCATCGCGAAGATCCGCTCCCGCGGCGCGTGCAGCCAGCAGGGGTCGAGATTGCCCTGGAGGCTGACCCGGCCGCCGAATTCCTCGGCCGTGCGGCGCAGGTCGACGCGCCAATCGAGCGAGAGGACCGAGGCGCCCGAATCCGCAGCGAGATCGACGATATGGGCGCCGTTGTTGACGTAGAGGATGAGTGGCGCTGGAGCATTCTCCAGGGCGGCGGCGATGCGGCGGTGGGCCGGCTCGGCGAAGCGACGGTAGGCCTCGCGGTCGAGCAGACCGGCCCAGGTATCGAAGAGCTGGACGGCCTCGGCGCCCGCGTCGATCTGGGCCCTCAGGTAGTCGATCGTGAGATCGGTCAGCTTCGCGAGCAGGGCATCGACGAGCTCGGGCTGCGTCTGCAGATACCGCTTCAGGGTCGAGAAGTCCTTCGAGCCGCCGCCCTGGATCAGGTAGGCCGCGAGGGTGAACGGCGCCCCCGCGAATCCGAGCAGCGGGATCTGTCGCGGCGCGAGCGCCTCGCGCAGGCGCCCGAGGATCTCGAAGACGTAGGGGACGCTCCGGCGCGAGTCGGGGACGACGAGCGCCTCGACCTGCGCCGCCTCCCGGATCGGCCGCGCGATCACCGGCCCCGGCGCGAAGTCGAGCTCGACCCCCATCCCGGGAATCGGCGTGAAGATGTCCTGGAACAGGATCACCGCCTCGGACCCGACCAGGTCGATCGGCTGCAACGAGACCGTCACCGCGCGCTCGACGTCGGCGCACATCTCGAGGAAGCTGACCCCCGCGCGCACCGCGCGGTACTCGGGCAGGTATCGCCCCGCCTGCCGCATCAGCCAGACCGGCGGCCGGTCGACCGGCTCGCCTCGACACGCCGACAGGAATCGATCTCTCGGATTCAACTCGCCCCTCCTCGCCGCGGGCCGTGCCCGGCCGCCTAATATCCGCCCAGCGCCGCCCAGCGCCGCCGATGGAAGGCCGCGTCGCCGAAGGTCAGCTCCGCAGCCCGCGCCCGCTTCAGATGGAAGCCGACGTCGTATTCGTCGGTCATGCCGACGCCGCCGAACATCTGGACGGCCTCGTTCGCCGCCAGCAGGTAGGCGCCCGAGCAGCGCGCCTTCGCCAGGGACACGAGCTTCGTCGCCTCGGCCAGGCCGCCGTCGACGGCGCGCGCCGCCGCCATCACGCTCGAGCGGGCGAGCTCGATCTCCATGAAGACGCGGGCGGCGCGGTGCTGCAGCGCCTGGAAGCTCCCGATCGGGACCCCGAACTGCACCCGCGTCCGCAGGTAGTCGAGCGTGCGCTCGAAGACCTCGCTCATCCCCCCCAGCATCTCGGCCGCGAGCACCACCGTCGCCCGGTCGACGACGGCCTCGAGCAGCGCGGCGCCCTCTCCGAGCGTCCCGACGATCGCCTCGGGACCGCAGGCGACGCCGTCGAGCCGGAGCTGGGCGGCGTTGCGGTGATCGACGCGGATCATGCGCTCGACGGCGAGACCCGGGGCGTTCTTCTCGACGAGGAAGAGCGTGATGCCCGAGCGCTCGTCGCCTGCGCCGCCGGTTCGGGCGGGCACGATCACCGCATCGGCACCGAAGCCGTCGAGGACCTGGGTCTTCGAGCCCGTGATCCGGAAGCCCCCGCCGCTCGCCTCGGCCCGGGTGCCGATCCGCGTCAGCGCATAGCGCGACCCCGCCTCCTGATGCGCCAGCGCGACCACCTTCCGTCCCTCGATGACGCCCGGGAGCCAGGCCGACTGGGGCGCCGGCGAGCCGCCGAGGGCGAGGGCGAAGCCGCCGAGGGCGAGGCCGCCGACGATCGGTTCCGGGGCGAGGCCGCGGCCGAGGGCCTCGACGACGAGGGTCAGCTCGGCGAGCCCGAGGCCCGCCCCGCCCTGCTTCTCGTCGAAGGCGATCCCGAGCCAGCCGAGCGCCCCCATCTCCTGGTAGAGCCGAGGCGAATAGCCGAGGGGATCCCCCGCATCGCGCAGTGCCCGGAAGCGCGAGACCGGCGAGCTCTGGGCGACGAAGTCGCGGGCGGTCGAGGCGATCAGTTCCTGTTCTTCGGTGAGGACGAGCTGCATGGGCGACTCCTCGGGCGAGCGGGACCGGTCGGCGGTGACGCGGCCGGCCGGGCCGCGCGGCGCGCGGATGGATGGGCGGTTCAGGACGGCAGGCCGAGGACGTGCTTGGCGAGGATGTTGAGCTGGACCTCGGAGGTGCCGCCCTCGATCGTGTTGCCGCGGGAGCGGAGCCACTCGCGGGTGATCTCGAGATCCTCCTCGCCGAAGCCGGGGCCCTCCCAGCCGAGGGCGTCGGGCCCGAGCAGGCGAACGAGCAGCTCGTAGCGGCGCTGATTGAGCTCGGTGCCGTAGATCTTGAACATCGAGCTCTCGCTGCCCGGCTGGTGGCCGGCGCGCGCGGCGTCCTTCGTGCGCTGGACCGTGAGCGCGAAGGCGCGGCTCTCCATCTCGAAGGCCGCGATCTCGTCGCGGAAGATCGGGTCGGCGATGCGCCCCTGCACCTCGCCGAGCCGCGCGGCGGCGAGCTCGGCCAGGTAGCTGCGACCGCCCTTCTTGTCCGGTCGCGGCCCGGCGCCGCCGAAGGCGTCGGCGATCATCGTGCGCTCGTGACCCAGCAGCGCCTTGGCCACCGTCCAGCCCGCGTCGATCCGATGGACCACGTTCGCGACCGGAACCCGCACGTCCTGGAAATGCGTCTCGCAGAACGGCGACTTCCCCGAGATCAGCAGGATCGGCGACACCGAGACGCCGGGCGTGTCCATGTCGACCAGGATGAAGGTGATCCCCTCCTGTTTCTTGGCCGTCGGGTTCGTCCGCACCAGGGCGAAGATCCAGTCCGCCTGATCCGCGTACGACGTCCAGACCTTCGTCCCGTTCAGGACGAAGTCGTCCCCGTCGCGCACCGCCTTCGTCTGCAGCGAAGCGAGGTCGCTCCCCGCCCCCGGCTCCGAATAGCCCTGGCACCAGCGGATCTCGCCGCGACAGATCCGCGGCAGATGGAGCTTCTTCTGCTCCTCGCTGCCGAAACGCAGCAGCGTCGGACCGATCATCGTGAGCCCGAAGCCGATCAGGGGCGGCGGCAGCCGCAGCTCGCGCAGCAGCTGCCCAAGGACCTTCGCCTCCTCCGGCTCGAGTCCCCCGCCGCCGTACGCCTTCGGCCAGGTCGGGGCCGTCCAGCCGCGCGCCGCCATGAGGTCGAGCCAGCGCTTCGCGTCGGGATTCGGGTAGACCGCCTTGCGTCCGCCCCAGGTCCCCTCGAGCTCGTTGCCGATCTGACCCACCAGGCTCGCCGGGGCATTCGCTTCGAGCCAGCTCTTCGTCTCGCGGCGGAAGGTCTCGAGATCGGCCATGTCGGTCGGGCTCCTGGGACGACGTGGCGCCTTCCGCGCGCCGGGATCGCGGGCGCGGGACGAGGCCTCGTTCGGGGGAGTAGGACGGCGGCAGTCTAACAGGCCGGCGGACGCGTCGAAGGCGGGTCGGGGATGACTTCGAGGCCCGGGACGCGGGGCGCTAGACTCCGCGGCGCCATGCGCATCCTGCTCGCCAGCCCCCGCGGATTCTGTGCCGGCGTCGACCGCGCGATCGAGATCGTCGAGCTGGCGCTGGCCCGCGACGACCGGCCCGTCTTCGTCCGCCACGAGATCGTCCACAACCGCCACGTCGTCGAGGGGCTCCGCCAGAAGGGCGCGACCTTCGTCGACGAACCCGAGGATGCGCCGGAGGGGGCGGTGCTGATCTACTCCGCTCACGGCGTCTCGCCGGCGGTGCGCGAGCGCGCCGCGGCGAAGCGGCTCGCGACGATCGACGCGACCTGCCCCCTCGTCACCAAGGTCCACAACGAGGTCCGCCGGCTCGTCGCCCTTGGCTACGAGATCGTCATGATCGGCCACGCCGGCCACGTCGAGGTCGAAGGAACGATGGGCCAGGCGCCCGGGGCGATGCTCCTCGTCGAGAAGGTCGAGGACGTCGCGACGCTCGTCGTCCGCGATCCGAAGCGCCTCGGCTGCGTGACCCAGACGACGCTCTCCGTCGACGACACGCGCGAGATCCAGCAGGCCCTCGCGGCGCGCTTCCCGGACATCCTGCTGCCGAAGCGCGACGACATCTGTTATGCGACCCAGAACCGGCAGGACGCGGTGAAGACGCTGGCGGCCCAGTCCGACGTCGTGCTCGTCGTCGGGGCCCCGGCCTCCTCGAACAGCAACCGCCTGGTCGAGGTCGCGGCGCGCCTCGGTCGGCCCGCGTACCTGATCCAGGAGGCGGCGGACATCGATCGGGCGTGGCTCGAGGGCGCCCGCTGCGTCGGGATCACCGCCGGCGCCTCGACGCCCGACGTCCTGGTCCGGGGCGTGATCGACTGGCTGCGGGAATACGCGGGCGCGGACTTCCAGCTCGACTCCCTGCCCGAGGTCGACGAGGGCATGCAGTTCAAGCTGCCGCGGGAGCTGCGCGAGGCGTGAGCGAAGATCCCGAGGTCGGCCCGCCGCTGCCCGCGAGCGCGGTCCTGGCGAGCGCCGTCGCCGGTCTGCGCGAGCGGATCGCCCGCCCGATCCGGGCGGCGAGCGCCGGCGTCGGCGAGGCGACGACCCGGGAGATCCTGCGGCTCGCCTGGCCGGTCATGGCGAGCCAGGTCCTCGTCAACCTGACGGGGCTGATCGATCGCATGATGATCGGGCGCCTCGCCGCCGAGGGGGGCGCGGCGATTCCGCTCGCCGCCGTCGGCTATGCGACGCAGATCTTCAACTTCGTGCAGACGACCCTCTTCTCGGTCGGGCTCGCCTGTCTCGCGCTGATGGCTCGCGCGATCGGCTCGGGCGATCCCGCCCGGGCGCGCCACGCGCTCGCGGGCTCGCTGCAGGTCTCGGTGTGCCTCACGCTCGTCTACTCGAGCACGCTCTACGTCTTCAGCGAGGAGGTCCTGCGCCTGCTCGGCGCCGTCGACGAGGTCGTCGCCGTCGCGGCGCCCTACCTCGAGCTGACCGTCGTCGCCGCCCTGATGCTCGCCTTCACGCTGATCTTCGAGAGCGCCCTGCGCGCCGATCGAGACCCGCGCACGCCGATGTGGATCGCCGCCGTCGTGACGATCGCAAAGCTCTCGGGCAACGCGGTCTTGATCTTCGGGCTCTTCGGGGCGCCTCGGCTCGAGCTCTGGGGGGCGGGGCTCGCGACGGTGCTGTCGCAGGCGGTCGGGCTGCTGCTCTTCGTCGCCGTGCTGCGCCGACGGCCGCGGGACGGGGCGACGGGGATCGGCCTGCGGGCGCTCTTCGAGCGCAACCCGATGACGGCGGAGGTCTTCCGGATCGCGGTGCCCGGGGTCGCGGAGCGGGTCGTGCTGAACCTCGGCCTGCTCTCGTACTTCGCCGTGCTCTCGCGCTGGTACGGGACGCTCGCCGTCGCCGCCTACACCGTCGGCGTCTCCCTGCTCGCCTTCTCCTGGATTCCCGGCACCGGCTTCGCCCAGGCCTGCTCGACGCTCGTCGGCCAGGCCCTCGGCGCCGGCGAGCGCGACTCCGCGATGGGCCTCGGCCGCCGCGCCGTCGGCCTCGCCTTCTGGACCTCGATCCCCCTCGCCCTGTTCTTCGTCTGGATGCGCCGCCCCCTCGCCGCGCTCTTCACCGACGACGTCGACGTCATCGAGGCGCTTGCCCCCTTCATGTTCACCCTCGCGATCGGCCAGCCCTTCCTGCAGATCCACTTCACCCTGGGCGGCGCCCATCGCGGCGCCGGCGACACGGTGACGCCGCTGGTCGCGGCGATGATCGGGAACTGGCTGATCCGGCTGCCCGCGGCGATCGCGATCGCGGCCTGGCTCGACGCCGACGTCGTCTGGATCTGGGTGACCCTGATCCTCGACCACATCGCGCGCACGCTCTGGCTCGGCGCGAGCTTCCTGCGCGGGAAGTGGCGGGACGGGCGCGGCCTCGCGGTCTGAGCCGCGGACCGGGACTCCGGGCGACGGCCGGGGCGAAGGCTGCGGACGGCGCCTCAGCCGGGAAACACGAACCGGAAGGCCCCCGCCTCGTCGACGTCGACCTCGACCCGGCCGCCGCCCTTCAAGCGGCCGAACAGGACCTCGTCGGTCAGCGGGTCCTTGAGCTCCTTCTGGATCAGGCGCCCGAGCGGCCGCGCTCCGAAGTCCCGGTCGTAGCCCTTCTCGGCGAGGCGTCGCCGGGCCGCCGGCGTCAGCACGACCGAGATCTTGCGCTCGGCGAGCTGGCCCTCGAGCTCCTTCACGAACTTCTCCACGACCCGCTCCATGACCTCGGGCGGGAGCGGATCGAAGCGCACGATCTCGTCGAGGCGATTGCGGAACTCGGGGCTGAAGATCTTCTCGATCTCCTGGTTCCCATCCCCGCGCCGGAGCTCGGTAAAGCCGATCGCACGGGTCGACATCTCCCGGGCCCCGGCGTTCGAGGTCATGATCAGCGTGACGTGGCGGAAATCCGCCTGACGGCCCTGGTTGTCGGTCAGCGTCGCGTGGTCCATGACCTGGAGCAGGACGTCGAATACGTCCTGATGCGCCTTCTCGATCTCGTCGAGCAGGAGCACGGCGTAGGGGTGCTTGCGGATCTGCTCGATCAGCTGCCCGCCCTGGTCGTAGCCGACGTAGCCCGGGGGCGCGCCGATCAGCCGCGAGACCGAGTGCTTCTCCATGTACTCGCTCATGTCGAAGCGCAGGAAGGGGACACCGAGGGTCGCGGCGAGCTGCTTCGCGAGCTCGGTCTTCCCGACGCCCGTCGGGCCCGCGAACAGGAACGAGCCCGTCGGCTTCTGGTTGCCCGCGAGCCCCGCCCGCGCGCGCTTGACCGCCCGGGCCACCGTCTCCACCGCGCGATCCTGCCCGAACACGACGCCCTTCAGATCCGCCTCGAGCCGCGCGAGCCGCGACGCGTCCTCCGAGATCGCCGTCTCGATCGGCACCCGCGCCATCCGCGCGACGACGCGCTCGACGTCGCGAACCGTCACGGTCTTGCGCTTCTTCGAGGCCGGTCGCAGCCGCACCGCCGCCCCCGACTCGTCCATCACGTCGATCGCCTTGTCCGGCAGGAAGCGGTCGTTGACGTGGCGCACCGCGAGATCGACGCAGGCCCGGAGCGCCGGCGCCGTGTAGTGGACGCCGTGATGCGCCTCGTAGCGCGGCGCGAGGCCCTCGAGGATCCGCACGCACTCGTCGCTCGACGGCTCGCCGACGTCGATCTTCTGGAAGCGCCGCGAGAGCGCGCGGTCGCGCTCGAAGTGGCGGTACTCCTGATAGGTCGTCGAGCCCATGCAGCGCAGCGTCCCGTCCGCGAGCCCGGGCTTCAGCAGGTTCGAGGCGTCGACGGTCGTCCCCTGGGCCGAGCCGGCGCCGAGGATCGTATGGATCTCGTCGATGAAGAGGATGAAGCGCTCGCGCTTCTTCAGGGCCGCGAGCAGCGCCTTGAAGCGGGCCTCGAAGTCGCCGCGGTAGCGGGTGCCGGCGAGCAGCGCGCCGAGATCGAGGGAGAAGATCTCGCAGCCGACGAGGTCCTCGGGGACGCGGCCCTCGTGGATCCGCAGCGCGAGGCCCTCGGCGAGCGCCGTCTTCCCGACGCCCGTCTCGCCCACGAAGATGGGGTTGTTCTTGCGGCGGCGCGCGAGGACGTGGATCGCGCGGTCGAGCTCCTCGGCGCGGCCGATCATCGGATCGAGCTTCCCCTCGGCGGCGCGCGCCGTCAGGTTCGTCGCGAAGGCGGCGAGCGGATCGGCGGGCACGCCCTCCTGGTCCTCGCCGCCGAGGATCGACGCGCCGGCCGTCGCCTCGCCCGCCTCGTCGCCTCCGCCGAGCTTCGACTCGCCGTGGCTGATGTAGCGGAGCAGGTCGAGGCGCGAGACGCCCTGGGCGCGCAGCAGGGTCATCGAATGGGCGTCTGGCTCCTGGAAGATCGCGGCGAGCAGATCGCCGATCTCGACCTCGTCCTTCTCGGAGCGGCGCGTGTGGTCGATCGCGTGCTGGATCACGCGGTGGAACGCGAGGGTCTGGAGCGTGTCGACGGGCTCGTCGCCGGGGACGCGCTCGAGGTCCTCGTCGAAGAAGCGCTCGAGCTCGCTCGCGAGCTTCGCCACGTCGGCCCCGGAATGGCGCAGGATGCGCGCGCCGTCCTCGTGATGCAGCAGCGCGTAGAGCAGATGCTCGACGGTCAGGTAGGCGTGGCGGCGGACGACGGCCTCGCGGTGGGCCGCCTGGAGCGTGAGCTGGAGGTCGCGACCGATCGAGCTCATTCCTTCTCCACACCGGAGCGCAGCGGGTAGCCGCGCTCCTCCGCCATCCGGTGGACCATCGTCGACTTCGTCTCGGCGATCTCGAGCACGTAGACGCCCGCGACACCGATCCCGCTGCGATGGATCTGCAGCATGATCTGGGTCGCCGCGGACGGGCTCTTGCCGAAGACCTTCTCGAGCACCTGCACGACGAACTCCATGGGCGTGTAGTCGTCGTTGTAGAGCAGGACCTTGAAGCGCGGCGGTCGATCGGCCTTCGGACGCTGCTTGGTCGCGAGACCGCGCTCCTCCTCGCGCCGGGGATCCGCGGGGCGCCGCCCGGCGGGCGGCCGGGCGGATCGCCAGGCGGCCCGGCCGAGCACCGGCGCGGGCCGCGCTGCGGCCGGCCGCAGCGGGGCGCGCACGCTCGCTCGGCGCGCCGCACGGACGAGCGCGATCGGGGCGGCCACAGGTTGCCGGACGAGGGCCTGCATCGCCGTCAGCATAGCCGGCGCGGCGGGCACGGCGCAGCACGCGGCGGCGCACGCCGGCTAGACTCGCGCGACATGCCGAATCCCTCGATCCCGCCGTGACGATCACCCTCGAGGAGGGCATCGCCGCACTCGATGCCTCCGAGTGGAACGCGCTGGTCGGCGACGCATCGCCCTTCCTCGAGTGGGCCTTCCTCGCGTCGCTCGAGGAGGCGGGGACCCTCGACGCGCAGTCGGGCTGGTCGGCCCGCCCGCTCGTCGCCCGGGAGAACGGCCGGATCGTCGCCGCCTGCCCGCTCTACGTGAAGCACAACAGCGAGGGCGAGTTCGTCTTCGACTGGGCCTGGGCCGACGCGGCCCAGCGCGCCGGCATCCAGTACTACCCGAAGCTCCTGGTCGGCGTCCCATTCTCCCCCGTCACCGGAGCCCGCTTCCTCGTGCGCGCCGACCGGGACCGCGCCGTCTGGATCGAGCGCCTCGGCACCGCCCTGATGGCCGTCTGTCGCGACAACGACCTCTCGAGCGTCCACGTCAACTTCTGCCTGCCCGACGAGGCCGAGATCCTCGAGCGCCTCGGCTTCCACACCCGCATCGGCCTCCAGTACCACTGGCGCAACGCGGGCTACCGCGACTTCGACGCCTATCTCGAGGCCTTCCGCAGCAAACGCCGCAACCAGGTCCGGCGCGAGCGCCGCGCGATGGCCGAGGAAGGCGTCGAAATCGAGACGCGGACGGGCGACGCGCTCGGCCCCGAGCTCGTCGACCCGCTCTACGCCTTCTACCGGACGACGGTGCGCGCGCACTCCTATGGGCGGCAGTACCTGAACCGGCGCTTCTTCGAGCTGCTGCTCGAGCGCTTCCGCGAGCGGATCGTGCTGATCGTCGCGAGCCAGGGCGGCGAGCGCATCGCCGGGACCTTCAACGTCGAGAAGAACGGCGTGCTCTACGGGCGCTACTGGGGCGCCACGCGGATGGTGCGCCACCTGCATTTCAACGTCTGCTACTACGCGGCCGTCGAGCACTGCATCGCCCGCGGCCTCGAGCGCTTCGAGCCCGGCGCCGGCGGCGAGTACAAGCAGCTGCGCGGCTTCGACGCAGCACCGACGCGCTCGGTGCACTTCCTCGCCGATCGCCGGCTCTCGGCGGCCGTCGAGCAATACCTCGTGCGCGAGCGCGCCCAGGCCGCCGACACGATCGACTGGTACCTCGAGCACAGCGCCCTGAAGTCGACCTCGGCCGCCCTGCCCGAGCCCGAGTAGTCGCGCGCTGCGCGCCGGTCGCGGCCGCTGGCCGCCGCCCCCGCTGGCGCTTTTCGAGCCGCGTTTCCGGCCTTTCCCCGATACCGGGGGGCGAACCCGTCCCCGACCTTCGTCGAGGCTGCGCTCCCCCGGATGGGGAGCGCCGGGAGTCGGACATGGCCGCGGAGAGTCAGGGCTGGACCCGGCGCCCGATCGGAGGCGCCTCGGGCGGGGCGACGAGTCGATCGCGCGCGGACGCCGCGGTGCCTCCCGCGGCGATCGCCGCCGACGACGCGCTCCTCGACCCCGCCTCCGCCTATCTCGCCCAGCTCGGCCCCGGCTCGCGGCGCACCATGCGGGAGGCCCTCGACAAGCTCGCGCGCCTCGCCTCCGACGGTCGCTGCGACCTCCACGAGCTGCCCTGGCAGCTGCTGCGGATCGAGCACACCGCCGCCCTGCGCACGCGGCTCTGCTCGATCCTCGCGCCCGCCACGGCGAACAAACACATGGCCGCCCTGCGCGGAGTCCTCAAGCAGTGCTGGCGACAGGGCCGGATCTCCGCCGAGGAGTACCGCCGGATCACCGACCTGCCCCCGATCCGCGGCGAGGCCCGGCGCCGGACCCTCGCGCTGGCGCCGTCGGACTTCGAGCGCCTGGCCGGCGTCTGCGCCGCCGACACCGTACCGGCGGGTGCCCGCGACGAGGCGCTGCTCGCCCTGCTGCGGAGCGGGGGCCTGCGCCGCGCGGAGGCGGTCGCCCTCGATCGCACCGACTACGACGCGCAGGAAGGCGTGCTCACGATCCGCGAAGCGAGCGGGCGCGGCGAGCGCCGCATCGAGACCCCCGACCGGATCCGGAGCGCCCTCACCCGCTGGCTCGCGATCCGCGGCGACGTCCCGGGCCCCCTCTTCAACCCGGTCAACAAGGGCGGCCGCATCGAGCGGCGACGGCTCTCCGAGCAGGCCATCTACATCGCGTGCCAGAAGCGGGCGAGCGAGGCCGGGCTCCCGCCCACGAGCCCCGAGGACCTGCGGCGTCCGTTCAGCGAGGCCTGAGTCACCGGATCCGGCGCCGGCCGCCCGCGATCCGCGATCCGGAATCAGCTCCGCAGTGCGATCGCAGCAGCCCGGGCGGACTGCAGCCGCCGGAAGTCGGCGTCCGCGTGGTAGGACGAACGCGTGAGCGGCGTCGCCGACACGAGCAGGAAGCCGCGGGCGCGCGCCGCCTCCGCCCAACGCCCGAACTCCTCCGGCGGGACGTAGCGCTCGACGCGCGCGTGGCTCGGCGTCGGCCGCAGGTACTGCCCGATCGTCAGGAAGTCGACCTCGGCCGCGCGCAGGTCGTCCATCACGGCGAGGACCTCTTCCTCCTGCTCGCCGAGCCCGACCATGATGCCGCTCTTGGTGAAGAGCTCGGGGCGCGACCGCTTCGCCTCGGCGAGCAGGCCGAGAGAGTGGCGATAGTCCGCGCCCGGCCGGATCCGGCGATAGAGCCGGGGCACCGTCTCGAGGTTGTGATTGAAGACGTCCGGTCCCGCCGCGAGCACCGTCTCGAGGGCACCCGGCTTGCGCCGGAAGTCCGGCGTCAGGACCTCGATCGTCGCCTTCGGCGAGCGCGCGCGGATCGCCTCGATCGAGCGGGCGAACTGTCCGGCCCCGCCATCGGGGAGATCGTCGCGGTCGACGGACGTGATCACGACGTGGGCGAGGCCGAGCTCGGCGACGGCGGCCGCGAGGTGGTCGGGCTCCTCGGCGTCGACGGGATCGGGGAGCCCCGTCGCCACGTTGCAGAACGCGCACGCGCGGGTGCAGACGGAGCCGAGGATCATGACCGTCGCGTGGCGCTCGGCCCAGCACTCCGAGAGGTTCGGGCAGGCCGCTTCCTCGCAGACGGTGTTCAACGAGAGCCGGCGCATCAGGGCGCGGGTCTGCTCGATCTCGGGATTCGCGGAGAGCCGGATGCGCAGCCAGGGCGGGCGCGGCAGGTCGGCCGACCCGGGCTTCCCCCGGCCCTCGATCTGCAGCAGGCCGCCGCCGGGGCCACGCCCTGCCCGCTCCACCGCGTCGCCTCGCTCGCTCACCTCGTGCTCCCCGGCCCGCGCGCCGGCCACCGCCCGGCGACGCGATCAGATGTGGATCGCACGACCGTACGCCTCGAGCGTCGACTCGTGCATCATCTCCGAGAGCGTAGGATGCGCGAAGACCGTGTGCATGAGCTCGGCCTCGGTCGTCTCGAGGTTCATCGCGAGCACGAAGCCCTGGATCAGCTCCGTCACCTCGGCGCCGATCAGGTGGGCCCCGAGCAGCTCGCCGGTCTTCGCGTCGAAGATCGTCTTGACGAGGCCCTCGGTCTCGCCGAGGGCGATCGCCTTGCCGTTGCCGACGAACGGGAAGCGCCCGACGCGGACCTCGCGACCGTTCGCCTTCGCGGCCGCCTCGGTCAGCCCGACGCTCGCGATCTGCGGGCGGCAGTAGGTGCAGCCCGGAATCCGCTCGCGCTTCATCGGATGGAGCCCCGCGACGCCCGCGATCCGCTCGGCGCACAGCACGCCCTCGTGGGTCGCCTTGTGGGCGAGCCAGGGCGCGCCCGCGACGTCGCCGATCGCGTAGACGCCGGGCTCGCCGGTCTCGGTCCACTCGTTCGTCACGATGTGGGTCCGATCGATCTGGACGCGGGTCCCCTCGAGCCCGAGTCCCTCGACGTTGCCGACGATGCCGACCGCGAGGATCACGCGATCGAAGACCGCCGTCTTGGCCTCGCCCCCGCCGTTCGGCCCCCCCGCCTGGATCGTCGCGGTCACCACGCCGTCGCCCTTCACGAGGGAGGTCACCGACGCACCGACGTGGATCTCCATGCCCTGCTTGACGAGCTGCTTGTGGGCCAGCCCCGAGATCTCCTCGTCCTCGACGGGTAGGATGCGCGGGAGCGCCTCGACGACCGTCACCTGGGAGCCGAGGTCGCGGTAGAAGCTCGCGAACTCGATCCCGATCGCCCCCGACCCGATCACGAGCAGCCGTCCGGGCAGCACGTCGGGCACCATCGCTTCGCGATAGGTCCAGACCAGCTCTCCGTCGGCTTCGAGGCCGGGCAGCGTGCGGGCACGCGCGCCGGTGGCGAGGATGACGTGGCGCGCCTCGAGCTCGAGGGCGCTCTCGCCCTTGCGATCGACGGCGACGCGGCCGGGGCCGGCGAGGCGGCCGGTGCCCTCGAAGACGTCGACCTTGTTCTTCTTCATCAGGCTCTTCACGCCGGTGTTGAGGCGCTTCGAGACCTTGCGCGAGCGCTGTACGATGGCGCCGAGGTCGATGCCGACGGAGCCGACGGTGAGGCCGTAGTCGCCGGCGTGCTCGATCAGGTGGTGGACCTCGGCGCTGCGCAGCAGGGCCTTGGTCGGGATGCAGCCCCAGTTGAGGCAGATCCCGCCGAGCAGCTCCCGCTCGATCAGGGCGACCGAGAGCCCGAGCTGCCGCGCGCGGATCGCCGCGGGATAGCCGCCCGGTCCTCCGCCGATCACGACCACGTCGTAGCTGCCGTTGCTCATCGCCCTCTCCCCTCTCGTCGCGCCCGCTGCCGCGCACGCGTGACCGTTCCATCCGACCGTCCCGCTCGCCGTCCGTCCCGCCGATCCGCGCGCCCCGGCGCTTCGGCTCAGAGCACCATCCCGAGCGGATCCTCGAGATGCCGCCGGATCGCCGCGAGCAGCCGTGACATCACCGCCCCGCCCGCCGCCCCGGGATCGAAGGCGAGGCTGAGCGCCATCGTCGACGCGACCACGACCGCCCCACCGCGCACGATCGGCTGCTCGAGCACCGCCCCGACCGCCAGCACCGCGACCTGCTCGGGCGGCAGCATCGGATGGGCCGACTCGATGCCGAAGCGTCCGAAGCTCGTCACCAGCAGGCTCGCCGTCGGATCCTCCTCCGCCGGCCGCTCCGCCGAGCGCGCCTGGTCGATCCGTGACCCGATCTCCGCCGAGAGCACCGCGAGCCCCTTGCGATCCGCGTCCCGGAGCACGACCAGCACCGGCCCGGCCTCGGTCCCCACCACCACCGCGACGTCGACGCCGTCCGCCGGATGGAAGCCCTCGCCCGCGCGGCGCAGGTTCGCCTCGGGCACGTCGCGCAGGGCGAGGGCCGCCGCGCGCAGCACGAAGTCGTTGAGCGTGAGCGGTCGCGCCGCGCCCGGCCCGCCGGGCCGGCTCGCGTTCAAGCGGGTGCGCGCCTCGACGACCGCGTCCATCTCGCAGCGCAGCTCGAGCTGCACCGCCGGCCGCGGCATCCCGAGCGACGTGGCCGCGCCCCGCGTCCGCGCCGCGAGCGCCGAAGGCGAGACCGCCGCGACCACGGGGGCGACGGGCTGTGCGCTCCCGGTCTCCTTCGCACCCTCGCTCGGGCTCTCGCTCGTGGTCGTGCTCGTGGTCGTGTTCCGGACCGCGCTCGCCGCCGCGCGCGCGAGGCGCTCCACGTCGACCTTCTCGATCCTTCCCCCGACGCCGCTGCCCTTCACCCCGTCGAGGGCGAGGCCTTCGGATTCGGCGAGGCGCCGGGCGAGGGGCGTCGCGGGCGAGCGCGTCGGCGGCTCCGCGACCGCATCGCGGGGAGCCGGAGTCGGAGTCGGAGTCGGAACGGGGGACGCGGGATGGGCCGGGGCCGCAGGCGCCTTCGCTGCGCCTCGGGACTTCGCCGTCGGCGCAGCGGCCGTCGCACCGGCCGGTGCGAGGCGCGCGAGCAGCACGCCGGGCTTGAGCCCCTCCGTGCCGGCGCGGACCACGATCGCTTCGATCCGGCCCGGCGCCGGCGACTCGAGCTCGACGGTCGCCTTGTCGGTCTCGAGCTCGGCGACGAGCGTGCCCTTCTCGACGACCTCGCCCTCGGCGACGAGCCACCGGGAGAGGGTGGCCGAGCCTTCCTCGGAGGAGAGCCGCGGCATCTCGATCGGGATCGAGCGCACGTCTCCCGACGAGCCCGCGCTGGACGACTCATCAGCCATCGCCGGATCTGCCCCCCACAGGCCACCGCGCATGCGGTCGACGAACGGAAATCGAGCGCACGATAGCGTGTCGTCCCGCGCGTTCGCAGCGCGCGGCGCGCGCTACGCTGCGAGAATGGCGCAGGCCCGGGAGAGAGTCTGGCGGGGCGTGGCGTGGCGCGTGGAGGTCCGTCGCGTCGACGGCGACGGTGGGACGACCCTTCGGATCGGTCCCGAGTCGGGTGCCGCGGCGGGCGGGCCGCGCGAGTGGCTGCGCTTCGACTGCTTCGATCTCCGTCCCCACTGGCATCTCGATCCCGACGGCCGGGGCCGCGTCACGGCCCTCGACGAGCGGGGCGACCCGATCGCCGAGGCCATCGCGCTGCTCGACGCCGAGCTCCCGTCGCTGCTCGAGCAGGCCGGGGCCCCGCCCGAGGTCACGGGACCGATCGCGCTCGCCCCCTCCGACCCGGGCCGGCGCGCCTGGCTCCGGGCCGCGGAGTCCGCCCTTCGCCACCGCCCCGCGCGCCTCGACGACATCGACCTGCGCCACCTCGAGCAGCGGCGCAGCGAGAAATGGCACACCTATCCCCGCGACGTGTTGCCCGCCTGGGTCGCCGAGATGGACTTCCCGATCGCCCACGCGATCGAGCGCGAGCTGCGCCGCTTCGTCGACGCGAGCGACGTCGGCTACCCGATGGGGCTGCGCCAGTCGGGACTCGCCGAGGCCTTCTGCGAGCGCATGGCGGAGCGCTTCGACTGGGCGATCGAGCCCGCTCGGGTCGAGCCGCTCGCCGAGGTCGTGCAGGGCCTCTATCTCTCGGTCGAGGCGTTCTCGCGCCCGGGCGACGGCGTGATCGTGCAGACGCCGATCTATCCGCCCTTCCTCCACGCCGTCCGCGAGCTCGATCGACGCCTCGTCGAGAACCGGCTGGTCCGCGTCGACGACGGGCTCGGCTTCGACCTCGACGCCCTCGAGCGCGCGGTCGACGCCGGGACGCGGATGCTGCTCTTCTGCAATCCCCACAATCCTTCGGGCCACGTCGCGAGCCGCGGCGAGCTCGAGCGCCTCGCGCGTCTCGCCCTCGACCGCGACCTCGTCGTCGTCTCCGACGAGATCCACGCCGATCTCGTCTACGCCGGCCACCGCCACGTCCCCTTCGCCTCGACCTCCCCCGAGATCGCCGCGCGCACGATCACGCTCTCCTCCGCGAGCAAGGCCTTCAACATCCCGGGGCTGCGCTGTGCCGTCGCCCACTTCGGGAGCGAGGCGCTGCACCGGCGCTTCCAGACCGCCGTCCACAAGCGCTTTCGCGGCGGGCTGGGTCTCTTCGGGCTGGCGGCGAGCGCGGCGGCCTGGCGATTCGGCCAGCCCTGGCTCGACGAGGTCGTCCCCTACCTGCAGGCGAATCGCGACTTCGTCGAGCGCTTCCTCGCCGAACGGCTCCCCGCGATCCGGTTCCACCGCCCCCGCGCCACCTATCTCGCCTGGCTCGACTGCGAGGCGCTGGCCCTCGGCCCCTCCCCCGCCGCCCACTTCCTGCAGCACGGTCGCGTCGCGCTCTCCGATGGCCGGCTCTTCGGCACGGGGTACGATCACTGCGTGCGGCTCAACTTCGCGACCTCCCGGCCGATCCTGGAGGCGATCCTCGAGCGCATGGCGGGCTCCCTGGCCAGCCCCGTGCCCGATCGAAGCGGCGGCCGAGGCGGTCGCACGCGCCCAGGACGCGCCCCGTGATGCCGACCCCGCACGCCTCCGCCCGACTCGATCGCGATCCGCACGATCACGGACACGATCATGGACACGGTCTGGCCTCGAGCGCCCGGGCCCGACGACGGCTCGCCTGGGTGCTCGGGCTGGTGATCGCCTACGCCGCGATCGAGCTCGTCGGCGGCTTCTTGACCGGCTCGTTGGCGCTCCTCTCCGACGCGCTCCACATGGTCTCGGACTCGGCGGCCCTCGCCCTCTCGCTGCTCGCGGCGGTGATCGCGGCGCGCCCGGCCGGCAAGCGCAAGACCTTCGGCAATCGCCGGATCGAGATCCTGGCCGCCCTCGCGAACGGCGTGGCGCTGGCGGGGGTCGCGGTGTTCATCAGCCTGCACGCGATTGAGCGCGCCCTCGCGCCCCGCGCCGTCGCCGGCGAGGGCCTCTTCGCCGTCGCCGTCGGCGGGCTCGTCGTCAACGGGATCGCGCTCGTGCTGCTGGGCCACGTGCGCGATCACTCCCTCAACGTGCGCGGCGCGTTCCTGCACGTCGCGAGCGATACGCTCGCGAGTGTCGGCGTCTGCCTCGCGGGCGCGGGCATCTGGGCGTTCGGCTGGCTCTGGCTCGATCCCGCGGTGTCCCTCGTCGTGAGCGCGCTGGTGCTGGGGTCGGCCTGGCAGCTGATCCGCGACGCGCTCGACGTCCTGATGGAGACGGTGCCCGCGCATCTCGATCCGGAGGAGATCCGGGCGGCGCTGCTCGCCGTCGAGGGCGTGCGGGCGCTCCACTGCCTCCACGTCTGGACGATCGGCAGCGGGGACGTCTCGCTCTCGAGCCATCTCGTCGTCGACCCGGGACCGAGCCCGGAGGCGCTGCTCGAGCGGGTGCGGGCCCGGCTCGCCGAGCGCTTCGGGATCGGGCACACGACGATCCAGATCGAGGTCGCGAGCCGACCCGACGCCGCCCCGTTCGGGGGCTGCCGCGAGGCCTGCGAGCCCGTCGTCGAGCCCGCCTGAAGCGCGGCCGGCGCCCGCGTCCCCCGAAGCGAACGCCGATCACCTCCGGGTCCCGGGCCCCGGCTCCCCCCCGCGTCCCGGTGCGTTCTCCTCGCCCCGCGAATGGCGACCGTGAGACTCGGGGTCACCGCGAAGCGTCTTTCGTCGCGCCCGAAACTGACGTTAACGTCATGAATGACATGTCCGTCAGCTCCCTGCCCGAGACGCCCATGACCCGCCGCCCGCGCACCGCGCGGACGCGCCGCCGCCTGCTCGAGGCGGGCCGCACGCTCTTCGCCCGCCACGGGGCGGAGGCCGTGACGAGCCACGCGATCGCCGCCGAGGCGGGCTTTGCGTCGGGGACCTTCTATCTCCACTTCAAGCACAAGCAGGCGCTCTTCCAGGAGCTGGCCGACGAGGCGGCGAGCGAGCTCGAGTCGCGTCTCGCGGCCGCCGCCGCGTCGGACTCGGATCCGCGGGCGCTCGCGCAGGCCCAGTCGGAGGCCCTCGTCGGCTTCGCCGAGGATCACCGCGACCTGTTCCGCATCGTCTTCCGCCCGGGCGGCGCCGGGGCGGAGACCGGTGCGCGCGTCCTCGACCGCCTCGCGCGCGGCGTTCGCGCGCGCCGCCGGACGGCGATCGCCCTCGGCCAGGCCGCGGAATGCCTCGATGCCGACGTGCTCGCCCAGGCGATCGTCGGGATGTGGGTGCGCGTGCTCCACTGGTGGGTCGAGGATCCGACGCGGGCCTCCCGGGCCGACGTCGTCCGCACCCTCGTCCACGTCCAGCTGCACGGCACCCGGTCCCACCACGCCGGCCGCTGCGCGCTCGACGAGCCCGCCCCCGGCCGCGCATCGGGCGCCCGCGAGAAGCGCCCGCGAGGAGCTCGAAAGTCATGAGCGAACGCCACATCACCTACGACAAGATCTACGACACGGTCGACCGCGACGACTTCGACGCGCTGATCGAGGTCGAGCGCTATGCGGACCGGACCAGCGCGTTCGACGAGATCATCTCCGCGACGAACGACCACTTCTGGGACCCGACCGACGCGCGCTACGTCGACTACGCCTCGAGCCCGATGGACCTGCGCGAGCAGACCGTCATGCCGCGCACCTTCTGCATCGAGCTCAAGACGGCGGTCGCCGACCGCCTCGACGAGGGCCAGCGGACGCGCCTCGCCAACCAGAGCACGCGCTTCATCCTCTCGAGCATCCTCCACGGCGAGCAGGGCGCCCTCTCGCTCTCGGCCAGCCTGACCCAGATCCTGCGCGATCCGGGCGCCATGGAATACGCCGCGAACCAGGCCCGCGAGGAGGCCCGCCACGTCACCGGCTTCTCGAAGTACATCGCGATGCGCTGGGGCACCCCGCTGCGCTCCGGCTCGACGATCCGCAACCTGATGAACGAGATCGTGAAGTCCGGCGTCGTCTACAAGAAGCTCGTCGGCATGCAGATGCTGATCGAGGGCCTCGCGATGGGCGCCTTCGCGACGATCCAGCGGGAGACGAACGATCCGCTCCTGCGCCGCCTCATCCAGTTCACGATGTCCGACGAAGCGTTCCACCACAAGTTCGGCAAGATCTGGGCCGACCGGACGATCCCGAAGCTCTCCGAGGAGGAGCACGAGCACGTCGAGCAGTGGGCGGCCCAGGCCTTCCAGGTCCTGCTCTTCAACCTCGTCAACGCCGAGCAGAAGCAGGAGATCTACCGCGAGTTCGGGCTCGACTGGCAGTGGGTGCGCGGCGCGATCCTCGAGTCGTTCACCGACGAGGACCGCCGGCGCGACATGACCCAGAACACGAACATCTTCCGCGTGCTGATCAAGACGCTGCTCAAGGCCGGCATCATCACCGACCGCACGCGCGCGGTGTACCAGGCCTGGGTCGACATGGACGAGCTCGCCCGGGAGCACGACGAGGTCGCGGGGACGGAGATCGCCGCGCGGGCCATCGAGGAGCTCCGCGGCATCAATCGCGATCGCCAGCGGATGGGCAGCCACTTCCGTCCGCACTGATTCCCACCGGCGGGCGAAGGACTCGCTCCGAGTCGGGCGAAATCCCGATCCGGATCGAGGTGAAGGCCTGATTCTTCCGCGGAATCCGGGTCCGTCCGGCCCGTGCACCGGCGATGCTCCCGCCATTCGATCCGCCTCGCGCGCGCGCAGACGGCGCGCAGTCGCGGCCGCAACCGGCCGTCCCCTCAAGCAATCCCGCCATCGACCGATGTCTGTCGCGAGCACCTGCACGCCGACGAGGGGATCCGTGTCGAATCAGTCATCGCAGTCCACCCAGACGCGCCCTGCCCGCAGCAAGGCCGCCCCGACGACCCGGCGAAGCCCCGCGCGCAAGACCGGCGCCGCGCCGACCACACCCACGCCCGCGCCGAAGAAGGTCCCGGCCGCGCGAGCGGCGCGCGACCTCGAGGCCCAGCGGGCCCTGCTCGCAGACCCCGCCACGATCGCGACGGGCGCCCGCCCGCCGGCCCCGCGCCGCGCCACCGCCCCCGCCGCGGAGGCCCGCACCGCCCCCACGCCATCGCCGTCCTCGAAGCCGAAGCCGCGCCGCGCGCCCGCGCATCCGTCGGCCTCGCCGAACCCGTCGACGGTGGCTGCGCCCGAGACTCCGGCCGCAGAGCACGCGCCCGCGATCGCGACCCCGGCCGCAGAGCGGAACGCCGCGCTGGATGCGCCCGCGGCCGCGCGCGCGGAGACACCGCCGAAGCCGGCGCGGCCCATCGCGCGCACCGCGCTGCTCGACGCGACTCGCGCCCAGCGCCTCGCCCGCGAAGCGCGCCTGCGCGAGCGGGACAGCCGCGAGGCCCTCGCCCGCGCGCGCGAGGCGCTCGAAGGCCCGCCGACCGGCTCGACGCACCGCCGCTCCCCCCCCTCCATGCCCGCGCCCACGCCCCGAGCTCCGACCGGATCGCGCTGGGAGCGCCATCCCCTCGCCCCCACGCCGCCGACGACGGCGTCTGCGGCGAGCGCGCCGCTCGCGAACGAGCCGCTCGCGCTCCGCACGCCGCCCGCCCCGACCGTCCCGCTCCGCCCTGCGATCCCCGCCGCGGAGCGCGCCCTCGCCGCCGAGCTGCGCGAGGCCCGGGCGACGCTCGCGATCGCGCGCGAGACGACCCAGATCCAGCGCGACGCGCTCGCGCGCCTGCGCTGCGCGCTGGCGCAGGCGGCGAGCGCGCCCGCTCCCGCACCGATCGAAGAGCCGACCGCGCTGCTCGAGAAGATCACCCGACTGTCGGCCCGCGTGCAGGAGCTCGAGCTCGATCTCGCTCATCGCGAGCGCGAGCGCGCCCAGCTGATCGAGTCCCTCGCCGCGAGCGAGCGCGAGCAGGCGGAGCGAACGCGTCGGCTCGCAGCCCTGCAGGATCGCTACGACGTGCAGGAGCAGGCCCTCGAGCAGGCCCGTCGCCAGGCGGAGCTCGAGCGCCACCGCCACACCGAGGCCCAGGCAACCCTCGATCGCCTGCGCGCCGCCCTGCGCGGCATCGAGGGCCCGGCGACGACCGGACCCGAGACCGTCGCCGGTCCGGCGACCGCCGAAGAGCCCGCCGCGTCCGCGTGCGCCCCGGCGAACGGCGCGGGATCGACCGCGTCGGTGCGTCCCCCGGCGGCGACTTCGCCCGCAGCGACGCACGGATCGACACCGGGGAGCGTCGCCCCGATCGCGGTGCCCCCCATCGCAGCCGACGGGACCCCCTCGCCGACCCCGACCTCGGGTTCCCACGCCGCGCCGGGGACGACCGCCGTGCCCCCCACCGTCGTCGTCGTGCACGCCGGCCCCGGGGCCGTGCCGGCGCACGAGCGCGGCCTGTTCCGCGCTCCGATCTTCGAGTGCTGGCGCGAGTCGCAGATCCGCCGGCACTTCGGGCCGCTCGGTCTCGAGACGACCGGCGATCTGCTGCGGGAGCCGCTCGCGCGGCGCCAGCGGGCCGGTGGACCGGCGCTGCCGATCCTCCTGCTCGGGGCAGGCACGGCGGCCCGGGCGCGCGCGCTCCGCGACGATCTGGCGCGCAAGGGCGCGCCGCGCTTCGTCCTGCACGTCGCCGATCCGCTGTCGCCCGGCGCCCTCGAGCTCCCCCTCATGTCGGGCCTCGACGAGGCGCCGCGAAGCCATCCGGCTCCCGAAGACGCGGACGAGCTCGCCGGGCTGCTCCGAACGGTGTCGCCGGCGGTGATCGTCGCGTGCGACTTCCTGACGACGCAGCGGGTGGTCGAGCCCTGGCTCGAGGTGCTCTCGGGGGCGCGGGATGCCGGTGCCTGCATCGTGCTGCTCGAGGAGACCGGGCGCGGGGCCGTCGTCCCCGGCGAGGAGATCGAGGCGATCGGCCAGCGCATCTGGGAGCTCCTCCCCGAGCGCTACACCCGTGATCCCGTCACGGAGACGCCGGTCGCGAGCTTCCGGGAGTCCTTCGCGCGGCGCGTGACCCCGCCGCGCAACGGGCTGCTCGGCGCGCTGCGCAGCCGCTTCGCTCTCGAGCTGTGCGCCCAGTTCGGCTTCCTCGCCGAGGCCTTCGTCTCGGGGCCCATCGCGGGCTGCTTCGATGCCGAGGCGGCGCGCGACCGTCGCTTCCTCGAGCAGATCACGGACCTCGACGAGCGCCGGGTCGAGGCGGGCAGCACCGAAGCACTCCACCTGATCGCCCGCATCGATCCCCTCGCGCCCCGCGCCTGACCGGGCGGTTGCGCCGCGGCCTCGGGGCGCAGACACTTCTCGCCGTCCGCGACGCGAGGCCTGCCGCCGCGCGAGGCGGACGCGAGGACGGACCCCATGAAGGATCTCGAAGGCCGGATCTGCATCGTCACCGGCGCGACCTCCGGCATCGGCGAGAGCTCGGCGGCGGCCCTCGCCCGGCGCGGCGCCGACGTCGCCCTCGTGTGCCGCTCCGCCGAACGCGGCGAGGCGACGCGCAAGGCGATCGAGGCGGCCGCGGGGCGCAGCTGCGTCGAGCTCTTCTACGCCGACTTCGAGCGCCTGGCCGACGTGCGCCGCGTCGCCGACGAGCTCGACCGGAAGCTTCCCCACGTCGACGTCCTGCTCAACAACGCGGGCGTCACGATGCTCTCGCGCAGCGAGACGCCGGACGGCTACGAGACGACCTTCGCCGTCAACCACCTGGCGCCCTTCCTGCTGACGAACCTCCTGATGCCGAAGCTGCTGACCCGGCCCGGTGCGCGGATCGTCAACGTCGCCTCCCACGCCCATCGCTTCGCGTGGTTCGACCTCGACGATCTCCACTCGCGCCGGCGCTATTCGTCGCTGCGCGTCTACGGCGGCTCGAAGCTCGCGAACATCCTGTTCACGAACGAGCTCGCGAGCCGCATCGGGAACCGCGATCTGCGGGTCTGGTCGCTGCATCCCGGCGCCGTGGCGACGCGGCTCGGTGCGAACAACGGCGCGCTCGCGAAGCTCGTGCTTCCGCTGCTGGCACTCTTCTTCAAGACGCCGGACCAGGGCGCCGAGACGTCGATCCATCTCTGCGCCGACAAGGGCATCCGGGCCACGAACGGGACCTACTTCGCGGACTGCAAGCCGGTCGCGTTGTCGGGGCGCGCGGCGGATGCCGAGCTCGCGCGCCGGCTCTGGCGGGAGAGCGAGAAGCTCGTCGGCCTCGACGGCGGGACCGAGGCGATCTGGCGCTGAGCGCGGGCGCTATTCGACCGCGCGCAGGGGAGTCGGGTGGCCGAAGAGCCAGCCCTGGCCGAAGCGGATGCCCAGCCGGCCCAGCATCTCGAGCTCCTCGAGCGTGTCGAGGCCCTCGCCGATCACGTGGGCCCCCATCTTGTCCGCCAGCTGGAGCACCGCAGCGAGCACGTCCTGCCGCGCCAGGTCCTGGTCGACGCCCGAGACCATCGAGCGATCGATCTTGATGTAGTCGGGCTCGAGCTCGACGAGCTCCTCGAGCCCCGCATAGCCCGCGCCCGTGTCGTCGAGGGCGAACTGGAAGCCGAGCCGGCGGTACTGGTCGAGCAGCTCGAGGAACGACCCGAAGCTGCGGATCGACTCCTGCTCGGAGATCTCGAAGACGACGTCCTGGGGCGAGAGCTTGCGCTTCTCGAGCGTCTCGATCAGGCGGTCCTCGCGGAAGTTGGGGTCGTGGATCGTGGTGGGCAGGATGTTGAGGAAGAGCTTCGTCCCGCTCGGGAAGTCGACCGCTCCTCGCAGACCGCTCTCGCGGCAGGCGCAGTCGAGCTCGAAGACGAGGCCGTGCTCCTGGGCGGCGCCGAAGAGCGCCGCCGGCGAGTGGAAGCGCGAGCGCTCCGGACCGCGGGCGAGGGATTCGTAGCCGAAGACGGTGCGCGAGGAGACCTCGACGATCGGCTCGTAGACGGAGTAGATGCGCTGGTCGAGGATCGTCTCGAGCAGCTCCTGGCGGTTGCTTCGCCGCACCGTCTCCGCCTCGTGGCGGCAGGCGTCGCGGGCCTGCTCGACGAGGCGGCGGAGCTGGGTCGCGGTCCCGAACTGGGGATTGCGCAGGGCGACCGCGAGCCCGACGTGGAGCGACGGGATGCCGCGGAGATAGGGGTAGAAGAGCTGGCCCCCGTCCTGCTTGAGGGCGCGGTGGACCTCCTGCCGGAAGCCGGGCATCTCGGTCCGGTAGAAGCCCGCCGAGGTCGGACGCCGGAACAGCACGACCACGACCTCGTCGAAGCCGGGCTCGGAGAGGCAGACGAGATCGTCGCCACGCAGGCGCTCGCGGGCGACCTCGGCGACCTTCGCGCGCAGGGCCTCGAGGCACGCGAGGCGGGCGCGCTCACCGTGGCGGCGCTCGACGTGGGCCAGCATGGGCGCGGCGAAGACGAGCATCCCGACCGCCCCGGCGTGGTCGAAGCGGGCGCCGAGCTCGTGGAAGCGATCGCCGAGATGGAGCGACGGCGCGATCGCGCCGGGCTGGACGATCCGATCATCGGGACGCGTGGGCATGGGCCATCGATCGGCTGCCCACCGGCAGGTGTTGAGCATTCCTGCGGGGGGCCGGCCCGACCAGAAGGACCGAACCGGCTCGCTCCCTCCGTCCCCGACCGCCTCAGAGCAGGAGCTGCATCGGGTCGGCGAGGATCGCCGCGAGGCGGGTCGTGAAGCGGACGGCGAGCGCCCCGTCGACCACGCGGTGGTCGTAGGAGAGCGAGAGCGGCAGGCAGAGCCGCGGCTCGAAGCGCCCCTCCGCCCCGGCTCCCCCGACCGGGAGGTCGAGGGGGGACGGTCCCCGCCAGACCGGCCGAACCTGCGTCTTCGAGAGCCCGAGGATCGCGACCTCGGGCGCGTTCACGATGGGGGAGAAGGCGGTGCCCCCGATGCCGCCGAGGCTCGAGATCGTGAAGCAGGCACCGGAGAGATCGTCGGGCGTCAGCTTGCGGCTGCGCGCGCGGTCCGCGGTCGACTGGAGCTCCGCCGCGAGCTCGATCACGCCCTTGCGGTCGACGTCGCGCACGACCGGGACGACGAGGCCCTGATCGGTGTCGACGGCGATGCCGAGATGGAAGTAGTCCTTCACGATCAGGCGGTCGCGCTCCGGCGCGAGCGTCGAGCGCAGCGTCGGGAACTCCCGCAGCGCGATCACGACGGCCTTCATGACGAACAGGAGCGGCGAGAGCTTGACGCCCTTCTCGGCCGCGAGATCCTTGCGGTCGCGGCGGAAGCGCTCGAGCTCCGTGATGTCGGCCTCGTCGTGCTGGGTGACGTGGGGGACGTTGAGCCAGCTGCGGTGGAGCGCCGGCCCCGAGACCTTCTGGATGCGCGTGAGCGGCTGGTCGTGGACCGGACCGAAGCGCGCCGGATCGACGAAGGGCACCGGCGCGATCCCGCCCGATCCGGCACCGCCTGCCGCACCCGAGCTCGCCGCCGCGGCCCCCCCGGCCCCGACCGAGCCGCCCGCCGAGCCGGTCCCGCCCGCCTCGGCGCCAAAGCGCTCGCGCACCGTGCGCTTGACGTCGTCGACGAGCACGCGGCCATGGGGGCCCGACGCGCTCGCGTCGCCGATCGGCACGCCCAGCTCGCGGGCGAAGCGGCGCACGAGCGGGCTCGCATGGGGCACACCGGTCCGATCGGGCACCGGATTCGCCGCCGCCGTCGAGAGCTGCCGCGTCGGCCGGTCGAGCTCGATCGACTCGAATGGAACGGCCGTCGTCGGGGAGGTCGGGGCGGCCGGCGCGGGCTTCGCCGGCGCGGGCGGTGGTGTGATCGGCGGTGTGGCCGGCGGTGTCTTCGGAGCCTGGGTCGGTGCGGCCGCCGGCGCCTTTCTGGTCGGCGCCGGGGCCGACGCGCCTTTCGCCGGTCCCTCGGCCGCGGAGGCGCCGACGTCGAGGACCGCCAGCAGGCTTCCCTGCGAGACCCGATCCCCCTCCTTCACCGAGAGCTCGACCAGCACGCCCGCTGCCGGCGACGGGATCTCCATCGTCGCCTTCTCGCTCTCGATGCTGACGAGCGGATCGTCGACGGCGATCGTGTCGCCCGCCCGCACGAGGACCTCGACGACCTCGACCTGCTCGAAGTCCCCGATGTCGGGCACCCGGATCTCGCGTCGCTCGGCCAACTCCGCCCTCCCCGCCTAACGCCGTGCCGGCGCGGGGCGCTCGGGGTCGATCCCGTACTTCTCGATCGTCTTCGCGACCTTGCCCCGGTCGTAGGACCCGTCGTCGGCGAGCGCGGCGAGGGCGGCGACGGCGACGTGGTTGCGGTGGACCTCGAAGAAGTGGCGCAGCTTCTCGCGGCTGTCGCTGCGGCCCCAGCCGTCGGTGCCGAGGGTCCGGTAGGTCCGCGGGACGTAGGCCCGGATCTGCTCGGCGTAGAGGCGGACGTAGTCGGTCGCGGCGACGACGGGGCCTGCGGTGCTCGCGAGCTGGCGCTCGACGAAGCTGCGCCGCCGCTCCTCGCCGGGATGCAGCATGTTCCAGCGCGCCACGTCCTGGCCATCCCGCGCGAGCTCGTTGAAGCTCGTGACGCTCCAGACGTCGGCGGCGACGCCGTGGTCGTGCTCGAGCATCTCGGCGGCCGCGAGGACCTCGCGCAGGATCGTGCCGCTGCCGAGCAGCTGGACCCGGGGTCCCTTGCCCTTCCCCTCCCGCACGCGATACATGCCGCGCAGGATTCCGTTCTCGCAGCCCTTCGGCATCTCCGGCTGCGGATACTTCTCGTTCATCACCGTCAGGTAGTAGTAGACGTTCTCGCCTTCGCGATACATCCGCCGCAGCCCGTCCTGGACGATGACCGCGAGCTCGTAGGCGTAGGTCGGGTCGTAGGTGATGCAGGACGGGATCGTGCCGGCCAGGATGTGGCTGTGACCGTCCTGATGCTGCAGGCCCTCGCCGTTGAGCGTCGTGCGTCCCGAGGTCCCCCCGAGCAGGAAGCCGCGGCACTGCATGTCGCCCGCGGCCCAGGCCAGGTCCCCGATCCGCTGGAAGCCGAACATCGAGTAGAAGATGTAGAACGGCACCATGTGGACGGCGTGGCTCGCATACGCGGTCCCCGCGGCGATGAACGACGCCATCGCCCCCGCCTCGTTGATGCCCTCCTGGAGGATCTGGCCGTCCTTCTCCTCGCGGTAGTAGGCGACCTGATCCGAGTCGACGGGATCGTAGAGCTGGCCGACCGACGAGTAGATGCCGAGCCGCCGGAACATGCCCTCCATGCCGAAGGTCCGGGACTCGTCGGGCACGATCGGAACGACGTGCTTCCCGATCGCCTTGTCGCGGGTCAGGATCTGCAGGATCCGGACCGCGGCCATCGTCGTCGACATGTCGCGGTCGCCCGTCCCCTCGAGCAGCGCGTCGAAGGCCGCGAGCTCGGGCACCTCGAGAGGCGGCGCCTCGCTCCGTCGGACCGGCAGATAGCCGCCGAGCGCGCGTCGGCGCTCGTGCATGTACTGGATCTCGGGGCTGTCGGGCGCCGGCAGGTAGAACGGCGCCTTGCCGATCTCGTCGTCGGAGATCGGGATGTGGAAGCGGTCGCGGAAGGCGCGCAGCGACGACTCCGCCATGTCGTGCATCTGGTGGGTGATGTTCTGCCCCTCACCCGCCTCGCCCGTCCCGTAGCCCTTCACCGTCTTCGCGAGGATCACGGTCGGCTGGCCCGTGTGCTCCATCGCCGCCGCGTACGCCGCGTAGACCTTGTGCGGATCGTGTCCACCGCGATTCAGGCGCCAGATGTCCTCGTCGCTCATCGTGGCGACCATCTCGGCGAGCTCCGGATACTTCCCGAAGAAGTGCTCCCGGGTATAGGCGCCACCGCGGACCTGATAGGCCTGGTACTCGCCGTCGACCGCCTCCTCCATGCGCCGGCGCAGGATGCCGTCCCGGTCCTTCGCGAGCAGCGGATCCCAGCGCCCGCCCCAGACCAGCTTGATGACGTTCCAGCCGTTGCCGCGGAAGTTCGCCTCGAGCTCCTGGATGATCTTGCCGTTGCCGCGCACCGGTCCGTCGAGGCGCTGCAGGTTGCAGTTCACCACGAAGACCAGGTTGTCGAGCTTCTCGCGCCCCGCCAGCGAGAGCGCCCCGAGGCTCTCCGGCTCGTCCGTCTCGCCGTCGCCGAGGAAGGCCCAGACCTTGCGGCCGCTGGTGTCGACGATGCCGCGGTCGTGCAGGTAGCGCATGAAGCGCGCCTGGTAGATCGCCATCAACGGGCCGAGCCCCATCGAGACCGTCGGGAACTGCCAGAAGTCGGGCATCAGCCGCGGATGCGGATACGAGGAGAGCCCGCCGGCCTCGACCTCCTGGCGGAAGTGGTTGAGCTGCTCCTCGGAGAGCCGGCCCTCGAGGAAGGCGCGGGCGTAGATGCCCGGCGCGGAGTGGCCCTGGACGTAGATCAGGTCGCCGCCGTGGGCCTCGCTCGGGGCATGGAAGAAGTGGTTGAAGCCGACGTCGTACAGGGTCGCCGCGGAGGCGAAGCTCGAGATGTGGCCGCCGAGCGTCGGATCCTGGCGATTGGCCTGGATCACCATCGCCATCGCGTTCCAGCGGACGAACGATCGGATCCGCTCCTCGAGCGCGGCATCGCCGGGCGAGCGCTTCTGGAGCGACTCGGGGATCGTGTTGATGTAGGCCGTCGTGGCGCGATACGGGAGGTGCGCGCCCTTGCGCCGCGCGCGGCGCACGAGCCGACCCACGAGATAGTGGGCGCGTTCGATGCCCTCGCGCTCGAAGACGGCGTCGAGGGCCTCGAGCCACTCGCGCGTCTCCTGCGGATCGAGATCCTGTTCGGGCGGGTTGGCCATGCTCCCCCTCGAGGCGCGGACCGCTCGTCCACTCGGATCGACCCGAGCGATGCGCGCCCCGCGCGTCGTTCGCTCGCGTCGAACGTTTCGTTCGCTTCACACCGGGCCGACTGGACCGCGAGCGCGCTCGCGATCCGGACCGCCGGCCCCCAGTTTGTACCGCATCCCGCCGCCGGCATGCTCGGGAGATCGCTGGAGACGCGATGGGCGAAAGCCAGGCGTGCCGACGTCGGCGCTACTCCGTCGGCTGCAGCTCCTCTTCGGCCGCTTCGATCGCGGGCGTGCGACCGTTGCCGCGGTGGTCCCGGCGCTTCGCGCGCATCGCACGGACCTCGCGCTCGAAGACGTCGAGGGCGCGCGTCAGCGCCATCCCCGGCTCCGCGTCGCGCTCGTGGGCGATCAGCTCTCGACCACGCGCCTGGCAGCGGATCTTGGCCTCGGCGGCGCCGTGCTGATGATGCTTGCTTCCTTCGACGTGGATCACGACGTGGATCAGGTCCTTCTGGCCGTGGGCGAGCTTCTGGATGCGGGACTCCGTCGCCTCGCGGCGGGCCGGATCGAGCTCGGTGACGACGTGCCATTGAATGTCCATGGGCTGCAGCTCCTTCTCGGTTGAATGCGCAGGGAATTCGGCGCGTCAGGCGCCTGGATCCGAGCCGAAGTCCACCTGGTCGGAGTCGGATCGGCGCTCTCCGGTTCCCGTCTGGACCTCGATCTCGTAGTTGCGATACGTCTTCGCGATGGTCGCGCCGATCTTCTCGAGCGCCCCGCGCATGCGGTGATTGTCCTCGAGGATGAGCGACGCCTCGCCCTCGAGGTAGCCTTTGCGCGCGGCGACCTCGGCCGTCCGCGCGTAGAGGATCGCGCCGAGCGGCAGCGACTGGTACTCGGTGGCGACGCCGAGCATGAAGACGCGGGCGCGGGTCGTGCGCCGGGCGCGGGTCAGGAAGTAGTACCAGCCGAAGGGCCACAGCCGTCCCTTCATCTTCTTCACGACTGGATTGAGGTCCGGCAACGTGACGGAGATCGCCACCGGCCGCCCGTCGACCTCCGCCATGAAGCAGAGCTCGGGATCGATGATCTGCCGGAACCCCTCGGCGATGAACTCGAACTCCTCCTCGCCGACTTCGACGTGGCCCCAGTTGTGCTGCCAGGCGTCCGTATAGATCGTGCGGAGCTTCGCGACCTCGTCGTCGAACCGGGAGAGATCGAGGCAGCGGATCCGCATCTCGGGATGGCGCTCGAGCAGCCGCTCCGCCACGCGCTGCATCTTCGCGATGCCCGGGAGCCCCGTCGAGACGCGGTAGGCATACCAGTCCTTGACCGGGCGCAGCCCGAGCTCCTCGTAGCGACGCGGGTAGTACGCGGCGTTGTGGGGATTGGCGATGCTCGGATCGGAGTCGAAGCCGTCGACGAGCAGCGCGAAGTCGTGGTTCGTGTTGAAGTTGAACGGACCGATCAGCTTCCGCATGCCGCGGTCGGCCTGCCATTCGCGCGCCGCGCCGAGCAGGGCCGCCGCGACCTCGAGGTCGTCGACGAACTCGAAGAAGCCGAAGAAGCCCGTCCCCCGCTCGTGGCGCTGATAGGCGTGGTCGACGACCGCGGCGATCGTTCCGACGTCCCGCCCCCCGCGCCGGGCTACGAAGCACTGTACGTCGGCGACCTTGAAGTAGGGATTGCGGCGGGGATCGAAGAAGCGCTTGCGCTCGATCAGGAGCGGCGGGACCCAGTGGGGGTCGTTGGCGTAGATCGCGAACCAGGGCTGGACGAATCGAAGCGTGTCCCGGGGGAGCGAGATCGGGATCACCTCGACCGAACCCATTGCGACCTCCGCCCCGATGAGGCACCGGCCGGGCAGCCCGCCCCATGCGCCCACTGTAGGTCAGCAGGGCCCCGGCCGCCGGTCCCGGCGGGCCGCGCGCCGAAGGCACCGCACGGGGGCACGCAGGTCGCCGGCCCCGCTCAGCCGAAGCGGCCCGTGATGTAGTCCTGGGTCCGCTTCTCGGCCGGGTTGGTGAAGATCTTGCCGGTCTCGCCGACCTCGATCAGCGAGCCGAGATGGAAGAAGGCCGTGCGCTGGGAGACGCGGGCGGCCTGCTGCATCGAGTGGGTCACGATCACGATCGTGAACTGCTCCCGCAGCTCGTCGATCAGCTCCTCCACCCGCGCCGTCGCGATCGGATCGAGGGCCGAGCACGGCTCGTCCATCAGGATCACCTCGGGCGAGACCGCGATCGCCCGCGCGATGCAGAGCCGCTGCTGCTGTCCGCCCGAGAGGCTCGTGCCGGACTCGTCGAGGCGGCTCTCGACCTCTTCGAGCAGACCGGCCTTGCGCAGGCTGCGCCGCACGAGCTCGTCGAGGTCGCTCTTCGTGCGGGCGATGCCGTGGATCCGGGGACCGTAGGCCACGTTCTCGTAGATCGACTTCGGGAAGGGATTGGGCTTCTGGAAGACCATGCCGACCCGCGCCCGCAGCTTGACGACGTCGAGCTTCGGATCGTAGATGTCGCGGCCGTCGAGGGTCACGTCGCCGGATACGCGACAGCCCGGCACGACGTCGTTCATCCGGTTCAGGCAGCGCAGATAGGTCGATTTGCCACAGCCCGAGGGCCCGATCAGGGCGGTCACCTCGTTCGCGTGGACCTCGAGATCGACGGACTGGAGGGCCTGCTTCTCGCCGTAGAAGACGTCGAGGCCGCGGGTCTGCATCTTGACCTTCAAACGCTGATCCCCTTCCGACGAAACCGGATCGAACGACGCCACGCGACTCCACCCCGGACGCCCGCGACCCCGCGCGGCGCCCCGCTCAGACCCGGGACTCGAAGCGCCGACGGACCCAGACCGCGACCGAGTTCATCGTGATCAGGAAGCCGAGCAGGACCAGGATCGCCGCCGCGGTCCGCGCCGCGAACGCGCGCTCCGGCGCCTCCGCCCAGAGATAGATCTGCACCGGGAGCACCGTCGACGGATCCGTCGGCCCGGTCGGCAGATCCACGATGAACGCGACCATTCCGATCATCAGCAGCGGCGCCGTCTCGCCGAGCGCCCGCGCCATCCCGATGATCGTCCCCGTCAGGATCCCCGGCAATGCCTGGGGCACCACGTGGTGGAGCACCGCCTGCGTCGGCGACGCCCCGACCCCGAGCGCCGCCTCCCGGATCGACGGCGGCACCGCCGCGAGCGCCGCCCGGGCGGCGATGATCACGGTCGGCAGCGTCATCAGACCGAGCACCATGCCCCCCACCAGGGGCGCCGAGCGCGGCAGACCGAAGAGGTTCAGGAAGACCGCGAGCCCGAGCAGCCCGAAGACGATCGACGGGACGGCCGCGAGGTTGTTGATGTTGACCTCGATCAGATCCGTCAGCCGATTGCGGGGCGCGAACTCCTCGAGATAGATCGCGGCCGCGACCCCGATCGGGAAGCTCAGCAGGAGCGTCACGATGAGCGTCAGGAACGAGCCGCGGATCGCGCCCTGGACGCCAGCGATCTCGGGATCGCGGCTGTCGCCCGTCGTCAGGAAGCGGAGGTTGGGACGGGTCTCGATCCGTCCCTGCTCGGACAGCGTCGCGAGCCAGCCGAGCTGGGCATCGGTGAGCTTGCGATCCGCCTCGTCGACGCCCGCCTCCGCCTCGCCCCGGAGCGCGAGGTCGGCGTCGTCCGAGAGGAGCGCGTCGAACTCGACGTGGCTCCCGAGCCGATCGGGCTCGGCCGCGACGAGGTCGAGCAGGTCGTACTCCGCCCCGACCGAGAGCAGCTCGCCGAGGGCGCGCTTCTCCGATCGCCCCGCGACCTCGGGCAGCAGCGCCCCGAGGCCCTGGCGCAGGACCGCCGCGGCGTTGCCGCTCGCGAGGCTGTCCGCCGAGCGGTCGCCGTAGGGATCGAGCTGCGCCGGGTCGAGCTCGAGCTCGAGCCGCACCGTGTGGACCGTGAACGCGTCGGTCGCGTCGAGCACGATCGAGCCGAGCAGCGCCCCGAGCGCCGAGAGGGAGAACGCGATCGCGACGAGCCCGGCCATGCGGAAGGCACGCTCCGAGGCGTAGCGCCGCCGCAGCCGCCGGTCGGCCCGGTCCTCCTCGTCCTCCGTCCGCCCGACCCCGCCGCTACTCATACTGCTCCCGGTACCGGCGGACGACGGTGAGCGCGACCAGATTGAGGGCGAGCGTCACGAAGAAGAGCGTGAGCCCGAGGGCGAAGGCGGCGAGCGTCTTGGCCGAGTCGAACTCCTGATCGCCGACCAGCAGCGTCACGATCTGCACCGTCACCGTCGTCACCGCCGCGAACGGATTCGCCGTGAGGTTCGCCGCGAGCCCCGCCGCCATCACGACGATCATCGTCTCGCCCACCGCCCGGGAGATCGCGAGCAGGAACGCCCCGACGATCCCGGGAAGCGCCGCCGGCAGGATGACCCGTCGGATCGTCTCCGAGTCGGTGGCCCCCATCGCGAGCGAGCCTTCGCGCAGGGAGCGGGGGACGGCGTTGAGCGCGTCGTCCGAGAGCGACGACACGAAGGGGATGATCATGACGCCCATGGCGATGCCCGCGGCGAGCGCGCTCTCGCTCGCGACCTCGAGGCCGAAGACCTCGCCGAAGCCGCGGATCTTCGGGCCGAGGGTCAGGGCGGCGAAGGAGCCCCAGACGACCGTCGGGATCCCCGCGATGATCTCGAGCACCGGCTTGACCCAGACCCGCGTCGTCGCTCCGGCGTAGAAGGAGAGATAGATCGCCGACATCAGGCCGACGGGAATCGCGATCGACATGGCGATCGAGGTGATCAGCAGCGTCCCGGCGAAGACCGGCACCGCCCCGAAGCGCCCCGACGAGCCGACCTGATCCGTGCGCATCGCCGTCTGCGGGCTCCACTCGGTGCCGAAGAAGAACTCGAGCGGGCTCGTCAGCTCGAAGAACCGGATCGCCTCGAAGAAGAGCGAGAGCACGATGCCCAGCGTCGTCACGATCGCGACGATCGAGCAGGCCATCAGCCCCGCGGCGAGGATGCGCTCGACCTGATTGCGCGCGCGCAGGTCGGGGGCGATGCGCCGACGAGCGAAGGTGAGCCCGGCCCCGCCGGAGATCGCCACGAGCGCCGCCAGCGCCGCGCCGAAGAGTGTGCGCGCCCGCTCGATCGCCTCGCGCGCGACCGCGTGGGTTGCGCTCGCGTCGGCCCCGTCGATCTGCCCCATGCCGGTGCGGACCTCGTCGACGATCGAAGCCGCGGTCTGGCCCTCCGCGAGCAGGCCGCTCGCCTCGACCGCGGCCGACGCATACTGGTCGAGCAGGGTGCCGCCGACGGCGAGCCAGGCGAGCAGGATCAGCAGCGGCGGGAGGGCGGCCCAGACGAGGACCAGCTGGCCGTAATGCTGAGGGAGCGAGTGGATTTCGACTCGCCCGCCATCGGTCAGGGCGAGCGCCTGACGCTGGCCCAGCCAGAAGGCCGCCGCCGCCAGCAGCGGCAATCCGAGCCAGAGCCAGCCGATCACGTCCAACCCCCCGTGGCCCGGGACCGACCGGAGCCCTGCCGAGCCGTCAGCGTCGCTCGGAACGGGCGCCCCCGCGATGAAATCTTCGTGAAGGAAATGTGACGTTTGAGTGACGACAGGGTAGGCCGTGATAGCCTGGATGCTTCCCCCCGCCATTCGTCCCGGTCCGTGCGGGTTTCATCCACTCGACATCCGCACGCCACGGGATCGTCACGCCCGAGGGCTATCTCCTCCTCCGTGCAGGAGCCCCGGGCCTGCCGCGGGCTCGTTCCGCGAGAAAGTCGATGGATGCCGATGTCGACCCAGATGAAGACCGGTCGGGACGTGGACCAGCTCCGCCAGCTGGCGCTGCGGATGGGTGGGCTCGCGGAGGAGATCCTCGAGAAGGCCTTGCGGGCCACCTGGCGCCGGGACCCCGCGCTCGCCGCCTCGGTCATCGAGGACGACCTCGAGATCGACCGGATCGACGTCGAGATCGACGAGGCGGTGCTCAACGTGCTGGCCCTGCGGGCACCGGTGGCGATCGACCTGCGACAGGTCGTCGCGATCAACACCATGGCGACGGACCTCGAGCGGGTCGGCGACCTCGCGCGCAACATCGCGGGCTGCGCGCGCCGGCTCTGTGAGCGGGATCCGGTCGCTCCGCCCGCGGAGCTCCGGACCCTCGCCGAGGCGAGCCAGCGGGCCCTCGCCGAGTCACTCGGGGCCTTCGCGGATCTCGACGTGGCGCGCGCCCGGTCGGTGCTCTCGGCCGACAACGAGATCGACGCCATCGAGTCGAACGTCGTGCGGGGCGCCATCGCGCGGATCCAGGCGGATCCCACGACCTCGGGGCAGCAGATCGACCTGATGTTCATCGCCCGGAGCCTCGAGCGCGTGGGCGACCACGCGACCAACATCGCGGAGCACGTCGTGCTCGCCGCCGAATCGAAGAACCTGAAGCACCGGGAGAAGCTCTCGCGCTAGGCCGCGATCGCCGCGACCGAAGCCACGAGGACGCCCGCCGCCGGAGAGCGAAGAGCCGGATCCATGGCAAGAAGAATCCTGGTCGTCGACGACGAGCCCGACATCCTCGAGCTGACGCGCCTCTCCCTGGTCCGCGAGGGCTACGAGGTCGAGACCGCGGCGAACGGCGAGCAGGCGCTCGCCGCCCTGCGCCGGAGCCGGCCGGATCTCGTGGTGCTCGACCTGATGCTGCCCGACCGGCCGGGGACCGACGTCTGCCGGGTGATCCGGACGACGCCCGAGCTGTCGGACGTGGCGGTGATCATGCTGACCGCGCGGGGCGACGAGGTCGACCGCATCGTCGGCTTCGAGCTCGGTGCCGACGACTACGTCACGAAGCCCTTCTCGCCCCGGGAGCTCGGCCTGCGCGTCAAGGCGATCCTGCGCCGGGGCGTCGAAGAGAAGACCGAGTCGGAGCACCTCGAGCAGCACGGCCTCGAGCTCGACCTCTCGCGCCATCGCTGCCTGCATCGGGGCGAGGAGATCGTCCTGACCGCGAAGGAGTTCCTGCTGCTCGCGGCGCTGATGCGCCGGCCGGGCCGCGTGCTGACCCGCGAGCGCCTGCTCGAGGAGGTCTGGGGCGAGGGCATCGCGGTGACCCTGCGGACCGTCGACACCCACATGAAGCGCCTGCGCGAGAAGCTCGGTCCCGCCGGCGATCTGATCGACACCGTTCGGGGAGTCGGCTACCGCTTCCGGGAATGACTCCGAGCCCCACGCGTCCCCGTGGTCCGGGCCGGCCCGGACGGCGGTCCGGTCGCCGATGCGATCTCGCGCCGGTGTGCGGACCGGAATCGCCGTGAGCCGGCTCCAGCTCAAGCTCTTCGTGCGCCTCGCCGCCTGCCTGATCGCCGCCGGCCTGCTCGGCCTCCTCGCGGTCCGCGACGGCGAGATTGCCCCGCTGCGCGTCGCGATCGGCCTCGTCGCCGTCGCCGTCGTCGCCCAGCTCGCGAGCCGCGCGTTCGCGCGCATGATGATCGAGCCGCTCGAAGAGGTCGCCGACGTCGCGCGGCGCATCGGACGCGGGGAAGGCGACGCACGCCTGCTCTTCCATCTCCACGACGAACGCGACTCCGTCGTCGGCGTGGTGAACCGGATGGCGGACGCGCTGCAGGCCGAGCTCGGCCGCACGCGCAGCAACGTCCAGCAGCTCGAGGCCGTGATGGCCGAGATGATCGAGGGCGTGCTCGTGCTCGACCCGAACGATCGGATCGTGTTCGTGAACACCTCGTTCCGCGAGCTCTTCGACGTGTGGGGCGAGGTCCAGGACCGGCCGGTGGTCGAGATCATCCGGCTGCCCGCGATGGGCGAGCTGCTCTCGGCCGCTCGCGACGGACGTGAACCCGTCTTCGCCGACCTCGAGGTCCGCGGTCACGTGGCGCGCACGATCTGGGGCCGCGCCACGAGGTTCCCGCGCGCGGGCCCCCGGGCCGGCACCCTGGCCGTCTTCCACGACGTGACCGAGATCCGGCGGGTCGACCGCGTGCGCCGCGACTTCATCGCGAACGCCTCCCACGAGCTGCGCACGCCGCTGACCTCGATCCAGGGTTATGCCGAGAGCCTCGCCTCGGGTCCGATGACGCCGGCCGAGGTCGAGACCCACGTCGCCGTCATCCAGCGCAACGTCCACCGCATGCGCGATCTGATCGAGGACCTGATGGACCTCTCGCGGATCGAGAGCGGAGGCGGAGCGCCCGACCCATCGCGGGTCGACGTCGTCAAGCTCGCCCAGACCCTCGTCGCCGACGCACGCACGCGGCTATCCCGCGCGAAGATCGAGGCGAGCGTCCGCACGCCCGCCGCTCCGGAGGCCTGGGTCGATCGCAAGGCCCTCGAGCAGGTCCTCGAGAACCTGTTGACCAACGCGATCCGCTACAGCGACGAGGGCGCGTCGATCACGATCGACGTCGAGCCCCGGGGCGAGCTGCTCGAGATCTCGGTCGAGGACACCGGCGTCGGGATCCCCGAGGAGGCCCTCGACCGGATCTTCGAGCGCTTCTATCGCGTGGACGCCTCGCGCTCCCGAGCGATCGGCTCGACGGGCCTCGGCCTCTCGATCGTGCGCCATCTCGTCCACGCGATGGGTGGGACGATTCGCGTCGAGAGTCGCCTGGGCGAAGGCTCTCGCTTCACCTTCAGCGTCCCGCGCGCCCACGACGAGCGGGGCCTCCCGAGCTCGGCGCACCCGCTCAGCTGAAGATCAGCGACTCTCCGTCCGCAGCGAGATCGACCTTCACGGTCTTCCCGTCGCCGAAGTCGCCCTGCAGGATCCGCATCGCGAGCGGGTCCTGGACCTCGCGCTGGATCAGGCGCTTCAGCGGACGCGCCCCGTACTGCGGGTCGTAGCCGCGCTCCGCCAGCCAGTCGAGCGCCTTCTGCGACAGCTCGAGCGAGAGCCGCCGCTCGGCGAGCCGCTTGCGCAGGAGGCCGAGCTGGATCTCGAGGATCCGGCCGATCTGCTCGCGGCCGAGCGCGTGGTAGATCACCACGTCGTCGACGCGATTCAGGAACTCGGGCTTGAAGTGGGCACGCAGCGCCGCGGTGACCCGGGCGCGCATCTCCTTCTCCTGGCCGACACCGAGCTCGACGATGTGCTGGCTGCCGATGTTCGAGGTCATGATCAGCACGGTGTTCTTGAAGTCGACCGTGCGACCCTGGCCGTCCGTGAGCCGACCGTCGTCGAGGATCTGCAGGAAGATGTTGAAGACGTCGGGATGGGCCTTCTCGATCTCGTCGAAGAGCACGACGCTGTAGGGCCGCCGTCGTACCGCCTCCGTCAGATAGCCGCCCTGGTCATAGCCGACGTAGCCGGGGGGCGCGCCGACCAGCCGCGAGACGGCGTGCTTCTCCATGAACTCGCTCATGTCGACGCGGACCATCGCCTGCTCGTCGTCGAACAGGAACTCCGCGAGCGCCCGCGCCGTCTCGGTCTTGCCGACACCCGTCGGGCCGAGGAAGATGAACGAGCCGATCGGCCGCGACGGATCCTGGAGCCCCGCCCTCGCCCGGCGCACCGCGTTCGCGACCGCCTCGAGCGCCTCGCGCTGGCCGACGACACGGCCCGCGAGGCGATCCTCCATCGAGAGCAGCTTCGCCTGCTCACCCTCGAGCATCTTGGTCACGGGCACCCCGGTCCACTTCGAGACGATCTCGGCGATCTCCTCGCTCGTGACCTCCTCCTTGAGCATGCTGCCCTTCTCCTGGAGGGCCGCGAGCTCCTTCTCCTTCTCGGCGATCACCTTCTCGAGCTCGACCATGCGCCCGTAGCGGAGCTCGGCCGCCTTCTCGAGGTTGCCGGCGCGCTCCGCCCTCTGGTATTCGGCGGCCAGGGCCTCGCGCTGCTCGCGCGCCTCGCGCACGGCGGCGATCAGCGCCTTCTCGCCCTGCCACTTCGCCTTCATGCCGTCGCCGGTCTCTCGCAGCTCGGCGATCTCGCGCTCGACGGCGGCGAGCCGCTCGCGGCTCGCGGCATCGGTCTCCTTTTTCAGCGCCTCGCGCTCGATCTCGAGCTGGGTCCGCTTGCGCTCGAGGGCATCGAGCTCCTCCGGCATCGAGTCGAGCTGCACCCGGACCCGGGACGCGGACTCGTCGACGAGATCGATCGCCTTGTCGGGGAGGAAGCGGTCGGTGATGTAGCGATGGGAGAGCGTCGCGGCGGCCACCAGCGCGGAGTCCTGGATGCGTACGCCGTGGTGGACCTCGTAGCGCTCCTTCAGGCCGCGCAGGATCGAGATCGTGTCCTCGACGGTCGGTTCACCGACGAAGACAGGTTGAAAGCGGCGCGCCAGCGCGGCGTCGCCCTCGATGTGCTTGCGGTACTCGTCGAGGGTCGTCGCCCCGACGCAGCGCAGCTCGCCGCGGGCGAGCGCGGGCTTCAGCATGTTCGCGGCGTCGGCCGAGCCCTCGGCGTTGCCGGCCCCGACGATGGTGTGGAGCTCGTCGATGAAGAGGATGATCTGCCCGCTCGCCTCGGAGACCTCGCGCAGGACCGACTTCAGCCGATCCTCGAACTCGCCGCGGTACTTCGCGCCGGCGATCAGCGAGCCGATGTCGAGGGAGATGACGCGGCGGTTCTTCAGCGTCTCGGGGACGTCGCCGGCGATCACCCGCTGCGCGAGCCCTTCGGCGATCGCCGTCTTGCCGACGCCGGGCTCGCCGATCAGGACCGGATTGTTCTTGCTCCGCCGCGAGAGAACCTGGACGACGCGGCGGATCTCCTCGTCGCGGCCGATCACCGGATCGAGCTTCCCCTGGCGGGCGCGCTCGGTCAGGTCGGTGCCGTACTTCTCGAGGGCCTGGTACTTCGACTCCGGGTCGGGATCCGTGATGCGGGCCTGGCCGCGCACCTGGCTCAGCGCCTGGAGCAGGGCCTCCGCCGTCGCTCCCGCGCCGCGCAGGATGCGACCGACGGCGTCGCTCGTGTCCTTCGCCATCGCGAGCAGGAGATGCTCGGTCGAGACGTACTCGTCCTTCATCCCCTCGGCTTCCTGGAAGGCCGCCTGGAGGATGCGGCTCAGCCCGCCGCTGATCTGCGGCTGGGAGCCCCCCGTCACCTTCGGGATCTGCTTGAGGAGCTTCTCGACCTCGCCCCGCAGGCCGTCCACCGAAACGCCGAGCTTCTGCAGGACCGGAATCGTGCTGCCTTCGGGCTGGCCCAGCAGGGCGAAGAGCAGATGGGCCGCCTCGACGTTCTGATGGCCCCGGGCGCTGCACTGGGTCTGCGCCTCCTGGAGTGCCTCCTGGCTCTTGATCGTGAACTTGTCGAACCGCATGCCCCCTCCTCGCTCTCGACCCCTTCACCGGGGGGCGGGCAGTCGCACCGGCAACCGACCTGCCCCCGCGGCGTGTCGGGGAGGTCGGCGCGTGCGCGGGGGTTGTCAAGCCCGGCCGCGCAAAGTCGTGTGCACGGGGCGGGTCGGACGGGCTTCAGACGCGGGCGATCTTGCGGTGCTTGAACTTCTGGGACTTCGTGCCCCCGGACTCGGCGAGCTTCTTCTCGCGGTAGTCGGTGTAGGAGTCCCAGGCCCCGGCCACGAACTCGACGACCCCGTCCCCCTCGAAGCCGAGGATGTGGGTCGCCACGCGGTCGAGGAAGTAGCGGTCGTGGGTGATCACGATGGCGCAGCCGGGATAGGCGGTCAGCGACTCCTCGAGCACGCGCAGGGTCATCAGGTCGAGGTCGTTGGTCGGCTCGTCGAGGATGATGAAGTTCGACGGCCGCCGCAGGAACTTCGCGAGCTGGAGCCGATTGCGCTCGCCGCCCGAGAGCCGGCCGACCGGCGTCTGCTGGATCGAGCCGCTGAAGAGGAAGCGCGCGAGGTAGTGGCGGACCGACAGGGTCTTGTCGCCGTACTCGATCATGTCGGAGCCGTCGGCGACCTCTTCGTAGACCGTGAGCTCGTCGCGCAGCGTCTGCCGCGTCTGGTCGACGTAGCAGAAGCGCGTCGTCGGCCCGACCTCGATCGTCCCGGAGTCGGGCTGTTCCCGGCCGACGACCAGGTTGACGAAGGTCGTCTTGCCGAGACCGTTCGCGCCGGTCACCCCGACGATCGCCCCCGGCGGCATGTCGAAGTCGAAGTCGCGCAAGAGCACCTTGTCGCCGTAGGCCTTCGAGACGTCGCGGAAGCTCACGACCTTGTCTCCGAGGCGCGGCCCGAACGGGATGCGCAGGTCGAGCTCCTCCGCCGGCGAGATCTTCGAGGCCTTCTCGACGAGATCCTCGTATGCGGCGATGCGGGCCTTCGACTTGGTCCGGCGCGCCTGGGGCGTCGAGCGGATCCACTCGAGCTCGCGGGCGACCGCCTTCATGAGGTTCGCGTCGGTGCGGTCCTGGATCTCCTGCTGCTTCTCCTTGGCCTCGAGGAAGTCGGAGTAGTTGCCTTCGTAGGTCCGGATGTGGCCGTGGAAGACCTCGAGCATGCGGGTCGCGACGTGGTCGAGGAAGTAGCGGTCGTGGGTCACGAGCACGTAGGTCCCCGAGTAGCTCGCGAGGAAGTTCTCGAGCCAGGCGACGGTGTCGGCGTCGAGATGATTGGTCGGCTCGTCGAGGATCAGGATGTCGGGATGCGCCAGCAGCTCCTTGCAGAGCGAGACGCGCCGGCGCTCGCCGCCGGAGAGGGTACGGACGACGCGATCGCCGGGCGGGAGCCGGAGCGCCTCCATCGCGGCCTCGATGCGCGCGTCGAGGGCGGCGGGGTCCATCGCGTCGCGGTGCTCGAGGGCCTCCTGGACCTCGCCCTGCTCGGCGAGCAGCGCGTTGGTCTTGTCCTCGTCCGAGGTGATCTCGGGATCCTCCCAGGCCTGGAGGATCTCGTCGTAGCGCCGCTGGAGGCCGCGGATCTCGGCGATCGCCTCCTCCACGTTCTCGCGCACCGACTTGTCGAAGTCGAGCTCGGGCTCCTGCGAGACGTAGCCGACGGTCGCGCCCTTCGCGATCACGAGCTGGCCTTCGAACTCCTTGTCCCGGCGCGCGATGATCCGCATCAGCGTCGACTTGCCGACGCCGTTCACGCCCAGCACGCCGACGCGATCCCCCGGCGCGAGGCTGAAGGAGGCCCCGGACAGGATCGTGCGATCCCCGAACCGGCGCGCGAGGTCCTTCGCCAGCAGGATCGGCTGTCCCGGATTGAGTCCCTTCATCTTGGTCCCTTCACCTTTCCGCGTTCGGCCCGGCCCTGCGTCGCCGCGTCCGCGCCCCCGCGCCTAGCGCGAGAGCGCCCGGCTCACGATCTCGTAGACGTCCTTCGACAGCCCTGCATGCCCCGCGATCCGCTGGAGCTCCGCCTGCAGCCGCATCTGCCGCGCCTCGTCGTAGCGGCGCCAGTCGTTGAACGCCGACACCAGCCTCGAGGCCACCTGGGGATTCTTGCCGTCGAGCTCGAGGACCACGTCCGCGAGGAACGCATAGCCCCCGCCCGAGCGGTCGTGGAACCGGACGCCGTTGGCCGACGAGAACGCCCCGACCAGCGCCCGCACGCGATTGGGATTGGTCAGCTGGAAGTCCGGATGGCGCGCCAGCTCGCGGACCCGGTCGAGCGCGTCGCTCCGGCTCGAGGTCGCCTGGATCGTGAACCACTTGTCGAGCACCAGCGGATCGTGGCGGAAGCGCGCGTGGAAATGGGCGAAGGCCTCGTCCCGCCGCGGATCCTCGACGTCGGCGAGCACGAAGAGCGCCGCCTGCGCGTCGGTCATGTTGTCCGCGCCGTGGTACTGGGCGTGGGCCGCCGCGACCGCCTCCTCGCTCCCGGTCCAGGCGAGGAAGCGCAGCACCGCGCCGCGCAGCCGCCGGCGGTCGATCTGGCTCCGCTCGTGGCGATAGGGCCCGCTCGGCGCCAGCGCGCGATAGAGCGACCAGAGCGCGGCCTCGTGGCGCCGCGCCAGCCAGCCCCCGAGCGCTTCGCGCACCGCATGGATCGCGTCGGGATCGATGACGGGAAGCTCCTGGGCGACGACCCGCTCGGCCGGCAGCGTGATGGCGAGCGCCCGGAGCGATCCATCGAGGCCCTCGTCGCCGAGTACCCGCCCCCAGGCCTCGCCGTAGCGCGCGACGACCGCCCCCTCGAGAAACCCCTCCGGCGCCGCCACCGCGCCGACCAGGATCCCGAGCGCGAGCTTCTCGCCGGCGTCCCAGCGATTGAAGGCGTCGTCGTCGTGGGCCATCAGGAAGGCGAGCTCTTCGGGCCCCCGCTCCATCTCGAGCCGGACCGGTGCCGAGAAGCCGCGGAGGACCGACGCGACGGGCTTCTCCGTGATCCCCTCGAAGACGAACGCGGCCTTCCCGTCGCGCAGCTCGAGCACCCGCTCGGTCGCGGGCACGCCCTGCTCGGGATCGCTCGCGAGGCGCAGCGGCAACCGGTGCCCGCCACCTCCGAGCAGCGCCACCGCCACGGGCAGATGGAGCGGGCGGCGCTCGGCGGCGCCCGCGATCTCGAAGGCGGTCGAGGGATAGTCCTGGGCGAGCTCGAGGGTGTAGCGGCTACGGCCGGGGTCGTAGCTGCCGCGGGCCCGCAGGCGCGGCGTGCCGGCCTGCCGATACCAGCGCTCGAACTGGTCGAGGTCGCGGCCGTTCGCGTCGGCGATCGCCGCCCGGAAGTCGTCGCAGGTCACCGCCTGACCGTCGTGGCGCTCGAAATAACAGTCCATGCCCTTCCGGAAGCCGTCCTCGCCGACGAGGGTCGCCATCATCCGGATGATCTCGGCGCCTTTCTCGTAGACGGTCGCCGTGTAGAAGTTGTCCATCGAGATGTAGGACTCGGGCCGGATCGGATGGGCCATCGGCCCCTCGTCCTCGGGGAACTGCCGCGCGCGCAGCTGCTTGACCGCGTCGATGCGCTCGACCGCCCGGGACCGCACGTCCTCGCTGAAGCGCTGGTCGCGGTAGACCGTGAGGCCCTCCTTCAGCGTCAGCTGGAACCAGTCGCGGCAGGTGACGCGGTTGCCGGTCCAGTTGTGGAAGTACTCGTGGGCGATCACCGTCTCGATGCCCTCGTAGTCGTCGTCCGTCGCGGTCTCGGGCCGCGCCAGCACGAACTTCGAGTTGAAGACGTTGAGCCCCTTGTTCTCCATCGCCCCCATGTTGAAGTCGTTGACGGCGACGATCATGTAGACGTCGAGGTCGTACTCGCGCCCGAACTTCTCCTCGTCCCAGCGCATCGCGCGCTCGAGCGAGCGCAGCGCGTGCTCGCAGCGATCGATGTTCTGCGGCTCGACCCAGATCTCGAGGCGCACCTTCCGACCCGAGCGCGTCGTGAAGTCGCCGGCATGACAGCGCAGGTCGCCCGCGACGAGGGCGAAGAGGTAGCTGGGCTTCGGGAAGGGATCCTGCCAGCGGACCCGATGCCGGCCCCCCGGCAGGTCTTCGGAGGCGATTCGATTCCCGTTCGAGAGGAGGACCGGGTACTTCGTCCGGTCGGCCTCGATCGTGACCGTGTAGCGGGCCATCACGTCGGGGCGATCGAGGAAGAAGGTGATCCGCCGGAAGCCCATCGCCTCGCACTGGGTGCAGAAGTTGCCGCTGCTCTTGTAGAGGCCCGACAGGCGCAGGTTGGTCTCGGGGTGGATCTGGACCCGGGTCGTCAGCTCGAAGCGGGCCGGCGGATCGAAGATCGTGAGCGCGTCACCCTCGATCCCGTAGTCGCGCTCCGCGAGCGGTCGCCCGTCGATCGCGATCGCGAGCAGCTCGAGCTCCTCGCCGTCGAGGACCAGGGGCAGCTTGCCCGGCGCACCGGCCTCGCGCCGCCGGACCTGGAGGCGGGCCTCGACGATCGTCTCCGTCTCCCCGAGATCGAAGGCGAGGTCCACCGCGTCGATCCGGTAGTCGGGCGGTCGGTAGGCGCTGCGCAGGATCGTCTTCGGCTTGGCATCACCCATGGCGGCCCCCTCGTCGTGGACTCGGTCGGAGCGTTCCTGTCGAGCGGGTTCCTGCCCTCCAGATCGGCCGGCCGCGCAAAGTAGGAATTGGCGCTTCGCGGTGCAAGACAGTAGCTTGAGCCCAAGCCCGGGAGTCCTCGTGAAGCCGCTCGCTCTCCGACTTCCCACCCCCCGAACGCTGCTGCACCGGATCCTGCTGCTCGTGCTGACCGGCTTCGTCGTCGCCGGCGTGTCGGGCTGCATCTCGGGGAAGGCCCCCCGCGGCCACCCCCTCCGCGTCGGCGTCGCGCCGAGCTTCGCCCCCGTGGTCTTCGAGCAGGACGGCGAGATCGCGGGCATCGAAGCGGACCTCGCGCGGGCCCTCGGTGAACGGCTGGGCCGCCGCGTCGTCTTCGAGCGCCTGGCCGAGAGCCAGCTGGTCGGGGCCCTCGACCGCGGCGACGTCGACGTCGTCATGAGCGGCTGGTCGACGACGCCCGAGCGCACGAGCCGCGTCCTGTTCGCGACGCCGTACATGCAATCGGGTCAGCTCGCGCTGATCCGCGCCGCCGACCTCGCCCGCTTCGGCCGAATCCATACCCTGCGCCGGCCCGGGGCGCGCGTCGGCTTCCAGACCGGCTCGACGGGCGAGCGCTTCGTCGCGACCGAGCTCACCCGCGCCACGAGCTTCGGCTTCGACGACGTCGAGGCCGGCCTGCGCAGCCTCCGGGCCGGGCGGATCGACTACTTCATCCACGACGCACCGACCATCTGGCGCATCGCGGGCGATCCGGCCCAGCGCGATCTCCACGGCCTCTACCAGCTGCTCACGGACGAGTCCCTCGCCTGGGCCGTCCGGCGCGGCGACGGTGCGCTCAAGGCGGAGCTCGATTCGGCCGTGGCCGAGTGGAAGCAGGACGGGCGGATCGAGGCGGTGATCGACCGCTGGATCCCGGTGCGCGTGACGGTCCACTGACCCTCGAGTCAGCGCGCGCCCTTCGACTCGAGCAGGCGCTCGAAGATCCGCACCATCGTCTCGACCTCGCCGACGGGCACCGACTCCCGCGCCGTGTGCGCCAAAGCGATCGAGCCCGGCCCGATCACGACGCTCGGGATCCCGTCGCGGGAGAAGACGCCGGCGTCGGTCCCGAAGGCGACGGGCGCCGGATCCGACGGGAGCCCGACCGCCTCGAGCGCCGCGGCCGTCCCGCGCACCGCGACCGAGTCGTCCGCGTTGCCGAGCGGCGGCTTCTCCTCGCGGCACGAATCGACCACGACCTCGCCCGCGAGGCCTGCATCGGCGAGCACCGCCTCGAGCTCCCGCTGGACCGACTCGACCCGTTCGCCGGGCAGGGTCCGGCGATCGACCCAGAGCCAGGCGTCGTCGGGCACGATGTTGGGCGCGTGACCGCCTCCGACCACGCCGATCGAGAGCGTCGCCGGCCCGAGGTCCGGATGCGGTCGCTCGAGGAAGATGCGCGCGCTGCCCTCGACGGCGAGGATCGCCCGGGCCAGCAGGACGATGGCGTTGCGGCCGGCGCTGGGATCCGAGCTGTGGCACGCGCGGCCGCGGGCCCGCAGGCGGGCATGCACGACGCCCTTGTGGGCGTGGATCAGGCGCAGGCCGGTCGGCTCGGTGGCGAGCGCCCAGTCGGGGCGCGCGTCGCCGAGAGCGGCGAGGACGTCGAAGGCACCGACGCTGCGGTGCTCCTCGTCGGCCTCGCCGACGACGATCACGTTGCGCGCGAGGGTCCCGCGGTCGAGCACGCGCCCGAGCGCCTCGAGCAGCGCGGCCATTCCGGACTTGGTGTCGCAGGAGCCCCGACCGTGGAGCTGGTCGTCCTCGATGAAGGGATCGAAAGGATCGATCTCCATGCCGTCGACGGGGACGGTGTCGAGATGGCTCGCGATCAGGACCGTCTCGGCCCCCGGTCCGGCCCGGGCCGTCGCGAGCACGCTCGTGCGCCCGCCCTCGCCGAGGACGGCGACGTCGAGCCGGCGGCGCCGGAGCTCGTCGGCGACGAACTGCGCGACGCGCTCCTCGCCCACGAGATCCGGCGACAGATCGAGGCGCCCCATTGGATTGACCGAGGGAATCGCGACCAGGTCGCGCAGCAGGCGGATGCTCGGAGACAGGCCGCTCATGGCTCTCCAGGATGCGCTCGCGACGCGCGCGCGGACCGCGATGGAAGAGACGGAGTCTACCGACCGCGGGCGGAGCAGGCCAAAGCGTGACAAGCTCGGCCGCGCGAGCGCCCCCCCGACGCATCGATCGAAGACCCCCCAACGAGCGAGGCCCATGTCGTCCGGAGTCGCCGCGATCCTCGTCTCGTCCCTCGCCTTCAGCGTCATGACGCTCTTCGTCAAGCTCGCCGGCGAGCGGATCCCGAGCCAGGAGATCGTGCTCGCCCGCTCGATCGTCAGCGCCGTCGTCAGCTACGCGCTGCTCAAGCGGGCGAACGTCCCGCCCTGGGGCCACGACCGGCGCGGGCTCTGGCTGCGCGGGCTCACCGGCTATGCGGCGCTGTCGTGCGTGTACGCGGCGGTGACCCATCTGCCGCTCGCCGACGCGACGGTGATCCACTACCTCAATCCCGCCTTCACGGCGCTGCTCGCCGGGCTCTTCCTCGGCGAGCCGATCGCGCGATCCACGATCGTCGCGACCGTGATCTGCCTCGCGGGCGTCGTGCTGGTCGCCCGGCCCGAGGCGCTCTTCGGCGCGGGGGCCGCGGCGCTCGATCCGGTCTGGGTCGCCGTCGCCGTGGCCGGCAGCCTGGGCAGCGCCCTCGCCTACGTCGTCGTGCGGCGGCTGGGGCGGACCGAGCATCCGCTCGTCATCGTCTTCTACTTCCCGCTCGTGAACATCCCTGCCTCGCTGCCCCTCGTCGCGCGCGACTTCGTCTGGCCGCAGGGCCTCGACTGGGTCTGGCTGCTCGGCGTCGGGCTCGCGACGCAGGTCGGCCAGATGGGGCTCACCACCGGCCTCGTCGCGCTGCCGGCGGGCCAGGCGACCTCGCTGTCCTACGCGCAGGTCGTCTTCGCGGCGATCTTCGGAGTGCTGATCTTCGACGAGTGGCCGGATGCGATGCGCCTGGCCGGCGCGGCGCTCGTGATCTTCGGGTCGCTGTGGGCGGCCCGGGCGACCCGCAGCGCGACCTAGCGCACGCGGCGCCGACCGCGAGCGCGCTCGTGCTCGAGCGGGCCCGGCCCGACCGGGACAAAGCTCAGCCGCGGCGCGCGCCCGACTTCGCGAGCCCGCCGGCGTTGGCCACGGTGCCGGCGCGACCCGCGCGCTCGAGCAGCGCCCGCCGCACCGTCCCGCGCAGCGCCCCGGGCGTCCGCCCGCGATCCACGTAGGCGAAGGCACCGGCCTCCTGTGCGAGGCCCCCGACCGGCTTCGCCTCGGCGGTGCCCCAGATGACGACCGGAACGCCGCGCGCCTCCACGGAGGCGCTGATCCGACGACAGAGCTCGAGGCCATCGAGCCCGGTCAGGGCGAGATCCACGACGACGCAGTCGGGCGCATCCTCGACGGCGCGGTGCAGACCCGAGAGGGCGTCGGTCGCCTCGATCACGTCGTAGCCGTCCCCGCGCAGCAGCGCGTAGGCCTGATCGAGGGAAATCCGCTGGTCGTCGATCAAGAGAATCCTGGTGATCTCCGGTCTCCTCAGGAGCTGGGCTTGACGACAAACCCGGAGAAGGATTCGGTGGCATTTCAAAATGCATGATGGAGAATCGAGGATACCGGGGAAAAGAGTGCGCCGATCTCGGGGAATTCCCCGGGCATGCCTCCGGATTTCCCGCTCCGGCATGGGATCGGAGATCACGACATTCGACCATTGCGGGGCAAGCGGCCCCCGCCTCGACCCCGATTCAGAGCCGGGCGTGGCGCAGCTCGGTCTCGAGGATCGCGACGCAGCCGATCGCCTCGAGGGCATCGATGACGCGCTGGGTCTGCGCCTTCTCGACCAGGACCTTCACCGCGAGCCAGGCAGGATCCTGGAGCCGCGAGATCGTCGGTGACGAGAAGCCGGGCGTGATGCGCGAGGCCTCTTCGATCCGCGCCGCAGGGCAGTTGTATTCGATCAGCGCATAGCGCGCGGCGGCGAGGACCCCGTCGATGCGCCGCAGCAGCTGCTCCGAGAGGCTCGGATCCCGGGGCTCCGTCCGTCCGATGAGCACCGCCTCGGCCTCGAGCACCCGCTCCATCTCGACGAGATCGTTCTCGAGCAGGCTGTTGCCCGTCTCCACGATCTCCACGATCGCGTCGACCATCCCGAGCAGCACCATCACCTCGACGGCGCCCTGGATCTCGATCACGTGCACGTCCGCGACGCCGCGGCTCTCGAAGTGACGCCGCGCGAGGCGCACGAACTTGGCGCCGACGACGCGGCCCGCGAGATCCGCGGTCTCGCGATAGGGCGCGTCCTTGTGGACGGCGACCGAGAGCCGGCAGCGGCCGAAGCCGAGCTTGCGATGCTCGACGACGCGGGCCGCCTTCTCGAGGACCTGATCGCTGCCGGTGATCCCGAGATCGACGACGCCCTCGGAGACGAGGACCGGAATGTCGGCGGCGTTGGTGAAGATGATCCGGCTGCCTGTCTCGCTGCAGACGCTGAAGAGCCGGCGCCCCGATACGCGGAAGCGCATCCCCGCCCGCTCGAGCAGGGCCAGCGACGGCTCCCGCAATCGGCCCTTCGACGGCACCGCGATGCGCAGGGTCTCGTTCGGAATCAAGGCGCTTCTCCCGTCCCGGCCCCGCTCCCGCCCGACGCACGGGCCGCCTTCTCCGCGAGGCCGCCGATGCCGAAGCGCCGGGCCAGCTCGCCGTAGACCGCGTCGGGCCGGATGCCGCGGGCCGCCAGCAGGACCAGGAGGTGGAACACGACGTCCGCCGCCTCGTGGGTCACCGCGTGGGCGTCCTCGTCGGAGGCCGCCACGATGACCTCCTCGGACTCCTCGCGCAGCTTGGCCGAGATCGCCGGCAGCCCGCCGTCGAGCAGCGTGACGACGTAGCTGCCCGCTGGACGTTCGTCGCGGCGGCGCTCGATGACCTCGTAGAGGCGGTCGAGGACCTGGGACGAGGCATCGGATCGGGGGCTCATCGGGCTTCTCCGGGGGAACGGGCGCGCGAGTCTAGCCGAGGCCCTGGCGGTTCTCGCCGGGCATGCGGTGCGCCCGCTGCCCGCGGCCGATCGACCGATTCGGCCGCGCGGACGCGTCGAAGGGCTGGAGGATCCTGCCGCGCTGGAGCATTCTGCTCCAGTTCGGGATCGACGACTCGAAAGCGTTTGATTTTCAGGGCCTTGGGCCGAGCGATGCCTCTCCGCTTCCGATCGACTGGAGCAGAACGCGCCAATTTCCTCGGATACGGAGCCAGGGCGTCCCTGCCCTCCGATCCCACCAACCCCTCGAATCCGCAATCGAATTCCATCCTGAACGGTGGCTGGCATGCTTCCTGCTCTAGTGAGGCGCAGGTAGGGGCGGGAGCGAGCGGCTCCCGTCGACGAATCAGGAAGGGTTCTCCGCCAGACCGATTCGAGCCTCCAGCCAGTGTCTCCCCGGGGTCCGATCCCCTGAGCAAGGATCGGGCCCCGAAGAGACGTCCCCTCCTCCCCCGGATCTCTTCCTTTCCCCGTGATCGTCGATCCTCGACCGGCCCGTGCGGACGACCGCACCGCTGCGCCCGACGCTCGCACGCTCCGCCGACGGGCTGTGCCACAGTCCGGCTCGTGGCCATCGATCCCGACCCCGCGACAGGGCTCCGATCCGCCGACCTCGAATGGCTCGAATTCGAAGGCAGGAGCAGCGATGCCCGCGATCAGGCGGGCCTCGAGGCCTGCCGCTGGCTGCGCCGGATCGTCTTCGTCGAAGAGCAGGCGGTCCCCGAAGCGCTCGAGTGGGACGGCCTCGATCCCGAGGCGCGCCATTTCCTCGTCCAGGCCCCCGACCAATCCGGCCGCGCTCCGGCGGCGACTCTCCCGGCCCGCGATCGGATCCTCGGCACGGCGCGCATGCGGCGCCTCGAGGGTCACGCGAAGGCCGAGCGCGTCGCGGTGCGGGCCGACGCGCGACGGCGCGGAATCGGCCGGCTCGTCATGCAGGGGCTCGAGGCCCGGGCGCGCGAGGAAGGGCTCGACGCCGTCGTGCTCCACGCGCAGGTCGTGGCGATCCCGTTCTACGCGTCCCTCGGCTACCGCGCCCACGGCGAGGTCTTCCTCGACGCCGGCATCGACCACCGCGCGATGACGAAGAAGCTCCGCTGAGATCGCGATCGCCCCGCCGGCGCCACGATCCGCGGCCCGGCGCTCAGACCGACTCGACCACCCGATACCGGAGCGCCTCGCCGGCGAAGAACACGACGAGCCCGTCGGGTCCCTCACCGACCGACTCGGGGCCCGCGCGATCGCAGCGATCGAGGCGAATGCGGCCGGGATTGCGCGGCCGGCGGTAGAAGTCGGCGCCGAAGTGGCTCGCGAAGCCCTCGAGCCGATCGAGCGCCCCGGCCCGCGCGAAGGCCTCGGCGTAGGCTTCGATCGCGACGGGCGCGTTGAAGACCCCCGCGCAGCCGCAGGCCGATTCCTTGCTCGAGCGCGTGTGCGGCGCGCTGTCGGTCCCGAGGAAGAAGCGGGGGTTGCCGGAGGTCGCGACGCGGACGAGCGCACGGCGATCCTCCTCCCGCTTCAGGACCGGCAGGCAGTAGTGGTGCGGGCGCAGCCCGCCCTGGAAGAGCGCATTGCGGTTCATCAGCAGATGCTGGGGGGTGATCGTCGCCGCGACGCGGGGCGGCGCCTGCTCGACCCACTCGGCCGCCTCGGCCGTCGTGATGTGCTCGAAGACGACCCGCAGACCAGTATGGCGCTCGACCAGCGGAATCAGCGAGCGCTCGAGGAACTCGCGCTCCCGATCGAACACGTCGCACTCGGGCGAAGTCGACTCACCGTGGACGAGCAGCGGCAGATCGAAGCGCTCGAGGGCATCGAGGACCGGACCGAGGGCGTCGAGGGCCGCGACGCCGCGGGCCGAGTTCGTCGTCGCACCCTTCGGATAGAGCTTCACCGCCGCCACCGCCTCCGAGCGACTCGCCCGCTCGATCTCGGCCGGCGTCGTCGACTCGGCCAGGTAGAGCGTCATGAGCGGCTCGAAGTCCGCGTCCGGCGGGAGGCACGCGCGGATGCGCCGGGCGTAGGCCTCCGCATCGGCGGTCGTCAGCACGGGGGGATCGAGATTCGGCATCACGATCGCGCGACCGAAGCGGCGGGCGGTATACGGGAGCACGCGGGCCAGCATCGCGCCGTCGCGCAAGTGGACGTGCCAGTCGTCGGGTCGGAGGATCGAGAAGCTTTCCAAGCGCGGCTCCGCGGGCGGTCGCGGGACCGCATTGCGGCATCATACCGGCCTGCGCCGTCGGGATCAGCCCGCGTCTTCGGGCTTGGCGTCGCCGGCTTCGGCGACGGTCGCGGGCTGGGCGCGGAGCCAGTCGGCGAACTCCTCGGGCGCACACGGCCGGCCAAACAGATAGCCCTGCAGCTCGTCACAGCCCCGCAGCTCGAGGAAGCGCGCCTGGGCCTCGGTCTCGACGCCCTCGGCGACGACGTCGAGCTGCAGCCCGTGAGCCATCGCGATGATCGCGGAGGTCAGGGCACCGTCGCTCGCATTGCCGGGGAGCTCGGCCACGAAGGTCCGATCGATCTTGACCCGGTCGATCGTGAAGCGCCTCAGGTAGGAGAGCGACGAGTAGCCCGTGCCGAAGTCGTCGAGGGCGAGACCGACGCCCATCTCCTTGAGCTCGCGCAGGGTCTGGGTCGTGAGCGCGTCGTCCTGCATGATCGTCGACTCGGTGATCTCGAGCTCGACCTGGGTCGGTGCGACGCCCGATTCCTCGAGCGCCTGCCGGACCATCTCGACCATGCCCGGCTCGCGGATCTGCTTGCCCGAGACGTTGACGCCGATCCGGATCGTCGCCCGACACTCCTCGCGCCAGCGGCGGGCCTGCTCGCAGACGCGCCGGAACACCCACTGCCCGAGCGGCACGATCAGTCCCGTCTCCTCCGCCACGGGGATGAACTGATCGGGCGGCACCCAGCCCCATTCGGCGTCGTGCCAGCGAACGAGGGCCTCGGCGGCGACGACGAGGCCCGTCTCTGCCGACCGGATCGGCTGGTAGTGGATCTCGAAGCTCTCGCGCTCGAGCGCCGCGCGCAGGCGCGACTCGATCTCGAGGCGCTGCGACTGGGTCCGGTTCATCTCGGCCGAGTAGAAGGAGTAGCTGTTGCGTCCGCGTCCCTTCGCGAAGTACATCGCGGCATCGGCGTTGCGGACCAGCGACTCGGCGTCGGCGCCGTCGTCGGGGAAGACGGCGATGCCGATCGAGGTCGCCATGAAGAGATCCTGCCCCGAGAGCGTGATCGGCTGCTCGAGGGTCGCGAGGAGGCGATCGGCGACCAGCGCCGCGTCGATGGGCTGTTGGATCTCCGAGAGGAGCACGGTGAACTCGTCGCCGCCCAGCCGGGAGATCGACGACGCGGAACCGGAGGCCTCTTCGCCCGGCCGTCCGAGATGATCGCTGACGCGAACGACCTTCGCGAAGCGCGAGGCGACCTCGGCGAGGAGCTTGTCGCCCACCTCGTGGCCGAGGGTGTCGTTGACCTTCTTGAATCCGTCGAGGTCGAGGAAGAGCAGCGCCATGCGCCGCTCGCTGCGCGAGGCGAGGGACACGGCGGCGCGCAGCAGCTGGTGGAAGTGCTGGCGATTCGGGAGGCCCGTCAGATCGTCGCGATAGGCGAAGCGCCGGACCCGCTCCTCGGCGAGCCGCTTCTCGACGGCCTGCCCGACGATTCCGCCGAGGCGCTCGAGCAGCTCGCCGGTCGTCGCCGAGACGCTTCGCCCGGGATGGTCGAAGAGCTCGAAGACCCCGAAGAGGCGGTTGCCGATCAGGATCGGGATCGTCGACGTCGAGGCGACGCCGAGGGAGCGCCACCAGTGGAGGCCGCGCGGATCGAACTCGACGACGCCCTGGGCCAGCGTCGCGTGAACCTCGCTCCGACCGCGTCCGCCACCCGATGCGCCCTCCATCCGGGGGACCTCGCCGGCGAGCTCCGGCGCGCAGTACAGCAGCCCCGAGGCGACGAGCCGGTTGCCCTCCTCGGTCTCCGTCGAGCGCAGGAACTGTCCGAGCGGAAAGTCCATCGTCTGCGCGATCAGCGCGAGGGCGGCCTCGAGCCCGTGATCGATCGTCTCGCCGTCGTGGACGCTGGCCGACACCTCGTAGACGAGCCGGACGTGCCGCGCCTGACGACGGTTCTCCTCCTCGATCACGATCCGATCCGAGATGTCCCGCAGCACCAGGACCCGGCTCTGGATCGCTCCCCTCGCGTCGAAGAGCGCCGAGAGCCGCAGATCGTAGGTCCGCGGCTCGTCCGCGGCGCCGGGCCCGTCCGGCGAGTAGACCGTCTGCCCCTCGATCGCGCCGCGGAAGAGCTCGACGAGGTCGGGATGCTGCGCGAGCACCTGGGTGATCGGCTGCAGCTCGAGCGGATCGGCGGAGATGCCGAGGATCTCCCGCGCGGATTGATTGACCTCGACCAGCCGATCGTCGAGGTCGACGACGAGCACCCCGTCGCTCATGGCCTCGATCACGCTGCGATGCTGGACGCCGTCGCGTGCGAGCAGCCCGAGCCGGGGCAACCCGAAGCCGAGCGCGAGCGAGAGCCCGACGGCGCAGAGCCCCGGGACGAGCGACGCGAAGGGCTCGAGTGCGGAGACGACCGCGACCGCCGAGAGGAGCCCGAACGCGAGGAACGCGACGCGCACCCCGCGCAGCGCGGCGTCGAAGGACTGCCAGCTCCGACGAGGCAGGCGCCGGAGCCGATCGGTGGAGAGGAGCGACGCGCCGGCGAGCCAGGCTGCGCTCACGAGCGGCTGGGCGAGGACGCCGACGCCGACGGTCGCCATCAGCAGCGCCGCCTCGATGGCCGGCGACAAGCCGTGCGGAGCAGAGAGTGCGAGCAGTGCGACGCGCAGGGCCGCGGCGATCGCCGCCGCCTCGAGCAGGGAGAGCACCGGGATCGTCCCCACCGCCGTCCCGAGCGACTCGATCCGGACGAGCCCGAGCAGCGAGGTGGCCGCCGAGAGCAGCACCAGCACCACGAAGCCGCGCCCGATCGCCGTCGTGCGGGCCCGCCAGGCGGTCTGCGCCAGCAGCAGGACGACGGCGGCCCACGACGGCAGGGCGAGATCGAGCCAGATCCGATCCGTGTGCATGCCGAAGCGCCCCCGACATCGCGCGGCGGCGCGATGCCATCGGGATATCGACGGATCGGGGGCTGCAGGGGATCGGGATGAAACGCCAGCCCGCCCCGGGTATTCCCCGGACGGACGTCCGGGGGACGAATTCGATCGCTCTTCGCCTAACGGGGCGCGGCGGGCGGGGCCGGCGATGCGGGCGAGGCAGGCTTCCCGTCGGCATGGAGGCCGAAGCGCTGGGCGGCCCCGCTCCCCCACTGGTCCATCACCGCGACCTCCACGTCGAAGCGGCCCCGCTGGCTCGCGCCCGGTCGCCATTCGACGACGCCGGTCGACGCGTCCACCGTCATGCCCTGCGGTCCCTTCAGGAGCTCGTAGCGGAGCTTCGCCCCGCGCGCGGGACTCGAGGCCTCGATCGCGTAGTGGAAGCGGCCGCCCTCGATCGCCGCCGTCGGCGTCGACCGGATCTCGGGCGGGGCGCTCCGCTCGAGCACGATCGGCTGCGCCGGGATCGGCCTCTCCCCCTCGCCCTCGAGCCGCGCCCGCAGCTCGACGACGTCGCCGGGGGCGAAGGCGGAGGTGTCGAGCTCCTCTCCTTCCCCGACGGTCTCGCCGCCGACCCGCCACTCGAGCGCCGCCACGTCGAAGCCGTCGTTCTCGTCCGTCGTCTCGACCACGGCGCGCAGGACCGAGCCCACGCTGCGACCTTCGGGTGCATCGATCGCGACGAGCGCGATCTGCTTCGCGGGATCCGCGAGCTTGAAGCGGTGGGCGAAGACCTCCCCCGGCTCCTCGCCGGCGGGCGTCGCCAGGACCTCGACGGTCGTGCCCGGCTCGAGGCCCCGCGTGTCGAGCTCCCGCCCCTCGCCGAGGACGCGCCCCGTTCCGGAGCGCCATTGATAGGTCACGTCGGCCCGGCCACCGGCCCCCGGCGCAAAGTGCGCCGTCGCCTTCAGGCGGCCGCCCGCGACCGGTCTCCGGGGATGGATCGCGATCGATTCGATCGCGGGTCGCCGCGCCTCGTCCGACCCCTCCGCCGCCGCGGGGGCGACCTGCGCGCTGCCGAGCATCGACGGGACCCGGGCGTCCTCCTCCCGATCCGCCCCGCATGCCACCGTCCATCCGACGAGCAGCACGCCGGACGCGATCCCCGACGCCTTCCGGAGGCGCGACTTCCCACCGAGCTTGCGCGAACCCATCGTCCCCCCCTTCGCACGAGCGGGGCCGGGGCGAATCGATCGCCCCGGCCCGAATGCCCCGACGTCGGTCCGTCGGCTAGTCGAGCTCCCGCCAGTACAGCGTCCCGTGCTCCGAATCCGCGCTGCCGCTGTCGACGTTGATCAGCTGACCGTCCTGCTTCGAGATGATCAGGCGATTGCCCCCGGAGCCCGGTGCGATCGAGAGCCGGGCATCCGTCGGCATGCCCTTGCCCATGTCCATCGACCGGTCGGTCCCGGCGATCGGCGAGACCGGGCTCGGCGGACCGAAGAAGCCCTGCCCGCACTTCGCCAGGAAGCCGTAGAGCTTCGAGGTCCCGGAGGGCGCGCAGACGTTCGACAGATCCGGCTTGAACGTCGAGGTGAAGAAGAAGGCGTTGAAGATCTCGCTGTTCGTCACGAACTTCTCTCCGTCGGCCACGCTGAACGAGAAGCCGTTGCGCTGGACCGTCGGACACTTGTTCTCGTCCGCCGTCACGTTCGTCAGCTGGCCGGTCGGATAGTCTCGACCGTCGATGACGGTGGGGCTGGCCAGATCCCAGATGTCTCGATCGCGAATCACGTAGAACCGGTTGAGCAGGTTGCAGCCCCGCAGCGTGCTCGAGCAGTTCAGGTCCGCCCGCTCCCCGGTCCCGAGACCGAGATACAGGATGCTGTTCACGATCGTCGCGCTCGGGGCGTAGAAGAAGCTGCGCGTGTGCACGCCCGAGGCCGCGCGCGTCGGGTCGTCGGTGAAGAACTTCCGGAACGACCAGTTCGCCTGGTAGAGCTCGCTCGAGGTCGGATTCGCCTTCCCCCGCTTGCGCACGACCCACTTCCAGATGTTGCCACCGAGATCACCGATGTAGATCAGGTCCGCGAACCCATCCTGATCGTAGTCGAGGACGCCCGGGCTCGACGCGATCGAGTAGAGCATCTCCGGGACGTCCCCGGTCGAGTTGCCGAACTTGCGGACGGCGATCGGGGTGCCGGTCGCGATGTCGAGCATCATGATCCCGCGACCCTTCTTGCTCGAAGCGCTGTAGGTCGCCACGTTCGGATTGCTCGTGGGGTCGTAGCCGAAGCCGAAGACCGCGACCCACTTCTCGACCAGGTGACCGCTCGTGTCCTCGAGACGGACGCGCGTGATCACAGGCTGCGACCAGGTCTGCGCGATCAGCGGGCGCCAGGTCGAGTCGTTCTCCTTCGGGAACTCCCACATGTAGGCCGGATAGCCGCTGGCCGCGGGGTCCGTCACGTCGAGGGCGAGATAGTGCTCGCCGCCCTCGCGCAGCCCGGTCACCATGACCGTCTTCCACTCCGAAGACTGCTTCGCGTTCGTCGGATCCGAATCGCTGTCGATCCAGACGTCGCCCACCGACGGCGAGCCGTCGACGGTGATCGGGTGGCCCGTCGCGTCCTTCTTGGTCAGGTTCATGACCTTGGCCCGAGCGCCCCAGGGCATGAAGCCGAACACCTCGACGCCGGTCCCCACGTCGTAGTGGGCCGGAGCCGGCGTCGTCTGCCACTGGCCGGCCAGGAAGCCGTGGAAGAACCCGTCATTCGCGCCGGCCATGATGATGCGGTTGCGATGGACGAGATTCGACAGCGCGGCGAACTGGAGGTACGAGGCCTCCTGCAGGAACGCGTTCGGCGGACCGACCACGACGGGATTCGAGTGGAAGATGTCGCCGAGCCGATCGGGCTGGGTGATCCCGTTCACGACCTGCGTCCGGTCGACGCAGCCGTTGAACTCGACGCTCCCGGCAGCGCTCATGCCCGTGCCCCAGCGACAACCGGCGAGGAACGAGACGATCGCCTCGTCGAGGTCGCTCGTGCTCGCGACGGAAGCGACCGGGGGGTAGAGCGTGATCGCGCCGAGCGAGCCGCCGAGATCCGCCGCCTCGATCGCATGGGTGAACTGGACGACGTTCTGGCTCGATCCGTTCGTGAGCGAGATCCTGAGCTTCCGGGCGTTCGCACCCGGCATCATCTTCGAGGCGTTCCAGTACGGCTCGGCCGCGGCCTCGTCCTTGAACGTTCCGCCCACGCACTTCGAGGGATTGGTCAGGTTCTCGAGCGCACAGCTCCCGTTCTTGTCGCGCACCTCGCCCGAGGCCGTGATCTTGTAGCTGCGCAGCAGGCCGGGCCAGAACGGCCGCGTGCTCGTCGGCTGGAAGAGCGTCGTGTAGAGCTGACCGCCGTCGGCCGTCCGCGCCGCCGGGACCGTCGCGGCGGAGAAGCCCTGCGACTTCGAGATGATGTCCTGGAGCGAGTCGACCAGGGCGTCCGTCAGCGCCTCGGACTGGTTGCCGGTGAAGAACAGGCCGTTCCCGTTCGCGGCCGTATGGGCCAGCAGCGCGTTCGCCGCACCCTGGGTCGTGAAGCCGACCGTGTAGACGTCGATCGTCTGGTTCCCGGCCAGGTCGAGCCGGAAGTCCTTGTCGTGCATGAACTTCGCGATGTCGTCGAGCCAGCCGGCGCCGGTCGCATCGCCCCACGGCGGAGTCCCGACCTCCGGTGTCGCGTCCGTCCCGATGTCCAGCGCGCCCACCGCGTCCGGTGCGTAGTCGCCGACCAGCGAGGCGTAGCTGCCGAATCCGTTGGTCTCCGAGCCGGACGTCGTGAAGGTGTCGTTCGTCGGCTCGCCGTCGGTGATCATGATGACGAAGTTCTTCTGGCAGGCCTGCTGGATCGGATCGGGGGCGACGAGAGAAGTCGTCGAGGTATTCAGGCCGTCCGCCATCTTGTAGGTGTAGCCGGGGAAGCGCGTCGATCCATTGACGCCGAACGGACGGTTCGTGGACGTCCGCGACATGAAGAACGTGTAGATCTTGAACAGCGTCTCGCCGAGGGGCGTCGACGTCTCGGCGTCGAGGTTGTTGATCGCGGTATTGAGCGCCGTGCGGTTGGTGCTGTAGGCGTCGACGGTCGACGCGAGGTATCCGCCGTTCGCCCCCGTCGTGAACTTCGCGATGCCGAAGCGGACCCGGTCCTGATAGATGCCGCAGTCGCCGAGGTAGGCCGGGCAGTCGGTGTTCGTCTGGTAGATCACGTCGGTCGCGATCTCCCGGGCCGCCGTGATGCGGGCGATCTGGTACTTGGGATACGTCACCCCGGTCACGTAGTTGCGACCGTTGTTCGTCAGATCGATGTCCGCGAGGATGGCCGTGGGCGTCATTTGCGCGCCGGTCGGCCCGACGGGCGTGCTCGAGGACGTATCGAGGCTGTAGAGCCAGTTGGTGTAGTCCTGCTCGTACCAGGTCTTGTTCCCGTAGCTCTGGAAGTTGACCCCGTCCGTGTAGAGCTTGCGGTCGCGACCGCAGAAGCGGCGCGTGATGTAGCCGTTCTTCGGGTGGTCGGTGGTGTCCGCCGTCGCGACCCAGCCCGCGTCGCCGGGGCTCACCTCGAACCGGCACTCGCCGCTGCCGCAAACCCGACTGACGTTCTGGTTCAGCTGATCCTTCACGGTCGCCGAGGTCTGGCTCGAGGTCAGCACCGTGCAGGTCGGCGTGAAGCCGACCTCGACGAAGGCGGGGTGCTGCATGATCGAGTTCATGGAGCCGGAGTTGTCCACCATCAGCACGACGTTGGGCGCGATCTGGGCCGAGAAGATGTCCTCGTCCCCCGCCCACGCGGGGCCGCCGACGCCCGCCGCAGCGAGCGCCAGGCCGCCGAGCACCGTGGGAATCCATCGTCGATCGGATCGAGTCATCTTCGTCTCCTTCGAAATCGCTTCGCCGGACCGCCGCGTCTCGGCTGCGCACCGCGCGCCGAACGCCATCCGCTCCGCCTCAGTAACCCACCGCCAGCAGCCGCGTCGCGACCACCTCGATGCGCTTCTGGTCGCCCGCCGGCGACTCGCCGACGACGTTGATCTGCCACTTCGTGTGGTTGTACTTCGCGCCGCCGAGGGTCATGTTGCAGCCCTCGGTGCAGGCCTTGCCCTCGCCGATGTAGACGATGGGCGCCGTCGGATTCGGGTCGGCGTAGTAGCGGGGCTGCGTCCCGGTCGAGAACTCGGCCTGATTCGAGATCGCCGTCGGATTCGACTCGTTCGGGAAGTCCGCGGGGTAGTTCGGGACCTGGCTGCGCTCGCCCATCTGGCGGACGACGTTGCGCGCCTGGGCGATCGCCGCCTCGGCCGCGTAGAAGGCCATCGTCTCCTGGTTCTGGAAGCCGGCGACGACCCCGTCGGAAGCGGCGGTCTGCATCGTCGAGACGGCGAGCGCCGACACGGTGATGAGGAGGAGGATCGCGAGCATGAGCGCCATGCCGCCCTCGCGCCTGCGCGCCATCCGACCGATCTCGAGGCCCCGATCGTTCCGTTCCATCTTCAGATGCTCCCCGTGACGCCCACGTTGCGGGGCCGGACCGAGCCGGCCACGACGCGGCGGCGGAATCCGTCGTTGCCGCCGGCCGGGGCCGCGCGGTTCTCGAGGGTCAGGAAGGAACCCTGGGAGAAGTCGTTGTCCGTCGAGCGCGTGCGCACGACGATCGAGAAGCGGACTTCCTTCAGGGTGCTGTTGTTCCAGTTGCCCGGGCTGTAGGCGTTGCCGGTCTTGGTCCCCGGCTCCTCGGCCGTCGCCGAGTCGACGACGCCGTCGTCGTCGACGTCGAAGTAGTAGGAGACCTGGAAGTCGTCGACGCCCTCGGCGAGCAGGTCGCCGTTTCGCATCAGGCGGCCTACGCCACCGGTCGTGTCGAGCGAATAGCGGGCCGCCGGAACGATCACGATCTCCTCTTCCGCGTCGTTGGTCGCATTGTGCGCCACGAGCGCGCCCGAGATCGGGACGATCGTGAGCTGCGTCGACGAGGCGGCCGTCACCCGGCCACAGACCGAACCGCGCTGCGGGTTCGCGAGATCCGCGGCGATGAAGCCGCCGCCGACCCGGAAGTCGGCCTCGCCGGTGCCGTTGTTGTCGTTGTCGTAGAAGTAGGTGCCGTCGCCGTCGAGGTCGGTCGTCGTCGAGTCGAGATTCAGGGTGACGGGCGTCGAGTTCGAGGGATTCGACGAGTTGATCGTCGGATTGCTCCAGGTCGAGCCGGTCGAGAGACGCGCACCCATGTCGCCGGCGCGGGCGTCGTCGGGGACGATCGGCTCGGTCTCGGAGACGAAGAGCTCGTCGCTGCCCGTCGTCAGGTCCCGGCCGCAGACCGACGCCGCGTCCGGGACCATGTAGCCGGCCATGCGGACCTCCCGCTCCATCAGCGAGGCGATCGCGCGCACGTTGTTCTGGACCTCGACGACGTTCTCCGTCACGATCGAGGTGCGGTGCTGGCGGGTCAGGCTCTCGAAGACGCCGAGCACGACGATCGCGAGCAGCGAGACGCTGATCATCAGCTCGACGAGGGTGAACCCCGCTCGCCCACGCTCGACGTCGCTCCGCGCCGTCCGCGGCTCCGAGGAGATCGGGCGGATCATTCGTCGACCTCCTTGAGGCGGGCGCTCGCCAGCACGACCGAGCGGTTCTGCCGCTTCTCGTCGGCCCAGGTCACCCGGACCTCGATCGCCTTCACCGTCGCGTTGGCGGGCGTGGGGTCGTTGTTGGCGATCCGCTCGGAGCGGGAATAGGTCTGGTCCGCCAGCGTGACCGAAGTGGTCCCGCCGAAGCTGCCGGCGGAGTCGTTGAGCACCGTCGCGTCCCAGTCCAGCCGGGACAGCTCCTCGATCCGGTTGCGCGCGATCAGGCTCGCCGTCGACAGGTGCTGGCCGCCGCTGCTCTCGGTGATCGCCCGGACCTGCATGGCCGCGACCCCGAGCAGGCCGAAGGCGAGCACGACCAGCGAGATCATGATCTCGACGAGCGTCATGCCCGCCCGCCGCCGATCGCCGGCGTCTCTGCGTTCGAGAAGACTGGCTGCGCTCATGACGTCCACGCCCCCGTCGCCGGGTTCCACACGTGAACGCGCACGCCGCCGAGCGGCGCGAGCGTGACCGCATAGTCCCGGTTCTCCGTCCAGAGATAGATGGTCCCGCCACCGGTCCCGAGGCGGCCGGTGTTGCAGGCGTTGTCGATCGCGACCGGAACGCCGTCGGGTCGGAACAGGACCCAGCTGACGCGCGTCGTCCCGTTGGGCGCGAGGAAGCTCGAGCCCGCGGTCGGGATCGTGGTCGCGGTCGCGTCGTCGGGAGCCGGCGTCGCGGCCGGAGCGTGATTGTGTCCCCAGCCGACACCGTTCTGCGCCGGGAAGACGACCGTCTCCTCGCCTGCATCGATCTCGCAGTTCTGGTCGGTCGAGCCCGGGCGTCCGTCGTTCAGGACGAGGATCGGCATCGTGCGACCATCGGCTGCGACGAGGGGGTTGCCCGCGGTGTCGCCGGCGCCACCGACCGCGAAGAAGACGACGTGGTTGTTGCCGGTGCGGATCGCCTGAGCGCGCGCGAAGTTGAAGGCATCGGCGATCGACTTGGCGGCGGCGCGGCCGTTGGCGTTCTCGAGGTAGCTCGCGACGTTGGGCAGGGCCATCGCCGTGACCACCCCGATGATCGCGAGGACGATCGCGGCCTCGATCAGCGTGAAGCCTCGTCGCCGCATCGCGCGGCCGGACCCCGCGCGCCGCGCGCGCCTCGCCCTCCCGGTTCGTTCCCTGCCGTCGAACATCGCTTCACCTTCCGATCGGAGCTCTGCTCCGGCGCCGGTCGCCGGGCCCCATCGCCGCGCGCGCACCGCCTTGCACGCGCCCCGGCGATCCCCGTCGCAGGGGAGATCGCAAGCGCCATGCCATCGGAGATCGTTTCGGCAAACCTCGGATCCGATTGAGCATTTCGCGATCGGCCCCGAGTTCCGCGCAGGCCGGACCACCGCAGATTCCTGCGCACCCCGCACACCGCTGCGGGCCGCGCACCGGGCTCGCCCACCAGCCGCGCTGGTTGCCAGCGTCGGGGCCGTGGGCTACTCGACCGGCGAACCACCGACGGTGGAGGGTGTGCCCGCGCGGTCGATTCGAAGGGGAAGCCCCGGCGGATCGAGCGAGCGGGTCTGGAGGGGGTCGCGCCTCTCGGGCAACGAACGGGAATCTCCTGCGCAGGTCGGACCGACCCGGCAGCCCCGAGCCCGAAGCGAGACCCCGACCAGCGGGAAGCCGGTGTGAATCCGGCGCGAGCCCGTCGCTGTAACCGGGGACGAACTGCGCATCGAGCCACTGGCCACCCAGCATGGGGCCGGGAAGGCGCGCAGGATCGGACGATCCGGGAGCCAGAAGACCGGCCCTCCAGCGGCGCTACGACTCTCGGGAGCAGAGGGCGTAGGGCTCGACGGCAAGCGTTCCGTTCCGATGCGCGGGATCCGATCCCGCCGGAGCGGCGACGGCTGCCCCCGACCCGACCCCCGCCTGCGTTCCGATCGGAACTCCGCGAGTCGCCGCCGCAATCGTCCTCGACGGACCGACCTCCCGAGGTCGGTCCGGGCGCCCGGAGACGGCGCCCGAGAGGAACCGATGCAGGCCCGATCTTCGTCCCCCGCCCGAACCCTTCTCCTGTCCGCCCTCGCCCTCCCCTGGCTCGCCGCCCCGATGCCCGCCCTCGCGGGCCCCTACACCGACGCCGGTCACCTCCCCCTCGAGATGCTCGCCTGGGCCGGGACGGTCGTGAGCCTCGTGCGGGGACCGGTCGACGTCGCGCGACCGGGCCTGGGCGTCGCGAGCTTCGGGACCCCGGAGAACGCCCTCGGCGCTGCGACCGCCAACGCCCTCGACGTCGTCTCGCTGGGCGACGGCGGCTCGATCACGCTCCACTTCGCGGAGCCCATCCACAACGGACCGGGCGACGACCTCGCCGTCTACGAGAACGGCTTCGCCGCGATCGGGGGGCTCTTCGCGGAGCTCGCCTTCGTCGAGGTGGCGAGCAACGGGCTCGACTTCGCTCCCTTCCCCGCGACCGCCCTGCCGGCCTTCGCGGTGGGCTCCTTCGACACGCTCGATCCGACCGACTATCACGGGCTCGCCGGCCGCCACGCGATCGGCGAGGGCACCGGCTTCGACCTCGCCGACCTCGCGCGGGACCCCGCCGTCGTCGCGGGGAGCGTCGACCTCCAGCAGATCCACTACGTGCGGATCACCGACGTCGTCGGAGACGGCTCGCGCATCGATGCCGCGGCTCGACCGGTCTTCGACCCCTACCCCACCGCCTTCGCCGCCGGCGGCTTCGATCTCGAGGCGGTGGGCGCGCGCTTCGTCCCGGAGCCCGGCCTGACGGGCGGAACGCTCGCCGGCGCGGCCCTGCTCGCGGCGCTGCTGCGTGGCGGGCTTGGCGGGATCGGTCGACGAGGCCGACCCCGTCGGCAGGGTGTGCCGGGCGGACGCCGAACCGGCGGGGCTCCGATCGCGCTCGCCGTCGCGGCGATCGCGACGGCGATCCTGCCCGCGCCGGCCTTCGCCCTCACGGCGACCTTCGACGACCTCGGGCTCGGCCCGAACGCCGAGCTGAACGGCTCGACGCTCGCCGGGGGCTTCGAGTCCGGCGGAATCTTCTTCGAGAACCAGTACGACGCGAGCTTCGACGTGTTCAGCGGCTTCGCGGCCTCGACCCGGACCGACACGACGACGCCGGGCTTCGGCAACCAGTTCAGCAACGTGACGGGCGCGGGGGTCGGCGGGAGCGCGGCCTTCGGAATCGGGTACTTCGAGGGCCGGATCGTCCTGCCCTCGAGCCAGGTCGTGCAGGGCGCCTGGTTCACGAACACGACCTACGCGGCGCTGTCGATGCGCGACGGCGACTTCTTCTCGAAGCGCTTCGGCGGGGCGACGGGGACGGATCCCGACTACTTCCGCCTCGTCCTCACCGGCTTCGACGACCAGGGCAACGCGACCGGCAGTGCGAGCCTGATGCTCGCCGACTACCGATTCGACGACCCGAGCCTGGACTACGTCCTCGATCGGTGGGTCTTCCTCGACCTGCGCGGGCTCGGGGCGGTGCGCGAGCTGCGCTTCGGGTTCGAGTCGAGCGACGTCGGTGCCTTCGGCATCAACACGCCCACCTACTTCGCGATCGACGATCTCACGACCGTCCCCGAGCCGGCCACTGCGCTCCTGCTCGGCCTCGGCCTCGGTCTCCTCGCACGCCGCCCGGCGGGATCGCGCTAGGCCGCCCTTGCGCAGCGCGCGGCGCGTCCCCGATCGGCGGCCGGCGTCGACGCCGGCGGGCCGGGGTCGCGCCGGGCTCCCCGCCCTGCTCGCGATCTGCCTCGGCGTCGGGGCAGCCCACGCGCAGGAGGACGAGCCCGAGCGCGATCCGTTCCAGGGCGTCGAGCAGATGACGGTCCTCGGCATCCAGACGGGCTTCGTCCCGACCCTCGAAGGGGCGAACACCAGCGTCATCGCCTTCGACGACTTCGTCGCCGAGAACAAGACCCTGGCCGACACCCTCTCCGAAGCGGGCGGCATCAGCGTGCGGCGCTTCGGCGGCGTCGCCGATCGCGCGGAGCTCTCGATCCGGGGCGCGACGCCGAGCCAGTCGGTGGTGACGATCGACGGCATTCGGGCCAACAGCGTCCTGACGGGGGGCCTCGACCTGTCCCAGTCCTGCACGCCGCTGCTCGAGAGCGTCGAGGTCACCCGCGGCGCGGGCGCCCTCAGCGAGGGAAGCGGCGCCATCGGCGGCGTCGTCAACCTCGTGACGCGCACCGGTGCGGGGGAGCCGAAGACCCAGGGCCATTTCTCGGGCGGCGCCTTCGACACCTACACCGGCTCGCTGCTCCACGCCTCGGAATGGAAGGGCATCGAGTACGCCGCGGGCTACTGCGGGCTGTCGACGGACGGGGACTTCAAGTTCGCCCGCCCGGTCCTGCGCAGCGACGGCGTCGTCACGCGCTTCCAGCCCGATACGGCCACGCGCATCAACAACGATCGCGTGCTCCACAACGCAAACCTCTCCGTCGGACGCGCGATCGGACGGGGACGCCTGCGGGCGATGAACATCGCGTCCTACTCGTCGGGAGGCGAGCCCGGCCTCGATTCGGGCGACGGCCCGACCGCGGGCCAGCTCGAGCGTGCCCACAGCCGCAACCTCTCCAACCTCGCCCAGCTGCGCTGGGAGGGCCCCTCGCCGACCGGGCTCGGCGACGACTTCTCCGTCGCGCTCTTCGATCGCTTCCAGCGGGCGCGCTTCATCAGCCCCGAGCAGGGGCTCACCGCGTCGATCGACCTCGACACGCGCCTCTCGACGACCGGGCTGCGCGCCCGCGACCGCTGGCAGGTCGGCCTGCTCGAGCGCGAGCTCGTCACGAACCTCGGCCTCGACGTCTCGCGCGACGCGATCGCCTCGAACGACCGCAACGGGCGCGAGCGCGTCAACCTCGGCGGCTTCCTGGGCGAGGAGATCCCGCTCGTGCCGAAGCGCCTCGCGCTGATCGGAGGCGCGCGCCTCGACTGGACCGGGGACTTCGATCCGAAGCTGCTCCCCGACGTCGCCCTCGTCGCGACGCCGGCCCGCTGGATCCGCCTCAAGGCCCAGTACGCGGCCTCGTATCGCGCACCGACCTTCGACGAGCTCTACCACCCCGATCGCGGCTTCATCCGCGGCAACCCGGACCTGCGGCCCGAGCAGGCCTGGACCGTCCACGGCGGCGTCGAGCTCGATCTCGCGAAGCTGGGCCCCTTCTCCGCGCTCCACTTCGAGCTCGCGGGCTTCCGCCGCGACATCGACGAGTCGATCACCTGGATCCTGATCAGCCCGAAGACGATCGCCCCCGTCAACACGGGTCCGGCCCGGACCACGGGCTTCGAGCTCGGCTTCTCCTTCGACCTGACGCGCTTCCTGCGCTTCTCCGTGAACCACACCTTCATCGACTCGAAGCGGCGCAGCACCGGCGAGAAGCTCCCCGGTCAGGCGCCCAACGACACCTTCGCGAGGCTCCGCATCGGGCCCGAGGACGAGTGGAAGCTCGTCGCCGAGCTGCATCACGTCGATCCGATCCCGATCAGCGAGGGCGGGAGCCGGGAGCTGCCCTCGCGCCTCGTGACGAACCTCTCCGCGTCGGTCAACCTGGCGCGGCTCCGCTTCCGCCCCTTCGCCCGGCCGCGCGCCTTCTGGCTCTTCTTCGACCTGAACAACGTGACGGACGAAGCGGTGCGCGACACGGTCTCCTTTCCCCAACCGGGCCGCAATGCGACAGCGGGGTTCGATTTCCGATGGTAGTCCGATCGCTCCGGCGCCTCCTTCGCAACGCCCGCCCGGCGCGTCCGGCCCTCGGCCGGCTCGCCCTCGCTCTCGCCCTCGCGTCAGCGCTCGCGCTCGGTGGCTGCGAGGGCCAGGGCGGCTCCGACGGGCTCGTGGTGCGCAACGAGATCCTCGTCGGCAACTGCACCCCCTCCCCCTCCCTCGACGCCTTCCCCGCCGGTCTCACCGTCCTCTCGAAGAGCGAGCAGCTCGCGACGATGTCGCAGACCGGCCCGAACGCGGTCGTCGTGTTCGATCTAAGGGGCGATCGGCCGCGCACGCTCGCCGCCCATACCCTCGGCGTCGACAGCGACGGCGACTGGCTCGACGATGCCTCCGTGCTCCGACCGGTCCTCGGCTTCGCGCTCTACCCCGTGATGGGCGAGATCCAGGCGATCGACGACGCGACGGCGCTCGCGAGCACGAGCAACTACGAGCAGGTCCTCGTCTTCGACCCGACGACGGGCGAGCCGCGCTCCCTCACGCTCGAGCTGTCCGCGTCGCTCCCCGACCTCGAGCTGCCGCTCTTCCCCGCGCCGGGCGGCAGCGCGACACGGACCGGCATCTCGACCCTCGCCTGCGTCCATCCGACGAACGCCGTCGACTCGACGGGCCAGCCGATCGCCCCCGACGCGCGCTGCGACCCGGCGCGCCCGGGCTTCCTGACGAGCCTGACGGCGGGCAAGGCACGGGCCGGCGGGCGTCTGTTCGTCGCGACCTCGAACCTCGCCCGCGGCACGCGCTTCTGGCCGGGCACGGTGCTGGTCTTCGACTGGATCGAGCAGGGCGGCGCCCTGACCGTCCGCCCCTCGGCGGCGACGCCGGTCCTCTTCACGAGCGGCTTCAACCCGACGGGCATGGCGAGCTTCCGGACCCCCGGTGGCCGGGAGCTCGTGCTCGTGACCGCCACCGGCGTGATCGGCACCGGCAGCGGACCCGGCAACGTCTTCAGCGAGGCCTTCGTCGACGTGATCGACCCGTCGGTCCCGCGGATCGTCGCCACCATCCCCCTCGGCTTCGCGGGCCCCTCGTTCGGCCCCCCGGCGATCGACCCGACGGGCCGCGTCGCCTGGCTCGGGGCGTCGTCGAGCCGCCAGCTCTACGCGATCGACCTGCGGGTCCTCGACGATGCGAGGCTCTACGCGGGCGGCAGCGAGCCCGTGCGCCTCGACGGGCTCGCGCAGGGCGGCCTCGACGCGCGGATCTTCACGGCCGACCGGCCCTTCGTCCTGCCCCCGCGCTCGGACGGGCGCGCGTCGACCTTCTGCGAGGGCCTGACCGACGTGACGGTCAACGCCTCGGGCAGCGAGGTCTATGCCTCGGACTTCTGCGACGGCACCCTCACGCGCATCGCGCTCGACCTCGACGGCGCGACCGCGAGCCCGTACCCGCCGTCGAGCTTCCGGGTGCTCGCCCAGCAGGACGCCTTCGCGCCGAACGACGTCGTGGGCGAGCTGCGCGCGCCGCTGCTGCTGCTCGCGCGCCCGGGCATCCCGGGCATCGACTACACCTCCCCGGACGTGGTCGCGCTGCTCGGCCAGCCCGACGGGCAGATCTGCGGGGTGCGGGTCGAGTCGCGTTAGGCCGGGCCGGGGTGGAGCCGGCCGCTCGCGTGATAGCAGACGAGGCCCGCCGCGACGGCGACGTTGAGGGACTCGACGCCCGGCGCCATCGGGATCGAGAGGCGCTCGTCGAGCAGGGCCGCGACGTCGGGCGAGAGCCCCTGCGACTCGCTGCCGAGGACGTAGACCGCGCGGTGGGCCGGCGGCGTCTCGAACAGGGAGGCCGTCGCCCCGGCGTCGAGCCCGGCGACCCGGAAGCCCGCTCCCTGCAGCCGGGCGAGGCCCGCCGCGAGCGACTCGCAGCAGACGATCGGACACTCGAAGATCGAGCCCACCGCCGCCCGCACGACGAGCCCGTTCACCCAAGGCGCCCCCACCATCGGCCAGAGCAGCCCGTCGAAGCCCGCGGCGACGACCGAGCGCACGACCATCCCGACGTTCTGCGAGTTCGTGACGCCGTCGAGGGCGAGCACGCGCACCGGCTGCCGCGCGGCGCGCCCCTTCGTCGCCGCGATCAGCGCCTCGAGCTCCATCACGCGCAGCAGCCGAACCCGGGCGGCGATGCCCTGGTCGTGGCGCGGGGCACCGGTGACCGCGTCGAGGGCGGTGCGCGAGAGCTCTTCGCAGGGGACGCCGCGGGCGGCGCAGCGCTTGCGCAGCGCGTCGCGCTCGGGCCCGGGGCGGCTGCGCAGGACCTCGACCCGCTCGATCTCGACGCCGTCGGAGGCGAGCGCCGCCTCGACCGGATGGCGGCCGAAGACGACGATCTCGTTGGTGCCCCGGCGCAGTCCGGGCTTCGGCGGGGTCTTCGTCATGGCGGAAGCATCCGCATTCCGGAGTCGCTGGCCAGCCCGCGCGCTCAGGCCTCGCGGACGACCTCGAGCCAGACCTCGAGCGCCGAGCGGAGCTCGGCCCGGGCGATCGGCTTGCGCAGCACTCGGACGCCGCGATCGGTGGCCTCGACGGGGACCTGGCCGCTCTCGGCGAGGGCGAGCACCGGCGGCCCGGTGACTCCGCCGCGCAGCGCCTCGGCGAAGTGGTCGGGGGACGGGCTCGGACGCGGCATCGCCGCCACCACGAGATCGATCGAGACCGAGGCGCGCCGGACCTGCTCGGCGACGCGCTCGGGCGAGGTGGCGATCTCGACCGCGAAGCCCTGCTCCGTCAGGACCTCGCAGACGAGCTGACGGACCTCGGGATCCGGCTCGAGCACCGCGGCCCGACCGACCGGCGCCGGCAGCGCCCGCTCGACCATCGCCCGCTCCGGGGACAAAGCCTCCCGCGCGAGCGCCGGCAGGAAGACGCGCACCGTCGAGCCGACCCCGACGCGGCTCTCGATCGCGATCCCGCCCCCGCTCTGCCGCACGATGCCGTAGGCCATCGCGAGGCCGAGGCCGGTGCCCTGTCCGACGGGCTTGGTCGTGAAGAAGGGCTCGAAGACGCGCCGCAGCGTCTCCGGATTCATGCCGCAGCCGGTGTCCGCGACCGACAGGACGACGTACTCGCGGCGACCGTCGAGCCCCTCGAGCGCGGCCTCGCCTTCGCTGAGCCGCCTCCGCTCGGCGCCCATCCGGATCAGGCCGCCCTCGGGCATCGCGTCGCGGGCGTTCACGAGCAGGTTGACGAGGACCTGCTGGATCTGGACCTGATCGACGGCGAACTCGCCGAGCGCCGGACCGAGCTCCGTCTCGAGGCGGAAGCTCCCCGGGAGCAGCGGCTTGACGAGCCCCTCGACGCCGCGGACCAGCTCGGCCACCGCGACCGGCACGACCTCGACGGGGCTGCGGCGCGAGAACGCGAGCAGCGAGCGCGTCAGCTTCGCGCAGTGGTCGGCGGAGCGTTCGAGATCCTCGATCGCCGCGAGCACGTCGCGGTCCGCCTCGACCTCCTGCCGCAGGAAGCGCGCGTTGCCGAGCATGACCGCGAGATGATTGTTGAAGTCGTGCGCGATGCCCCCGGCCAGGGTGCCGACCGCCTCCATCTTCTGCGCCTGCAGCAGCTGGGACTGACTGTCGCGCAGGTCCTCGACGGCGCGCCGCCGGCGCAGGCAGGAGTAGAAGATCTCGCCGACCAGCCGCAGCAGCATGATCGTCTCTTCCGACCAGCCCGTCTCGCGCTCGTAGTTCTCGAAGCCGAGGAACCCGACGAAGCGCCCGCCCGACATGATCGGAATGCCGAGCATCGCGCGCACGCCACGATCGAGCAGATCCTGCCGCTCGGCCGCGGCCTCGGGCGGCAGTGAAGCGACGCTCGGCACGTGGTAGATCTGCCCGGACCGGATCAGGTTGGTCGAATAGGGAAAGCTCGCGACGGCCTCTTCCGGCGGCTGGGGCCGGGCGGCGGCGGCCTCGTCCCACCACCACTCGAAGTGCTCCGGCGCCGAGCGGCCCGTCGCGAACGAGTAGAGCCAGACGTGCTGGGCCTCGGCGAGCCCGGCCACGACGGCGAGCTTGCCCTGGATGCCGACGTCGGTGGCGTCGACGTCGAGGTCGATGAAGTAGCGCGAGAGCTCGGCGACGCGCGCCTCGAGCTCGATCTGGCGCTCGAGGGCGAGGCGGGCCTGCTCGCGCTCGGTGACGTCGCGGGTCGTGACGACGACGCGGGGCCGGCCGTCGGGGCCCTCGAACTCGCGCGCGGTCGACTCGACCGACTGGAGCCGCCCGTCGGCGTGGCGCAGGCGGTAGACGAGCGCGCCGCGCCGCCGCGCGTGGGCCCCGGGGCGGATCAGCTGCGCGACGCGGCGGTGGTCCTCGGGCTCGATCGAGGTCAGGAGGTCCGCCCCGACCAGATCCGTCGCCTCGACCCCGCAGAGCGACGCGAAGCTCGGGCTGGCGTAGAGCACGCGCCCGTCCTCGCCGACCTCGCAGATGCCGTCGCGACTGTGATCGGCGAGCGCCCGGAACCGGGCCTCCGGAGCCCGACCGTGGAGCGCGTGATCGCGCCGGGCGATCACCGACCCGAGCAGCTCGGCGTGGCGCTGGAGCAGCCGGCCGGGCTCGACGCGCCCGCGCGCCCCGACCGCCCACTCGAGCTCGAGCCAGCGAGGCGGATCGAGGGTCGGAATCGCACAGCGATGGCGCGGTCGGTCGAGGTCGCTCGGGTCGTCCGGGCCCGAGAGCGCGGGCGCCGGCGCGGGCGCAGCCTCCGCGATGACGCGCGCCCGCTCGGCCCCGAAGCCGCGCGCGATGCGCTCGAGCCCGGCCGCGATCGCCTCGTCGAGACCCGCATCCGACCAGCGCGCGAGCTCGCTCGCGAGCTCGGCCTGGGCCCGCTCCTCGGCGAGCGCGACGCGCAGCCGCATCTCCTCGCCGACCCGCGCCGTCACGTCCTCGATGCGCAGCGCGAGCACGGCCGCGCCGCTCTCGTCGACGCCCGTCTCCGCGGCACCGCCCCGCGCGGGCTCCTCCGCCTCGCCGATCGGTCGCACCGCGATCTCGAGCCAGCCCGCCGCCCCCGCCCGTGGCGCTCGGCGACGACCACGGCGCCGGCCGAGCCCTCGATCACGCCGCGCAGGACCTCGGCGATCGCATCGGCATCGACGAAGGGAACGACGTCGAGGAGCGGCTTGCCCAGCAGGAGGCCGATCGGGACGCCGAGCAGCGCTTCGAGCCCCCGACCGCCGCCGTCGGTGCACGCGAGGTTCGCGTCCAGCCAGAGCCAGACTCCGCGATCGCGCGGGCGGATGCGTGTGGAACGCGGCATGCCCGACCGCCTACACGCGCCAGGCGAAACGCAGGCGCCCGTCGAAGCGCTTCGCGTTCATCCGGAGACAGACGAAATCGAGCAGGACCGGAGGGAAGCGCGGCTCCGCGCGCAGGGCCTTCTTGAGCACCTCCGCCAGATCCCGCGACAGCTCGCAGAGCGGCCGGCGCGGATCGCCCGGCCCCTCGTCGTCCCAGAGCACGAGGGCGAGATCGAAGGCCGGCGCCGGCCCGAGGATGCCCTTGTAGACCTCGCGATCGAGCAGGTCGAAGCGGCGCGGGCGCAGCAGCTCGATCAGGCTCGCGAGCGATCGCAGCAGGATCGGATAGGCGCTGTCGGTCTCGCTCCCCGCGGTGAAGCCCAGCACGGGGACCGGCCGCGCCTCGCAGGTCACGGCGGCGTAGTCGATCGCGTGATGGGCTTCTGCGGGCGTCGCCGGCGGCGGATTCGGTCCACCGGGCCGGAACCCGACGCCGGTGGCGAGGCAGGTGAACGAGCAGCGATCACCGCGCACGAAGAGCTCGCGGGAGGGATAGAAGAAGGCGCCCTCCGCCCGTTCGACCGGATCGCGCGCGAGCACGACGCGATCCCGGTCGGGCCCCGCGCTGCGGATCTGATCGATGCTGCGCAGCAGCTCGTCCACCACCAGCTCGGGCGACTGGAGCAGATCGACACATTCGTTCATCTGCGCGTCGAGCGGGAGCCCGCGCGAGCGGATCTCGAGCTCGCGCAGTGCCATCGCGGACATGATCTGGTTCGCCGCCATGATCGACCCGACCCCACGGGTGGAGACTCGCCGAGGTCATCGGTCGCCCTGGCTTGCAGACTGAGGCGGTCCGGGACGGAATCGGGGGAAGAGCGCGCTTTTTCGTCGATCAGGCGGCGGCGGGCGCCAGCTGGCGGAGGGCGGTGCGCAGATCATCGGCATGCAGGAGGGCGAGGACGGGGAGCGTGACTCCGGCGGCCCGGTAGCGCTCGACGTGCTCGCGGCAGGCCCCGGGCGAGCCGTGGATCACGAGCGCGTCGACGACCTCGTCGGGGATCGCCTCGACCGCCCCCTTGCGATCGCCCGCGTTCCAGAGCGCCGAGACCTTCGCGACGACGTCGCCGCGCCCGAGCCATTCGTGATAGGCGGCGTAGACGGGCACCGTCAGATACGCCGCCGCCGCCCGTCGCCCGATCGCCCGGGCGAGCCCCCGATCCGCCGAGGGGATCACGAAGAGCCGGGCCACGATCTGCTTGTCGGGCCCGCCCGCGTGGACGATCGGCGCCACCCGCCCGACGTCCTCGGCCGAGAGCCAGTTGAGGATCGCACCGTCCCCCTCGCGACCGGCGAGGCGGAGCATCCCCTCGCGCAGGGCCGCGAGCAGGATCGGCGGCTGCTTCGCGAGGGGCGCCATCTGCAGCCGGAAGCCCCGGACCGCGAAGCTCGCATAACGCTCGTCGACCTTCTCGCCGGCGAGCGCCCGGCGCAGGAAGCGGAGCGTGTCGCGGACGCGGGCGTAGGGCGCCTCGAACGGCATCGCGTTCCAACGCTCGACGATCACGTTCGACGACGCCCCGAGCCCCAGCGTGAAGCGACCGGGAGCGGCCTCGGCGAGGCTCGCGACGCTCATCGCGAGGGTCGCCGGGCCGCGGGTTTGGACCGGGACGATGGCGGTGCCGAGGCGCGCTTCGGGGGTCCAGGCGGCGGCGAGCGCCAGCGGCGTGAAGGCGTCGGTCCCGCCGGCCTCGGAGGACCAGAAGTCCGAGTAGCCGAGATCGATCATCTCGCGGAGCCAGTCGCGGTGGTCCGCGAGCGGGACGCCCGTGAGCGGGATCGTCATGCCGAGGCGCGCCATGGCGCTCGGGCCTCGCTATTCGGCGCCGCCCTGCTTCGCGACCTTGGCCCAGGTATCGCGCAGGGTGGCGGTGCGATTGAAGACGGGCTGGCCGGGCCGGCCGTCGGGGTCGGCGCAGAAGTAGCCGAGGCGCTCGAACTGGAAGCGCTCCCCCGGCGCGGCCTCGCCGAGCGCGGGCTCGAGGAAGGCCCGGGGGACGACGCGCAGGGACTCCGGGTCGAGGGCCGTCCCGAGCCCGCCCGGCGCGTGGGGATCCGGGACCTCGTCCTTGAAGAGCGTGCCGTAGAGGCGGACCTCGGCGGGGACGGCGTGGCGGGCCGAGACCCAGTGGAGCGTGCCCTTCACCTTGCGGCCGTCGGGCGCGTCGCCGCCGCGGGTCGCGGGGTCGTAGGTGCAGCGCAGCTCGACGATCTCGCCGGCGGCGTTCTTCACGACCGAGCGACAGGTCACGAAGTAGGCGTAGCGCAACCGGACCTCGCGCCCGGGCGCGAGGCGGAAGAACTTCTTCGGCGGATCTTCCATGAAGTCCTCGCGCTCGATCCAGATCTCCCGGGAGAAGGGGACCTTCCGCGTCCCGGCGGCGGGATCCTCGGGATTGTTGATCGCGTCGAGCCACTCCTCCTGGCCTTCCGGGTAGTTCTCGATCACGAGCTTGATCGGATCGAGCACCGCCATCCGGCGCAGCGCCTCCTGGTTCAGGACCTGGCGCACGTGGAACTCGAGGTTCGCGAGCTCGATCAGGTTGTCGCGCTTCGCGATCCCGATCGCGTCGCAGAACTCGCGCAGCGCCCGGGCCGGATAGCCGCGCCGGCGCATCGCCGCGATCGTCGGCATGCGCGGATCGTCCCAGCCCGTGACGAAGCCCTCGTCGACGAGGCGCTTCAGGAATCGCTTGCTCGTGATCATGTGGGTGACGTTGAGGCGGGCGAACTCGATCTGCCGCGGGCGGCTCGGGACCGGGAGCTGCTCGATCAGCCAGTCGTAGAGCGGGCGGTGGTCGAGGAACTCGAGGGTGCAGAGCGAGTGGGTGACGTGCTCGATCGCGTCCGAGAGCGGATGGGCGAAGTCGTACATCGGATAGATGCACCACGCGGTCCCCGTCCGATGGTGGGCCTTGTGCTGGATCCGGTACAGGATCGGGTCGCGCATCGCGACCACCGACGCGGCCATGTCGATCTTCGCGCGCAGGACCCGGCTCTCCTCGGGGAACTCGCCGGCCCGCATCCGCGCGAAGAGATCGAGGTTCTCCTCGACGCTGCGGTTGCGGAAGGGGCTCTCGCGGCCCGGCTCGGTCAGCGAGCCCTGGTTGGCGCGGATCTCGTCCGGGGTCTGGTCGTCGACGAAGGCCTTGCCCATGCGGATCAGCTCGACCGCCCAGGCGTAGAGCTGCTCGAAGTAGTCCGACGCGTAGTAGAGATGCTGCTTCCAGTCGAAGCCGAGCCAGCGCACGTCGTTCATGATGCCTTCGACGTACTCGGTCTCCTCGGTCGCCGGATTCGTGTCGTCGAAGCGCAGATGGCAGCGGCTGTTCGGGATCTCGTTCGCGAGGCCGAAATCGAGGCAGATCGCCTTGGCGTGGCCGATGTGGAGGTAGCCGTTCGGCTCGGGCGGGAAGCGGGTCACGACCGACGCGTGCTTCCCCGTCGCCCGATCCTCCGCGACGATCGCGCGGATGAAGTCGAGGCCCTCGCTGCGGGCCTCCGTTCGGCTGTCTGCGGTCACTGCGCTCCCCTCTTCCCGGCTCCGCGGCGTCCCCTGCGTCGGCTGCGGCCCGGCCGCCGCCGGCCACCGCGACCCGCCGGGCCCGACCCGGCGCCGAGTCTCGCATGGCTCGTGCGATCGTCCAAGACCGCGGCCCCGCCGCGTTTCCCGCTGCTATGCTGGCGCGCATCCGCCTCAGGAGCCCCCGCATGCGCTTCCTCACCGAGCCCCAGATCGAAGCGATCCGCGAGCGATTCGGGACCCCCGTCTACGTCTACGACCAGCGAACCCTCGAGGCCGCGGCCGATCGCGTGCGCGCGTTCCCGGTGCCCTGCCGGCTCGTCGGGCGCTTCGCGATGAAGGCGCTGCCGACGGCGGCGGTGCTCCGGATCTTCGACGCGAAGGGGCTCCACATCGACGCCTCGAGCGGGTTCGAGGCGGAGCGCGCGCTCGCCGCCGGCATCGCGCCCGAGAAGATCCAGATCACGGCCCAGGAGCTGCCGAAGGACCTGAAGGGCCTCGTGCAGCGGGGCGTGCTCTTCAACGCCTGCTCGCTCCATCAGCTGCGCCGCTACGGCGAGCTCTTCCCGGGCGGCGAGGTCTCGATCCGGGTGAACCCCGGGCTCGGCTCCGGCCACAACAACCGCACCAACGTGGGCGGCCCGAGCTCCTCCTTCGGCATCTGGCACGAGAAGCTGCCCGAGGTCCAGTCCCTGGCCCACGAGCTCGACCTGCGGATCACCGGCCTGCATACCCACGTCGGCTCCGGCGGCGACCCCGAGGTCTGGAAGCACTGCGCCGCCCTCTCCTTCGGCATCGCCCGGCAGCTCCCCGACCTGAACCGGCTCTCCCTCGGCGGCGGCTTCAAGGTCGCCCGCATGCCCGGCGAGAAGGAGGCCGATCTCGACGCGATCGGCCGCGCGCTCACGCCGCAGATCGCCGAGTTCCTCGACGGGCGGGCGCGCGCCCGGGGCCGGGCCAACGACGACTTCCAGCTCGAGATCGAGCCCGGGACCTATCTCGTCGCCCTCGCCGGCGCCATCGTCTGCGAGATCATCGACCTCGTCGACACCGGCGCCGGCGGCCACCGCTTCATCAAGATCGACAGCGGCATGACCGAGCTGCTGCGCCCCTCGCTCTACGGCGCGCAGCATCCGATCACCGTCGTGCCCCGCGACCGGGAGGACGGCCGCGCGGCCACGGCCGAGGAGGAGGACTACCTCGTCGTCGGCCACTGCTGCGAGTCGGGGGACATCCTGACGCCCGCGCCCGGCGATCCGGAGGGCCTCGCCCACCGTCGCCTCGCCCGCGCCGCGATCGGCGACACCCTCGTCATCGAAGGGGCCGGCGCCTACGCCTCGGGCATGGCGGCCAGCAACTACAACGCGTTCCCGAAGGCCGCCGAGGTCCTGATCGACCGCGACGGCACGCCGCGCCTGATCCGCAAGCGACAGACCCTGGCGCAGTCCCTGGAAAACGAGCTCTAGCCGTACGCGCCCGGGCGGAACGGGCTCCGACGGGGCGGGCGGCGCTCAGTGGCGCCGCTGGGGCTTCTGGCGGAAGCCCTTGCGGAACGGGATCGCACCGCCGGGCGCAGCGCCCATCGTCTTCGGCGGGCGCTCGAGCTGGAGCCCGTACCAGATCATCCCGAAGCGCTTCATCGAGAGATCCTTGCCGTTCTGCAGCCGGGCGAGGTTCTCCGAGGTCGACTCGTTGCTCGGCTCGACCTTCTGGGCCGCGAGCAGCTTCGCGATCGCACCGTTGCGATCGCCCTCCTTGAGCAACAGCCACGCGTAGACGTGGTACGGCAGCATCTGCTTCTTGTTCATCCGGATCGCGTTGTCGAGGACCTCGCGGGCCTTCGGCCAGCGATTCGTCCGGTAGAGCAGCGCCGCATGAGCGACCTGGGCCTCGGTCGCGCGGTAGCCGGCCTCGGCGAGGTGCTTCTCGGCGCGCTCCATGTCGCCCGAGGCATAGGTCAGCAGGCCGATCTGGGCATGGATCTGGCCCTCGAGCAGGATCTGCCACCGCCCCATCGGCAGCATCGACTCGAGCTCCTTGATCGCGAGCGGGATCTGGTTGGCCTGGATCTGCTTCTGCAGGGCGAGGAAGCGAGGCTCGATCCGCCGCGCCAGCTGGCGGGACAGGAGGATGAAGCTCGCCGCCGACACGAGGACGAAGAGCACGATCCCCATCTGCCAGCCCTTCCACCAGTCGAGCGCCGTCCAGACGCCCCCCGCCAGAAGTCCGATCAATGCCGAGATCGCGATCGTGTACATCGAAGCCGCCGCCCGAGACTCACGCGCGAAGGCGCGGAGGCGGCGCAGATTAGCAGGCCGGGCGCGTCGCGGGCACGCGCCCGGCCCGATCCGACCGGGGCCGGGCCCCGGCCGTCCGAGTCAGAACGTGTAGCCGAGGCCCACCGTCGCGCGGGTCGTCAGGTTGTTGACCTCGTCCGGCTGGACGTGGTTGTACTCGACGTAGTACGAGGTCCGGAACGACCAGGCCGGCGTGAGGGGGATCCCGAAGATCACCTCGCTGATCACGACGAAGGCACTCGGGTCGTTGACCGGCATGCGGGCCGTCCCGGTGTGGCTGAACTGGACCTTGTCGTCGAAGAGGCCGTTCTTGTACTCGAAGCCGGCCGCGAGATCGGCGAAGTGGTCCTGGTCGATGTTGCCGTCGCCGATCGTCGCACCGGGCTGGCCATCCGGGTTGTACATCTCGAAGCGGTAGCCGAGACCGAGGTTCGCATCGAAGTGCTCGAGGTCGCGCTTCCCGCCCTCCCAGAATCGATAGCCGGGGCCGGTCTGCAGGGCAGCGCGGACCTCGCGATCCTGGATCGAGTTGCGCGAGAGCTCCGCGCCGCTCTGCCAGAAGAAGCGGTCGTGGATCGTCCGCTTCCAGTCGCCGAACAGGCCCTGGGCGTCCTGCATCAGCTTGTCGTTCTTCGACTGGTTGCGCTGGCGCGACGTACCGTACACGCCGTTGAAGCGGCCGCGGACCCAGTCCTTGCCATCGAAGGTCTGCTCCGCGACGGCGTCGAGGGCCCCCGCGAAGGTGTCCACCGTGCCCGTCTGCGCGGTCACCGAGGCGCTGACGCCCCCGATCCAGCCCTCGTTCACCGGCTTCGCCGGCTCGTCGTGCGCCACGCTAGGCGTCGCGAACGCGCACGCGGCCCAGACTCCCAGCGCGGCGCGCCGGACGCTCGTTCTCCAGGATTGCCGTCCCATCTGCTGATCTCCTCCTTGTCCCCGATCGGGCCGCGGACGATACCCGCCGCGCCCTCGAGCCCCTAGAGAGAAGGCGCCCCGACCCCCATTTCGTTCCGATCCTCGATCGATTCTCGCGTCGCGGAAAAACCAGGGGCCACTGCTAGACTGCGCCGCGTGACCGCCCGTGACCCCGACCGCGACGATCGAACGGACCGGCGCCCTGCGCGCGCCCGGGGCGCGGTGCCCCTCGCGAGCCCGGGGTCGGGTCCGGCCCCGGCGGCGAAGCCCCCCGCGAGCGCGCCGCCGCCGCGCGCGGCCTCCCGCCGCCGCAGCCACGTCGAGGCGGAGCACATCGCCATCGTCGCCGCCCGCACCGCCGCCGCCCAGGCCGCCCGCGAGGCCCTCGAGAGCCTCTACCCCGTGAAGTCTCCGGAGGACGCCGACGTGATCGTCGCCCTCGGCGGCGACGGCTTCATGCTCGAGACGATCCACCGCTTCCTGTCGAGCGGAATCCCGATCTACGGCATGAACCGCGGCTCGGTCGGCTTCCTGATGAACCCCTGGGCGAGCGAGGACCTGATCGGCCAGATCCGGCGCGCGGAGTCCGCGAGCCTCCATCCCCTCAAGATGGTGGCCCATCTCGCGAGCGGCGCGCGCGTCGAGCTGCAGGCGCTCAACGAGGTCTCGATGCTGCGCCAGACGCGCCAGGCCGCGAAGCTGCGCATCGAGGTCGACGGCCGCGTCCGGCTCGAGGAGATGATCTGCGACGGCGTGCTCGTCGCGACGCCGGCGGGCAGCACGGCCTACAACCTCTCGGCCCACGGTCCGATCCTGCCCCTCGACGCCGGCGTGCTCGCCCTGACGCCGATCAGTGTCTTCCGGCCGCGGCGCTGGCGCGGGGCGCTCTTGCCGCGGACGGCGAAGGTGCGCATCGAGGTGCTCGAGCCCGACAAGCGGCCGGTCTCGGCGGTGGCGGACTCGACCGAGGTCCGCGAGGTCGCCGAGGTCGACATCGAGGAGAATCGCGACGTCGCGGCGGTCGTCCTGTTCCAGGCGGGCCAGAGCCTCTCGGAGCGCAACCTCGCCGAGCAGTTCAGCCTCTAGCCGATCGCCCCGGGCCCGAGCCCGGGAGGCCACGGGACGTGATGATCGACTGGTCCGCGCAGATCGCCCCCTTCGTCCCCACGCTCTATCCGTGGGTGAAGGCGCTCCACGTGATCGCGGTGATCGCCTGGATGGCGGGGCTGCTCTACCTGCCGCGGCTCTTCGTCTACCACTGCGACGCGCCCGCCGGGAGCGCGCAGTCCGAGACCTTCAAGGTCATGGAGTGGAAGCTCTCGCGCTTCATCATGCGGCCGGCGATGCTCGTGACCGTCGGCGCCGGGGGGCTCCTGATCTCCCTCCCCGGGACCCCGGGCTACCTCCCGACGGCGAGCGGCTGGCTCTGGCTCAAGCTCGCATTCGTCGGCGGCCTTCTCGTCATGCATCATTGCATGGTCCGCTGGCGCAACGCCTTCGCCGAGGACCGCAATCCGCATCCGCAGCGCTTCTTCCGGATCATGAACGAGGTCCCGACGCTGCTCATGATCGGGATCGTGGTCTGCGTGGTCGTGAAGCCCTTCTAGCGCGGCCACGAAGGATCGGGAAATGATGCGCATCATCGTGTTGGGCTCGGGGGCGGGCGGCGGCTTTCCACAGTGGAACTGCAATTGCCCGAATTGCCGCGGCGTGCGCGAGGGGACGAGCCGCGCCCTGCCCCGGACCCAGTCCTCGCTGGTCGTCTCCGACGGCGGCGGCAGCTGGCTGCTCGTCAACGCGTCCCCCGACCTCCGCGCCCAGATCGCGAGCTGCCCGCCGCTGCAGCCGGCGCGGGCGGTGCGGGACACGGCGATCGCGGCGGTGCTCCTCGTCGACGCCCAGATCGACCACGCGACGGGCCTGAGGACCCTGCGCGAGCACCGCGCCCGCCTCCAGGTCCACTGCACCCCGAGCGTCCACTCCGACCTGACGACGGGCTACCCGCTGCTTCGGGTTCTCGAATCCTATTGCGGCATCGACTGGCACCCGATCGACGCCGTGGCCGAGCGCGCCTTCGGCATCCCCGGGATCCCGGGCGTCGAGCTCGTGCCCCTGCCGATTCCCGGCGAGGCCCCGCCCTACTCCCCCCGCCGCCACAAGCCCGCCCCGGACGACACGATCGCCCTCTCCTTCGTCGACCGGGCGAGCGGCCGACGCTGCTTCTACGCCCCCGGCCTCGCCTCGTTCACCGACCGCATCCGTGAAGAGGCGCGCCGCGCCGACTGCGTGCTCCTCGACGGCACGCTCTGGAACGACGACGAGCTGCGCGCCCGCGGTGCCTCGCAGAAGACCGGCCGCGAGATGGGCCACCTCGCCCAGGCGGGGAGCGGCGGCATGGTCGAGGAGCTCGCGGCGATGCCCGGTCGCAAGATCCTGATCCACATCAACAACACCAATCCGATCCTCGACCCCAACTCCCCCGAGCGCCGGCGCCTCGACGCGCTCGGCATCGAGGTCGCCCACGACGGCATGGAGCTCGAGTTCGCATGACGACCCCGACGAGCAGCCCGCGCAGCGCCGCGGAATTCGAGGCCGCCCTGCGCGGCATGGACCGCTTCTACCACATCCACCACCCGTTCCACGTCGCGATGAACGAGGGCGGGCTGCCGCCGCGGGCGGTGCGCGGCTGGGTCGCGAACCGGTTCTACTACCAGATCCAGATCCCGCGCAAGGACGCCGCGATCCTCTCGAACTGTCCCGATCGGGAGATCCGCCGCGCCTGGATCCAGCGCATCCTCGATCACGACGGCCACACCGGGGACGAAGGCGGCATCGAGGCCTGGCTGCGCCTCGGGGAGGCCGTCGGGCTCGAGCGCGCGGAGATCGTCGACCTGCGCCACGTGCTGCCGGGCGTGCGCTTCGCCGTCGACGCCTACGTCCGCTTCGCGCAGACGGCGCCCTGGCAGGAGGCGATCGCCTCGTCGCTGACCGAGCTCTTCGCGCCGACGATCCACCAGAAGCGCCTCGAGAACTGGCCCGCGCTCTATCCCTGGATCGATGCCGAGGGCTACGGCTACTTCCGCAAGCGCCTCTCCGAGGCGCGCCGCGACGTCGAGCACGGCCTCGCCTTCACCCTCGAGACCTTCACGACCCGCGCCCAGCAGGACCGCGCCCTCGCGGTGCTGCGGATGAAGCTCGAGATCCTCTGGTCGATGCTCGACGCGATGCAGACGGCCTACGTCGACGAGCGGCCGCCGCCGATGCTCGCCGCGCGGATCCGCTCGTGAGCGCGGGGCGGCGCTCGAAGCGCAGCGAGGCTCTCGTGCTCGACCCCGACGTGCTGCGGCCCGGCGAGGTCTGCGAGTTCCAGTCCGCGCTCGCGGTCGAGGCGAACGGCGGGGTGTCGATCCTGCCCTGGCGGGACCTCCACCTCGCCGAGGAGAAGGCCGGGCGCGCGGTCCGCGCCGACGCCCGCGCGATCGAGAGCGGAAGCTTCGCGCAGGCGATCGTGCATCTGCAGAAGAGCCGCGCCGCGACCTTCGACGACCTCGTCGAGGCCTGGCGCATCCTCGCGCCGGGCGGCGAGCTGCTCTTCGCGGGACCCAACACCCTGGGCATCGTGTCCGCGGTCAAGCGTCTATCCGAGCAGCTCGGCCAGCCCGGCGTCGTCGTCGCGAATCGCGCCCGGGCGCGGGTCGTGCGCTTCCGCAAGTCGGGCGACGGCGGTGGCCCCGAGCGCGAGGCGACGGAGCCGATCCGGGTCGAGGTCGCGGACCTCGACCTGCCCGCCTTCGAGCTCGAGACGCTGCCCGGCGTCTTCAGCGCGAAGCGCCTCGATCCCGGCAGCGAGCTCCTGCTCGAGCACCTCGCGCCCTTCCTCCGCGCGAAGCCGCCGAAGCGCATCGTCGATCTCGGCTGCGGCACCGGCGTGCTCGGCCTCGCCGCGGCCCGGCTGCTCCCCGAGGCCGAGGTCCTGCTCGTCGATGCCGACGCGCGGGCGGTGGCCTGCACCGAGCGCAACGCGGCCCGGCTCGGGATCGCGGGGCGCTGCCGCGTGCTGTGGTGGGACGCCCGGGAGAAGCCGCCCGAGACGGGCTTCGACCTCGCCCTCGTCAATCCGCCCTTCCACCACCGCGGGCCCGAGGTCGACCTCGCGCCGGCGCTCGCCCTCTTCGACTCGCTCGCCGGCTGGCTCGCGCGCAACGCCCGCGCGCTGCTCGTCGCGAACCGCACGCTCCCCTACGAGGCGCCGCTCGCCCGCCAGGGCGAGGTCGCGCTGGTCGCCGACGCCCGGGGCTACAAGCTGCTCTCGCTCAGCAGGAGCGCGCGCTCCTCGGGCGCGAGGGGGCGCACCGCGCCGGGCTCGAGATCCGGAGGCAGGACGAGGTCGCCGATCCGGTCGCGGTGAAGCGCCTCGACGAAGCTCCCGAGCGCGCGAAACATGCGCCGGACCTGATGCGTCCGGCCTTCACGCAGGACGAGCGTGGCCTGGCCGGGGCCCTCGAGCGTGAGCTCGGCGGGTCGCGTCGGTCGATCCTCGCCCTCGAGCAGGATCCCCTCGAGACAGCGCGCCACCGCGTCGAGGGGCAGCTCCCCGCGGTAGCCGATGCGGTAGCGCTTCGGGAGCTTGCGGCTCGGATGGGTCAGGCGATGGACGAAGTCGCCGTCGGTCGTCAGCACGAGCAGCCCTGAGGTCGCCCGGTCGAGGCGGCCGGCGATCTGGACCGGGCGCTGGCGCAGGGCGGGCTCGAGCAGGTCGTAGACGAGGGGCGACTCGCGGGGATCGCGACTGCAGGCGAGGCCGACGGGCTTGTGGACCAGCCAGTCTCGGGTCTCCCCGGGCCGCTCGACCCGGGCGTCCTCGAGGGTCACGGCCTGGCCCTCGATCCGGGTCGCGGGCTCGCGGCAGACGGCCCCGTCGACGCGGACCCGCCCGGCGCGGATCCACTCCCGGGCCTCGCGTCGGGACGCGAGACCCGCCCGCGAGAGGTAGGCGTCGAGGCGCATCGAGGCGCGTGCTTTGGATTCCGACCTGGCCATGCGCGACGAGTCTATCCGAAGGCAGCTGCCGGTCCGCGCGGCGAAGTTGCCGCTCCGACGACCTTCCGCCGCGCCCCCCTTCCGACTACACTGCGCCGCCGATTTGGGGACTGCGCCGCCGATTCCGGGCGGACACGCCAGGCGGACGGGAATGGGCATCCGGGTTTGTAAGTTCGGCGGCAGCAGCGTGGCCGATGCGGACCAGCTGCGGAAGGTGCGGGCGATCGTCGAGGCGCGGCCCGATCGCCGCTTCGTCGTCCCGTCGGCGCCGGGCAAGCGCTTCTCCGCGGACGAGAAGGTGACCGACCTGCTCTATCGCGCGGACGCCGCGACGCGGAAGCCCGATCCGAAGGGCGCCTCCTTCGACCAGATCTTCGACCTCATCGCCGAGCGCTACCGCAAGATCGTGTCGGATCTCGGCCTCGCCTACGACCTCGATCCCGCCCTCGCCGGCGTCCACGCGAAGATCCGCGGAGGGGCCGGCGCCGACTACGCCGCCAGCCGCGGCGAGTACCTCTGCGGCCTGATCGTGGCGCGGCTGCTCGATCGCCCCTTCGTCGATCCGGCCGACATGATCCTCTTCGATGCGAACGGTCGCTTCCTCTCGGAGGAGACCCAGGCCCGCGTCGCCGACCGCCTCGGGCGGGAGAAGTCCGGGGTCGTGCCCGGCTTCTACGGCGCGCTGCCCGACGGCGCGATCAAGACCTTCTCCCGCGGCGGCAGCGACATGACGGGCTCGATCGTGGCCCGCGGCGTCGGGGCCGAGCTGTACGAGAACTGGACCGACGTCTCGGGGCTGCTCATGACGGATCCGCGGATCGTCGAGCGCCCCCGCACGATCCCCTCGATCACCTACCGCGAGCTGCGCGAGCTCTCCTACATGGGCGCGACGGTGCTCCACGAGGAGGCGATCTTCCCGGTCCGCATCGCGGGGATCCCGGTGCAGATCCTGAACACCAACGAGCCCGAGGCGCCGGGCACGCGCATCACCGCCGCCGGCCAGGAGGGCGTGCCCGCCGGCCGCGTGACGGGCATCGCCGGTCGCAAGGACTTCACGATCATCGCCCTCGAGAAGACGCTGATGAACGCCGAGATCGGCTACGGCCGGCGGCTGCTCTCCGTCCTCGAGCGCCACGGCCTCTCGTGGGAGCACATGCCGAGCGGGATCGACACCCTCTCGATCATCCTCAAGAGCGACGCCGTCGACGGGAAGCTCGACCAGCTGCTCGCCGAGATCCGCGAGGTCTGCCAGCCGGACTCGATCGAGGTCAACCCGGGCATCGCGCTCGTCGCCACGGTCGGACGCGGCATGAGCCATCAGCCGGGCACGGCGGCCCAGCTCTTCGGCGCGCTCGCTGCCGCGGGCATCAACATCCGCATGATCGATCAGGGCTCCTCCGAGCTCAACATCATCGTCGGCGTCGAGAACACGGACTTCGAGCGGACGGTGCGGGCGATCTACGCGGCGTTCGCCGACACGCCCGCGTCCCGGAGCTGAGCCGGGCGCCGTCGGGATCGCCGTTCGGGACTCGATTCGGGAGGGCGAGCGTGTCCGATCCCACGACGTCGGAGCCGGAGCGGCCTTCGAGCGCGGCGCCGCGCGTGGCGGGGCCCCTGCCCTGGGTCGGCGCCGGCCTCGCCCTGCTGAACGATCCGACGGCCTTCTTCCAGCGGACGCGCGAGCGCGTCGGCGACACCTTCCTCGTCGAGGCCTTCGGGTATCGCCTCTTCTGCGTGTTCTCGCCGGAGGGCGTGAAGAGCCTCTGGGCCCTGCCCGAGGCCGAGGCCAGCAAGGGCGTCGCCGACTTCGGGATGCTCGCCCACAAGGTCCCGGGCGAGCTCTTCGTCGGCCGCCGGACCTATCCCCACATGCTCTTCGCCCGGGAGGACGTCGAGGTCTATCTCGAGAACCTGAAGGCCGCAGTCGCCCTCGAGCTCGACGCGCTCGGGGCCCGCGGCGAGCTCGAGGCGTTCGCCCACTGCCGGCGCCTGGCCCACCGCATGGGCCTCGCCTCCTGGGGCAGCCGCGCCGCCACGACGCCCCGCCACTTCGAGCGCCTGGTCACGGCCTTCGATGCCCTCGACAGCTCCGAGTCCTTCGTCCATCCGCCCCGCGCCTTCTGGACCTGGGCCACCGGCAAGCGCCGCGAGCAGGCGGCCCTCGCGACGATCGATTCGATCTACGCCGAGATCCTGCGCGAGAGCGCGCCGCTCGCGGCGGCGGGGAGCGCGAGCGAGCCCGGCTTCTTCGACCGCATCCGCACCGCCTGGGCCGACGTCGACGGCGCGGCCCGCGACCAGGGCATCGCTCGGGACGTCGTGCTCGTCCACATGGGCTCCCAGTCGAACCTCTTCGCCGCGATGGCCTGGACCCTGGTCCACCTGCTCGAGCGGCCGGCGCTGCTCGAGGCGGTGCGGCAGGGGGACGACGCGCTGCTCGAGCGGTGTGCCCACGAGTCGATCCGGCTGCGCCAGCGCTCGATCGTGCTGCGGCGGATCCTCCGGCCCTGCACCCTCGCCGACGAGCACGCGCGCTACCGCCTCGAGCCCGGCCTCTCGCTGGCGACGATGATGTCGGTGACCAACACGACGGCGGCGCCGGGCCTCGATCGCTTCGATCCGGACCACTACCGGGGACCGCTCTTCCAGCGGACGAAGGAGCTCGCGGGGAAGGAGCTCGTCTCCACCTTCGGGCACGGGGCCCACTACTGCCCGGCTGCCCGCTTCTCGATCTCGTCGATCCGCATCGCGACCCGGGCGCTCGTCGAGCGCTTCGATCTGACGCCCCGTTTCCGGGACCCTCGGCCGCTCCGCCGGCAGATCGGCGGCGTCGCCCGGGCGGACCGGCCCTGTCGCGTCGGCTACGCCCGGCGGAGCTGAGCCCGGCCCGGTCCCCGGCGGCGGGCCCGGGCCCCGGCCCCGGCCCGGGCTTCGTGCAGACCCTCGAAACCGCTCCTATTCTCGCGGTCATGCAGGGATATCGAAGCCGTACGACGACCGCAGGACGCAACATGGCCGGGGCCCGTGCCCTCTGGCGCGCCACCGGCATGACCGATGCCGACTTCCGCAAGCCGATCATCGCCATCGCCAACAGCTTCACGCAGTTCGTGCCCGGCCACGTCCATCTCCACGACGTCGGCCAGCGGGTGAAGAAAGTCATCGACGCCGCCGGCGGCTGGGGCGTCGAGTTCAACACGATCGCCGTCGACGACGGCATCGCGATGGGCCACGGCGGGATGCTCTACTCGCTGCCGTCCCGGGACCTGATCGCCGACAGCGTCGAGTACATGGTCCAGGCCCACGTCGCCGACGCGCTCGTCTGCATCTCGAACTGCGACAAGATCACGCCGGGCATGCTGCTCGCGACCATGCGCCTGAACATCCCGACGATCTTCGTCTCCGGCGGCCCGATGGAAGCGGGCAAGTCGAAGGGGACCCACGACCGCGCGGGCCGCAAGCTCGATCTCATCGATCCGATGATCGCGGCGGGCGACGACGCCGTCTCCGACGCGGAGCTGCTCGAGATGGAGCGCTCCGCCTGCCCGACCTGCGGGTCCTGCTCGGGCATGTTCACCGCGAACAGCATGAACTGCCTGAACGAGGCCCTCGGCCTCGCCCTGCCCGGCAACGGCACGATCGTCGCGACCCACGCCCGGCGCTGGGAGCTCTTCGAGCGCGCCGGCCGCCGGATCGTCGAGATGGCGAAGCAGTACTACGTGGACGGGGACGACTCGGTGCTCCCCCGCAGCATCGCCCCCTTCGAGGCCTTCGAGAACGCGATGGCCCTCGACATCGCGATGGGCGGCTCGACCAACACGATCCTCCACATCCTGGGCATCGCCCACGAGGCCGGCGTGAACTTCACGATGGCCGACATCGACCGCCTCTCGCGCCGGGTCCCGAACCTCTGCAAGGTCGCTCCGGCGACCGAGAAGTATCACGTCGAGGACGTCCACCGCGCCGGTGGCATCTTCACGATCCTGGGCGAGCTCGATCGTGCGGGCCTGATCCATCGCGACGTGCCCACGGTCCACGCAAAGAGCCTCGGCGAGGCGATCGATCGCCACGACCTCCGTCGGCCGACGACGAGCCCCGAGGCCCGGGCCTTCGCCCTGGCTGCGCCGGGCGGCGTCCGCACGACGATCGCGTTCTCGCAGGACAAGTACTTCGACTCGACCGACGACGACGCCGTGAACGGATGCATCCGCTCGGCCGACCACGCCTACAGCCGCGAGGGCGGCCTCGCCGTCCTCTACGGCAACCTCGCGGAGGAAGGCTGCGTCGTGAAGACGGCGGGCGTCGACGAGTCGATCTGGCTCTTCGAAGGCCCCGCACGCGTCTTCCACTCCCAGGACAGCGCCTGCGACGCGATCCTCTCCGGTCAGATCAAGCCCGGCGACGTCGTGCTCATCGCCTACGAAGGGCCGAAGGGCGGGCCCGGCATGCAGGAGATGCTCTACCCGACCTCCTACATCAAGGCGAAGAAGCTGGGCAAGGCCTGCGCCCTGGTCACCGACGGCCGCTTCAGCGGCGGCACCTCGGGCCTCTCGATCGGCCACGTCTCGCCGGAAGCCGCCGAGGGCGGCACGATCGGCCTCGTCGAGGAGGGCGACCGCATCCGGATCGACATCCCGAAGCGCCGGATCGAGCTGCTCGTCCCCGACGACGTGATCGCCCGCCGGCGCGCGGCGATGCTCGAGCGCGGCAGCGCCGCCTTCGTGCCGAACCGCAAGCGCGAGGTCTCGAAGGCGCTGCGCGCCTACGCGATGATGACGACGAGCGCGGCCAAAGGGGCGGTGCGCGACCTCGACCAGCTGGTCGAACGACACAAGCGCTAGGCCGCGGTCGGCGAGGAGAGTCGGGGTGCACGGCGCCGATCGAACGGGGGCCGCGCGCACCGGACCGCATCGATCGGCTCGAACCGTCGTCCTCGTCGGCGGGGGCCACGCCCACGTCCAGGTCCTGCGCCGCTGGGCGATGGATCCGCCGGAAGGCGCCCGCCTCGTCGTCGTCCTCGATCGCCCCGTCGCCGTCTACTCGGGCATGGTCCCGGGCCTCGTCGCCGGGGACTACCCGCGCAGCGCGCTCGAGATCGACGTCGTCCCCCTCGCGCGGCGGGCGGGGGCTTCGGTCGTGCTCGCCTCGGCCCTCGATCTCGACCCCGTCGCGAGCGCGGTGATGCTCGATGGGCGCCCGCCGATCCGCTTCGACCTCGCGAGCCTCGACGTCGGCTCGACGATCCGCGACCTCGACCGGCCCGGGGTCGCCGAGCATGCCCTCGCGACCCGCCCGATCGGCGCCTTCGCCGAGGCCCTCGAGGCGCGCACCGCCGCTCTCGCCGCCCTCGCCTCCCCCGCGCGACCCGCCCGCGTCCTCGTCGTCGGCGCCGGGGCCGCCGGCTGCGAGCTCGCCTTCACCCTCGAGGCGCGCCTGCGCCGCGCCGGCACGCCCGCCCGCATCGCGATCGCGACCGGCGAGGACGCGCTGCTGGCCGGAGGCACGCCCGCCCTGCGCCGCGCCATCGCCCGCGAGGCCGCCGCGCGCGGCCTCGAGGTCCGCACCGGCATGCGCATCGTGCGCATCGAGCGGGACGCGGCGTGGTCGGCCGCGGGCGAGCGCCTCGAGGCGGATCTCGTCGTCTGGGCGACGGGCGCCGCGGCGCAGCCCTTCCCGCGGCGCGATGGCGCCCCGGGCGCGGGCGACGAACGGGGCACGGAGGTCGCTGGCCGACTCGCCCGGGATCGCGAGGGCTTTCTCGAAATCCACGACACGCTGCAGGCCGTCGGGTTCGAGAACGTCTTCGCGGTCGGCGACTGCGCCCGCCTGGTCGACCATCCGTGGGTGCCGCGCGCGGGGGTCTACGCGGTCCGCCAGGGCCCGATTCTCGATCGCAATCTGCGCGCCCGGCTCGCCGGCCGACCGCTCACGGCCTATCGGCCGCAACGCGACTTCCTCTCGCTCCTCAACCTGGGCGACGGGCGGGCGCTCGGCGCGAAGTGGGGGCTCGCGACGGCGGGGCGCGGGACGTTCCGGCTGAAGGACCGGATCGATCGGGCGTTCATGGCGCGCTTCCAGGTCCTCGAGGATCCCGCGGCCTGGGCAGCGGCGATCGACGCGGCGGGGCGGGACGGCATGGTCTGTGGCGGGTGTGCCGCAAAGGTCTCCGCCCGGCCCCTCGAAGCCGCGCTCGCCCGGCTGCCGGCACCGCCGCCCGACGCCTCGGTCGTGGCGGGCGTCGCCGAGCGGGAGGACGTCGCCGTGACGCGCGCCGCGGACGGACGCCTCGTCCTGCATAACATCGATGCGATCCGCGCCTTCTGCGACGACCCCTGGCTCGTCGGTCGGGTCGCCGCCGTCAACGCGACCGGCGATCTCTTCGCGAAGGGCGGCCGCCCGCGCCACGCCCAGGCCCTGATCGCCCTCCCCGAGGACGCGGGCGCGACGGGCGAGGAGCTGCTCCATCAGGTCCTGCTCGGCCTCCGCGCGACCCTCGACCCCCTCGGCGTCTCGCTCGTCGGAGGCCATACGATGACGAGCGACGCGCTCGCGGTCGGGCTCGCGGTGACGGGCGACGGACCGGACGCGGGCGAGTGGCTTCGCCAGGCCGGAGCCCGGGAAGGCGACGAGCTCTGGCTGACGAAGCCCCTCGGCACCGGCGTCGTCCTCGCCGCCGATGCGCGCGGCCTCGCCCGGGGCGCCTGGGTCGAGGCGGTGCAGCACTCGATGCTGCGGCCGCTCGCCGGGGCCGCGCAGATCGCGCAGCACCACGGCGTCCGGGCCGCGACCGACGTCACGGGCTTCGGCCTCGCCGGCCACCTCCTGAATCTCCTGCGCCCCGCCGGCCTCGCGGCGGAGCTCGAGCGCGCGGCGATTCCGCTGCTGCCCGGCGCCCGGGAGCTCCTCGCGCAGGGCCTCCGCAGCAGCGCCCACGCCGCGAATCGGGAGGCCTTCGCGGCCTGCGTCCGTGGCGCGAGCGACCTCGACGGCGGCTGGCTCTTCGACCCCCAGACCGCGGGTGGGCTGCTCTTCGCCGCCCCGTCCGAGGTCGGCCCGGCGCTGCTTCGGGCCTTCGCCGCGGCGGGCGAGCCCGCGATCGCCCGGATCGGGCGGATCCGAGCAGCCGGGGCAACCGCGCCGACGTCGCCGCAGACCGGTCCCGGAGCCCCCGCGACGATCACCGTCGCCGCTACACTGCCGCCGCCATGAAGGGCATCGCCGCCGAATCCCTCGAACGCTATTTCGCCGACCACGTCCCCGGCGCGGTCGCCCCGCTGCGCTTCGAGCCGATCGTCGGCGGCCACTCGAACCTGACCTACCACGTCTTCGACGGAGCCGGTCATCGCTTCGTCCTGCGCCGCCCGCCGACCGGCGCCGTGCTGGCGACCGCCCACGACATGGGCCGCGAGCACCGGATCCTCTCGGCCCTCGTCGGGACGGAGGTGCCCGTCCCGCGGCCCCTCGCCCTCTGCCGCGACGTCGCGGTCAACGACGCGCCCTTCTACGTCATGGAGTACGTCCCGGGCACGGTGCTGACCGGGCCCGACCTCGCGCAGCGCACGGTGCCCGCCGAGCGGCGCGAGGCCCTCGCGCTCCACGTGGTCGAGGTGCTCGCCGCGCTCCACCGCCTCGACCCCGACACCGTCGGCCTCGGCGATCTCGGCCGCCGCGAGGCATATCTCGCCCGCCAGCTCGCGCGCTGGAAGACGCAGTGGGAGAAGACGAAGACCCGGGAGCTCCCCGAGATGGACGAGGCCCATGCGGCGCTCACGGCGCGCATGCCCGAGCAGCAGACCGCGGCGATCGTCCACGGCGACTACCGCATCGGAAACCTGCTCGTCGACGGGACCGCCGGCCGCGTCCGCGCCGTGCTCGACTGGGAGCTCTGCACCCTCGGCGATCCCCTCGCCGATCTCGGCTACCTGCTCAACGACTGGTACGACCCGGGCGATCCGCCGCCCGAGCCCGGCGGCACCGGCCTGCCCCCGACGTTCTGCGGCGGCTTCCCGAGGCGCGAAGCCCTGCTCGCCCGCTATGAGGCGATCACGGGCCTCTCGACGGCGAAGATCGCCTACTACCGCGCGTTCCAGTACTGGCGGCTCGCCGCGATCGTCGAGGGCGTGCTCGCGCGCTACCTGAAGGGCGTCATGGGAGAGGGGGGCAACGTGGAGGCTTTCCGCAGACAGATCGACGGGCTCGCGCGGGCCGCGGTCGAGCTCGCTTCGTCGGACGCGCTGCGATGAGCCGCCGATCGATCGACGACGCCTCCCCGCGGCGGCGAACCGCCGGAGCGCTCTTCGACGCCGCCGCCCGGGCGCTCGGCGCTGTGCTCGCCCCCGCTCTCGCCGCGGTCCTCTCGACCGCCCTGTCCACCGCCCTGGCCTCCGCAATCGCGCTCGCCCCGGCGGCGGCCCGGGCCCAGGCGGTCGCGGTGCCGACCGCGCCGACGCCGATTCCCGACAGCCTGCTCGAGCACGAGCGCAACACGATCGAGGTCTTCCGCGCGGCGGGGCCGTCGGTCGTGTTCGTGACCAACAACGCCCTGCGCCGGGACTTCTTCACGGCGAACGTGACCGAGGTTCCCCAGGGCTCGGGCTCGGGCTTCCTGTGGGACCGCTACGGCCACGTCGTCACGAACTTCCACGTCGTGCAGGGCGGTCAGACCTTCTCGGTGACCCTCGCCGACGGGACGACCCACGAGGCGCGGGTCGTCGGCGTCGAGCCGCGCAAGGATCTGGCGGTCCTCCACATCGAGACGAAGGGGCTCGTCTTCCAGCCCCTGGCGATCGGCCACTCCGACGCGCTGCTCGTCGGCCAGAGCGTGATCGCGATCGGCAATCCCTTCGGCCTCGACCGCACCCTCACGACCGGCGTGATCAGCGCCCTCGGCCGCGAGTTCCCGACGGACGGCGGCTTCGTGATCGAGGACGTGATCCAGACCGACGCCTCGATCAACCCCGGCAACTCGGGCGGTCCCCTGCTCGACTCCCACGGCCGCGCGATCGGCGTCAACACGGCGATCTTCAGCCCGAGCGGCGCCAGCGCCGGCATCGGCTTCGCCGTCCCGATCGACACCGTCTCGCGCATCGTCCCGCAGCTCATCCGCTTCGGGAAGGTCCGCCGCGCGGGCCTCGGCATCAGCGTCCTGCCGGATCATTTCGCCCGCAGCTGGGGCATCCAGGGCGTGATCGTCCGCGAGGTCGCCCCCGGCTCCGGCGCCGCCCGCGCCGGCCTGCGCTCGCTCGAGATCGACCGCGCCGGCACGATCCTCGGCGCCGACATCATCCAGTCCGTCGGGGACAAGCCGATCCGGAGCTTCGCCGACCTCGCCAACGCGCTCGACAAGCGGACGCCCGGGGAGCTCGTGCCCGTGAAGGTCCTGCGCGACGGCAAGGACGTCGTCGAGATGAAGATCCCGCTCGTCGAGGTCCAGTGAGGACAGGGCCGCGCGGCCGCGGGGGGGGAGCCGATGTCGACGCGCGAGGCGCTGCTGGCGGTGATCGTCGCGTTCGCGGTCGGGCTGCTCGTCGCCGGCTCACTGCCCCGGTGGAGCGGGCTCGGCGCGCGCGGGACGGACGCCGAGGCGGGCGCGAGCGCACGCTCCGAGGGTCGGACCGGCAGCCCGGTCCGCCCGGAAGCCGCGGCCGTCCGCTGGCGCGTGAGCAGCGCGTTCGGAACCCATCTGCCGGGGCTCGGCGAGAACGTGGTCGAGGTCGCGCGGCGGCTCGCCGTCGCGAGCGACGGTGCGATCGAGTGGACGGTCGACGATCCCGACGAGGTCGTGCCCGCCTTCGCGATCGTCGAGGCCGTCTCCCGCGGCAAGATCGCCGCCGGCTACACCTGGCTCGGCTACGAGGAGGGGCGGCTTCCCGCCTCGGTGCTCTTCGGCGCCGTGCCCTTCGGCATGACGCCGTGGGAGTACACCGCCTGGTGGCAGAGCGGCGGCGGCCGCGAACTCGCCCGGGAGATCTACCGCCCCCTCGGCGTCGAGCCGATCCTCTGCGGGCTGATCGGCCCCGAGACGGCGGGCTGGTTCCGCGAGGCGATCGAGACGCCCGAGGATCTCCGGGGCCTCAAGATCCGCTTCGCCGGGCTCGGCGGCCAGGCGCTCCAATCCCTCGGCGCCTCGGTCACGATGCTGCCCGGCGGCGAGCTCTTCCAGGCCCTGGAGAAGGGCGCCATCGACGCGACCGAGTTCTCGCTGCCCGAGGTCGACGTGCGCCTCGGCTTCGATCGGGTCGCGAAGTTCAACTACTTCCCCGGCTGGCACCAGCCCTTCACCGCCTTCCATCTCGTCGTGAATCGCCGGATCTGGGAGGATCTCCCGCCCGCGACCCGGGAGCTCGTCGAGCTCGCCTGCGGCGACGGCGTCCAGCGCAACTTCGCCCGGGTCGAGGCGGCGCAGGGCGCGGTGCTCGCGCGGTTCGAGCGCGACGGGGTGACGACGCGGACGCTCTCGCCGGCACTGCTCGCGGCGATCGAGGCCGCGGTCGCTCGGATCCTCGACGAGGCGGCGGCGAAGGATCCCCTCTTCGCCCGCATCCTGGCCCATCAGCGCGCCTTCCACGCCGACTACGATCGCTGGCAGCGGCTCGCCTATCCGGCGCGGAGCACCGAGCCGGGCCCGCCCCGGGAGACCGCGGAGGGCGGGGATGGCGACTGAGGCGGGCGACCGCGCAGCCGCCCCGGCGCCGCCGGCCCGCGGCGTCGACGCGCTCCTCGACCGGCTCGTCTCGGCGACGAGCTGGCTCTGGCTCGTGCTGGTCGCGGTGATCGTGGGCGGCGTGCTGCTGCGGACCGTCTTCGGGATCAGCCGGATCGAGCTCGAGGAGCTCCAGTGGCACCTCCACGCCGTCGGCTTCCTCGTCGGCATCGTCGGCTGCACCGTCTTCGATCGCCACGTCCGCGTCGACGTCCTGCGCGAGGGCATGGACGCGCGCCGGCGCGACTGGGTCGACCTCTACGGGCTGCTGCTCTTCCAGCTGCCGTTCTTCGTGCTCGTGCTCTGGAGCGCGATCCCGCTGGTCGTCGAGAGCTTCGCCACGGGAGAGCGCTCGACCTCCGCGGGCGGGCTCGGTGGTCGCTGGCTCTTCAAGAGCGCGCTCCCGATCGCGACCGGGCTGCTGATCGCGGCGACCCTGACCGCGATCCGCCGGGTGGCGGCGCGGCTCTTCGGAGCCCCGCGCCCATGAGCCTGCGCGAGTGGCTCGCGGTGGCGATGTTCTTCTCGTTCATCGCCGGGATCCTCACGGGCTTCCCCGTCGCCTGGGTGCTCGGCGGCTCGGCCCTCGCCTTCACGGCGCTCGCCGTCCTGCTCGAACGCGACTTCGGCCTCGAGACCGGCGTCGACTGGTCCTACGCGTCGCTGGTGGGCGACCGGATCTTCGATCTGATGGACAACTGGGTGCTGGTGGCGCTCCCGATGTTCGTCCTGATGGGTCTGCTGCTCGACCGCTCGGGCATCGCGTCCGAGCTGCTGCGCGAGGTGTCGCGGCTCTTCGGGCGGGTCCGGGGCGGGCTCGCGGTGTCGATCGCGCTGATCGGGGTCCTGCTCGCGGCGAGCACCGGGATCATCGGCGCCTCGGTCGTCCTGCTGGCGCTGCTCGGGCTGCCGCCGATGAAGGCGGCACGTTATGCACCGACCTTCGCGACCGGGACGATCTGCGCCGTGGGGACGCTCGGCATCCTGATCCCCCCGAGCATCATGCTGGTCCTGATGGGCGACCGGCTCGCGCTCTCCGTCGGCGATCTCTATCTCGGCGCCGTCGTGCCCGGGCTGCTGCTCGCGGCGCTCTACGTCGCCTACATCCTGGTCCTGCCGGCCCTGCGGCCCGAGGTCGCCCCCGCCTCGGCCCACCCGGAGGTCGTCGACCTCGCGCTCGTCGTGTCGGTGGTGCGCCGGATCGTCCCGCCGGCACTGCTGATCTTCGCCGTCCTCGGGAGCACCTTCTTCGGCCTCGCGACCCCGACCGAGGCCTCGGGGGTCGGTGCGGCGGGGGCCCTGCTCCTCGCCGCCGCCCGCGGCGGCCTCTCCGGCGCCGCGCTCCGCGAGGTCCTGCGCGAGACGACCCTCACGACGGGCTACCTGTTCGGGATCTTCCTCGGTGCGACCGCGTTCGCCCTGGTCCTGCGCGGCCTCGGCGGCGACGAGCTGATCGCGCGCGGGCTCTCGGGCCTGCCCTTCGGCCCGAACGGCGTGGTCGTCACGATCCTCTTCGCCACCTTCCTGCTCGGCTTCGTGCTCGACTGGATCGAGATCACCTTCATCGTGCTCCCGCTCGTCGCGCCGGTGGTCGCCGGCCTCGGCTTCGATCTCGTCTGGTTCACGGTCCTCTTCGCGGTCTGCCTGCAGACCTCCTTCCTGACGCCCCCCGTCGGATTCGCGCTCTTCTACGTGAAGGGCGTCGCCCCGGACGTCGACGTGCGGACGCTCTACGTCGGGATCCTGCCCTTCGTGGCCTTGCAGCTGGTCGCGCTGGCCCTCATCTTTGCCTGGCCCGAGCTCGTCACCTGGCTGCCGGGCCGGGCCTACGGCCGTTAGGCGCCGTCGGAGGGCAGGAGCGGACGCCATGCACGGGAACCCGACCTCCGCGACCTCCCCGACCGACGGGACCGACTCGAACGGCTCGAACGGCTCGAACGACGTGACCGCGCGGTCCGCCCCCGGCGCGCGAGCCGATCGCGCCCCCCGGACCGGCCGCATCGGAGCGGCGCTGCTCGTCGCCGGACTCGCGCTCGCGAGCTGCGAGCGGACGCCGACCCGGGCCGAGTACGTCGACGATCGCGTCGCCGCCGAGTGCGCCGGCCGGACCGGCGACGCGTTCACGGCCTGCCGCCTCGACGTCATCAAGAAATACCTCGACGTGCCGCTCGAAGAGATGCAGAAGCAGTTCCCGGCGCCGGTGCGCAAGGATCGCCTGGGCTGCGGCTGAGAGCGCCGCCCGATCGACCCGCCGCCCCGCCCGCGCGGTCCGCGCACGGCTCGGCAAGCGCGGTCCGATCCGCTAGAAAGCGGCCGCGATGGAACGACACCGCTGGATCCTGATGCGCCACGCCACCGCCGCGAACGGCAGCGGCCGCGATTTCGACCGGCCGCTGACCCGGCGCGGCCTCGACGAGGCCCATCGCGTCGGCGAACGCCTGCGCGCGCAGGGCACGCGGCCCGACCGCGTGATCACGTCGAGCGCCCGCCGGTGCGTCGAGACCTGGCAGGCGCTGGCGAGCGGCCTCGGCGAGGACGCCGGCGCCTTCGCGGGACCGGGCCCGGACGTCGGCCACGAGAACGGGCTCTACAACGCCTCGGCCCGGGACCTGCTCGCCGCGATCCGCGAGGTCGGTGACGCCGACACGCTGCTCGTCCTCGCCCACAACCCCGGGATCTCGGTGCTCGCCCTCGAGCTCGACCGGGGGCGGCCGCAGGACGAGTCGGTGCTGCGCCACGGCTTCGCCCCCGCATCGGTCGCGATCTTCGAGGTCGAAGGGCCGTGGAGCGCGCTGGTCGCCGGTGCGACGCAGCTCCTGCACTTCGAGCACGCCCCCCACGACGGCAAGCCCGACTGACACCCCGAGCCCCGCCCCGCCTCGGGGCGCCGATCGCATGCGGGGGCCCGTCCCCGGGCGGGCGCCGAGCGTGATACCGTCGCGCGAACCCAAGGAGGTCCCTCTCCCATGACGACGCCCTTCTGGTGCGTGCTCGCGGTCCTGTTGCTCCCCCTCTTCCTGGCCTTCACCGGCGGCTACTACCGCGGCAAGGCCTTCGGGACGGCCGACAACCACAACCCCCGCGCCCAGGCCGCGAAGCTCGAGGGCGCCGGTGCGCGGGCCTACGCCGCCCAGGCGAACGCCTGGGAGGCGGCGATCGTCTTCTCGGCGACCATCCTGACGACCCACGCCGCCGGCCTGTCGGCCGAGGCGGCGACGCCCTGGGCGCTGGGCTTCGTCGCCTGCCGCGTGCTGCACGGCGTCTTCTACCTCGCCGACCTCGACAAGGCGCGCTCGCTCGCCTTCATGGGCGGGATGGCCTGCGTCGTCACGCTCTTCGTGAAGGCCGCCTGAGCCCGCGCGCCCCGACCGGGAGGACCCGTCCGCCATGGCCGACGTCGAGATCGAATATCCGCGACCCGAGATCGCGATCCTGAGGCTGAACCGACCGGCGGCGCTGAACGCGCTGTCCTGGAGCCTCGTCGAGGAGCTCCACGCCGCGCTCGACACCCTCGATCGCAACAACGCCTGTCGCATCGTCGTGCTGACCGGCGCCGGGCGCGGGTTCTGCGCCGGCCTCGACCTGCGGGACCAGGGCAATCCGGGCGCCCTCGTCGAGGGGCTCCGGGGGCCGCGCGCCGGGCTCGTCGCCCAGAACCGCATGGCCAGCCTGATCCCGCACATGCGGCGGATCCAGCAGCCGCTGATCGCCGCGATCAACGGCCCGGCCTTCGGCGGCGGCCTCGCCCTCGCCCTCGGCTGCGACCTGCGGATCGCGGCCCGGAGCGCGACGTTATGCGTCCAGTTCATCCGGGTCGGCGTCTCGGGCTGCGACATCGGGGTCAGCTACATGCTTCCCCGGCTGATCGGTGCGTCCCGGGCCCACGACCTGATCCTCTCGGCGCGCCGCATCGATGCGGTCGAGGCCGAGCGGATCGGCCTGGTGACGCGGCTCTCCGAGGACGGCCGGGTCGTCGACGACGCCGTCGCGCTGGCGGGGGAGATCTGCGAGTTCGCGCCCTTCGCGGTCTTCGCGACCAAGCAGGTCATGTGGGCGAACCTCGACGTGCCCCACCTCGAGGCGGCGATCCAGCTCGAGAACCGCAACCAGATCCTGGCCGGCTCCTCGGGCGAGACCGAGGAGGCCGCCCGCGCCTTCTTCGAGAAGCGCAAGCCGGTCTGGTCCTGAGGCCGCCCGGGACGGGGCACCGCCCTCCACGGCCGGCACGCCCCGCGCCCCGGCGCGAACGTGCCTTCAGAAGAAGCGGTACTCGCTCATCGGGTGGGAGTCGACCGTCTTCAGCGAGAGGAAGGCGTCGCAGCTCTCGATCATGCGGCGCAGGTTCTCGCGATATTTCGGCTCGTCGCCGACGGCGTCGTAGAACGCCTGTGGATTCGAGAGCGCCTCGCTCGGGAAGCCCTCCTCGATGATGCCCTGCCAGGGCGGCGCTCCCTTCGTCACCGGGCGCACGACCTCGTTGCGGACGTACGAGAACGTGCTCTGGGTCTGGATCGCGACGTCGCGGTGGATCGTCTCCCAGCGCTCGATGAACTCGGCATGGGAGAGCCCGGGCCGGGGCTCGATGCATCCGACCAGGCTGAAGCCGCCCGTGCGCGTCCCGCGCTTCGCGGGATCGGTGACGAGGCGCAGCGCCTGGGACTCGACGACGAGGTAGCCGGCGTGGCGACCCGCGCTCGCGGCGACGAGCGCCTCGGCCGGACCGCGATCCTGGATGCACTCGAGCCAGAACGTGACCAGCGCGTCCGGAGCCTGGGCGCCCATGTGAAGGGCGGCGCCCGCCGCGACGTCGCCGTCGGAGACGCAGATCTTGAGCTGCGCGGCGCCGTGGCGCGCGAGCGGCGCCGGCAGCGACTGCAGCAGGCGATCGCGGAAGACGTCGTTATTCGGATCCCCGGGCCGCTTCCAGAGCAGGTAGACGAGCTTTTCCATCGCCCGGAGCATATGGGGTCCGGATCGGCCTGCCAGGGTCGCGGGCGGGAGCGGCGCGGTGGATCAGGTCTCGAGCGGGATCGCCTCGAGCGCCTTCTGCGCGTCGGCCTCGATCAGGCCCTGGAGACGGGCGTCGATGCCGAGGGCGGCGCGGGCGCTCTCGAGGGTCTTCGCGCCGGTCCGGTCGAGCTCGCTGTGGGCGCTCGTCCAGTCGGTGGCCGAGGCCTCGCTCGAATCGGCGCTCTCCCCCTCGTCGCCGACCTTCTCGACGAGGCCGGCGCCCCCGGCGTGGGCGAGCTCGTTCGCGATCGCGATCGTCGCCGCCAGCGGATGGGGGTGGCCGGCGCAGAGCACCTGATGATGGGCCCCGATCGCGAGCCGCAGGTCCATCGGCAGCTGCCAGTGCTTCGCCATGATCTCGCCGGCCTTCACGTGGACGCGGTCGACGGCGGGCCAGATCGACAGCAGATCCGGCGGCGCGCGCCGCCCCTTGCGATCGGCGAGGGCGAGCAGCGTGCCGGCGATGCCGACGTCGTGGAGCAGGCCGGCCATGAAGGCGAACTCGCCCTCGATCGGCGTGTACTTGCAGACGACGCGGGCGAGATGGGCCGTCGCGACGGCGTGACGCCGAACGCGCTCCATCGCGTCCCCGTAGGCCTCGGACTTGAAGACGCGCAGATTGAGCGCGATCTGCATGACGAGGTCCCGGATCCGCAGCAGGCCGAGGCGCATCGTCGCCTCCTTCAGCGACGCGATCCTGGCGCCGCCCGCGAGCGCGGCCGAGCTGGCGACGTGGAGGATCCGGCCGGCGATCAGGCTGTCGCGCTCGAGCAGCGCGACGACGTCGCGGAAGTCGACGTCCGGCCGCGACGAGAGCGTCATCAGCTCGACGGCAACGACGGGCAGCGTCGGCGGTCGATAGTCGGGCGCCTCGAGGCAGGCGAGCAGCTCGGCGACCATCGCCTCTTCGTCGAGCAGACAATCGTCGCCCGCCCGGATCGAAGCCCGCCCGTCGCCGTAGCCCACCTGGCCGCGGGTCTTGCCCTGTCCCGAAGTCGTCATGCCCCTTCCCTTCCGGTCGCCGCCGTGGACTCGCGCCCCGCCCGACGAAGCGATCGGTGCGGAGAAGGCGCGCTTGAGGGATCTCGCCGATCGAGCCGGGGAATCCAACGGATCTCAGGGGAAGACCGGACGCGCCCCCGTTCACCGAACGTCGCGGGGCGCGCCGATCCGGGGCCGGTCGGCTAGTCGGACGACGCGGGGCCCGGAGCGGGCGCGGTCGGCGGCAGAGCTGATGATGCAGCCGATTCGGTCGCTGGCGACGCGGGGGGCGTCGCCTTCCCCGCGGCCGGTGCGGGCAGCGAGCGGACCGGCCCACCGGCGACCTGCTCGACGGCGGCCCGGAACGCCTCCGTCGTCACGGCCTCGTTGCGCGACAGGCGGCGGACGACGTCGTCGAGGCTCGCCCGGCGCTCCGTGCGGACGCGGATCTCCTCGTCGACGGCGCGCAGGATGCCGACCGCCTTCGCGGTCACGGCGCCCTGGGCGCGCTCGACCTCGAGCGGGCCCGCCTGCTTCGCCCACTCGGCGAGGCGCGCGTGGGTCTTCTGGTAGCGTCGCTCGGCGATCGCGCCCGAGCGGCGCAGGATCTCGAGCGAGTAGTACTCCGCGAGGCCCTCGACGATCCAGTCGGCGCCCTCGCCGCCGCGGGCGCGCATCGCGACGTGGACGAGCTCGTGGATGAAGGTGCTCGTCGCGTTCTCGCTGATCAGCGGGCGCTCGGCATGGACGAAGAGCGAGCCGGGCCCCGACAGTGCGCCGCGCCACATCGGATCCCCGGCGCTGACGACGAGCAGGCGCTCGGGCAGGTCCGGGAAGAGCTTCTGGAGCGTCGGCAGCGTGAAGCGGAAGAAGGCGAGCATGTCGAGTCGGCGCACCCCCTGCCCCGTCGGCCCCGCGATCGTGAGCCGCGTCCCGCCGATCGTCTCGCGCCGCACGCCCAGCCGGCCCAGCAGGATCCAGCCCGTCGGCCGGTCGAAGAGCCGGTTCGGGTTGTCGATCCGGAAGCGACCGCTCGCATAACGCGGGAACGGCGTCACGACGCTCCAGCCCTCGGGCACCAGGAGGGTGAGCTTCGCCTTCGACTGCGTCCCGTCCTGCATGTCGAGATGCACCGGCGGCACGAGATCGTCCGCCCGGAACAGCGCCCAGCTCTCCGTCATGCGCCCGTCGTAGCGGCCGACGTCGCGCTGGCTCTCGAGGTTGACGCGGAACTGGAGCCAGGCGTCGCGGCGGGGCGGGATCCAGGTGACCTGACCGTCGCCGAACTCGAGCCGACCGGAGGCCTTGAAGTCCCGGTAGCGGGTCGGATCGGCGCGCAGCCGCATCCAGCGCACCCACTCCGGATGGCTCGCGAGCCGGATGCGCACCGTCGCCACCGGATTGCCCGCCTTGATCCAGGTGGTGTAGAGCACGCGGTAGTCGGGGCGCGCGGCGGGCCCGGGCGCGGGCCTGCGCGCCTCGGCGGGCGAGCCGAAGGCGAGGAGCACGGCCGCGGCGGCGACGAGCCCCCGAGCCGCCCGGGCGAGCCGGTGCGACGCCGAGCGCCGACGCGACGCATCGATCGCGCGGGCCCCCGAGCGCTCCCCCGCCTCGAGCGCCGCGGGCACGGTCGCCTTCCGATCCACCCGGCCCCCCTCAGCCCCCGACCTGATACATCTCGACCCGCTCGCGGCGGCGCTCCCGAGCGCCCTCGATCTGGAGCAGCTGCTGGCGCTCCTCGCTGTAGCGGTCGCGCCGATGCGTCCAGGTCGAGGCGATCCGCTCGCGCAGCACGTCGTCGCTCGAGCCGTCGCGCAGCGGGGTGCGCAGGTCGACGCCGCCCTGGGCGAACAGGCAGGTCACGAGCGAGCCCTCGGTCGTGAGGCGCGCGCGTGTGCAGGTTCCGCAGAAGGGCTGCGAGACGCTCGTGATCACGCCGATCTCGCCGCCGCCGTCGACGTAGCGCCAGCGCGCCGCGACCTCGCCGGAGTAGTTCGGATCGATCGGCTCGAGCGGGAGCACCGCCCCGATGCGCTCGACGATCTCGGCCCCGGTCACGACCTCGTCCATGCTCCACTGGTTGCGCGTGCCCACGTCCATGAACTCGATGAAGCGGACGATGTGGCCGGTGCCGTGGAAGTGGCGGGCGAGATCGACGAGGCCGTCGTCGTTGACGCCGCGCTGGACGACGCAGTTGATCTTGAGCCGGCGGAAGCCCGCCGCCTCCGCCGCCGCGATCCCCTCGAGCACGCGGTCGACGGAGAAGCGCTCGCCGCTCATCCGCAGGAAGGTCGCCGGGTCGAGGCTGTCGAGGGAGACCGTGATCCGGCGCAGGCCGGCCCGGGCGAGGCCCTCCACGAAGCGGGGGAGCAGGCTGCCGTTGGTCGTGATCGCGAGGTCGAGGTCGGGGGAGAGGGCCGCGAGGCGGCCGATCAGCTCGTCGAGACCGTGGCGCAGGAGCGGCTCGCCGCCGGTGATCCGGATCTTCTCGACGCCGAACTCGACGAAGAGGCGGACGAGGCGCTCGAGCTCCTCGAAGGTCAGGATGTCCCGACGCGGCAGGAACGCGTACTTCTCGCCGAAGATCTCGGCCGGCATGCAGTACGGACAGCGGAAGTTGCAGCGATCCGTCACCGAGATGCGCAGATCCCGGAGCGGACGGCCCAGCCGATCCGATAGTCCTCTGGCAGGCTTCTCGTGCACGATGGAACCCAAGGGCGCAACTCGTTCGGGGTGGGCGCGAGGCCCGGTCGTCCGACCGGGGCCTATGCTACCGCAGGCCGTCCCGGCGTACCGGCCCGAGCCCGCCCGAGCGGGCCCGGGCTTGCCCCTTCGCGTTCGGGGCCTAGGGTCTCGGCGTCCGACGGGACGGGCGGGGTCTTCCGGCTCGGCCCGACCGGCAATTCGTCGGCAGGCCGCCCCGCTCGGAGCGGTCCTTCGATCCGGAAATGAGGGAGAGATCCACCGTGCTGAACCTCGAGATGACGCCGGCCGCCGCCCACAAGGCCAGCCGGCTGCTCGCCCAGAGCGACCAGCCCGATGGCGCGCTCCGCGTCGCGGTGCGCAACGGGGGCTGCAGCGGCATGCGCTACGAGCTGCTCTTCGACCGCGAGCGGGGCCCCGACGACGAGGAGCTCGCCTTCCACGGCCTGCGCGTCGTCGTCGATGCGGCGAGCGCGGCCTATCTCGACGGCGTCCGGATCGACTACTCGGACGCCCTCAACGACGCGGGCTTCAAGATCGAGAACCCGAAGGCCGCCGAGACCTGCGGCTGCGGCGAGAGCTTTTCCCTCTGAGCGGGCCCTCGTTCGGGATCCGCTTCAGCCGATCTCGCCCGAGCGGGTCACGACGCGGCTCACGAGGCCGTACTCGAGGGCCTGCCGCGCATCCATCCAGTAGTTGCGATCCGAGTCCTTGGCGACGCGCTCGACGCTCTGCCCCGTCTCGGCGGCGATGAGCGCGTTCAGGCGCTCGCGGACCTTCAGGATCTCCTCGGCCTCGATCCGGATGTCGGTGGCCTGGCCGCCGGCGCCGCCGGAGGGCTGGTGGAGCAGGAAGCGCGTGTTCGGCAGCGAGTAGCGCCGCTCGCGCGGGGCGCCGAACAGGATGGGGACGGCGATGCTCGCGACCCAGCCCGCGCCGATCGTGACGACCGGCGACTCGATGAAGCGCAGCACGTCGTGGATCGCCATGCCCGAGTCGACGTGGCCGCCCTGCGAGGTGATGACGACGCGGATCGGGTCGTGATTCTCCGCCTCGAGGATCAGGAGCTTCTCGATCGTCCGCTCGGCGAGCTTGTCGTCGACGGCGCCGGTGACCAGCACCGTGCGCGTCTTGAGCATGCGCAGCCCCAGGCCCTCGTCCTTCGGCGTCTTGTCCTCCGGCTTGCTCGCCATGCTCCGCCGCTCCTCCCCCCGAAAGCCCCGCTCGCACCGATTCACTGCGTCTCCCCTCGCGATCGCCCGCTCCGGCGATCCGGCCTCGATCCCCGTCCCGGACGTCGGCGCGCGCACCCGCTCGCCGCCGCCGCCCGCCCGATCGGCCCCGACATTAGCAGCCCCTCGCGCGGCCTCCCCGGACCCGGAGCCCGTGTCTACACTGCAACCGCCCGGACCACCCGCCCGATGGGGGTGCGACGAACGGGCGCGAGAGAGGTCCCCGCTCCGATGGAAGTCCCGCTGCTCGTCACCGACTTCTTCCGCCGCGCCGCCCGCCACTATCCCGACAAGCTCGCCCTCGTCGACGGCCCGCGCCGCTTCCGCTACCGCGACCTCGAGGACCGCATCGACCGCCTCTCGAACGCCCTGCTCACCCTCGGCCTGCGCCCCGGCGACCGCGTCTGCATGCTCTCGCCCAACTCCCATTTCTACTTCGAGAGCTTCTTCGCCACCGCCCAGGCCGGCCTCGTGCTGGTCCCCCTGAACTACCGCCTGATCGCCGCCGATCACGCCTACATCCTCGACCATGCCGGCGTCCGCGCGGTGCTCGTCGACGCCGAGTACACCGGCGTCGTCGATGCCCTGCGCGACCGGCTCCCGAAGGTCGAGCACTGGATCGTCGCCGCGGACGAAGGGGAGCCGCCGCCGGGCTGGCTGGCCTGGAACGCCCTCGTCGCCGCCGCCCGCCCCGGCCGGCCCCGGCTCGAGAAGCCCCTCGGCGAGAACGACCTCGTCTCGATCAACTACACCTCGGGCACGACGAGCCGGCCCAAGGGCGTGATGCTCACCCATCGCAACTGCTACCTGAACGCCTACAACCTGATCGCCCACCTCGGCATCCGCCACGACGACGTGGAGCTCTGGACGCTGCCGATGTTCCACTGCAACGGCTGGGGCGGCGTCTACGCCCTGACGGGCATGGGCGGGACCCACGTCATCCTGCGCGCGGTCGAGGGCGAGGCGATCTACCGCCTGATCGCCGACGAGGGCGTCACCTTCGCCTGCATGGCGCCCGCGGTCCTGCGCACGATCCTCGACTTCCCCGACAAGCAGCGCTTCGCGATCCGGACGAAGCCCCGCTTCACGGTCGCCGGTGCGCCTCCGCCCGCGGCCTTCATCGAGCGGCTCGAGCGCGAGCTCGGTTGGGCCTTCCTGCAGATCTACGGCCTGACGGAGACGGCCCCGCTCCTCACCATCTCGGCCCCCGACGCCCAGACCCCGGCGGAGGATTGGGGGCGGCGGGCGCGGGCGGGGATCTCGGGCCTCGGCGTCGAGCTCGCCGTGCTCGGGCCGGACGGCGAGCCGGTCGCGAAGGACGGGGTCGCGATCGGCGAGGTGTGCGCCCGCTCGAACGTCGTCTTCGCGGGCTACTACGCCCAGCCCGACCAGACCGCCGAAGCGATGGAGGGCGGCTGGTTCCACACCGGGGACCTCGCCGTCTGGGACGCCCTCGAGAACGTCCACATCGTCGATCGCAAGAAGGACGTCATCATTTCGGGTGGCGAGAACATCAGCAGCGGCGAGATCGAGGACTGCCTCTACCAGCATCCGGCGATCCTCGAGTGCGCGGTGATCGGCGTGCCCGATCCGAAGTGGGGGGAGACGCCGCTTGCGCTCGTCGTCCGACGCAGCGGCGCCGAGGTCGACGGTGACGCGCTGCTCGCCTTCTGTCGCGAGCGGCTGGCGCATTTCAAGTGCCCGCGGCGCGTCGAGCTCGTCGACGCCCTGCCGCGCACGGCGACGGGCAAGCTCCAGAAGTTCAAGCTGCGCGAGCGCTTCTGGAGCGGGGAACGACGGGTTCACTGAGCCGCCGACGGGCGGATTCGCGGGGGATGGAATGAGCGGACACGGAGCACGGACGGCGGACGACGAGGCGGGGGCGATGTCGCGGGGGCAGGCCCTGCGCCTGGTCGTCGTCTCCTACGTCCTGGCGCTGGCGGCGGGGGCAGCGACCCTGGCCTTCGCCCCGATCGAGGATCCGCTGCTGCGGACCTTCGCGGCCGACGCCGTCGCGACGGTCGTGATCTTCGGATTCAGCTTCGCCTACGACAACTCGAGCTTCTACGACGCCTACTGGAGCGTGATCCCGATCGCGATCGTGCTCTACTGGGCGACGCTCGCGGCCCCCGACGTCCCGATGCTCCGGCTGATCGCCGCGAGCCTCGTCGTCGTCGTCTGGGGCACGCGGCTGACCTGGAACTGGACCCGCGGCTGGACGGGCCTCGACCACGAGGACTGGCGCTACGTCGGGTTCCGCGAGCTCGCGCCGCGCCTCTACTGGCCGATCAGCTTTCTCGGGATCCACTTCTTCCCGACCGTGATCGTGTTCGCCGGGCTCGCCGCCCTCTACCCCGCCCTGACGACGCCGGCGCCCCTCGGCCCCGTCGACGCCGCGGCCCTCGCCGTCGGCCTCGCCGGCATCGCCTTCGAGTGGATCGCCGACGACCAGCTGCGCGCCTTCACGACCGGCCCGAAGCAGCCCGGCGAGACCCTGCGCACCGGCCTCTGGCGCTACTCGCGCCACCCGAACTACCTGGGCGAGATCCTCGTCTGGTGGAGCTTCTACCTGTTCGGGCTGGCTGCGGATCCGGGCTGGGGGAAGCTCGCGGTGCTCGCGCCGCTCTCGATGACGGGGATGTTCCTGTTCGTCAGCATCCCACTGATCGAGAAGCGCTCGCTCGAGCGGCGAAAGAACTACCAGCAGGTCATCGACGAGACGTCGATGCTGATTCCGCTGCCGCCGCGGAAGCGCGCGGCGCGCTAGCGAGCGAGCGAGCGGCCCCTCGAGGCGACGCGGCCCCGGCTCGGCTAGCCGACCAGGAGCTGCTTGAAGATCTCGAAGGTGTCGTGCTCCTCTTCCTGGACGGAGCCGTCGGCCGCGATCAGGCCCTCGATCGCCTCGACGAAGTCCCTGCGATGGGCCGCCGGGATCGAGGTCGGGTCGAGGTTCTCGATCCGCGGGGGGCGCTCGAGCCACTGATCGACCTGCCGCTGCTCGTCGGCGTCGAGATCGAGGCGCCGGATCAGGCGGGTGATGAACTCGCGCTCCTCGGGCTGGATCTCGAAATCGGCCCAGGCGAACGAGCACACGAACTCGACCAGGCGCAGCCGCTCTCGCCGATCCAGTCGATCGAGCATGTCATCCTCACACGTGGACTCGGACGCGGAATGGGTCAGCGCACGCACGACGCGCTCGTCGGCCCGCTCGATGCGCTCCGAGCGCTCCACGCGTTCGAGGGGGAGGCGGGCACGCCGGGCTCGCGATGCCGTCGAAGTTAAACGCAACTGCCGTCCCATGCCAATCTCGCCTCCGGGCCGAACGGCCTCGGGCAACGACCCCGGGCGCGGCGCAAAGGTTCCCGGAAGACCGCAATCGACGGGCCCGCCACCGCGACCCGGCCGGCCCGCTCAGGAGCGGTCCGCATGCCGCCGCTCCAGCGCCGGGCTCGCCGGCGGCGCCACCCGTCGCAGGATTCGGCTCGGCTCCGGTCGAATCACCTCGAAGCCGAGGCGCCGCAGCGCGGCGAGCAGGGACGCTTCGTCTGCGTCCGCCAGGGCGTGCAGGATCGCCGCGAGCCGATCGTGCCCGGCGCCCCCCGCGCCCGCTCGTCCCTCGCCTTCCCCCTCGCTCCGCCCGCCGAGGAGCGCGCGCTCGAGCTCGCCCTCCCCGGCCCACTCGATCCGCGCATCCCGCAGCAGGAGCCCGCGCGCCCGCGCCTCGTCGAGGGGCGCGGCGAGCCCCGCGATGACCAGGACCGGCGCCCGGCCGAGCAGGTCGAGCAGCCGAACGAGCCCCCCGGCCCGCGCCCAGGTTCCGGGCTCCCGGATCTCGAGGCCGAGGGCGATCGGCCCGCGCGCGCCGTCCACCGCCGGCCGCGGCCCGGGACTGCCGGGACCGGGCGGTCCGGCGGCTTCGAAGGCGAGCGGTGCGAGCGCTCCGCCGATCGGCCGATCGACGCACTCCCCCGCCACGACCTCGAAGCGCGGGGTGAAGCCGGCCTCGCGGGCCTCGGCGAGCATCGCGGCCAGCCAACGGGCGCGCTGCGCCGGCTCGGGGACGGTCGCCGCGAGCGCCCGGGCGCCCGACCGTCCGACCTCGAGACGCGCTCGCTCGAGCCGGACCCGCGCGGCGCCCGGGGACGGCCCCGCGTCGGCTCCCCGACCGAACGCGGAGAGCGCCCCGATCGATCCGAACGCGGGCTCGGCCTCGACGGGCGCGACGAACTGATAGCCGCGGGCGTGCACGGTCCGGATCGACGAGCCACCGGCGCCGTCCTCCCCGAGCGCGCTGCGCAGCTCGTTGACCAGCCCGGACAGCGAGCCCGAACCGACGGCCGTCGTCGCCCAGAGGCGCTCGACGAGCTCCTCGCGCGGCACGACGCGCGCGCGCTCCCGCACGAGCAGCACGAGCAGGTCGAAGACCTTGCGCCGCAAGGCGACGGGCTCGCCCGCCCGCGTCAGCCGGAAGCCCTCGTCGTCGAGTCGAAACGCGCCGAATCGCCATCGCATGACGGGCGAGCTTATCGGCTCTGCCTAACAAGGAAAGTCTCGCGCGCTCCAGAGTTTCTCGAATCCGCGAGGAGCGACGGGGAGCGCGGCGCGTGGATGCACGCGGAGCGCGCGGTGGACGCGGGGAGACGAGCGGAGCGCGCGGGTCGATCAGTCGCGCGGCGGTCGCTCGTCGAGCGTCAGGTCGACCATCATGTCCGCCGCGAGCCGCTCGAGCGTCCGACGGATCGCGTCCCGTCCGAGCCCGGGCGGCGGGGCGAGCTCGGCGCGCGCCCGGAACAGCCGCTCGCCCGACATCGGCGCGCTCTCGACGGCCGTCCACAGGTCGAGCACGTTGACCGACAACGCCGCGAGCGCCCGCGAGACGTCGCGTACGATGCCCGGTCGATCCTGACCGACGAGCTCGAGCCAGAGCGTGTCGGTGGGCACCGCCTGGGCGTCCCCCGCCTCGCTGTCGACGACGCTCGCCGAGAGGCCCCGGGTCGCGAGCCCCGGCAGGTCGGCGAGGAGGCCGGGGACGGCCTCGTCGGGGAGATGGATCTGGACGACGCCGGCGAAGTGCCCGGCCAGCCGAGCCATCCGGCTCTCGTCCCAGCTGCCCCCGTGCGCGGCGATGACCCGGGCCAGCTCCTCGACGAGCCCGGGGCGGTCGGGACCGATCACGGTGAGGACGAGCGTGCGAGCCATCGGGATCCCCCTTCGAAAAAGCCCTGATTTTTCCAAGCTCTAGCCCAGGCCGAAAAAAAATGGGCCCGGCACGAAAAAAATCCGCCACCGAAGGCTCCGGATCGGCACTTCCCCTTCAGAACAAGCCGATATCCCCTTCCCAGGGAGGCCCGACGTGTCCACGACGCGTCGGGCCGCTTGCTTTCTGGGGCCCGGTCTTGGGGAACGGGGCCGCCGGGCGCCCTCCCCCTCGCACGACGGTCGCTCGGCCGAGCCCCCGCGAGCCGGCCCCACGCACCCGGACCGCCGGATCAGCCCCGATCCGACGCCCGACGGGCGGCCGCCGTCCCCGCCCCGCTCGCCGCCGCCGGTCCCCGCCCGAGCCCCGGCATCGACCGCCCCGCCTGCGACTCGGCGACCCGCACGAGGGCCGCGAGCGCCCGGACGGCGCGGTGGGCGCTCGGATGGCAGAGGCGGCCCTGCTCGCGCAGGGTGGCCGGCCCGGGGTTCTCGGGATTCGACACGACCAGCTCGCTCACGCAGAGGACCGGCTTGGCGTGGCGCCGGCTCGCCTCGATCCCGGCCAGCACGTAGCGCCGATCCTGGCGCTCGTGGAACTCCGCCATGCGCGCGAGGCCGTGGTCGGGGTAGAAGGGGCCGGTGCGGAAGAAGCCGGCGGTGGCGGACTGGATCCCGACACCGAGATGGATCACCGCGTCGACGCCCGGATCGGCGCACACGATCTCGAGCAGCTCCGGGATCGTGTCCCGCGTCTCGCCGCCCGCGAGATCGATCGGATTGCCGCGGCTCCAGCGCGACGGGACCCGCGCGTCGATCGCCGCGCGCACCGCGGCCGGCAGCTCGACCAGCTCGAGCCCCGCCTCCGCACACGCGTCCGCCGCCAGCACGCCCCAGCCGCCGACCGAGGTGAACACGACCACGCGCCGGCCGCGGGGCAGCGGCTGCGTCGCGAGCGTGGCGGCCCACTCGAAGGCCTCCTCGACCGTCGGTGCGCGCAGGATGCCGAGCTGGCGACAGAGGCCGTCGAAGACGCGATCGTCGCTCGCGAGGGCACCGGTGTGGCTGGCCGCCGCCCGCTGCCCCTCGCCGCGGGCGCCGCCCTTCACGAGCACGAGGGGCTTCTTCCGCGTCAACCGCTCGGCCGCGCGCCGGAATCGGCGCCCGTCGCCCACGCTCTCGACATAACACAGCGCGACGTCCGTGTCGGGATCGACCGCGAAGTACTCGAGCAGGTCGGCGAGCCCCGTCTGCGCCGAGTTGCCGAGGGAGACGGCCTTGCTGATCCCGACCCCCGTCGCGACGGCGTAGTTGAGGTAGGACGAGACGAGGTTTCCGCTCTGGCTCGCGACCCCGATCCGGCCCGCCGGCGGATACGGCGCGACGATCTGGGCGCACATCGACGCCGGCGTCGAGACGACGCCCTGCCCGTTCGGCCCGACGAGGAGCACGCCGAGCTCGTCGGCCGCGTCGACGAGCTCGCGCTGGAGCGCCGCCCCCTCCGGCCCCGCCTCCGCATAGCCCGCGCTCGCGACGAAAGCGGCCCGGATCCCGCGCCGGGCACAGTCCCGCAGCAGCGCAACGTTCGCCTGGCTCGGCGTGCAGAGGACGACGAGGTCGAGGTCGTCCCCGGGCACCGCGTCGACGCTCGCGCAGGTCGCGCGGCCGAGGACCGGGGCCGCGTCGGGCTTGACGCCGTGGAGCCCGCCCCGGTAGCCGCAGCGCAGCAGATTGTGGAAGGTCACGAAGCCGAACTTCCCGGGGTGGCTCGCGACGCCGGCGACGACGATCGCGCGGGGATGGAAGAGCGGGCGGAAGCGCTCCCGGATCGCCTCGTCGGAGAGCGGTGCGACCGGCTCCGCAACCGGGTCCCGCGGCGCCCCGGCCTCCCGGGCGTCGCCGGCTTCGTCTGCCGCCTCCCGCAGCTCGACGAGGGCGTCGACCGCGACGGGAACACCGTCGCGCAGGATCAACGGGTTGAGGTCGACCGACTCGACGTCGGGGCGCGCCACGGCGAGGCGCGACAGGCCCTCGAGCACGTCGGCGAGCGCCTCACGATCGAGGGCCGGCTCGCCGCGATGGGGCTCGGTGAACAGTCGCCGGGTCGCGAGGCCGTCGATCAGGCGGAGGGCCTCGCTGCGCCCGATCGGCACGACGGCGAAGACCGCGTCCGCGAGCGCCTCCGCGAGCACCCCTCCCTGCCCGAGCATCACGCAGGCCCCGAACTGGGGATCGCGCACGAGCCCCGCGATCAGCTCGCGGCGCCCCGCGACCTGCTCCGCCACGAGCAGCGAGACCGGGCCGTCCTCCGGCCGGGCCCGCGACCGCAGCGCCACCGCCTCGCGCGCGACGCTCGCGCGGTCCTGGAGGCCGACGCGGACGAGGCCGCGCTCGGTCTTGTGGGCGATGCCGGCGCCCACGAGCTTGAGGACGACGGGGAATCCGAGCGCCTCGGCCGCCCGCGCCGCCGCCTCGGGGTCGGCGACCTCGACCTCCCGCGCGAGGCGGACGCCGAAGCCCGCGACGAGCGCCTTCGAGTCGGGCTCGGAGAGCGTCCGGGTCCGACGCGAGCGCGCTGCGGGAGGGACGGCGGCCATGCGCGGCACAGGCTATCGGACCGGTCGACCTCCCACAAAGCCGGGCCGGGGCTCGCAACTCCGTCCGCATCTCCTCGCGATTGCGTATGATTCACCGCGATGCAGACGCCGCCCGCCCACGCCCCCGAGCCGCTCTTCCAGCTGGCCGAACGCCTCTTCTCCGACTGGGTCGTCCGGCCCCTCGACACCGTCATCTTCTTCGACGTCGCGTTCTGGGACGACGCGGCGGGCAACGCGATCGTCGTCCCCGCCGTCGTCGCCTGGCTCGTCGTCGGCGCGATCTTCTTCACGCTGCGCTTCCGCTTCATCAACCTGACCGGCTTCCGCCACGGCGTCGACTGCGTCCGCGGGCGTTATTCCGAGTCGGACGACGCGGGCGAGGTCAGCCATTTCCAGGCGCTCGCCGCCGCCCTCTCGGCGACGGTCGGCCTCGGCAACATCGCAGGCGTCGCCATCGCGCTCGGCATCGGGGGGCCCGGTGCGACCTTCTGGATGATCCAGGGCGGCCTCTTCGGCATGAGCTCGAAGTTCGCCGAGTGCTCCCTGGCCCAGCGCTACCGGCGGATCGACGCCAACGGCCACGTGATCGGCGGGCCGATGCTCTATCTGCGCGATGGCCTCGCCGAGCGCGGGCTCGGGGGCCTCGGGCGCGTCCTCTCGCTCGTCTTCGCGGTGATGTGCATCGGCGCGAGCTTCGGCGGCGGGAACATGTTCCAGGCCAATCAGAGCTTCAAGCAGCTCGCACAGGAAGTGCCCGCCCTCGCGACCGGCTCGGGTCAGATCGGCGTCGGTCTCGCCCTCGTCCTGCTCGTGGGCCTCGTCATCGTCGGCGGCATCCGTCGGATCGGCGAGGTCGCCTCGGTCCTCGTACCCGGCATGTGCCTGCTCTACATGGGGTGCGGGGTCGTGATCCTCCTGAGCCACGCGAGCGCCGTGCCCGCGGCGCTGGCGACGATCGTGCGCGAGGCCTTCAGCTTCGAGGCCGGACTCGGCGGCTTCGTCGGCACCCTCGTGCAGGGCTTCCGGCGCGCCGCCTTCAGCAACGAGGCGGGGGTCGGGTCGGCCGCGATCGCCCACTCGGCCGCGCGGACCGAGGAGCCGATCCGCGAGGGCTACGTCGCCCTGCTCGAGCCGTTCATCGATACGGTGGTCGTATGCACGACGACGGCGCTCGTCATCGTCGTGACCGGGGTGCTCGACCTGCCCGACGCGGGCAGCGGCATCGCACTGACGTCGACGGCCTTCGCGACGGTCTTTCCCTGGTTCCCGAAGGTCCTGACCCTGATCGCGCTGCTCTTCGCCTTCAGCACGATGATCTCCTGGAGCTACTACGGCGAGCGCGCCTGGATCTTCCTCTTCGGCGAGCGCTCGATCCTCGTGTATCAGCTGACCTTCCTGGCCTTCACCTTCGGCGGGGTGGTCTTCCAGAACGCGGCGGTCGTGCTCGACTTCGGCGACCTGATGCTGCTCGGCATGGCCTTCCCGAACATCGCCGGCGTGCTGCTGCTCTCGGGCATGCTGGCCCGCGATCTCGACCGCTACCGCGCGCGCCTCGCCGCGGGCGAGTTCGAGCGGACCCGCCGGCGACCACCGGAGGCCCGGTAGAAGCAGCCCGGGCCGGGCTGCTAGGGTTCCGCCTCCCCGGAACGAGGAGACGAGACACGATGCAGCTCGGGAAGCTCGGATGCTGGAACCACGTCGACCATCTGAACGCCGAGGAAGCCACCGCCTTCGCACAGCGGGTCGAGTCCTGGGGCTACTCGACGTTCTGGGTGGCCGAGGCGGTCGGACGGGATCCGTTCTCCCTGATCGGCTACCTGGCCGCGAAGACCTCGCGGATCGTGTTCGCGACGGGCATCGCCAACATCTACGCCCGCGACCCGATGCTGATGAAGGCGATCTGGAAGACCGTCTCGGGGCTCGCGCCGGACCGCTTCATCCTGGGGCTCGGCGTCTCGCATACCCACCTCGTCAAGAACCAGCGCGGTCACGAGTACGGCAAGCCGGTCGAGACCATGCGCAGCTACCTCGAGGCGATGGACAAGGCGCTCTACATGGGTCCGCAGCCGCCGGTCGATGCGCCGATCGTGATCGGCGCTCTGCGTGATCGAATGCTCGAGCTGTCGGCGACCCGCGCCCAGGGCGCCCACCCCTACAACGTGACGCCGGACCACACGAAGCGGGCGCGCGCCGTGATGGGGCCGAAGGCGCTGCTCCTGCCGGAGCAGATGGTGCTCGCGGAGACGGACCCGAAGAAGGCGCGCGCGATCGCCCGCGCCCAGCTCAAGATCTACCTCCGGCTCCCCAACTACCAGAACAACCTGAAGCAATTCGGCTTCGTCGACGCCGACTTCGAGAACGACGGGTCGGACCGGCTCGTCGACGCCCTCGTCTGCTGGGGCACGCCCGAGAAGATCGCCCGGCACGTCGAGGCCCATCTCGAAGCCGGGGCGGATCAGGTCTGCATCCAGGCCTTTCGACCGGACGGCGCCCCGGGCGCGGACGAAGCGCTGCTCGCCGCCCTGCCCGGCCTAATCCGTTAGTCAAGAGCCTCGCCTCTCAAGGAGCCGCCATGACCCAGCTCTTCAGTCCCCTCCAGCTCGGCCGGATCGAGCTGCGCAACCGCGTCGTGATGGCGCCGATGACGCGGTCCCGCGCGGGCCAGGACGACGAGCCGACGGAGATGGTCGTCGAGTACTACCGCCAGCGGGCGGGCGCGGGCCTGATCGTCAGCGAGGGGATCTATCCGTCCTTCGACGGCAAGGGCTATTGCCGGACGCCCGGGATCGTCACGACGACCCAGGTCAAGGCCTGGCGGAAGGTCACCGACGCGGTCCACAACGAAGGCGGCCGGATCGTCGCCCAGATCATGCACTGCGGGCGCGTGGCCCATCCCGACAACAAGCCGCGCGACGCCGAAACCGTCGCCCCCTCCGCGATCCCCGCGAAGGGCGACATGTACACCGACACGAAGGGCATGCAGCCCATGACCACGCCCCGGGCGATCCGCCGCGACGAGATCCCGAAGATCGTGGGCGAGTACCGGCGGGCGACGGAGCTCGCCTACGACGCCGGCTTCGACGGCGTCGAGGCCCACGTCGCGAGCGGCTACCTCCTCGCCCAGTTCCTGTCGACCGGGACCAACCGGCGCGAGGACGAGTACGGCGGCGCGCTCGCGAACCGCGTGCGCTTCCCGGTCGAGGTCCTGCGCGCCATGGCCGACGTCGACGGCGCGGCACGGGTCGGATTCCGGATCTGCCCGGGCAATCCCTTCAACGACCTGTCCGACGAGAACCCCGAGGAGACGTTCCGGGGGCTGCTCGGCGAGCTGCGCGGCCTCGGCCTCGCCTACTGCCACGTCATCCGGCTCCACGGCGTCGCCCTCGACAACGTCGCCCTCGCCCGCTCGGCGTACGGCGGACCGCTGATCGTGAACGACAGCTACAAGCGCGAGGAGGCGATCGAGGTCGTCGAGTCGGGCGCGGCGGCGGCCGTCTCGTTCGGCCGCTTCTTCATCGGCAACCCGGACCTCGCGCGACGCCTCGAGCTCGGCGCACCGCTCGCCCGTTTCGACCCGAGCGCGCTCTACACGCCCGGGCCGAAGGGCTTCGTCGACTATCCTGCGCTGGACGCCTGACGGCTTCCAGCGCTGGCTGAGGGCTCTCTCGCGCTGGACGCCTAGCGCGAGCGCAGGGCGTCGCGGATCTCGGTCAGCAGGACCTCTTCCTTCGACGGGCCCGGCGGCGGCGCGGCGGCCTCCTTCTTCTTCATGGAGGACATCGCCGTGTTCATCGCCTTGACGACGAGGAAGATCGCGAAGGCGATGATCAGGAAGTCGAGCACGATGTTGATGAACGAGCCGTAGTTGATCGAGACGGCCGCCGTCTCGCCGACCGCGTCCTTGATCGTGATCTTCAGGTCCGAGAAGTCGACGCCGCCGAGGAGCAGCCCGATCGGCGGCATCAGGACGTCGTTCGTGAACGACGTGACGATCTTGCCGAAGGCGCCGCCGATCACGACGCCGACCGCCATGTCGACGACGTTGCCCTTCATCGCAAAATCCCGGAACTCGCTCATCATGCCCATGGATCGATTCTCCCCTCGCGAGGCTCGCAGGCCCGGTCCGCTTCGCCGGGGAGGTTCCCCGGATCACGGACGCGAGCGCAGCCCCGCTGCGACGGCACCGTACTCAGGGTCGACCGAGCGGGTCAAGCCTGACCCGCTCGTTTTCGCCGACCGAGGACCACCCGCACGCGCGAAGGGAATTTTCGTTTCCGATCAGGCGTCGATGCGGCGGTACTTGATCCGGTGGGGCGTGTCGGCATCGGCCCCGAGCCGCCGCTTCCGATCCGCCTCGTAGTCCTGATAGTTGCCCTCGAACCACTCGACGTGGCTGTCGCCCTCGAAGGCGAGGATGTGGGTCGCGATGCGGTCGAGGAACCAGCGGTCGTGGCTGATGACCACGGCGCAGCCCGGGAAGTCGACGAGCGCGTCCTCGAGGGCCCGGAGCGTGTCGACGTCGAGGTCGTTGGTCGGCTCGTCGAGCAGCAGGACGTTGCCCCCGGTCCGCAGAAGCAGCGCCAGGTTGACGCGGTTGCGCTCTCCGCCGGAGAGGTCGCCGACGAGCTTCTGCTGGTCGGTGCCCTTGAAGTTGAAGGACGAGACCCAGGCGCGCGAGGGGATCTCGCGGTTGCCGATCATGATCTTGTCCTCGCCGCCCGAGACGACCTGGAAGACCGTCTTCTTCGGATCGAGGTCGCGCCGATCCTGATCGACGTAGGACAGCTTCACCGTCTCGCCGAGCCGGAGCGTCCCGGCGTCGGGCTTCTCTTCGCCGGCGATCATCTTGAAGAGCGTCGTCTTGCCGGCGCCGTTCGGGCCGATGATGCCGACGATGCCGCCGGGGGGAAGCTTGAACGAGAGGTCGTCGAAGAGCAGCTTGTCGCCGTAGGCCTTGCGCAGATGATCCGCCTCGACGACGACGTTGCCGAGGCGCTGCGGGATCGGGATCGAGATCTCGACCTTCTCGGGCGCGCGCTCGACCCCCTGCTTCACGAGCTCCTCGAAGGCGTTGATGCGGGCCTTGCCCTTGGCCTGGCGCGCGCGCGGCGAGAGCTTGATCCACTCGAGCTCGCGGGCGAGGGTCCGGGCCCGGGCGCCGGCCTGCTTCTCCTCGACCTCGAGGCGCTTGTTCTTCTGCTCGAGCCAGGAGGAGTAGTTGCCCTGCCACGGGATGCCGCGGCCGCGGTCGAGCTCGAGGATCCAGCCCGCGACGTTGTCGAGGAAGTAGCGGTCGTGGGTGATCGCGACGACGGTGCCGGGATACTCCTGCAGGAAGCGCTCGAGCCAGGCGACGCTCTCGGCGTCGAGGTGGTTCGTCGGCTCGTCGAGCAGCAGCATGTCGGGCTTCGAGAGCAGCAGCCGGCAGAGGGCGACCCGGCGCTTCTCGCCGCCCGAGAGCGTGTCGACCTTGGCGTCGCCCGGCGGACAGCGCAGAGCCTCCATCGCGACGTCGAGGGTCCGATCGATCTCCCACGCCCCGGCCGCGTCGATCTGGTCCTGGAGCTTCGCCTGCTTCTCGAGCAGGGCGTTCATCTCGTCGTCTTCCATCGGCTCGGCGAACTTCGCGGAGATCGCGTTGAACTCGTCGAGCAGCGCGCGGATCTCGGCGACGCCGTCCTCGACGTTGCCGAGGACGTCCTTGGCCGGATCGAGCTTCGGCTCCTGGGGCAGGTAGCCGACCCGCAGGCCCTTCGCGGGCTTCGCCTCGCCGAGGATGTCCGTATCCACGCCGGCCATGATGCGCAGCAGCGTGCTCTTGCCGGCGCCGTTCGCGCCGAGGACGCCGATCTTCGCGCCGGGAAAGAAGGAGAGCGTGATGCCGTCGAGGATCACCCGATCCCCGATCACCTTCCTCAGGTCGTGCATCGTATAGACGAACTCGTGCGCCACGGATCGATCTCCCCCCGCGTGCCCCGTTCGGCGCGCGTCATCTGGCCCTATTGCTTCCGGCGGTCCGCCGAGTCTAGCCCCGACCCGCCCGGCGCACAGCCGCCACGGCGGCCCTCCTCCCGGAGGACCCGCATCAGGCTCGAGGAGTCGAGGCGCCCGCCGCCCAGGCGCTGGACCTCGGCATAACGCCCGTCGACCAGCTCGGTCGCGGGCAGCGGAATCCCCCGCGCGTGGGCCTCGGCGAGGGCCATGCCGAGGTCCTTGCGCATCCAGTCGACGGCGAATCCGAAGTCGAAGCGGTCCTCGAGCATCGTCCCCGCCCGGTTCTGCATCTGCCACGAGGCCGCCGCCCCCTGCGAGATCACGTCGACGACCGCCCGCACGTCGAGGCCGACCTTTTCACCGAAATGGAGCCCCTCGGCGAGCGCCTCGACGAGCCCCGCGATGCAGATCTGATTCACCATCTTCGCCCACTGCCCGTGGCCCGCCGGTCCGATCCGCGCGTGCTTGCGGGCATAGCAGTCGAGCAGCGGGGCCGCGCGCCGGTGGTCGGCCTCGAGGCCGCCCAGCATGATCGTGAGCGTCCCCTGCTCGGCGCCGCTCTGGCCGCCGGAGACCGGGGCATCGAGGAAGGCGAGACCGCGACCGCGGGCCTCGCGGTGGAGGCGCTGGGCGAGCTCGGCCGACGCCGTCGTGTGGTCGACGAAGAGCGCGCCCTCGCGCATCGCGGCGAAGGCGCCGTCCGGGCCGAGGGTGATGGCCTCGAGGTCGGGGTCGGCGCCGGTGCAGGCGAAGACGAAGTCGGCGCCGCGGGCCGCCTCGGCGGGGGTCGCGGCCGAACGGACCGCGAGCGCGGCATGGGCCTGCAGGAAGGCTTCGGCGCGGGCGGGGGTCCGGTTGTAGACCGTGACGCGGTGGCCCGCGCGGGCGAGATGGCCCGCCATCGGAAAGCCCATCACACCGAGACAGAGGAACGCGACGTCGTGTCGCTCGCTCATGCGGTCCCCTCCACTCGCTCCGCCCGCCGCGCCGCCGCCGCCGGGACCGGCGGACTCTCAGGCCGGCCGTCGACGAAGACGATCTCGCGGGTCGGCTGGGCTGGCACCCGCTCCCCCGGCGTCAGGATCCCGACGAGATTCAGCGGATCGCTGCCGCAGACGACCACGCGCTCGCCCGTTCGCGGCGTCGCCCGCACGCGCGCGAGGCACTCGAGGGCCTCGGGCGTCGCGAACTGCTCGCCGGTGAAGCCCGTGACGAAGCGACCGCCGCGGATCGCCCCGCGCGCCTCGAGCCGGCGCAGCGCCCAGACGACGTCGCGCCAGGGCAGCGCGAGATGCTCCCGCGCGACGACGTCCCGGAAGACGACGCCCCAGCGCGCCAGCAGCTGCTCGGCCACCGCCTCCGCCAGCCGGTCGCGATCCTCGACCGGCGCCGGCTCGGCGAGCCGCGACCAGCGCCCCTCGGCCCCCGACGCGAGCCCCCTCGCCCCGCCGCGGCGCAGGCCGCGCCGCGCGCGCTCGTCGGCCCGCCCCCGCGCGTCGGCCCCGCGCGCCGCGAGCAGCATGCGCAGCGCCTGGAATCCGTCGGCACAGACCCGCCCGCTCGCGACGAGCTCCCAGAGCGCCGCCTCGACCTCGACCGGCGCCTCGCCGAGGGCGGCGACGAGGTCGGCGTGGAACGCGGCTCCCCCGGCGTCGAGCCGCTCGAGGAGGCGCTTCGCCCGGGGCGTCGGCGGGCGCGGTGCCCCGCCGTCCCGGCGCGTCTCGCCGGTGCCCCGATGCGCCTGCAGCAGCCAGGCGAGGTCGCTGCGGAGCACGAGCGCGAGCGGCGTCGAGCGCGTCGTCCCGGCGGCACGCGGGCTGCCCTCGCCCGCCGCGGGGATCGCGGCGGGCGCGATGGCCGGATCGGCCGGTCCCGCGCGCGGCGCCGCGGGCGGAGCGAGGCGCAGCCAGGCGACGTGACCCGAGAGGCACGCGAGATCGAGCCACTCCGGCCGGTAGTCCCGCAGCCGCAGGGGCAGGACCGAGCCCTCCCACGCCCCGGCCGCGACCTCGAAGCCCTGGAGCTGCTCGACGATCCGCGCGAGGCCGGCTGCGCCTTCGAGGGCGCTGCCCGTCGCCACGTGCTGCCAGACGAAGAGCATGCGCAGGAAGTCCTGGGCCGAGACCGGCTCGACCGAGGCGCGCAGCCGCCGCTGCGAGTCGTCGTGGATCCGCGCGAGCAGCCGCCGCGCACAGAACTGCTCGGGCGCGGTCTCGCCCCCGCCCGCCTCCGCCGCGCCGCTCCCCTCGAAGCGCCCGCGCAGCACGAAGCCCTCCGCCTCGAGCGCCGCCAGCCCGATCTCCACGAGCCCCGGTCGCACCGCGAGCCGCCGCGCGAGGGCCGCCGCGTCGATCGGCCCCGTCGTCTCGAGATGCCCGCGCAGCACGTGGGCGATCGCGACGTCCTCGGCGATCGCCGATGCGACGTCGGCCGCGTCGGCGGGCACGATCCGGCCGACGCCCTCGTCTGCTTCCGCGCCCCCGCCCACACCGCACGCCGTCGGATGGAGCGCCGCGACCCACGCCGCGCGCTCCCGGGCTGCCCAGCAGAGCGTTCCCTCGGCCTCGCCCGGCCCGTCTCCGGCCTCGCGCCCGGCGGTCTCGGCGAGGGCCGCGACCTCCCCTCGCCCCGCCGCTCGGAACGCGAAGGCGCGCCCGAGGGCCTCGAGCTCGAGGAACATCCGCTGCCAGGCGGGCTCCGCGGTCCAGTAGCCGGTGCCGAGCAGCAGGTCGTGCAGCTCCTCGCGATCCCGCGGCATCGGCCGCGCCTGGTCGCGGACGCGGGCGATCGCGGCGGCATCGAGCCGCGAGAGGTCGCGCTCCTCGACCGGGAGGCCGCGGCGCATGCGCACGGCGCGGGTGCGGCGCTCTTCGAGGGGCGCGTCGTCGAGGTAGGTGAAGGGCTTGCCGTTCAGGATCTCGTGGGCGAGCGGCGAGGGCTCGGTCGTGTCGACGCAGTGGACCGCGAGGGTCCCCGCCGCGAGCGAGGCGACGAGCGCGTCGAGGCCCGCGGCGTCGAGGGCTTCGGTCAGGCAGTCGTGGAGCGTCTGGCGGACGAGCGGATGGTCCGGGATCTCGATCGGTCCGGCGACGTTCTCCTGGCAGGCGGCGGCCTGGGGAAAGACCGCGGCCATCAGGTCGTCCGCTTCCATGCGCTGGATCGCGGGCGGATTCTTCTTGCCGCCGCGGAAGCGCAGGATCGCGAGCGCCCGGGAGAGGTTCCAGCGCCAGCGCGCCGTGAAGATCGGCGTCGGGAGCACCGCCTGGCAGAGCGTGTCGACGAGCCCCGTCGTCCCGAGGAAATGCGGGACGTCGGCGAGCGGGAAGCTGTGGTGGGGCCCGAGCGAGAGCACGAGGGCATCGTCGTTCGCCGCCGCCTGCAGCTCGAAGTTGAAGGTTCGACAGAACTTCTTGCGCAGCGCGAGACACAGCGCGCGATTGAGCCGCCCACCGCGCGGCGAGTGGACGACGAGCTGCATGCCGCCGGCGTCGTCGAAGAAGCGCTCGAGCACGAGCCGGTCCCGGGTCGGCAGCGCGCCGAGCGCCGCGCGCGACACCGCGAGGTAGCGCGCGATCTGCTCGCACGCGCCCGCGCCGAGCCCCGCCTCCTCGGCGAGCCACGCGCGTGCCGCCGCCTCGTCGCCGCGCGCGAGCATCGGCTCAAGGGCGCTGCGCAGGGCCGAGACCTCGTCGGAGAGCTCCTCGGTCCGCGCCGGTGCCTCACCGGCCCAGAACGGGATGTTCGGCGAGGCGCCCTCGGCGTCGACGACGCGCAGCTTCCCCGCCTCGACGCGGCGGATGCGCCAGGTCGCGCTGCCGAGCAGGAAGACGTCGCCGGGCAGGCTGTCGATCGCGAAGTCCTCGCCGACCGTCCCGATGAAGGTCTCGTCGGGATCGGCGACGACGCGGTAGTCGGCGACGTCGGGGATCGCGCCGCCCGAGGTCAGGGCCGCGATGCGCGCGCCGCGGCGGGCGCGCAGCATGCCGCCGAGGGTGTCGCGGTGGACCCAGGCGGCGCGGCGGCCGCGGCCGGTCGCGACGCCGTTCGAGACGAGCTCGACCACCTCCGTGAAGGTCGCGCGGGAGAGCTCGGCGTAGGGCGCGGCGCGCACGAAGCAGCGGTAGAGCTCGTCCTCCTTCCAGGGCTCCGCCGCGCAGGCCGCGACGATCTGCTGGGCGAGGATGTCGAGGGGCGCGACGGGCGGATGGATCCGGTCGAGGCGACCCGCGCGCACCGCGCGCAGGAGCCCGCCACACTCGACGAGCTCGTCCCGCGTCAGCGGATAGAGGCGCCCCTTCGGCAGCCCGCCGAGATGGTGGCCCGAGCGGCCGACGCGCTGCAGGAAGGTCGCGATGCTCCGGGGCGAGCCGATCTGGCAGACGAGCTCGACCGGACCGACGTCGATGCCGAGCTCGAGGGAGGCCGTCGCGACGAGGGCGCGCAGGCGGCCCTCGCGCAGGGCGGACTCGACCCGCAGGCGCCGCTCCTTCGAGAGGCTGCCGTGGTGGGCGGCGACGCCCTCCTCGCCGAGGCGCTCGGCGAGCTGGTGGGCCAGGCGCTCGGCCATGCGGCGGGTGTTGACGAAGACGAGGGTCGTCCGGTGGCGCTCGACCTCCGCCGCGATCGACGCGAGGACCTCGCCCATCTGCTCGCCGGAGGCGACGGCCTCGAGCTCGCTGCCGGGCAGCACGACCTCGAGGTCGAGGGCGCGGCGATGGCCGACGTCGACGATCGTGCAGCGCGGCTCGCCTCGATCGTCGATTCGCTCGGGGCCCGCGCCGACGAGGAGCTTCGCGATCCGCTCGATCGGGCTCTGGGTCGCGGAGAGCCCGATCCGCGTCGGCCGCTCGTCGCAGAGGGCCTCGAGCCGCTCGAGGGAGAGGGCGAGATGGGCGCCACGCTTGTCGCGGGCGAGCGCGTGGATCTCGTCGACGATGACGGTGCGCACCGTCCGCAACATCTCCCGCCCGCGCGGCGAGGTCAGCAGCAGGTAGAGGGACTCGGGCGTCGTGACGAGGATCTCGGGCGGATGTTTCACGAGCGCCGCGCGCTCGGAGGCCGTGCTGTCGCCACTGCGCAGCGCGACCCGGATCTCGGGCACCACCCGCCCGAGCGAGCGCGCCCCCTCCGCGATCTCCGCGAGCGGGCGCGCGAGATTCTCCTGGATGTCGGCGGCGAGGGCCTTGAGCGGCGAGACGTAGAGGACCTCGACGCCGCTCGGCCGCACCGCCGGTCGCGGCCGCGCGCGCGGCGTCGGCGGATTCGGATCGAGGCGGAAGGGCTCGTCCGCAGCGAGCCGCTCCTCGACCCGCTGCGCCACGAAGCGCTCCTCCGCCCGGTGATAGAACGCGTCGATGCAGACGAGGAAGGCCGAGAGCGTCTTGCCCGAGCCGGTCGGGGCGGCGATCAGGGTGTGCTCGCGGCGGGCGATCGCGGGCCAGCCGGCGCGCTGGGGGGCCGATGGCCCTTCCGGGAATCGCCCCTCGAACCAGCGTCGCACCGCGGGATGAAAGCGCGCGAGAACGTCCATGCAGGCCGCGGAATCTAGCGGCGGAGCCCCGCGAGCGAAACCGAGGCGAAACCCGCTCGCCCCCGCGATCGCCTCAGTCCGCCGCGCCGCTGGCCTCGATCGCTTCCGCCGCCCGGGTCGGCTCGCTCCTCGCGGCGTCCGTCCCGGCGGCGTCCCTCCCTGCAGCTTCCCCGCTCGCCCCGACGCCGCCGGCGAGGGCCACGACGTCCGCGAGGAGCCGGTCCTCCTCGCCGGGCTTCGGCAGGTAGCGCTCGAGCATGCGGCCGTCGTGGACGAGGAAGGTCACGAGGGTGTGGTCGATCGAGCCGTCCGCCTTGCGCAGCGAGCCGACGCCGTAGGCGCGCGCGAGCGAGGCGAGCGTCTCGGGCGGCCCGGTCAGGAACGACCAGTTCGCGAGATCGGCGCCGCGGGCCTTCGCATAACGTTCGAGCTCGGCCGGCCCGTCGTGGTCGGGGTCGAGGGTGAGGGACAGGAAGCGGATCTTCGAGCGCAGCGCCTCGGGAATGCGGCGCTGGAGCGCGACCTGGCGCGAGGTCTGGACCGGACAGGGTCCGGGGCAGGCGGTGTAGATGAAGTCGAGCAGCACGACGCGGTGGCCGAGCTCGGCGAAATGGACCTTCGCCCCCGATTGATCGACGAGCTCGAAGTCGGGCACGGGGCTCGAGCGCACGAGCCCGTCCCCGAGCCGCCGCCAGCCCGCCTCGAAGGCGCCCTCACCCACCACCTCGAAGTCGACGACCTCGTAGCTGCGCCCCGTGAACTCGAGCTCGAAGTCGATGACCTGACCGCGCACGAGCCGCGCGAGCACCGCCGGATCGGGCACGAGGAAGTTCATCGTCATCGCGGGCATCAGCCCCGGCACGTCGTCGTGCTCGATCAGGACCTGGGCGTTCGCGCGATCGACGTCCTCGACCGTGCCGTGGGCGGCGTGGCGTCCGATGGCGGGATTCGCGTCTCGATCACAGCCGCCCGCGAGCACGAGCAGCAGCAGCGGGGACAGCACGAAGGCGATCGCCCCGACGAGACCCGTCGCCCGCGCGCCGCGCTCGCCCGCGTCCGGCCCCCTCCGCCCGCGCCTCAGTAGGCCCACTGCCAGCCCGTCGTGAGCGTCCAGTCCTGCTCGAGCTGGGGCCCGTCGAGGTTCTGATAGACGGGCACCGAGAGCTCGACGGCGAGCCGCTGCCCGCGCAGCACGCCGGGGAGATCCCACGCGAGCCCCGGACCGACGAGGAGGCGCGTCCCGCCCCGCGCCTTGTCGTTCTCGGCCGGATTCGTGATCGGATCGAAGCTGCGATCGCGGCCCGAGAGGTTGTTCTGCTTCTGCCACTGGACGCGCAGGGACGCGCTGAGGCCATCGATGAGGCGCACCCCGCTCCAGAGCGAGGCCTCGAAGCGGCTCCCCTCGCGATACCCCAGCCCGTTCTCGTCGAGCGGATGCCGGCCGATCGCCTGGCCGCCCCAGGAGATGCGATCGCGCTCGCCGCGATAGGTCCAGCCCCACTCGAAGTCGAAGGTCCCGTTCCCGATCTGGGAGTCGTACGGGAGGCGCCGGCCGGTCGCGTCGTGCTTGCGGAAGCTCCCGTTGGGCACGTCGAAGGCGATGTGGACGTGGGACGACTCGCGTCCGCGGCGGATGAACGGGACGACGAGCCCGAGCGTGACGTCCCCGACGCCCTCGGTCTGGTCGCGGCGGCGATCGCCCGAGGCCTCGAGGGTCTCGAGGTCCTTCACGAGGAACGGGACCTGCAGGATCAGGGTCGTGCGCGGATGGGGCGCGTAGGCGACCTCGATCGTATGGGTCGTCACGTCGAGGGCCCGCGGTGTCTCGTTGTAATCGAGAAAGAGTGCGTCGCGGACGTAGCCCGGGCGCGCGTCGCGATCGGCGAGCAGCAGGCCCTGGGACTTCGTGCGGCGCCACTGGTATCGGATCCGCATGCGCTGGCCTTCGAGGGGCTCGGCGAAGCGGGCGCCGATCGGGGACGGCGGCGCGCGGCGGTGGGATTGCGGGGGCCGACTCTCGTCCGCGGCCGGCTCGCCGGTCGCGTCCTCCGGCGACTCGGCGGCGGTCGCGGCGGCCGGCTCGTCCCCCGAGCTCGGGTCTTCGGCCGCGGCTCCGGGCTCGGCCCGGCCCAGGAGCACGAACGAGGCGAGCAGGATCGCCCCGATCGCCGCCCCACGGCGCGTCATGCCCGTCCGCCCCGCCCCTCGCTCGACCCGTCGCATCCGCACCGGCGCAAGCTAGAGAAGGCCCCCCGCCGACACAACCGATCAGGCCGCGCCGAGCGTGCTGCGGAATGCACGCTCCAGGGTCTCGAGGTCGCGTCGGTAGGCGCGCCGCACCCCGCGCTCGACGCTGCCCGAGTGGAGCACCGCCGACCAGAGCTCGACGAGGCTCCGCTCGCCCCCCGTCGCAGCGAGGAAGTCGATGAACGCGTAGGACTCGAGATACGCCACCGCCGCCGCGTCCGGCCCGAGCCCGCCGAAGCCCGGGCGCGAGAGGTCCGCGAGCACCGGCAGCCCGCCCGCCCGGGCGATCGAGACGAGCGCCGCCTGCTCGCCGCGCGTGAGCCCGCGCTTGCCGAAGGCCCGGGCCTCGAACCACTCCGCCAGCCCCTCGTTCAGCCAGGCGGGCAGGACGAGGCGAGACTCGGCGTCGAGCGCCGCGTGGACGAGCTCGTGGTGGAGCACGCGCACCAGCGCGTCGGTGACCCCGGCCGCCCCCCGGATCTGGATCGAGCCGCCGTAGAAGCCCGCCGCGGGAAACCGGAAGAGCCCGGCGAAGCGCGCATCGAAGAGCCCGGGATCCCAGACCGTGACCTCGAGCTTGCGATCGGGCCGCAGCGCGAGCAGGCGGTCGAGGCGCTCGTAGGCGGCCTCGAGCTCCCGCAGGACGTCCTGCTCGAACTGGCGCGAGCCGGCGATCCCCGAGCTCTCGTCGAGGTCGACGTCCTGGTAGAGCGTGAAGTGGAAGGAGTCGCGGCGCTCGAAGCGCCCGTCGGCGCCCTCGTCCCCGATCGCCCCGGCCGGTCGGGTCGCGAGCGCGACGACGGCCAGCGCGAAGGCGAGCGCACCGACGAGCGCGGACACGCGGACCTTCGGCGCTGCGAGCATCGAGACGAGCCGAACGAAAGGCCAGGAGATCATGCCCATCCCTCCGCGAAGTGAGCGCGTCGGCGGAAGTCTACGGGATCGGGCGCGGGGAGGGTCGGGGCGGGCCGACGGGCGGATCCGGACGGACGCGCCGGGCTCAGGGCGTCCCGCCGGCGGTGAAGTAGCGGAGGGTGGCCCGGCCGGCCTGGGCCAGCAGCTTGTTGAAGGCCCGGATCCGGTCGAGGGCGCGCAGCAGGCGGGCCCGCTCCTTCCCGTACTTGGGACAGAGATCGGCGCGCTTGTTCCAGATCCGCGTGATCTGATCGTTCGTCGCCTTCTCCCAGGCGAGATTGCGACGCTGGATCGCCATCGGAAGGACCGTCTTCTCGTAGTAGGCGAGCTGCTTGGTCAGCCGGCGGCACTGCCCGCGGTAGTTGCCGTGGACGCTCGCGTCGGGGTCGTAGGCCGAGGCGGCGCCGGCCGACAGCAGGACGAGCAGAGCCGGAACCAGGCTTCGGATCGTCGTGCGGGTGTGCTCGGGGCGCAGGGGCATGGCGGCTGCATCGGCCGCCCCGCCGCCGACCTGAAGGGGGCTCTGCCGATCGGGGAATCCGGACGGATTCCGGTGACCTCGGATCCATTTCAGAGGCGATCGACGAGGGCCAGGGCCTGGCGCCGGGCGAGCGCCATGCCCGTCCACATCGGATTGACCGACGGGCACATCGGGAAGATGCCGGTATCCGCGACGTAGAGGTTCTCGAGGTCGTGGCAGCGGCCGTCCTCGTCGACCACGCCCCGATCCGGGTCGCCGTGCATGCGGGTCGTGCAGAAGACGTGGTTGCCCCCCATCACGAGGTTCTCGGGGCGCACCGCCGGCGAGTCGAGCGCCCGGGCCTCCTCCTCGCTCGTCATCTCCTCGGCGAAGCCGTGGACGCCGGGCAGGATCTTCGTGGCCCCGGCGGCGAAGAACAGCCGGGCGATCACGTGCAGCGCACGGCGCAGGATCGCGAGGTCCTCGTGGTGGATCCGCCAGTGGAGCACCGGATTCGTCGACCAGGGCCGGGTGCGGACCTCGCCGAGGGAGCGGTTCGCCCCGACGATCGCGTCCCAGACGGCCATCCGGGGGAGCTCCGCATAATGGGCCTGCAGCTCCGCGCCCATCCCGGGAAAGCGCATCGAGAGCAGCGGCGGGGGCGCCCACAGGGTCTCGAGCTTGAAGCCCTCCTCGAGGAACGCCAGGGATTGATAGCCCTGGGTCGCCCCGAACTGGGGATCGACCGGCTCGGGGAAGACGCCGGCGATGGCGACCCCGGGATGGAACTGGAGGTTGCGGCCGACCTGCCCCGAGCGATTGGCGAGGTTCCCGCTCTGGCGGAGCAGGACCGGCGTCGAGGTGCAGCCCGCGGCGAGCACGACGGCCTTCGCGTCGATCGAGAAGCGATGGGTCCGGCCGGCGCGGCTGCCGCCGGAGAACGGCACGACGACGTGGCCCGCGACGCCCGTCGCGCGGCGGCCGACGTGGCGCACCGCCTGGACCTGCAGGCTCGTCATCACCCGCGCCCCCGCGCGCAGCGCCGCCGGGACATAGCTCACGTCCATGCTCTGCTTGGCGCGGCTGCGGCAGCCGGTGAAGCACTCGCCGCTGCCGCGACAGCCGCGGACGTTGCGCGCGATCGGCTCGGAGGACAGGCCGAGGGCGTTGCAGGCGTCGCGAAAGAGCAGATTGCGGCGGCCCTGCACGGCGTCGGGGGTCGGCGCGATGCCGAGGAAGGCGCCGATCGCGTCGAAGTGGGGATCGAGAGCCTCGCGGCTCGTGCGCTCGAGATCGAAGCCCGTCGCCCAGCCGTCGAAGACCGACTGCGGCGGCCGGACGCAGATCGCCGAGTTGACGAGCGAGCCGCCGCCGAGGGCCACCGCCTGCATCGTCGGCATCGTCGTCCCGCGCGTCATGCGCAGGCCGCCCTCGCGCATCGTGCGCGTCATCGAGAGGTTCCCGTCGAGCTCGAAGTCCCGCACCGTGAAGGGCGGTCCCTCCTCGACCAGGATCACGTCCTTGCCCGCCCGCGCCAGCTCGTAGGCCGCGACCGCGCCACAGGGCCCCGAGCCGACGACGACGACGTCGGCCTTCTCCTGGATCGGACCGTCGTACTGGGCGAAGACGCGCACCCGCTCGCGCGCCGCGGCGAGCCAGTCCCCGGCAGCCGCGCCGGCGGCCCCCTCGCCGGCCACCTCGGAATGGCGATCGATGCTCGCCCGCAGGTCGCTCATCGCGAGTCCCGGCTCGAGCGCAGGTAGGCGCGGTGGCGCGGGCCCTTCGGATCGAGGGGCGCGAGGCGGGCGGGATCCGTGCGATCGGCGAGCCCGAAGCCGATCGAGAGCGGCAGCGCGCCGATCCGGGGAAACAGCAGCTCGGCCTCGCTCACCGCGGGCTCGAGCTCGAAGGGCGCGAGCCCGAGCTCGCGCAGGTTCGCGGGATGCCCGAGGTAGCCGAGGGAGAGCACGGCGCGCAGCGCGGTGAACAGGATCCGGATCGAGAGGGTCGGATGGCTCGCGATCCGCTCGAGCACCGCGACCCGCGCCGCGGGCGGCAGGCTCGAGAAGCGATCGCGGCCGCCCGGGACGTCGGCGGGCTGCACCAGCGTCACGTGCTCGAAGAGCGCGAGCAGCGCGCGGATCTGGAGGCGCTGCTTCGGCGGGAGCACGGAGAGGTGGTGGTCGACGTAGAGCGGGAGATGGGCGTCGACGCCGACGACGGGCAGACCCGCGCCGTCGGGAAACAGGACCTCCGCCGCCGCCTGGATGAAGGCCGCCTCGCCGCGATGGAGCACGGCGAGGCCCGGCGGCGGCGCGGGGTAGCCGGCGAAGCAGCGTCGCTGCAGCGCGATCGCGAGCACGAGGGCGGCACCGAAGACCAGGAAGGCGGTGAGCACGGGGCCGAGCATACCGGACGCCTCGGGCTTTCCTTCAGGCCGACCGGCTCAGGCCGAGAGGCTCTGCTGCAGCGCGTGGATCCACGCGTAGACGGCGTGCTCGTGGGCCTGGAAGCGCTCGAGCGGGAGACCGAGCCAGGCGAGCGCCGCCTGGATCGCGTCGACGTCCCCGCGCTCGGCCGCCTCGGCGAGACCGAGCAGGCGGCCGAGATCGCCCTCGCGCCGGATGAGCGCGGCCTCGATCTCCGGTGCGAGCCGCAGCTCGCGAGCGATCTCCTCGATCGGGCGGCCGAGCAGCGCGTCGACGAGGGAGAGCATGCCGACCAGGAAGGCGCGCTCGCGGTCGAAGCCGAGGGTGCGGCGCTGCACGACGTCCTCGGCGACGAGCTCCATCAGACGGCCGCGATGGGCCGCCAGCGTGAGGAGCGGATCGCGGACTCCGCCGGTCCGCCCCTGGGCGAAGAGCAGCACCGACACCCAGCGCGAGAGATGCTTGAGCCCGAGATGCCGGACCCCGTCCTCGATCGACTCGATGCGCAGCCGCCCGGCGTTGCCGGCGGTGTTCACGATGCGGATCAGGTTGACGCCGAGCTTCGCGTCCTGCTTGAAGCTGTCGACGATCGCCGCGGTCTCGGCACCGACGGAGAGCTGCTGGAGCAGGCGCAGGAGCGTCGTCTGGGACGGATCGAGCAGCGCCCCCTCGAGCACCACCGGCCGCGCGAAGAAGTAGCCCTGGAAGCGATCGAAGCCGGCCTTCAGGCAGGCGTCGAACTCCGCCTGGGTCTCGACCTTCTCGGCGAGGGTCAGCTTGCCGGCATCCCGGAGCGTGCGCGCGAGCCGGCGCAGCGGGCGCAGCCCGACCGACGGCAGGTCGACCTTCACCACGTCGACGTAGGGCAGGAGGTTCGCCCGGGGATCGTCGAGGACCCAGTCGTCGAGGGCGATCGTGTAGCCGGCCTCGCGCAGGGCGCGGCAGCGGCGCTCGATCTCACGGTCCGGCTCGACGTGCTCGAGCAGCTCGACGACGACGCGCTCCTTCGGCAGCGCGTGGATCGCCTCGGAGAGGAAGACCTCGCGAGTCACGTTGAAGAACCCGACGAGCCCGCCGAGCACCGTCTCCTCGCCGAGCGACGCGAAGGTGTTCGCGATGACCCGCACGGCCGCGGCGTTCTGCTCGTCGAAGTCGGCGACCACCGACCCGCGACCGCGGCGATAGAGGAGCTCGTAGGCCACGACCTTCCGGTCGCGGTCGACGATCGCCTGCCGGCCGACGAAGGCTGCCTCGGACACGCGCTCCTCCCTCCCGACCCCCCATCGGCGCTTCGGCGGTCCGCCTGAGGCGATCGACCTTGCGCGAGCGCCGGCGGGCCCGCCGAGCGGGAAACGCGCGCGTGCTGCTCAGGGTTCGTACGGAGGCTCGACGGGCCAGGGCCACGGGAGGGCTTCGGGAAAGTCGCCGGAGACCGTGAGCGGGAAGCGCGCGGGGCGCTTCTCGAGGAAGCTGTCGACGCCTTCTCGGCTGTCGCCACGGGCGCCCATGTACGTCATCGCCGCGGAGTCGAGGCGATGGGCGGCCATCGGATGCGGCGCCCCGAGCATCTGCCACATCATCTGCCGCGCGAGCGCGACGGAGACCGCGCTCGTGTTCGCGGCGATCTCGGTCGCGAGCGCCCGCGCCCGGGGCAGCAGCGCGTCGGGCGGCAGGACCTCGCTGACCAGCCCGCCGCGGAGCGCCTCGGCAGCGTCGAAGACGCGACCGGTCGTGACCCACTCCATGGCCCGCGCGATCCCGACCACCCGCGGCAGGAACCAGCTGCTGCAGGCCTCGGGCACGATCCCGCGGCGGGTGAAGACGAAGCCGAAGCGGGCGCGCTCGCTGGCGAGGCGGACGTCCATCGGCAGGATCGCCGTGACCCCGACGCCGACCGCCGCACCGTTGACCGCGGCGAGGATCGGCTTGCGACACCGGTAGAGGCGCAACGCGATCATGCCGCCGATGTCCCGGGGCGCCGCGGGGGTCGCCGACGCGTCCTGCATCTCGCCCTCGTTCGGATCGAAGGTGCCGCCGCCGCCCGAGAGATCCGCCCCCGCGCAGAAGGCCTTGCCGGCGCCGGTCACGATCACCGCACGGATCGCGTCGTCGGCGTCGATGCGCTCGAGGGCGTCGAGCCACTCGCGGGCCATCGCGAAGGTGAAGGCGTTCATGCGGTCGGCGCGGTCGAGGGTCAGGGTCGCGATGCCGTCCTCGGCCTCGAGGCGGAGGGTCGAGTAGGCGTGCAGGGTCGTCGCGGGCATGGTCGGCTCCTCAGGCGGACGGAAGGATCCGGCCGATCGCGCGGCCGAGGCGAAGGGGGGTGCCGACGGGGCGCGGCTCGAGGCGGAAGCGGTCGGGCGGGACGAGCAGGACGATCGTGGAGCCGAACTCGAAGTGGCCCCACTCGGCGCCCCGGGCGAAGACGGGCGCCTGCGCGCCGAGCTCGCGATCCTCGGGCTCGGCGCCCGGGCGATTGGTGGCCATCGCATCGAAGGCGAGCCGCACGCTCCCCACCATCGTGGCCCCGACGGCGACCATCGCGATCGGCGCCGATCCCACACCACCGCGCGCGCGCGCCGGGTCGTCGACCTCGAGGAAGGCGCAGATCCGTTCGTTGCGCGCGAAGAGCCCGTCGATCCCCTGCAGGCCGATCGCGTTGACGGGCCAGAGCGAGCCGGGCCGGTAGACGAGGCGCGTGATGCGGCCGGCGGCGGGGGTGTGGAAGCGATGGTAGTCGCGGGGCGAGAGGTAGAGCGTCGCGAACTGCCCGCCCTCGTAGCGCTCGGCGAGGTGCTCGTCCCCGATCAGATCCGCGACGCGGTAGGGACGCCCCTTCACCTGGAGCAGCCGTCCGCGCTCGATCCCCCCGGAGGTCCCCCAGGCGCCGTCACACGGCGAGACGAGGATCTCCTCCCCACCCTCGAGCGGCCGTGCGCCCGGGGCGAGCGCGCGGGTGAAGAGCTGCTGGAGCGAGGGATAGCTCTCGAGCGGACGCGCGAACTCGCTCCGGTCGATGCCGGCCAGCCGGACGAAGAGCTCGAGCTCGAGGCGCTGCAGCGGCGCCGGCAGCCGGCGCGAGGCCAGCCAGCCCATCGCCCGGGAGATCGCGTTGCGGGGGAGCAGATGGAGCAGTCCGAGCAGCGCGCGCGACGCCACCCCGAGCGTCGCGCGATCGTCACCAGCTTCCGTCGTCATGCGCCGGAGCATACGGGATCCGATGCGCGAAAAATCGTCGGCCCCTCCCCGCGTGCAGCCCGCGCGCAGGCGGACCGCCAAGCGCGCGAGCGCGCAGGGGCATCGTCCGATCGGACGGGCGCGGCGGTGCCCCGATCGACCGCCGACTCGGAAATTCCCCGGTCAAGCCGCCGGCACAGTCGGCCGAGTTGTAGCGAAAATCACCATGCGTGCAGACCGACCCGGCAAACTGGATCCGAAGCAACGAACGCGACCGCGCTCCAGCCGGTCGCCGTCGCCGCTTCGCGCCGTGCGGAGGCTCACGAGCCGGACGCCGCGGGAGCCGGCGCAGGGCCCGGGGTGTTATGCCGAGCTCGGCGCCCTCGACGGACGCCACCCGCTGCGCGAGCGGGTCCCGGGCGCGATCGTGAGCTACCCGGCGCGCCGCCGGCACGACGGGGACATCGCCTTCTTCAACTTCGGTCTCGCCCGCGAGATCGGCCTGCTCCCGGCGGATCATCCCGACGAGATGACCCCGGGCCTGCGCCGCACGCTGCTCGACACCTTCGCCGTCGTGATCGTGAACGAATGGGACCAGGCCCACGGCCATCTCCCGCCCGCCCGCGACCGCCTCCCCCACGAGTTCATGGCGACCCGCTACCTCCAGCTCCAGCATCCCGACAAGCGCGGCCTCAACTCCGGCGACGGACGCAGCATCTGGAACGGCCTGGTCGAGACCGGCGTCGGCCGCTTCGACGTCTCCTCCTGCGGCACCGGCGTGACGCGCCTCTGCCCGGCGACGAGCATCCACGGCGAGTTCTTCCGCACCGGCAACCAGATCGCCGACTACGGCTGCGGCACGGCCCACATCGAGGAGGGCCTCGGCGCCGCCCTGATGAGCGAGGCCTTCGCCCGCAACGGCATCCGGACCGAGCGCGTCCTCGCGATCGTCTCCCTGCCCGGCGGCTTCGCGATCAACGTCCGCATCGCGGCGAACCTGCTGCGCCCCTCGCATTTCTTCGGCCTGCTGCGGAGGCGGGAGGACGCGGACCTGCGGGAGTGCGTCCTCTACTACGCCGAGCGCGAGATCGCCGACCGGCGCTGGCCCTTCATCGCGTCGGAGCGCGAGCGCATCCGCTACCTGCCCGAGCGCGTCGCGATCGATTTCGCCCGGGCGACGGCGACGTTCGAGAGCGAGTACATCTTCTGCTGGCTCGATTGGGACGGCGACAACGTCCTGACGGACGGCAGCATCATCGACTACGGCTCGGTCCGGCAGTTCGGCCTCTACCACCACGGCTACCGCTTCGAGGATCCCGACCGCATGTCGACCTCGATCCCGGAGCAGAAGCGCAAGGCGCGCCAGATCGTGCAGCGCTTCGCCCAGATCCGGGAGCTGCTGCTGCGCGGGACGCTGCCTTCGCTCGCGAGCCTGCGCGACGATCCGGTGCTCGCGCTCTTCGATCGGGAGTTCGACCGCGAGCGCCGACGGCTCTTCCTGCACCAGATGGGCTTCGAGGAGTCCGAGGCCCACCACCTGATCCACCACGCCCCGGCCTGCGTCGACGACCTGCTCGCGCTCCACCACCGCTTCGAGCGCAAGCGCTCCTCGCGCGGGCGCCGCAAGGTCGCCGACGGCCTCTCCTGGGACGCGGTCTACTGCATGCGCGACGTGCTGCGGGAGCTGCCCGCGCGGCTGGCCCCCGCGGCGGTGGGCGTGCGACCGGAGATCCCGGCCGAGGCCTTCTACGAGATCGCGCTCTCGAACTACGCCTCGCGCCGCGACCGGCGCACGACGCCGACCCGACGCCGGCAGGCCCGCGCCTATCAGCGCGCCTATCTCGCGGTCTGCGAGCGCGTGGCGCAGCGGCGGCGCGTGCCGCTCACCGACGTGCTCGCCGACCTCGCTCCGCGCGCCCGCCTGCGCAACCCCTATGCGCGCATGACCGGCGACGGGCTGACCCACGCCGCCCATCGCCTGGCGACGAGCCGCCGCCGGCTCGCCCCCGCAGAGACCTCTCGCCTGATCGAGGCCTTCGCCGACAGCCAGGACCGCCGCGAGGCGACGCGCGCCCGGGGCGCGGCCCGCAGCGCGATCTCCGCCGCGCGCCGGCTCGTGCGCCGGATCCACGAGGACCTCGAGCAGCTCTCGCTCGAGTACCGCGAGAGCCTCTGAACGCGTCCGCCGCGCCCGCTCAGAACGGCTGCAGCTCGAGCCGGATCCGGGGCGGATCGAGCCCCACGATGCGCAGGTCGGGCGGATGCTCGACCTCGCCGGCCTCGATCGTGAGCGAGCCCTGCCCCGCGGCGATCCGGTCGGCGTCGACCCGGACCTGAAAATCCCCCGTCGGCGCCATCATGAGATCCCGGGGGCGTCCCTCGAACTCGACCTCGATCGAGGGCGGGTCGAGCAGCGCGACGCGATAGCCGTCCGGCAGGTTGTCGACGACGACGGGGACGACCTTCGAGCCCCGGCCGAGCCCCTCGGTCGGCGCGCCGTAGAGCCAGAAGCCGGTGGCGAGCGTCGTCGCGACGATGCCCTCGCGCCAGCGCTCCCGGGCGAGGGCCAGCACGCGGCCGAGCCCCGACTCGCGCCGCCGCGCGCTCGTCCGGCGCAGGAAGGCGTCGAGCCGCTCGCGCAGGACCGCCTCGTTCGCGATCCGCTCGAGCCGCGCCCGCCACGCGATCGTGACCTCGCCGCGCTCCTCCGACACGACGATGCAGAAGGCGTCGCTCCGCTCGGCGAGACCGAGGGCCGCCGCGTGCCGGGTGCCGACGCCGCCGAGCTCCGTCCACTCGGTCGAGAGCGGCAGGTGGACCCCGAAGCGGGTCACCTTCCCGCCGCGGATCACGATCGCTCCGTCGTGCCCCGGCGTCCCCGGATCGACGAGGCTCCGCAGCAGCGGGTCCGAGACCCGACCGTCGAGGAAGAAGCCGCCCTCGAGGAGCCGGTCGAGGGGCTCGCGGCCGGGGAGCACGAAGAGCGCACCGATCCGGCGATGGGCGAGGGAGAACGCGAGCTTCCCGAGCTCGTCGAGGAAGTCGGCCGAGGGGCGCGGGGTCGAGTGGCGCAGGGCGAGGACGGTGATCCGCTCGAAGAGCCGGCGCAGGTCGTCCTGGAAGACGACGACCAGGACGAGGGCCGCGACGGCGATGAACCCCTGGAGCAGCGCCGTCGTCAGCCGCAGGTCGAGCCACTGCGCCATCCAGAAGAGCAGCGCGATCGTGAAGACCCCGCCGAGGGCGATCCGGGCCCGGGCCTCCCGGACCCACGCGATCAGGACCCAGAGCAGCCCGGCCACGATCGCGATGTCGAGGACGTCCACGAGGCGAAGGGCACCGAGGATCGATCCCATGCCGCACCTCCCGGCGATCGCCGCGCCGAACGCCCTCGCGCCGTGCGCTCTGCACGGGCGGCACGGGCGGACGAGCCAGCTCGGGGCCCTGCACGATGGCCCGCGCGGATCAGGGGGGTGGGTCGCGGGCGGAGCCACGCGATCTCCGTCGTGTAGCGCAGGGCGGCGCCGGCCGCGAGGGAAATCCGGGGATCCGCCTCGCGCGCTGTCGCGCCGTCCGGATCCGACTTAATCTGCCGGACGCCCGGGCGCGCCCCCGCCGCCCGCGCCGGAGCGCTTCGGGAGCCGGGGCAGCAGGAGAAGGAACGCATGCGGTATCTGCACACCATGGTGCGCGTCAGCGACCTCGAAGCCTCGGTCGACTTCTACTGCGACAAGCTCGGGCTGGTCGAGCTCCACCGCTACGACGTGCCGGCGGGGCGCTACACGCTCGTCTTCCTCGCGGCCCCGGGCAACGAGCTTGCCCAGGTCGAGCTGACGTACAACTGGGATCCCGAGGTCTACGGGGGCGGCCGCAACTTCGGCCACCTCGCCTACGAGGTCGACGACATCTACGCGACCTGTCAGCGCCTGCTCGACAAGGGCGTCACGCTGAACCGCCCGCCCCGGGACGGCCGCATGGCCTTCGTCCGCTCGCCCGACCGGATCTCGATCGAGCTGCTCCAGAAGGGCACGCCGCTGCCGCCGGCGGAGCCCTGGAAGTCGATGCCGAACGTCGGCGAGTGGTAGGCGCTCGGGCGATTCCCGGAGCGCGACTCCGGTCGCGCCGGGACCGCCCCCGGCCGCACGAAAATCTCGCGCAGCGCATGCGCAACGGGCTCAAGCGGGACTGCACCGGTTCCGATCCCGCTGCACATGAAGCGACGTGAAAGAAGTGCGCCCATCTGGCTCTTTTCCTTCGTCGATCTGGCGTTCCTGCTCCTGATCGCGTTCACCCAGCTGGCCCCGGATCCGGAGAAGACCCGGGCGGACGTCGCCCGGCTCGAGCTGCCCCGGATCGAGGCCATCGAGCCCTCGGCGGATGCGGCGCCCGGTGCCCCGCGCTGGCAGCTCCGTGTGCTCCCGGTCGCAGCGAGCGACGACCCGTCGGTCGCGCGCGCGCCCTTCGAGCTGATCGAGCCCGGAACCGGCCCCGCCGCGCCCGGGAGGGCCGGCGACGCGCCGCGGAAGACCGCCGTCGGCGCCGCCGAGCTCGCGAGCCGCCTCGACCAGATCCGCGACCGCGCCGGAGCGCGTCCCATCCTCGCCCCCCATCGCGATGCCCGAAGCGAGGATCTCCTCGTCGCGGTCTCGCTGCTCGAGCGCGTCTGGCAGAACAATCGCGGCGTCACCGTCGAGCCCATGCCGGCGATCTCCGCCGGCCCCGCCGACGCCGCCCTCCCCTCCGCGAGCGACCGCGAGGCCCGATGACCCGCGACCCGATCCGCCGCCGCTTCGGCAAGGGCGCCGCGCGCCTGCGCGTCGGCCTCCCGCCCGAAGCCGAGCCGCTCTCGGCGGTCGCGCGCACGCCGATCCGCCTCGAGCGCCGGCTCACGGTCGTTCCCTTCGTGACGGCCCTCGCGATCGCGTGGCTGCTCGCGACGAGCCCCCTCGACGAGGTGCGACGCGCGCAGCCCGAGGCGGAGCCGATCCAGATCGTGTTCGAGCCGACCCCGACGCCGATCGCGCCAGCCGAGCCCGCGGTCGAAGTCCGGCGCCTCGAGCCCCCGCACCGTCGCCCCGCTCCGCGCCCGCACGAATCCCTCGCACAGCGCCGGACGCCCCCGCGCGCGGCGTCGCCCGCGAACCCAGCGCCCTCCCCGACCGCGACGAAGCCCTTCGACCCGACCGCGCTCGCGACCCGCGGCGCCCACTGGTCGGAGGCGGCAGCGAAGGCCGCCGAGCAGACCAGCGAAGCGCAGCTGCGCGAGGTCGCGGCCGCCGCCGCCGTCTCGAGCCCGGCCCGACTCGCCCAGGGCGACGCCTCGAGCGCGCTCCCCTCCGAGGTCGCCCGCGCGACCCGCCATGCCCACGCGGCCACGATGCCCGACCCCTTCGCCGGCGCCACCGGCACCGCGACGCCGACGCCCCTCACCGCCCGTCCGGGCTCGGGCGGCGCCGATGCCGGGCCCGCGGACGCGCTCGTCGAAGCCGTGAACGCGGGCGCCCGCTCCCGCCAGGCCACACTCGCCGCCCTCGATCGCGGCGCGGCCGAGGCGGAGGCCGGGGGCCGCGGAGCCGAGCCGAGCGCACGACGCCCGGAAGTGTCGGCGGCGCGGGACGTCGCTCCGCTGCTCGCCGGGACCTCGAGCGGGACCGGAGTCGATGGATGGCGGGAGGTGCCCCTCGACGCGCTTCCCGATTGCAGCCCCCCCGGCCGTCAGGACCTGCTCAAGAAACGCATCCTGCTTGCCGCTTCGGTGAAACGGGAATGTTCCCATGCGAGCGGAAGCTATCGCGTCGTCGAGGCCCGCAGCCTGGGCGCCTTCCTGATGTGGTCACGACCGAACCCCGACCTTGGGGCCGGACAACCGAGAGATCGCGATGCCTGCGACGTCCTTGCGAGGGCGCTCGCCTGCCTCGGCGATCCATCGAGCCAGGAGTCGAAGTCGAGATGATGATGCAGCAAGGCTTTCGAATCGGAGGGGGCGCGCTGCGCCGTGCGAGCCGCGCGCTCGTGCTCGCGCTGGCGTCGGGCGCCCTCGTGGCCCTCGGTGCCCTCTCGGCCGGCGCCGAAGAGGCGCGCTGGGAGGACTACCTCGACCACGCCTACGTCTATTCCGCCGCGGACACCGAGGACCTGCGCCGCCTGATCCAGCGCGCGGAGAACGCCGTCGGCACCCGGCTCGCCGAGTACCACGCCGAGACCTTCGCCCCGCGCGCCGGCCGCGCGCCGAAGACGAGCGAGCTCGAGATCCGCCGCAAGGCGATCGCCGAGCTGATCCTCTTCCGGACGGGCGACCTGCCGAACGGCCTCGAGCTCGCCGCGGCGACGATCGAGACCCTCGACGATCGCCTCGACCGCCACGAGAACCGCTACTGGTTCCACACGATCCACGCCCACCAGGCGCTCGCCGCCGGCGACGCGTCGGCCTTCGTCGACGAGGTGCTGGCGCTCTGGCTGTCGGTGATCACGCCCCTCGAGGTCCCCTTCGAGACCTACCGCACCCTCGCCCTCACCGAGAACGGCAACGCCGGCTTCGTCCGCACCCTGCCCCATCTCTACGAGAGCGTGGCGCGCCTGATCCTGATCCACTCCCAGACCGAGGCCCTCGACGGCGACATCGACCCGCTCGGCGCGATCGTGCGCGTGCTCGCCGACGAGCGCGTCGGCGCCGATCCCGAGACCGTCCCCGTCGAGGCCTCCTCGAAGGACTTCCTCGATCATCTCGTGGCGCGCCTCGACGGCCCCGAGAGCGACGGCGGCAGCCTCTCCTACACCCTCGCCCTCGTCTCCGCCGAGCGCGCCCACCAGCTGGCGCGCACGCGGCTCGCCGAGGACGGCTTCTCCGAGGCCTCGCTGGCGGCGGTGCGCGACTCCGTCGCCGCCTATCAGCGGGCGATGCGCCGGGCCGACACGCTCCAGGGCCAGGTCGCGATCTACTCCCGGGCGCTCCGCCAGCAGAGCGAGGTCTTCGCGACGGGCGAGCGCACCAAGCGTGCGATCGAGCTCGACATCCCCTTCAGCATCGACCGCGGCATCGAGCTCTACGAATCGCTCCACGCCGCGCGGACCGGGGGCTGGGAGCGCCTCGGCTACCTCGATCAGGGCCGCGACGCCTACGTCGCCGCGATGCAGGGCCTCTGGGCCGAGATCCAGGACGCGACCTTCAACGCCGCCCGCTACTACATGTCCGTCGAGAACGAGGCGGGCAAGCTCGACGACGAGGCGATCGTCCACGCGATCAACCACTACTCGCGCTACCTGCACGCCTTCCAGCGCTTCGCCGGCGACACGACCGGCGAGGCGCTCCCGGACGCCGCCTACTTCGGTGCCTATCAGGCGGCGCGCGGGATCGGCGACGGCGTGCTCTTCTTCTCGGCGGGCGACGCTTCGCCGGAGCAGATCAGCGAGGCGATCCGCCAGTACCAGACGGCGCTCGCCTACTTCCCCTTCGACCGCGCGCTCTGGGGCACCCTCGCGGTGGCGCTGCAGCGCTCGGGCCGCGAGGCGGACTTCCTGGCGGTCGCCCAGCCGATCGCCGGTCGCGTCGTCCATTCGCGCCAGCTCGATCGCTGGATCGGGAACCACGCCGCGAAGGCCGACGTGCTCGAGAAGTTCCGCAGCGCCTTCGCCAACGACCGCAGCCTCGTCTACTTCGGCTTCGCCGACGAGACGAAGATCGGCGCCCTCGAGGCCGAGTTCGCGCGCCTCGCGAAGGAGCGCGAGGAGATCGCACAGACCATGGCCGCCACCCGCAGCGAGCGCGACCAGCTCGCCGAGCGGCGGCGCGAGGCCATGCGCCTCGCCGCCGTCGAGTCCGGCGAGAACGCCGTGCCCGCCCCGCCGCGGGTCGCCGCCGGGCGCTCGCCCGAGAGCTTCGCGATCGAGAAGCTCGCGAGCGACCTCGACCGCCTCGACTCCCGCAGCGAGCGGCTCGACGTGCGGATCCAGGCGATCGAAGAGGCGCTCCCGATCTTCAAGGCGACGCTCGGCCAGGAGGGCCTGATCCGCGAGCTCGCCGTCCAGCGGGACCACCCGGTCCACGCGCTGGTCCGCCGCCTCGCGGAAGAGGTCGGCGCGGGGGCCGGTGCGGCCCCGACCACGACCAAGAACCCGACTGCGGCCGCCCTCGACCTGCAGGACCTGATCGCCGGAGGTGAAGACCGATGAGCTCGAATCGAAACGCGACGCATGCAACCCGCCGGTCCCGGCCGGCCCCGGCCGGTCGCCGCGCGGCGGGCCTCGCCCCGCTCGCAGGCTGGCTCGCCGTCTCGCTCCTCGGAGCGACCGGCTGCTCGACCGGAGCCGGCGACGGCCACGCCTACTTCGCCCGCTTCTCGGGCCGCGAGGCCGTCGAGAGCCAGCTGACCGGCGAGGCCCTGGCCCAGCAGAAGTACTCGATGCGACGCCTCCGGCGCGACCTCGCGAGCTTCCGCGTGACGCTCGAGCAGCTCCGCCGCCACGGCAAGGTCGAGGGCATCGACCGCTTCGAGCGCTTCGTGCGGCCCTACATCGAGACCCGGGTGGACACGATCATCGACACCGACGACGCCCAGTTCCACGCGGAGCTGCGCCCCTTCCGGGCCGAGCTCCTGCTCTCGAAGGGCGTGCTGATGGACGAGCTCGAGGATCGCCGCGAGGTGCGCCGGACGATCGATCGCCTCGAGCGCGACTTCGCCTCGATGACGAGCATGCTGGTCCTCTATCCGACCGGCGAGGCAGTCACCCTCGAGCAGGGCATCGCGCTCCTGCGACGACAGACGGGAGAGATCTGAAGATGGACCAGTCGATGTTCTCGGGCCTGCTCGACGTGAGCAACGGGGCGGCGCAGGTGACCCTCGCGGTCTCGCTGATCTCGCTGCTGGCGGTCTGGTGGCCGCTCATGCACGGCGCCCTGCTCTGCTGGCGCGCGCGGGCGGCGACCCGCGTGCCCTCCCCCGAGCGCGGCGCGGCCGGCGTCGGCGGGCGCATCGCGGAGCTGATCCGCGAGGTGCGCGCGGCCGCGGCGGGGACGGCGCCGGCCGAGCCCGACGCCTTCGTGCGGGACGCGGCGAAGCAGCTGGTCGTCGAGGAGTACGAGTCGAGCTTCGCGGAGCCGATCTCGATGTACTCGAACCTGCTCCCGCCGATCGGCTTCATCGGGACGGTCTGCGGTCTCGCGCTGATGCTCTACTCGATGCACGCGTCCCACGCGATGCTGCAGCTCGGCGGCCTCGCGATGGCGCTGTCCTCGACGATCTTCGCGCTGATCGGCTACGCGATCCTCGAGAGCCTGAAGATCCACCTCTACGGGCGGCTCGCGCGCTCGATCGACGCGGGGCTCCGGCTCGAGGCCTGATCGACCGGCGCAGGGTCCTCGTGCAGCGCGCCGCAGAGAGCGCGCGCGAGGACCTCGCCGGCGATGCGGTGGCCGGTGGCGTTCCAGTGGCCCTGACAGGACCAGGGGCCCGGAAAGCCATGGACGCACTCGCCGCTCGACTCCGCCTCGGCGAGCAGCTCCGGAATCGGCGAGATCCAGCGGATCCCCCGCGTCCGGGCGAACGCCTCGAAGCGCCGCTCCGGAAGCAACAGGTCCGGCGCCCCGACGCGCTTCGCCGTCGCGGCGCGCACGCTCGGATCGGGATGGACCTGGGCCGCGGTCGACAGCGTCATGAAGACGAAGCCCGCCCCCGTCGACTCGACCTCGTCCCGCATCGCCTCGACGAGCCGCTCGCTGAGGCTCCACGCCGACTGCCAGGCGGCGTCCTGCGGCTCCCGGTAGATCGCCTCGTCGACCCCCGCCTCGCCGCCCGCGCCCCCCTCGCCCGCCTTGCGGCGCGCCTCCATCGTCTCGAGCATCGCCTTCACCTGCCGCCGCACGTGGCGCACGACCTGCACGAGCCGCACGTGGCGCACGAGCCCGTACCAGAGATCCCCCGGCCAGCCGATCCAGCGCTGATAGGCGGGATCCGCGGCGTAGGACTCGTCGAGCACGAGCGCGTCGCCCTCGATCCGGAAATAGGGCCGCCCCGACGCCTTGAGCTCCGGGCTGTTGTTGCGGAAGTCGTTGCCCGTGTAGAACGCGAGCACGACCTGATCCGGCGCGTACTTCGCCCCGAGCTTGCGCCAGACGAGCAGCTCCTCGGCGGTGCCGAAGCCGCGCTTCGAGAGGTTGATCATCTCGACGCGCCGCCCGGCCGTCGCCGGACAGCTCGCGAGCTCGCGCCCGGCGACGGCCCAGAACGCCTGCTGCTGCTCGACCTCGTAGGCGGCGGCGTAGGAGTCGCCGAGCACGACGACGCGGTGGACGCCCGGGGGCTTCGCGACCGCGTGGTCGACGTCGCGGGCGCCCTCGGCGTTGAGCTCGACGTACTGCCGCGCCTCCCCGACGGCCCAGCCGCGGGCGTTCGGCACGCCCCACTCGCCGAGCCCCGCCGTCGGGCGATCCCAGGCGGGATACGCGATGCCGGCGAGCCGGAGCCCGCCCTCGGCGATCAGCAGTCCGAGGCCGAGCGCCATCGCCCGGACCGCGATCCGCCGCCCGCGCCGACCGTCGCGCACCGCCGTCATGCGTCCTCCCTCATCGCTCGTCGACCTCGATTCCGTCGCTCCCGCTCGGGAGCGAGACGAGGGTCCCGTCGCGGCCGAGGGTGACCTCGCCGTCGTAGGCCTTCGAGACGCCCGACAGGAAGACCTGGTCGAGCCCGGGCACCGGCAGCGGCGGCACCACGTGGTAGAAGAGCAGATGACCGACGCCGGCCGCCTGGGCGATCTGCGCCGCTTCGACCGGGCTGGTGTGATAGTCGGGGATGTCGGCGGTGATCTTCGCGAGGTTCGCGCGACCGGCGTCGCGCGCCGCCGCGTGGAGGCGGCCGACGAGCTCCGGCGAAAGGGCCTCGTGGACGAGCAGGTCGACGCCCTTCGCCCTCGCCTCGAGGTTGGTGGACTTCGCGGTGTCCCCGCTGACGACGACCGAGCGGCCGCCGTAGTCGAAGCGGTAGCCGACGGCGGGCTCGACCGGCGCGTGGTCGACGACGAAGGCCCGGACCTCGAGGCCGTTCGCCGCGTACACGACCGGCGCCTCGCCCTCGGCCGGCACCGGGAACGCGACGGCGAGCAGGCCCGCGCCCGAAGGCGGCACGGTCTCGGCTCCGTGGTGGGCGACGCGGTAGCCGGCATCCCGCCGATAAGCCTGCGTGAAGCCCGCGACGATCTCCTCGACGCCCTCCGGTCCGTGGACCGGGAGCGGCGCCGTCCGGCTGCCGCCGGTCCAGCGCAGCATCGCGAGCTCGCCCAGGCCGTCGATGTGGTCGGAGTGGAAGTGGGTCAGGAAGAGGGCATCGACCCGCCCGGGCACGAAGCCCAGGCGCTGCAGGTTGCGCGCACCCCCGGTCCCGGCGTCGACGACGACCATCGATCCGCCGGCGACGACGGCGGCGCACGGCCCCGAGCGCACCGGATCCGGCAGCGGCCCGCCGGCGCCGCAGAGCAGCACGTGGAGCCCATCGGGCAGCGCGGCGATCGGATCGGCGCGCATGGTCCGCGCCAGCCCCCGATCCATCACCCGCAGCGCGATCGGCGCCCGGCAGCTCCAGATCCCGCCGAGCAGGGCCACCAGCCCGAGAATCCCGATCGTTCGCTTCCGCATGACCGTTCCCCCGTCTGCGCCGTCCGGCGGCCCGCGCGGCGCCCCTCGCCGCCGTCCGCGCGTCGGTCTCCGTCGCCGCCCGCGCGTCGGTCTCCGTCGCCGCCCGCGCGCGACCCTCAGACGGCCTCGTCGACCTTCTCGAACGCGAACCCCTTCAGGTACTCCGTCTCCGGAATCGACGGGATCACCGGGTGGTCCGGCGACTGCGCATAACAGGCCACGCGCCGCAGCACCACCCGCGCGTCGAACGCCGCCGCCTGGATCGCCGACAGGAAGGCCGCGGCGTCGACGTGATGCGAGCAGCAGAACGTCGCGAGCACCCCGCCCGGCGCCAGCAGCCGCAGCGCCCGCAGATGGATCTCCTTGTAGCCGCGCAGCGCGTCGGGCACGCTGCTTCGACTGCGGGTGAACGAGGGCGGATCGAGCACGATCAGGTCGAAGGGCGCCTCGCGCTCGCGGACCTCGGCCCGGCTGCGCGCCTTGAGCCAGTCGAAGACGTTCGCGACCTCGGCCTCGCAGCGCGCCTCGAGGCCGTTCGCCGCCGCGTTGCGCAGCGACGCCGCCACCGCGTCCGCGCTCTGGTCGAGCATCCGGACGTGGGCGGCGCCCGCTCGGGCCGCGTGCAGGCCGAAGCCGCCGAGGAAGCTGAAGCAGTCGAGCACCCGCCCGCCCCGGGCGAACCGGGCGACCGCCTCGTAGTTGAGCTGCTGATCGAGGTAGAGGCCGGTCTTGTGGCCCGCCTCGAGGTCGACCTCGAAGCGCAGGCCGTTGAGCCGGATCGGCAGCGCGCGGGCCTGCTCGAGCTCGCCCGCGAGCAGGCCGCTCGCGGGCTCGAGGCCCTCGAAGCGGCGCGAGGCGGCGTCGCTGCGCTCGAGGATCGCGCGCGGCGCACAGACGCGGACGAGAGCGTCGACGATCGCGGCCTTCATCCGATCGAGCCCGAGGGAGGCGATCTGCAGGACGAGCACGTCTTCGTAACGATCCACCACGAGACCCGGGAGCCCGTCGCTCTCGGAGTTGACGAGGCGGTAGGAGGTCGCCGCCGGCAGGTGGCGCTCGCGCACGGCGAGCGCCGCCCGGATCCGGCGCTCGAAGAAGTCGGCATCGATCGGGACGGGCTGACGCGCGAGCAGGCGGACGCGGATCCGGGACCGGCCGTTCCAGGGGCCGATCCCGAGCAGGCGGCGGGCGGGATCCTCGACGGCGACGATCGCGCCGTCGACGAGATCCGGGGGCGCCGACTCGATCGCCCCGTCGAAGACCCAGGGATGACCCGCGACGAGGCGACGGGCGTCGCGGGCCCGGACCGTCACGATGGGCAGCTTCGATTCGGGGGCGGCGGTCGGCATCGGCGCGCAGCGTAGCAGTCGAGCGCGTCCCCTCCCCGCGCTACAAGACGGTGCATGCGCATCAACAAGTTCATCAGCGAGTCGGGGGTCTGCTCGCGCCGCGAGGCGGATGCCTGGATCGAGGCGGGCCGCGTGGCGATCAACGGCCGCCCGGCGACGCTGGGCAGCCAGGTCGAGCCGGGCGACCGCGTCACCGTCGACGGCGAGCCCGTGGGCGCCCGCAATCCGGTGGTCTACATCGCCCTCCACAAGCCGACCGGCATCACCTGCACGACCGAGCGCTCGGTCGCCGGCAACATCGTCGACTACGTCGACCACCCGCAGCGGATCTTCCCGATCGGTCGCCTCGACAAGGACTCCGAAGGGCTGATCCTGCTCACCAACGACGGCGACATCGTCAACGAGATCCTGCGCGCCGAGCACGCCCACGAGAAGGAGTACGTCGTCACCGTCGACCGGCCCGTCACGCCGGAGTTCCTCGAGGCGATGCGGAGCGGGGTCGAGATCCTCGGGACCCGGACGCGCCCGTGCGTCGCCGAGCGGGTATCGAAGCAGGTCTTCCGGATCGTGCTGACCCAGGGCCTCAACCGACAGATCCGGCGGATGTGCGAGGCCCTCGGCTACCGCGTGCGGCGGCTCGTGCGGATCCGGATCATGCACGTCCTGCTCGAGGGCCTCGAGCTCGGCGAGTGGCGCGACCTGACGGCCGAGGAGGTCCGCGAGCTCCACCGGCGCTGCGGCCGCGCGGTCGCGGATCCGGGCGCCGACTAGCCCCGGAGCGCCTCGAGCTTCGCGGTCGGGATCGGGAAGTAGGAGATCTCCGTCGGCTCGGCGAGCCCGTCGAGCAGGCGGTTCAGGGCGGGCCCCGCGGACGCGATGGCGGCCGCGTCGAGGCGATCGCGCAGCGCGGGATGGCCGGCCTCGCCGACGAGCTCGCCCGCGCGGCGCGTCAGCAGATCGATCACGAAGGACCGCACGCCCTCGGCGCTCGAGGGCGGGATCTCCGTCTCGTCCGCGTTCTCGGCGGGGACGTGGAAGTGGGGGCGGTTGCGGAAGAGATCGAAGCGCAGCAGCTCGCGCTCCTCGCCCGGCAGCGCGCCGTTCACGTAGAGCGTGATCCCGCCGTCGACCACGTCGACCTCGCGGCGGCAGGCGACGAAGCGCAGCCCGCCGACGTCGAGGCTGGCGTCCGCGCCCTTGCGGATCTCGAGCTGGCTCATCGGTTCGGAGACGGCGGCATTCGCGTTCATGGGATTCCCTCGTGCGGGTCGTGCGGATCGTCCGGGTCGGTGGAGCGGATCGATCGCCGCCCGCCGGACCCGCCCGATGCTACGCGATCGGGCTCGGGTCCTGTAGCCCCTCCCCTATCGGCTAGCCTGCCCCCGGATGTCGGCCCCGATCCTCCACTACGGCACCTTCGACGTCGCCAACTACGGCGACCTGCTCTTCCCGTTGATTCTCGAGGCCCGGCTCGCCGATCTCGGCCCCCTGGTCCACCTCTCGCCGGTCGGGGGCCCACCGCCGATTCCGGGCGCGGTCGCGAGCCGCTCGCCCGAGGCCTTCGAGGGGCCCCTCGCCGGGGTCGTCGTCGGAGGCGGCCACCTGATCCACGCCGCCCCGTCGTCGCTCGCCGCCTACTCGACGCCCCCCGTCCGGGCCCTGACGGCCTATCCGACGCTCTGGCTCGGCGCCGCCGACCGCGCACTCGGGGCCGGTGTGCCCCTCGTCTGGAACGCGCCCGGGCTGCCATCGGCCTTCGCGCCCCGGGCGGCGGCGGTGCTCGACTGGGCGACGGAGCTCGCCGACTACCTCTCGGTGCGTGACGCGCGCAGCGCCGAGCTGCTGCGCCGGGCCGGCTGTCGGTGCGAGGTCGCGGTCGTCCCCGACACCGGATTCGAGGTCGCTTCGCTCTTCCCGGCCCACGAGCTCGAGCGCGCCTACGTCGAGGCCTTCCGCGCGCGCGGCATCGAGCGGACCGGTCCGACTCTCGCCTTCCATGCGAACGCCCGCTACCTGCGCGAGGAGATTCCGCTCGTCGCGGCGCGCATCGAGCGGATCGCCGAGCAGGCCGGCGCGATGCCCGTGCTGCTCGCCCTCGGCGCCTGCCACGGGGACGACGCGCTCGCGCGCGCGCTCGCCGCGCGCATGCGCCGGCCGGCCCTCGTCGTCGACCAGCCCCGGAGCCTCTGCGAGCTCGCCGCCTGCATCGCCCACTCGGTGGCCTATCTCGGCTCGTCGCTGCACGGCGCGATCACCGCCCTCGCCTTCGGCGGGAAGGCGGCGCTCGTCGCCCGCGAGCCCGGCGACGGCGGGAAGTTCAGCGGGCTGCTCACGGAGCACGGCCTCGCGGACTGGCTGCTGCGCGACTGGGAGATGGCCGAGCAGCGCTTCGCCGAGCTGATGGCGGCCCCGCCCGAGCCCTGGCGCGCGGTCGCCCGCACCGTCGCCCCCGCTCTCGAGCGCCATTGGGCCCGCCTGCGCACCGCGCTCGCAGGCCCCCCGACCCGCCCCGAGCGACGCGCCGACGCGCGCATGCGGCTCGAGGCGCGCGTGCGGGCGGACCTCGCGGAGCTCGGGGTGCACGCAGCCCTGCTCGTCCATCAGGCCGAGATGACGCTCGATCAGATGGCCAAGCTCGCGCGCCAGCGGGAGCAGACGGCGGAGCTGAAGGCCTCGTACCGCGACGCGGCACGCCGCCTGCGGGCCCGGATCGCGGAGCTCGAGCGCGCCGAGCCCGGTGCGGAGACCGGCCCGCGCGACCCGACATGATCGCGTCGGCTACCGTACGGCGGCCGCACGGGGCGCGCGCTGCCCCGTCCCGGCATCCGGAGGCCGCCCCGCGATCATGAAGCTCCCCGCCCTCGCGCGCATCGTGTCGCGTTGGACGCGACCGGCCGGGGCCCCCGAGCGGGACGGCGGTCCGGCGCGTCCCGTCGATCCGCGCCTCGAGGAGCTCGTCGTCCAGCTCCTGCTCCAGCGGCGCTGGAGCTACTTGCGCTACGTGCATCTGCGGGAGGGATTCCTCGCCGCGCGGGACGTGAAGAGCGTGCTCGCCGTCGGCGCCGGCCGGGGCCTCGCCGAGCTCGCCCTCGCCCTCGAGTTCCCGAACGTCCGCTTCCGGATCACCGACGTCGCGTCCGACCGCACCCCCAACTATCAGTGGGCCCAGGAGCGGGCGCGGACCTGGCAGCTGCCCAACGTCGAGTTCGGGCTGCTCGACGTGACGCGGCCGATCGAAGAGCGCTTCGACCTGATCGCCTCGGTCGAAGTCATCGAGCACATCGAGGACGACGAAGCGGCGATCGCCCACATGCGGGCCGCCGCGCGCAAGTACGTCTTCTGCCTGGTCCCCTTCGCCGACGACGCGACGCTCGCGGACCCGCGCCAGGCGCGCCGGGCCTGGGCCCGCCACCAGCACTATCGCTTCGGCTATTCGCCCGAGCGCTTCCGCAAGCTCTTCGACGACGTCGCGGCGATGCGCGGCTGTTATTTCCGCGAGCACGGCTTCGCCCTGCGCCAGATCCTCGACGGCGCCGACGACGACTCGATCCGCGCCCGCGCGCGGGAGCTCGCCGAGGCGGCGCGGGCCGACGTCGCCGACGTCCTGCCGGACACGCCCGAGCGGACGCAGGGCATCTGGGTCCTGGCGAGGACCGGGGAGTCGGCCGCGACCGCTCCGACCGTGGGCCGGAGCCCGTCGCCGACGGATCCCGGCCAGGCCGAAGCCCAGGCCCGACTGCGCGAGGTGCGGCGCCGGCTCGTCTTCTACCGATCGTGGAGCTACTTCCGCTATCTCCATCTGCGGGAAGCGTTTCTCGCGGCCGAGGGCGTCGAGAGCGTGCTCTCGATCGGGTCCGGGCGGGGCCTCGCCGAGCTGGCCCTGGCAGTCGAGTTCCCGAAGGTCCGATTCCGGATGTCCGACGTCCGCTCCCCGCACACGGCGAGCTCGGACCAGGTGATGGCCCTCGCCCGGGACTGGGGCATCACGAACCTCGAGCGCGCGAGCCACGACATCCTCGAGCCGCTGCCGGAGCGCTACGACCTCGTCGCCTCGGTCGAGGTCCTCGAACACATCGAAGACCACGCCCGGGCCGCCGAGAACATGACGCGCGGCGCCCGGCGCTACACCTTCTGCCTCGTGCCCTACGCCGACGAGCGGACGGGCGCCGACCCCGAGCGCCGGCGACGCGCCTGGGAGACGGACCACCACTACCGCTTCGGATACAGCCTCGAGGCGCTGCAGACGCTCTTCCCGGGGCGCCCGGTCGCCGTGCGCGGATGTTATTGGCAGGCGGCCGGGGCCCGCGTCGTCGCCCGCTTCAAGGATCTCGCCGACGACGCGCTCCTCGAGCAGGCCCCCCTGATCTGGCGCGAGGCCGAGAGCGATCTGATCGATCGGATCCCGCGTCGCTATCCCGAGGCCCTCGGGATCTGGATCCTGACGCGGCGCGATGGGGCCGACACGCCCGAGTGACACCCGCGCGTCCCCCATCACCCGCACGTCCCGCCGTAGTCGCCCCGTACCCGGGCGAGCGGCTGGCCGGCGCGAAGCCCGGGCCCGGAAACGCAAGCTCCCCGCCATCCGAGGATGACGGGGAGCCCATGGAGATCGCAGGCCTCGCTCCGGCGCGCCGAGCGCGCCGGATCCGGTCCGCTCGGATCAGTCGCCGTTCCAGTTGCCCTTGACCGGCGTCAGACCGCTGCCGCCGAAGCCGAAGGTCAGATCGGCCGAGCCCGCCGTGTTGGTGTTGCGCAGGAGGAAGGTCCCGTTGGCCGGATCGTAGAGGCCGATCGTGTCGACGTCGTCGCTGTTCCAGTTGCCGACGATCGGGATCAGCGTCGAGTTCTTGGGGCCGAAGCGGATCGTCAGGTCCGCGGGACCGGAGGTCGTCGGGTCGTTCTTCAGGTAGAAGGTCCCCGCGTCCGGATCGTAGAGGCCGATGCCGTCGATCGTGTCGCCGCCGTTCCAGTTGCCCGAGAGCGGGACGATGTTCGAGTCCCCCTTCGGCCCGAAGCGCGTCGTGACCTGGGCGGTACCGCTCGTGTTCGCGTTGCGGAGCAGGAAGCGCCCGCCCGCCCGCTCGTAGAGGCCGACCGTATCCGGGCCCGCGCCGTCCCAGTCGCCGATCAGCGGGATGTTCGTGCTGTTGGTCGGACCGTAGTTGACCGTGATGGTCGCGCTGCCCTCGGTATTCGCGTTGCGGAAGTAGAAGCGGCCCAGGCTCGGCGAGTAGACGCCGACCGTGTCCGACGCGTTGTTGTCGAAGTCGCCCGGGGTCGGGATCGAGTCGGCCGGGCCGAAGCTGACCTTCAGGTCCGCCGCGCCCGCGGAGTTCGTGTTGCGCAGGAAGAAGGTGTCGGAGGTCGAGTTGAAGACGCCGATCGAATCCTTCGTGACCTGGCCACCGCCGCCACCACCCGCCAGGGCGACTCCGGCGGCGAGCGTGATCATCGAAAAGGCGAAGCTCGATCCCATGATGCGGGCGCTATGCGAAATCATTGAACTCTCCATTCCGTTCGATTCCGTTCGATTCCAATACCCAGATGTTCCAGATGTCCCAGTCGTCCCAGCCGTCCCGATCGACGAGCAAGCTCGTCCGAACCTCTTCCGTCGTTCAGCAGTCGTTCAGCCGTCTGGACTCCGGCGTACGAACCCGTCGTACCCTCGAGCATCACCGGGGAAAAGTGCGCAGACAATCCCCCCATCTGCACGCGGGCCAAGTATTGCGTGTTTTGGACATTCTACCCACCACTTCGATACCAATCGACGACTTCTTGTGCGAATTGACGAAGGCTCAGCAGCGCGGTCTCGGGGCGGTCGGTGGACTCGAGCTCGACGCGCAGGACCAGCTGCGGCGCGCGCGGTCCCCGATCGAGGTGCGCGAGACCGAGCCAGCTCCGCACCAGCTCGACCTCCCACGGGGCGAACCCCAGCCGGATGTGCTCGACGTACACGATCGACTCGCCGCGTGCGGGCGTCCCGTCCGCCCCGTCCGCGACCGTCCCGTCCCCCTCGTCGAGGGAGCGGTCGCCGGTCAGGCGCGGGTCGTATCGGATCCGAAATCGCTCGACCTCGACCGGACCGTCGGCGACGGTCGTGAGACGCTCGCGCTCGAGCCAGCCGGAGTGCGGGATCGCCGTCTTCGGCGAGAGCGCGCTCGCGTCCCGGCGCCGGTCGTCGGCGAGGCCGACGAAGACCCGGAAGCGATCGCCCGCGCCGGGCCGCTCGTACGCCCGGTAGAAGCGGTGGGCGAAGCGCACCCGACCGAGGAATCCGTCGTCGATCCGCAGACCCCGCGCGGTCCGGCCCGCGAGCTCGAGCGGAAGCGCCTCGATGTTGGGAGGCGTCGTCTCCGGCGCGCGCAGGGAGCCCGCCGGCACGAAGACCGCGAAGACCGCGATCGCGACCGGCCCGAGCGCCCCGATCGCGAGGCGTCGGGCGAGCCCCATCCCCCCGGCCGGTCCGGGCGCGGCGGGCGATCCGGCCGGGCGCCAGCGAAACAGTGTTCGCGCGAGGCCGATCTCCACTGCGACGAGGCCGACGACGCCGACGAAGAGCGCCGCCACCCCGTGGACCTGGTGCTCGACGGAGTCCGCCGGAATCTTCCGGAACACGAGCACGAGGACCCGCAGGCCGTTGGCGAGGAAGCCGATCGCCGGGGTCAGCCCGAGCAGGACGGCCTTCTCGTAGCCCCTTCGCCCGACGAGCTCGGCGTACGCGACCGCCGCGAGGGCGAGGCTCGTGATCGTCTTGAGCCCGCTGCAGCCCTCGATCACCTGGAACGCGACCCCGTCCGTCAGGATCAGGTCGCCCGCGACGCGGTGGGCCCGGCCGACCGCCGAGAGCAGCCCCGAGGTCAGCGAGACCGTGGCCAGCTGGAGCGGGAACAGCAGGGCATCGAGCAGCACCTCCGGCGGCTGGATCACCAGGACGAGGGCGAGCAGCGGAGAGCCGAGGGCCTCGACCAGCGGCCGCCCACCGAGCCAGGCGGCCGCGCCGACGAGCAGGAGCACGAGCGCGGGCAGCGCGAGGTCCTGTGCCCCGATCGCGTGGCTCCAGGCGAGCAGCCCGAGGCCGGCGGCGCCGAAGAGAAGGGCCAGCCCGACGCCGGGCGGCCGACCGAGGGCCGCATGGAGGCGCTCGCGGCGCAGGAAGACGAGCCCGGCGAAGACCGCGAGACCGAGCAGCGGAGAGGTGACGCCCGGGTCGTAGAGGGCGGCGTCGAGGGCCGACTCGTTCATGTCGGGCCGAGCGCCATCGCGCCTCAGGCCGCCTTCCGGCAGACGACGATCGAGCCCTGGCTCGGCAGCTGGCAGCGCTTCAGGAACTCGGCCTCGGGCAGTGCGTCGAAGACCGCGATCTCGAAGCGGCTCGACAGCATCTCGAGCCACTCGTCGAGGCCGTAGTAGCGCTTGTGGTTGTGGTTCTCGGGATGGTCGACGCGGTGCTTGCGGATGGGCGTGTCGATCAGGAGCAGGCCGCCGGGTCGCAGCAGCTCCTTGAGATCGTCGAGGAACTTCCGATCGTCCTCGATCGCCTCGATCGTCTGGAACGACACGATCGCGTCGAAGGAGGCCTCCTTGAAGACCTCGCGCAGGCGGGCGGCGTCGAGGCCGTGCCACTCGATCTTCGGGTGGTCGTAGCGCTCGCGGGCCATCTCGAGGGCCTCCTCGAAGACGTCGACGGCGTCGACCCGGGCGAAGATCTCTGCGAGCTTGCGGCTGCCGTAGCCGACGCCGCAGGCGCAATCGAGCACCCGCTCCCGCGCGGGTAGCGTCTCGAGCACGCGGACCGCCCACTCGTAGCGGCCGAGATGATGGAGGTTCTGCTTGTCGCGGTAGTGGACCGTGCTCTCGTAGCCCTGCATCGGCACGTAGCAGGCCCCGCTCCGGGTCACCGGATCGAAGCACTCCCGGCGCCAGGACTTGAACTCCTCCTCGCCGATCTGCCGCGGTCTTCCCAGCAGACGCCCAAGCCGCGCTCCCACGGATTCGAGGAACGTCGTCATTCCTGCCCTCCTCGACCCGACGCCCCGCCCGCCGCTCGCTGGCCGCGCTCACGGGGCGGCGCAGCGGAGCGTCCCGACGGCTCTCCCGGGAGCCGGGCCGCGGCGGGGTCGACGTTCTCGATGGCCATCTCGTCCGCATAGGTCTCGTCGTCGCCCAGGGCGAAGGCCTCCGGGAGTCCGTACTCGTAACCGAGGCTCGCGGCGAAGAGGTGGCTGGTGGTGCGGGCCTCGACGTCGCAGCTGAAGCGCTCGACGGTCCGGAAGCCCTCGCCGACGAGCCGCGCCCGGAGCGCCGGATCGTCGATCAGGCGCAGCACGGCGTTCACGACCGAGGCCTCGTCCATCGGATCGACGGCGAGCGTGTTCACGTCGTCGCGGATGTACTCGGCGATGCCGCCGAACTTCGTGAGCACCGTCGCCGCCCCGCACGCCATGCCCTCGAGCCCGATCCGCCCGAGCGCCTGATAGTCGGAGAGGTCGAGCACGATCGTGGCCGTGTTGTAGACCTGGCGCAGGCGCTCGTTCGGGACCTCGCCGAGGTCGGTGTGCTCGAAGGGGAGCCGGTAGTCGGCGAGGTTCGGACAGCCGAAGAGCGCGATCTCGACGTCGGGCCGCGCCGCCTTGACCTTCGCCATCGTGCGCACCGTCCGCTCGAAGCCCCGCCGCGGGGTGCGCGGGCGGACCATGGCGAGGATCCGCAGCGGTCGCTTCGCCGGATCGGCGTAGCAGTAGAACGAGTCCTGATCGAAGCCGACGGGCACGATGTGGGCGTCGTGGCCGAACTCCGCGATCTGGTCCCGCAGCCAGTGGGTCTTCACGATCCGGTTCGGGATCAGCCCCCAGCTGTCGACGACGCGCTGGCGCCCGACGGCGTCGACCTCGTGGAAGAAGTTCCGCTCGTCGTCCTGAATGAAGTACCAGGGCACGGCTTTCGGCTGCCGCTGCACGATCCGGTCCACCGTCGCCGCCGTCGACCAGAGCGTCGCGACGACGACGTCGCTCTCGGGGAAGTTCTCGACCAGCGACTCCACCGTCGGGAAGACGTAGGGGTGGTGGTAGAGCATGTAGGCGTCGAGATGCGACTGGTCGTGGTCGTGGTGGGTCGCGATCTTGGCGTCCCAGCCGAGCAGCTGGAGCCGGTTGACGAGCTGCACGATCGACAGCACGCCGCCGGCGATCGCGAACTTCTCGAGCACGTAGGTCACCCGCGGCCGCCGCTTCGACTGCATCCCCTTCGGCATCGGATGGCGGGAGTTTCGCGAGCGGACCAGACCGCGCTCGCGGACGAGGGCCGGGATCTGGCGCGCGCCACCGTGGTCGCGGACGTAGCGCGAGGCCTCGGTGACGGCGTGGCCGGGACCGCCCTGCTTCATCCGGTCGACGAAGGCCGAGAGCACCGGCGGCGGCGCCGGCGTCTCCATCCGCACGTAGGCCTGGCGCAGGGGCGCGAGCGCGTCCCGGCGCTTGTACTGGGCCATCGCCGCCGAGTACTCCGCGCCGTAGCGGGCCATGAAGGTCTGGTAGTTGCCCTCGCGGAAGGTCTCGTCCTTGAAGGACTTGAAGGAGACCTTGCCGCGGTGGTAGACGAAGACGTCCTCGGCGCCGGTGACCTTCCAGCCGCGGCGCCGCGCCCGCATGCACCAGTCGGACTCCTCGCCGTAGCCCCGGCCGTAGATCTCGTCGTAGAGCCCGACGTCGTCGAGGGCGGCGCGCCGGATCAGCAGGCAGAAGCCGCCGACGGTGACCGCGTCGAAGCAGGTCCGCGTCATGCTGCGCCCGAGATCGGCGGAGTACTGGAAGACGTTCCAGCCCATCGGGACGTCGAGGGAGTGGAACGAGCACTGGTTGCTCATGGGCATGACGCAGGCGATGCGCGGCTCGGACAGGATCGCGTTCACCAGCCGCACCAGCCAGGCGGGCGTCACGACGGTGTCGCTGTTGAGCAGCGCCACCAGGTCGCCGTCGGTCTCGCGGAAGCCGCGATTCGCGTTCTGCACGAAGCCCAGCGCGGTCTCGTTGCGCTTGACCTCGACCGGCAGCCGCCGGGGCCCCGCCGCCCAGCGGACGATGCGCTCGGCCACGAAGGCGTCGCTGCCGTCGTCGAGGATCACGATGCGGGCATTCGGATAGTTCGTGAAGGCCTCGACCGACTCGAGACAGGGGCGCAGGACGTGCCACTCGTTGTGGACCGGGATCACGATGTCGACCGACGGCGCCGCCTGCCCGTACGGGAGCACGACCGGGAGCGTCTCCTCGGGATTGACCCGCATCCGGATCATCGGCGGCTGGTCGTCGACTCGCGGCCCGCGCTCGTTCAAGACTTCAATTCCCTTCCGTGAGACCCGGACCGGCCGAGGCGATCGGGGCGATCGCCGCCCCGGAGAGCGCCGGCACGACGCGCGCCGCCCCACGGCCGATCACCGCGGGCCGACCGAGCGCCCGCCGCTTCCCGCGCAGCACGGCCCGCTTGCGAAAGGCCCGTCCGGCCAGCCGGAAGGCCTCCCGATAGGCGCCGAGAAGGGCCCGGTCCCCGAAGACGGCGAGGCCCAGGCGCGCGAGCTCGACCGGCAGGACGAAGGGCAGATCGCGCAGCAGGGCGAGCGGGCTCTCGTTCTTGATCAGCTCAAGGTAGCGGTTCTTGAAGGAGTGGCGCCGGATCGCCTCGGCCACCCGCGTCCGCCCGCCCCGCCGCCAGCCGCGGACGTGGATCGCCCGGGCCGCCGGGACGTAGAGGCATCGCATGCCCAGCCGACCCGCGCGCCAGGCGAGGTCGGTGTCCTCGTGGTAGGTGAAGAAGTCCTCGTCGAAGAGCTCGCCGTCGAGGGCGAGGCTCGCGAGCGCCGAGCGCCTTAGCCAGAGCGCGGCGCCGGAGACCGCGAAGACGGTTTCGACGCGGTCGTAGCGCCCATCGTCGGGCTCCTCGCTGCCGCGGTCGTGGAAGCGGCGGCTGCGGCGTCGCTCGATGCCGGCGCTGTCGATCAGCCGGCCGCCGGGCCGCAGCAGCTTGCCCGAGGCCAGGGCGACGTCGGGCCGGCGCTCGACCTCGGCGAGGATCTGCGCGGCGAAGTCGGGGGCGAGCTCGACGTCCGGGTTCAGGACCAGCACGAACTCGATCGGCGCGGCGGCCGCGCGGCCGTCGGTGCGCCCCTCGGCGGATCGCGGCGCACCGGGCTCCCCGCGCGCCCCGTCGAGGACGCGCGCCACCACGCGATTCGCCCCCGCCGCGTAGCCGCCATTCGGCGCGTGGATCCAGTCGACCTCGGGAAACCCGGCCTGCAGCGCCGCGCGGCGCGGGTCGGGGGACGCCGGGTCGTCGTGGTCGATGACGACGATTCGCGCCGGGGGGTGAGTCTGGGCGCGCAACGAGGCGAGACACGCCGCGAGCCCCGGATCGCTCCCGAAATGGACGATGCCCGCCCCGTACGCTGCCCACTGCGCCATCGGTCGCCCGACTCCCGCGACCCCGACCGGGGCCATCGACGATGAGAACGGCCAACGATATCCCAGCAGCCGGCACCCTCCAGGGTACGCCCCGCCCCGCCCGACCGGCGATTGCGCGCCCCTCAGCCGGCCGCTCCGAGCCGATCCTGCTCCCGGCGGGCGTCCTCGAGGTAGGCCGCGGCGATCTCCGGGGGCGCCCCCACGGCCCGGATCCGGCCCCGGTCGAGCCAGAGGACCCGGTCGCAGTGGCGCCGGACGATGTCCATGCTGTGGCTCGCGAGCACGATCGACTTCCCGGCCCCGCGGAAGCGCTCGAGGATCGAGCCGGCCTTCTCCCGGAAGGCCGCATCCCCGACCCGCAGGATCTCGTCGAGGATGACGACGTCCGGATCGACGAGCAGCGCCACCGAGAACCCGAGCCGCGCCCGCATGCCCGCCGAATAGGTCCGGACCGGGGCGTCGATGAAGGCCGCGAGATCGCTGAAGGCGACCACCGACTCGAGCCGCTCGTCGATCCGCCGGCGCGGGATCCCGAGCACCGCCCCGTTCAGGTAGACGTTCTCGCGCCCCGAGAGATTCCCGTTGAAGCCGGCCCCGAGCGAGAGCAGGCAGGACACCTCGCCCCGGCGCACGAGCCGCCCTTCGTCGGGGAGGAAGACGCCGGCCAGCGTCTGGAGCAGCGTCGTCTTGCCAGCGCCGTTGCGCCCGATCACGCCGAGGACCTCGCCCCGGGCCAGCTCGAGGGACACCTCGCGCAGCGCCCAGTGGTCGTGGACCCGCCGGGCCTCGGCCGCCGCGCGCCAGCGCCTCGGATCGAAGGTCTCGACCAGCGCCGCGCGCAGCGTCGCGTTCGCCCGCTGATGGCGCACGACGTAGCGCACGCCGATCCGCAGGGCCTCGATCGCGGGCGCGGCCGCCCCTTCGCCGCGGGGCTCCGCGATGCGTGCGTCGGTCGCCTCCGTGGAGAGCGGGCTCGTCATGGCGGCCGCAGGGTAACGAAGCCGGCCGGGGCGCGGCGGGGACGGGCCGGGGAGCCGGGACGCTGGTTTCGACCCCCCGGTCGATCTCATAGACTGCGCCCAACACCATGGATCGAGCCCCGACGACCGAAGCCCCCGCGCCCGTGGCCGCGCCGAGCGCGCTGGCCGTGCTCCGCCGTCTGCTCGCCCGGGGCGGGACGATCGCCCTGCTGACGCGCTCGCAGCTCGCCGCCGGCCACCGGGACAAGCTCCTCGGCAACGTCTGGAGCCTGCTCGATCCACTGGCGAGCCTCGCCGTCTACTACCTGGTCTTCGGGATCGGCTTCCGACAGGCGGGGAGCTCGCCCCGGACCTTCGTGCTCCACCTCTTCGTGGGTCTCGTCGTCTGGCGCTTCGTCTCCGAGTCGATCGGCCAGGCGACGGGCGCCCTGCGCAGCCAGCGCGGGCTCGTGCTCGCGGCGGACTTCCCGAAGGCGGTGATCCCGATCTCGATCTGCTGCGCGCGGCTCCACGATCTGCTCTGGGCGCTCGCCGTGGCGGGCGCCGCGGCCGGGCTGTCGGGGACGCGGCCGTCGCTCGCGCTCCTCTGGCTGCCGATCCTGCTCGCCCTCGCCTTCGCCTTCACGCTCGGGGTCTGCTTCTTCGTCGCGCGGGTCGGGCTCTTCTTCGCCGACACCGCGAACGTCGTCGGCGCGGGGCTCCGGCTCTGGGTGCTCGCGTCGCCGATCTTCTACTTCGCGCGGAGCGAGCACGGCCACGAGGGCATCGTGCCCCCGGGCCTGCTCGACTACTACATGCTGAATCCGGTCGCGGGCCTGCTGGCCGCGATGCGCGACGTCCTGATCTGGCGGTCCGCCCCGCGCGGCGACGATCTCGCGACGGTCGTCGCCTTCGCGCTCGGGACGCTGGTCGCGGGCTTCGTCGTCTTCGCCCGGGCCGAAGGGCGCTATGCGAAGTACGTCTGATCCCCGGTCCCGCGGCGGGGATCGACTCGCTAGGTGAAATAGCGCTGGAAGTACTCTTCGAGCTTGGCCTCGAGGACGCCCTTCATCGGGCGCATCATCAGCGGCAGCTCGACCTCGATCGAGACCGTCGTCGCGTCGTAGAAGACGCTCGCCTTCGCGCCCCGCGCCTCGCAGACCGCGCGCTCGCCGTGCCACCGCCAGGCGCCGCCGAGTCGCTCGGCCATGCGCTCCGCGAGCAGCTCGATCTGGGTCCGCGCCTTCTCGGCGCCGAGATCGTGGCGTTTCTTCATGCTGATCTGGGCCATGGCGTGACCTCGTGGGATCGCGGTGGGGCGCGATCGGGCATGCGTGGCGCGCCCGCTCACGCCTGAGTCTAGGCCGGAGTCCGACGGCGCCAAGTCCGGCGCCCGGCAAAAGCCCGATGCGCATGCTCCGGCATCCCCCGGAGCCGCCGCGCTCCGGAACACCCTTCGCCTCGCGAATCGCTCCCGCTCGCCGCGCGCGGCGGCTCCGTCCGGCACGCCACGCCCGAGGCGGGCGTTCCCGCCCCGACGCGCTTCAAGTCCACCCGGAACGTGGTCGAAGATGCCGGGGAGATGCGCGCTCGTCCGCGCGCGACCGCGAGAGCCCCGATGTCCCTTCGCCCGACAGGATCGCTTGGCCGGGTCGACCCGGTCGGGTCGCGGCGCCGCCCGCGCCCCGACCTGCACCGACTCGGTGCCGCCCTCGCGCTGCTCCTCGCCGTGCTGCTCCCCGCCCACCGCGGCCACGCGGCGAGCGGCGACGTGCTCTTCACGGACAACTTCGAGTCGGGCTTCGGGAAGTGGTCGACCACGAGCACGAGCCTCTCGGGCATCAACACGATGACGTCGTCGTCGCCGAGCCGCTCGCTCTTCGTGCGAGGCGCGGCGGTGACGACGACATCCATCGCGATCGACACGCGGGTCCCGGCGCTGCGGGTGCGGGCCTGGATCCGGCGCGGCTCCGACGCCTTCAGCGAGCAGCCCGACTCGGGCGAGGACCTCGTCCTCGAATACCTCGATTCGGCCGGGAGCTGGGTCTCCCTCGGCAGCTGGCCCGGCTCGGGCACCGCCGGCGCGATCCTCTCCCTCGACCAGACCCTCGGCGGCGCCGCCCTCCACTCGGCGTTCCGCCTGCGCGCGCGGCTCGTGCGGGGCAGCGGCGGGCCGCCCGACAATCGCGGCATCGGCTGGGACTACTGGCACCTCGACGACGTCGTCGTCAGCGAGGCGACGCCCTCGACGGGCCTCGCCCTCGGCCGCTGCGAGGAGTTCAGCGGCGGGCTCGCGAACTGGACGGTGGCCACCGGCTACGGTCGGGCCGACACGAACGGGCTCGCGGTGAACACGCCCTCGCAGTCCCTGGCCCTCCACGGCGGCACCGTCACCGTCACCTCCCAGATCGTCGACCTCGGCAGCGTCAAGGACGCGACGCTGCGCTTCTGGCTGCGCCGCGGCGCCGACAGCTTCAGCGAGGATCCGGACACCGGCGAGGACTTCTACGTCGAGTACCTGAACCCGGGCGGCCAGTGGAAGCGCCTCGCGAGCTACGCGGGCGACGGGACTCCGGGCGAGATCGTGCAGCCGAGCTTCAGCCTCGTCGGCGCCGCGCGACACAAGGGATTCCGGCTGCGCTTCGGCATGAACGGCCGCGACGGACCGGCCTACGACTACTGGCACGTCGACAGCGTCTGTCTGTCGACCCAGTCCGCGAAGGCCGACTGGCGCTTCGAGGAGGGGAGCTGGACGCGCACCAACGCAGAGGTCAAGGACAGCTCCGGCAACGGCTTCAACGCGCGCTCCGAAGGCGACGCGACGACGGCCTTTCTCGACGCGGCCATCGACGGCGACCCCGGGACCTGCCGTCACGGCACCTTCGACGGCAACGGCGACGGCGTCTTCCTCGGGACCGGCACCGGGATCGACCAGAGCGCCGCCGCGACCTACACGGCCTGGATGCAGCCCCTCACCTCGAGCGGTGCGCGGCACGTGATGGGCATGAACACCGACCCCTCCGTCAGCAACCGCTCCCAGATGAGCCTCTACGCCCAGGACGGCGTGCTCTACGGCCGCGCCACGACGAAGGCCGGCAACTACTCCGTCAAGGCGACGATGCCCGCGCTCAAGACCTGGACCCACGTCGCGCTCGCCTTCGACGGCAAGAGCCTCGTCCTCTACCAGAACGCGACGGCCGTCGCGTCGACGACCTTTTCCGACACGACGCTCGTCGCCAACAACCGAGAGTTCGGCATCGGCAACGTCCCGGAGACGCGCAGCGCCTCGTTCCAGGGCTACCTCGACGAGGCCCGGGTCTACGCCGAGGCCCTCGACGCGACCCGGATCGCGAGCGTGATGAAGGAGACCCACGACTGCGCCACGACCTCGGTCCACTTCATGATCAGCCACGACGGCAGCGCGGCGAACTGCCAGCCCGAATCGATCCGCGTCCGCGTGCTCGATCCGCTCGGCAACGTCGTCACGACCTACGGCGGGACGATCACGATCACGACCCAGTCGGGGGCCGGGAGCTGGTCCCTCGTCGACGGCGAAGGCGTGCTCAACGACGGCACCGCCAACGACGGCGTCGCGACCTACGCCTTCGATCCCGCCGACCTCGGGGACGTGACCTTCGCCCTCACCTACGCCTCGGGGCCCTCACCGATCGACATCGACGTCTACGACGCCGCCGGCCGGGACACCGACACCGAGGGTCTGCTCTCGTTCTCCCCGTCGAGCTTCGTCCTGACGGCGAACGCCGTGCCGTCGCCGACGCCGGCCACGATCAACGACCCGCTCACGACGATCACCGCCGGCGCGACGGTCCCGCTCTACATCTCGGCCTTCGGCGGCAGCTCCGGCGGCGCCTCCTGCGGCGTCGTCGACACCTACGACGGCAGCAAGAACCTCCGCTTCTGGGTCGACGCGCTCGACCCGACGGCGCCGCCCCTGGTCCCGACGGTCGACAAGCTCGCGATCGCACGGACGGAGGCCACCTCGACGAGCCAGGTCGTCCGCTTCACGAAGGGACGCGCCAGCGTCTCGGTCCAGTACAAGGACACCGGCCGCCTCGCGCTGCGGGTCCTCGACTCGACCGTCTCGCCCCAGGTCCGCGGGGCGACGGCCAGCTTCGTGTCGGTGCCCGCGGACCTGAAGATCGTCGCGGTCACGAACGCGTCGGGGATGGCGAACCCCGGGAGCTCGACGCCGACCGGCAAGCTCTTCGCCCGTGCGGGGGATTCCTTCAGCGTGACCGTCGACGCGGTCGACGCCGCGGGCGACCTGACGCCGAGCTTCGGCCGGGAGTCCGTCCCCGAGACGATCCGCCTCCGGTCGTCGACTCTCGTCGCCCCCGACACCGGGCGCAACGGCACGACCGACGAGGGCACGATCGACAACGGCACCGCGTTCACCGCGGACGCCCGCGCCGGGCGGTTCGTCGGCACGACCTTCGCCTTCGACGAGGTCGGCGCGATCCGGCTCCAGGCGAGCGTCGCCGACGGCGACTTCCTCGGGACGGGCCCGTTCCTCGGCAGCGAGTCGGGAGTCGTCGGCCGCTTCGCGCCCCATCACTTCACGGTGACCGCCAACGCCCCGCGCTTCGCGACGGGCTGCTCGGTCGGCGCCTTCACCTGGATGGGCCAGCCCTTCGGCTTCGCCCCCGGCTTCGAGGCCGAGCTGATCGTCACCGCCGTCGGCAGCGACGGCGAGACGACCGCCAACTACGTCGACGACTGGATGCGCCTGTCGAACGCGACCCTCTCGGGACGCCGCTACCGCGTCGGCGGCGGCAGCGTCGACGAATCCGGACTGCCCGCGACCACCGTCGACCCGACCATCACGACCAGGAACGACGGCAGCGCGATCCTGGACTTCTCGACCGGCAACGGCATCAGCCTCGTCCGCGGAGCCCCGGCCGCGCCCTTCGACGCGGAGGTCGAGCTCTCGATCGACGTCCTCGACGCCGACGCCACGGCGTATCCCTCGAATCCCTTCCGCGTCGGCGGGACGACGACCGGCGCCGGGATCGCCTTCGACGTGGCGAAGCGATTCCAGTACGGGCGGCTTCGCCTCGACAACGCCTTCGGGTCGGAGCTCGTGACGCTCCCGATGCGCCTGCGCACCCAGCGCTTCGACGGCACCGCCTTCGGCGACGACGACGCCGACAGCTGCAGCCGGATTCCGTCGACGGCGCTCGTGCTGAGCCCCTCGCCGTCGAGCCTCTCGGCGAAGCCGACGATCGCCAACCTGCCCCTCTTCGCGGGCAACGCCGGCCTCACCTTCGCCGCCCCCCGCGCCACGGGCCAGCTCGACGTGCGCGTCGACCTCGGATCGACGGGCGCGAACCTGCCCTGGCTCCGGGCCGACTGGCCCGACGACGGCAACCTCGACGGTGCCCTCGACGACGATCCGCGCGGGCGCGCGACCTTCGGCATCTGGGAAGGTCGCGACGCCCTGATCTTCCAGCGCGAGCTCTATTGACTAGGCCGCCGGCCCCATGAAGTCCTTGAAGCCGTAGCGCTTGTGCGGGCCGAGGTGGATCTGCTCGAGGACGCCGATGCCGTGCTCGACGCCGTTCGGCCCGGTCGCCTTCGCGCGCACGACCTGCTGGATGTGCTGGTTCGAAATGTCCTTCTCGTCCGCGTCCTCGATCTTCCAGGACTCGCCGCCGATCGCGAGCTCGCCCTTCCACTTGCCGTGGCCCCACTCCGGATGGGAGTAGCCGATGCCCTTCATGCGGTAGAGCAGCAGCGGCTCGAGGTCGATCTCCGTGCGCGCGCCGGTCAGATCGACGAGGGTGATGACGGCGTGGCGCGCGCGGCGCGTGCCGGGCACGAACTCGAGGCGATGCTCGACGGCGGCGAGAGGCTCCATGCGCGGATCCTCGACGCCGGGCAGCTCCTTCGGGTCCCGGTAGGCGGGCATGATCATGCCGTCCCAGTGCCACTGGATCCCGTGCTCGTTCTCGAAGATCCCGGCGTGGGTGCAGCGCGTGTCGAAATGCAGCGGCGCCCAGAGGAAGAAGACCTGGGGCAGCTTCGTCGGGGGCGCCCCGGGCGGCGCAGGATCCCCGACCGGCCGGATGCCCCACGAGCGATCCTTCGTTCCGAGCACGCGCGCGGGATCGACCTTCACGGCGCCACCGGGATAGCGGATCTCGCCCTGCCAGTGGCCGAACTGGTTGAAGCGAGTCGCCTCCATGTGGGCGAAGGAGCCGGCGTGCGGGTTGCGGACCGAGCGCTGGTGGCCCTCGGCGAAGCTCGCGGTGCGCGGGATCCAGAGCAGGCTCGCCGAGATCCCGGTCTCGTTGTCGTCGAGGGTGACGCGCAGGCTCTTCATGGGCTCGAGGATCTCGAGCTGGAAGGGCCCGACCTGGATCTCGCTGCGCTCGGGGCCCGCGCGACGGGAGCCGTGGAAGGCGTACTGGCGCCCATTGTGGACGATCGAGAGCCCGCAGTCGACGATCCCGAGATTCGGATAGACGGCACAGCCGATCCCGAAGTAGAACTCGCCGTCGTCCTGGTAGCCGTTGAACCAGTAGCGGTCGTAGGCGTGGCGATCGGTCGTCGCGACGACGGCGATGGGCTCGCTCGTCTGGTGGATCGGGTAGTCGTCGAACTTCGTCAGCATCGCGGTCCTCGTGTCGTTGGACGATGGGGAGGGAACGGGAGAAGGAGCCGTTCTTCGCTCGGACAGACGTTTAGCGGATCCGTCCCGGCGGCGGCCCGCGCTCCCGCCCGGCCGCTCTCCGCGCCCACCTCCTAGCCTCCCTCGGCCTACCCCGCGTCCGCCGGCGCGGGGCCCGGATCGGCGTCGCGCAGGCCGGCGCAGAGATCCGGAGGCGACAGGGGCGAGCGCTCGAGGTCGTAGAGGAAGAGGCCGGCGCTGTTGCCCTCCTCGCCGCCGGTCTCGCGCAGGGCGTGGAGCATCACGCGGCAATCGGGCCGGACGACGGGATTGTTGGCGCCGTAGCCCCGGTACTCGCTGAAGCGGGTCATGCGGATGAAGGTCCCGCTCCCGTCGAGCCGGAGCAGCCAGAGGTCGATCGCACCGCTCGGGCGGAGCCGGAGCGTGAACTCCCGCTCGACGAGGGCGTAGCGACCGTCCGGGGTGACGCCCTCGATCTCCTCGTACCACGGGCTCTTCGAGTAGTTGACGATCGCCCCGGTCTCGAGGTCGATGCCCATCGCCTCGCCGCCTCGATAGGCGTAGGCCGTGAAGAGCAGCTCGCGCTCGTCGGGCGGGCGGAAGTCCTGGGGCTCGAACATGCCGAGGTAGAAGAGATCGCTGCGATCGGCGAGCTTGCGCGCCTCGACGATGCGGGGCGGATCGCTGCTCGGGTCGACGAGGCCGGTCCAGAGCTCCGAGCGCGCCGTCAGGATCGCGTCCGGGACGTCGGTGCGGACCCAGGCGATCCGCATCGAGCGGCGCGCGACGGCCGGCCCCTCGAAGCAGCGCTCGCCGAGCGGTCGCGCGGGCCGGTCGAGGGCCGCGTCGAGGAGCCAGAAGTCGGCCCGCCAGCGCCCCTTCTCGGGATCGTCGGGGTCGACCTTGGATGGACCGCAGAGAAGCCAGTCGCCGTTCGCGAGCGAGTAGGCGCGCGTGAAGCCGTGGTGGGCGAAGTGGGCGGTCAGGGGCCGCGAGGTCCCGGATGCGACGTCGTACTCGAAGACGTTCCCGACGAGGGCGTCCAGGTAGACGAAGCGGCTTCCGTCGGCGGACCAGGAGGGCCGCACCGCCGCCCCGAGCGCCGCGAGCGGCGTGACGTACTCGGGCAGCGCGTCCCGGGGCGAGCCCTCGCGAAAGCCCGACTCCGGCGCATCGCAGGCGACGAGGCCGACGAGCGCCAGGAAGCAGGCCATGCCGCCGTACGCTCGGCGAATCGCGCGCGAGCGGCGCTCACCGAACCAACCGGATCGCCCCGATCGCGACATCGCGCGGCCGCTCAATTCCCGGGGATCGTCGGCAGGACGACCCCCTTCTCCTTCGCATAACGCTTCCATTGGGCCTCGAGGGCCGCGAGCGTCTCGGGCCGCGCCGCTGCGAGATCGTGGATCTCGCCGGGATCCGCGACGACGTCGTAGAGCTGCCAGACCCCGGGCCCCGTCGGCGGCGGGATCAGCACGGCCTTCATGCGGCCCTTGCGGGCGTAGAGCCGACCGAACATCTCGCCGTTCGCGACGATCCCGTCGACGCCCGCCTCGCGCGCCGCGTCCTCGACCCAGGGCCGGATCGAGCTCCCCTCCGGCGCGAGCACCGCACGCCCCCCGACCTTCGCCTCGACCGCGACGCCCGCGTAGTCGAGCAGCGTCGGCACCACGTCGCGCACGGACACGTACTGCGCCGAGATCCCGCTGCGCACGCGTCCGGGATTCCAGAGGAAGGCCGGGACCCGCGTCCCGCCCTCGGTCGGGAAGGACTTGTAGAGCCGCGACGGGGCCGTCGCCGCCTCGGCCCAGTTCGGGCCGTACCAGACGTAGGACTTCGCCGAACCGATCGACTCGAGGCGGTTGTCTCCGCTCGCGAGCAATCGCTTGCCCTGCTCCGCGGCGATGACGGACTTGTCGAGCCGATGGCCCTCCGCCCCGTTGTCGGAGAAGAAGAGGACGATCGTATTCTCGTAGAGCCCTCGCTCCTTCAGCGCCTCGATCAACCGGCCCACGTTCTGGTCGATGCGATCGACCATCGCCGCGTGGACCTCCATCAGGCGCGCCTCGATCTTCCGGCGCTCGGGCGGGAGCTTCTCCCACGGCTCGGGGTCGCTCGGGGGATGCGCCTCGACGCCGGGAGCGACGAGCCCGAGCGCCTGCAGGCGCGCGAGCCGCTCCTTCCGGAGCACCTCGTAGCCCGCGTCATAGCGACCGGCATAGCGGGCGATGTCCTCCGGCGGCGCCTGCATCGGATAGTGGGGCGCCGTCAGCGCGAGGTAGCCGAAGAACGGCTTCGCGCTTCCCTTCGCCGGGAGGAAGTCGATCGCGCGCTGCGTGAAGTAGTCCGACGAGTAGAAGGGCTGCGGCGTAGGGACACGCTTTCCGTCCTCGGTATAGACCGTGCCGGCGTTGGGAATGACGGCGCTGTAGTTCGGGTCGCGACCGAAGTGGTTGTGGCCCCCGCCGAGCAGCACGAACGAGCGGTCGAAGCCGCGCACGGCGGGATTGGCGCGCGGGTCGTAGCCGAGATGCCATTTCCCCGACATGAAGGTCGCGTAGCCCGCGGCCGAGAGCCGCTCGGCGATCGTCGCGACCTCGTTCGTCAGGTAGCCCTCGTAGCCGGGTGCGTCCTTCTGGTTGTCCTGGCGCAGCTCGGGGAAGTTGCCGATGCCGGTCCGATGGTGGTCGACGCCGGTCATCAGCTCGGCCCGCGTCGGAGCACAGACCGGCGCCGCGTGGAACTGGCTGAAGCGCAGGCCCTGCTTCGCGAGGGCGTCGAGGTTCGGCGTGCGGATCTCCCCGCCGAAGGCCCCGAGATCCGAGAAGCCCATGTCGTCGACGAGCACGATCAGGATGTTGGGTCGCGCGGCGGTCTTCGCCTCCTTCGACGCCTCGGCCCCGGCCGAAGCGCCCTCCGCGGCCCGCGCGGGCGGCGCGACACCGAGGCCCGACGCGACGAGCACGAACAGCGCGAGCAGCGCCGGAATCCCCCGATCGAAACGTCGCCCGTTCCTGCTCATCGTTCGCTCCTCCCGACTGGTTGCAGGCCAAGTTAGGAAGCAGGCTCCCGGCGGGCAAGCGCGATCGACGCGGCCCCATCGCTCCCGCGCGCGTCCCGACCTACGCTCGCCGCAGGAGGCGACGATGCGCGACGGGGCCCGGCTCGAGAGCACGGCGGAGAAGATCCTCGCGGCGGGCGCCGTGCCGGCGGCCGTCGTCGCGTGTCTCGCGATCGCCGAGGCGATGATGCGCGCCGGCGTCGCGCCGGCGACGACGGTGCTCCCGCTCGGTGCCGGCATGCTCGTCGTCGTGGCGCTGCTCGAGCGGATCCTGCCCTGGCACCGCGACTGGCTGCATTCGAAGGGCGATCTCGGCGTCGACGCGCTCTATCTCCCGACCCAGGTCGTGGTGACGTCGCTGCTGCGCCCGGTCGCGACCGCGCTCGCCGTCGCCGGCGCCGGGGCGGTTTCGCGATTCGCGCCGGGTGGACTCTGGCCGAGCGACTGGCCCGTCGCCGCGCAGGTCGTGCTCGCGAGCGTCGTGCGCGAGTTCTTCGACTACTGGGCCCACCGCGCCATGCACGAGATCCCCTGGCTCTGGCGCCTCCACGCGACCCACCACAGCTCGCCCCGCCTCTACTGGCTGAACGGGACCCGGGCCCATCCCTTCGAGATCGCCCTGCGCTTCGGACTCGTCGGCGTCGTCCCGCTCGCCCTGCTCGGGGTCGAGGCCCGGGTCCTCGCGCTGACCGCCGTCGCCGCGCTCGCCGCGGACACCTTCCAGCACGCCAACATCGCCCTGCGCCTCGGCCCGCTCGCCTGGATCTACAGCATCGGCGACGCCCACCGCTGGCATCACTCGCGCCTGCGCGGCGAGGCCGACGCCAACTACGGCAACGTCTATCTGTTCTGGGACGCCGTCTTCGGGACGCGCCATCTGCCCGCCGACCGCGAGCCGCCGACCGAGGTCGGGATCGAAGGCCTCGACGCCTTTCCGAAGCGCTTCTTCGCCCAGTGGCTCTCGCCCTTCCGCTGGTCGCGGATCAGCCGATGATCTGCGCGACGCGATCGAGCTGGGCGGGATCGTCGCTGGTCGGGATCAGCTGGACCTCGTCGGTGCCGAGGTCGGCGAACTGCCGCAGGACGCGCTTCAGGTCCGCATCGGAGCCCGCGAAGCCGGTGTACGGGATCATCGCTTCGAGGGCCGCGGGCTCGATCCAATTGAAGTAGTGGCGCAGATGGCGCGCGACCTGGTCGCGGGCTCCGTCGCCGAGGGCGAACCAGAAGGCGGTCGTGAGACGCGGTGCCGGCCGGCCCGCCTCGCGCCACGCGGTACGGACCTGGTCGAAGCTCTGCTCGGCGTCCTTCAGGTCGAGATTGAAGCTGAAGCCCGAGATGCCATCGGCCCAGGGCGCGGCCATCCGGATCGCCTTCGGCCCCTGGGCACCGATCAGGAGCTCGGGGCCGCCCGCCTGCACCGGCCGCGGACCGACCGGCTCGATCGTGTCGACGACCTTCTCCCGAGCCCAGACCCGCTTCATGACGTCGACGCGGCGCGCGAGGTCGCGATGGGTTCGCGTCTTCGGATCGACCCCCGCGGCGACGTAGTCTTCCACGCGACCGCCGACGCCGAGGCCTGCCGTCAGCCGGCCGCGCGAGAGCTGGTCGACGGTCGCGAGGCTCTTGGCGAGCAGCACCGGGTCATGGAGCTGGGCCACGATCACCGTCGTCACGAGCCGGACCCGCGTCGTCCACGCCGCGCAGGCCCCGGCGAGGGCGATCACCTCGGGATTGTCGAAGGCCATGCGCTCGCCGAAGCAGAGCGAGGAATAAGGTCCCTGGTCGATCGCCCGCGCCCAGCGCTCGAGCATCTCGCCGTCGATCCCGGGCTCCATCAGGGGAAGGGTCATTCCGATCTTCATGGGGCTCCTTCCGGGCGGACCCGCGCGCGGCGGGGCCGCGGGCTTCAGCGGATCCGCTGGCCGGGCTTCGCGCCCGAATCGGGCGAGAGGATGAACAGATCGCTGCCACCGCTGCCGGCCGCGAGCACCATGCCCGCGCTCGTCCCGAACTTCATCTTGCGCGGGGCGAGATTCGCGACGACGACGGTGAGCCGGCCGACGAGCTGCTCCGGATCGTAGGCGGCCTTGATGCCCGCGAAGATCGTGCGCCGCTCGTCGCCACCGAGGGAGACCTCGAGCTCGAGCAGCTTGTCCGCCTTCGGCACCGCCTTCGCCGACAGGATCCGCGCGACCCGCAGGTCGACCTTCCCGAAGTCGTCGATCGTGCACTCGGGCGCGAGGGGCTCACCGGCCAGGGCCTCGCCCGCATCGGTCGCGGCGCTGTCCGCGGCCGCGCCGGAGGCCCCCGCCCCCGTCGCCTCGTCCGCCATCGCCCGGGCCGCGGCGAGCAGGGCCTCGACCTTCCCCGGATCGACCCGCTCCATCAACGGCCGGAACTCGGCGACCGTCGTCCCGACGACGGGCCGGGTCGCGTCCTCCCAGCGCGTCGGGCCTTCGAGCGAGAGCAGCCGCGCCGACTCCTCGGCGAAGCGCGGGAGCACGGGTGCGAGATAGACCGTGATCTGCCGGAACAGGTTCAGCGCGACGGCACAGACCTCGAGCAGCTCGCCGTCCTTTGCGGGGTCCTTCTTCAGGCTCCACGGCGCCTGGGCCTCGACGAACTCGTTCGCGCGATCGGCGAGCGCCATGATCGTCCGCATCGCGCGGCTCGTGTCGAGGGACTCGTAGGCCAGGGCGAGCTCCTCCGCCGCGGCGGCCCCGGCGGCGAAGAGCCCGCCATCGCGGCCGGCGGGATAGCTCGCGGGCAGCGCCCTGCCCTTCACGAAGCGCGCGGTGCGGCTCGCGAGGTTCACGACCTTGCCGACCAGATCGGCGTTCACCTTCGCCGTGAACTCCTCGAAGTTGAGGTCGATGTCGTCGACCCGCGCCGAGAGCTTGCTCGCGATGTAGTAGCGGAGGTACTCGGGCGAGAGGTGGTCGAGATAGGTGCGGGCGAAGATCGCGGTGCCCTTGCGCTTCGAGAGCTTCTCGCCGTTCACGGTCAGGAAGCCGTGGACGTGGACGGCGGTCGGCAGCGGGTAGCCCGCGGTCTTCAGCATCGCGGGCCAGAAGAGCGTGTGGAAGTAGGCGATGTCCTTGCCGATGAAGTGGTGGATCTCGGTGGCGGGATCGTTCCACCAGCGCGCGAGCGGCTCCCCGTTCGCGTCGCACCACTCCTTCGTCGAGGCGATGTAGCCGACCGGTGCGTCGAGCCAGACGTAGAAGTAGTTGCCGGGCGAGTCGGGGATCTCGAAGCCGAAGTAGGGCGCCGGGCGCGAGACGTCCCAGTCGCGCAGCGGCGCCGAGAGGAACGTGTTGCGCAGCCAGTTCGCCGTCTCGGGCGGCATCTTCCCCGGCGTCTGGGTCCACTCGGCGAGGAAGTCGTGGAAGGGCTCGAGGCGCACGAAGAGATGGCGGTGGGTCCGCAGCTCGGGAACCGCGCCGCTGATCGCGCTCTTCGGATCGACCAGGTCCATCGGCTCGTAGGTCGCGCCGCAGACCTCGCAGTTGTCGCCGTACTGGCCCGGCGCCTTGCAGCGCGGACAGCCGCCGACGACGAAGCGATCGGCGAGGAAGATCCCGGCCTCTGGATCGTAGAGCTGGGTCACGTCCCGCTCCTCGATGCAGCCCGCGCGGCGCAGCGCCGCCCACATCTCGGCGACGAGCGCGCGATTGGCGTCGGAGTGGGTGTTGCTGAAGTTGTCGTAGAAGACGCCGAAGGCGTTCAGGTCCGCCTCGTGGGCGCGCTGCATCTCGGCGAGCAGGGCCTCGGGCGGGCGCCCCTCCTTCTGGGCCCGCAGCATCGTGGCGGTGCCGTGGGTGTCGTCGCCGCAGAAATAGCGGATCTCGTGCCCGCGCAGGATCTGGAAGCGCCGCCAGATGTCGGTCTGGATGTGCTCGGTCAGATGGCCGATGTGGAGATCCGAGTTGACGTAAGGCAGCGCACTCGTCACCAGGATCCGTCGACGCGACATCGGCTCTCTCTTCCCTCTTCTTCTTCGACGACTTCCGGGAATTCCACGGCTCTTCGGGCGGCCCGGGCTCGCACGACACGGGCCCGATCCGGCCCGGCCCGGCACCATCCGACGCGGCCCGACCGCCCGCGAGCGCGCGAGGATAGACGATCGAGCCCGACCGACCGAGCCACGATCGCATCCACGCGTTGGATTGCCCACTCCCGACGACGCGCGGCGACCGTGCCGAGTCGTCTCACGAATCGCGGCCGGCCCCTAGATTCCCCTCTCCGGGCGGATAGAATGGGGCGCGCCTCAATTCGCCTTCGGGGACTGCGGGGACGGACCATCCGGCCCGCCGACCGGCCGCACCCTCCGGACGCCGCAGACGAATCCGGAACACGACCCTCGCAACGGAACGCGAGGGAAGAGAGACGAAAGGAATTCGCCCATGGAAATCTTGACCGCGAACGGCATCGAAGTCCTGCTGCGTTGGATCCACGTCCTGGCGGGCATCACCTGGATCGGGGTCCTCTACTACCTGAACTTCATCCAGACCCCCTTCTTCGCGACCGAGCTCGGCGGCACCGCGAAGAGCGCCATGACCCGGGGCCTCGTGCCGAACGCCCTCTGGTGGTTCCGCTGGGGCGCGATGTTCACCTTCCTCTCGGGCTGGACCATCGTCTTCTACCGCCTGTTCCACCTCGGCATCCCCGCCTCCGACGGCTACATGACGAAGATCCTGACCGGCGGCCTGATGGGCACGCTGATGTGGTTCAACGTCTGGTTCCTGATCTGGCCGGCCCAGCAGGTCGTGATCGCCAACGCCCTCCAGGTCGCGGGCGGCGGCCAGCCGATCCCCGAGGCGGCGGCGCGCGCGGGCAAGGCCGCGATGTACTCGCGGACCAACGTCGTCTTCTCGATCCCGATGGTCTTCTTCATGGTCGCCGCGGCGAACCTGCCGGGCTTCCTCTCCGGCACGAACGACATGGTCTACTGGATCGCGGCGCTCGCGATCCTGGGTCTCGTCGAGGTGAACGCCCTGATCGGCCCCGGCAAGCCGAGCCAGAAGCCGCTCACCACCGTGAGCGGGGCCATCCACATGGGCCTCGGCCTCTGGCTGGTGCTGCTGATCGTGGGGAGCGTGCTCAACAGCTAGTCCGCGGAGGCGGCTCGGGTCGCGCTCAGCCCGCATGCGCGCGCGACGACACGAGTCGCACCATGCGACGCAAACGAAGGAGCCCGCCGGTGGATCCCACCGGCGGGCTCTCTCGTTTGGGGCCTCGCTGGGCGAAGGCATTTCGGATCGGGCGTCGCGGCGCGCGCGCCGTCCCTACTTCAGCGACCCGAGATAGGCCGCGAGCTCGGGGAGCTTCGGCTGCAGGTGCGGCATCGGCACCATGACCCGGGTCGCGCGCTTCGGCGCATAGCCGGCCGGATACTCTGCACGCATCACGCGCGCCTCGATCAGCTCGAGCGGCGAGCCCGCGAGGGCCGGGCCGAGGGCTCCGTCGGTGCGCGGATCCATCGCGTGGCAGGCGATGCAGTTGGCGTTGTAGGTCGAGCGGCCGGCGGCGACGAGTTCCTCGGGCGTCCGCGTGTCGGCGGGCGCGGCGGCGGGGGAATCGGAAGCGGCCGCGGCGGGCGCGGGGGACGGAGCGACGGGGGCCGCGGCTTCCGCGTTCGGCGTCGGAGCCGGCGGGCTCGTTGCGCCCGGTGAGCCCGCGCTCGGGGCCTCGTCGGAGCAGCCCGTTTCGAGCATCATGGCGGTCAGCATCCCGGCGAGCACCCTCACCCCGAATCCGGATCGCATGCGCCCCATCGAAACCTCCTCCCACTCGGCCCGCTCTGGACCGGAAGACCGGTCGCCCCGTCGACCGGCCCCCCCTGCTCACCGCCCTCGGTCGGTGTGCGGGCCGGGAGAATATCCGCCGGGTCGGCCGATGCCAGCGAGCGGGAGAGCCCGCTCGGCGTCCTTCGTCCACCGTGCGCTCCGGATCGCAGGGACCCTCGCCGTGGCGGCGGCACTCCTCGCGCTCACGGCCCCCGCGCAGGCCCAGAGCGCCGTCGATCTCGCGCTCTACGCCCGCCTGCTCGAGACCCACACGCGCGCGACGACGTCCCTCGCCGGAACCGAGGTCGACTACGCGCCGCTCGTCCACTCCCGCGCCCTCGATCGGCTCGTCGCCCAGCTCGAGGCCTCGAAGCCCGCGCAGCTCGACCGGCCCGGCCAGCTCGCGTTCTGGATCAACGCCTACAACCTGCTCACCCTCGATCTCGTCCGGAAGCACCACCCGATCGCGAGCATCCGCGACGTCGGCTCCTTCTTCTCCCCCGTCTGGAAGCGCCCGGTCGCCACGATCGACGGGCGCCGGCTCAGCCTCGACGCGATCGAGCACGAGATCCTGCGGCCCATGGGCGAGCCGCGCATCCACGCGGCGATCGTGTGTGCCTCGAAGTCCTGCCCGCCCCTGCGGCGAACGCCCTTCCGCCCCGAGACCCTCGATGCCGACCTCGACGACGCCGTCCGCCGCTTCCTGGCGAGCCCCGCGAAGGGGGTCGCGATCGACCGGACGGCGCGGACGATCCGCGTCTCGAAGATCTTCGAGTGGTTCGAGGAGGATTTCGAGGCGGCGGGGGGCGTGCGGGCCTTCCTCGCGGCCCATCTCCCGCCCCCGGACGCGGCGTGGCTCCGCGGCCCGGGCCGCGACGCGATGCTCCTCTACTTCGACTACGACTGGTCGTTGAACGGCCGCTGACGCGACCGGTCCCGCCTAACGCCGCCAGGCCAGCCAGCGCTCGAAGAGGCGCTTGACGCCCGGCGTGAGGCGCGTGCGCGTGTAGGCGCCCGCCGCGCGCTTGATCGCCTCGCCCTGGGTCGGATAGGGATGGATCACGTTCGTGAAGGCGCCGAGCCCGATCCCGTGCTGGATCGCGAGGGTGAATTGCGTGATCAGCTCGCCCGCGTGGGCGGCGACGATCGTCGCCCCGACGATCCGGTCGCTGCCCCGGCGCACGTGGACCTTCACGAAGCCCTCCTCTTCGCCGTCGGCGACGGCGCGGTTGTTCTCGGCGAGGGCGACGCGGTAGGTGTCGATCGAGACCTTCGCCGCCTCGGCATCCGCCTCCGAGAGGCCGACGTGGGCGAGCTCGGGCGACGTGTAGGTGCACCAGGGCATGACGAGGGCCGAGAGCCTCTTGCGGCCGAGGGGCCCCAGCGAGAAGAGCGCGTTCTGCACGGCGATCTTCGCCGCGGCATCGGCGGCGTGGGTGAACTTCCAGGCCATGCAGACGTCGCCGACGGCGAAGATCCTCGGATTCGTCGTCTGCAGCGCGTCGTCGACGACGACGCCGAGCCGGCGATCGAACTCGACGCCGACCTGCTCGAGCCCGAGGTCTTCGACGTTCGGCGCGCGCCCGGCGCCGATCAGGATCGTGTCGACGACGAACGATCGCCGCGCCCCGTCCGCCATCGCGACGTGGATCGCCTTCTCGCCGCCCCGCGCCTCGACCCGCTCGATGCGGCAGCCCGTCACGACCTCGACGCCCTCGCGCACGAGCCCGCGCTGGATCACCGCGGCCGCATCGGCGTCCTCGCGCCCGAGCACGCGCGGGAGCTGCTCGAGGAGCACGACCTGCGACCCGAGCCGCCGGAAGGACTGGGCCAGCTCGCAGCCGATCGGCCCCGCGCCGATCACCGCGAGGCGCGCCGGGCGCTCGACGAGCTCGAAGATCGTCTCGTTCGTCCGGTAGCCGGCCTCGGCCAGGCCGGGAATCGGCGGCGCGGTGGCCCGCGCACCGGTCGCGATCACGGCCTTCGCGTACTCGAGCGTCCGACCCTCGACGTCGAGCCGCCCCGGCCCCGAGAAGCGCGCGCGACCGAAGTGGACGTCGATCCCGAACTCGTCCGCATAACGTCGGGCCGAGTCCTCGTGGCTGATGCGCGCCCGGATCCCGCGCAGCCGGCCCATCACCCGGGCGAAGTCGCCGAAGTCGGCCGCGTCGATCGCGACCCCGAGCGCCGCCGCCTCGCGAGCCGCGTGGATGCGCCGCGCGCCGGCGATCAGTGCCTTCGAGGGGACGCAGCCGACGTTGAGGCAATCGCCGCCCATCCGGTGGGCTTCGACGAGGGCCACCCGGGCGCCGAGGCTCGAGGCGATCAGGGACGTGATCAGGCCGCCTGTGCCCGCGCCGAGCACGACGAGGTCGTAGCGTCCCCGCGGCTCGGGATTGCGCCAGTCGGCGGGCCGGACGTTGTGGAGCCAGTCCCGATCGGCGTCGTCGATCGGCCCGCGCCCGCTCTGCTCGTTCATGCTTCCCGACTCCCCGTGGCCCCCGCGTCCCCGGTCGCCCGCTCGAGGGCACGGCGCGCGATCTGCGTGATCCGGATCGTGACCGCGGCGGTCGCCGCCAGGCCGACGCCGAGCAGCGCCCAGTCGGCGAGCCCCCGCTGCGCCCCCGCGCCCCCCGCCGCTGCGACGACCTCGCCTCCGACCTTGCCGGCGTAGACGTAGAGGATCGTCCCCGGCAGCATGCCGAACGACGCGACGAGATAGTCGACGAGGCGGACGCGGGTCAGGCCGAGGGCGTAGTTCAGGAGCGTGAACGGGAAGACCGGCGAGAGCCGGAGCAGGAAGACGATCCGCCTCCCCTCCTCGCCGATCGCGCGATCGATCGCGGCGAAGCGCGCGTCGCCCTCGATGCGGCGTGCGACCGCGTCGCGGGCGACGTGGCGTGCCAGCAGGAACGCGAGGGTCGAGCCCAGCACGGCCGCCACGAAGACGTAGACGACGCCGCGGCCGAGGCCGAAGAGCGCGCCCCCCGCCAGCGTCAGCACCGACCCCGGCACGAACGCGACGACCGCCGCCGCATAGCCCGCGACGAAGACGAGCGGCCCGAGCGCGCCCAGCCCCTCGACCCAGCTCGTGAACGCCGGCAGGTAGGCCGCCCCGCGCCGGCCGACGACCACCAGGAAGATCACGACCGCGAGCCCGATCGCCACGCGAGCGAGTCGAGGACCGCGCACTCCTTGCGTTCGTGCGTCCCCGGCGTTCGGCCTGCGGCCCGGCTCGGAGGGCGTGGTCGCGCTCATGCCACCCTCCGGAGCGAGGGCGCGAGGGAGAGTCGCCAGCTCATCCAGGCGGCCACGGCGAAGACCGCGACGCCCATCCCGCTGAGCACGACCCGCTCGCCGAAGGCGTCGGCCAGCAGGCCGATCGGGAGCGCCGAGAGGCTGAAGGCGGCGAAGGCGAGGAAGGTCAGGGAGAGCACGCGACCCATGTAGGCGGGCTCGGTCTCGCGGGCCACGACCGCGCCGTTCAGCGCGTGGAAGCCGCCGCTCGAGGCCCCGACCAGCACCATCGCCGCGAGGCCCGCGCCGAAGCTCGGCGCCGCCGCGAGGGCGGCCAGGGCCAGCCCGAAGGCCATCGCCATCCCGCCGTAGATCCGGGTCGCGCGGGGCGAGTCCGCGAAGCGGGCGACGGTGATCGCCGTCGCGAAGGCCCCGACGGCCGAAGCCAGCGCATAACGCGTCACGTCCTGGGAGGGCCGCCCGAGCTGGTTCTCGAGCAGCCCCGGGATCAGCGTGACGTGGGGGAAGCCGATCAGCATCACGCCGACGAAGAATGCGAGCAGGATCCGCAGCCGCGGTGCCCGCCAGGCATAGCGGAGGCCGTCGACGAGATCGTGCAGGACGTGCCTCTCGGCGGCCTGCGGGCGAACCTTCGACTTCGGCAGCCAGAGCAGCGACACCGACGAGCTCGCGTAGAGCAGGCTCATCACGCCGTAGGCCGCCGCCGGCCCCGCCGCCTCCCAGTCGAGGAGCACGCCCGCGACGACCGGCCCCGCCACCCGCGAGATCGTGTTCGCGACGTTCGAGAGGGCCATCGCGTTGCCGATCCGCTCGGCCGGGACGAGATCGACGACGAGCGCCTGGCGCGCCGGACCGAGAAAGCCGAAAGCGCAGCCGAAGACGAAGGAGTTCACGACGAGATGCCCGAGCACGAGCCGGTCGAGGGCGTACAGCACGCCCACCGTCCCGAACGTCGTCGCCGCGATCAGCTGGCAGACCGCGATCACCCGGCGCTTCGGCAGGCGGTCCGCGTAGGCCCCGCCCAGTGGTCCGCAGAGGACCATCCCGAGCCCCTGCCCGAAGACCGCCGTCCCGACCGCCGCGTTGCTCCCCGTCAGCTCGAAGGCGACGACGCCCAGGATCACCGTCGACGTGAAGAACGCCGTGAAGGCGGCGAGCGTGCCCAGGAACAGGATCCGGAAGTCGCGAATCGCGAGCGCGGCGAGGGCTCCCGGGTCCGATTGCTGCATCGCGGCAGCTTATCACCGGGAGGCTACGAGCGAAGCTCCTCCGCCAGCGCAACGAGCCGGACGAACTCGGCGCGTTCGCCGCGCTCGTCCGGACCGAGGGCCTCGCGCGCGAGCCGCCGGACCAGGGCGTAGTCGCCCGTTCCCTTGTGCTCGCTCTCCTGCAGGAGCATGCCGAAGAGGGCCACCGCCGCCGAGAAGCGAGCGCTCTCGCTCGCCTCCTCGATCGGGCGCCCCGTCCCCCGGACGATCTGCTCGAGCTTCCGGCTCCGCCCCCCCTGCGGCGGCTGGTAGCGCAGCTTCACCGTCATCCACTCGTCGGCGTGCCCGGAGCCCTCCGCCCCGCCCCGCCCCCGATCGGCGGGATCGGCCGGAGCCGCAGGGGCGTACTTCAGCGGATCGACGCCCGGGTCGAAGGGCACGCCGACGGGCACGACCTCGTAGAGCGCCGTCAGCTGGTGGCCCGCACCGACCTCACCGGCATCCTTGCGGTCGTCGTTGAAGTCGCGGTCGGCGAGGCGGCGATTTTCGTAGCCGATCAGGCGATAGGCCTGCACGCGCTCGGGATTGAACTCGGCCTGGATCTTCACGTCCCGGGCGATCGTCACGAGCGTCGCCCCCGCCTCGTGGACGAGGACCCGTCGCGCCTCTGCCGGCGAGTCGACGTAGGCGTAGTTGCCGTTGCCGTGGTCGGCGAGCTCTTCCATGCCGGCATCGTTCAGGTTGCCGCGACCGAAGCCGAGGACCGACAGGAAGACGCCGCTCTCGCGCTCCTGCTCGATCAATTCGACCAGCTCCGAGCGGCTCGTCACGCCGACGTTGAAGTCGCCGTCGGTCGCGAGGACCACGCGATTGATGCCCTTCGGATCGAAGTGGCGCCGGGCGACCTGATAGGCGAGCCGGATGCCTTCGGCACCGGCCGTCGAGCCCCCGGCGGAGAGCCGATCGAGCGCGGCGAGGATCACGTCCCGCCGATCGCCGGGCGTCGGCTCGAGCACGAGCCCGGAGGCCCCGGCGTAGACGACGATGGCGACCCGGTCGCGGGCGCGCAGCTGCTCCGTCAGCTCGACGAGACCCCGCTTGACCCACGGCAGCCGATCCGGCCCCTCCATCGAGCCCGACACGTCGATCAGCAGCACGAGGTTGCGCGGCGGCAGCTCGGTCGCGGGCAGGGCCCGGCCGGCGATCGCGACGCGCACGAGCCGGTGGTCCTTCGCCCAGGGCGCCTCGAAGAGCTCGGTCTCGACCGCGATCGGACGCTCCTCCGAGGTCGCCAGCGCGGGCGAGTCCGCCGGATAACGGAAGTAGTTCAGCATCTCCTCGATCCGCACCGCGCCCGGCGGAGGCCGCGCTCCCTCCTGCAGGAAGCGGCGCAGGTTGCTGTACGAGGCGGTGTCGACGTCGATCGAGAAGGTCGACAGTGGGCGATCGCGGACCGCGACGAAGCCCGTCTCGGAGAACGCGTCGTAGCGGTCGAGGCTGGTCTCGCCGTCGTGCCAGCCGTCGATGCCCGCGGCACCGAGCGGTGGGCCGAACTCGGCCGAAGCCGCCCTCGGCATCGCTGCGAAGTCCCTCGACGCAGGACCGGGAACCGACCGCCGTGTGGGCCGTGGGGCCGACGGACTCGCGATCTCCGCCTCGCTCGCCGCGGGCGCGCTCGACGTCTTCGGGCTCACGTCGGTCTTCCCGGTCGAGCCGACCGGATCCTGCGCGAGTCGACATCCGGCCGTCGCGACCAGCGCCCCCAGCACGACGATGGCGACACGGGCCGCGACGCCCGCGATCCGGCCCGAGCGCGGCGCGCAAGACACCCCGGCAAGATCGATCCGAGACGAATGCGACTCCATGAACCCCCTCCCGGCGCCGCAGCGACGGACGCGGCGCATCTGCGAGCACGATTCGAAGGCGGCCATCCCGCGTTCGTTCGTCAGAGGTGCCGCGTCGTAGGCCGGTTCCGCCCAGGCGGCCGGAATTCGCACGCAGACGGGTCCGGAGGACGCTTCGGAGGGCACCGCGCCGAGCGATTCGCGACCCGCAGCGCGACCGCATGGCCCGCGCCGGGCCGCGTTGACACCCCCGCGACGCCCGGGTACTTTGCGCGGCCTTCCATCGGCGGTGGGCGTAGCTCAGTTGGTTAGAGCGCCAGATTGTGGTTCTGGATGTCGCGGGTTCGACTCCCGTCGCCCACCCCACCCGCCTCCCCTCGCCCCCTCCCGCAGAGATTGCCGGGCCCTTCGGCTCGCGGACGGGCCGAGCGACGACCTCCGGCTTCTTCCCGATGGATCGCGTCCGACCCCGCGCCGAACGAAGACGCCATGGCGCCCGACCTCGTCCGCCTGATCCCGTGGCTCGCGCTCGCCGCGACGTTCCCGGTCTACGTGCTCGGTGGTATCCGCTTCCGGCGGTGGGCCGTCGAGGACCGCGCGGGCGTCCCGCGTTATTCGACGCGGGTCGAGACGATCTTCCTCTGGCTGCTCTACAGCGGCGTCGTCTCGATCTCGATCGTCGTCCTGAAACAGATGATGCGCCGTCTCGGCTAGCCGAGACCGCGCATCTCCGGACGGAACGCATCGATCGACCCGTGACGGGCCCGCTCGGGCCGGCGCGCGGAGTGCTCCGCTCGGCCCGGGCCGGCCGCGTTCTAGTGGCCGCCGATCGGGTCGACCCACAGGAAGCGGGCCGGCTTGACGACGAGCTGCTCGAAGGGCTTGTTGATCTCCTGCGGGCGGGTGATCAGGATGATCGGCGTCAGCGCCGCCATCAGTCCGATGCCCACGACCAGGCTGACGAAGCCCACCGGCCGCAGCAGCATCACGTCGACGACCGGCGATGCGTTCGCCGCGTCGCCCTGCGAGCGCGTCTGGGCATACGACGGCGACGTGGCCACGGTCGCGAGGAGCAGAGCGGCGGTCACGGCCGCCACGGTTCGTCGAATTCGGTTGGACATCCCGGGTCCTCCAGCTGCTAGTGTGGCCGCTATCGGCCGCCCCCCGCCGTCGCTGAACCGAAACCTCAGGTGGAGATCGCCTTGCCGAACTGGATCGTGTTCACCCGCGCGCACTGCGCGATCTACCGAGGCACCCGCGGGCTGATCGGAGGGCGCCTCCTGGGCATCCAGATGCTCCTGCTGACGACGAAGGGCCGGAAGACCGGGCGGGCCCGGACCCTCCCCCTCGCCTACGTCGAGTACAGGGGGGACCTGGTCATCGTGGCGTCGAACGGTGGCTCCCCGAAGCCGCCGGCGTGGTGGCTCAACATCCAGGACGCGAAGACCGTCCGGGTCCAGGTCGGGGGCGAGCGCTTCGAAGCGACGTGGCGGACCGCGCCGCCCCAGGAACGCATGGAGTACTGGCGCAAGCTCCAGGCCGCGATTCCGGCCTACCGGATCTACCGGGTGCGCACCGACCGGGAGATCCCGATCGTCCTCCTGCGAAGGCAGGGGAATGGCTGGGAGACCCGCCCCCTCGCGACCGCGAGCGACGGACCTTCCGCGAGCGCCTAGCACCGACTTCCGCCTCGCGTCCGAGCCGCGCATCCCCGGGCATGCCCCGGACTGCCCGCCGACTGCCGACCGCCTGCCAGCCGCGGACTCCTTTTCTTCTTCAGCACGACCGCCGCCCGGCCATCCGGACCCCGCCAATCGGGGGCGCCCGTCTGCCGCGCCGCGATTTCGTGATGAAAGTCCTCAACCATGGGATCTGGCGGGTCGAACGACCCTCAAGTGAGGGAGGGAACCCCCATGTCCCATCGACTCTTTTCCCGAGCGTTCCGAGACTCCATCCATCTTCCGACCGGGATCGGCTGCGATCCCCGGCGCACGTCTCCGGGCGGGCGACTCCGCGCGGCGCTCGCCTGCGTCGTCGCCCTGATCCTTTCGAGCGGGGTCGCCGCCGAGAGCGCGGATGCCCCTTCGACGAAGGAGGGCGCCAACCGCGTCCAGAGCCTCGACGAGCAGGTCCAGGAGGTCAAATCCGACGTCCTCGCGATCGCCGCCGAGCTCGGCAACCTCGAGGAGAAGCTCCTCTATCCCTCGGACAGCCAGCTCGCCGTCTTCGTCGAGGTCGAGAAGGGCAAACCGGTCGAGGTCGACTCCGCCCGCATCACCGTCGACGGTCAGCTCGTCGCCCAGCACGTCTACAGCTGGAAGGAGCTCGAGGCCCTCGCCGAGGGCGGCGTCCAGCGCATCCACACCGGCAACGTGACGACGGGCAAGCACCAGCTCGAGGTCGCCGTCTCCGGTCGACGCGGCGGCGACAAGCCCTTCGAGGTCGTCGAGCGCTTCGACTTCAGCAAGGACGTCGGTCCCCGGAAGATCGGCATCCGCCTCGCCCACGGCGCGACCGGGGGCACCACGGTCCAGATCGAGGCCTGGTAGGCGATGGGCCCCCGAGCTCCGCGCCATCTCCTGGCCGCGCTGGCGGTCGTCCTGCCCTTGCGAGCGGACGCCGGCGATCCGAAGCCGCCGGTGGATCCGTACTTCCGCGAGGCGCTCTATCACGCGCATCAGGGCGACTTCTTCGCCGCCCTCGAGCGCCTCGACGCGGAGCTCGCCCAGCACTACGGCGTCGACGAGCGGCCGCTCGACTCGCTCTATCCCTACGTCGAGGACGCCGAGTTCTCCGTCGGCGACTTCGAGCTCGAGTACCGCATGCACCTGCGCGCGGGACGGGCGATCCGCGCGGTGCTCGAGGGCGACGTCGACGAGAAGGTCCGCAACGACGCCGCCTATCGTCTGGCGCGGCTCTACTTCGAGAAGAGCCAGCCCGAGACCGCCCTGACGGTGCTCGATTCGATCCGCGGCGAGATCCCCGACGCGCTCGTCGACGAGATCGCGTTCCTGCGCGCGAACGTGCTGCTGGCGCTCGGGCGCCCGGACGACGCCGCGGCGGTGCTCCGGAAGATCGAGAACGCCGACTCGCTCGCGGGCTTCTCGGCCTACAACCTCGGGATCGCGCTGCTCGAGAGCGGCCACCCGGTCGAGGCCGCGCGCGAGCTCGATCGCGCCGGCCGCGTCTCCGCTTCGGACCGCGACACGAAGGCCATCCGCGACAAGGCGAACCTCGTCCTCGGCACGCTGCTCTTCGAGGCCGACCAGGTCGACCGCGCGCGCTCGACCCTCGAGCGCGTCCGGCTCGAAGGTCCCTTCTCGAACCAGGCCTTGCTGCGGGCCGGCTGGGCCGAGGCGGACATCGATCAGTTCGAGCGCGCCGTGGTGCCGTGGTCGATGCTCGTGGGGCGCGACTCGACGGATCCCGCGGTGCAGGAGGCGAAGCTCGCCCTGCCCTACGCCTACAGCCGGCTCTCCGTCCATGGCCGCGCCGCCGTCCTCTACCAGCAGGCGGTGGAGAGCTTCCAGGCGGAGCTCGGGAAGCTCGACGCGTCGATCGCGAGCATCGAGCAGGGCCACTTCCTCGAGGCCCTCGAGCGCGAGGAGATCAAGCAGGATCGCGACTGGGTCGTCCGCCTGCGCAGCCTCCCCGACGCCCCCGAGACCTTCTACCTGGTCTCGCTGATGGCCTCCCACGACTTCCAGACCGCGCTCCAGAACTACCTCGATCTCACCGACCTGCGCCGGACCCTGATGCAGGCCGAGACGAGCCTCGACGCCTTCGAGGACCTGATCGCGAAGCGCAGCGCCTACTACGAGCCGCGCCTGCCCGAGATCGACCGCGAGTTCCGCCGCCTCGACGCCCGCATGCGACTCCGCCTGACCCAGCGCGAGCACCTCGCGCGCCGGCTCGAGCGCATGCTCCGCGATCCGTCGCCCGAGCTGCTCGCGACCGCGTCCGAGCACGCCGATCGGGCGTCGCTCGCCCGCCTGCGCGCGCGCCTCGAGCCGCGCGCCTCCGAGCCCGGCGTCGCCCCCCTGCTCGAGCGGATCGCGCGCCTCGAGGGCGTCCTCCATTGGCGCCTCGAGACCGACTACCACGCCCGGCTGACCGCCGTGAACGACCATCTCCTCGCGCTCGACGCCGACGTCGCCGCCCTCGAGGCGCGACACGCCGAGTTCATCCGCGTGCGACAGGCGGCCACCCACAGCTACGTCGGCTACGAGCCGCGCATCGCCGACCTGCGCGAGCGCGCCCGCCGTGCGCGGGAGGGCGTCGAGATCTTGAAGGCCCGCCAGGGCGAGCGCCTCGAGGAGGTCGCGATCGCCGCGTTGCGCATCCGTCGGGAGCAGCTCGCCGCCTACCAGAACCAGGCGCGATTCGCGTTCGCCGACAGCTACGACCGCGCGGCCAAGAGCCAGGCGCCGCAATGAGGATGGGGAGCGCGATGTCGAAGCGGAGTGTCTTCACGCCGAGAATCGATTTCCGGGCGCTGCTCGTGGCGCCGCTCGTCGCGCTCGCCTGCAGCGGCAATCCCGACCGCCAGACCCTGGCCGGGCTCCGCTCGGTCGAGCCCGACCTCGCCGAGGTCACCGTCTCCGACGGCATCGACCAGGCGATGGCCGGCTATCGCCAGTTCCTCGCCGAGGCCCCGACCTCGGCGCTCACCCCCGAAGCCATGCGACGCCTCGCGGATCTCGAGCTGGAGAAGGAGTACGGCACGGCCGGCGACGAGCGCCCCCGGACGATCGCGACCGGCCGCGTCCCGATCCCGGTCGCGGTGCCGCCCGACGCCGTCGCGGCGCTCCCGAGTCCGGCGACCTCGCCCGCCGTCCCCGCGGCGGCGCCGAGCCCCGACGCGAGCCCCGGCCGGACGGGCGCCGCCCCCTCGGACGGCGAGTCGCTGCGCGCCTTCGAGGCGCGTGCCTCCGGCCCGAACGACGTCGACTACGCCGATGCCCCGGACGCCCTGGCCCTGCCCGGCGCGGCGATGACCGCGCCTTCGGGTCCGCTCGAGGCCCTGGCGCTCTACGACCAGATCCTCGCCCGCTACCCCGACTACGCCCACGCCGACCAGGTCCTCTACCAGAAGGCGCGCGCCCTCGACGAGCTCGGCCGCGTCGACGAGGCGATCGAGGTCTCCGCGCTCCTCGTCGAGAAGCATCCCTCTTCGCGTCATCTCGACGAGGTCCAGTTCCGCCGCGGCGAGTACTTCTTCACGCGCAAGAAGTGGATCGAAGCGGAGGGGGCCTACTCGGCGATCGCCACGTTCGGGGCTCGCTCCGAGTACTTCGAGCTCGCCCTCTACAAGCTCGGCTGGACCTTCTACAAGCAGATGCTCCTGCCCGAGGCGCTGCGGAGCTACGTGACGCTGCTCGACCACAAGGTCGCCTCCGAGTACGACTTCGACCAGACGGCGGACGAGGCGAACGCGCAGCGGATCGCCGACAGCTACCGCGTGATGAGCCTCTGCTTCTCCGACCTCGGCGGAGCCGAGGCCGTCCGGTCCTTCTTCGACGAGACCGGCCCCCGCCCCTACGAGAACCGCGTCTATCGCCACCTCGCCGAGTTCTACTTCGAGAAGCTCCGCTATCAGGACGCCGCCGACACCTACGAGGCCTTCGTCGCCCGCTACCCGCTCCACGCCTCCTCGCCCCACTACGCGATGCGGGTCGTCGAGATCTACCAGGCGGGCGACTTCCCGAAGCTCGTCCTCGAGGCGAAGAAGAGCTTCGCCTCGCGCTATGCGCTCGACTCGGAGTACTGGCGCCACTTCGATCCCGCGAAGTCGCCGGAGGTCGTCGCCTACCTGAAGCGCAACCTCGAGGACCTCGCGAACCACTACCACGCCCTCTATCAGGAGTCCGAGACGCCCGAGGAGCGGAGCGAGGCCTTCGCCGAGAGCGCGTCCTGGTACCGCCGGTTCCTCGCGTCCTTCCCCGACGCCCCCGAGACGCCGGGCATCCATTACCGCCTCGCCGACCTGCTCCTCGAGAACGAGGCGTTCGGCCCGGCCGCCGCCGAGTACGAGCGCATCGCCTACGGCTACCCGGCCCACGACCGCTCGGCCGCCGCCGGCTACGCCGCGATCTTCGCCCACCGCAAGCACCAGGAGCGCGCCCCCGAGTCCGAGCGCGAAGCCATCCGGCGCGAGGCCGTCGCGAGCACCGTCCGCTTCGTCGACCACTTCCCGGACCACGAGCATGCGGCGACGGTCCTCTCGGTCGCCGTCCAGGACCTCTTCGACCTGCACGAGTATCCGCGGGCGATCGAGCTCGGCCGCCGACTCAACGCGGCCTACCCGAATGCCGACGTCGCCCTGCGGCGCTCCGCGTGGCTGGTGGTCGCCCACGCCTCCTTCGAGATCGAGGAGTTCGCCCCCGCCGAGGAGGCGTACGGAGAGGTCCTCGAGCTCACCGGCGACGGGGACGCGTCGCGCCCCGAGATCGTCAACAACCTGGCCGCCTCCATCTACAAGCAGGGCGAGCGCGCCAACACGGCGGGCGACTTCCGCGGTGCGGCGGACCACTACCTCCGCATCGCGAAGGTGGCTCCGGACTCGGAGATCCGACCGATCGCCGAGTACGACGCGGGCGCGGCCCTGATGAAGCTCGAGGACTGGAGCGGCGCCCTCGCCGTCCTCGAGTCCTTCCGCGACGCCCATCCGACCCACGATCTGCACGAGGAAGCCACCCGGCAGGTCGCCTTCGTCTACCGCAAGACCGGCAACAGCGGGAAGGCGGCGGAGGAGTACGAGCGCGTCGCGCGCGAGGCGACCGACCCTGCGCTGCGCGCCGAGTCCCTGCTGGTTGCCGGCGAGATGTACGAAGAGGCCCAGGCGCCCGGCAAGGCGCTCGCAGCCTACCGCGCGTATGTGAGCGAGTTCACGACGCCCATCGAGCCGGCGGTCGTAACGCGGTTCAAGATGGCCGAGCTCTACCTCGAGACCCACGACGACGAGAACCGCCGCGAGACGCTGCGCACGATCGTCTCCATCGATCGCGCCGCCGGCCCCGAGCGCACGGACACCGTCCGCGGCCTCGCCGCCCGCTCCGCCCTCCTGCTCTGCGAGGACGACTTCCGGGCCTACGATGCCATCGCCCTCACGCAGCCCTTCGAGCGGAGCCTCCAGGAGAAGCAGCGGAGGATGAACGAGCTGATGACGGCGCTCGGCGCCCTCGTCGACTACCAGGTCGGCGAGGTGACGGCGGCCGCGGCCTACTACCTCGCCGAGGTGTACGCCGACTTCAGCGCCTCGCTGCTCGACTCCGAGCGTCCGACCGACCTCGGGACGAGCGATCTCGCGGACTACGAGGCGACGCTCGAGGAGGAGGCCTTCCCCTTCGAGGAGAAGGCGATCCGGGTCCACGAGAAGAACCTCGAGCTGATGGCGGGCGGCGTCTACAACCCGTGGATCGAGAAGAGTCTCGCCCGGCTCGCGGTGCTCATGCCCGGCCGCTATGCGAAGCCCGAGGAATCGACGGGCCCCCTCGCCGCGCTCGACGTCTACACCTATCGAAGCCCGGCCGCGGCCCTGGCGCCCGCCCCGACTGCAGAGACGACGGCCGCCGTGCCGGTCGCCGGGACCGCGGCCGTGGCCGAGCCTGCCGCCGACCCCGCAGCCGAGGCGAACGCCCAGGCGGATTCGGACGGTCCGGAGGCCGACCCGAGCGGCGGCCCGCTCGCAGCCGAGCCGGAAGCGACCCCGATGCCCCCGGCCTCGCCTGCGCCCGAGCTGGGCGCCGATGAAGCGCTCCTGCAGGAGGAAGCCTCCGATGCCGCGAACTGAGTCCTCCCTCGCGATCCGCTTCCTCCGAGCTCCGTGCGCCCTCGCCCTGCCCCTGCTCCTCGCGGGCTGTGTCGGCGGCGGTGCGAAGCACTCGCCCCCCGTCGAGCTGCGCGACGCCACCGGATTCACGATCACCGAGACGACGCGCATCTCCGCCTCGGCACGCAGCGACTTCGAAGCGGCTCGCCACGCGCTCGACGCGGGCGACACGACCCGCGCCGTCGAGCTGTTGCAGCAGCTCACGAGCGCAACGCCGGAGCTGACCGCCGCCTGGATCAACCTCGGGATCGCCCTCGCGCGCCAGGACCAGCTCGCCCCCGCCGAGGCGGCCTTCTCGAAGGCCCTCGAGCAGAATCCGAGCCATCCCGTCGCCCAGAACGAGCTCGCCATCGTGAAGCGCCGAACGGGCCACTTCGCCGAGTCGCGCAAGCTCCTCGAGTCCGCGCTCGCCTCGCATCCCGAGTTCCATCCGGCGCGGAAGAACCTCGCGATCCTCTGCGATCTCTACCTCGCGGACGCGCGCTGTGCCCTCGAGCAGTACGAGCTCTACCTCGCGGCCGTCCCCGGGGACGAGAAGGCCGCGATGTGGATCGCCGACCTCAAGAACCGGATTGGCGGTTGATCGGAGACTTGCCATGCGACGGAAATCGATCGCGTTCCTGCTCACCTTCTGCGCATCGCTTGCGGCTCTCGCCGCCGTCGCCGAAGAGGCAGCCCCGCCCGCGGGCGACAAACAAGTCGCGGGCATGTCGATCCTCGGCAACGACGAAGCACCCAAGTCGCTCGTGATCGTCCCGTGGAAGAGCTCCGACCTGGGAAGTGCACTCGCCGTCGCGAAAGGACTTGATGCAGGGCGGGAGCCGGTCGACAGGAAGGTATTCGTACGGTCCGTGGACTACTACGAAATCCGGGCCGGCGCATCGCGCCGCTGACCGGAGCGGATCGTGATGGATCGAGCGCCGCGCGCCCGGAGCGCGACGCGCGTCAGAGAGAGAAGAGACAGGAGGCCTCCTCATGGACACGCTCTATACGCTCATCGATTTCTTCGTGGCGGGCGGGATCTTCATGTACCCGATCCTGTTCGTCTTCGCCGTCGGCGTCGCGATCGCGATCGAACGCTACGTGACCCTGACGCGCATCACGGCGCGCAACCAGAGCGCCTGGGAGAAGCTCCAGGAGGCGCTCGTCGCGGGCGACTTCGAGAAGGCGCGCGAGCTCACGAGCCAGGACGACTCCGCGATCTCGAAGCTGCTCGCGATGGGCCTCGACCGGCAGGGCGTGGTCCGTCGCCGGGAGGACATCGAGATCGCGATGGAAGAGAGCATGATGGAGATCATTCCGCAGCTCGAGAAGCGGACGCCCTACATCCCGCTCTTCGCCAACGTCGCGACGCTGCTCGGCCTGCTCGGGACGATCACGGGCCTGATCGCCGCCTTCACCGCGGTCGCGAACGCCAATCCCGCCGAGAAGGCCGATCTGCTCTCCGCGAGCATCTCGGTCGCCATGAACACGACGGCCTTCGGCCTGCTGGCGGCGATCCCGCTGCTGATCACGAACCAGGTCCTGGTCGCGAAGACCAGCGCGATCATCGACAGCCTCGAGATGGCGTCCGTGAAGGCGCTGAACGTGATGTCGGCCAACGCCAAGAGACGCGTCGAGGCCTGATCGATGGCACGGAGCCACCACTACCGACGGCGTCCGGCGGAGTCGTCGGACCTCGACATGACCACCTTCATGAACCTGATGGTGGTGCTGGTCCCGTTCCTCCTGATGACCGCCGTGTTCTCCCGGATCAACGTCGTCGAGCTGACGCTCCCCTCGGCGGCGGGGGGGGCGGCTCCGACCAAGCCCGAGTTCCGCCTGGAGGTGATCGTGCGCGCGAGCGGGATCGAGCTGTCGAACGGGAACGCGCTGATCGCGGCGATTCCGAAGGTCGACGGTGGCTACGACCTCGCGACGCTCTCGAGCATGGTCATGGCGCTCAAGCAGGAGTATCCGGAGGCCCACGCCGCCTCCGTGCTGCTCGAGCCGGAGATCGAGTACGACCACCTGATCCAGGTGATGGACGTCGTCCGAAGCGCCGCCCTGCCCCGGGACCGCGCGCTCGCGGGCACCCATGCGGTTGGATCCGCGACCGGAGGGACGGCCGATCCGGCTTCCGCGCCGGCACCCGCTCCGGCGCCGGCGAGCGGGGGCGACGGGACCGCCACGGCCCCGGCGACCGTCCGCGTGGCGCTCTTCACGGACATCTCGGTGGGAGACGCGCCGTGAAGAAGTCCCGTCGCATCGCCCGGATGGCGCGGAACCGGAAGACGGCCTTCAAGCTCGACCTGACGTCGATCATGGACATCTTCACGACCCTCGTCTTCTTCCTCCTCGTGAACCAGTCGGGGACCGAGGTGCTCGAGGCGCCGAAGAACATCACGCTGCCGGCCTCGACCACCGAGAACAAGCCGCGCGAGACGGTCGTCATCTTCATCAGCCCGAGCGACGTCACCGTCCAGGGCGAGTCCGTCGTGACCCCCGACGCCGTGATGGCGGCGGAGACCACGAACATCCCCCCGATCGCCGCGCGCCTGTCCCAGCTGCGCAGCCAGGTGATCGGGACCTCCACGAAGGCGATCGCCGACAGCCAGGAGGTCACGATCCTGGCCGACCGGGCCGTTCCATTCACCGTGATCAAGCGGGTCATGTCGACGTGCACGAGCGAGGGGTATGCACGCATCTCCCTCGCCGTGCTCGAAAAGTCGCCCGAGACCCAGCTTTCGCAGAACTGACGGGGCGCTGCGGTGGAATCCTTCGGACCCGAAGATCGAGGCTCGCTTGCGCGAGAGCTGCGCCAGGCCCGCATGCGCCTGGACGAGCTCGTCGGGAGCCTGCGCGCGGTCGACGCCCGGCTCCAGGGCCTCGAGGCGGAGCGGACGAAGTTCGAGCTGATCGAGACGGCGTGCAGGGCGCTGAGCCGCCTCGACGAGCTCGGCGGCGGCGCGCTCTTCTGGCAGGGGCGCGACGGCGCGACCCTCGGTGGTCCCGACCATCTCGCCCTCGTCCGCAGCCGCTTCGCGGAGTTCGAGAAGCAGATCGCCCTGGTCGAGGAGAGCCGCCAGGCCCTGCTCGACGAGATCGCGAACGTCGAGCAGACCGCGGACGTCTTCGCCGGCCACATCCTCGACGTCGAGCGGATCGAGGAGGAGAAGGAGACCGAGTGGCTGATCGAGCGCGAGGTCGATCGGCTGCCGATCCGCCCGACGCTCATGCCCTGGGTCCGGGGCCAGGAGGACGATCGTCGCTTCCGCCGGACGCTGCTCCTCGCCCTGCTCGTCAGCATCGCGATCGGCGTCGTCTTCCCGATGGTCGACATCCCGCTGCCCGAGCACTGGGAGATCATGGAGGAGCAGGAGCGCCTGACGCAGCTCATCCGCGAGGAGCTCCCGAAGCCGCCCGTCGCGGTCGTGAAGGAGGAGCCGAAGCCCGTCGCTCCGGTCGACCCCGAAGAGCCCGCGCTCGAAACCGACGGCGAGGCTGCCCCCGAGCTCGCCGACACCGCGCAGCGGGAATCGAATGCCGCCCCCGCCGCCCAGCCCAACACGGGCGGTCGAGCGGGCTCCGGGTCGGGCTCGCGGTCCCGCGGCATCCTCGCCTTCCGCGAGAAGTTCGCAGGCGTCACGGCGACCAACGACGCCGTCGATCGGCTCGGTGCGAACGCGCAGATCCACGACCCGAACGCCGTCGCGGACGGGCTCCCGGAGCGCTCGATGGTGACGAGCAACGCGCCCGGCAGCTCGGGTGGCATCAACGTCGCGGCCCTGTCGCGCGGCACCGGCGGCACCGGCACCGCGCTCTCCGGTGTCGCCGTCACTCGCGCGACGAGCACCCTCGGCACGGGCAGCGGCAACGGAAACGGAAGCGGAAACGGCACGGGCAACGGCAGCGGCAACGGGACCGGAAGCGGCAACGGCCGCGGCGGCGCCCGCTCCGTGTCGGGCGGCGGCGCGAACCTCGGCCGCACCGACGAAGAGATCCAGATCGTCTTCGATCGGCACAAGGCCGCGCTCTATCGCCTCTACAACCGCGAGCTGCGACAGAACCCGACCCTCAAGGGGCAGATGGTGCTCCGGCTCACGATCCAGCCGGACGGGACGGTTTCCTTCTGCGAGGTCAAGTCGACCGACATGAAGTCGCCGCAGCTCGCTCAGCAGGTGGTGGAGCGGGTCAAGGGATTCGACTTCGGGCCCAAGGCCGGAATCCCTGCGGTCACGATCGTGTATCCGATCGACTTCCTCCCTGCCACCTAGCGCGAGTTGCCGTGTGCAATGTACGCAGGTGAGCCGCGCTTTCTGCCGAAGAAGAGGCTGACGGCGATCGCTTAGGAGGGGTCCTTCGACTGCAACGTGCGAGCCCGCTGCTCGCAGGATTCAGACAAAGGCAAAGCCATCGAAAGGTGGCGACGCAAAGTCACCGGTCTAAAGGGCCCTCGTGCCCCACGACGGCGGGACCGCCGGAATCGAGTCCGACCAGCGGACTTCCCGTGGCTTCCATTCGACGAACGCGATCGCCCACGACGGCTGAACGGGGCGACGAGTTGGTCCGAGGGATGCAGGCAAGGACGAAGGAACGCAGTGGGATGTCCAGCGCCCGCCTGGTCATCCTGTGCGCGTTGTTTCATGCGCTGGTCCTTCCTCTTCTACCCCGGATCGCTTCGGCCCAGGGTCAGCTGACGTTCACCTCCGCGGTCGCGAACTGGCATGACGCATTGGACGACGTCCCCGGCAGTCAACCGGGCGACCCCGTCATCACCAACGGGGTCCCCACGTCGAGCGTCAGCTGGGGCACGACCACCGGTGCGCAGAGCGGGTACGACGTCACCATCACGATCCCGGACCCGCAGACGTTTCCCGTCGCGACGTTCTCGCACCGGAACTTCCCGGTCTCCAATCCGTCGCTCACTTCCATCCAGCTCGACTTCATCCTCGACTTCGCGGTGGATGGCGTCCAGACCGGCCCCCTGACCTTCACCTTCACGTTCAACCACGAGGAGACGCCGAACAACCTGAATCCCTGTCCCTATCCGACACCGCCCGGCGAAGGGTGCACCGACCGTGTGACGTTCGTCAGCGCACCCGCGCCCACGACGTTCACCGTCAACGGACAGACCTACACGCTGGGGCTGAGCTTCCTCGATTCCAACGGCGATCCGGTGACCGAGTTCATCACGAGAGAAGGCGGCACGATCAACACCGCGGACCTGGATGCGAAATTCCAGCTGGTCCCGCCGGTGCTCGAAGTCACGAAGTCGGGCCCGGCGACGATGACGGTCGGACAGCCGGAGCTCTTCGCCGTCGACGTCCACAACACCGGGCCCAACGACGCCTGGAATGCGACGATCCAGGACGTCCTGCCGAACGGCGCGACGGGCGGCATGTGCGATGTCGCTCCGGAGGTGCTGAGCGCGCAGGTCTTCGCGGCGGACGGAGCCACGCCCGTCCCCGGCAAGGGCCCGCTGGTCGCGGGCTCCGACTACACCCTCACCTGGGCGGGCGCGGCGACCTGCACGCTCAGCCTCGGGATGCTCTCGCCTGCGGCCGTGATCGGCCCGGACGAGCGGATGATCATCACCTATCGGTCCCGACTCGACGTCGACAGCCAGGATGGGGCCACGCCGACCAACGTCGCCGGGGCGACCGAATGGTTCGACGGAGCGAGCAGCACCCCGAGCCGCGTCACGTTCACGCGGGCGCTGACCGACGGTACGCCCGGCGTGCTCGACCACCAGGATGCTCACACGGTCACGGTCAGCCGGCCGGCCCACCTGTTCGAGAAGACGGTGATCGACGTGACGACGGGCACGGACCCGGCGACGACGGCCGCCCCGGGCGACCGCCTCCGCTACCGCCTCCGATTCGTGAACCAGAGCACCGCGACGCTCAGCGACCTCGGGTTCTTCGACGAGCTCGATGCGCTGAACACGCCGGCCGCGTTCCAGCCCGGAACGCTGACGCTGGTCACGGTGCCGGCCGGCGCCGATACGAGCAACACCAGCGCGACCGGCGGCGGCCAGGGCACCGGCGTCGTCGACGTCCGCAACCTGACCGCGGCGCCGGGCGCGACCGTGCTGCTCGAGTTCGAGATCACGCTCGCGACGGCGATCGCGAACGACGTCCTCGTGACGAACCAGTCGGCGCTGCGAATCGGCGGCGCCGCGTTCACCGTCAGCGACGACCCGAACGTGAACGGGGCGGCCGATCCGACCGTCGCGGGCGACGAGGATCCCACCGTGGTGCGGATCGCCTCCCCGCCGCAGCTGCGCGTCCAGAAGATCTCGACCGATCTGACCGGCGATCCGAACGTGCTGCAGCCGGGCGATCGGCTTCGCTACACGATCACGGTCAAGAACGTCGGCGGCACGGACGTCCCCGACGCAGTGCTCCGCGACGCCGTCCCCGTGGACACGCTCTACGTTGCGAACAGCACGACGCTGAACGGCACGGCCGTCCCGGACGGCCCGGGCGGAAGCTCGCCGCTCGCGACGGGCATCCCGATCTACGCGCCCGAGGATCCGACCCCAGGTCGCTTGCGCGCCGATCCCTCCCCCACCGCGAACAACGTGGCGACGATCGTGTTCGACGTCGCGATCGATGCGGGCCTTGCCAACGGGACCGTGATCTCGAACCAGGGATTCGCCGGCGCGTCGAACGTCGTACCCGAGCAGCCCTCGGACGATCCCGACACCGCGATTCCGGACGACCCGACCCGCGACGTGGTCGGCGCGGTTCCGCTGCTCTTCGCACCGAAGGCCGCGGCGCTGCTCGTCGACAACGCGACCGCCGGCGTCGTCGATCCCGGCGACACGCTCCGCTACACGATCACCGTCTACAACAACGGGGCCACCGTCGCGACGCAGGCCATGTTGATGGACGTCGTTCCGACGAACACGACCTACGTCGCCGGCTCCACGACCCTGAACGGCCTCGCCGTCGCGGACGGCCCCGGCAGCACGTCCCCGCTGATCGCCGGCCTGCCGATCAGCTCGAGCGACCGGACGCCGCCGCTGCCCCTCGTGGGCGAAGGGCAGCTCTCCCTCGGCGCGTCGGCGGTCGTGACCTTCGATCTCGTGGTCGACGCCGGCACGCCGGCGGGCACCCTGATCACGAACCAGGCGCAGGTGGGAACGGCCGAGCTCCCGAACGTGCTGACCGACGGCGACGGCAACCCGGCGACGGGTCCGGAGCCGACGGTCGTCGTGGTGGGCGGCGGCCAGCAGCTCTCGATCGCGAAGCTCGTGACGGTCGTCGGCGGCGGCGCGGCGCTGCCCGGCTCCCAGGTCGAGTACACGGTCTTCGTCCGCAACATCGCGGCGACGCCCGCGACGAACGTCGTGATCACCGACGACCTCGACCTCCCGCTCGCCGGCCAGAAGGCGCTCGTCGCCGGCTCCGCGACCCTGAACGGCGTCGCCACCGGTGTCACCGTGGTGGGCTCCCTGATCACCGCCGACTACGGCACGACCTACGGCCCCCTCGCCCCCGGCGCCTCGGCCACGCTGCGCTTCCGCGCGACCCTCGACGCGGGCCTCGCGTTCGGGACGACCGTGACCAACACGGGCGTCGTGACCTGGAACGTCCCGCCGCAGACGGCCCAGGCGAGCGTGTCGATCGCGATCGGCGGCATGCCGGGCGTCGGCGCGCTCTCCGGCGCGATCTGGCACGACGAGGACTTCGACCGGGTCCAGGACATCGGCGAGCGCGCGCTCGCGGGATGGTTCGTCGACCTCTACCGCAACGGCTCGCCCGTCCTCTCCGCCGTCTCCGACGCGAGCGGCGCCTATCGCATGACGGGCGTGGCCCCGAACGCGGTGAACGGCGACGCCTATCGCCTCGTCTTCCGGGCCCCCGACGCGGGCGCGAACACCGCGGCCCTCGGTCGCGCCGAGTCGCCGTTCACGAACGGGCTGCAGGAGATCTCGAACATCGTGGTGCCGGCGGGCAGCAACCTGCTCGGCCTCTCGCTCCCGATCGATCCGGACGGCGTCGTCTACCAGGCGGTGCTGCGGGCCCCGGTCCCCGGCGCCCGACTGACGCTGCTGACGGGCACCGGCCCGAGCGCCGTCTCCGCGACCTGCTTCGACGACCCGCAGCAGCAGGGCCAGGTCACGGGCAGCACCGGCTACTACAAGTTCGACCTCAACTTCTCGGACGCGAGCTGTCCGGCGGGCGGCGACTACCTGCTCCAGGTGACGCCGCCGGGCACCGACTTCGAGACCGGCGTCTCGGTCATCATCCCGCCGCTGACCGGCGCGACGACGGCGCCCTTCTCGGTCCCGACCTGCCCGGGCGGCGCGGGCGACGCGATCCCCGCGACGGGTCAGCGCTGCGAGGTCCAGACCTCCTCGCAGCCGCCGCCGACGAGCGTGATCGCGCGCTCCGCCGGCACGGACTACCACCTCCATCTGACGCTCGACGCGTCGGCGATCCCGGGCTCGAGCCAGCTCTTCAACAACCACATCCCGCTCGATCCGGTGCTCGGCGGGGCGGTGTCGATCTCGAAGACGACGCCCAAGATCAACGTCTCGAAGGGCGACCTGGTCCCCTACGAGATCAGCTTCACGAACAGCCTCCCGGTCCCCCTCGCGGATCTCTCGCTCCGCGACGTCTATCCCGCCGGCTTCCGCTACATCTCGGGCTCGGCGCGGGTCGACGGCGTGCCGCTCGAGCCCACGATCAACGGTCGGGAGCTGACCTGGCCGAACCTCGGCGTGAATGCCTCGTCGACGCGCAGCGTCGTGATGCTGCTCGCCGTCGGCGCCGGCGTCTCCGAAGGCGAGTTCGTGAATCGGGCGCAGGCCTACAGCTCGCTCACGACGCTGGCCCTCTCGGGCGAGGCGACGGCGACGGTGCGCGTCGTCCCCGACCCGACCTTCGACTGCACCGACGCCCTCGGCAAGGTCTTCGACGACGCCAACCACAACGGCTATCAGGACCAGGGCGAGAAGGGCCTGCCGGACGTGCGCGTGATGACGGTGAACGGCCTCGCGGTCCACACCGATCCCCACGGCCGCTTCCACATCACCTGCGCCATCGTGCCCAACGCCATGCGCGGCAGCAACTTCGTCCTGAAGCTCGACGATCGGAGCCTCCCGTCGGGCTACCGCTTGACGACGCGCCAGACCCAGGTCGTGCGCGCCACCCGCGGCAAGGCCATCCGCTTCAGCTTCGGCGCCTCGATCCACCGCGTCGTCGGCCTCGACCTCGCCGACGCCGTCTTCGAGCCGGGCACGGCGGAGCTGCGCACGCAGTGGAAGCCTTCGCTGCCGAAGCTCGTCGACGAGCTCGCGAAGGGCGACGCGATCCTGCGCCTGACCTACATCGCGGACATCGAGCCGAAGAAGCTCGTCGAGCAGCGCCTCGAGGCGATCGAGCGGCAGATCCGCGAGGCGTGGGCGGCGCGGGGCGGCCCGGCCCTCGAGGTGGAGACCGAGATCTTCTGGCGCCGCGGCGGGCCGGTGAAGCGCCCGTCGGGACGGGAGGGCGACACGACCGCGGTCGAGTCGGCCCTGCCCCACGTCGGCGCCGGACCGCCCGACCTCGATCGCACCCCGTCCTCCTCCGGCGAGAAGCTGCTGCCGACCGGCGACGCGCTCACGACCTGGACCGTCGACCCGAAGGTCCTCGAGGCCCAGCACGCCGACCGCCTCGAGGAGCGCGACGTCGTCGCTCCGGCGGTCGAGATCGTCAAGCTGCGCGACGTGATCCCCGCGATCCGCTTCGAGTCGGGCGTCGCCGACATCCCCGCGGCCTCGGTCGAGATGCTCCGAAAGAAGCTCGACGAGCTGCAACACCTGCAGAACGTCCGGCTCCATCTCGTCGGCCACGCCGACGACCAGCCCCTCTCCCAGGCGCTGGCCGCGCGCTACGGCGACAACGAGGGTCTCTCGCGCGAGCGCGCCGGCGAGGTCGCCGAGCATCTGCAGCGGGCGCTCGGGCTGCCGCCCGAGTCGATCGCCTACGAGTGGGCCGGCGACACGCGGCCGGTCGCCTCCAACTCGACGCCGGAGGGGCGCGCGCTGAACCGCCGGGTCGAGGTCGAGGTCTGGTACGACGTGCCCGGGCAGAAGACGGTGCGCCAGGAGGTCGTCGTCCCCGACGAGATCCGCCGCTTCAAGGTCTGCCGGACCGAGCGGGTCTGCAAGCTCCGCTACAAGGAGGGCCAGCAGCGCCGCGCCCGCGTGCGGAACCTGATCGCGCCGCTCGAGTATCAGAGCGATTCGATCGACATCCCCGAGAGCTTCGTCCGCCAGATCGGGCAGGCGCTCGAGAACCTCTCGGACAAGCAGAACGTCACGGTCAAGTTCATCGCGCACACCGACGACGCGCCCCTCGACGGCCGCGCCGAGCGCATCTACGGCACGCCGCTCGCCCTCTCGAAGGCCCGCGCCCACCGCGTCGCCCTCGCGATCAAGGACCGACTGAACCTGCCGACCGCCGCGATCGCGAGCGACGGCAAGGGCGACGCGCGCCCCGTCGCCTCGAACGCGACGCCGGAGGGCCGCGCGAAGAACCGCCGCGTCGAGGTCGAGTTCTGGCACGACGACCCGCTGCTCGAGCTGCCCGACGAGCTGCAGGTCTGCCCCGACGAGGCGGGCGCCGAGACGGTGACCCGGGTCTACGACCCGCCCTGGGGCAAGCTCGATCCGCTCCCGATCGTGAAGGGCCAGCCCGTCGTCCCGGCGGACCTGACGCAGAAGCTGCGCCGCGCGATGGACGACGTCGCCGCGGAGCGCAACGTCCGCCTGCGCTTCCTCGGCTACACGCGCAACGAGCGCCTCTCGCGCCGCCAGGCCGACGTCTACGGCGACGACGTGGGCCTCTCCGCCTCCCGCGCGCGGCGCGCGATGGAGAAGATCCAGACCGAGATGGGCCTCGCCGCCTCGCAGGTCGAGCACGAGGGCCACGGCTTCGTCCACTCCGACGACGTCGTGAACGGCGGCTTCCTCCCGGGCGAGACCGACCACGTCGTCGTCCAGGTCGTCTACGACGAGGACGCCGTCCTCGACGACTACGACGGCGTCGAGGTCACGCCCATCGTCCGCGAGCTGACCCCGCGCGACCCCCTCGACCTCAACCTGATGCGGATCACCGTCGACGGCGAGCCCATCGACGACCCGGGCCGCAGCTCGGCCGACATCCAGCGCTGCACCGACGTCGCCCTCGACGAGACGAAGATCGCCTTCCGCTTCGACGACCTCGAGGCGAAGCGACGCCTCTCGATCACCGCCGAGCCCCGCGCGGTCGCCCTCGACGCCGGCACGCCGGTCGACTTCCGGATGTACAGCAACTATCCGCACGCGATCGAGCGCGCGGAGGTCCGGATCTTCGGGGCCGACGACTCGCCGCGCAGCGCGCCGCTCGCCGTCGCCCCCATCGACGAGAAGGGCTTCGCCCACTGGACGCCGGGCAGGGTCCCGTCGGCCGCCGGGGCCCCGACCGGTGCGAGCGCCGACGGCGGGGCCGCGAGCGGGTCGGCTGCCGGCGAAGGCGACGGCGCGGGCGCTGCGAGCGAGGCCGGTGGCGGTGCGAGCGGCTCGGGCGACGCCGGAGCGGGCGACGCCGCGGCGCCGCTGCCGCCGGTGCCCTCCCCCGCCGCGCCGCTGCAGTTCGTGGTCCGCGCCTACGGCAAGGACGGCCGCTTCGACGAGACCGCGCCGCAGTCGCTCTGGCTCGCGCCCTCCGGCCCGGTGGCCCCGATCGGCGAGCCCGATCCGGCGGACTCGAAGCTGCTCGCGGGCTACGGCGAGTCGGAGCCCAAGCTCCAGAACATCGAGATGGCGAGCGGCGGAGAGATCCGCGTGTCGGGCGAAGGCGTGCCGGCGGACCACACGGTCTACGTCGCGGGCCAGGAGGTCCCGGTCAACGACAGCGGCGAGTTCGTCGGCGAGGTCCTGCTGCCCCCCGGCCTGCACACGGTCGAGGTCGCCGTCCTCGACGAGCAGGGCAACGGCGAGCTCTTCCTGCGCGACCTCGATCTCAAGAAGAACGACTGGTTCCTGATGGCGATCGCGGACGTGACGCTCGCCCAGGACCTGACGGACGGCCCCGACTCGACCCTCGGCGGCAACAACGCCGACGACGTCGACGCCTTCGCGAACGGGCGCTTCGCCTTCTTCGGCAACGGCAAGTGGGGCGAGGACTGGAAGCTCACCGCGAGCGCCGACACCCGCGAAGGACCGATCCAGGGCCTCTTCAGCAACTTCCTCGACAAGTCGCCGGACGCGCTCTTCCGGCGCCTCGATCCCGACTACTACTACCCGACCTTCGGCGACGACTCGGTGATCGACCAGCTCGCGCCGACCAACGGCAAGTTCTACGTCAAGCTCCAGAAGAACGACGACCACCTGATGTGGGGCAACTTCCTCGTCCGCTATGCGGAGAACGAGCTGGCCCTGGTCGAGCGCGGTCTCTACGGCGCGAACGCCCACTACCAGTCGACGGCGGCGACCTCCCTCGGCGAGCGGCGCGTCGTGGTCGACGGCTTCGCGGCGGATCCCGGGACGGTGACGAGCCGTGAGGACTTCCGCGGGACTGGCGGCTCGCTCTTCTTCCTGAACCGCCGGGACCTGCTGATCGGCTCCGAGCGGCTGCGCGTCGAGATCCGGGACAAGGCCTCGGGCATCGTGCAGCAGGTGGTGAACCTGCAGCCCGAGCTCGACTACGACGTCGACTACATCCAGGGCCGCATCCTGCTCTCCGAGCCCCTGTCGACGATCGCGAACGATCGCCTGCTGGTGCGCAACGACGGTCTCTCGGGCAACGAGGTCTGGCTCGTCGTCCAGTACGAATACACGCCCGGCTTCAACCAGGTCGACACCCTCAACTCCGGCGGTCAGGGCCACGTCTGGATCACCGACCACCTGCGCGTCGGCGCCACCGCGAGCCACAACGCGCAGAACGGCAACGACAGCAGCATCTACGGCGTCGACGCGATCCTGCGCAAGACGCCCCGCTCCTTCGTGAAGGTCCAGGCGGGGCGCAGCGAAGGCCTCGTCTCCCACGCCCTGCGCTCCGACGACGGCGGCTTCAGTTTCGGGGATCCCTACGCCTCGGCGCCGAACAGCGAGGCCGCCTACGGCTACCGGGCCGACGTCTCGGTCGAGCTCGCCGACTGGCTCGAGGGCTTCCGCGGCCAGGTCGCCCTCTACGGCCAGCGGCTCCAGGCGGGCTATTCGTCCCCCGGCCTGAACCGGCTCCACGACACGGACCAGTACGGCGGCGTGATGCGCGTCCCGCTCACGTCCCAGGTCGACGTCACCGCGAAGGCCGACCGCATCGACGAGAAGCAGGGGCTCCAGTCGACCATCGGCGAGGTCAACGTCGGCTACCAGGTGAGCGACCACTGGCGCCTGCAGGGCGGTGCCCGCCACGACGCCCGGGACGACGGGGCCCAGGTCGTCGCCGCCACCCAGCAGCAGGGCGACCGCACCGACGCCGTCGCCCAGGTCGAGTACGACACCCGCGGCCGCTGGAAGTCGTACCTCTTCGGCCAGGGCACGGTCCGCTCCACCCAGGATCGCAAGGAGAACCACCGCGGCGGCGTCGGTGGCGCATTCCGCGTCACCGACCGCATCGCACTGACGGGCGAGGTCTCCCACGGCGTCCTCGGTCCCGCCGCCCAGCTCGGCAGCAGCTGGCAGCGCAGCGACCAGAGCAAGCTCTACATGAACTACGCCCTCGACAGCGAGCGCGGCTACGACGGCGTCGCCGCGCGGCGCGGCGGGCTCACGCTGGGCTCCCGCGCGCGCATCAACGACCACGCGAGCGTCTTCGCCGAGACCCAGTACCAGCACGTCACGGTCCAGGGCCTGACGCGCTCGATGGGCGTCAACTACGCGCCCACCGAGCGCTGGACGATCGGCGTCAACTGGGAGGACGGCCAGCTCGCCGACCGGCGAACGAGCGCCGTGACCGAGCGCCGCGGCGCCGGGCTCCGCGTCGGCTACCGCTGGGAAGGCCTCTCCCTCTCCTCGGGCGTCGAGTACGTCTTCAACGACATCGAGGCGGCCGACAAGTCCAAGTCCGAGCGCTCGACCTGGCTGTTCCGGAACAACGCCCAGTGGCAGATGAACGAGGACGGCCGTCTGCTCGCCAAGTTCAACCATGCGATCAGCGACAGCTCGCAGGGCGACTTCTTCAACGGCGGGTTCACCGAGGCCGTCCTCGGCTACGCCTTCCGGCCGGTGCTCCACGATCGCTTCAACGCGCTCGTGAAGTACACCTACTTCTACAACGTGCCGACCAACGGCCAGGTCGGGCAGAACGGCTCCTCGGCCCAGTACACCCAGAAGAGCCACATCGCGTCGATCGACCTGTCCTACGACCTGACCAAGGACCTCACGATCGGCGCGAAGTACGCCTATCGGCTGGCGCAGGTCAGCCTCGACCGGGCCAACCCCGACTTCTTCGACAACGACGCCCACCTCGCGATCCTGCGGACCGACTACCGCTTCATCAAGAACTGGGAGGCCTCGGTCGAGGGTCGCATCCTCGAGCTGCCGGACCTGAACGAGCGGCGCGCGGGCGCGCTGGCGACGCTCTACCGCTACTTCGGCGACCACCTGAAGGCCGGCGTCGGCTACAACTTCACCGACTTCTCGGAAGACCTGACCGACCTCTCCTACAACAATCAGGGCATCTTCTTCAACGTGATCGGGACGTTCTGACGCGCCGGGACGCCCTGCCCGCCCCCGTCGCCCGTCGACGGGGCCGGACGGCCCGAGCGGGCTCCGCGAAGACGTAGCGTTCGACGAGCTCGGCCGTCGCGCGCGCGGCCCGGGTCACCCTCCGCGGATCGCCCTGGAGGAAGGCCTGCGTCGCGTTCCATTGCACCGCGTTCAGGATCACGAAGGGGGCGAGCCTCCGGTCGAGATCCCCCCGGCAGAGGCCCTGCTCGTCGAGCGCCGCGAGGAACGCCTCGATCGCCGTCTGCAGGCGCGCCCGGATCGCCTCGAAGGGCGGCACGAAGTCGGGGTCCTTGAAGTAGCGGGCCCAGAGGATCCGCTGGATGCCCGGTCGCAGGCCCTGGCTGCGGAAGACCGCGTCGATCAGCGCGCGGACGTGCTCGCGCGGATCCGTCCGTCCGCGCCAGCGGGCGGGATCGAGCCCCGCGATCACGGGCTCGGCCAGCTCGCGCTGGGTCTCCTCGAGCAGCTCGAGGATCAGCGCCCGCTTGTCCCGGAAGTAGTTGTACACCGTCCCGACCGCGACGCCGGCCCGCGCGGCGATCATCGACGTCGTCGTCTCCTCGAAGCCGTGTCGCTCGAAGCAGGCGATGGCCGCCTTCATCACACGCCGGCGTGTCGCCCGGCTGCGGGCCTGCCTGGGCGGACGCAGGGTGCGATCGGGCGTCTCCCCGCCCTTCCCCGCTCCCGACCGCCTCCCGATCCGCTTGCCCGATCCTGCGCGCTCTTCCAAACGAGACTCCTGGTCAGATCGAGCTTGAAGGGCATCCGGGCGCTGGTCAATACCTGAATCCGACGTCATCTTTTTCGGGCCCGAGGCCGTCCGTCCAGCCAGGAGGATCCGACATGACCGTGGCCCCCACCCCGACGACCTGCTCGTCCGATCCCGCCGTCGCCCTCGCTGCGACGACGGATCGGCGCGATCGCGAGCTCGAGACCATCCTGACCTCGTTCGACAGCCAGTACGTCTGGAACTACGGCTGCGTCAAGGAGGGGCTGCGCGACCTCTACGAGAAGGCGAAGCGCGAGCAGTGGAACGGGACGACCCAGCTCGACTGGGCGATCGCCGTCGATCCCGAGGCCGACATCGTCCCGCGCCAGTTCGACCCCCTCGCCGACTTCGCCCCGGCGAAGATCCTCTCGCCCCGCGAGCGCGCGCGGCTCGGCCATGCCCAGATCGCGAACCAGCTCTCGCAGTTCCTCCACGGCGAGCAGGGCGCGCTGATCGTGGCCTCCCAGCTCGTGGGCGCCGTGCCGTGGATCGACGGGAAGTACTATGCGGGCTCCCAGACGATGGACGAGGCCCGCCACGTCGAGGTGTTCGCGCGCTACGTGAACGGGAAGCTCGAGTGGGAGTGGCCGATCAGCGAGTCCCTGAAGGAGCTCCTCGACGCGACGATCCGCGACGCGCGCTGGGACTTCAAGTTCCTCGGCATGCAGATCATCATCGAGGGCCTCGCGATGGCGGCCTTCGGGAGCCTCTGGCGGACCACGAACGAGCCGCTCCTCAAGCAGCTGCTCCACTACGTCATGAAGGACGAGTCGCGCCACGTGGCCTTCGGCGTGCTCGCCCTGCGCGACCACTACCGGGCGATCTCCCCCGGCGAGCTGCGCGACCGCGAGGACTTCATCGTCTACGCCTGCGAGCTGATGCGCGACCGGCTCGCGGGCGCCGAGATCGCCCACGCGATGGGCTGGGAGGTCGAGGCGGTGCGGCGGGCGGTGATGGAGTCGCCGACCGGGCAGCTCTTCCGCTCGATGCTCTTCATGCGGATCGTCCCGAACCTGCGCCGTCTGGGCCTGATCACGCCCCGCGTCCGGAGCGCCTTCGAGCGGCTCCAGATCATCCAGTTCGAGCATCTGGACCCGGAGGAGCAGGACCGGGAGCTCGGCCTCGCCTAACGCATTCGGAGCACCGCCGCGCCGGTGATGCGCCCGCTGCGCAGGCGCGCGAGCGCCTCGTTCGCCTCGGCGAGCGGGAAGACCTGGGTCGCACACCGCACGGGAACCTTCGGCGCGATCGCCAGGAAGCCGCGCGCATCGTCGCGCGTCAGGTTGGCGACCGAGCGGATCACGCGCTCCTCCCACAGATCCCGGTAGGGAAAGCCCGGGATGTCCGACATGTGGATGCCGCCGCAGACGACGGTGCCCCCTTTGCCGACGGCGCGCAGGGCCATCGGGACGAGCCGGCCGTCGGGGGCGAAGATCAGCGCGGCGTCGAGGGCGACCGGCGGTCGCTCGAGGGAGCTGCCCGCCCAGACGCAGCCCTGCGCGCGGGCGAAACGCTGCGCCTCGGCGTCGCCGGGCCGGGTGAAGGCGAAGACCTCGCGTCCTTCGAAGCGCGCGACCTGGGCGACGAGATGCGCCGCCGCACCGAATCCATAGAGCCCGATCCGCGCCGCCTCGCCCGCCATCCGCAGCGCGCGGTAGCCGATCAGGCCCGCACAGAGCAGCGGCGCCGCCTCGACGTCGTCGTAGGCGTCGGGCAGCGGAAAGCAGTAGCGCGCGTCGGCGACGGTGAATTCGGCGTAGCCGCCGTCGATCTGGTAGCCGGTCATGCGCGCGTGGTCGCAGAGGTTCTCGAGGCCGCGGCGGCAGGGTCCGCACTCGCCGCAGGTGTATCCGAGCCAGGGCACGCCGACGCGGTCGCCCGGAGAAAAGCCGGTGACGCCCGCGCCCAGGGCTTCCACGCGGCCCACGATCTCGTGGCCCGGGACGATCGGATGAACCGCGTGCGGGAGCTCGTCGTCGATCAGGTGGAGATCGGTGCGGCAGACGCCGCAGGCCGTGACGGCGAGGCGGATCTGGCCGGGTCCCGGCTCCGGGACCTCGACCGTCTCGAGGACGAGGCCGCGGCCGTCCCCGTGGTATCGCATCGCGCGCATCGATCGGACGGTCATCTCGCGCTCCCCCTCTGTGTCAGGGTAGGCGAGCCCAGAGGAGGATTCCCCTCGCTCAAGGGCGGCCCCGGGGCGGTCGATCGAGCGCCCGAGGCCCCGACATGCGCATCCTCGTCTGCCCGCCGGATTTCTTCGAAGTCGCCTACGTGATCAATCCCTGGATGGAGGGACAGATCGGCCGCGTGGATCGTGCGCGGGCCGAGCGCCAGTGGCACGCCCTGATGGAGCAGGTCGCGCGCCACGCGGACCTGCTCGAGGTCGCCCCGGCCGCCGACTGCCCCGACATGTGCTTCACCGCGAACGCCGGCCTCGTCGCCGACGGCCGCGCGCTCCCGGCCCGCTTCCGCATGCCGGAGCGCGCGCGCGAAGAGGCGCCGTTCACCCGCTGGTTCGAGGGCGCGGGCTTCGAGGTCGTCCACCCCGCCGAGGACGATCCCTTCGAAGGCGAAGGGGACGCGCTCTTCCAGCCCGGCGAGCCGCTGCTCTGGGCCGGCTACGGCGTCCGCAGCGCGCTCGAGACCCACACCGCCCTCGGCCGCGTCTTCGGCGTCGAGGTCGTGTCGCTGCGCCTCGTCGACCCGCGCTTCTACCACCTCGACACCTGCTTCGCCCCGCTGCCCGAGGGCCGCCTGCTCTACTACCCCGCCGCCTTCGACGAGCGCTCGCAGCGCGCGATCGAGCGCCGCATCCCGGCGAGCCGGCGGATCGCCGTCGACGACGCCGACGCGATGGCCTTCGCCTGCAACGCGCTGCGCGTCGGCGAGCGGATCTTCATGAACGGCGCGAGCAGCAAGCTCGTCCGCGCGCTCGCCGCCTTCGGGTTCGAGGCGAAGGCGCAGCCGGTCGACGAGTTCCTCAAGGCGGGCGGCGGCGTGAAGTGCCTCTCGCTGATCCTCGACCAGCTGGACTATCCGCGGCTCCAGCCGGCGCCCGCGTCGCCGATCCGCAGCGAGTCGGTCGAGCTCAAGGGCCACCTGATGGACGCCGGCGGTCTGAACCGAGCCCTCGACATCGTGACGGACGCGGGCGGCAGCTTCCGCGTGACCTCGATCTCGCTGGCCGAGCGCAAGGACCAGGAGTCGCGCGCGGAGCTGCGCATCGTGGCCCCCGACGAGGACCGCCTCGAGGGCGTGCTCGGCGCGCTGCTCTCGATCGGTGCGCAGCGCAAGTCGCCGGTGCGCACCGCGCGGATCGAGCGCGTGACGCAGGCCGGGGTCGCCCCGGACGGGTTCTACTCGACGACGATCTACCCGACCGAGATCCGGATCGACGGGGCCTGGCTCTCCGTCGAGCGACAGCGCATGGACGCGGTCGTCGTGATCGAGGCCGGGACGCCGGCGCGGGCCCGCTGCGCGCTGTTCCGCGATCTGCAGGTCGGCGACCGGGTCGTCTGCGGCATCGACGGCGTCCGCGTCCGCATCCCGGAGACGCGCGAGAGCGGCGAGTTCGCGTTCATGAACGCCTCGGTCTCGAGCGAGCGTCGCGTCGAGACGGCCGTGAAGGCGATCGCGTGGGAGATGCGGCGCCTGCGCGATCGCGGCGGCAAGGTCGTGGTCGTCGCCGGCCCCGTCGTCGTCCACACCGGCGGTGCCCGCGCGCTCGCGAGCCTGATCGCCGCGGGCTACGTCCAGGTGCTGCTCGCCGGCAACGCCCTGCCCGTCCACGACATCGAGCTCGATCTCTACGGCACCTCCCTCGGCGTCGACCTCTCCCGCGGCCGGCCCGTCCACGAGGGCCACCGCAACCACCTGATGGCGATCAATCGCGTGCGGGCCGCCGGCGGCATCCGCGAGGCGGTCGAGTCGGGGCTCGTGCGCGGCGGGATCTTCTACGAGTGCGTCCGCAACGACGTCCCGTTCGTGCTCGCGGGCTCGATCCGCGACGACGGCCCGCTGCCCGACACGCTGATGGATCTCGTCGAGGCCCAGGCGAGGTACGCCCGGGCGATCGAGGGCGCCGAGATGATCCTGATGCTCTCGTCGATGCTGCACGCGATCGGGACGGGCAACATGACGCCGGCGGGGGTGCGCGTGATCTGCGTCGACATCAGCCCCGCGGTGGTGACGAAGCTGGCGGATCGCGGCTCGCTCGAGTCGGTCGGACTCGTGACCGACGTCGGGCTCTTCCTGAACCTGCTCGCGCAGAATCTCGTCGACTGAGGCGCGCCCGGGCGGTCGCGCACCCTCGCCGCCCGTGCTCACCGCCCGCCGTCACCGGGACCGCGCACCGCGGATCAGGCCTTCGCGGCGCTCCCGTAGCGATCGTTCAGGTACCGCACGATGTCGAGGGACTCCGGCATCCAGCGGACGCTCCCGTCGCGATGCTCGATCCGCAGCACCGGCACCGTCTCGCGCCCCGTCGCCGCCACGAGGGCTTCGTTGGCTTCGTCCTCGCGCATCGTGTTGCGCAGCGGCACGTCGAGCCCGAGCGACTCGATCGCCGAGAGCACCCGCCGGCAGTAGGGACACTCGGGATAGCCGTAGAGCACCAGGCTCGCGATCTCGTCCCCGGACTTCCCCTTCCCCTGCTCCACCGCCTGCGATCCCCCCGCCATCTCCTGATTCCCCCCGATCGTCGTGCGCGCGGCCGCAATCTAGCAGCCAGCCGATCGGCGCACGGCGTACCGCCCGGTGCAGTCGCCGTCGGGAACCCGACGGATCGGAACACCCGGGCTCGCCCGGGGTCGGGGCGAGCCCGCTCGGCCCCGGGGCCGCGACTGCGCAGGTCGCTGATCCCGCTCGCTTTTTCTCGCGCTCGTCCCGGGCGGGGCCGCCCTCGCACGGGCTGGCACGCATCCTGCTCAAGGCCCATCGGGATCCGCGGATCCGGGAGGGTGCAGTGGACGAATCGGGGTTCGTTTGGGAAGACGGGAGCTTCGATCCGCAGGACGCCGCGGGGCCGTTCGAGCTAGAGCTCGGCAGCCTGATCGCGGCCCTCTCCGCCTGGACCGAGGACGAGACGGAGCTCGAGCTCCAGCTGCGCGCGATCGTCGAGTGCGGGCGCTACCGCATCGCGATCGGCTGCGATTCCTCGAAGGCGCCCCTCGAAAATTGATGGCCTGAGGCGTTCCTGATAGGCTCGCGAATTCGGCGCATCGACGCCGGGCACGCGAACCCGAACCGACGGCGTCGCCCTCCCGGAGAACGGGCTCGGAACGAGCCCCTTCCGCGCGGATCGGCACGCCACAGGAACCGCCATGGCACGCATGAACGACCACTACCTGAAGCTGGCCGCCGGCTACCTCTTCCCCGAGATCGGCCGCCGCGTGACCGCCTTCCAGAAGGCGAATCCCACGGCCGACGTCATCCGCCTCGGGATCGGCGACGTCGTGCTCCCGCTCACGCCCGCCGTCCGCCAGGCGATGCACGACGCGGTCGACGAGATGGGCGTCGCGAAGAGCTTCAAGGGCTACGGCCCCGAGCGCGGCTACGACTTCCTGCGCGAGGCGATCGCGAAGCACGACTTCGCGAGCCGCGGCGTCGCGATCGACCCGAACGAGATCTTCGTCTCGGACGGCTCGAAGTGCGACTCGGGCAACATCCAGGAGATCTTCGCCGAGGACGCGACGATCGCGATCCCCGACCCCGTCTACCCCGTCTACGTCGACACCAACGTGATGGCCGGCCGCACCGGCGCCGCCGGACCCGACGGTCGTTATGCGGGCATCCAGTACCTGCCCTGCACCGAGGCGTCCGGCTTCCTGCCCGCCCTGCCGCAGCGCCCCGTCGACCTCGTCTACCTCTGCTCGCCGAACAACCCGACCGGCGCCGTCGCGACGAAGGCGGAGCTCGCGAAGTGGGTCGACTGGGCGCGGGCGAACGACGCGATCATCCTGTTCGACGCCGCCTACGAGCGCTTCATCACGGATCCGTCGCTGCCGCGCTCGATCTTCGAGATTCCGGGCGCGCGGGAGTGTGCCATCGAGTTCCGCAGCTATTCGAAGACCGCGGGCTTCACCGGCATCCGCTGCGCCTACGTCGTGATCCCGCAGGAGCTGATGGGCAAGGATGCCCGGGGCGGGGCGGTGCCCGTCTCGAAGCTCTGGGATCGCCGCACGAGCACCAAGTTCAACGGCGTCTCCTATCCGGTGCAGCGCGCCGCCGAGGCGGTCTACTCCGAGGTCGGCAGCAAGGAGATCCAGGCCAACATCGACTACTACATGGCCAACGCCGCGGTGATCCGCGCCGGCCTCGCCAAGGCGGGCTTCCAGACCTTCGGCGGCGTGAACGCGCCCTACGTCTGGATGAAGACGCCCGGCGGGCTCGACTCGTGGCAGTTCTTCGACGCGCTGCTCTCGAAGGCGAACGTCGTCGGGACGCCGGGCTCGGGCTTCGGCTCCTGCGGCGAGGGCTATCTGCGCCTCTCGTCCTTCGGCTTCCGCGAGAAGGTCGAAGAGGCCGTGGGCCGCATCGTCCGCCACTTCGCCTGAAGAATCCGACCTCAGCCGATCGCGTCCGTCCCGAGCAGCGCACGCACGCGGCCCGCGACGCGCTCGAGGGCCGGGGCCGGGCCCGGCGCGAAGCCCGCGAGGTCGTTCGCCGTGATCGGGCCGGCGAGCACCCGCGCTCGCCCCGCCGCGATCAGCCCCCGGGCGAGCGCATCCGGCTCACGCTGGGGCCGGACGACGCCCCGCTCGACGAGCCGGGCACAGAGCCACTCGAGCCCTTCTTGCGGCCGCGTCGTCCCCCGATCGTTGGCGGGCCGCGCTCGGGCCCGCGTGACCACCGCGTCGACGAGGCGCGCGCGGAGCGCGTGGATCGGCCCCGTCCCCTTCCCCGTACCGGATGCGGACGGACCCGAAGCCCCCGACGCCGTCGCCGCGAGGCCCGCGACGAAGATCGGTCGCCCGGTCGCCGTCACGCGCGCCCAGGTCGCCTCGCCCGCCCCCACCAGCACGAACACGTCGCCCAGCGCGAGCAGCCCCGGCCACGGCCGTGCGCCCACCTCGCGACCCTCGACGCCGGCCGCCGGATCGCGCACGACGAGCGCGGCCCCGCCTAGCCCTCGCCGACACGCCTCGACGATCGCCTCGCCCCAGATCGACGACGCCGACAGAACGACCGTCGCCGACAGCGCCCTCGCGCTCTCCGCGATCCGACGCCCGAGCGCCTCGGCCTCCCGCACGTCGAGGGGCGCTGCCGCCTCCGCTTCGAGCCGGATCACGAGACGCGGCCCCGCACGCGCCGCGAGCTCCGCGAGCGGCGGCGCGAGCGCCGCGGCGCGGGGCAGCGGCGGGACGAGCGGCAGATCGATCTCGAGCTTGCGGGGATGGGGGAAGAGCGTCTCGCCGGGCAGGACGACGGCGAGGTCGACCTCGTCGATCGGCAGCGCCGCGTCCGCCCCGAGCGCGACCACGAGACATCGGCCCCGCCCCTGCTCGCGCAGCCGCCGGGCCGGCTCGGCGACCTCCCGGCCGGCGACGATCAGCAGATCCGGCGCGGGCGACCCCGCCTCTTCGCCGCGGCCACGCAGCGAGCGGGAGGCGCCGCCCAGCGCGTTCGCGAGCGCCTGGGCCGCCTGCTCGGGGCCGGGCTCTCCGTCCGTCCAGGTCCAGATCCGCGGCGGGGTCGCGTCCTGACGCGGCCCGCCGAACGCGACGTGGTATCCGTCGCGCTCGAAGTCGCGACCGCGGGTCGTGACGAGCTCCCAGCGCACGCCGGGATGGCGCACCGCCGCCGCCTCGAAATGCGCGCGCCACCAGTCGGGGGTGAAGACGGTGCCGGCGGGGGGATGCAGGAAGCGCCGGGAAGGCGTCTCGCGACACCGGACGGCGACGAACACGAAGCGCCCCGCGCGCTCGAAGAGCGACTCGACGATCCAGGGCACGTCCCAGACCGGGATGCCCTCGAGCCCGTCGACGCAGACGATGCCGTCCTCGACCGCCGCACCCGGCCCCTCGGCCAGCCACTCGAGCAGACCGAGCCGGCGCTCGACGTCGAGACCGAAGCGCCCGGGGCGCGACTCGGCCCCGCCGCGCAGATCGGGCAGCAGCTCGATCGCCCCGCGGCTCTTCGTCTGGCGCGCGAGGGCCTCACAGGCGCGGCCGATCACGCCCTGCTCCCCGACCGCGCTCGGCAGCTCGCCGCGCGCCACCCCTTCGAGCCGCCGGCAATGGGCCGCGAAGAGCCGGCTCGGCGCGGCGCGGTGGAAGAGCTCGAAGCCGCGGGCGATCGCCTCGCGCTCGAGGTCGTGCCACAGCTGGGTGTACGCCCCCTCCTGGTAGACGAAGCGCTCGGGGAACGGGCGCCAGGGCTGGGTGTGGAGGGTCGTGTAGTGCAGCAGATGGCTGCGGCCGGGGACGAACTCCTCATCGCGGGCGTTCCAATGCGGGTCGAGGTCGCCGCGATGGCCCGTCGCCTTCGAGGCCTTGCGCAGGAGGGCGCGCTTCCAGGCGTGCTGGGCCTCCCGGAGGGTCCAGACGGGCGCCATGCGCTCGCAGTCGATCAACATGACGGAGGACTCGGTGTCGGAGATCGCGAGATAGCCGGCGCCGGCGAGGTCGAGGTCGAAGAGCTCGCCCGGATCCGTCAGGTAGATCTCGTCCTCGTCGTTGTAGATCGCGCGGCCGTGTCCGCCGCAGAAGGCGGGGATCGCGAAGCGATAGTTGGTGAAGCCCGTCGTCCAGCCCCGGCGATCGAAGCCCGGGAGCTCGGACATGAAGAAGATCCGGACCTCCCGCCCCGGATCGCGCACCTTCTCGATCGAGAAGCCGAAGACGCGATTCGCGCGGTACTGGGCGGGCTCGGTCCCCAGGAAGATCTCGACGGGCGGTCGATCCGAGAGGCGTGCGCCCGGGCGTGGCCCCAGCACGACGCACTCCATCGACGCGCGGAGCTGCTCGGCGGTCGGCGATGCGGAATCGGTCATCGAAGGCACGGCGCCCCGCGGCGGCGGATCCGGGCTCGGACCCGGCCAGCCGGTCTGCGATGGGGGATCGGAACGCGCGCAGTCTACACCACCGGCGCCCGTCCTCCGGCGGCGGCCACCGCACCACGAGCGATGCCTGATCCCCCCACACCGCGAGCGTCACGCCTCGGGCTCGCCCGGCCCGACCGGGCGCCACCGGGGCTCCGGCGTTCGCCCGCGGCGCGTCGCCGGGAACCGACGAGTGCCCTTCGCGTTCATTTTGCTACAAGAAGGCCGCTCGTTTCGCCGAGAATGGGAACGAGTCGGACCCGAGCCCTCGACTCCACGCCCGATCCGGGGATACTCAACGCCGGAAACCGGCGACGAACCGGCCATCGAGGGGGCTGCACAGGGGGGCCCGGTCGCATCAATCGGGATGCTTCCGGCGTGTGCACACGAGAGAGGACGCGAATGCGGATTGGCAAGATTCCGGTCGGCGGGGGGGCCCCGCTCGTTCTGATCAGCGGTCTCAACGTGATCGAGAACGAGCAGGACACCATCGAGGTCGCTCGTACCATCCAACAGCTCGCCGAGAAGCACGACTTTCCGCTCGTCTTCAAGGCCTCCTTCGACAAGGCGAACCGCTCGCGACACGACTCGTTCCGCGGCCCCGGCATCGACGAGGGTCTTCGAACGCTGGCGGCGGTGAAGCGCGAGACCGGTCTGCCGCTGCTGACCGACGTCCACGACCCGAGCCAGCCGAAGATCGCGGCCCAGGTCGTCGACATCATCCAGGTCCCGGCCTTCCTGATGCGCCAGACGGACCTGATCGCGGCGTGCGCGGCGACGGGCATCGCAGTCAACGTCAAGAAGGGCCAGTTCGTGGCGCCCCACGACATGCGCCACGCGGTCGACAAGCTCAAGCACTACGGCTGCGAGGACATCCTCGTGACCGACCGCGGAACCTGCTTCGGCTACAACAACCTCGTGACCGACATGGCGGGCCTGGTGCAGATGCGGGAGTTCGCGCCGGTCTGCTTCGACGCGACGCATGCGGTCCAGTACCCCGGTGCGAACGGCGGCTCCTCGGGCGGCGATCGGCGCTTCGTGGCCCCGCTGGCCCGGGCGGCTGTGGCGACGGGGATCGACGCGCTCTTCATCGAGACCCATCCCGACATCGAGCACGCCCCCTGCGACGGTCCCAGCCAGATCAGCTTCGAGGATCTCGATCGGCTGCTGGCGGAGGTGCGCGCGATCGACTCGGCGTTGCGCAATCTCGCTCCGGCCCGGTAGCCCGACCCCGCCAGCGATGTCGTCCCCGCCGCACGACGCGTCGCCGCCCTCGGCGGCGGCAGGGCGTGCCCCGGGCCCGCGTCGCGCGATCGTGCTCGCGGGCCGTCGGCCCGGCGGCGACGCCCTGGCCGCCGGAGACGGCGCCGCCCACCGCGCCCTGCTCGACATCGAAGGCGAGCCGATGCTGGTCCGCGTCGTGCGCCGGCTGCTCGAATGGCCGTCGATCGAGCGCGTCCTCGTCAACATCGACCGCGTCGATCTGCTCGAGCCCCTGCCCGACCTCGCGCGCTGGTGCGCCGAGGGCCGCGTCGAGATCCTCGCGAGCACCGACTCCCCGAGCCGCAGCGTGCTGGCGAGCCTCGACCGTCTCGATCTGCGCGAAGGCCCCATCCTCGTCACGACCGCCGACCACGCCCTGCTCGACGACGCGATGCTCGCGACGTTCTTCACGGCGAGCGAGAAGAGCAGCGCCGACCTCTGCCTCGGCCTCGTGCCGCGGAGCGTGATCCGGGTCCGCTTTCCCGAGGCCCGACGGACCTATCTCAAGTTCCGGGGCGAGGCCTACTCCGGCGCCAACCTGTTCTACTTCAGGACGGAGGCGTCGCGGGAGGCCGCGCTCTTCTGGCAGCGCGTCGAGGGCCTGCGCAAGCGGCCGTGGCGGATCGCCCGGGCCTTCGGCCTGCGCAACCTCGCCCGCTTCCTGATGCGCCGGCTCACCCTCCCCCAGGCCTTCGTGCAGGTCTCCCGGGTGCTCGGCATCCGCGCCGAGGCGATCCCGCTCCCGCAGGCCGAGGCGGCCGTCGACGTCGACAAGCTCGACGACCTGATCCTCGTGCGCAAGATCCTGGCGGAGCGGCGACGTCAGGCGGCGCCGGGCTCGAGCAGCCGGTCCGGCAGTCCCACGAAGCCGCCGGTCGCCGCGTCGTAGCCGCGCACGACCGCTTCGAGCATGAAGCGACCCGTCGCGTCCTCCCGGACGGTGAAGACGTGGTACTGCGCCGGGCGGTCCGGGCGGCTCCCGACCTCGGAGCTCGAGGGCACCCCGATCGCCGGGATCGCGGCCCCTGGCCCCTCGAGGAGATGGACTCGGCGGCGGTGCTTGTGGCCGTGCAGGACGAGCTCCGCTCCCACCTCCGCGAGCAGATCGCGCAGGGCCTGGCCGTCCCAGAGCGCGCGGCGCTCGGGCTCGCCGAAGGGATGCACGGGATGGTGGATCATCAGGATGCGGAAGAAGCCCCGCGCGCCGAGCCCGACGAGGAGCCTCCGCAGGCGCGCGAGCTGGGTCGGCCCGAGGCGTCCGCCCGCCCGGAAGATCGGCGTCGGGATCGACGAGCAGAGCCCGATCAGAGCCGCCCGGCCGAAGAGCCGCAGCGTCGGATAGTCCTCGTAGCGGGGAGCACGCCGCGCGCCGGGCGGCGACGTGAGGGCGGCGCGCAGGGCATCGACGCTCGCCGCCTCGGGCGCGGCGGCGCCGGCGGGCGCGGACGTCGCGAGCGCGCCCGCGAGCTCGCCCGGCTCGAGGCCGCGGAGATAGGCCGCCCAGCGATCCCAGCCCTGCTCCGCGGGGACCGGCACATAACAGTCGTGGTTGCCCGGGATGAGGAAGACGCGCTCCGGATCGCCGAGGCGCTCGAGCTGCGCGCGGGCCGCCTCGAACTCGGTGGGCAGCGAGATGTGGGTCAGGTCCCCGGTGACCAGGATGCGATCGAGGGCCTGGGCACGGACGTCGCGCAGGGCCGCGTCGAGGATCGCCGGGGCGTGGTGGTGGCGGCGGCTGATCGCCCAGGAGGCGTAGCCCGACAGGCGCTTGCCCCGGAACGCCTCGAGGCCCGCGCCGACCAGGGTCGTCGCGTGCCAGTCCGAGAGATGCGCGAACCGGATCACCGCGCGCACGTTCGAACGCTCCTCCCGCTTCCCGGCCCGCTGGCCCCGCCACGGCCGATTGCCCTGCGCCCCGGGGTCGCGGCGGCCGGAGGGAACCGCGCGCGACCGGTGGGACTCTCTCTGCGCCCGGCGCGTCCTGCGCGGCGGCGATCCGTCGGGGGATGCGCGCGCCGCGCGATCGGATCGCGTCGGGGCGTGTGATAGCCTCGATCGCAGCCGCTCGAAAGCCGCGTCGGGGGGACGCGGTGGACGGCGGGGCCGGAATCGGGATCGCCGACGGAGCCGGCGAGCGCCCTGCGACGAAAGTCCGGGGACGCGACGAGAGGGGAGCGCGACGTTGGCAAGTCGATCCGGCCCAGAAGCAGGGCGACCGCGCGGCCTCGCCGCCCGGATCGCGCTCGTCGCCGCACTGCTCCTCGCGCCGGTCATGTCCGCATCGGCCGCGCCGGCCACGCCGCTCGACCCGAGCGCGCGCCTGCCCATCGGCGACCACGCAAGCGAGTACTGGACCCTCTTCGTCGAGCTCGATTCGGGCCACCGCATCACGCAGCGCTTCCTGATCACGAACGCCGGCCCGGGCGACCACAGCGCCGTCGCCGTGGGCCATCTGATGGAGCGCGGCCGCCCCCCCTACCGCTACGTCAACGGTCGGCGCCGCAACGCGTGGACCCTCTCCCCCGACCGGCTCTTCCTCGACATCGCCGCGAGCCACCTCGACCTCCACCGCCCGAAGGGTGCGCTGAAGATCACGAAGGAGGACGTCGAGATCCGGCTCGACTTCGACCTCGCGGCCACCGCCCTCGCGGGCCCGGTGCCGGCGGCGCAGCTCCCGAGCCGGTACTTCGTCGAGGTGCTCGCCGTCGGGGCGGTGACCCAGGGCACGCTGAAGGCGCCCTGGATGACCGCTGCGGTCCCCGTGAAGGGGCGGACCTGGCTCGTCCACACCTGGACCCCCGACGACGAGGCGACCCTCCTCGACCGCCGGGTGGACGTCTTCGGACGCTCGGGCCCGGCCCTCTTCTACGGACTCCAGGTCACCGGGGACGACTCCTTCGTCGGCGCCTGGCAGATCGCCGCCCGCCCCGTTCCGGGCCGGACGACGGCCGCCTGGAGCCGCTTCCCGGCCCGCTGGAAGGAGGGCTCCGGGTGGCTCTCGGGCAAGACGGGGACGGGCTTCCCGGTCCCGGATCGCTTCGAGCTGCTCGGGACGGGAAGTTCGGGGGAGATCCGCCTCAGCAACGAATGGCTGCGCTTCGATCCGCTCGAGGTGATCCCTCAGCCCTTTCGCTGGTTCATCCGAAGGTCATCCCAGCCTCAGGAGGTCTGGGCGGACACCCGGATCGCGGTTAGCATCGGCCGCGCGCTGGAAAGCCCGTCCCCCCCTCCCAGCCGGACCGAACGTGTTTCCAACTCACAACGGGAGAGCGAAGACGAGACTGCGGAGCTGAACGTGACGGGTGTGGCATCCATCACATTCATGAATCCGATCGATCGCCGTTAGCGCCTGTGGAGGCCGCCCGTCTGCGGGCTGCCGACGCGAGGACCGATCGAGTCCCGAGCTTCCCTCACGATGGGGACCCATTTGCGAATCGGTGTCGTCAACAACCTGCGAGCCGGCAAGAGCCAGGAGCAGGTGGGTCGCATGCTGGGCTTCCTGCGAAGCCATCCCGATGTCCTCCACGTCGAAACGCAGAACGCCGGCGTCATTCCGGACGCGCTGGCCGAGCTCGCCGCGAAGGACGTGGATCTGCTGGTCGTGAACGGGGGCGATGGCACGCTCCAGTCCATCCTGACCGAGATCCTCACGAGCAATCCCTTCGGCGAGCGCCTGCCGCTCGTGGCCCCGCTGCGCGCGGGCCGGACGAACATGAGCGCCATGGACCTCGGCGCCGATCGCAATCCGTTGCGCGGCCTCGCGGCGATGCTGGCCTCGGCCCGGGCCGGGCGCATCGCCGAGCGGGTCGAGCCGCGGCGCGTGCTGCGGGTCGCCTACGGCTTCGGTCCCGAGCGCGGTGTCCAGTACGGGATGTTCTTCGGCGCGGGCCTGATCAAGCGCGCGATCGAGCTGAACCACCGCCTCTTCGACCAGGACGGCCAGAAGAGCATCGTGGAGGGCGTGCCCGGTGCGACCCTCGTGACGGCGGGCCTGCTCGGCCGCGTCATCACCGGCGACCGCTCCGGCATCCTCGAGCCCGACAAGGTCCAGATCCTGCTCGACGGCGAGGAGGTCATGCAGGGCGAGTACCACCTCGTGATCGCCTCGACCCTCTCGCGCCTGTTCGCCCGCATGCGGCCGTTCTGGGGCAAGGGTCCGGGCGGCGTCCGCTTCACCGCCATCGCCGCGCCCTGCGAGAAGATCGGCAAGGCCGCGATCGGCATGCTGCGCGGGCGGCCGGCGAGCTGGGTGACCCCGGAGACCGGCTACACGAGCCGCAACGTCGAGCACGCCGAGCTCCGCATGAGCTGCGGCTTCACGGTCGACGGCGAGCTCTGGCAGCCCGATCCCGATCGCAGCGTGGCCCTGTCGGCCGAGCGCGTCGTCCACTTCGTCCGGGCGTGAGCGAAGAGCAGGAAGCCCTCGAAGCGATCGTCGCCGCGGAGCTCGCCCTGCCCGTCCGAGCGGCCGTGGACTGGCTCGCCCACGAGCTCGCCACGCGCCACGGCCGCGGCGTCCTCGGCGTCCTCTTCTACGGCTCGTGCCTGCGCCAGACGACCGACGAAGGCGTGCTCGACTTCTGGGTGGTCGTCGACGACTACCTGGGCGCCTACCGCAATCCGCTGCTCGCCTGGATCAATCCGATCGCCCCGCCCAACGTCTTCTACCTCGAGCGCGAGTTCGAGGGCCACACGCTCCGGACCAAGTACGGCGTGATCAGCCGCCGCGCCTTCGACCGGGGCACCTCCTTCCGCGCCTTCCATCCCTACGTCTTCGCCCGGTTCGCCCAGCCGACCCGCCTGATCGCCTGCCGCGACGACGCGGCCCGCCGCTTCTTCGAGGGCTGCCTCGCGCGCTCGATCGAGGTGATGGTCGGCCGGCTGCTCTGCCTGCTCCCGCGGCGCGGGGGGCTGATGCGCTTCTCGCTCGCGGCGTTCTGGCAGGAGGCGTTCCGGCGCAGCTACGACAGCGAGCGGAGGCCCGAGGCCGAGGAGACGATCCGCGGGCTCTACCTCGCGAACGCCGAGCGCTACGACGACGTCGGCATCCGCTCCCTGCGCGAGCTGGCCCGGACGGGGCGGATCGCCGGCATGACGGAGTATCCGCGCTCCGTCGCGATCGAGATCGCCTCGGCGACGGTCGTCGCCGGGCGGCTGCGCTGGCAGGCGATGCGGCTGCTCGGCCGCACCCTCGGCCTGCTGCGGCTCTTCAAGACGGCCTGGACCTTCGGCGATTGGGTACCGTACGTGCTCTGGAAGCTCGAGCGGCACACCGGCCGGAAGCTCGAGCTCTCCGAGCGCCAGCGCCGCCATCCGTTCGTCTTCGGCTGGCCGATCATCCTGAAGCAGATCGCGCGCCGGAACCTGCGTTAGGTGACGAGCGACGGGAGGAGGATCTTGGCCGAACGCCCCTGCGTCCTCATCACCGGAGCCTCCTCGGGCCTCGGCGCCGCGATGGCGGCCCGCATGCTCGAGCGGGGCTGGCGCGTCTTCGGGACGAGCCGCAAGCCGCGGAGCGCCTCGTCCGACGCGACGCCCGCCGGCGCCGGGGCGATCGAGTGGATCGCGATGGACGTCTGCGACGACGGCTCGGTCGAGGCGGGCCTCGCCGCCGTCTTCGAGAAGACCGATCGGCTCGACGGCCTCGTCTGCAACGCGGGCTTCGGGATCTTCGGCCCGGTCGAGGAGACCGCCCTCGAGCGCGCGCGCGCCCAGTTCGAGACCAACGTCTTCGGCGTGCTGCGCGTGGTGCGCCCGGTCCTCGCGCGCATGCGGGCCCGGGGCGCGGGGCGGATCCTGCTCGTCGGCTCCCTCGCCGGCCGCGCGCCGATCCCGTTCCAGGCCCACTACTCGGCGAGCAAGGCCGCGATCGAAGCCCTCGCCTTCTCCCTCGCCAACGAGATCCGCCCGTTCGGCGTCTCGGTCCATCTGATCGAGCCCGGCGACATCGACACCGCCTTCAACGACGTCATGGACTGGGGGCAGTCGCCGCCCGCCTCGGCCTACGCCGAACGCCGCGCGCGCTGCGAGAAGACGATCCGCGAGTCGCTCCCGAAGGCCCCGAAGCCTGCGATCGTCGCCGACGCCGTCGCCCACGCCCTGACCGCGAAGCGACCACGTCTGCGTTATGCGGTCGGCAACGAGGCGCGGCTCGTCGATCTCGGCAAGCGCCTGCTCTCGGACGCCCTCAACCTGAAGCTGATCCGCGACCACTTCGGGATCTAGGCGTCGGCGACCTCGCGGTGGCCCAGCTCGCGCAGCGCCGCCCGGAGCTTGCCTGCCGCCTCGGCGAGGCTCGCCTGGGAGGCCTTCGTGTCGGCGCGGCCGAAGTCGAGGTCGTGGGGGCTCCAGATGCAGGAGACGTGGAGATGGACGTGCGGGACCTCGAGGCCCAGGATCGTGAGACCGACCTTCTCGGGTCGGTAGACGCGATCGAGCGCGCGCGCGATCGACTGGGCGACGCGGGTCAGATGGGTCATCAGGTCGGGCTCGAGGTCCGTCCACGCATCGACCTCCCGACGCGGCACGACGAGCGTATGGCCGGGCTTGAGCGGGGCGATCGTGAGGAAGGCGACGCAGTGCTCGTCCTTCCAGACGAAATGACCGGGCAACCGACCCTCGATGATCTGCGTGAAGATGCTGGGCATGCGCGCGCTCTCCCTGGGTTCGCGAGGGCGAACGGATACACGAGAATGGCGGCGCGTCCCAGGGCCGCAGGCGGGCGGCCGTGAGCGCGGGGCTCGGCGCGAGCGGCGTCCTCGAGCTGCTGGTCGGCGGCGTCCTCGGCCTGGGCCTCGGGCTCGTCGTCGGCATCGCCCTGATCGCCCTGCTCTCGTCGGCGCTCGAGCGCCACGCCCGAGCCCGGCGCGTCGCCTCGGCCGCAGCGCTCCCCGACCCGCGCCGGCCCGATCTGATCGTCGTCCTCGGCTGTCCGCCGCGCGCGCGCGACGGCCGACCGAATCGCCATCTGACGGGGCGCGCCCGGGCTGCGGCCGAGGCGTTCCACGCGCTCGGGTCGGTGCCCCTGCTCTGCAGCGGTCGCGGGCTCGAGGGGGCGTCCGAGCGGGACGAGGTCGAGGCGCTCGCGGCCCTGCTCGCCGAGGCGGGCGTCCCGCCGACGGCCCTGCGCTTCGATCGGGCGGCGCGCCGGACGATCGACACGATCGACCATCTCGCCGCCCACCACGCCGACGCGCGCATCCTGCTCGTCACCCAGGCCTTCCACCTGCCCCGCACCCTCTTCCTCGCCCGCACGCGCGGCCTCGATGTCTGGGGCCTCGCGGCCCCCGGCCCCGAGCCGGGCTGGCGGGGGCGGCTGCGCGAAGGCCTCGGACAGCTCCGCGCGATCGCGGACGTGGCCCGATCGCGCCGGAGCCGTTGACGCCGGTCGCCCCGCACCGCGATGCTCGGGGAACGCGGCGCGGCCCCTCCGGCCGGGTCCCGGGAGGACCGCTTGGCGAATCGCCCCCGACACCGCCTCTCGCCCCACGTCCGGCCCCAGACGGCCGAGCTCCGCTTCGACCTCGATCCGCGCCGCCGCGCGTTCCGCGGCGAGGTGCGTTATGCGCTCCAGCTCGATCGCGCGACCGACACCCTCGAGCTCCACGCCGCCGACCTCGCCGTCTCGCGGGCGCTCGTGCGCGTCGACGGCCGAGTGATCCGGCCCCGCGTCGAGTGGGCGAAGGATCGGGAGGTGGTGCGGCTGCGCTTCGGCGAGAAGCTCGCCGCCGGCGCGCTCCGACTTGAGCTCGACTTCCGCGGCCGCGTGCGGCGCGACCTGCGCGGGCTCTACCGCTCGAACGACGACGCGAGCCCGTGGCTCGCGACCCAGCTCTGTCCGACCGACGCGCGGCGCTTCTTTCCCGCCTTCGACGAGCCGGCGATCAAGCTGCGCTATCGGATCGTCGCGACGGTCCCGGCCGACGCGACGGTCCTCTCGAACGCGCCGGTCGAGTTCGAGGAGGAGGCGGCGCGCGGGCGCAAGACGGTCCACTTCCACCCGACGCCTCCGCTCTCCGCCTATCTCGTCGCCCTCGCCGTCGGCCCCTTCGAGGCGGGCCCCGCCCTCCACGTCGGCCCGACGCCGATCCGCGTCTACACCCTCCCCGGCCGCCAGACCCTCGCCTCCTTCGCCCGCGAGGCGGCGGCCGAGAGCCTGGCCCGCCTCGAGCGCTGGTTCGAGATCCCGCATCCGTACCCGAAGCTCGATCTGCTGGCCCTGCCCGACTTCGCCTTCGGCGCCATGGAGAACGCGGGTGCGGTCTTCTTCCGCGACTCCGTGCTGCTCCTCGATGCGGCGCAGGCGAGCCCGGCCGAGCTCTTCCGTTCGGCCGAGACGATCGCCCACGAGCTCGCCCACATGTGGTTCGGGAATCTCGTGACGATGGCCTGGTGGAACGACCTCTGGCTCAACGAGTCCTTCGCGACCTGGATGGCCTACGAGATCCTCGACGGCTGGCAGGGCGATTGGCGCGTCTGGCAGTCCTTCGCCCACCGCCGCGAGGAGGCCCTCGAGCAGGACGCCCTCGCGACGAGCCATCCGATCGCCCCGCCCGTCCGCGACGCGAAGGAGGCCCACGAGAACTTCGACGCCATCACCTACACCAAGGGCGCGTCGGTCCTCCGCATGCTCGAGCAGTACCTCGGGAGCGAGCGCTTCCGCGAGGGCGTGCGCCTCTATCTGCGGCGTCACCGCGAGCGCGCCGCGACCGCGAGCGATCTCTGGAGCGCCCTCGGCGAGGTCTGCGACGAGCCGATCGAGAAGATCGTCGCCCCGTGGACCCTGCAGACGGGCTTTCCGCTCGTGCGCGTCGAGCGCCGGAGCGAGGGCGATCGGGACGTGATCACCCTGCGCCAGGAGCGCTTCCGCGCCCGCGCGAGCCGCGGCGGACGCGCGACGAAGGACGCGACGCGCTGGCCGATCCCCTGGATGGGGCGCGTCGGGCGCGGCGACGACGGCAACGCGCGGGCGGTGCGCCACCTCGTCTGGAAGACCCGCGACACCGTCCCGGGCCAGGGCGCCGCGCTGACCTGGATCTACGGCAACGCGGGCGAGGCCGGCTTCTTCCGCGTCGCCCACGGCGAGTCCGAGTTGCGCGACCTGCTCGCCTCCCACACGAGCCTCTCGCCCCTCGAGCGGATCGGGCTCATCGGCCATCAGTGGGCCCTCGCCCGCACGGGCGACGGCCATCTCGCACCGCTCCTCGACCTCGTCGCGAGCCTCGGCGAGGAGGAGGATCCCGACGTCCTCGCCGCGATCGAGCGCGTGCTCGCGCGGATCTTCCAGCGCGTCGTCCCGGCCGGTGACCCCGCCCTCGAGCCGCTCCTGCGCGCCTGGATCGAGGTCTACTTCGGTGGCCAGTTCGACGCGCTCGGCCTCGAGGCCGATCCGCGCGACGATCGCAGCCGACGCGAGCGCCGCGCGCGCATCGTGGAGCTCGTCGGCGGACTCGGCCGCTCGGAGCAGATCGGGAGCGAGGCCTCGCGTCGAACGGCGGCGGCCCTCGCCGGTCGCACCGCGCTGCCGCCCGAGCTCGCCGACGCCCTGGTCGGCATCGCCGCCCAGCGCGGCGATCTCGCGCTCCACGGGGAGTTCCGGGCCTCCGTCGCCCGCGCCGCGACCCCCCAGGCGCGTCGGCGCTGGCTCCTCGGCCTCGCGGGCTTCCCGGGACGCGCGGCCATCGAGGCCAGCTTGCGCGCCGTCGTCGACACCGACCTGGCCCCGGCCGTCGATCGCGCGGGCCTGCTCGTCGCCCTGCTCGGCGCGCCCGAGTCGGCGGACCCGGCCTGGGCCCGGCTCCAGCGGATCTGGAAGCGCCTCGAGCGCGAGTGGCCGCCGATCCTCCTCGCGCGGGTCGCCGCCGCGACGGCGACGGCCCTCCCGCCGGGTCGCGCCCGCGAGATCGGTGCCTTCTTCCGCGCCCATCCCCTCGCCGCAGGTCCGCGCACCCTCCGCCAGATCACCGAGGAGCTCGCGATCGCCCGCGAGGGCACCGGTCGCCTCGCCCGCGAGCTCGAGGCCTACCTCGGCCGCCTGCGAAGCGCCTGACGCGCAGGAGTCCGCCTTCTCGCCGGGCACCGCCCCTTTCGAGCCGGGCCAGGGCCCTCGCCGGGTCTGCCGGGCTCGGCCGGGATTCGCCGGGCGGCTCGCGCCGATCGACCCGCTCGCTTCGAGCCTTGCCCGCGACCCATTTTCTCCTTACTTTCGCTCTCGATGATCCCTCGCCCCACCCCCTCGAGCCCCTCGCTCCCCGGCCCCCGCAAGGGGCGCGGTGCGCGCGAGAACCCGACCGGTCGCTTCGAGCGCTTCACGGTCGAGGCCGATCTCGAGGCCCTCGCGCTCTCCCGCGCCGCCGATGCCGCCGCCGAATCGGACGCAGCGGGCGCGGCAGACGCAGCGGGTGCAGCGAGCGCCGCCCAGGATCCCTCGCCCCGGACCCGCTACCTGCCCGACCCCGCGCGCACTGCCCTCACCTTCAACCAGAGCCCGGACATCCCCTTCGACGCGAGCCTGAACCCCTACCGCGGCTGCGAGCACGGCTGCGCCTACTGTTATGCGCGGCCGACCCACGAATACCTCGGCTACTCCGCCGGCCTCGACTTCGAGACCAAGATCCTGGTCAAGGAGCGCGCCCCCGAGCTCCTGCGCCGGGAGCTCGCCTCGTCGCGCTGGGTGCCGCAGGTCGTGGCGCTCTCGGGGGTGACCGACGCCTATCAGCCGGTCGAGCGACGGCTGCGGCTCACGCGGCGGTGCATCGAGGTCTTCGCCGAGTTCCGCAATCCGATCGCAATCATCACGAAGAACGCGCTCGTCGTCCGCGACCTCGATCTCTTCCGGGGCCTCGCGGCGGTCGACGCGGTCTCGGTCTCGCTCTCGATCGGGAGCCTCGATCCGGAGATCGCGCGGACGCTCGAGCCGCGGGCCTCGTCGATCCCCGAACGCCTGCGCGCGGTCGAAGCGCTGGCGGCGGCGGGCATCCCGACGGGCGTGATCCTCGGACCCGTCATCCCGGGCCTGACGGACCACGAGATGCCCGCGATCCTCGAGGCCGCGAAGAACGCCGGTGCGACCCACGCGGGCTACATCGTGCTGCGCCTGCCCTTCGGCCTGAAGGCGCTCTTCGACGACTGGCTGCGGACCCACCATCCGCTGCGCCGGGACAAGGTCCTCCACCGCCTCGAGAGCCTGCGCGGCGGCCGCCTCAACGATCCGCGCTTCGGGACGCGCATGCGCGGCGAGGGCCTCTTCGCCGACCAGATCGGCGCGGCCTTCCGGATCTGGGCGCGCAAGCACGAGCTCGACCGGCCGCGCCCCGCGCTCTCGACCGCGGCCTTCCGCCGGCCAGCCGGGCCCCAGCTCGAGCTCGGCTTCTGAGCCCGGCATCCGCGCACGGCGCGGGCGGCGTTGGCGGCGTTGGCGGCATTGGCGGCGAGAACGGCAGGGCAGCGAAGCGAACGCCTCGATCGGAGCGGCGATGCCGCCCCCGGCCCTTTACGAGGCGCGCCGATTCCGGTTCGATGGGGCGATCGGCGCACCGCCGCGTCCGGCCTGCCTCGCGAGGTCCCTCATGGTCTGGTCCGACCCGTCCCGGATCGATCTCTCGCTCGAGAGTCGATCGGTCTCCTTCGAGAATCCGACCGGTGCCCGCGCTGCCGGCGGCGCCGCCCACGGCGGCCGCAAGGGCGCGCCCTTCCGCGAGCTCGCCGCGGGCGAGCGCGTCGTGCTCGCGGACCTCGAGGGCCCGGGGACGATCCGCCACGTCTGGCTCACGATCCCGCCGGCGCCGCCGGAGCGGATGCGCGCGGTGCGCCTCGAGGTCTTCTACGACGGGCTGGACGTGCCCTCGATCAGCGTCCCGGTCGTCGACTTCTTCGGCGCACCGCTCGGCCGCCCGGTCCCGCTCGTGACAGCGCTCTCGGCGATCCAGGAGGGCCGGGGCTTCAACGCCTACTACCCGATGCCCTTCGAGCGTCGGGTCCGCGTCGAGCTCGTCAACGAGTCGACGAACCGGCTCCTGCTCTACTACCAGATCGACTACACGCTGGATCGGGGCGCCGACAAGCTGGATCGGGGTGCCGCCGCATTGGATCCGCACAGCGCGCCCGAGCGCGAGCCGTCGTACCTCCACGTCGCCTATCGTCGCGAGAACCCGACCACGCAGAAGCGCGACTTCGTGATCTTCGAGGGGCTGCGGGGACCGGGGCGCTTCCTCGGCTCGGTCGTCGGGATCCGCGTGCGCCAGGACGAGCTCTTCGCGTGGTACGGCGAGGGCGAGGTCAAGATGTTCTTCGACGGCGAGGGCCCCCTGCCCACGATCTGCGGCACCGGCCTCGAGGACTACGTCGGCACCGCCTGGGCCATGGGTCCGCACCAGACGCCCCACGCCGGCGTCCCCTTCGAGATCCGGGATCCCGCGCGCCCCGACCGCCGCATGCCCGACCTGACCGGCTTCTATCGCTGGCATCTCGCGGACCCGATCGTCTTCCGGGAGAGCCTCCGGGTCACGATCCAGCAGATCGGCGCCGTCTTCGTGCTGCCGGGCGAGGAGGCGAAGCGCGCGGCGATCGACGCCGGCCATCCCGTCGCCGGCACGGGCTGGCGCCGATCGCAGGGCGCGTTCCCCGCGGACTGGGCGATCGCGGAGCGATCGGACGACTACTGCGCCGCGGCCTTCGCCTACTGCCGGACACCCCAGGCCGTCCGGCGCTATGCGTCGGAGGAGGCGACGGCGCAGGTCGAACGCCTCCCGTACGAGCAGGCCTCGCCCGCCGAGGCCGCCCTCGACTTCGTCGGGGCGGCGATCGGCCAAGGCTAGCCCGCGACGGTCGGCGCTGGCCGCCCGAGCCACGGGATCCCACCGACCATCGCGACGCCGCCTACCAGCTCGAGAGCGCTGCCGCCCGGTTCTTGTGGAGCCGCGGGGTGCCGAGCAGGACGCGGTCGGTCATCGCGCGCTTGAACCAGATCTGCGTGTCGCCTTCCCAGGTGAAGCCGATGCCGCCGTGGACCTCGGTCGCGTCGCGGGCGACCTGCGAGTAGCGCTCGCAGAGGTGGCTCTTCGCGATCGAGGCGATGCGGGAGGCCTCGGAGGGCACGTGGTCCTGGGCATGGGCGGCATACCAGTAGAGGGCGCGGGTCGGCTCGATCTCGATCGCCATCTCGGCGAGCTGATGCTTCAGGGCCTGGAAGGAGCCGATGATGACGCCGAACTGCTCACGGTTCTTCGCGTAGGCGACGCTCGTCGCGACGAGCTTGTCCGAGCCGCCGACGGCGTCCGCCGCGATCAGGACGAGCCCGACATCGACGACGCGCCGGGCCGCGTCCGCGCCGCCGGCGGCCAGGACCTCGACGGGCGTCCCCTCGAAATGCACGCGACCCAGCCGGCGCGTCCGATCGGCCGTCTCGATCCGCTGGATCTCGACGCCCTTGGCTCCGCGCTCGACGACGCCGAGCTTCCCGCCGGCGAGGCCGACGACGAAGAGATCCGCCTGCTCGGCGGCCTCGACGCGCTCCTTGGCGCCCTTGAGCGTCGCGCCGGCCGCGAGCGTCCACTGCTCCGGCAGCCAGGCGTCCTCCGCCTCCGAGAACGCGATCGTCGCGATCTTCTCGCCCGAGGCGATTGCCGGCAGCCAGCGCTTCTTCTGCTCGGGCGAGCCCGCGAGCGAGATCGCGAGCCCCGCGAGCGAGTGGGACAGGAAGGGAACCGGCGTCGCGTGTGCGCCGAGCACCTCGGCCACGACCGCGAGGTCGAGGATCTCGAGCTCGCTGCCGCCGTACTCGGCCGGCAGATGGATCCCCGTCACGCCGAGCTCCGCGAGCCCCTTCCAGAGGACGGAGTCGAAGCCGACCTCGTCGTCGAAGAGCTGGCGCAGCTTCGCCATCGGACACTCGTTGTCGAGGAACTGCTTGACCGTCTGCTGCAGCATCCGCTGCTCGTCGGAGAGATCAAAATCCATGGCTACTTGCTCCGATCCGCGGCGACGTCGCGCGGCAGGCCGAGCCCGCGCTCGGCGATCACGTTGCGCTGGACGTTGGCCGTTCCACCGGCGATCGCGATGCCCACGGCCGCCATGTAGTAGTTCGTCCAGGTCGAGTCCGAATCCATCTCGGCGCCCATCATGTTGCGCTCCCCCGGCGCGACGAGGCCGTCGTCGCCGAGGATCTCCATCGCGAGCTTCGCGATGCGGTGGCCGATGTGGGTCGAGTTGATCTTGTTCATGAGCCCCATGACGCCGGGGCTCTCCTTCTTGAGATCCTTCGTCATCTGCAGGAAGCCGGAGTACTGATGGGCCCGGACGTAGCCCTCGACCTCGATCAGCCGGCGCCGGATCTCGGGATCCTCGATCGCCGGCCGCCCGTCGATCTTCCGCCGCTTCGCGGTCGAGACCAGCGCGTCGAGCAGCGCCGTCATCTGGCCGGCGGCGCCGATCGAGTTGCGCTCGTGCTTGAGGGTCGTGCGCGAGACGAGCCAGCCCTCGCCGCGTCGGCCTACGATCCAGTCCTTCGGGGTCTTCACGTCGTTGAAGAAGACTTCGTTGAACATCGCGCCGCCGGTCATCTCGCGCAGCGGCCGGACGTCGATGCCGGGCTGCTTCATGTCGATGAGGAGGTAGGAGATGCCCTCGTGCTTCTTCGCGTTCGGCTCGGTCCGGACGAGACAGAACATGAAGTCCGCCTCGTGGGCCGAGCTCGTCCAGATCTTCTGGCCGTTGATGACCCAGTGGTCCCCGACGAGCTCGCCGCGGGTCTTCAGGCTCGCGAGATCGCTGCCCGACCCGGGCTCGCTATAGCCCTGGCACCAGGCGATCTCGCCCATCAGCGTCGCCCGGACGAACTTCTCCTTCTGCCACTCCTCGCCCCGATCGAGCAGCGTCGGGACGAGCATCATCATGCCGATGCCGCGGGGCTCCATCGGCGCACCGGCCGCCGCGAACTCCTCCTGAATGACCTGGCCGCGGAGCGGATCCGGGGCCTGCTCCGAGCCGCCGTACTTCTTCGGGATCGAGCGACCGAGGTAGCCCTTCGAGATCGCGAGCTCGCGGAAGCGCCGGAGCTGCTCCTCCTTCGTGCCCTTCGCGGCCTCGCCCGAGGGCGGCCAGCTCGCCTTCAGAAAGGCTTTGACTTCACCGCGGAAGGTCTCGAATTCCTTGCCGTAACTGAGATCCATGCTGGCCTCCAGGCCCGCACCGACCGGCGCCAGAGGAGGCGGCTCGGATCGGGGGCAGGCGGAGTCTCGGACCCCATGGCGGGAGCGTCAAGCCGCGTCGGCGGACCTGCGGTCGGCCGCGCCCGCGCCGGGTGCACCCCGGCGGATCGCCCGACCGGCCACGAGCAGCATCGCAGGCCCGAGCCAGGCGCCCGGCCCGGGCACCGGCGTCGGCGGCGCCGCCGGAACGAGCTCGATCGTGCCCCCGAAGTTGAAGCCGACGAGGAACGGCGCGCCCGACTCGAGCATGCCGCGCAGGCAGCCGGCGGCGTTGGTGATCGTCGCAGGCGCAGGCGTCCAGGAGGAAGGCGGGAGACTCGTGCAGACCGCGGACGGCCCCCGCTCGAACTGGCTGCCGTGGATCCGGATCGTCCCGCCGAAGCCGAAGAGCCCGGTCTCGCCGACCTGCCCGCCCCGCCAGTCGACCTGGGAGCCCGCGGCGAGGAGCGTCAGGTTCTCGACGAAGCCCGAACGAAGCTCGAGCTGGACGTTGCTCCAGACGTTGACGAGGTTCGTGTCGTTCGCTCCGTCGACGGTGATCGTGGTCGGAATCGACGGATTCTCGGAGGCCATCCAGCTCGCCTGGAGAATGCTCCCACCGGACCCGACGAAGTAGGTCGCCGCGGACGACGCGAGGCGAGTCTGATCGAGCTCGACACCGTCCGCGTCGCGCAACACGCCCTCGAGTCGGAGCTCGGGCGCGAGGATCGAGACGCCTCCGGCGCCCATCCGGACGTCGGCCAGGATCTCGACGCGGACGGGTCCGCGGAGGATGAGGTCGAAGAGAGTCGGCCCGAAGATCGAGGAGACGGAGAGATCCGACGGGTCCTCGATCCGCACGATCTGCTCGGAATCGAGAAAGACGCTCGTGATTGCCAGCGTGTCGGCGATCTCGGCCGCGTTGACGTAGTCCCCGGATGGCGTCGACGGTTCGTTCCCGATGCGGAGCACCGCCGGGATGGCATGCCCGACCGGCACCAGCGCACCCACGATCAGCAGGACGATCGCGAGGTGGACGGCGAGTCGCCGCGCTGCGCGCATGAGCAGGGTCACGTCGACCTCATCGGCGGCGCATCGCAGCGGGCTTTCGGACCAGGCCCGAGACGCCCACGATGCCCCGGGCTGCGCGGTCCCTCTCCGCGGATGAGGCGAAACTAACCAATTCCGGCCGCCCGCGCGCCCGCGACGACGCGGCCGGCGGACGGCGAGACGCGACTCCGGGTCGCCGAACGGCCCGGCGGGCCGGGTTCGGCTCAGTCGTCCCCGAAGGCCTCGTCGAGCAGGGCCTGGAGCTGTGCGCGATGGATGCGCGGGCTGCCTACCGCCGGGCTCGCCGCCTCGGCACGGCCCGCATATTCGAGCCGCTGCTTGTCGCCGAGGATCGCCTGCAGGCGGTCGCGCACGAAGGTCCAGGGGCCCATGTTGCGCGGCTCCTCCTGGACCCAGACGCGGGCCTTGGCCGAGCCGTAGCGTGCGAGGATCTCGGCGAGCTTCGCCTCGGGCCAGGGGTAGATCTGCTCGACGCGGACGATCGCGACCTCGTGCTCGCTCCCGGCATGGCGCTTCGCACGCTCCTCCTTGAGGTCGTAGTAGACCTTCCCGGAGCAGAGCAGGACGCGGCCGACCTGGCTCGGATTCGCCGCGGCGAGCGCGTCGTCGATCACGTGCTGGAACTGGCCCGACGTGAACTCCTCGATGCGCGAAGCCGCCTTCGGATGGCGCAGCAGGCTCTTCGGCGTGAAGACGACGAGCGGGGCGCGATAGGGCCTGCGCATCTGGCGCCGCAGCACGTGGAAGTACTGGCCCGGCGTCGTGCAGTTCACGATCTGCAGGTTGTCCTCGGCGCAGATCTGCAGGAAGCGCTCGATGCGCGCGGAGGAGTGCTCCGGGCCCTGCCCTTCGTAGCCATGGGGCAGCAGCATCACGAGCCCGCTCATGCGGCCCCACTTGACGTGGGCCGAGGTGATGAACTGGTCGATGATGACCTGCGCGCCGTTCACGAAGTCGCCGAACTGCGCCTCCCAGAGGACGAGCGTCGAGGGATCCGCGACCGAGTAGCCGTACTCGAAGCCGAGCACCGCCGCCTCGGAGAGCAGGCTGTCGTAGACCTCGAAGCGCGCCTGGTTGTCGGCGATGTGGTCGAGGGGCGAGTACTCCTCGTTCGAGTCCTGATCGACGAGGACGGCGTGGCGATGGGAGAAGGTGCCCCGGGAGCTGTCCTGGCCGGAGAGGCGGACGGGCGTCCCCTCGAGCAGCAGCGAGCCGAAGGCGAGCGCCTCGCCGAGCCCCCAGTCGATGCCGACGCCCTCGGCCACCGCCTTGCGGCGCTGGTCGAGGATGACCTGCAGCTTCGGGTGGACGTTGAAGTAGCCGGGCACGCGACCGATGCCCGCCACGATCTGGGAGAGCCGCTCGATCGGGACCGCAGTCACGGGGTCCTGCGCCGGCCGCGTCCGCGAGAAGCCGGTCCAGGGACCGCGGGTCTCGTAGGGCTCGTCGGGACCGGGCGGTCGCGTCTGGATGCTCTCGAGCGCCTGCTTGAGGGCGTCCTGGCGCTGCTGCTCGATCCGATCGACCTCTTCGCGGGTCAGGTGGCCGCCCATCACGAGCTTCTCGCGGTAGAGCGTGCCGACGGACTTCTTGTCGCGGATCTTCCGGTAGAGCCGCGGCTGCGTGAAGCCCGGCTCGTCGCCCTCGTTGTGGCCGTGGCGGCGGTAGCAGACCATGTCGATCACGACGTCGTCGCCGAAACGCTGGCGATAGGCGACCGCCAGCTTGACGACGTGGATCACCGCCTCGGGATGATCGCCGTTCACGTGGAAGATCGGGATCTGGATCATCTTCGCGACGTCGCTGCAGTAGAGCGTCGAGCGCGCCTCGGCCGGCGTCGTCGTGTAGCCGATCTGATTGTTGACGATGATGTGGACGGTGCCGCCGGTCGAGTAGCCGTTCAGCTGCGAGAGGTTCAGCGTCTCGGCGACCATGCCCTGGCCGGCGAAGGCCGCGTCGCCGTGGATCATGATCGGCATGATCGACTGGCCCTCGCGATCGCCGGCGCGGACCTGCTTCGCCTTCGCGCGGCCGACGACGACGGGATCGACCGCCTCGAGATGCGAGGGATTCGAGGTCAGCGTGAGATGCACGCGCTCGCCGGTCGAGACCGTGCGGTCGAGGGTGAAGCCCTTGTGGTACTTGACGTCGCCCGACCCGAACGGCGCGTCGACGTCGGGGGCGTCCTCGAACTCGGAGAAGACCGACTCGTAGCTCTTGCCGAGGATGTTCACGAGGACGTTGAGGCGCCCGCGATGGGCCATGCCGAAGACGATCTCGCGGATGCCGTGGGACGGGGCGCTCTCCACGATCTGGTCGAGGAGCGGGATCAGCGACTCGCCGCCCTCGAGCGAGAAGCGCTTCTGCCCGAGGAACTTCGTGTGGAGGAAGCTCTCGAAGAGCTCCGCCGCCGCGAGATTCTCGAGGATGCGCCGGCGCGCCGCGTCGTCGAGATTCGGATGGTTCTCGGACTGCTCCATCTGATCGCGCAGCCAGGCGCGGCGACCGGGGTCCTGGACGTGGGTGAACTCGACGCCGATCGGGCCGCAGTAGGTCTTGCCGAGGCGCGAGAGGATCTGGCGCAGTGTCTGGACGGCGCCGCCGGGCAGATCGCCGGCGATGAAGAGCTGGTCGAGGTCGTCGTTGCCGAAGCCGTAGTGGGCCGGGTCGAGCTCTGGAAAGTAGGTCGAGTGGGCGCCGAGCGGATCGAACTGGGCGATGCGATGACCGCGGGCGCGATAGGCGTGGATCAGGCGCAGCACGCGGGCGTACTTGTCCGCCATCGCGAGGACGCTGGCGTCGATCACCGTGCCCGCGGCGCCCGTCCCCGGTGCGCCCGTCGCAGCGACGGTCGGGGCGAAGGGCACGGCCGGAGCCACCGGCCCCGCCGGCGCCTCGTCGACCGGGACCTCGGCGCGGGCGGGCGCGACGGATGCGATCGGCGCCCCACTCGGCGGCGCAACGGCCCGGGGCGCCGCGACCGCGCCCTCGCCCGCCGCCGTGCGCCGGATCGCGTCGCGGATCGCCCGCACGTCGACCGGCCCCCCGAACTCCGCCGACCAGCTCTCGTCCACCGAGCGGTCGTCGACGCGGTACTGGGCCTCGACCTCTTCCACCCAGCCGGCATTGATGCCGAATCGCTCGAGGTAGGGGGAGCGGGGCGCCTGCGGCTCGTCCCCCTCGGAGGCCGAGGCAGGGGCTGCGTCGCGGACGGAGCCCCGCCCGGACGCCGAATCGGAATGGCTCATCGAGATCGTCTCCACTGGGGTCGCGGGCGTGAGTTTAACCGCCATCGGCCATCCCGGCTCCGCGCTCAAGCTCGGCCGGCCCCCGTCTGGCCCCGTGCAAAGCCCGCTGGTTTCCCGATCCTCCCGGAATGCGTTCACCGGGGCCGCTTGCTCAAGCCTTCTATGCACGGGACGCCCTCACGGTCGCCCGCGAGCTGGTCGGCTGCCGTCTCGTCCACCGCCTGTCCGACGGCACGCGCCTCGTCCTGCGCCTGGTCGAGGTCGAGGCCTACCTCGGCGACGGCAGCGACCCCGCCTCCCATGCCCACCGCGGCCCGACCGCGCGCAACCGCGCGATGTTCGGACCGCCGGGACGGCTCTACGCCTATCGAAGCTACGGGATCCACACCTGCGTGAACGTCGTCTGCGCCGAGGCCGGCCACGGCGCCGCGGTGCTGTTGCGGGCGGGCGAGCCCGTGTGCGGAGTCGAGCGCATGCGCGCGCTCCGCGCGCTCGAGGCGACGGCGCCCCTGCGCGCGATCGCCTCGGGTCCCGGCCGTCTGGCCGAGGCGCTCGGCCTGAACCTCGACCACGACGGCGTGAGCCTGCTGCGCGGTGCGCTCACGATCCTGCCGCCGACCCCCGACGCGCCGGCGCCCCGCCTCGCGGCGGGCCCGCGCGTCGGCATCACGCAGGCGGCCGCGCTGCCCTATCGCTATTTCGACGAGGCGAGCGCGTGCGTGTCGGCCTTCCGGCGCGGGGGACGGCTCAGCCCTTCTTCGGACCCGGCGCGAGGATCGCGAGGACGACGAGCTTCTCCCCGCCGTCGTTGACGATGCCGTGGGGCACACCGGACGGAGCGATCAGCATCTCCCCCGGCTGCATCGGCAGCTCGCGCCCGACGAGCAGGAAGCGGCCCCGCCCCTCGAGCACGTGGTAGACCTTGTCGATCCCTTCGTGGGCGTGGAGCGCGTGGGACTGGCCGGGGAGGAAGGTGTTCAGCCCGACGAGAATCCGCTCGGACTCGAAGAGCGTTCCCTTCCCCATCTTCTCGGGATTGAAGGTCGCGAAGGTCTCGGGGCGCAGGACGTCGGGATGTTCGGGCAGCTTCGGCACGGTCTTTTCTCCTGGTCGTTGGGCGGGCGATTTCAGGTCGGACGGTGCGGGCTCGCGCAGCAGGCGCTCGATCGCCTCGATCACGAGTGCCGGCTCGTCCATCGGAAAGAGATGGCCCGCGTCGACGGTCTCGACCCGGGCGCGCGGGGCGCGGCGCGCGAGCTCCTCGTACCAGGGCCGCGAGAAGCCGCTCTTCGCGGCGTAGAGGATCAGGAGCTCGGCCGAGAGGCGATCGATCGTGGGCATCAGGTCGAGGGTGCCACCGTTGTCGAAGATCGCGGCCTCGACCTCGCGATCGCAGCAGAGGACGAGCTCGCCGGACGGCGTCTCGCGCATCCCGAGGCCGACGTAGAGCGCGAGCGCCTCCTTCGTGAAGTCGGCGTAGAGCCCGCGCGAGCGACAGTGGGCGTAGGCGACGGCCGGCGACGGAAAGCGGTCGCGACGTTTGCGGGTCGCGGCGGCGAGCGGATTCTTCGGCCGGCCGGCGGCGGGATCGCGCGGGACCGGCGGCAGCAGGACCGGATCGCAGAGCAGGAGCCGCTCGAAGCGCGCAGGACGCAGGACGGCGTTGGCCGCGACGAGCGCGCCGCCCATCGAGTGGCCGACGCCGAGGGCGATGCGCTCGCGGCCCGTGCGCGCGAGGATCTCGGCGAGGGCGCAGTCGACGTCGCGGGCGAGTGTCGCCCAGGCGTAGGCCTCGGGATCGCTCGCGGGCGGGACGGGGGTGGAGTCGCCGTGGCCCCGCGCGTCGAGGGCGATCACGCGGAAGCGCCCGCGCAGCGCGGCAGCGATCGGGGCCCAGGTCGCGGCGCAGAAGCCGTTCGCGTGGAGCAGCACGACGAGGGGACCGTCTCCGCCCCAGTCGAGATAGGCGAGCTCGACGCCGGGGGCGGCGCCCGGGGCGCGGCCGCGGGTGATCCCGTCGACGAGCGGGAGCGCGGCGGACCAGGCCTCGCGCCAGACCCGCTGCTGCTCGCGGGCGATCGCCTCGCCCTCGCCGCGCGTCTCGTCCACCGTTCCCTCCGCCACGCTTCCCGCCCCCTCTGTCCGCGGACGCACTATGCTGCGCCCGCCGTGCCGATCCTGAGCCCCCGCTTCGATGCCGCCTTCCGCGCCCTCGCCGCCGAGCGCCTCGCGCGCTTTGCGCGCGAGGCCGTCCGCGACGACGCGCTCCGTCCCGCCGCCGTCGCCCTCGTGCTGACGCCGGGCCCCGGCGGCGAGGCCAGCTTCGTCCTCACCCGCCGCACCGCGCGCCTCGCCCGCCACGCCCACCAGTGGGCGCTCCCCGGTGGCCGCCTCGACGCCGGCGAGACCGCCATCGAGGCCGCACTGCGGGAGACCGAGGAGGAGGTCGGCCTGACCCTCTCCCCCGATGCCGTGCTCGGCGTGCTCGACGACTTCCCGACGCGCTCGGGCTTCCGCATGACGCCCGTCGTCGTCTGGGGCGGCGAGAACGACCGACCGCGCGCCAATCCCGACGAGGTCGAGCGCGTCCACGTCGTCCCCCTCGGCGAGCTGCGCAAGCCCGAGGTGCCCGTGCTCCGCCGGATTCCCGAGAGCGATCGGCCGATCCTCTCAATCCCGATGCTCGGCACCCTGATCCACAGCCCGACCGCGGCCATCCTCTACCAGCTGCGCGAGGTCGTGCTCGAGGATCGCGCGACCCGCGTCGCCCACTACGAGCAGCCGCTCTTCGCCTGGAAATAGCAGGTCGCGCGCGGTCCGCCCCGGTGAGCCGGGCGTCGCGCGCCCGGGCGAAGGGTCCGGCGGGCGTGCGCCCGCTCAGCCCGAGATCGCCCCGCTCCCCCGCAGCTTCTCGATCTCCTCCGGTGCGAAGCCGAAGCCGGCGAGGACCTCGGCCGTGTGCTCGCCGGGGCGCGCCGCCGGCCGGTCGAGCTCGGCCGGCGTGCGACTGAAGCGCGGCGCGGGCGCGGGCTGGATCAGACCGTTCTGCTCGACGTAGGTCTTGCGGTGGGCGATGTGGGGATGCGTGGCCACCTCCTTCATCGAGAGGACCGGGGCAAAGCAGATGTCGGTCCCCTCCATCAGGGCACACCACTCGGCGCGGGTCTTCGTCTTGAAGATCGCCTCGAAGCGCACCTTCATCTCGGGCCACTTCGCGCGGTCGTTCTGATTGGGCAGCGTCTTCGGGTCGAGGCCCAGCTTCTCGAGCAGCTCGGCGTAGAACTGCGGCTCGATCGAGCCCAGCGAGACGAAGAGGCCGTCCTTCGTCTCGTAGGTCTCGTAGTAGTGGGCGCCGGTGTCGAGGATGTTGGTTCCGCGCTCGCCGGGCCAGCCGCCCATCGCCGCCATGCCATGGAAGAAGCCCATCAGCGTCGAGGCGCCGTCCACCATCGCCGCGTCGATGACCTGGCCCCGGCCCGAGCTCGCCCGCTCGACGAGGGCGACGGCGATGCCGAAGGCGAGCAGCATCCCGCCGCCGCCGAAGTCGCCGACGAGGTTGAGGGGCGGCGTCGGCTTCTGGCCCTGGCGCCCGATCGGCTCGAGCGCACCGGCCAGCGCGATGTAGTTGATGTCGTGGCCCGCGGCCTGGGCCATCGGCCCGTCCTGACCCCAGCCGGTCATGCGGCCGTAGACGAGGCGCGGATTGCGCGCGAGGCAGACGTCCGGCCCGAGCCCGAGGCGCTCCATCACCCCGGGCCGGAAGCCCTCGAGCAGCACGTCCGCCTGCTCGACGAGGCGCAGCACGACGGCGACGCCCTCGCCCGACTTGAGGTCGACCGCGACCGAGCGGCGCCCGCGCGCGAGCACGTCGATCGGCGCGCGCCCCATGTCGCGTCCCTTCGTCGCGCGGTCGATCCGCACGACGTCGGCGCCCATGTCCGCGAGCATCATCCCGCAGAAGGGGCCGGGGCCGATGCCCGCGACCTCGAGAACCCGGATGCCGGAAAGCGGTCCCTTGCCCATGAATGCGATCTCCGTTGCGTGCTTCGCGTGTGTCGCGTGCGGATGGCGGTCCAGACGGGAGCGTCGCCGCTCGCCTGCTCTTCCTTGCGCCTACTCTTCCTTGAACGTGTTCTCGGCCTCGCCCGTGAGCACAGCCTTCAAGACCTTCCCCGTCGCGTTGCGCGGCAGCGGCTCGCTGCGCACCTCGACGTGGGTCGGCACCTTGTAGTAGGCGAGCGACTGGGCGACCCAGTCCTGGATCGCCTTCGGCGTGAGCGTCTTGCCGGGCCTCGGGACCACGACCGCCTTGACCTCCTGGCCGAGCTCGCGGTGGTCGACGCCGACGACGGCGACCTCGAGCACGTCCGGATGGTCCTCGATCCGATTCTCGATCTCGAGCGGATAGATGTTCTCGCCGCCGCGGATGATCATGTCCCGCTTGCGCGAGGCGAGGAAGAGGAGCCCGTCCTGCATCCGGCCGATGTCGCCGGTGCGCAGCCAGCCGCCCGGGAAGAAGGCCTCCTGCGTCGCCTTCGGATTGCGCCAGTAGCCGAGCATCACGTTCGGCCCGCGCACGCAGATGTTGCCCTCGACGCCGTCGGGCAGCCGGTTCCCCGCGTCGTCGAAGATCGCGACGTCGTTGCCGGGGATCGTGCGGCCCGCGGTGTCGGGATGGGCCTCGAGCATCTCGGCGGTCGCCATCGAGCAGAGCCCGCCGCATTCCGTCAGGCCGTAGCCCACGTTGAACTCGCCCCGGGCCTGGGGGAGCTTCTCGCGCAGGGTCCGTTGCAAGTCCGGTGAGAAGGCCGAGCCGCCGCCGCCGGTCGAGCGGATCTGGCGGAACTGCTCCGGCTCGAACTCCGGATGCTCGATCAGGCGCCAGAGCTGGGTCGTGATGCCGCCCCAGCGCGTGACGCCCTCGTCGAGGGTCAGCTGCATGATCTTCTTCGGATCGAAGCGGCCCGTCGTCCAGACGAGCTTCATGCCCGTCGCCGGTCCCATCAGCGCGCCGGCCTGGAAGCCCGACACGTGGAAGAGCGGGCTCGACATGATGGAGACCGTCGGCGCCGGCGGCTCGCTCGGCGGATGGGTCAGGGCCCGCGCCGCCCCGTTCATGAAGCTCAACATGAGGAAGGCGATGAAGTTGCGATGGGAGATCATCGCGCCCTTGGGCCGGCCGGTCGTCCCGCTCGTGAACATGATGGCGGCGAGGTCGTCCTCGGCGATCGGGTGGGCCGGGAGCGGGGCCGCTCGATCGAAGTCGAGGTAGGCGTCGAAGCCGTCCTCCATGACCACGGTCTTCACACCCGGGTCCCCGCCCTCGAGGCGCGCGAGGCGCGCCCGATCGGCGAAGAGCAGCTCGGGCTCCGCGAGCTCGAGGCCGTAGCGGATCTCGTCCCCCTGCCACCAGCCGTTCATCGCGACGACGGTGCCGCCGAGGACGAGGGTCGCCCACGCGGTCAGCACCCACTCCGGGCTGTTCGCGCCGAGGATCGCGACGCGGCTGCCGGGTCCGACGCCGTGCTTCGCCTTCAGCGCGGCGGCGACGGAGGCGACGAGCCGCTCGTGCTCGCGGAAGGTCCAGCGCGGTCCCGAGTCCCAGACCGCGAGCTCCGCATCGCCGAATTGGACCGATCGGGCGAGCAGATCGCGCAGGGAGCGGAAGCGATTCTTGAAGACGGGGAGGCGGTGGCCGTTCACGTCCTCGTGGACCAGCTCGAAGGGACCGCCGGGGCCCGTCAGCGTCGCGACGGCCTGCTCGAAGGGGATCGGGGGGCGACTCATGGGCGGGGCTCTCTCCGGTGGCTGGCCGCTCGGATCGGATCGGGTCGGATCGATCCGTCGCGCGGGAGCCCGATGCTCTGGCAAGCCGCGCGATTTGGCAATGCGAGCCGGGGCGGTGTCCGACCGGCGCCGCCGGGCCCCGATCCCCGCCTCAGTCGAAGGCGAAGCGGCGGGCCACCTCCGCCCAGTCGCGACACCGGACCAGCCGGTCCCGGACCCGGCCCGGGAGATGCCCGACGTCGCGATTCCAGGGCCGGTCCATCAGGGCGACCGGGACGTCGAGGTCCTCGACGAGGCGCACCGCGGTCGAGAGGCTGTCCTCGACGGCGAGCTCGAAACCGAAGCCCGGCAGGTCCTCGAAGCGCAGCGCCGGGAGCCCCGCGTCGTTCCAGCTCGGCCGGCCCCACTTGTCGAGATGATGGAGCGCGTCGTGGGGCATGCGGTGGGTCGCGAGCCAGCGGCGGGAGGCGTGGGTCGTGATCGGGGGGCGACCGGTGACGAGGGTGATCGAGTGGCCGGCCTGCTTCCAGCGCTCGAGGAGGTCGACCGCGCCGGCGTGGGGCGCGATCGACTCGATGACCTCGTCGCGGTGGGCGACGTCCATGAAGCGTCGGATGCCCTGCTCGTCGAGACCGAAGGGGCGCGCGAGGTCGAAGTCGCGGACGTGCTCGATCTCGACGCGGCGGGCGTGGAGCTCGTCGAGCAGATCGACGAGGCGCTCGATCGTCGCGGACAGCACGTCGTCGATGTCGACGTAGATGGCGCGCGGGCTCACGCGGCGCCCGCCCCCGGCGAACTCGACCCGCGCGAGTCGCCGACTCCGGGCCCTCCACCGTCGACCTCGCCCTCCCCCCGGATCTCGACGCGCCCGAGGGCCGACCCGAGCAGCTCCTCGATGGCGGCGAGCGGGGCCTTCGCCTTGTCGAGGGACTCGAGGTATTCCGCCTCGGGCGACGAGTCGGCGACGATGCCGCCGCCGACGTGCAGATGGGCGCGCCCGTCCTGAAAGACCAGCGTGCGGATCACGACGGAGAGATCGAGGCCGCCGCGCAGATCGAGATAGCCGAGCGCTCCGGCGTAGACGCCCCGCCGCACGCGCTCGAGCCGCTCGAGCAGGGTGATCGCCGCGAGCTTCGGGGCGCCGGTCATCGAGCCCGGCGGAAAGTTCGCGCGCACGAGATCGAACGCGTCGCGCCCCGTCGCGAGCTCCCCCGTCACCGTCGAGACCATCTGGAACACCGTCGCGTAGGCCTCGATCTGCATCAGCTCGGGCACCGCGATCGTCCCCGGCGCACAGACCCGGCCGAGATCGTTGCGCACGAGGTCGACGATCATCAGGTTCTCGGCCCGGTCCTTCTCGCTGGTGGCGAGCTCGTGCACGAGCCGCCGGTCGGCGACCTCGTCGTCGCCGCGCGGACGCGTCCCCTTGATCGGCCGGCTCTCGACCCGGCGCGAGCCGTCCATGCGCAGGAAGCGCTCGGGCGAGCTCGACAGGATCTTCGCCTCCGGCAGCGCGAGATAGGCGCCGAAGGGCGCCGGATTGTTGCGCCGCAGCGCGCCGTAGAGCGCCCAGGGATCCGCGTCGACCGACACCGTCAGGCGTTGGCTGTAGTTCGCCTGGTAGACGTTGCCCGCGGCGATCTCCTCGAGGATCGCGTCGACCGCCTTCGCATAGCCGCTCGCGTCGACCGTCGAGACGAGCGTCGGGGCCACCGCGTCCGCGACGCGCAGGCCGGCCGGCGACGTGCTCCGCCCCGGCGCGCCGAGCCCGTCCCCCGACAACAGCGCCTCGACCCGCGCGGCCAGGCGATCCGCCGCCGCCCGCGACGAGGCCATCGCCTCCTCGCGCGCCGACTCGCCCCGGGAAGAGCCGACGCTCCCGAAGCCGAGGCCGACCAGCCAGAGCTGGGCCCCGGCATGGTCGTAGGCCAGGACCTGGTCGACGAAGGCGAGCGCGAGGTCGGGGAGCCCGAGCTCGTCGCGGTTCTCGCAGCGCACCCGCGGCAGCGTCGTCGTCGCCAGCTCGTAGCCGAAATAGCCGACCGCCCCGCCGACGAAGGGCAGCTCGAGGCCCGCCGAGAGTCCGTCGACCTCGTGCCAGCACGGGTTGCCCGAGCCGGTCGCCGTGCGGGTCGAGTGGACGAGGGAGTCGGCGCGGGGGAGCAGCGAGCGCGCGGTGTCGAAGGGGTCGGCCTCGAGGCGATGGGAGCCGCGGGCGAGCCCCGGACGGATCGGGCGCAGCACGTCGATCTCGACCCGCTCGCCCCGGGCCCGGAGCCAGAGATAGGGATCGGCCCCCGCGAAGGAGAAGCGCCCGAGGCGCCCGTCGCACAGCGCGCTGTCGAGCCACCAGAAGCCCGGCTCGCCGTGCAGCCCGTCGACGATCCGGAGCCAGTCGACCGGCGTGGCCGGGCGATCGAGGGCGGCCAGGGCGATGCGCTCACCGGGCTTGAACATGGACGTCTCCGAGGGCGGGGAGGCTAACGCACGCCCCGAAAGGCGTCACAGCCGCTACACTGCGCGGCGCCTCACCCCCGCCACCGAATCGAAAGACCGTGAAGCGCATCTGTTTCTATCATGCCGGCTGTCCCGACGGATTCGGCGCCGCCTGGGCCGTCCACCGCGCCTGGGGCGACGACGGCCGCTACGTCGCGCGCGGCCACGAGGACCGCGTGCGGCTGCCCGAGTGCGAAGACGCCCTCGTGACCTTCGTCGACATCGCGCCCGCCCGCGAAGAGCTCCGCCAGCTCGCGGAGGTCGCCGCCCAGGTCGTCGTCCTCGACCACCACGTGACCGCCCAGGAGCGCCTGCTGCGCGACGGGAGCTGGATCGCCGAGCTCGAGGGCGATGGCCACGAGCTGCGCTTCGAGCTCGGGCATTCGGGGTCGGTGCTCGCCTGGCAGTACTTCCATCCTTCGAAGGACGTGCCGCCGATCCTTCAGTACGTCCAGGATCAGGATCTCTGGAGCTGGCGGCTGCCGGGCTCCGATGCGGTGAACGCCGCGCTCGCCTCCTATCCCCACGACTTCGAGGTCTGGGATCGCCTGGCGAGCCGCCCGATCGAGGAGCTCGCCCGCGAGGGCGAGCCGATCCTGCGCGCGAACCGCATGGAGGTCGAGCGGCATCTCGAGATGGCGCGTCCGGTCGCCCTCGGCACGAAGCGCATCGAGGCCGTCAACGCGACGACCAATCGCAGCCAGATCGGCCATCGCCTCGCCGAGCGGGCGCGCTTCGGCACCCGCTTCGGCCTCGTCTACCGGATCGAGGGCTCCGACGTCTTCGCGACGCTCTACTCGATCGGCGACGTCGACATCGCGAAGGTCGCCGTCGAGTACGGCGGCGGGGGCCACAAGAACGCCGCCGGCTTCCGCGTCCCGCTCTCGCGCTGGCTCGAAGAGTTCGTGATCTGATCGGACGGCCGCCGTGCGCGGGAACGCCCGCGCTCGCGCCTTGCCCGCCCCTCGAGAGGAGACCCGCATGAGCCCCGCCCTGGACCGCTTCCGCGTCGACGGCCGCGTCGCGATCATCACCGGCGGCGGCAAGGGCATCGGTGCCGCCATCGCGAACGCCCTGGCCGACGCCGGAGCCGACTGCGTGCTCGTCGCCCGCACCGCCTCCGACGTCGAGATCGTCGCCCACGGCGTCCGCGAGCGCGGGCGGCGCGCCCTCGCGATCGCCGGCGACGTGAACGATCTCGCGCTCCTCGCGCGCGTCGTCGAGCGGACGGTGGCCGAGCTCGGTCGGATCGACTTCGTGATCAACAACGCCGGCGGCTCGCGCTCGAAGCCGCTGCTGCGAACGCGCGTCGACGAGCTCGAGCACTCCTTCCACTTCAACGTCTCCGTGCCGTTCGAGCTGGTGCGCCTCGCGGTGCCCCATCTGCTCGCGGTGGGCGGCGGGGCCGTGGTCAACATCTCGTCGGTGGCGGCGAAGAATGCGGTGCGCGGGAATCTGGCCCACGGGCTCACGAAGGCGGCGCTCAACGCGCTGACGCGGCTGATGGCGGCGGAGCTCGCGCCGAAGATCCGGGTCAACGCGGTCCTGCCCGGCGCGATCGAGACCGACGCGCTGCGGACCTGGCTGGGCGCGATGGATCCGGCGCTGCGGGAGACGATGATCCGCAATACGCCGATGCGCCGGAACGGCGAGGCCGACGACATCGCCGACGCCGTCCTCTACCTCTGCTCGCCGGCCTCGAGCTACGTGACGGGGGAGCTCCTCAAGGTCGACGGCATGGCCAACGACGACACGCTCCCCCATCAATTCCCGGATCTCTGAGCCCGCGCCGAACGCGATCCCGACGAGCCGCTAGGCGGGCATCCCCGTCCAGTCGTCGTTCGATCGAGGCCCTTCGGCGCGGCGGACCTCGACCGGGATCGCCGTCAGCTGCGACATGCCCGAGAGCGGCTCGACCGCGTCGGGCCCGCTCGCCGCCAGCACGTTGACGTTGACGCCGGTCGTCCGGCTCGCGACCGAGAGGCCCTTCGCGCGCTGATGGCCCCAGCCGTGGGGCATCGCGACGGTGCCCGGCTGGAGATCCTCGAGCAGGCTCATCGGGATCCGGACGGCGCCCGCCGCCGAGACGACGTCGACGAGCTCGCCGTGGCGCAGGCCCGCGGCCTTCGCGTCCTCGGGATGCATGTAGAGATGGTTCGTCGAGCGGGCTCCGCCGACGAAGGACGCCTCGTTGTGGGTCCACGAGTTGTGGGTCTTCACGTGGCGGCGGGTGATCAGCTTGAGCCGGCCCGGCGCGCGGCGCTCGCGCTCGAAGGCGCGCTCGAGGCGCTCGCGCGCCTGGGCGACGAGCACGGGCGGCGCGAGATCGATGCGGCCGTCCTTCTTCGCGACCTTCTTGCCCAGATAGGTGCCCGCCGACTGCGGCGCGAGGGAGCGGCCGTGGGGCTCGGCGAGGAGCTGCGCGAACGAGCCATGGCCCGTCCCGCGCAGGAGCAGGCTCATCAGTCCCTCGAGTGGCAGCCGCGCCGGCATCCCCGGGCGATCCGAGCCGTGCCGCCGCGCGGCGAGCTCGAGCGCCTTCTGCACGATCCGGGAGCCGAAGAGCGGCGCCCGGCACGCGCGGGCGAGATCGAGGTAGAGGCTCGCCTCGTCGCGCTGCTCCCCGTCGGGCGCGACGATCGCCTCGGTCGCCTGCAGATACGGATGCGACTGCATGCCCATCAGCAGCGGGAACGCGAACGGGAGATCCGGCCGCTCGAAGGGCGTCGTCGCGGGCAGCATGTAATGCGCGAGGCTGCCCGTCTCGTTCGGCAGGATGTCGATCGTGACGAGCAGCTCGAGCTTCGCGAAGGCTTCGCGCAGGCGCGGCGCGCCGGCCATCATCATGAGCGGATTGCCGCCGGTCACGAAGAGCGCCTTCAGCTGTCCCCTGCCCGGCGTCAGGATCTCGTCGGCGAGGATGCCGCCGGGATAGGCGTCGTTGACCGACGCGAACCCGCCGACGCGCGAGCGGTCCTCCCGGAGCCCGAAGCCCGAGAGCGCCCCGAACTTCGCGAAGTCGAGGATCCCGCGACCGAGGATCGTCCCGCCCCGGCGATCGAGATTGCCCGAGACCGCGTTGATCACCTCCTGGATCCAGAACGCGAGCGCGCCCTCGCCGCCCATGTTGACGCCCGTCGAGCAGTAGAGCGCAGCGCCCTTCGCCTCGCGATAGGCGCGCACGATCTCGCGCAGGCGCTCGGCCGGAATCCGCGTGATCTCGGCGGTCCGCGCGGCGGGCCACTGGCGCGCGAGATCGCGGACGACGTCGAAGCCCCGGGTATGGGCGGCGACGAGCGCCGTGTCGACACCGCCCATCGCGACGAGCTCGTCGAGGAAGGAGAGATAGAAGAAGACGTCGGTCCCGGGACGGATGAAGACGTGCTCCCCGGCGACCTTCGCCGTCTCCGTCCGCCGCGGATCGACGACGAAGACCCGGCCACCGCGCGCCTCGATTTCGCGCAGCTTCTTTCCCGGATTCGGGACCTGCAGGAAGCTCCACTTCGAGACGACGGGATTCGCCCCGACGATCACGAGGCACTCCACGTGGTCGAGGTCGGGGAAGGGCTGCGTGAACGGGAAGCCGTAGACCTCGCGGGCGACGGCGAACTTGTTGCTGCAGTCCTGGGTCGAGGAGGCGTAGATGCTCTTCGAGCCGATCCCGTTCATGAAGCCCTGGGCGAAGATCGGATGCAGCAGGCTGAAGCCGGCGGCTGTGCCGACGTAGAGACCGATCGAGTCGGGCCCGTGGTCGCGGCGCAGCTGCTGGACCTTCGCGCCGATCTCGGCGAGGGCCGTCGTCCAGCTCGTCCGTGCGAAGGGGCGCGCGCCGTTGGCGATCGGCCCGCCCTTCATCGGGAAGCGCAGGCGATCCGGGGACGAATAGAGGAGGTGCTGCTTCAGGCCCTTCACGCAGGCGAAGCCGCCGGTCTCGACGTGCTCGACGTCCGGGCGGACGTCCTCGATCTGGCCCGTCGCCCCGAGATCGACCTCGAGGCCGCACAGCGATTCGCAGATCCGGCAGAAGGTGTGGCGCGTCTCCGTCACGAACGACTCCTCCTCGGCGCGCGCCCCTGCCGACGGCGGTCCGGCGGGGGCGAGGCCGCGCGGCGCGAGGATACCGGGCGGATCCCGTCTGGTGGGCTCCGGTTCGACCGCGAGGCCCGTCGAGACGGACGGTCCTCGCTCCGGCCCGGTCGCGGGCCCGTGCTAGCTTGCGGCCGCATGCCCCATCGACGCATTCGCCGCAGCCCCGAGAACGCCCGCGCCGAGATCCTCGCCGCGGCGGAGTCCGCCCTGCGCGACGTCGACTTCCATTCGCTCACGGTCGAGACGCTGATGGAGCGCACGGGCATGACCCGCTCGCTCTTCTACCACTACTTCAAGAGCCTCGACGAGATCGTGATCGCCCTCTTCGAGCGGGTCGAGGCGGAGGTCTCGGGGGCGGTCGACGCGTGGCTCGAGAAGGAGGACGAGGTCGATCCTCGCGCGAACACGATCGAGCACCTGACCCGCATGTACGAGGTCTGGCGCGAGCACGCGAACCTGATGCGCGCGATGGAGCAGGCCGCCGGCCGGAGCAAGGAAGCGTACGCGCGCTGGCAGCATCAGGTCGTCGAGTCGTACATCGACAAGACGGAGGCCTTCATCCGCCGCCAGATCGCCCTCGGCCGCAGCCGCGTCGAGGATCCGCGCGGCATCGCCCAGGTCCTGATCCTGATGAACCTCGCGGTCGCGACGGATCAGATCAATCGCTCCGAGCCGGAGACACCGGCTCGCCTCGGTTCGACCGTCGGCCACGTCTGGAATGCGGCGGTCTATCAATCGGACTAGATCCGCCTTCTCGAGGAGCCCTCCCCGTGCACCGCCTCGTCTACGACACGATCAACTACTCCCCCTACGTCCTCGAGTCGCCGCCGCCCCTCGTCGACCAGATCGCCGCGGCGGCCGCGGCCGGCTTCCAGGGCATCGGCCTCGACGTCTGGTCGATCGACCGCCACCGCGAGCGCGGCGGCTCGCTGGCCGAGCTGCGGGACGCCCTCGATCGCCACGCGCTGCCCTGCATCGAGCTGCAGGCCTTCGTGTTCACCGACGATCCCGCCGAATCGAAGCGCAACGCCGAGAACATCGCGGGGATCGCCGAGGTCGTGCGCCCCGAGATCATCATGTCCGGGACCCACGTCCCGGTCGACGAGGCCGTCGTCGCGAACCTCGCCCGCCACGCCGACCAGGTCACGAAGACCGGCGCGAAGCTCGCGATCGAGTTCCTGCCGATGATGCCGATCGACACGATCGCGAAGACGCGCGACCTGATCGCCCGGGCCGGGCTGTCGTCGGCCGTCGCCGGAGTGTGTCTCGACGTCTGGCACTTCTCGCACGGCCCCGACGACTGGCCGGACCTCGAGGCCTTGCCCGCCGCCGAGCTCGCCTACGTCCAGTTCTCCGACCATCCGCCGCTCGCCGGCAGCGACCTCAACCACGAGACGCTCCACCGCCGGGTCCTGCCCGGCGAGGGCGTCCTCGACCTCGACCGCTTCGTCGCCGCCGTGCGCGCGAAGGGATACACCGGGCCCGTCGCCGCCGAGCTCCTCTCGTCGACGCTCCGAGCGCTTCCCCCGGCCGACGCCGCGCGGCGCATCTACGACGCGACCGCACGCTACTGGCGATCCGGCTCCGGGCATTAGGCCGCGGGAGGCCTCGCCCCGGGATGCGCGAGCCGGCGAGCTCGGACGAGACAGGGCCGCGTCGGGAGCCTACGGTCCGACCAGCCGAGGCATGGCCCCCGTCGTTCGGCTCTCGCGAGGCACGACCGCATGACCGCGATCCCGTCCCGACCCGCCCTCTTCGACACCCTGACCGAGGTCCCGCGCGCGGGCCTCGAGGCGACCCGGCTCGCCCTCGCCCTGCCCGCCCTGCTGCAGGACCTGCCCCGCGGCGACGGCCATCCCGTGCTCGTGCTGCCGGCCTACGGCACGGGCGATCTCGGCCTCTGGCCCCTGCGCCGCTTCCTCGATGCCCTGGGCTACGAGGCCCTCGAATCGGGGCTCGGCCCGAATCTCGACCGGGGCGAGCTGCGCATCCGCCGGGTCGAGGACGCGGCGCGCTTCCGACGGATCCAGAGCGAGCGCGTGGTCCGCCGGGTCCGCGACGTCTTCGCGCGGACTGGACGTCGACCGAGCCTCGTCGGCTGGAGCATGGGCGGGCTCTTCGCCTTCGACGCCGCGCGGCTCGCGCCCGATGCGGTCCGGCGGGCGGTGACCCTGGGCTCGCCCTTCGGCGATCCGCGCGGGACCTCGATGTGGGACGTCATGCGCCGGCTGAGCGGCAGCACCGTCCCGCCCGAGGAGCAGGACTTCGCGACCTGGCTCCGACCGATCTCCCGCGCCGAAGGCGACACGCATCCGCCCGCGCCGGTGACGATCCTCTACAGCCATCGCGACGGCATCGTCGGCGAAGAGGCGGCCCGGATCGACGAGCGGGCGGCGCGCGCCGCCGGGGCCGCCGATCTGCCGGGCGTCTCCTACCTGCGGATCGAGTCGAGCCATCTCGGCTTCGCGGTGAACGCAGCCGCCTACCGGGCGATCGCGCGGGCGCTGGCGGCGGTGTCGGTCGGGCCGGGAAGGACCGGGCCGCGGAAGCCTTCCCGACGCTCCGCGGGCCGCAAACAAAGCAATTGACTCGGCCGGTCTCCGGGGGGCACACTGGACGGACCCGATCGTGAAGGAGTCGTCCGTGTCGCGCCCCTGCCCGAGCCCGTCGAAGCGGCCGCTCCGCGAACGGCGACCGCGGCCTGTCCATCGGGCCGGATCCCAGACGACCGGCAACACGATCCGGCTCGACACCGGACTCCGCCTCGTCCTCGGCGTCGACCGCACCGACCGCGCCGACCGCGCCGACCGCGAGAACCCGCCGACCGCAAACGACGGAGGGACCGAGAGTCCGATCGGCTCCCGCCTCGTGAGCGACACGATCTCGAAACTCGGCTCCAACGTCTTTGGAACCGACACACTCTGCCCCTGAAAGGAGCCCCCTTGAACGACTCCCACCGCGCTCGCCCCGTCCCCCGCGGCAAGCTCGTGATCTTCACCGCCGCCGATGCCCCGACGCTCGGCGAGACGGGCATGATGGACGACATGACGTTCACCGAGCCCGGCGCCGACGCGACGCCGATCAACGCCGAGGAGATCGCGAAGTTCCAGTCGAGCGCCCGGCTGACCGTCCCCTTCCAGCAGGAGGGCGAAGGCGGCTTCTCGCTCGTCTCGATCGACTTCGCGCCGGGCTATCTGCTCCCGCGCCACAGCCACTCGTCGGACTGCCTCTACTACGTCGTCGAGGGCAGCATCGTCATGGGCCGCCGCGAGCTCGGCCCCGGCGACGGCTTCTTCCTGCCCGCCGAGCAGCCCTACGCCTATCACGCGGGACCGAAGGGGGTCAAGCTGCTCGAGTTCCGCAACCGCACGGCCTTCGACATGAAGGTCTACGAGAAGGACATGGCGCGCTTCCGCGCGAAGGCGATGGCCTCGATGGCGTCGGGCGGGGCGAGCGAGGTCGGGGGCTGAGCGTTCCCGAGAGCGCCCGGCCTCGGGGCCAGCCTCAGCCCCGGGCGCTCCACTGCTCGGGCGTGAACGTCTGCATGCTGAGGGCGTGGATCTCCTTGCTCATCCAGGCGCCCATCGCTGCGTAGACGAGCTGCTGGGCCTTGACCCGCGAGAGCCCGGCGAACTTCTCCGACACGATCACCGCCCGGAAATGCCCGCCCCCGCTCTTCGCCCCGGCATGACCGGCATGGAGATGCGACTCGTCGACGACCTCGACGTGGGGCGCGGCGAGCGCGTCGCGCAGCCGCTCTTCGATTCGCTCTCGCATGCTCGCGTTCTCGGGGACCACGACGCCCTTCCTCTCAGTCCTTCGGCAGCCCGAGGATCCGCTCGGCGATGATGTTCTTCTGGATGTTGGGCGTCCCACCGCCGATCACGACGTCGGGCCAGCCGAGGGCGAAGCGCGCCCAGCGCCCCTCGTCGACCGCCGGCGCCTCGCTCCCGGTCAGCGGGCCCGCCGAGCCGAGGATCTCGAGGGCGAGCTCGCCGAGACCGATCTCGAGCGCGGCGCGGTGGAGCTTGTTGATCGAGGTCTCGGCGCCGAGCGGCTCACCGCGGAGCTGCTTCGTCAGGAAGCGCATGCCGTTGAGCCGCATGGCCTCGATCTTCGCCTCGGCCTGGGCGATCCGCCGCCGGATGCCCGGATCCTCGCTGCGCGGACGGCCGCCGCGGAGCGTCCGGCGGGCGAGATCCTTGACCTCGTCGATCTTGCGGACGAGACCGTGGACCTCGGCGATGCTCGAGCGCTCGGAGGCGAGGGCCGAGATCGTGACCTGCCAGCCCTGCCCTTCTTCGCCGAGGCGATTCTCGACCGGGACGCGGACGCCGTCGAAGAAGACCTCGGCGAAATGCGCGCTCCCGGTCATGTTCCGGATCGGGCGCACCGTGATCCCCGGCGTCTCCATGTCGACGAGGAGACAGGTGATGCCGGCGTGCTTCGAGGTCGAGCCGGCAGACGGCGCGGGTCCCGTCCGGACGAGCAGGATCATCTTCTTCGCCCACATCGCGAGCGAGGTCCAGATCTTCTGCCCCGTCACGACGTAGTCGTCCCCGTCACGCACCGCCTTGCACTTCAGGCTCGCGAGATCGGAGCCCGAGTCGGGCTCCGAATAGCCCGTACACCACTGATACTTCCCGTCGAGGATGTCCGGGATGTACTTCTCCTTCTGGGCCTCGGTCCCATACTGAATGATCGCGGGCCCGACCCAGGCGAGGCCCATCATGCAGGTCCCGAGCGGCGGCGCCTTCCGCTTCGCCATCTCGTCCTTCAGGATGACCTGCTCCATGATCGAGCCACCGCCGCCCCCGACCTCGCGCGGCCAGGAGAACCCGACCCAGCGCTTCTCCCGGACCTTGCGGGTCCACTCCGCCAGGAACGCGGGCGACTCGGTCGCCCCCTCGCGCAGGTTCTCGTCGAGGAAGGCGCGGACCTCGTCCCGAAACGCACGCTCGCTCTCGGTCAGCTCGAAGTCCATCGCTCAGAGACCTCCCAGACGAGCCGCGCGCTCGTAGTGGTAGTCCGCGTCGCCGAAGACGGGCCGGAACCATTTCGAGCGCTTCAGGTAGAGCTGGATGTCGTACTCCCAGGTATAACCGACGCCGCCGTGGAGCTGAATGCCGAGGATCCCGGCCTGGGGGAAGGCCTCGGAGGCGTAGGCCTTCGCGCGGGAGACGGCGAGACGCGCGTCGGGCTCGTCGTTCTCGAGGGCCCAGATCGCGTAGTAGGCGAGCGAGCGGAAGGACTCGAGATCGACGTAGGTCTCGGCGAGAGGATGCTTGACGCCCTGGAAGCGACCGATCCGCTGACCGAACTGGATCCGCTCGTTCGCGAACTTCGTCGTACGCTCGAGGGCCGCCTCGACGGAGCCGATCGCCTCGGCGGTCACGAGGGCTGCACCGAGGTCGAGGATCCATTCGATCGCCGCCCAGCCCCGATCCCCGGCTCGCAGGGCCTGGTCGAGGGGAACCCGTACGTTCTCGAGAGAAAGCGTCCCCGACGGCTTCGTCCGGTCCATCCCGACGACCGGCGAGACCAATACGCCGGGCGTCGACCGCTCGACGACGACCCAGCCGATCGAATCAGCGGACGACGATGCTCTCGAACGTGCCGACTCCGGCTCGTTCCGCGGGGAGTCTCCCCGGCACACATCGTCCAGCGAGTCGAGCCGGACCGCGACGACGAAGACGTCGGCAGCCGCTCCGTCCGAGACGAAGCACTTCTTCCCCGAGACGACGAGCCCGTCGCCGTCGCGGCGGGCCGAAGCCGAAATGCCCGCCGGCGAGAGCACATCCTCACCCTCGAGGACGGCGACCGTCCCGATCCGCGAGCCGTTCGCGAGACCGGGGATCCAGCGCTCCTGCTGGCTCTTCGAACCGAACCGCTCGATCGCCTTCGCGGCGAGCATCGTCGAGATCAGCGGGGTCGGCAGCAGAGCCCGCCCCGTCTCCTCCAGGACGACGATCAGGGTCTCGAGATCGAGGCCCGCCCCGCCCTGCTCCTCCGCCAAACACAGCCCCGGCCACCCGAGGGACACGATCCGCTCCCACAGGGTTGCATCAGAACCACTGAAGGTCGGCGAATCGATGATCTCTCGGACCGTGCGGAGGGGATATGATGCTTCGAGGAACTTGCGGACTTCCGCGCCGAGGAAGCGCTGGTCGTCGGTGAAGCCGAAGTTCATGGAATACTACCTTTCATTCGTCCATACAGCATAAGGCCGGACCGATTCAACTCAGCCTCTCTACCCGATTCCAATGGGTACCCCGTCTCCTCCGACAAGACTCAAATACCTCAAGGATGCCCGTGTGCGAGAACTCCGTTTCGCCGAATTCCGCGTCGACCTAGAACAGATGAGGCTCTACCGCGAGGACACAAAAGTTCCGATCGGTCGCAAGACCCTCGACGTTCTACTCCTATTGATCGAGAACAGAAACCGAATCGTCACGCGTGATCTTCTCCACAGGTACATCTGGTCGTCCGAGCGAATCAGCCCGTCAACGATCCCGATGTGCATAACCGAAATCCGAAAGGCCCTCGGAGAAGACGCCCGAGCCCCCCGACTCGTAGCCTCGGTAAAGGGACGAGGATACAAATTCATTGGGGAAGTCACGCTCCGGACGGACATTGAGCCCAGCTCAACTCCTCACACCGATTTCCCATTCGTCGGTCGGAAAGTCGCGCTATCGACCCTCCAAGAGATCGTGCGACAAACACGTTCAGACCTACAGGGACGGACCGTCAGCATCATTGGGGAGCCTGGCGTCGGCAAGTCGCGCCTTCTCAAGGAATTCCTGATCCATTCGGCGCAAAACTTTGATTATATCGTCGCACGCTGCAATCCCATTTACCCAAGCATCGCCTACTCCATCTGGACCAATGCACTACGAACTGCCCTTGAAAAATACCCTGACAGCCCACAGCTTGCAGAGAATGCGCGTCTGATCGGCTCAATCCTGCCGGAAGTCGGGGAAGTAAGAGCTGAATCCGGTGTCCCTGCAAAAATCGATCAGTCGCGCTTCTTCCTATACTGGTCGAACTCATTTCGCGCCCTGGCTCGCCAACGCCCCCTTTTGATCGCGCTCGAGGACTTCCATCTGGCCGATGTCGACTCCGTCAGACTCTATGATCACTTGATCGTTGAGCTTGCATCGTCGCCAATTCTCTTCGCCGTTGTCGCTCGCCCGTCACTGGCGTCACGACGCCTCCCATCAGCTGGGCAGTCCAACCAGCGCTCCATCCATCAAACAATTATCCATCTAACGCCATTTACCGTCGAAGATACTGCCTCATTCATCGACCCTTACGAAGTCGACCGCGATGGGTTTATTCAGGAAATCTTTCGACAAACATCAGGGAATGCCTTCTACATTATCCATCTTCTCAGAATGCGCCGAACGCTATCGCCCCACTCGCAGTCGTACCCTTGGGCGAAAATGGCGGCAACTGACGCCTCTGAGATCGTCTCAAAACAACTCGGAGACTTACCGCGCTCAACGCACTCAGCTCTCTTGATGGCCTCCGTCGTTGGCCGGCCTTCTCAGCGCAGATTGTTGCAAGCGCCCTAAACATCTCAATCCCTGAACTACTCGAAGACCTCGAGCCCGCCCACGCTGCGTGCTTGATTCAGAACGATGGATCGGAATTCCTCTTTTGCCACTCGATCCTGCGGGACTCCCTGTATCGATCTCTCCCGCCGAGATCGCGAATGGAGCATCATGATCGAATCGTTCATGCACTCCGACGCTCCTCCCATACGACATCAGCAACCGCGTCGACGCTCTTCTTTCATCTATGTATGGCATTCCCCGTTGCCCCAGCAGAGAGCCTGCGCGCAGAGGCTCTCAGGGCTGGTACCGACGCGATCTCGCGAATGGCTTTTCAGGATGCCCTCAGGATTTTCGATGCATCGCTCCAGATCCTTGAAGGGGAGCCCATATCCGAACCGCACGCCCATTTAGACATTCTCATCAGCCGCGCGAGCGCCATGTACTATTCTGGCGACAGGGAACGAGCGCGGGCATCGATACTAGATGCCGCCCTTTGGTCGCGAGGCATGGGTTCCGCAGTTCTTCTAGCTAAGTGCGGACTTGCCATGGCTCCCGACTTCCTCTCGATTGAAGTTGGAGCGTACGACTCGGACCAAGAAATGCTCCTACGCGAAGCCCTCGAGGGCCTCCCCCTGAGCGAGCAAGCCTTGCGCGCGAAAGTCTTGGCCCGTCTTTCTCAAATCAGCAAGTGGCGATGGACGGACCCAGACGAACCATCCTCTCTTGCATCAAGATCTCATGAACTTGCGATTTCGTCTGGCGATCCCGATGCCTTGGTGGCCGCCCTATCAGCCTGCGCCGATGCCGCTCAGGGTCCGGATCGGGCAGACGAGCGGATCAAATACATTCTAGAGCTACAGGAGACCACCCTTGCACGGTCAGACACATACTCTTTTCTCCTGCAGCAAACACGCCTGATTGCCACCCTACTTGAGAGAGGCGAGATTCGGCGCCTAACCCTCGAGAACGAGCGCTATCGACGGTTAGCGGACAAGATTGGCCTACCCCAGTATCGTTGGTATCCGGTATCGACCGACTCCATGTTGATGTGCCTTTCGGGCAACCTAGTAGCCGCCGAGCAGCTCGCCAATCGCTATCGGGAAATCGCAGGGGCCTCCCCCGATGACAATTTGATTCAGACGTTCGCATGCCAGGCTGTATTGCGGGGCATCGACCAAGACAAGTCAAATGATGTACGTGGATTAGTAGAGACCTTTGCAAGCGAGAAGCCCACCGTGATGAGCTGGGCAGCTGGACTCATATGGCTTCAGTGGGACTCAGGCCTTCACGACGCGGCCAGGGAGAACCTTCGTCAGTTCACGAATTCAGATATTCAGCGGCTATTCAGAGAGCCTGGGGGTACGATTGGTATCGCATCCTTGGCCGAGGCTTGCGCTTATCTTGGAGACCGAAAGCAGGCGCGACACCTGCTTGATCTAATCGCTCCCGTTTGGGCCAAGTTCTCTACGGCCGGATACGGAGTTGCCTACTTCGGATCGCTGGCTCGCTACGCGTGCCTCTTGGCAATCGCACTTCGCGAAAACGGCCAAGCCCGGAAACTGGCCTCCTTGGCAGTAACGCAGGAGAGGTCAACAGGATCTCGAAGCTGGCTAACTTATGCCATCCTCGACAGGGCTCGAGCAAACTGCGAATCGTTGCAGCTGAAGACAAGCGTCCCAGAGGTGTCGAGCGATCTTATCTCTCGACTCTCCGAGCTTGGATTAATGCGCGCACTGCGACTCGCAAGGGAGGCGAGCAGGCCACAGATCGCGGATTCGACCTCAGCGACATGCAGGGAATGATGACCGAGAGGTTAGGTTCTTCATCGAACGCGAAGACCCTTCTTATTAGCCGGTCATCACAATGCCGCTCACGTCATTGGGCTTCTGCGCCTTGCCCTTGGGACGCGTGCAGGAGGATTGAAAAGGTAGAACCCTGCCCGACCTCCGTCTGAACCTCGAGTCGTCCCCCATGAGACTCGACGATCCCTCGACACATCGATAGGCCGAGGCCCGATCCTTTTCCTGGGTCCTTGGTTGTGAAGAATGGCTCGAATATTCTCCCAAGGATGTGCTCAGGAATTCCCGGCCCATTATCAGACACGCGAACCGCGATCATGCTTCCCTCGACGACGAGGCTTACGCCGATCCAGGGACGCTCGCCCCTCCCCTCGCGCGGCGAATCCCGAATTGCTTGATGCGCGTTGCGCAAAAGATTGAGAACGACCTGATTGAGCGCACCAATATCTCCATTGACGTAGACCCCCTCCAGAGGGCCGTTGCGGACCAACTCAATGCCGTCCGCGCTGATCTCCCGGGAGACCAGCCGGAGCGTCGATTCGATGCCGGCAGCGATGTCTAGACGTTCATGCTCCTGGGACTTGTGCGGCATGGCATAGTCCCGGAGGTCGCCGACGAGCTTTTTGGTCCTTTCGAGTCCATCGGAGATGATTCGCACGATGTCATCGATCGAGCGCACGACCTCGGGCATGTCGAGCTCGTCGAGATGGGCTCTGAGCGCCTTGACGTATGCAACCATCTGCTCGCCATCTTCAACATGAAGGCGGTCGAATCGTTCAGCAACTTCTTGTAATTCGGCCGTGATCGACTTGAGCGCGCGTGCTGCGTTGAGCGCGTAGTTGACCGGGTTGTTGACTTCGTGGGCGATCCCGGCCGCTAGCTCGCCGACGGCCGCCAAGCGTTCGGACTGAATCAGCTGGGTCTGGGTCCGACTCAGGCGATCTAGGGCCCCTTGGAGTTCGGCGTTGCGCTGGGCAACTTCGCGTTGGGCCTCGCGAAGCCGGATCAGGGCGCGCGCGCGCGCCATGACCTCCCGAGGATGAAAGGGCTTCGTGACGTAGTCATCGGCGCCAAGCTCGAGCCCTTTGACCTTCATCTCCCCTTCCGCCTTCGAGGAGACGATCATGACCGGAATGTCACGGAGACTATCCGTTGTCTTGATCCGCTCGCAGAGTTCCGTTCCGCTAAGCCCAGGCATCATCAGGTCCGTCACGACGAGTGCCGGAGGATCGGCCGCGACCCGCTCGAGCGCCTCGAGTCCGTTCTTCGCGGTCTCGACCTCGAACTCCTTCTCGAGTACGAAGCGGAGCAGCTCGCGCATGTCACGGTTGTCGTCGGTGACGAGTACCCGAGGCCGCCGGCGATTGGAGGGGGTTGCGCGGCATTCATGGCGATCGTCGGACTTCGCATTTTGGTCGGCCCAGCGCTCGACGGTGACCCCGATCTCGATGAAGCGATCGACCTGAATCGGCGAGCCGCGTCGGGCGCCATCTTTGCCCGAATTTGCCTCGGTCGGCATGACGACGGCGGCGTCTTCCGGGAGCGTGACGACCACGTTCTCGGCAGGCTTGGGCGTGTCGGGTTCAACATTGGGCAGGAAGGCGTGCATTGTCGTGCCCCGGCCGAGCCCCTCGCTGGTAGCCCAGATGCGGCCCTGATGAAGCTGGACGAGCTCGCTGACCAGGGAGAGTCCTATGCCGGTCCCCTCGTGCTTGCGGGTCGCCGACGAGTCGACTTGGGAGAAGCGATCGAAGATCCGTACGAGCTGGTCTTCCTCGAGTCCGATGCCGGTATCTGCGACGGTGATCTGAACGCCCCCCTCGACGGACTCGCAGGCAAGCGTGATCCGGCCGCCGGGGTTTGTGAACTTCATCGCATTGCCGACGAGATTGATGAGGATCTTGTCGAGGGCGTCACGGTCGGCGACGACGCGGAGTGAGGGATCGATGTCCGCGCGCTTCTCGACTCGAAGATCCTTCTTGAGGGCGAGCGCCTCGGTCCCTCGGACAAGTTCGTCGATGAACGAGACTAAGGCTATGGGCTGGCGGTCTAGATTGAACTTTTTGTCCTCAAGCTTGGCGAGATCAAGCAGGTCGTTGATGAGCTTGAGGAGTCGCTGGCCGTTCGCCGCCATGACGCCAAGCATGTCCTTTGCCTGATCCGAGATCGCGCCGTATTCGCCAGCGCGCAGGCTGTCGAGCGGCTCGATCATGAGCGTGAGCGGCGTCCGCAGCTCGTGATGGACATTTGCCGAGAATCGGTTCTTCGCGTCATCCAGCTTCGCAAGCTGGTCGCGGGCGGCTGCTATCTCCTCGCGACGCTGGTAGTCGCGAAATCGCAGGCGCTCGAGCAGCGCGCAGCTGAAAATGCATTCGATTCCCGCGGCGCCAGGAAAGAAGAGATTAACGATGTATTCCTGAGTTCCGAATTCGCCAAATCCAGCGAGGGGAAGGCCAGCAAAGCACGCAAAGAGAAAGCCGACCACGAGCCCAGCCTGCATCGACGTCATCGGGAGAAGGACCGGGACACCGAGGAATAGCAGCATGAGGCCCGGGAAGTAGAGGCTCGAGACTCCCCCGGCGAATCCGATGATTCCGATGAGATGAAGGCCCGCATTCGCGACGGCCAAGACCATGACTGGAGCCGGCCAGCTCTTCGCGAACAGGAAGAGGAGACCAAGGCTGACAGCGTTAGAGATCCGGCCGATTGCGAGCGGGACGAAGTTTTCGCCGTAGTAGGAGTAGTCGAGGAGCAGGAACGGAAGGTGGAGCCCGATGACGATCAGGATACCCGCCCCGAGCGCCGGGACGATCTGGTGGTCAGCGACCTCTCGGCGGTACTTCGAGTAAGCCGCCCAGGCCTTGTCTTGCGGGGTCGCCATCCCCCGGCACATCGCCCTGCCCGAGCGGGCCCTTGAGGCTCGGCCGCCAATCGCCGGTCCGAGGTGCGGCGAGATGGAATTTCCATTAGCCGGATCCGAGCGATAAATAGACGATCGACCCGGGGGGACCTTCCGGGCGAATCAGGCGGGGCGAATCGCGCTGACGATGACGGCCTGGGGCGGACTACCGAAAGCCTCCCGGCTCGCCAGTGGGACGAGGCCCGCCTCGCGAACCATGGCCTCGAGCTCGTCCGCGTCGTAGAAGCGAAAGCGGCCCTCCTCCTCCAGCCGCACGAGAGTCGCGGCGTCGTTCAAGAAGACTCGTTGGATCTGCTCGAAATGATTCGCCGCGTCCTGCCCAAAATGGGCGATGCGGCGATCGGGCGGGAGCTCCTCCAGAGCGTTGACGTAGATTCGCGAGATGTCGGCGTCCCGCCTCATGCTCGAAACCACGAGCTTACCACCAGGCCTCAGTACGCTGGAAACTTCGCGGAGTAGCTCCATCGGCCGCTCAAGGTAGCTCAGGAAGAGCGACGCGATGACCGCGTCGACCGACTCGGACCGGAGCGGCAGACGGCGATCGATGAGATCGAGGTCGGCGGCGATGCGCACGACCGAGAGTCTGCTCTGCCCGGTTGCCGCGAGGCGCTTACGACTCCGCGCGAGGGCGCCCGGAACGAGATCGACGTGGATAATTTGAACCTGGAGATTCCTGAAGTCCTCAGCGAGTCGGACGGAGAAGTCTCCTACCCCGCCGCCGAGATCGAGTACGTGCCGGCCCGAATCGAGCCCAAGCATCTCGATCTGCACATTCATCAACTCGCGATATTCGCTCGTTGCCGACATCAGCTCAAAACCGAACGAGCGGTCGCGACCGAGCAGGTAGTCCGACCAGAACTCGCGATTATCGAGTGCGACCTTCGGGCGCCGGGCCCTCTCCGCACGTGTTCGCCGGTCGATATCGACTACATCGGGCGGCGCGGGCGCGAGCTCACGCCCCAGCGCCATCCGACCGACCTCTTGGCTGATCAGCTGAAAGGTCTCAAGCGCCTCCCAGCTACTCCGCATCTGATGGCCCGAGGGAATCTCTATCAGCCGACGATTTCCGCTTGGCCCCGCAGCCATCAGGGCTCGGACACGATCGAGGTCCATCCACGAGTCGAAGCGACCATGGATCCACGTAATCGGAAGGTCGATGCGAGCCATATCTCGCTTCGCATCCTCGAAGAACACGAGGTCGTGCTCGAACGCGTCGCGACCCGTGCTGTCCATGTCCGCGACGACGCCAACTAGCTCGTGACGGCCAAACTCCACTCCCATAGACCGGCCTAGCGCGAAGTCGACGCCGCCCGAGACCGTCCGGAGCCCCGATTGGAGATCGACCATGCCGACGACGCTGATCCAGCCGTCGATGTTCGAGCCCCGGTCGAGCGCGATCGCACGGCGCGCTTCGATAGCCCCCAGGCTGAAGGCCACGACGATCGTCCTGCTTGGATTGAACTCCTTCTTCGCGAACTCGACGGTCGCTGCGATGTCCTCGACCGCGCGCGAAAATCGAAATCCAAGATACTCATCCCCATGATTGCGAAATCGCTCGTCGACCCAGGACTCGCCACGTCGATTTGTACCGTCGAATCGAAGGACCGCGATCGCCTCGCCGGCGCGCTCGAAGGTTGCGATTAGCGTTCGCGCAAGGGCTAGAAAGCTCTCCTTCGTCCGCCCCCAAGCGGGAGGAATTATGACGACGGTCCCGCGATCGCGAGCACCGGATCGATCGACGAGCGCACAGATCTCCTGGTCCGCGCGATTTCGATAGCTGACCTTCTCGATCTCGACTTCCCGGCTCAAGGCCCGCATCCGCGACCCAGGCAACCGCGTCGCCATCGCCCCCGCCAGCGCCACCCTCTTCCACGCCCGCTGCAGCCGCCCCTCCTCGAGGATCCTCTCCCGACGCTCGACCGGAAACGGCTCGGCCGGCGCGACCGCGCTGACCTCGAGGCCCAGTCGGAGCCAGCCCGGCTCCCCCGGCTCGAGCTCCCGCCGACGCACCTGGGCGTAGAGATGCTGAGGCCGCCCCGTCGTGTCGAGGAACTCGACCTCGGAGCAATCGCCCTCCGCGACGATCGCTTCGCTTGGGACCCGGACGCCGAGCCCCTGGTAGGACCAGTCCCGGATCCAGCCCTCGACCGGGCCCGACCGCTCGCTCGCGAGCAGGACGCGCCGCGGCGGCTCGCCGTCCGGGATCCGCTGGCGCGGGAGGTCCCGGCGCTCGGCCTCGTAGATGGCGGCGGGGCTCGCGAGTCGAAGGCGCCCGCCCGGCTCCGAGCCGATCGGGGGCGACGCGAAGAAGTAGCGGGTCGGCCCGATGTCGAAGTGGAAATAGATCTGGGGCCGGCCTTCGGCGGAGATGTTCGAGGCCTGGACGGTCAGTGACTCGCCGTTGACCTCGATGACCCGTGCGGTCCTCGGCCGGCTCTTGTGGTCGACGCCGTTGCGCAGCTCGACGCCGAGGCGCCTCGCCTGGTCGAGGAGGTCATGGACCTCCTCGCGCGAATGCGTCGAGCCGCGATGGAGCTTCCGGAGCTTGTCGGACGCGAGGGCCTGCAGGGTCGCCAAGGACGGGGGGCCTCCGGAGACGGGATCCCGATCCCTCTCGGAGGCCCGTCAGCGGGGACGGACGGGCATGGCCGGGGAAGATCGGGGAGAACTTGATTTCAGGAGGCATACGATCCAGCGAAAATGCCCGGAAATCAATGGTCTTTCCCGAAGTTCCTCGAAGTCGCTAGAGCCCCACCACCGCCAAAATTCCGACGATGCTCCCGACCAGGGCGATTCCATACAGAAGCGTCCCGACCAGACCGTCCCGCTCCGCCCCGCCGAAGTCGACGTGGAGCGAGCGGACGTGGTGGGCTCCCTTCCAGAGCGGGAGCACGAGGAGCGCCGCGAGGACCAGCTTGCCGACCGGGATGAACCCGAACAGCGAAGCGGTCGCGAGGGCGTGGGCGCGGTCGTAGGAGAGCGCCGAGGCGTCGACCATCCCCATCGGGATCAGCAGACCGACGACCAGGACCCAGCCCGTCAGCAGCATGGTCCCGATCAGGATGCCCTGCCCGAACATGAGCCAGATGAGCGGTTCGATCTTGAGGAGGAATGCGCGCATCAGAAGATCACTCCGGCGAGGATGAGGGTCATGATGGCGGTGATCCCGATCCAGACGACGTAGAGCATCGCGTGGATGACGTTGCCCGGCGGCGGCTTCAGCGGGCCGATCGCCTTGGGCTGGGCCTTCGGGAAGAGGCTGAAGAAGCGGACCGCCACGAAGACGACCGAGACGAGCGTGATCAGATGGAAGACGATGTAGGCCGGATGCCGCAGGCGGGCCATGACCGCGTCCCAGGCCTCGGGGCCGCTCGCGAGGGCCTGGACCATCCCGATCGCGAGGAACGAGATCAGGTAGTAGACGATCCCGGTCGCGTCGAAGAGCAGGTAGTTCCGGATTCGGGGCGCGCTCCACCAGGTCGCGGGCATCTGGGGCGGCGCGGTCCGGGTCCGGCCCGGCTTGTGCGGGGCCATCGCGTGGGGGTGGGCCGGTCGGCTCATCTCAGGCACCTCCTCGGGGCAGGACGAGGTTCTTGGCCCAGTCGATCACGGCCCCGAACTTCGCCTGGTTGACGGCGGCCGCCGGGTCGACGTTCTTCGGGCAGACCTCGCTGCATTCGTTCGCGTACGAGCAGCTGAAGACCGTCCCCTCGCCGCGGAAGATCTCGTTGCGCTCGCTCTGGCCCTCGTCCCGGGAGTCCATGTTGTAGCGGTGGCCGAGAGCGATGGCCGCGGGGCCGAGGAACTCGGGCTCGTTGGCGACGACCGGACACGCGGCATAACAGAGCATGCAGTTGATGCACATGCTGAACTGCTTGAACGTGGCCAGCTGGTCCGCCGACTGCGAGTAGGTCCCCTTGACCGGATGGAGCGCAGCCTTGTCGGCGGCCTTCTCCTTCGCGCGGATGATCCAGGGCTTCACGCTCTGGAACTTGTGCATGAAGCCGTCGAGGTCGACGACGAGATCGCGCACGATCGGGAAGTTCGCGAGCGGCTCGATCTCGACCCGGTCACCGTAGTCGTTGATCGAGGTCTTGCAGGTCAGCTTGGGCTCGCCGTTCACCATCATGCCGCAGGAGCCGCAGACGGCCATGCGGCACGACCAGCGGTGGGCGACCGAGCCGTCGAGCTCGTCCTTGATGAAGTTGATCGCGTCGAGAACCTTCCAGTTCGACTCGCACGGGACCTTGTACTCCTGCTTGCGCGGAGCCTGATCCTTGTCGGGATCGAAACGCGTGATGACGATCGTCTTGTCGGCCATCAGTACTTCCGTTCCTCCGGAACCCATTTGCCGAGCACGACGGCCTTCTTGCCGAGTCGCGGGCCGGCCGGGTCGTGATGGGTCAGCGTGTGGTAGAGATAGTTCTGGTCGTCGCGACCCTTGTAGTCCTTGCAGGTATGCGCGCCGCGGGACTCTTTGCGATGGGCGGCCGAGACGGCGATGGTCTCGGCGACCTCGACCATGTTCTGCAGCTCCATGGCCGTGATGAGCTCGGTGTTGAAGACCTTGCTCGAGTCCTCGAGGCGCAGGTCGGCGACCCGGCCCCGGAGCTGCGCCGTCGCGAGGACGCCCGCCTGCATCGAGGTCTGCTCGCGGTAGACGCCGCAGCTCGACTCCATGACGTTGTTGAGCTCGCGCCGGATGGCCGCGATCTTCTCGCCGCCCTTCTTGCGACCGCGCAGGTTCGCGACGCGCCCGGCCTCCTCCTCGCACTGGGCGACGAGGGCCTTCTCGTTCGGCGCCGCCGAGCCCTTCGCGAAGCCCATCGCGTGGCGCGCCGCCGCCGCCCCGAACACGAGGCACTCCGTCAGCGAGTTGCTGCCGAGCCGGTTCGCCCCGTTGATCGAGACGCAGGCCGTCTCGCCCGCGGCGTAGAGCCCGGGCAGGACGGTCGCGCCGTGGATGTCGGTGTCGACGCCGCCCATCATGTAGTGGACGACGGGCCGGATCGGGATCGGGGTCGTGATCGGATCGACGCCGACGTAGGTCTTGGCCAGCTCGCGCACGAAGGGCAGCTTCGTGTTGATGACCTCGGCCCCGAGATGCGTCAGATCGAGATGGACGTAGGCGCCGTAGGCCCCCTCGAAGCCGCGGCCCGCCTCGATCTCCTGGACGATGGCGCGGGAGATCATGTCGCGCGGACCGAGCTCGGCCTTCTTGCCGACGCCGTAGTCGTAGTCGACGAGGAAGCGCTCGCCCTTGTTGTTCTTGAGGTAGCCACCCTCGCCGCGGGTCGCTTCGGTGATGAGAATGCCGGTTCCCGGCAGGCCCGTCGGGTGGTACTGGACGAACTCCATGTCCTTCAGCGGGACACCCGCGCGGTAGGCCAGCGCCATGCCGTCGGCGGTCTTGATCGTGCCGTTCGTCGTGAACGGGAAGATCTTGCCGCCGCCGCCCGTCGTCAGGATGACGGCGCCGCCGAGGATCGTGCAGTAGTCGCCCGTGCGGATGTCGAGGGCCGCGACGCCGTTGCAGCGGCCGCCGTCGACGAGGAGCTTCGACACGAAGTACTCGTCGTAGCGGACGATGTTCGGGAAGCGCATCGAGTGCTGGAACAGGGCGTGGAGCATGTGGAAGCCGATCTTGTCGGCCGCATACCACGTCCGCTTCGTCGTCATGCCGCCGAAGGCGCGGGTCGCGACCGAGCCGTCCTCGTTGCGCGAGAACGGGCAGCCCCAGTTCTCGAGCAGCGCGAGCTCCTTCGGCGCCTGCTCGACGAAGTAGACGATGCAGTCCTGGTCGCCCAGGAAGTCCGAGCCCTTCACGGTGTCGAAGCCGTGGAGCTCGAGGTTGTCGTCCTCGCGCGCGACGGCCGCCGCGCCGCCCTCGGCCGACACCGTATGGCTGCGCATCGGATAGACCTTCGACACCAGCGCGATCGAGGCGTTCGGATGGTTCTCGGCGGCCTCGATGGCTGCACGCAGCCCCGCACCGCCCCCACCGACGATGACGATGTCATGTCGGAACACGTTCATGGGTCAACCCTCTTTGCCGGGCCTTGCCCAGCCCTGTTTCGTCGGCGCCCGCGCATCGATCGGCTCGCCGCTCTGCTCGAAACTCGGCGCCCGAAGCGCCCGATTTCGCGAGGAATCCGTCCGCCTGGTCGGCGCCCGTCCAGCAACGCCAACGGGTTTTAACCGAAGTGCCCCGCGATGGAAAGATGATCGTCGGATCCACCATAGCCGCTTCAGCCTGGGGCGGTCGGCTCCTGCTGGGTGAGGCAGTGGACCGCGCCGAGGCCCAGGACGAGATCGCGCCCCGGAATCGGGACGATCGGGCGGTCGGGGATCGCCTTCTCGAGGATCGAGATCGCCTCGCGGTCGGTCCCGACGCCGAAGACGGGGACGAGCACCGCGGCGTTCGCGAAGTAGAAGTTCGCGTAGCTCGCCGGAAGCCGGCCGTCGGGACCGGGGACGATCCCGGGCGTCGGCAGCTCGATGACCTCGAGCGCCCTGCCCCGCGCGTCCCGCATGCCCTCGAGCCGCTCCCGATTCTCCTTCAAGACCCGGTAGTTGGAGTCGGACGGGTCGCGCTCGACGATCGTCACGACGCGGCCCTCGGCCACGAAGCGGGTCAGGTCGTCGACGTGGCCGTCGGTGTCGTCGCCCTCGATGCCGTCGCCCAGCCAGAGGACCTTCTCGGCACCGAACGCCTCGCCGAGCACGCGCTCGAGGGCGCCGCGCGAGCGATCGTGCCCCGGCCGGTCGCGGTTCGGGTTCAGCAGGCAGGACTCGGTCGTCAGGATCGTCCCCGCCCCGTCGCCGTCGATGCCGCCCGCCTCGAGCACCAGATCGAAGGCGATCCGGGGCACCCCGGCGATCCGGGCCATCTGCTCCGCCACCCGCTCGTCCAGGTTCCAGGGGGGATACTTCCCGCCCCAGGCGTCGTAGAGGAAGTCGAGCGCCGCGCGCCGCGCGCCCGACTCCGTCCGCTCGAAGACGAAGATCGCGCCGTGGTCCCGGACCCAGGCGTCGTTGGTCGGCACGTCGCGCAGATGGATGCGGGAGAAGTCGCGGATGCCGGCGCCGCGCAGCTTCGCGCGGACGTGCTCGGCGAGCTCGGCGCCGCCGACGTTGATCTCGACGTCCTCGCCCGGCGCGATCTGGCGCACCATCTCGCAGAACGCGTCCTCGACGCCGGCGAGACGGGTCGGCCAGGTATCGCGGTTGTGGGGCCAGGAGAGCCACGTCGCGCGGTGGGGCTCCCATTCCGCCGGCCAGCGGCGCTCGGGCGTCGTCGTCACGCGCGCCCTCGCCCGCGTCCACCCCGCTCGGCCCCGCCGTCGCTGAAGCGATCGGACAGGCCCTGATAGGCGTCGATGCGCCGATCGCGCAGGAAGGGCCAGTCGCGCCGCACGCGCTCGACCGCCCCGCGATCGCATTCGACGACGAGGACCGCCTCGGCGTCGTCGGGCGCGACGGCGAGCATGCGGCCCATCGGATCGGCGACGAAGGAGCTGCCCCAGAAGCGGATGCCGGCGCCGGCCGCGCCCTCGAGCCGTTCGTGGCCGACGCGGTTCACGCCGACGACGAAGAG
>JAXLZA010000006.1:0-295988 GCA_046351135.1 Myxococcota bacterium | reverse complement strand
TTCCTCGAGCAGGTCGGGCTCGACTATCTGAGCCTCGACCGACCGGCGTCGACGCTGTCGGGCGGGGAGGCGCAGCGCATCCGGCTCGCGACGCAGATCGGGGCGCGGTTGATCGGCGTCCTCTACATCCTCGACGAGCCGTCGATCGGCCTCCACGCGCGGGACAACGATCGCCTGCTCGCGAGCCTGATGGCGCTGCGCGATCAGGGCAACAGCCTCGTCGTCGTCGAGCACGACGAGGCGACGATCCGCGCCGCCGACCACGTCGTCGACCTCGGCCCCGGCGCCGGCGTCCACGGCGGCGAGATCGTCGCCGAGGGTCCGCCGGACGCCCTCGAGCGCAACCCCGCCTCCCCGACCGGCGCCTATCTCGCCGGCCGCAAGCGGATCGCCCTCGCGACCCGCGCCCACGCCGGGACGGCCTCCCCCGCCGCCCGCCCCGTGCTGCGCCTCGAAGGCTGCACCGCCCACAACCTGAAGAACGTCGACCTCGAGCTCCCCCTCGGCGTCTTCACCGTCGTCACCGGCGTCTCGGGCAGCGGCAAGTCGAGCCTCGTCAACGACACGCTCCAGCGCATCCTCGCCGCCCATTTCTATGGGGCCCTCGCGACGCCCGGTCCGCATCGCGCGATCCACGGCCTCGACCAGATCGACAAGCTCGTCGACGTCGATCAGTCGCCGATCGGCCGCAGCCCGCGCAGCAATCCCGCGACCTACAGCGACGCCTTCGGCGCGATCCGCACCCTCTTCGCCGCGCTCCCCGAGGCCCGCGTGCGCGGCCTCGGTCCGGGTCACTTCTCGTTCAACGTGAAGGGCGGACGCTGCGAGGCCTGCGAGGGCGACGGCGCGATCCGCGTCGAGATGCAGTTCCTGCCCGACGTGTTCGTGCCGTGCGAGGTCTGCGGCGGGCGGCGCTACGACCGCGAGACCCTGGCGATCCGCTACCGCGGACACTCGATCGCCGACGTCCTCGAGCTCACGGTGGAGGAGGCGGTCGCGCTCTTCGAGGCGGTGCCCCAGGTCGCGCGGCCGCTGCGGGCGCTGCTCGAGGTCGGGCTCGGCTACGTCCGCCTCGGCCAGTCGGCGACGACGCTCTCCGGCGGGGAGGCCCAGCGCATGAAGCTCGCGAAGGAGCTCGCCCGCAAGGCCACGGGGCGCACGCTCTACCTGCTCGACGAGCCGACGACGGGGCTGCATTTCGTCGACGTCGAGCGGCTGCTCGAGCTGCTGCGGCGCCTCGTCGACCGCGGCAACACGGTCGTCGTCATCGAGCACCACCTCGACGTCGTCCGCAGCGCCGACCACGTCATCGATCTCGGGCCCGAGGGCGGGGCGGGCGGCGGCGAGATCGTCGCCGTCGGACCGCCCGAGGCGATCGCGCGCTGCGAGCGGTCCCATACGGGACGTGCGCTCGCGGCGCTCTTCGCGCGCGAACGGGAGCAGGAACGGGAACGGGAGCAGCAGCGCGCATGAACGAAGCGAAGCGGAGCCCGCTCGAGCGCCCCTTCCCCGACGTCCGCACGGCGTTCCTGCTGACGATCGGCGCGATCGTCGCCGGCGGGCTCGTCGGGGTGTTGTTCATCGATCTCGGCCTGATTGCCGCCGAGGGCCTCGGCACCGCCCTCGGCGTCGGCGGCGTCGCGACCCTCGCCGCGCGCCGCGTCGCCGAGCCCCAGGGCCCGCGCATCGGCCTCACGTCCCTCGATTGGCGCGCGCTGCCCCTGATCGTCTGCCTCGCCCCGGCCGTGCTGCTCGCGAGCGAGCTCGACAACTTCGCCTACGACTGGTCCCCGCCTGCGCTCGAAGCCGAAAAGCCCGCCGCGAAGTCCGACTCGACCGTCGAAGCGAAGTCCGACTCGAACACCGAGGCCAACGCGTCCGACACCGCCGCGCAGACCGGGGCCCCGGCCACGGCCGACCAGCCGGCGAAGACGGGCGCGAGCAGCGATGCGAAGACGCCCACGACCGACGAGCCGACGAAGACCGCGACGAAGATGCCCGCGAAGACCGCGCCCTCGAAGGCGCCCGCCGAAGAGGAGCCCGAACCGCTCCTCGATCCGAGCGATCCGTTCAACATGATGGAGGCGTTCATCGTGTCGGTCGGGATCGCGCCGGTGATCCACGAGTTCCTGTTCCGCGGCGTGATCCAGCAGGGGCTGATCGGACAGCTCGGCCTCGCCCGCGGCATCACGCTGACGGCGCTGCTCTGGACGATGGTGCGGCCGGTGCCGTCGACGAGCCCGGCGCGCTTCGCGGCGGCCTTCCTCGCGTTCTTCGCGATGGGCTGGCTGCTCGGGCTCGTGCGCACGGCGTCGGGCTCGATCCTCGGGTCGATCCTGCTCGCGAGCCTGTGGGCGGCGGTGGGCTTCGCGTCGATCGCCCTCGACGGCCGCACCTCGCTCCCCGGCATGAACGTCGAGGGCACCCACCTGCCCGCCGAGCTGACGATCGTGAGCCTCGCCGTCGTCGGCTGGGCCGCGCACCGGGTCTACGGCCTCGCGCTCGCGCGCACCGCGCCCGGCGCCGGACGCTAGGCGCCCGGCAACACGCCTGCGCCCGACCCACCCGAGGCGCCCGAGGCACCGAACGCCCCCCGTCTCACCCGAGCTCGGCGAGGACCTCCTGCGTGTGCTCACCGAGGCGGGGGGCGCGGCGCGCGATCCGCCAGGCGCCCTTCTCGAGGGCGTAGGGCGCGCCGGGGTAACGGACGCTGCGCCCGAGCTCGGGGTGCTCGACCTCGACCTGCATGCCCCGGGCCTTGTAATGCACGTCCTCGAAGGCCTCCTCCGGCGAGAGGATCGCGCCGACGGCGAGCCCCGCGCGCTGGGCCCCGAGGAAGAACTCGTGGGCGGAGACGTGCTGCGCGATCAGGTTCATCGCCTCGCGTCCGGCGCCGAAGACCGCGGTGACCGTGTCGTCCCGCCCGATCTTCGAGAGGTCGATCGACTCCATGTCCGCACCGACCTGCAGGAACACCGCCTCCGGCAGCTTCTCCTCGAGGCCGAGAGATCGGAGCCACTCGAGCGTGCGCTTGAACTCGAGCGGCTTGCGCGGCGGGACGCCGGTGTTCACGTAGCGTCCGTCGCCGCAGCGCATCTGCGACGGCATCGACGGCGCCGGCCCCGCGTGGCGCCCCGTCTGCCGCTGCACCGTCTCCTTCGCCACGAGCCAGAAGTACGAGCCGGCCTCGGTCGTGACGTTGGCCGCCGCGTGGAGGCTGACGTCGACGTGCTGGCCCTCGCCCGAGGCGCCGCGCCAGAGGATCGCCGTCAGGATCGACATGACCGCATAATGGTTGCCGATCGCATAGCCCTGATGGCCGAGGCCGCGCATCGGCGGGATCGAGTGATCATCGTAGCCATTCATCCAGACCGGGCCGCCGGCGGCGAGCACGGTCAGGTCCGTCGCGAGCTCGTCCCTGCGCGGGCCGCTGCGGCCGAAGGGCGTGATCGAGCAGTAGACGAGGCGCGGATTCGCGGCGCAGAGCTCGGGATGGTCGAGCCCCTTCGCGGCGAGCGTCCCCGGCGCCTCGGACTCGAGCAGCACGTCCGCCGTCGCCGCGAGCTTTCGCAGCGCCGCTCGGCCGGACTCGGTCTCGAGGTCGAGGACGATGCCGCGCTTGCTCGTGTTGTGGTGCCACCAGTAGAGGCTGCGGTCGGGGCCGGGGCGATCCTCGAGGAAGGGCCCGTACTCGCGCGCCGCATCGCCCGCCGGCGGCTCGACCAGGATCACGTCGGCGCCCATGTCCGCGAGCAGCTTCCCCGCCCAGGCACAGCGCTCGTTTGCGAGCTCGACGACCCGCAGACCCGTCAGCGCGCCGCCCGAAGCCGGCTGCCCGGACGTCCCGCCGCTCCCGCTCGTCTTCGCGCCGCTCATACGATCCCCTCCGCGTGGAGCTTCGCGAGCTCCTCGCCCGACAGGCCGAGCAGCCGGCCGAGCACGAGATCGGTGTGCTCGCCGACGCAGGGCGCGCCGCGCTCGATCCTCCAGTCGGTCTTCGAGAGACGGGCGGGCAGGCCGTCGACGCGGACCTTCCCGAGCTTCGTGTGGGTCCCGGTCGGGAAGAGGCCCCACGCGCGGGTGTTCTCGTCGTGATCGATGCGCTCCTCCGGCTTCGCGACGGCCGCCGCGGGGATGCCCGCGGCCTGGAGCGTCCGCGCGAGCACCCACTTCTCCTGGGGCCGCGTCCATTCGGCCAGCGCGCGGTCGAGCTCGACCTCCCCGGCCCGGCGTCCGGCGACCGACGCATAGCGCCCGTCGGCGGACCAGGGCGCGGCGATCGTCGCGGCGAGCTTCCGCCAGTCGGCGTCGCTGCGGCAGGCGATCGCGATCCACTCGTCGTCGCCGCGACAGGGGTAGACGGCGTGGGGCGCCATCGTCGGGTGCTCGGAGTGGTTGCTGTCGGGGTAGCCCTCGCGGCGGGTCGTGCGACCGTTGACGGTGTAGTCGAGGATCGAGGTCCCGGTCAGCGTCAGCGCCGAGTCGGTGCAGGACATGTCGATCCACTGCCCCTCGCCGGTCCGCTCGCGATGGATCAGGGCGAGCAGGATCGCGATCGCCATGTACATGCCGCCGGTGTGGTCCATGTACGAGTAGCCCCAGCCGGCCGGCTCTTCGCCGGCGAGGCCCGAGAGGTGGGTCAGCCCCGACATCGCCTGCACGATCGGGCCCCAGGTCTTGAAGTCCGAATACGGGCCCTTCTGGCCGAAGCCGCAATTCGACACGTAGATGATGTCGGGCTTGATCTCGCGCAGGCGCTCGTAGCCGAAGCCCCAGCGCTCGAGCACGCCCTTCGAGAAGTTCTCGCTGACGACGTCGGAGCGCTTCACGATCTCGACGAGCAGCTCGCGGGCGCGCTCGGTGCGGAGGTTCAGCGTAATGCCGTACTTCTCGGTGTTGTGGTTGTTGAAGCCGCCGCCGAAGTCGGGCCCCCGGCGCTCGTCGACGAAGGGCGGCATCGGCCGCAGGATGTCCCAGAGCCCCTGGGTCACCGGATCCTCGATCCGGATGACCTCGGCCCCGAACGCCGCCAGCCACTTGGTCGCACCGGCGCCGGCGAGCTGGCCGGTGAAGTCGCAGATCCGGAAGCGGCCGAGGGCGCCGGGGCGACCGGGGCCCGGGCGGGCGGAGCCGGGCGCGGACGCGGGAGACCCGGACGCGGAGGAAGAGTTCGCGGGCATCGCGGAACCTCGCAGGCTGGGGAGGCGGAGCAGGCCGGTGGGTCGGAGCGCCGGGGGGCGATCCCCGGCCGGGCCTCGACGGATGCGGCCGACGGGACCCGGCCTCGGAGCTTGCTCCATTCCGACGCACCGAGCGAGGGGCCGGCCCACGAACCGTCAAGCCGACCCGGTGTCGCACCGAATCGACGAGGGACCCTCCGCACCGTTGTGCGACCGACGTCCGCGCCCGGGGCGCCGATCCGGAAAAGGCGAGCATGCTCAACGACCTCGATCCGCTGGCGCGCCCATTCTGGGAGATGGTCGGCTCGGCGCTGCTCTGCGGGACGATCATCGGCTTCGAGCGCCAGCTGCGCGGCAAGCCCGCCGGCATCCGCACCGGCTGCCTCGTCACCCTCGGCACCGCCACCTTCATCAGCCTCGCCGCCGCCCAGGCGGGCGACTCGTCCACCGACGTGAACCGCGTCCTCGGTCAGCTCGTGACCGGCGTCGGCTTCCTCGGCGCCGGCGTCATGATCGCCCAGGAGGGCGTCGTGAAGGGCGTGACCACGGGCGCCGTCATCTGGATCCTCGCCGCGATCGGCTCGGCCATCGGCCTCGGCTTCATGAAGGCCGCGATCTCCCTCTCGATCATCACCGTCGCGATCCTCGTCGGGATCGAGAAGCTCGAGTCGAGCGTCCTCTGGCTCGCGCGCGGCGTCCATGCCCGGGACGGCAACGGGCGCGATCGCCGGAAGGCCCGCGCGGACCGGGAGACGGGCGCGCAGGACTGAGTGCCCGCGTCGGACTCGCCGCCGTGGCGACGGCAGCAGCCGAGGCAACCGCCAATTGCGAGGCGACGGCCAGTCGCGACGCCCCCGTCGACATCCCGGGGAGCCGCCCTATCGTCGCTCGTGGGAGTGAGCCCCCCATGCCGACGACTTCCACCCGCGTTCCCCCGTTCCGCGTCGAGCCCCTGCCGGCGACCTTCGGCGCGATCGTCCGCGACATCCGGCTCGCCGAGCTCGACGACGCCGGCTTCCGCGCGCTCTACGACGTCTGGCTCGAGCACGCGCTGCTCGTCTTTCCCGACCAGCACCTCACGCAGGACGAGCAGGTCGCCTTCGCCGACCGCTTCGGGCCGCGCGAGTTTCCGCTCGCGCCGATCAGCAACGTGCTGCCCGACGGCACGCTCCGCGATCCCGCGAAGAACGACGAGGTCCTGCGCATCCTGAAGGGCAATCAGGGCTGGCACGCCGACAGCACCTACATGCCGATCCAGGCGAAGGCGGCCGTCTTCACCGCCCACGTCGTCCCGAGCCGGGGCGGCGAGACCGAATGGGCCGACATGCGCGCCGCCTACGACGCCCTCGATCCCGCGCTGCGCGCCCGGGTCGAGACCCTCAGCGCCCATCACTCGATCGTCTACAGCCAGATCCGCGCGGGCCATGCGCCGCCGAGCGAGAAGAGCGACTACTACGGCGGCTACGGCTTCGAAGGCGGCCCCGCGCCGCTGCGCCCGCTCGTGAAGGTCCACCCCGAGACCGGGCGGCGCTCGCTCCTCGTCGGTCGCCACGCCCACGCCATCCCCGGCCTCGATCCCGCCGAGTCCGAACGGCTCCTCGACGAGCTCGTCGAGCTCGCCTGCCAGCCGCCGCGGATCTACCGGCACGCCTGGCAGCCCGGGGATGCGGTCGTCTGGGACAACCGCTGTCTGCTGCACCGCGGGCTGCCCTGGGATCTCGGCGAGGCGCGCGTCATGTACCACGCGCGGGTCAAGGGCGATCCGGTCGCCGAGGCGGCGCTCGCGGCGGATTTCGATCGGCGTGCGGGGGAGACGTTCGTTCGCGCGTCCTGAGCGCGGACGCGTCGACGACGGGTCCGCGGATCCGCCCCCGGCGCGCTGCCGGCACGCCATCGGCACGCCTCCGAGGCGCGCCGAGGACGCCTAACGTACGCCCGCGCGGCTCGCGAGCGGGGGATCGCCTTGCGGGAAGGTGAGCCCCTGGCGCTCGAACTCGCCATTCATGAACAGCGAGTCGAAGTACTCCTTCACGCGGCAGATCTTGTCGCCGCGGAAGTAGTAGAGCATGTGGTATTCGGTGTCGTAGGCCCCGCCGTCCATCGCCCGGTCGACGTGGCGCATCTCGATCGCGACCGAGTCGCCCTCGGCGATCGCGTTCAGGATCTCGAAGTCGTAGCTGCGGGTCCCGGTCTCGAAGAGCTGGTCGTCGATCGCGATGTAGGTCCCGAAGACCGCGTCGCGGCCGCGGAACGGCCCGCCGGCCAGCGACGGCGGCGATTGCCAGGTCGCGTCCTCGGTCATCATCGCCTTCGCCCGGGCGAGCTCGCCCTTCGAGATCGCGGTCAGGAAGTCGATCGCCGTCTGCTTGTTTCGGCTCGCGGACATGGGGCTCCTCCAATGGGTTCGAGCGGCGGTCGAGCTAGGAAGTGGGCATCCGCGGGTTGCGCATGCCGGCGAACCAGCCGCCGTCGGCGACGAACTCCGAGCCGGTGCAATAGCTGCCCTCGTCGGTCGCGAGGAAGAGCACGACCTGCGCGACCTCCTCGGGCATCCCGACGCGGGGGAGCGGGAAGTGCGCGTAGACGCCCTGGTTCAGCTCCTCGACGCTCATCCGCTCGGCGCCGCCCATCGCGGTGTACATGCCGCCGGGATGGACGCTGTTCACGCGGATGCCGTAGGGGCCGAGCTCGATCGCGGCGTTCTTCGTGAGCCCGCGAACGGCCCACTTCGTCGACGAGTAGGCGGAGAGGCCGGCCGACGAATGGAGCCCGTCGATCGACGAGACGTTGATGATCGAGCCGCCGCCCGCCGCCTTCATCGGGGCCACCGCCGAGCGGATGCCGAGGAAGGTCCCGAACTGGTTGATCTCGAAGACGCGCTTGTAGTCGTCGTTCGTCGTGTCGACGAGGCTCGCCATGTGGACCACGGCGGCGTTGTTGACGAGCACGTTGAGCGGCCCGAAGGCCTGCGCCCGCTCGATCGCGCGCTGCCAGTCGCTCTCGTGGCGCACGTCCATCCGCAGGAACGCCGCGCTCGGTCCGAGCTCCTTCGCGAGCTGCTGGCCCGCGTCCTCGAGCACGTCGCCGAACACGACCTTCGCCCCCTGCTGCACGAAGAGCCGGACCGTCGCCTCGCCGAGCCCCCGCGCCCCGCCCGTCACCAGGGCCACCTTGCCGGATAGTCGTCCCATGTCGCTCGCTCCCTCTTTCCGGATCGCTCCGATCGACGCGGAGTGCGATCATCGCGAGTCCCACCCCGCCGGGCAACCCGACCGCGGCCCTCCGCTCAGCGACCGAGAACCCCGTCGATCGCCGCCATCACCGCCGCCGCGACCTCGTCCTCGCTCTTCCCCGCATCGATCCGCACGAGCTCGGGGAGCGAGAGCCCTCGGAAGATCTCCGCCACGCGCTCGAGATAGTTGAGCTCCTCGAAGACGGGCTCGTGCTGGCCGCCGCGGGCGGCGACGCGGGCGAGGCCCTGCTCGGGATCGATGTCGAAGAAGAGCACGAGATCGGGATGCCCGAACTCGGCCTGGGCCTCGGCGAGGAGCTTCGCCGGGTCGAAGCCGCGGGCGCCCTGATAGGCGACGGTGCTGAAGTAGGAGCGGTCGCAGAGGACGATGCGGCCGGCTTCGAGGGCGGGGCCGACGGTGTCCCGCATGTGCTCACGGCGGTCCTTGATGAACCACGCGAGCTCGGTCTCGCGCGGGACCCGGTCGGTCGTCCGCGCCATCTCGCGGATCTTGCGCCCCCAGGTCCCCTTCGTCGGCTCCCCGGTCTCGAGCAGATCGAGCCCGCGTCCACGCAGCACCGCCGCCGCGCGCCGCAGCTGCGTCGACTTGCCGCTCCCATCGATGCCTTCGAAGACGATCAGGATCCCGCGCTTCACACCGCCTCCGAGAACCTCGGGCCACACGGCCCGCTCCGATGGCCGCCCGCGCCCACGCAGCGCCCCCGCGCAGGCCACGACGCCCTGGCACGAAGCTCGCAATCGGCTCCGTCATCGCCTTCGGGCGTGCTCTGCCCCTCTCCTCTAACGGGACCGGGAGACGGGCGGAGCCGAGGTCGCCGGACGGGAGCACAGGGTTCGTGTCGGGACAAACAAAACGGGGTGAAGCCCGCCACGAGCTCCCGTCCGGCGATTCTCATCCGAAGGCCCCGCGCCGCGCACCGACGAGCGGAGGCCCTCGACGTTCAACCCGTCAGGCCGCGCCGCCCGACGCCAGGCTGCGCACCCCTGCAAACGCGAGTGCCCGGGACGGTGTGGGTTTGGCGAAGTCAAGCGCAGCCGGAGCCACGATCAGCGACCCCGCCGAGAGACCGAATACGCCCGCCCTGCTTCGGCGATTCGCCGAAGCGGGCGAGCCATTCGCCAAACCCACGCCGCCCCGGGCACGACGTGCGAGCACGACCCGCCGCCCCGCGGACGGGGCGACGAGGTCGGGATCAGATCTTGCCCTGGAGCATGATCGCGATGACGAGGCCGTAGATCGCGATCGACTCGATGAGCACCATGCCGAGGATGAAGTTGACGAACATCGCGCCCGCGGCGCCGGGATTGCGGGCGATGCCGGCGGTCGTGTTGCCGGCGGTGATGCCCTGGCCGATGCCGCAGCCGAGGCCCGCGAGACCGACGGCGATGCCCGCGCCGATGCCGATGTTGCCGGCGCTGGCGCCGCCGTCCTGCGCGAACGCGGCGGCCGGAACGAGGAAGAGGACGAGGGCCCAGACGAGGGCGCGGACGGTGCGACGCATGCTGTAGTTCCTTCTCGAGATGGAGAAATTGGGATTGTGAAACGAGAGACGAAGATCAGACGAACCAGAAGACCGCAAAAGCAATGAAAGCCAAGGAGCCGAGGGCGCCGAGCCGCGTCTAGTGCGGCTCCTGCAGCGCTTGACCGATGTAGATCATGGTCAGAAGCGCGAACACGAAGGCCTGGAGGAAGCTCACGAGGATCCCGAGACCCATGAAGATCGCGGGAATCATGGCCGGGACCATGCCGAGGAAGATCACGACGACTTTGTGGTCGGCGAACATGTTGGCCATCAACCGGATGCCGAGCGTCAGGATGCGCGCGAAGTGGAGCACGATCTCGAGCGGCAGGAAGACGGGGGCGAGCAGGCGGACGTGGTAGTGGTGGCCGCCGATGTGGGGCTGCCAGAGGGCGGGGCCCATGAACTGGTAGATGTACTTCCAGCCGTGCTGGCGGATGCCGACGTAGTTGTAGACGACGAAGGAGATGATGCCCCAGGCGAAGGTGACGTTGGCGTCCGCCGTCGTCCCCTGGATGCCCGGGACCAGGTTCATGAAGTTCGAGACGAGCACGAAGAAGAAGATCGTTCCGACGACCGGGAAATAACGTCGCCAGTCGTCGCCGATCGTCGTCTGGCCGAGATCGCCGAGGGCCTCGATGATGACCTCGAAGAGGTTCCGGAGCGAGAAGCCGTCCTCGGGCAGGACGCCGCGCCCCTCCCCCGCGACGGCGCGCTGGACCGCGAGGCCCGCGAGGATGAGGAGCCCCGCGGCGAAGGCCGCCGACAGGTAGATCCACTCGATGTGGAGCTGATGGGCGAGGGTCTCGAAGAGATTCATCGGCGGGTCTCGTCGGATCCCGGCGAGGCCGGTCCCGTTTCAACGTTCGATTCGAGGTTCGATTCCAGGGACGAGTGAAGGGACGAGTGAAGGGTCGACTGCGCGGTCGAAGGGATCCGACTCGCGCGGGCAACGTTCGGCACGGTCCCCTTCGGCAGAGCGGCCGTCGGGAAGAGTCGGCCGAAGATCGAGAGTCGCTCGTCGCGGGCCGCGAGCTCGGCGGTCTCGCGGGTCTCCTCGTCGAGCTCGTCGTCGAGCAGCACCGGGAGCGTCGCCGGATCGACGATCGGCGGCCGGTTCAGCCACGCGTCGACGAGCGCCGCCGGCATCGCGATCGAGAGACCGATCAGGAGCGCGACCGGATGGGCTCCCGCCTGCAGCACGAGGAAGATCCCCGCCGCCAGGAAGAGGAAGCGCAGGGCGAAGGCCGCGGTCCAGGTCCGCTCGAGCTCGCCGGCGAAGAAGCGGACCGCCGCGCGCCGCAGGGCTCCGAGGTTCACCGCCTCGAGCAGCGCCCCGGCTGCCAGGCTCGTCGCGAAGTGGGGCGTCTCGAGGGCGAGCGAGGCCGCGACGGCGCTCGCCGACAGCCCGAGATTCCACTGCTCCACCTTCGCCAGCCCGAATCGCATGCCCTGGTCCCGTTCCTTGATCCTGATCCCGATCCGCTACTTCCGCTCGTCCGTCCGTCCGTCCGTCGCGTCGTCGCGCCAGACTCCGCTCTGCCCCAGCTCCTCGGCCGGCCCCCGCTCTTCAGGCTGCCGACGGTCCGGACCGCTCGCGTTCGCGCCGTCCGGGCCGCGTATCCCTTCTTCCGCCGCCGCTCCGCCGCGGCCGCCGGACTCGCCCTCGCTCGGGAGCTCCTGCCGCATCCGCATCAGGCGCAGCACCATCGCCGCGAAGCCGATCACGACGCCGGCGAGCACGCCGTACGGCGCCGTGCCCCAGTGGCCGTCGGCCCAGTAGCCGGCCCCGGCCCCGACCAGCACCGCCATCACCGCCTCGAGCGCCCCTTGATAGGCGTCGCCGGCCAGCGATGCGGCGGCTCGCTTCACGCGACGTCGGCCCGGATAGTCCGGCGGCTGACTCAAGCGGACTCCATGCGCTCGCGCCGGGAGCATCTGCTCGCGCCCGGCTCGCGCTCGCCTGGCCTTCTCTCGCAAGGCCTTCTGGGCGTTCGCTCTTCTGGACGTTCGGACGGCGACCTGGACGGAGCGGAGGCCCGAAAACCGGCGCGCAGCTTAGCCCCACCCGCTCCGGGGCTCAACGCGCCTTTTGGCTGCGTTTGAAGGCCTTGCGGGCGGCTTCGAGGGTCTGATCGAGTTCCCGGGGACGGTGCGCCAGGGACACGAAACCGGCTTCGTAGGCCGAAGGAGCCAGATAGACGCCGGAATCGAGCATGGACGCGAAGAAGCGCCGGAAGCTCGCTGCATCACTTTGCTGCGCCTGGGCGAAGGAGTCGACCGGGCCCGGATGGAAGAAGAAGCCAAACATCCCGCCGACGCTCGCGGTCGTGAACGGGATCCCCTGCTCCCGGGCGAGGTCGGCGAGGCCGTCGGCGAGGGTCTTCGCGGACCGGGTCAGGGTCTCGTAGACGCCCTTCGCTTCGAGCAGCCGGAGGGTCGTCAGGCCCGCGGCGACCGCGAGCGGATTTCCCGACAGCGTCCCCGCCTGGTAGATGTCGCCCTCGGGCGCGATCCGGCTCATCAGGTCGCGCCGACCTCCGTAGGCGGCCGCCGGCAGCCCGCCGCCGACGACCTTGCCCAGGGTCGTGAGATCCGGCCGGATCCCGTAGAGCCGCTGCGCCCCACCCCGCGCGACACGGAAGCCCGTCATGACCTCGTCGAAGACGAGCAGCGCACCGAACTCGTCGCAGAGCGCCCGGAGCCCGGCGAGGAAGCCCGGCACCGGCGGAACGCAGCCCATGTTCCCCGCCACCGGCTCGACGATCACCGCCGCGATCTGCTCGCCCCAGCGCACGAACGCCTCGCGCGTCGCGCCGAGGTCGTTGTAGGGCGCGACGATCGTGAGATCCGTCATCGCCTTCGGCACCCCCGGCGAGCCCGGGATGCCGAGGGTCGCGACGCCGCTGCCGGCGCCGACGAGCAGGCCGTCGGAGTGGCCGTGGTAGCAGCCGTCGAACTTCAGGATGCGCGGCCGCCCGGTGACGCCGCGCGCGAGGCGCAGGGCGCTCATCGTCGCCTCGGTCCCCGACGAGACGAGGCGCAGCTTCTCGACCGAGGGCAGGACCTTGCGCACCGCCTCGGCGAGGTCCGTCTCGCGCGGCGTCGGCGCCCCGAAGCTCGTGCCGGACTTCATCGCGTCGCGGACGGCGGCGAGGACCTTCGGGTGGGCGTGGCCGAGGATCATCGGGCCCCACGAGCCCACGTAGTCGATGTATTCGTTGCCGTCGACGTCCGTGATCCGCGCGCCCTTCGCCTTCGCGATGAAGCGCGGCGTTCCACCGACGGAGCGGAAGGCGCGGACCGGGCTGTTGACGCCACCGGGGATCGATCGCTGCGCGCGTCGGAACTCGCTTCGGGAGCGGGTGGTCTTCGTCATGCGTCGCCCGTCTCGTCGTCGTCCCGGTCGACGTCGTCTGCCTCGAGGTCTGCGTCCGCCGCCTCGAGATCGTCGTCGATCTCCTCGAGCCCGTCGCCGAGCTCGTCGTCGGCCGCATCGAGGGCATCGCCCTCGCCGCCCGAGTCTGCCCGCGGCGCTCGCTGGATCGGATTGGGCTGCCGGCCCTCGCCCTCGGCGAGGTCCTCTTCCGTGACGCGCGCGATCGAGACGAGCTTCTCGTCGGGGGAGAGGTTCATGACGCGCACGCCCTGGGTCGCGCGGCCCATCGAGGAGATGCCGTCGACCGGGCAGCGCAGGACCTTGCCGCCGTCGGTGATCAGCATGACGTCGTCGCCGTCGAAGACCTGGGCGATGCCGACGACGGCGCCGTTGCGCTCGTTGGCCCGGATGTTGATGATGCCCTGGCCACCGCGGTTCTGCGGCCGGTACTCGTCGAGCGGCGTGCGCTTGCCGTAGCCGCGCTCGGTCGTCGTCAGGATCTGGGCCGAGGCGTTGGTCAGGATCTCCATGCCGACGACCTCGTCGTCGCGGGTCAGCTGGATGCCGCGCACGCCCGTCGCGCTGCGACCCATCGGCCGCGCGTCGCTCTCCTGGAAGCGGATCGACTTGCCCTCGCGCGTCGCGAGCAGCACGTCGTCGTGGCCGCTGCTGCGGCCGACGGCGATCAGCTCGTCGCCCTCGACGAGGTTGATCGCGATGATGCCGGCCTTGCGCGGATTCGAGAACGCCGCGAGCGAGGTCTTCTTGATGACGCCCTTGCGCGTCGCGAAGAGGATGAACTCGCCCTCCGCGTCGTCGAAGCTGCGGACCGGCAACATCGTCTGGACCTGCTCGCCCGCCTGGAGCTGGAGCACGTTGACGATGGCCTTGCCCTTCGCGGCGCGGCCGAGCTGGGGCAGCTCGTGGACCTTGAGCCAGTGGAGCCGGCCCATGTTCGTGAAGAAGAGCAGGTAGGCGTGGGTCGAGGCGACGCCGAGATGGCGCACGAAGTCCTCGTCCCGGGTCTCCATGCCCTTCGCGCCCTTGCCGCCGCGGCGCTGCGCGCGGTAGAGGGTGATCGGGTTGCGCTTGATGTAGCCGAGGTGGGACAGGGTGACGACCATGTCCTCTTCGACGATCAGGTCCTCGTTCGTGATGCCGTCGATGGCGGGCCCGAGCACCGTCCGCCGCGCGTCGCCGAACTTCTCGTCGATCTCGCGCAGCTCCTGGATCACGACCTCGAGGATCCGCGCGTCGCTGGCGAGCAGCGCCTTGAGATCGGCGATCAGCGCGCGCAGCTCCGCGAGCTCGTCGAGGACCCGCTGGCGCTCGAGGCCGGTCAGCGCGCGCAGGCGCATCTCGAGGATCGCCTGGGCCTGGCGCTCGGAGAGGCCGAAGCGCGACATCAGCTGGCTGCGCGCGGTGTTGGCGTCGTCCGCGGCGCGGATCAGGGCGATCACCTCGTCGAGATGATCGAGGGCGATTGCGAAGCCCTCGAGGATGTGGGCCCGGGCCTCGGCCTGGGCGAGGTCGTAGATCGCGCGGCGGATCACGACTTCCTTGCGGAACTCGAGGAAGTGGCGGAGCGCCTCCTTGATCGAGAGCGTCTGCGGCCGATTGCCGACGAGGGCGAGCAGGTTGACGCCGAAGGTCGTCTGGAGCGGCGTCAGCTTGTAGAGCTGGTTCAGGACGACGTCTTCCGCGGCGTCCTTCTTGAGCTCGATGACGACGCGCATGCCCTCGCGATTCGATTCGTCGCGCAGGTCGGAGATGCCCTCGAGGCGGCCCTCGCGGACGAGCTCGGCGATGCGCTCGAGGAGCAGGGCCTTGTTGACCTGGTACGGGATCTCGGTGACGACGATGCGGACGCCGCCGCGCTTCGTCTGCTCGAAGGCGGCGACGGCGCGGAGCGTGAGGTGGCCGCGGCCGGTCGCGAAGTAGCTGCGGATGCCGTCGGTGCCGCAGATGACGGCGCCGGTCGGGAAGTCCGGGCCGGGCATCTTCTCGAGCAGGTCGTCGAGGGTGCAGTCCGGATTCTCGGCCTCGAGGATCAGGGCTGCGGTCAGCTCCCGGAGATTGTGGGGCGGGACGTTCGTCGCCATGCCGACGGCGATGCCGGCGGAGCCGTTGGCCAGCAGGTTCGGGAACCGCGTCGGCAGGACGATCGGCTCTTCCATCTGCCCGTCGAAATTGGGCTGGAAGTCGACCGTCTCGCGGTCGATGTCGCGCAGCATCTCCTCGGCGACCCGGGCGAGACGCGCTTCGGTGTAGCGGTAGGCGGCGGCGGAGTCACCGTCGATGCTGCCGAAGTTGCCCTGGCCGTCGATCAGCGGATAGCGGAGCGAGAAGTCCTGGGCCATGCGGACCATCGAGTCGTAGACCGCGGAGTCGCCGTGGGGGTGGTAGTGCTTCAGCACCTCGCCGACGACACCGGCCGACTTCGAGTAGGCCCGGTTGGAGAGCAGCCCCTCCTGGTTCATCGCGTAGAGGATGCGGCGATGGACGGGCTTCAGGCCGTCGCGCACGTCGGGCAGCGCGCGGCTGATGATGACCGACATCGAGTAGGCCAGGAACGACGAGCGGACCTCGTCTTCGATGTTGACGGTCGGATAGCGGCCGTCCGGCGCCCCGGGCGGAGGTGAAGTGACGTCGGTCGGATCGATCGGGTCGTCGGACACGGTCTGGCTTCCCTACATCTTCTCTGGACGTCTCTAGACGTCGAGGTTCGCGACGGAGAGCGCGTTGTCTTCGATGAAGCGACGCCGCGGCTCGACGACGTCGCCCATCAACGTCGTGAACACGTCGTCGGCCTCGACGCCGTCTTCGACGCGGATCTGGACGAGGTTGCGGTTCTCGGGGCTCATCGTCGTCTCGGCGAGCTGGTCCGGATTCATCTCGCCGAGGCCCTTGTAGCGCTGGATCGAGAGACCCTTGTTCGCGATCTCGAGGATGCGCGCGAGCAGGGACGTGATGAGCGGGAAGGTCTCCTGCGCCTGATCGCCGTGGCGGAGCACGTAGGGCGGCTGACCGACCTCGGGCAGATCCTGGGCGAGGCGGATCAGGCGAAGGAATTCCGGCGAGGAGATCGTCGCCCCGTCGAGGGCGCTGCGCAGCGTCTGTCCGGCGCGGCGCGAGCGGGCGACGAGCTTGTGGTGGCGTCCGTCGAGCTCGGGCTCCGTCGTCCAGGAGAGCTCCGACACGACGTCGGCGGAGCCGGCCGGATGGGCGCGCGCGAGCTCGGCGTCGATCAGGGGCACCACCTCCCGCAGCATCCGCTCCGGCTCGAGCAGGTCCTGGGCGGTCGGGCGCGCGACGTGGGCGGCGGCGTCGACGATGCGCTCGTCGAAGAGCCGGATCTTGAAGTGGTCGAGGCCCCGCTGTCGGTTGCTCGCGTTCTTGAGCAGCGCGCGCAGCCCTTCGCCTTCGTGGGTCTGGCCGTCGCCGCAGACGACGTGCGCCCCCTCGAGGCCGATGTCGAAGAGATAGTCCTCGAGCGCCTGCTCGTCCTTGAGATAACGGCTCGTCTTGCCGCGCTTGGCCTTGAAGAGCGGCGGCTGCGCGACGTAGAGGAAGCCGCGTTCGATCAGGTCGCGCATCTGGCGGTAGAAGAAGGTCAGCAGCAGCGTCCGGATGTGGCTCCCGTCGACGTCCGCGTCGGTCATGATGATGACCTTGTGGTAGCGGGCCTTCTCGGCGGCGAAGTCCTCGCCGATGCCGGTGCCGAGGGCGGCGATGATCGCCTGGATCTCGGCCGAGGCGAGCATGCGGTCGACGCGGGCGCGCTCGACGTTCAGGATCTTGCCGCGGATCGGGAGGATCGCCTGGGTCTCGCGGGAGCGCCCCTGCTTCGCGGTGCCACCGGCCGAGTCGCCCTCGACGATGAAGAGCTCGCACTTCGCCGGGTCGCGCTCCTGGCAGTCGGCGAGCTTGCCGGGCAGGCTGAAGTCCGACAGCGCGCCCTTGCGACGTGCTAGATCGCGGGCCTTGCGGGCCGCCTCGCGAGCGCGGGCGGTGTCGAGGATCTTGGCCACGATCGGCTTCGCGACGCGCGGGTTCTCCTCGAGGTAGGTCGTCAGCTGCTGGTAGACGATGCCCTCGACGATGCCGCGGACCTCGCTGGTCCCGAGCTTCGTCTTCGTCTGCCCCTCGAACTCGGGCTGCGGGATCTTGACCGAGATGACGGCCGTCAGGCCCTCGCGCAGGTCGTCGCCGGAGACGGTCGGGGCCTCCGGAGTCTTCGAGCCCTTGCCGCCGCTTCCCTTCGTCGTCGCGGCGATGTAGCGATTGAAGGCGCGGGTCAGCGCCGTGCGGAACCCGATCAGGTGGGTTCCGCCTTCGACGGTGTTGATGTTGTTCGCGAACGAGTAGACCGACTCGTTGTAGGAGTCGTTGTACTGCAGCGAGATCTCGGCCTCGACGTTCACCGTCCGGCCGTGGTCGTCGAAGCTGCGGCTGCCCGAGAGATAGATCGGATGCTCGTGGAGCGGCGCCCGCTTCTCGTTGAGATGCTCGACGAAGGAATTGATGCCGCCGTGGTAGCAGAAGTCGTGGCTCTTCCCGGTCCGTTCGTCGCGGATCTGGACGCGGATGCCCGCGTTGAGGAAGGAGAGCTCGCGCAGGCGCTTCGACAGCACGTCGAAGGAGAACTCGGTCGTCGAGAAGATCAAGGAGTCGGGGAGGAAGCTGACCTTGGTGCCGGTCTCGTTCGTCTCACCGACGATCTCGAGAGGCCCGACCGGCTTGCCGCGCTCGAAGGTCTGGCGATGGATCTTCCCGACCCGGCGGATCTCGACGTCGAGTCGCTCCGAGAGGGCGTTCACGACCGAGATGCCGACGCCGTGAAGACCGCCCGAGACTTTGTACGAGTTCTCGTCGAACTTGCCGCCCGCGTGGAGGGTCGTCATGACGACTTCGGAGGCGGGTCGTCCCTCGGTCGGATGGATGTCGGTGGGAATGCCGCGACCGTTGTCGATCACCGTGACGCGGCCGTCGTTTTCGATGACGACCTGGATGTCCGTGCAGTAGCCGGCCAGCGCCTCGTCGATCGAGTTGTCGACGACTTCGTAGACCAGATGATGCAGACCATCGGGACCGGTCGTCCCGATGTACATCGCGGGCCTTTTCCGAACGGGTTCGAGGCCTTCGAGGACCTCGATGGAACGGGCGTCGTAGGTCACCGAGAAACTTTCCGCCGAGTCTTGCTGCCGAGGCGGCCCACCGGCTCGACCGGCGAGCCGATCGGGGCACACGACCCCTGATCCCCCCCGCCGAGCCCGGTCCGCCAACCATGTCGTCTGGCGTCCCCAGACGAGCTGGGAGACTAACGAAAGCGCTCGGGTCTCGTAAGTCGAAAACCTGCGTTTTTTCGCTCAGATGGCCCATCTCGAGCGGGAGAATCGCGGTCCGCCAGGGAGTCGGGACCGAGCTAGATCAAACGCGGTCTCGAAAGGGGCTCTCAGATCCGCATCGGCATGACGACGGCGAGGGTCGACTCGTCCTCCGGCGGGGTGATCCGACAGGGCGAGAGCTCGTCCTGGAAGGAGAGCCGCACCTCCTTCGACCGCGTCGCGCCCACGGCGTCGAGCAGGTAGCGGGCATTGAAGCCGACCGTCAGGGCATCGCCCGCGTAGTCGACGTCGAGCTCCTCGCGCGCATCCCCGAGATCCGGATTGTTCGAGCTGATCACCAGCTGCCCCGGTCCGAGCTCGAGCTTGACTGCGCGACTGCGCTCCGAGGAGAGCAACGCGACCCGTCGCACCGACTGGACGAGCGCGTCGCTCGAGAGCACGAGATGACGCCCGAGATCCTTCGGAATGACCTGGGCGTAGTTCGGGAACTCGCCCTCGATCAGTCGCATGACGAGACTGACGTCGCCCTTCCGTGCCAGCCCGCTCTGGCTCCCGAACGCGATCTCCACCTCTTCGGCGTCGACCTCGTCGACCAGGCGCTTGAGCTCACCGAGACCCTTGCGCGGGATGATCACGCCGCTCGTCAACGCCGACGCGTCGCCCTCGATGGCCCGATCGACGCACGCGAGGCGATGGCCGTCGGTCGCGACCATGCGGATCTCGCTGCGATCCCCTAACACTTCGAAGTAGACGCCGTTCAGGTTGTAGCGGGTCTCGTCGACCGACGCGGCGTACATCGTGCATTCGATCATGGCGGAGAGCACCGCCGCCGGCAGCGGAACGGTCTTTTCGGGGCTGAACTCCGGAAGCGTGGGATATTCCTCCGCTGCGGTACCCGCCAGCGTGAACCGGCTCCGATTGCAGCGGATCTCGAGATAGGAGTTGGCCGTGCCTTCGAGCTCGATCTTCTCGTCGGGCAGCTCGCGCACGATCTCGAAGAGCTTCTTGGCCGAGACGGTCAGACCGCCAGCCGTCGCGACGTCGGCAGGATGCTGACTGCGAACCCCGACCTCGAGATCCGTCGCCGACAGGATCAGACGACAGTCCTTGCCCTTCTTCGGCGCGTCGAGGAGCACGTTCGCCAGGATGGGCATGGAGTTTCGCTTCTCGACGATCGACTGGATGCGTCCCAGTCCACGGAGGAACTCGGATTTGTGGATCGTGAGTTTCATCTTCCTGCTCTTCTGCTTGGGAGATTGATGGAATAGGTAGTAGTAGAGAGCGACAAAGAATCCGACAAAAGTCGCCCAGGTCCGCGGGAAGTCTGCGATTCCGGAGCTGTCGGCGATTCGTCGGCGACGGGTCGGTCCGACAGGCCGGGGGGTCCGGATCGGCAGAATCCCCTCTTCTGTCGGCAGAGTAACACGCGCCCTGCGGCCCGGGGTGGCCCACCAGCGCCCTGGATCGGTGTCGGAAACGCATTGACACGCCCGGAAGCGGCTGGGTAAGCTCCCGCGCTTTCCCAGGATCGATCGAGCATCGACGAATGATTCCAGAGGGTGTGGTCGCCACGCATCGTGCGGACCCGCCTGCCAACCCAGGGGCCCCGGAACCGGAACCGGAACCGACCGCGAACGCGGTCGCCGGAACGCACCGGCTGCCCACATCGAGAGAAGAGAGGATCCGCGGTCATGAAGCGGACGTTCCAGCCCAGCCGGATCAAGCGCCTTCGAACCCATGGCTTCCGGGAGCGGATGAAGACCAAGGGTGGCCGAGCCGTTCTCAGCGCACGGCGCGCCAAGGGCCGCAAGCGCATCGCCGTCTCGATCTCGTCGAAATAGGCATCGCCGACCGATGCCGGCCGACGATGGGAGCCACCGCCGGCCCGAGGGTCCGCGGAAACGTTCGCTTCGATCGGAAGCGGGCGATCGGCGACCCGAGCGAGACGGCGTGGCCTCCGAGACGAGTCCTGAGCGCAGCCCAGGCGACCGTGATCTGCGTTTCCGGCGCTCGCAACGCCTGCTGGCCCGCCGGGACTTCGACCGGGTCCTGCGGACGGGAAGTCGCCGCTCGTCGGCCGAGCTGGTCGTCGTGACCAGCGTACCGGGCGTACGGGGGCGATTGCAGGAGCCGGCTCGGCCGTCTGGCGAGCCCCGCAGCCGGCTCGGCCTCACCGTCGGCCGCAAGGCGGGCAACGCGGTCGAGCGCAATCGGTTCAAGCGCCGGGTGCGCGAATGGTTCCGGCACCAGCAGGCCGGCCTCGACGCTCCGATCGACCTGGTGGTGATTGCGCGACGGCCGGCGATCGGTCTGAGCTTCGACGAGCTGGGTCGGCGCCTCGCTCGCATGACCCGGGCTTCAGTCGGTCAAGCCTCTGGAATGAATCAGGAAAACCCGAAATCATGAACGCGTTCGCGATTTCCATGGAGAGGCCCGGAGAGAAGCAGCGGCCCGAGCTGCAGCCCGAGCCCTGCCCCGTGGGACCGGCCGACCGCCCTGCCCCGTTCCTCGTGCGCGCCGCCCTTCTCGGTTACCGCGGACTGATCCGGCCGATCCTCGGGCCAGGTTGTCGTTTCGAGCCGAGCTGCTCGGTCTTCGCGGAGCAGGCGATCGCTCGCCATGGTATGCGGCGCGGCCTCGGTCTCGCGGCCGCTCGAATCCTGCGTTGCCATCCCTTCCACGCCGGCGGCTTCGACCCGGTTCCCTAGAGGCCCCTCGTGGATCGCAACAACCTGATCGCCTTCGCGCTCTCGATGCTCGTGTTCGCCGGCTACCTGATGTATCAGGATCAGCGGCGCGAGGAGGCTCTGGCCACCGCCGAAAGCGGGACCCCCGCCGCCGTCGGGAGTCCGCCCGGCGAGACGCCGGACTCTTCCGGCGCAGCCGCGAATCCGACGGAGCCCGCCGCGGCGTCGGGTTCATCATCCGCCGCGTCCGCAGCCGGCGCGCCGGCCGAAGCGAGCGTGGAGGCCGGGGTCGCGGATGCGGACGTGCCGGCGCCCTCGACGGTGCCTGCCGCGGTGATCCCGGCCGAGACCCATACCCTGAAGAACAGCGACGTCGTGGCCCGCATCTCGAACGGCCCGGGCCTGATCGAGAGCTGGTCGCTCGCACGCTACGACGAGCGGCGGCCGGAGGGCTCGGTCCCGATCGACCTCGTCGAGGCGCCGGGACCCCTCGTGACGACGGAGCTCCGCGGCGTGCCCGGCGCACAGGCTCCGGCCCGCTTCGAGGTCGTCCACGTCGGTCCGCGGGAGATCGTCCAGCGCGCCCAGACGGAGGCCGGCGTCTTCATGCGGACGCTGCGCCTCGACGAGTCGGGCTACGGCTTCGACCTCGAGCTCGCCTTCGATAGCCGCCTCGCGACGCCCGTCGATGCCGGCTTCGAGCTGCTGTGGCCGGCGCAGACTTCGACGCGGCCGGACTTCAACGAGGTCTCGCTGCTCGCCTACGGCGCAGAGAATGGCGTGACGCGTACGCTGGTCGCGGGGCTCGGCAAGGCCGGCTTCCTCGGCTTCGGGGGGACCCCCGACGGCAAGGAGCTCGTGGAAGGCTCGGTGCAGTGGGCGGGCTTCGACGTCCCCTACTTCACGGGCGTGCTCATGGACGCCGAGGCGCGGGATCGGATCCACGTGGTCTTCGAAGCGGTCGAGACGACGGTCTCGGCGCAGGCGCGGCTCGCGTTCCCGAGCGCCTCGGTCGCGGCAGGCGGCTCGTTGCAGGAGAACGTGCGCGGCTTCTTCGGACCGAAGGATCCCGAGGCGCTCGCGCTGGTCGCCGCGAGCCTCGCCCACTCGGTGAATCGCGGATGGAGCTGGCTCGAGCCCCTGACGCGCTTCTTCGAGATCGCACTCGACTGGCTCTACCGCTTCATCCCCAACTACGGGCTCGCGATCATCGTGCTCACGATCCTCGTCCGGATCGTGACGGCGCCCCTCATGCTGAATCAGATGCGGTCGGCCGAGCGCATGCGCGCGGTGCAGCCGAAGATGAAGGCGCTGCAGGAGCGCTACAAGGACGATCGGCAGCGGCAGTCCGAGGAGCTGATGAAGCTCTACCGCGAGGAGGGCATCAATCCCCTCGGCGGATGCCTTCCGCTGCTGCTGCAGTTCCCCGTGCTGGTCGGACTGTTCTATGCGCTGCGAAGCTCGATCGGCCTGCGCCACGCGCACTTCGTTTCCTGGATCGACGATCTGAGCCAGCCCGATCTGCTGTTCACACTCCCCGGACTCGACTTTCCCATCCGTCTGCTTCCACTGCTCATGGGTGCCAGCATGTACGTGCAGCAGAAGATGACACCGACGACGGGAATGGATCCGGCCCAGGCGCGCATGATGCTCGTCATGATGCCGGCGATGATGCTCCTGATTTCCTACACCTTTCCCTCCGGCCTCGTCCTCTACTGGACCGTGAGCAATCTGCTCGGCATCGGTCACCAGTCCTGGATCCGGAGACAGACCGCGGCGCAGAGCTGATTCTGCCCGGTCGCTAGCGTGGGGCCGTCAGAGGACGGCGACCCCGACACGAGAGAGAGACACGACCATGTACGACGCCCGCCAGGAACCGAACGAATTCGTCGCAGACAGCCTCGAGGAAGCCCGCGCCAAGGCGGCCACCTTCTTCGGAACGAGCGAGAGCGAGCTGCTCGTCGTCGTCCCGCAAGTCGGGGAGATCTTCGGAGCGGGTGGCCGAACCGTGATCGTGGCGGTGCCGAAGGGCATCGCGGCGCGCGGTGGCCGATCCGGAGGCGGAGACGGCGGCGGTCGCGGTGAGGAGCGCGGTGGACGGCGCGAGGGTCGAGGCGGGGAGCGCGGCGGTCGGGGCGAGCGCGGTGAGCGCGGTGGACGCGAGGAGCGCGGAGACCGGGGCGACCGAGGCGAGCGCGGTGCACGCGCCGAGCGCGAAGGTGGTCGTGAGGGCGGCCGCGAAGGTGGCCGAGAGGCTGGCCGGGGCGAGCGCGGCGATCGGGGCAACGGTCGGGGCGAGGGACGCGGCGAAGGTCGGGGTGAGTCCCGTGGTCGCGATGGCCAGCGCGGGGAAGCGCGGGGCGAGGACCGGGGCCGGGAGCGCCTTTTGGATGAAGGGGGAAGTCGTGGGGATTCTCTCCCGGCAGTCGCGGACTCCAAGGGTCAGGCCCAGGGAAGCCTGGGGCCGGTCGGTCAGTTCCTCCTCGGGGCGGTGGAGCGGATGAAGCTCGGCTCCTTCGAGATCTCCGAAGCTGCGGAGGGGGACTTCCTGATCTTCCAACTGCGGGGTGCAGCGGCCGCAGAGCTTCAGCGGGGTGACGGGCGGGCCACGGACGCCCTCCAGCTGGTCGCGAACCAGGTCTCGATGCGGCAGGGGGATGATGCGCCCCGCGTCGTCGTCGACGTGGAGGGGGGCGGCGAGGAGCGCGAGCAGACCTTGACCCGCCTGGCGGAGCGCGCCGTGAAGCGGGCGCGGGAGACGGGGCGGTCGATCGCCCTCGACCCGATGAATTCGCGAGATCGCCGGGCGATCCACATCGTGGTGCGCGAGATGAGCGGTGTCGCGACGATGAGCATCGGCGAAGGTCGATACCGGCAGGTGCTGGTCGTTCCGGAAGGCGCGCCCGAGTACGAAGAGGCGCTGGCCCAGGGCTGAGGGTGAAGCGGGGCTGGGCGCCGGGTCTGTGACGCGGCTCCCGGCCCTGGTGGGCCGAGCGTTCCCGGGCCCCGGTCCCTGCGCGTTCGGCCGAACTCGACGCAGTCGCCCGGCGAGGCGCCGGGTCGGTAGATCCCGAGCGCGCGGTTCGGGTGGCATCGCCGGCCGGTCTCGGGCCCGCTCCAGGCGACCCCGCACCTTCCCCGCCGACGCGCATTGGATTCCGGATGGCGGGGCACACAGCGGGCAGCCCCAGCTCGCGCCGTCGGGCTCGGCAGCGGGAGCTGCCCGTGGACTTGCCGCGCCGGGAGCTGGAATGTTCCACGGGGAACATTCGGATGGAGCGGGGTGGCGCGATGCCCCACGACCGCAGCCCCGACGGAGCCGGTGAGCGCGCCGATCTCGTTTCACCCTGAAACGTTCCACGGGGAACGGAGGCTTCGACGATGTCGGATCGCGGCTCCGATCCCTTTGATCGAGCGCTCGTCCGCAGCCGCCTGGAGCAAGGCCTCGGCGCCCTCTTCCCGCACCCTTCTGCGGCGACCCTCGATGCCCTGCTCCGCCTGGTCGAGCTGCTGGCCCAATGGGCTCCCCGCATGAACCTGACCGGGCACCGCGATCCGCTCGAGATGACAGAGCGCCTCGTGCTCGATGCGGCCGCCCTCGTCCAGGCGCTTCCCGAGCTCTCGACCGCCCCGGACCTTGCGGATCTTGGAAGCGGCGCTGGCTTTCCGGGGCTTCCCATTGCCATTCTGTGTCCGGCGGTTCAGGTCTATCTGGTCGAGTCCCGCCAGAAGCGGCACCATTTTCAGAGAGAGGTCCGGCGGCAGCTCGGTCTCGAGAATGCGCATCCCGTGCTCGGTCGCTCCGAGCGGGTCGAGCCGCATCCGAGCGCCGTCGTCGTCGCGCAGGCGATGATGAAGCCGGAGCAGGCCCTCGCGCAGATGCGTCCCTGGCTTCGGCCCGGTGGGATCATGGTCCTCCCCGCCACTGCCGATGCGCTGCCCCCCAAGGTCGAGGAGCCGCTCTGCGTGGAGCGCCGCCGCTACCGAGTCCCCCTCAGCCAACTCGACCGCCAGCTCTGGATCGTCCGGCCGAGCCCCTCCTGAGCCTCCCCACCGACGCGAACCAGCGTACGCCACTCGCAATCGATCCCGTCTGTGATAAGAAACGCGTCGCGGTCCGAATTGGTCCGCGTCCGAGGGATCGCGCGCGGGGGGCCAGCGCGAGGCCCGAAACCGTGCGTGGCCCCGGTACGAGTCGTCCCATGAGCTCGGCGCCGTTCGTGCTGGCGGTCGTCAATCAGAAGGGTGGAGTCGGGAAGACCACCACGGCGGTCAATCTCGCCGCCTGCCTCGCCGCCTCCGAACGCCCGACCCTCCTGATCGACATGGACCCGCAGGCCAACGCCAGCAGTGCCTACGGTATCAGCCAGCCCGAGCGGCAGATCTACGATGCCCTGGTCGACGGTGTTCCCCTGACCCACTGCGCCGTCGAGACCGAGCTCGAGACCCTGCACGTCGTGCCCGCTGGGCGGGACCTGGTCGGGGCCGAGATCGAGCTCGTCTCGATGGAGGCCCGCGAGTATCGCCTCGCCCACGCCATTACCGCGATCGGCGACGCCTACGAGCTGATCCTGATCGACTGCCCACCCTCGCTCGGGCTGCTGACCTTGAACGCGTTGACCGCCGCGGATGCCGTTTTGATCCCCCTGCAAGGCGAGTACTACGCCCTCGAAGGACTCGCGAACCTCGTGGCGACGATCGACCTCGTGAAGGCCGAGCTCAATCCGCGACTTCGCATCCAGGGCATCGTGCTGACCATGGTCGATCCGCGCGCCAATCTCTCGCGCCAGGTCGAGGCCGAGGTCCGCGGCCATTTCGGGGACAAGGTCTACCGGACGCGGATCCCGCGAAACATCCGTCTGTCGGAGGCGCCCAGCCATGGGCAGCCCATCCTTCTCTACGACATCCACTCCAAAGGCGCCGTCGCCTACACGAAGCTGGCCGAGGAGCTGCTCGCCCAGCTCGCCCTCGTCGGTCCGCCGCGCAAGCCGCCGGTCCTCCCGAAGGCCAGCAGTGCGCGTCCGTCGTCCGAAGCGCATCCAGACAGGAGCTCGTCATGAATCCGCGCCGCAATGCACTCGGTCGGGGCCTCGGCGCCCTGATCTCCAGCCCGACTCCGGCGGCCGCGCCCACACCGCCGAGCGTCGGCTTCGTCGGAGCGCCGACGCCGTCGGCTTCGCCGACCGCCGGTGTGCTCGAGATCGAGGTCGCCCGCATCGATCCGAATCCGGACCAGCCGCGCCGGGAGTTCGAGCCCGCCGCGCTGCAGCAGCTGGCGGACTCGATCCGGCAGCATGGTGTGTTGCAGCCCGTCGTCGTGCGGCAGGCGGGGAGCCGCTACGAGCTCGTCATGGGGGAGCGGCGCTTCCGCGCGAGCCAGCTGGCAGGGCGGCGCAGCGTGCCGGCCGTCGTGCTCGACGTCGATCCGGCGGATCGCCTCGAGCTCGCGATCGTCGAGAACGTCCAGCGTCAGGACCTCAACCCGATCGAGCTCGGTCTCGCCTATCAGGCCCTCGCCCGGGCCGGCCATACTCAGGAGGAGATCGGTCGAAAGGTCTCGATGGACCGCTCGTCCATCGCGAACCACATCCGCCTGCTCGACCTGTCCCGCACGATCCAGGCCGACGTCGAAGCCGGGCGGCTCAGCATGGGCCACGCGAAGGCCCTGCTTCAGGTCCACGACATCGAGGCGCGCGAGGCCTTGCGCGAGCGGATCCTGAGCGAAGGCCTCACGGTGCGCGGGACGGAAGAGGCTGCCCGCGCCCTCGTTCGTGGTGAAATAGACCCTCTCGACAAGAAGGCCAAGGGACCGAAGCGTTCGGCGGCGGCCGGCACCGGGACCCCCCGCGCTGCACTCGACCCCGACACGCGCGCCTACGTCGAGCGTCTGGAGCGCCGTCTCCAGACCCGCGTCGAGCTCCACCCCGCCGCGAGCGGCGGCGGAAGCCTCGAAATCCGCTACTTCGACCTCGAGGATCTCGAGCGGATCGGCAACCTGCTGCTCGGTCTCGCCTGAGCCGTCGAAGTCGCCTCATCGGACCCACCGGGTCCCCGAGCCGGGCTCCCGCCCGAAGCGGGGCTCGATCCGAAATCAGGAGCAGTCCCTGCCCATGAGCGCAGCCGATTCCGACGCGATGGAGCTCGACTCCGTCGACCCTGCCCTCCCCCCGGCCGAGGAGAACATTGCCGGCCGCGGCGACCTTCCCCTGGCCGCGGACGACGTCCTCGTGCCCGCCGGAGGCGCATTCGAGGGCCAGGTCGCGATCACCGGCCCGACCCGCATCGAAGGCAGCGTCCGCGGAAGCCTGCGCGGAGCCGGTGATCTGATCGTGGGCGAAAAGGGCCGGATCGAGGGGCGCGTCGAGTGCGAGTCGCTCGAGAACGCCGGAGAGATCGTCGGCCCCGTCGTCGTCCGGACCCGCGCTCGGCTGGCGCCGGGCGCCCGCCTCGACGGCGATCTCCGCGCGCCGATCGTCGCGTTCGACGAGTCCGCGATCTGGAACGGTCGGGCCCTGGTCGGCGCCGAGCGCGCGGGTGAGGCGGACGACGATCCGACCGCCGCGCAGAGCTAGGTCGCAGCGCCGTCGGATTCGGTCAACAAAACGTTGCACCCGGGGCTCGCCCAGGTGGAATGTCGGGCGATTCGTGGTACCCACCCGCTGGCGCCAGCTGCCGCTCTGAGCCCCCCGGTCCCCGGGTCGGTGCCGTCCGGATCGCATGCGGAGATCGAGCCGGTGATCCCGGGCCGTTCCGGCTCGCGCGCGGGCGGATTTGCGGTGACGTGCGACTGCGCGGTGAGCGTGCAGGGGAGCTCCGGTCGGCGAGGGCCGAAGGGGGGCTGGAGCCGGCTCGAACGTGATGCGACGGGTGTTGCAGGCCCTCGGAGCGACTCTTTGCGATACAGCTCTCTGCGAAACGAAACGGTGCAAGCCAGCGGGATGTCGTCCGCCCGGCTGCATCCTGGACGAACGAGCCTGTTGCGGAGCGCGGGCCTCGGGCTCGCGGCCCTGACTGCGGTGACGGTGACGGGCTGGCCGCTCGCCGCGCTCGCGTCGGAGTCGCTCGAGCTGATCCCCGACTACGCGCTCTTCGATCTCATCAAGCCCGGCCTGATCGAAGACGAGTCCGGCCTCGGCGCGCTGTGGGTCATGCTGATCGCGTTCGCGCTGCTCGTGATTCCGCTGAACGCGTTGATCTTCCAGCCGATCTTCCGCGCCCTCGATGCTCGCGCCGAGCGCATCCAGGGCGCGCGTGCCCGTTCGGAGCATCTGCAGCGCGAAGCCGACTCCATCCTCGAGCGCTACGAATCGGCGGTCCGCGAGGTGCGCGGCGAGGCCGAGGCGGCGCGGCAGGTCGAGATCGGCCGCGCCCGTGAAGAGCAGAGCGCGCTGACGTCGCAGGCCAAGCTCGAGGCCGAGGCCCAGCTCGAGGCCGCGCGGTCCGAGCTCGCCCGCTCCCTCGAGAGCGCCCGCGCCAGCCTGCGGTCGAGCGCCGAGGATCTCGCGCGCGCCGCGGCGGAGCAGGTGCTCGGGCGGGCGCTGTCATGACGCAGCCGAAGCCCACCGCTCCCCGTCGTCCGTTCGCCGCGCTCGCGGCCCTTGCCCTTCGCACGCTCGCCGTGGCCCTGTTGGTCGTCCTCTTCGCGGGCGTCGTCGCCGGCGTCGCCCAGGCCTCGGGCGGCGAGCACAAGTCGCAGGCCGAGATCCTGCGCGAGACCGGCTGGCAGGCCTTCAACCTCGTCGTGATCCTCGTGCTGCTCGTCTACTTCGGTCGCAAGCCCGTCGCCGACTTCTTCGCCTCGCGTCGCCAGGGCATCCAGAGCCAGCTCTCCCAGGCCGCGGATCTGCTGGCCCAGGCGGAGCACCGCAACTCCGAGCTCCAGCGCAAGCTCGTCGACCTCTCCGCCGAGCTCGACTCGATCCGCGAGGCCTCGAGCCGCCGCGCCGAAGAGGAGGCGCTCCGCATCCTCGCCGAGGCGCGCGCCACCGCCGACCGCATCCGGCGCGACGCCCAGGCGGCCGTCGACCAGGAGCTGCGCCGCGCGCAGTCGAAGCTCCGCGAGGAGGCCGCCGATCTCGCCCTCGAGCTCGCGAGCCGCAAGCTCGAGACCGGCGTCAACGATGCCGACCGCGATCGGCTGATGGACGAGTTCATCACGCGCGTGGAGCCCGGCTCCGCGGGAGGGATCGGGCGATGAAGGCCGGTGGTGCGGCACAGCGTTATGCGAAGGCCCTCTTCGGCCTCGCCCAGGACGACCGGCGCCATCGCGAGGTCCGCGCGGAGCTCGCGCGCCTCCGCGCCATCTTCGCCGCCAGCCGCGAGGTCTCGGCCGCGCTGTTGACGCCGATGCATCCCGCCGCCGAGCGCAAGGCGGCGCTCAAGGCGCTCGCCGTGCGTGAGAACGTGGGGCCGCTGGTCCAGAACTTCCTGGGCTTCCTGGTCGACCAGCGCCGACTGATCCAGTTCGAGGCCATCGCCCTCGCCTACGATGCGCTCGCGGACCAGGCCGAAGGCATGCTGACGGCGGAGGTGAAGGTCGCGAGCCCCCTCGACGATCGCCGCAAGGATCGCCTGCGCCGCGCGCTCTCCGACCGCACCGGCCGCGAAGTCAAGCTCCAGATCGAGGTCGACCCGAGCCTGATCGGCGGGGCGATCGCCAAGGTCGGCGACCTCGTGTTCGACGGCAGCCTGCGGACGCAGCTCTCCCAGCTGCGCGCCAACCTGACCCACTCCTGAACCACCCTGAAGCAGTGGCCTGCATCCAAGAGGCCTGAAACAGCGGCCCGAAGAGAAGGGATCCCGATCGATGGACATCAAGCCTGGCGAAATCACCGACATCCTCAAGCGGGAGATCAAGAACTACGACCGCGAGATCGACGTCGCCGAGACCGGAACCGTGTTGTCGGCCGGTGACGGGATCGCCCGCGTCTACGGGCTCGACAACGCGCTGGCCGGCGAGCTCGTCGAGTTCGCGGGCGGTCTGCGCGGCATGATCCTCAACCTCGAAGAGGACAACGTCGGCGTCGCCATCATGGGTCCGTCCCGAGGTGTGAAGGAAGGCGACGTCGTGCGCCGCACCGGTCGCATCATCGAGGTCCCGGTCGGTCCGGGCCTGCTCGGCCGCGTCGTCGACGCGCTGGGCGAGCCGATCGACGGCAAGGGTCCGATCGCGGCCGAGACGCGCCGCCAGGTCGAGCTCAAGGCGCCGGGCATCGTGACCCGCAAGTCGGTCAACGAGTCGATGGCGACGGGGATCAAGGCCATCGACGCGATGGTCCCGATCGGCCGCGGCCAGCGCGAGCTCATCATCGGCGATCGCCAGACCGGCAAGACCGCGATCGCGATCGACACGATCATCAACCAGAAGGGCAAGGACGTGATCTGCGTCTACGTCGCGATCGGCCAGAAGCAGTCGACCGTGGCGCAGGTGACGGAGAAGCTGAAGCAGTACGGCGCGATGGATTACACCATCGTCGTCGCCGCGACGGCCGCCGATCCCGCCCCGCTCCAGTACATCGCGCCCTACTCCGGCTGCACGATGGCCGAGCACTTCGGCCACAACGGCAAGCACGTCCTGATCGTCTACGATGATCTCTCGAAGCAGGCCGTCGCCTATCGCCAGCTCTCGCTGCTGCTGCGCCGACCGCCGGGACGCGAGGCCTATCCGGGCGACGTGTTCTACGTCCACTCGCGGCTGCTCGAGCGCGCCTGCAAGCTCTCCGACGAGCTCGGCGGCGGCTCGATCACGGCGCTCCCGATCATCGAGACCCAGGCCGGCGACGTGTCGGCGTACATCCCGACCAACGTGATCTCCATTACGGATGGACAGATCTTCCTCGAGACGGACCTGTTCAACTCGGGCGTGCGGCCCGCGATCAACGTCGGTCTGTCGGTGTCCCGCGTCGGTGGCGCGGCGCAGACGAAGGCGACGAAGGCGGTGGCCGGTCAGCTGAAGCTGAACCTCGCCCAGTACCGCGAGATGGCGGCCTTCGCCCAGTTCGGCTCCGATCTGGACAAGGCCACGCAGGAGCAGCTCGCGAACGGCGAGCGCCAGACGGAGATCCTGAAGCAGGGCCAGTATTCGCCGCTGCAGATGGAGGAGCAGGTCGTCTCGATCTTCGCCTCGACGCCGCAGCCGGGCCGCGAGTCCTGGATCCGCCAGCTCGAGCTCTCCGACATCCAGCGCTACGAGCGCGAGATGCTCGCGTGGATGCGGTCTTCGAAGCGCGAGATCCTCGACACGATCCGGACGACCGGAAAGTTCGAGGACGCGACGAAGCAGCAGCTGGTGGCGGCGCTCGACGAGTTCGCGCGGATCTTCCAGCCGAGCGCCGCTTCGGGCAGTGCGAAGGCGACGCAGGCCGCCTAGTCAGGGACGGGTTGAGGGGCAGCGCAAGTGGCGAATCTCCGGGACATCAAGCGTCGCATCACGACCGTCAAGTCGACGCAGAAGATCACCTCCGCCATGAAGATGGTGGCGGCGGCGAAGCTGCGCCGCGCGCAGGACGCGATCGGTAGCGCGCGCCCGTATGCGACGCGCATGCGCGCGACGCTCGAGGAGGTCTCGAAGACCCCCCTCGACGAGACGCATCCGCTGCTCGCGGTGCATCCGGAGCGTCGGACGCTCGAGCTCGTGGTCGTGACCTCCGATCGCGGTCTCGCGGGCGGCTTCAACTCGAATGTCGTGAAGGCGGCGGAGGCGGTGATCAAGAGCCGCTCCGGCGAGTTCCAGCGGATCGGCCTGACGCTCCTCGGGAAGAAGGCGATCGACTTCTTCAAGCGCCGGCGCGCGAGCCAGATCTCCTTCGAGTCGCCGATCGGCGGCGACGTCCGCTACGACAAGGCGGCCGACGTCGGACGCGAGCTCGCGCGGCGCTACGAGGCGGGCGAGGTCGACGAGGTCGTGCTCGTCTACAGCCAGTTCGTCTCGACGCTGACCCAGACGCCCGTCGTCAAGTCGCTGCTGCCCTTCACGCCGCCGAAGGCCGGGCTCGTCGCGGTCGACGAGGGGCAGGCGCTGCCCTTCGAGATCGAGCCCGATCCTGCGGCCCTGCTCGCGGCGCTCGTGCCGAAGGCCGTCGAGGTCGAGATCTTCCGCGCGCTGCTCGAGAACCAGGCCGGCGAGCACGCCGCGCGCATGACGGCGATGGAAGCCGCGACCAAGAACACCCAGGACCTGATCGAGAAGCTGACGCTCCAGTACAACCGCGCTCGCCAGGCCGCGATCACCCGCGAGCTCGTCGAGATCGTGACCGGCGCCCAGGCCCTCGACTAACCGCTCGACCGGACCCGAGCCGGCCGCGAGCCGGACCGGACGGGCACCGCAGAACGAACCGGCCAGACGAAGGGCCGGGAACGAAGCAAGGCATCAAGGAGTCAAGAGCATGTCCATTGGCAAGATCGTCCAGGTGACGGGCCCCGTCGTCGACGTCGAGTTCGAGGGGGGCAACCTGCCCGAGGTCCTCACGGCCCTTACGACGACCAATCCCGCGATCAACGATCAGCCCGACAACCTCGTGATCGAGGTGGCGCTCCACCTCGGCGAGAAGACGGTGCGCACGATCGCGATGGACACGACCGACGGTCTGCGCCGCGGCCAGGAGGTCAAGAACACCGGCGCGCCGATCACGATCCCCGTCGGCCCCGAGACTCTCGGTCGCATCATGAACGTGATCGGCCAGCCCGTCGACGAGCGCGGCCCGATCAACGCCAAGATGACCTACCCGATCCACCGCCCTGCCCCCGAGTTCGTCGACCAGTCGACCTCGGTCCAGGTCCTCGAGACCGGCATCAAGGTCGTCGACCTGATCGCTCCCTACAACAAGGGCGGCAAGGTCGGTCTGTTCGGCGGCGCCGGCGTCGGCAAGACCGTCGTCATCATGGAGCTCATCAACAACATCGCGAAGCAGCACTCGGGCTACTCGGTGTTCGCCGGCGTCGGCGAGCGGACGCGCGAGGGCAACGATCTCTGGCACGAGATGATGGACTCGGTGCTCGCGGACGGATCGACCGTTCTCGACAAGGCGGCGCTGGTCTACGGCCAGATGAACGAGCCGCCGGGGGCCCGCGCGCGCGTCGGCCTGACGGGTCTGACCGCCGCCGAGTACTTCCGCGACGAGGAAGGCAAGGACGTGCTCCTCTTCGTCGACAACATCTTCCGCTTCACGCAGGCGGGCTCCGAGGTGTCGGCGCTCCTCGGCCGCATCCCGTCGGCCGTCGGTTACCAGCCCACGCTGGCGACGGACATGGGCGAGCTGCAGGAGCGCATCACGTCGACCAACAAGGGCTCGATCACGTCGGTGCAGGCGATCTACGTCCCCGCCGACGATCTGACCGATCCCGCGCCGGCGACGGCGTTCACGCATCTCGACGCGACGACGGTGCTCAACCGCGCGCTGACCGAGATCGGCATCTACCCCGCCGTCGATCCGCTCGACTCGACCTCGCGCATCCTCGATCCCCAGGTCGTCGGCCAGGAGCACTACGAGGTCGCCCGCGGCGTCCAGTCGACGCTCCAGGCCTACAAGGATCTCCAGGACATCATCGCCATCCTCGGCATGGACGAGCTCTCGGAGGAGGACAAGCTGACCGTCGCCCGCGCGCGCAAGATCCAGCGCTTCCTCTCCCAGCCCTTCCACGTCGCCGAAGGCTTCACCGGCACCCCCGGCGTCTACGTCCGCCTCGAGGACACGATCCGCGGCTTCCGCGAGATCCTCGACGGCAAGCACGACGATCTGCCGGAGCAGGCCTTCTACATGGTCGGCGACATCGAGAGCGCGATCGCCAAGGCGAAGACGCTGGTCTAGCCGCGCAGGGAAACGGACAGGAGACGAAGATCCATGGCGCTCGAGCTCGTCGTCGTGACACCGGAAGGGGAAGCCTTCTCCGAAGCCGTCCAGCAGGTCGTGCTGCCGGGCGAGGCCGGGCGTTTCGGCGTGCTCGAGAGCCACGAGCGCTTCCTGACGCCCCTCGTGCGCGGCCCGATGCAGATCGTGCGGGACGGGGGCTCGAGCGAGTGGGCGGCGATCTCGAGCGGCTTCGCCGAGGTCGACGGCCAGAAGGTCGTGGTGCTCGTCGACGGCTGTGCGCGGGGAAGCGAGATCGACCGGAACGCCGCCGAGGGCCGCCGGGCCGAGGCGGCGCGCCAGCTCGCTGCCCTCGCCGATACGGCGGAGAACGCGGGCGAGCGCCTTCGCCTCGCCGAGGCGGTCGCCAAGGCCGAGCTCGAGGTCGAGGTCGCCGGTCTCTGAGCTTCGGCTGCTAGCCATCCCCGGCGCTGAGAGCATCCCGCGGGACGCCGGGCCAATCCTTCGACGGATTTTTTTACCAAACCGTCGAGAATTCTTGCCACTTTCGAGATCGGTCATGAGATAGTGTCGGAGCCTCTGGGAAGGGAGCTCCATCACCATGCCGCTCATGCTGCGCTCGACCGGATTCGGATTCGCCCTCGCCTCGGCCCTTCTGCTGGCCGCCCCCGACGCCGACGCGTTCTCGATCACCGTCGGCTACGCGGGCAACGACTCATCCTTCGTCACGATGACGGACCAGGACGCCTACCTCGGCTGCGGTGGCGCGGGGGCCCAGGGCCAGCTCAGCTGCTCGGGCACGAACTGGACTCCTCTCGGCGGCTGGACCCTCGACAGCTGGAGCCTGCAGGTCGATCCCGATCCGTCGATCACCAACATCTTCTCCGTCACGAACAACACCGCCGCCACCCAGACCTTCGTCGTCTCGGTGCTGCTCCCGACCGGCATCAGCTTCGGCCCGCCGAGCCTGATCCGCGGCTCGGTCCAGGGCGGTGCGACCGACAACAACTTCAACGGCGTGACCCTCGCCAACTCCGGAACGACGGCGATCTATGACGCGCAGATCGACGGGGCGACGGTGAGGACGCTCTTCGACAATCCGACCTCCGTCTCGGGCGTCGGCAGCGTCTCCCTCGGCAGCACGTCCTTCGGGATCCCGGTCCAGGAGTCGATCGCGGTGGCGACGACGACGACGATCGGGCTCACGCTGCGCTTCAGCCTGACCCCCGGCGACTCGGCCTCGTTCACGAGCGTCTTCGACGTCCAGCCGGTTCCGGAGCCGGGCACGGCCCTGCTCCTCGGTCTCGGCCTTTCGGCCCTCGCCCTCCGCCGCCGTTAGGCGGAGTCGAGGCGTCACGCGAGCGGCGCTGCGGAATCGCGATGGGACATGCACGGCCGGGTTCGGGTGAGGTCTCGAGACGACGTCGATCGAGCAGGCTCGGTCGCCGTCGCGGGGCTTGGTGCGCGGGTGCGATCGCGCTCCTCCTGATGATCGCCCTGGGATCGGCGCTCGCCCCGATCGTCACCGCCTACGGCTACTTCCCGTCGCCGTTCGGTCCGAACGAAGCGTCGAAATGGGGCAGCAACGTCATCGGGACTCCGGGCGGGATCGTGACCTGGAGCCTGATGCCCGACGGCACGCCGCTCGATCCCCTCGTCGCGCCCCTCGGCTTCTCGGGCACCTCGAACCTGACCTCCGTCTTCGACCGGGTCGGCGGTCGCCTCGCCGCGCTCTACCAGATCCAGGCCGCGCTCGACGGCTGGGCCTCCGTCGCGCGCGTCCAGTTCCAATACGTGGGTACCGACGACGGCACGCCCTTCGGTGCGGCGTACGCCCCCGGACAGGTCGTCGGCCACCTGCGGATCGGCGCCTTCCCGTTTCCGGAGGGCAGCTTCTCCGCCGCGGTCGGCTACGCGCCCCCGCCCAACGGCTTCACCACGCTCGAGGGCGACATCATCCTCAACACGCGCAGCGACATCGCCTTCTACGTCGCGCCGCAATCCGAGGGCCAGCTCTACGACCTCTACCCGCCCGGCGGCGGCCTCTATCGCAACGACTTCCAGGGCCTGATCGCCCACGAAATCGGCCACGCCCTCGGCCTCGCGCATTCCGACGTGTCGACGGCGTTGATGTGCGGCTACGTCGATTCGGGCTTCGACGGTTCGGCCTGCTTCTGGGCGGATCCCGACTTCGACGGGAAGGCGCCGGTCACGCGGCTCCCGAAGCCCGACGACGTCGCAGGGAGCCAGTTCCTCTACGGCGCGGCGACGGTGCCCGAGCCCGACGCGTGGGCGACGCTTGCCGCGGGCATCCTCGGGATCGGCCTCGCCGCGAGGGCGCGTGGCCGGACGCGGTGCTGCGAGCGCCCGGCCTGAACGGCCCAGGCGCGCTCCCGCGTCGGCCGCGTGCCGCTCAGCGGCGAGGGCGCCCGCCGGCGACCGCGAGGCCCAGCAGACCGAGGCCCATCAGCAGCGCCGACGACGGCTCGGGAACCATCGTGAAGCCCTGGAAATTCGTCTGGTTGAGATTCTGATAGGCGCCGCCGTTCACCGAGAACCGGATCGTCGACGAGCCACCGCAGCAATCTTCGAACCCGACCCAGCCGAAGGTGACGGACTGGCCGACCGTCAGCGTCGCGGTCGTCGTGAAGACGGTCGCGTTGTTCCAGTCGTTGGCCCACCAGACGTTGTTCGTGATCACGCGCTCCGAGAGCACCGCCCCGGTATTGCCGTCGAGCACGGCTGCCGCGCCGCCGCGGCCCCAGTCGGTGCCGACCTGGAACGTGTAGGTCCCCGCGACCGCGGCCTGGAACGAGGTCGTCATCAGAACGCTGTAGTTCGCCGTCACGCCGTTCGCGTAGACCGTCGTCGAGATGTTCTCGAGGCCCGTCGTCACGTTCGACCGGATGGTCGTCCCCGCCTGATGACGCGCGAGCAGGCTCGACCAGGTGTCGGAAGCGACGGTCTGATAGGTCGAGGACACGAAGTTGGCCTGGAACGAGAGAGCCCGAGCCTCCGCCGCGCCGAGGCCCGCCAGCGCGAGGAGCGCGAGCGTGCCCGTCAAGCGGACGATCGGTGCGACCGCGCGCGCGGCGGCCGCGGTCCATCGATCGGCGAAGCGGGTCGGACGGATCGGGGAGGAGGGCATCGTACGCGACATCACGGACACATCCCGCCGCCCGTCGATCGGCCCTCCAGCCTCGACGGCGACACCCTTCGTATCGGCACCCTGCGCTCCGAATCTGTAGGAGCGTGATGGGCGTGACGGAAGCGCACGCGCACGCCGCGCGTCGCCGCCGCCCGGGATCACGCGCCGCGCCGGCAGGCCGCGCGCACGCACCGTCCGGCGCGAATCTTCGACGTCCGCGCGAGCGCCGGGCGCCGGCGGGCCGCGGCGGGGCGGTGGCCCGTGCTAGGGTCGGCGGCATGTCCCGAAAGCCTCTCCGCGTCGTCCAGTGGACCACGGGCCTCGTCGGCCGCAGCGCCGTGCGCGCCGTCCTCGATCATCCCGAGCTCGAGCTCGTCGGCTGCTACGCCTGGAGCGCCGACAAGGTCGGCCGCGACGTCGGCGAGCTGTGCGGCTTCGACGAGAAGGTCGGCATCGCGGCGACGAACGACCTCGAGGCGATCCTCGCGTTGCGGCCGGACTGCGTCCTCTACATGCCGTTGCAATGGGTCGTCGACGACATGGTCCGGCTGCTCGAGTCCGGGATCAACGTCGTCTCGACGGCGAACTTCATCACGGGCAGATCGTACGGCGAGCGCGACATGCGCCGACTCGACGAAGCGGCTCGGCGCGGCGGCGTCTCGCTCTACGGCTCGGGCATCAATCCAGGGCTCGCGAACGTGCTCGGGCTCGTCGCGACGGCGGTGTGTCGGCGGGTCGATCGCGTCTCGGTCCTCGAGTCCGTCGACGCCACGGCCTACGCCTCGGCCCAGACCTGGCTCGACATCGGCTTCGCCTCGCCGCCGGATACGCCGGGTCTCTACGAGCGGGCGAAGACGCGCATGCTCGTCTTCCTCGACGCGGTCGAGATGATGGCGGCGGCGCTCGAGATCGACCTCGACGAGGTCCGCTTCGACGTCGACTTCGGCGTCGCGAAGAAGGATCTCGACCTCGGCTACATGAAGATCGCGAAGGGCACGATCTGCGGCTTGAAGAGCGTCTGGTCCGGGATCGTCGGGGGCAAGGCGGTGATCGAGCTCGGGCTGCTGTGGCGGCTCGGGGACGCGATGGAGCCGGACTGGCCGACGGAGGAGGGCTACGTCATCGAGGTCGACGGCGTCCCGAGCGTCCGGGCGCGTTATGCGATCCAGTATCCCGCGAACCTGACCGACTTCGGGGTCGCGACCGCGAACCCCGCGGTCAACGCGATTCGCGCCGTCGTCGCTGCGCCGCCGGGCCTCGTCACGGCGGATCGCCTCCCGCTCGTCACGGCCGCGGGCTTCGTGGCCCGAGGCTGACCGGCGGCGCCGGGCGCGTCGGATTCCCCGTCGTGCCGCGACAGCGCTCCGCCTGCCCCGCCCCCTCCTCGAGCAGCCGCAGGTTCACCGCCGCCCGCACGAGCGTGGGATCGAGGGCGAGGGCCCGACGCCAGGCGGTGGCCGCCGCGTCGAGCTCGCAGCGCTCGGCGCGGGCGAAGCCCAGGTTGTTGAAGGCCCGGGCGTTCCGGGGCGACTTGCGCGTCACGTCCTGCCAGAAGACGAGCTCGTCGCGGTAGACCTCGTTGCGCCGATGGGTCGCGAGGCCGAGACCGAGGGCGATCGCGGCGACCAGGAGCAGACGGACGGCCGCGCGCCACCGCGGCCGGCGCACACGCCGAGCCAGGGCGTCGATCGCCAGGGCGAGCAGCAGCGCCGGCCCGACCAGCGCGGCGTAGAGCTGGCGGTCGTTCACGAGATCGAGGCGCGCGACCAGCGAGTTCGTCGGTGCGAGCCAGACGAAGGTCCATGCGACGGCGAAGGCCGCGAGCGGGCGCCGTGCAAGCCCCGCCAGCGCCGCGAGCCCGATCGCCGCGATCGTCCCCGCCGCGATCGCCCGCATCGGATCGAGCCGGGTCACCGCCTCGAGCGCCGGATCGGCGTTCAGCCGATCGAAGCGAACGAGCTGGCCCGCGAGGTAGACGATCGCGTCGACCTGGGCGACGAGGTTCTCGAGCGGAGACCGGGTCGCGAAGCTCGTCGCCGCGAGCGCCCGGTAGGCGGGCAGCGCGAGCGACGCACCGACGGCGACGAGGAGCACGAGGGCATGTGCCCGCGCCGCCCGCCAGGCCGCCCGAACGCGCTCGCGCCGTCCGGGCTCGCTCGCCACCCAGAGCGCGATCGCCGCCGGGACCCCGAGCGCGCTCTCCTTGACGCCGAGGGCGAGGAGCATGAGGGCGATCGAGCCGAGCTGCGACCCACCTCGATCCCGGGCCCGCACCCAGAGCCAGAGGCTCGCCAGCGCGAGCCCCGTGCTGAGGGAGGTCGAGCGGCCCGAGGCGTAGGTGACCGCCTCGGTCTGGACGGGATGGAGCGCGAAGACGAGCGCGGTCGCGAGGGCGATCCCGTCCGCCCGGGCACCGGATCCCGGCTCGGCCGTCCCGCGCGCCGCGAGCGCGCGGACGAGCGTCAGGACGAGCAGCGCGTTGGTCGCGTGGATCGCGACGTTGACCGCGTGGAAGCCGACGACGCCGAGTCCGCTCGCATGATGGAGCGCATAGCTCAGCTTGAGCAGCGGCCGGATTCCCGGCATCGATTGCCACCAGGCCGAGAGGCTCTGGACTCTCGGGTCCCGGACGATCACGTCCCAGTCGTCGAACTGGAAGCTCGCCGCGAACGCATTCGCATACGCGATCCCGACCGCGGTCAACACGATCAGCGCGGGCCCGAGGGAGGCGCTCCGCGGGACGCGCGTTGCACCGTCATCCGGCCCGCGCGCCGTCGCCGCGCCCGCCGCGGAATCGGCCATCGACGCGCTCATCGCGCCCGCCGCGACGCCCTCGCGCGGCTCAGCGGCGAGCCGCATCGAGGGCCGCGAAGGCGTCGTCGATCAGGATCGACGCCGTCCACCAGCGATCGGGGGCGTTCAACAGGACGACGGCGACCTCGTCGCGGCCGCGGCGGACGAGGGCGGCGAGACATTTCCCGGCCCGGCTCGTGAAGCCGCTCTTCACCCCGATCGCGCCCTCGACCCGGCCGAGGAGCAGATTCCCGCTCGCCTTCTGCAGCCGCCGACCCTCGAGCGTCTGCACGTCCACCACCCGCAGCGCGACGGCCCGTGCGATCTCCGGTGATCGCATCGCCTCCATCGCGAGACGCAGGAGATCACGCGCGGAGGCGAGATGATCCGGCGCGTCCAGGCCGCAGGGATTGCGGAAGCGCGTCGCGCGCAGGCCCAGGCTCTTCGCGCGCTCGTTCATGCGGTCGACGAAGCGCTCGATGCTGCCCGCGGCGTGCTCGGCGAGGGCGAGACAGGCGTCGTTCGCCGAGCCGACGAGCAGCGCGTCGAAGGCGTCGGCGAAGCGGATCCGATCTCCCTTGCGCAGGCCGACCCGCGAGCCCGTCGCCCCTGCGGCTTCGGCGCCGACGTGGACGATCGCGTCCGGCTTCCAGTCCTCGACCAGGACGAGCGCCGTCATCATCTTCGTGAGCGAAGCCGGCGGCAGCGCGCGATCCGGCGCGTGGGTCCAGAGCTCGGCTCCGTTGACGACCACCAGATAGGCTGCCGCGGCCTTCGGGTAGGGGTCGAGGTCGGACCCGGCCCGGGCCCCGCTCGCCAGCAGACCGCAGGCGAGCAGGAGGACCGCGCCCACCGCGCGGCGCACGACGGCCCAGGGCCGAGCGACGGGCGCCTCGCGGAGCGGTGCCCCGAGGCCGGGGCTCCGGGAGGCGACGCGAGCGGGCAGCACGCTTCCTCCTCTCCGATCCCCTCGGTGGCTCGCCTCTGTCCGGGCGGGCGCCCGGAGCCCGTCCATCCGACGAGTCCTAGAAGCCGAGCAGCCCCTTCAGCTTCTTCGCCCCCTCCTGCACGGCCTGCCCCGGCACGCCCGATCCCGGCGAGCCCGAGCTCGGCGCACCGGCCTCGGCCGGCGTCGCCCCTGCGGACGGCGGCGCCGAATCGCCGGCCGAGTCGCCCTGCATCTGCGCTCGCGCGTAGTCGTTGCAGAACTCGCGGTAGCGCTCGGCGGGCGGCGACGAGAAGCTGCGGCCGGCACACTCCCGCTGGGCGATCACCCTCCCCTGATCCGGGCAGGTCTTGCCCAGGAAGGCGAGGTCTTCGCTCCGGCTCGCCTCGCCACAGAGCTTCGATCGCATCGCCTCGCCATCGACGCCGCAGAAGCGCGAGACCTCGGGCAGCGTGCCGGAGTCGAGCACGGCCTGTCCCGTCACCTGGCGCGAGGCGACCTCGGCGAAGCCCGCCTTCGTCTGGAACTTCCCGCAGAGCTGGCTCTTGTACTTCGGGGCGCACTGATAGGTCTGCAGATTCCCCGGCAGCAGGGCATCGACCATGCCCGCGCACATCTGCTCCATGCCCTGATTCGCCTGCGCCTGGACCGCCGCGACCTGCTTCTTCATCTGGCTCGCATCGCAATCCCCGATGCGCTTGCCCCGGGTCACCATCTTCATGGTCCGGCCCTCGGCCGTCATGGTCATCGTCGACGTGTAGGCGTCGCGGCCCTCGTAGACCATCTCGCCGGTCCCGCTGCCGTCGGGGCAGGTCACGTCCCAGCTGAACCGGCTCGCGGATCGCTTCACGTTCGTCATCTGGCACCGGTCGTCGCCGCCAGAGAGGGCCTCCGGGCCCTCCGCCCGGACGGGGGTACAAACCTGCTGGCTGCGCGGGGGCATCTTCATGCCCGGCATCTCCATGCTCGACTCGACCTGCCAGAGGTTCCCCGGCTCGGCCGCGGAAGCCGCCGACGCCCCCCACAGAACCAGCACCACCGCGATCGCACGCATCGGAATCCCCCTGCTCGAGATGTGGAACGCCCGGAATATAGACCGGGGGGCGGGCGTGCCAGAGTCCCCGCGCGCGGCGCCGCGCACGCGTGAGGCGCGTCCAGTCCTGCACCGCACGCCGTCGCGCCAGTCCGAGCGCAGCGAGTGCGCCGAGGGCCGGCATCGCGCGGCCACCCGGCTCGGGCAGCCCGATCCGCAGCGGATCGTGGTCCGACGTCCGACGAGCATCGGGGGCGAAGAGCGGAAGGGCGGCGGGCTTCGCCTCGAAGCCCGCCTCGCCGGGATCCGCGACGGTGTCGTCGTAGTCGAAGGCGGGAGGCTCGTCGGCGTTGACGTGCCACTCCGCCGCTCCCGTGATCCGGGGCGCGAGCGAGGGGCTCGCGAAGGCATGGTCGAGGCGTCCGATCTGCCCGTCGAAGACGTAGCTGTAGGCCGCGGCGCCGGCGAACCGGCGGACGAGATCGACGCAGTCGTCGGGGGAGCCCGCGACGTCGTCGGGACCGTCCTCGATCGCGCGAACCGGATCTTCGCGGGCGTAGCTGTTGAGGTCTCCGACGATCAGGAAGTCGGGATCCCCGCTCGCCGTGGGATCGCTCGCGAGCCAGTCGACGAGGGCCCGGGCGCCTGCGGTGCGCGTCGCGTTGCAGTGTCCCTGGCCGTCACCGACGTCGGCGTCCCCGGGCCCGCTGCAGGCCGAGCCCTTCGACTTCAGATGGACGGCGGCGAGGGTGAAGGTCTCGCCGGTCGCGACCTCGCGCAGCGACTGGGCGAGGACGGGCCGATTGCGCGCGTCGAGAAAGCGGGGGTCGACGCGGCCGTCGAGGATCCGCGGCGCACCGATCGCCTCGACGCGGGCCGGTCGATATAGCAGCGCGACCCGGATCGCGTCGCTCCCGATCGGTCCCGTCGCGACGGCGCGCCAGAGGCCGCAGCCCGCCACGGAAGCGAGCGCCTCGGCGAGACCGTCGGCCGTCGCACCGTCGTCGTTCTCGACCTCCATCAGGGCGAGGACGTCGGGTGCGAGGCCGCAGATCGCCGCCGTGAGCTTCGCGGTCTGGCGTGCGAATTCGAGGGCCGAGTCCGCGCCCCGGCAGTCGAGGTCGCCGGCGGGCCCGCAGACGCCCGACGAGTTCGAGGCCGTCGTGTCGATCGTCGCGAAGTAGTTCGAGACGTTGAAGCTCGCGATCACGAGCCTTCCGCCGACGTCGGGCGGCGCAGTCGGCGACGGGTTGGCCGCGACGAAGATCGGCGCAGGCAGCTCCGCGACGGGCCGCACGCGCAGAGGCTCGTCGCTTCCCCGATCGCTCGTCGAGCGGTCGAGGATGCCGGTCAGACCGAGCACCACGTCGCCCGCCCGAAACCGATTCGAGAGGCTCAGGCCCGGCCAGGGATGGGGCAGCGGACGGCCGTTCACGAGCGCACCGTCGAGGCTCGCGTCGCCGTCGTCGAGGAGGACGCGGCGGCGCGCGACGTCGATCCGGTGGGCGAGCTCACCCGGGATGCTCGGCAGGCTCGCGTCGGTGAAGGTCCGGATGCGCTCGCCCTCGTGCAGGGAGAGCTGGCCCAGACGCGCGAGATCGAAGGACTCGCCGACGGTGAGGGGCTGGTCGAATGCGACGCGCATGCTCTCGAAGCCCTCGGCCCAGGCATCCATCGCCGCCCGCGCCGCCGGGAGATCGTCCGTCGGCACGCCGGGGATCGGCAGCATCGGGCGCACCGCCGTCGGCAGCGCCGCGCCGTGGCTGCAGAGCCCGACGTCCGCGAGCGCCTCGAGGGCGGTCGCGCCGGCGCGCTCGCGCACCGTCCCGGCGACCCGCACGCGATCCCCGACGGCGATCCCCGCGGCGAGACCGCTCTCCCCTTCGAACACGAAGAGCCCCTCCGACGTCGCCGCATCGCCATCCACGTCGCCGTCCTCTTCCTGGACGAAGAACCCCTGGAGCGAGGCGGTGGCCGTCCCGAGGAAGCGCCCCGTCACGATCGCTTCGACCTCGCTCGCGAGCCCGACGCGCGGCGAGTCGGCGCCGCTGCCCTGCACGGTGTGGATCGCGATCGCGGGCGCGCCGCAGCCGTCGTCGTCGGCGAGGACGACGCTCGCGTGGATCGAGCCGCCGAGGCGCAGGCCCGCCGAGGGGCTCGCGAGCGTGAGCGAGAGATGCTCGGTTCCCTCGGCGAGGACGTCGTCCGCGACGGTCAGCGTCGCGCTCGCCTCGGTCGCCCCGTCGGCGATCGCGAGCAGCGCGCGATCGAGTCCGTAGTCGCCGGCGGACACGCCCGCTCCGCCGACGCGCAGGGCGACGGACTGGCCGCCCACGACCGGTGCATCGGTCGTCGCCCGCACGACGATCGCGCTGCGATCGAGCTCGCTGGCGAAGGCGGTGGAGACGGCGAGCTCCACCGCGGGTCCTGTCGGGCAGGGCTCGAGGGGCGAGGCCGCGGTCCGCGGCAACGGGGGGCCGGAGGCGAAGTCGAGGTCGTTCGAGAAGCGATCGACGCAGCCTCCTCCGCCGCCGGCTCCGCCCCGGAAGAGCGCGCTCGCGGCGGACGCCGCCGGCGCGGCCGCATCGCCCTCGAAGAAGGAGGCCGAGCCGTAGCCGACGAGGTCGACGAGCTGTGCGAGCTGGGCCGGGCCACAGGGCGTCGAGCCGCCGTTGCAGGCGAGGCCGTCGACCGAGCGAACGAGGGCGACCTTGCCGCTCGTCGCCGACAGGTTCGTCGCGGGATTGCCGGCGAGGAAGGGGGTCGGCAGCGCGGTCCCGGTCGCGCTCGCCGCGAGGCCGACGAGCAGGGACTGGCCGGGCGCGAGCGTGCCGGAGAGCAGGCTCGGCGCACCGCCGGAGAAGAGTCCCGTTCCCGTCGCGCTCGCGTACTGGATCGACCAGTCTGCGAGCGGGACCGGGGCTCCGCCGCGGTTGAAGAGCTCGACGTAGTCCTGGCGGTAGACGTTGCCGCCCCCGCCGTAGACCTGGCGGATCACGACCTGGGCCCGCGCTTCCGCGGCGGACGCGAGGGCGAGGACGGCGAGGAGCAGGGGTCGATGAGGCGACATGGCGGCGTGTTCCCCGGGATGAGGGAACGGGTTATGCGGTGCGGCAGCGGGCGAGGCCACGTGTGAAGCCCCGTTCCTGCGGCCCGAGGACGGCGGTTTACGAGTGGACACCTCACGTGTGCGTGCGAGCGGGCTGCATCGCGGCGATCGCGCCGGTCCGCTCAGCGGCGCTTCGAGGAGACCGCGAGCTCACGGACGAGGGATCGCAGGAACGCGAGTCCGTCGTAGAACGACCGGACGCCGAGGCGCTCGTCGCGGCCGTGGGCGCGGTAGTCGTCGATGTCGTCGAAGAGGCCGGAGACCCCGTAGGCGGGGATGCCGGCGAGGCGGAAGTAGGTCGAGTCGGTGGCGCCGGTGCCGAGCGTCGGGAGGACGGGCACGCCGGGCCAGTGCGACTCGGAGATCCGGGTCACCGTCGCGAGGAACGCGGCGTCCATCTCCGCCGGCGGCGCGCTCTCGCGGCGGCTCGTGGCGACGACCTCGACCCGATCGTCCGCGACGGCGGCGACCAGCGCCGCCTCGATCTCGCTGCGGGCATGGCCCGGGAGCGCGCGGCAGTTGACCAGGGCGCGGGCCTCCTGGGGGAGCGCGTTCGCGGCATGGCCGCCGTGGATCATCGTGACGGCGCAAGTCGAGCGCAGGGTCGCGTTGTAGGCGGGCTGTCGCGAGAGGATGGCGGCGGCGGCCTCATCGCCCGGGCTCCGGGCGATCGCGGCGGCGGCCTGGCCGATCTCGCCCTCCTCGATCTTCGCGATCCGCTCGAAGTAGGTCCGCGTGACCGGGTCGAGCCGGACGGGGAAGACGAGGTTCTCGACGCGGGAGATCGCCGCCGCGAGGCGGTAGATCGCGTTGTTCGCGGTCGGGCGCGCGCTGTGGCCGCCGACGTCGGTCGTACGGAGCTCGAAGTTCATCGCGGTCTTCTCTTCGGACTGGACCGCGAGGTAGAGCCGCTCGCCGCGCCGCATCGCGCCGTGGCCGCCCTCGTTGACGACGAGGCCCGCGTCGACGAGCTCGCGCCGCTCGGCGACGAGCCACTTCGCGCCGTTGTCGCCCCCGCCCTCCTCGCCCGCGGTCAGCGCCAGGATCAGGTCGCGATCGAGGCGCGTCTTCTCGCGCGCCAGCTCGCAGGCCAGCGTGACGTAGATCGCCGCCATCGCCTTGTCGTCGATCGTCCCGCGGCCGTAGAAGTAGCCGTCCTTCTCCGTCAGCTCGAAGGGATCGACGCTCCACTCCGACCGCGCCGCCGCGACGACGTCGAGGTGGGCCAGCAGGAGCAGCGGCTTCGCTTTCGGCTTGCCCCGGGCACGCAGCCGCGCGACGAGGTTGCCCTTGCGCGGCGGGCCGAGAACCTGCACGTCCTCGCTCCGGAAGCCCGCCTCGCGCAGGCGCTTCGCCATCGCCTCGGCGGCGACGGTCGTCGAGCCCGTGGCGTGGGTCGTGTCGATTTCGATCAGCTCTTCGTAGATCGCCCGGGCGAGGTGCTCGCGGCCCTCGCGCTCGCTCGCTCGGGACTGCGTGGCCGCCGCGTCCGCCTCGGCCGCGCGGGCCGGCGGTGCCTCGGCGAGGAGGCCGGCTCCGCTCGTCGCGAGCAGTCCGAGGATCGCGAACAGACCGGGGCGTCGGGAGCGGCCGGGCTCGCTCCGGGGAGCGCGATCGGAGCGTCGTGCGACTCGGGGGACGGGGCGCGGCATCCGGGCATCGGGCTCCATGGCGGTGCGACCTTGGGCCGATCGCGCGGGGCTCGTCTACGGCACGGCCTCGAGGACGTGGCGCAGCGCGCGCGCGACGTCCCCTGCGGCCTCGGCGGGCGGTCGCGCCTGCAGCTCTTCGGAGAAGATCTCGGCGTTGAGCGTGATCTGCGGCGCGTTGGTGTGGACGATCCGGATGATCTCCGCGAGGGGGAGTGCGCCCTCGCCGGGGAGCAGCCGCCCCCACTGCACCGAGTCGGGGAGCGCGTCCTGGCGGGCCGAGCGATCGGAGATCTGGAAGTCGCGGATGATTCCCGGCGGCAGCGCGCGGAGATCCGCGAGCGATGCGCGGGAGCGCGCCCAGTGCCAGGTGTCGAGGGCGACGCCGAGGTTCGGCGCGCCGACGGCCTCGACGATCTGCAGCGTTCGTTCGAGGTCCGGGATGCCGGTGCCCGGCAGGAACTCGAGGGCCACCGTCTGCCCGCCCCGCGCGGCCCGCTCGCAGAAGGGGCCGAGCGCGTCGGCGAGCTCCGCCACGCTCGTCGCGGGATCTCCGCCGTAATGCGGCACGTTGAAGCAGTCGACGCCGAAGTGGTCCGCGACCTCGAAGTGCTGGTCGACGGTCCAGCCCATCTGCGCCGCGAAGGGACAGCGCGGCAGGGCCGCCATCGCGCCGTCGAGCACGACGCGCCGGATCCCGTTCGCCTCGAGCAGCCTGCGAAAGCCCGCGCGCTCCGCGTCGCTCGCCCGCGGCACCGGCGGCAGCATCACGGCGACGAAGCCGTTCTCCCCCGCCAGCCGCACGAGCTCCGCCGCGCCGACCTCGCGCAGGCTGCCGTGGCAGAGACCGATGCCGGGCCCGTTCGTCATGCGCCGCTCCGCTTCAAAGGGAGACACGCCCCGTCAGCGGATTGTTCCAGAAGACCTCGGGCACGCGCTCCGGCTCGACCGGCGTGTAGTGCGATTCGTCGAGCCGGGGTGCGTAGGCGTGCTCCCCGGCGCCGAGCCCGTCCTCGTCGAAGAGGAAGGCGACCGCGACCCGCGCCGTCAGCTGGTAGACGCGCTTCGGATCGAGGCGCAGCCCCCGCTTCACGAGCACGGCGCCCGGATAGAGCTGGTGGATCACGCCGTCGACGAAGAGCTCGTCGTCGCCGACGATCAGCTTGTCGACCTCGCGGTGGATCAGATAGGTATTCGAGGCGACGAGGTCGTGGTAGTAGCGCTCGAGCTCGGCGTAGCTCTGCGGGAGCCCCGTCGTCGGTCCGGCGGGCGAGAAGTAGGCGGCATAGCTCTGGGACTTCTTCGAGCAGGTCGCCATCAGGCCCGCGTAGTCGCCGCGGCCTTCGGTGTCGACGTGGTCGACGTAGTTCTGGAAGATCGCGTTGCGGCGGGGGGTGCCGAAGCGACCGACGAGGGAGGACGCGAGCTTGTAGCCCGCGCGTGGATCGAAGAGCCGCATGTCGAGGGGTCGGCTCTCGGCCATCTTCTTCGCGAACATCGGCCCTCCTCTGCGAACGCTTGCGACGCGCCGTCGATTCGAGCGCGGTGGCCAGGTGTGGCCGCCAACCAGGTTGTTCATCCGGGTTCCTCTGAGAAACCTGGGGTTACGACGCCAACCAAGCACTCAGAGGGAGATCCCGGATGAAGATCCACGCGAACGCGCGGACCACGATCAAGACTAGAGCACTTCTCGTGGACGTGGTGGTCCACCGGGGCAAGACGAGAGCCGAGGTCGATCGGGTCTTCGGGGTGAGTCCCAGGACGGTCGGGAAGTGGGCCGACCGCTATGTGCGCGAAGGCCCGGGGGGCCTTGGCGATCGCTCGTCGTCGCCCCACGCCATCCCGCATCGAACGGGCGACCAGCGGACCCGACGGATCGCGAAGCTGCGCGGCCAGGGACTGGGGGCCTCGCCGAGCTCGACGCCCTCTCGGGCCACCGCGCCCTCGCCGACTATCAACCCTTCTGGGCCGCCCGCGCGGAGCTCCTCGCGCGCGCGGGCCGATCCTCCGACGCGGCTCGTGCCTTCGAGCGGGCTCTCGGGCTGGAGCGCGATCCGAGCGTGCGGCGTCATCTCGACCGCCGTCTCCGCGCGGCTCGGCAGCATCGAGGTCCGACCGATCGAGGAGGCGCTGCCCGAGGAGCGGCGCTATCGGAGCACGAGCACCGACGCCGTCGGTGGGGGGGGCGGCGGAATCGGCGGTCGTGAGTCGAAGCGGGAAGCCGCGAGGAGGAGCGCGATGATGGGCCACGAGCGGAACGGCTGGCAGCTGACGGTCGAGCGGCGGATCGCCGTGAGGCCGGAGAAGGTCTGGCGGATCGCGACGGAGCGGCTCGCCGAGTGGTGGTGCCCGAAGCCGTGGCGGACGGAGATCGTCGCGCTCGAGTGGCGATCCGGAGGCGTCTTCCACACGCGCATGATCGGGCCGAATCCCGGCGAGGAGTCGTCGGTCGCGGGGGTGCTGCTCGAGGTCGAGCCGGGCCGGCGCTTCGTGTTCAGCGACGCGTTCCGGGCGGGCTGGATTCCGCAGAAGCCCTTCATGGCCGGCTGCTTCGAGCTCGCGCCCGACGGCGCCGGGACACGGCTCACCGCCTGGTCCCGCCACTGGGACGAGGCGGCGATGAAGAGCCACGCCGAGATGGGCTTTGCCGAGGGCTGGGGGGTCGTCACGGATCAGCTGGCGGCGCTCTGCGAGGGCTGAGGCATGCGCGCGCGCCGTTTGATACGGTCGCGGCATGGCGACATCGCAACCTCCTTCTTCGAACGCGGACGGGCGCAGCTCGATCGGTCAGCAGGGCGCGCGCGCCGCGGGCTTCGTGGCGGGGCTCGGGCTCCTGATCGGCTTCTTCCTGCCGTGGCTGCGCTTCGGCGAGGTCGCCGCGGTCTCGGGGCTCTCGCTGCTGGTCAGCTCGGGGACGGTGGTCAACGCGCTGGCGGGGCCGTCGCGCGGGCTCCTCATCATCATCCCCGCGGCCGGCGCGGCGATGATCGCGAGCAGCATCCTGGCCCCGCGGCTCGTCCCCTTCGCGTCGCTCGTGTCGGGTCTCGCGATCCTGCTCTTCGGGCTCTTCACGCTGGCGCGGGTCTTTCTCCAGACCGTGGGCCTCGGCATGTGGATCGTCGTGGTGTCGGCCCTCGCGGCGACGGCGATCGGCATCGCCGCCCTGTCGCGGAGCCGTTCCGCGAGCTGATGCGGAAGGCGGGACCGGCTCGGAGGATTCGTCGGCGCGTTCCAGTCGGGGGCTGCGCAGCCGGCTAGGGCAGCGGGCCCGTCTCGTCGGCGAAGGCCTTCACGAGGTCGTGCAGGTAGTCGCGCCCGTCGTAGAGCGAGCGCACCCGCAGCCGCTCGTTCAGGCCGTGGGCTCCGCCGCCGTCGCTCTCGAAGAAGATCCCGCCGATGCCGTAGGTCGGGATGCCCGCGTTGCTCGTGAACTGGGCGTCCGTCGCGCCGGGCTGCAGGATCGGCACGATCGGCAGCCCCGGATAGTGCTTCGCCGAGACGCGCTCGATGGGCGCGAGCACCGCGCGCGAGAGCGGCGGCGTCTTCGCGACCGGGCCGCGGATCTCCGGGATCGTGATCGCGACCTCCGGATCGCCGACGATCTCCGCGAGCTGCTGGCGCACCGTCTCCGGCGTCGTCCCCGGATAGATCCGGCAGTTCACGTTCGCCCGCGCGCGCTGCGGCAGCGCGTTCGTCGCGTGGCCCCCCTCGAGCATCGTCGCGACGCAGGTCGTGCGGAGCGCCGCGTTGTAGCGGCGATCGCTCGTCACGAGGGCGATGGCCTTCGCGTCGCCGGGGTCGCGCAGCAGCGCCTTCATCGCCGCGCCCATCTCGCCGCCGACGATCTCCGCGGTCTTCGCGAAGTAGCCGCGGGTCGTGTCGGAGAGCTCGATCGGGAACTCGTGGGCGGCGATGCGGGTGAGCGCGGTGGCGAGGCGGTGGATCGCGTTGTCCTTGACGGGGAGCGAGCTGTGGCCGCCGGGATTCGTGACCTCGAGGCGATAGTTCTGGGCGGTCTTCTCGCCGACCTGGAGCGTCAGCAGGATGCGACGGCCCTGCTCGTCGAGGATGCCCGAGGCCCCTTCGTTGAGGGCGATGGCCGCGTCGATCAGCTCGCGGCGATGGGCCGAGAGGTATTCGGCGCCGTTGAACGCGCCGATCGTCTCCTCGCCGCAGGTCAGCGCGAGCTTGAGCGTGCGCTTCGGCCGCTCGCCGGACTCGGCGAGGCGGATCAGCGTGTCGACCCAGATCGCGGCCATCGCCTTGTCGTCGGCGACGCCGCGGCCGTAGAAGAAGCCGTCCTCCTCGACGAGCGTGAAGGGATCGCGCGCCCAGTCCTCGCGCTTCGCCTCGACGACGTCGATGTGGGCGAGCAGCAGGATCGGCCGAAGCTTCGGATCCCGACCCGGGAGCCGCGCGACGAGGTTCCCCTCCTTCGGCTTTTCGGGGAGGACCACGAGCTCGACGTCCCGCTTCGGCAGGCCCGCCGCGAGCAATCGCGCAGCCATCTTCTCCGCCGCTTCCGTGCAGCTGCCGGCGGAGAGCGTCGTGTTCGTCTCGACGAGCTCGCGGTAGAGCGCGCGAAACGCCTGCTGGTCGGGGCGCAGGGCGCCGGCGTCGGGCGCGGTCGGGGCGGTCGACTCGGCGGTCGCGGTGCCTGCGGCCTGTGAGGTCGCCGAGACGAGCGCGACGAGCGCGATCAGGGCGGCGGGGAGGAAGCGGTTCGAGCGGACGAAGGTCATCGCCGGGTCTCCACACGGATTGGACCGCGACGGTAGCGGGTCATCGCGGGCGCTCGTCGCGGGGCGGCGCGACCCCGGGCTTCGCGACCAGCTGGAGCGCCCCTTCCGCGTCGGGCTGCCACGTGAAGTGCCGCGCGAGCCAGGCCGGAGTCACGTCCCAGACCGACTCGACGCCCGTCGCCGCGGGATCGAAGGGGACGACGGTGCCCCCGTCCCGGCGGTAGTCGACGACGACGAGCGCCCAGGTCTCGCGCCCGTCGATCGCCTCGCTCCCGGCGAGCACGTAGCGCGTGCGGTCCGGGGACAGCGCCCGCGCGGGCTCGCCGGCGACGCCGAAGCGGGCGAGCGCGGGGTCGTCGAGCGGGGCCCGGACGGGATGGACCCGGCGGGTCGCGACCTCGAGCACCGCGCTGCCGTCGAGCAGCAGCAGCGTCCCGCCGGCGAGCGACCGGGGCTCCCCGCGCCGATCGCGCAGCCCGATCGAAGCCTCTTCGTCGGGCTGACCGCCCTTCGCGTCGAGCCATTGCCAGGTCGCGAGGACCCCGCCCTGCCCCGGCGCGATCGGCACGACCTCGACCCGCCCGCGCGCCTCCGCGATCAGGAAGAAGTCGCCCGCCGCGGCGAGCACCGCGGGCTTCTCGGTGCCCTCGAGGAACCACGCTTCGTCGAAGCGCTCGATCGCCCCGTCCGCGGTCGCGATCCGGACCGGCTCGCCGCGATGCCGGACCGTCCACTCGCTCACCGTCTGCCGCGCGAACGGCCGGAAGACGTTCGGAAAGCCCCCGGCCCCGATCCGGCGCGGGGCGGGCCGGATCTCGAATCCACCGCGCCGCGCGACCGTCGCATCGGCCTCGTCGGCGCCCGCGCTCCGGGGCCCGCTCGTCGTGCCTAACACCGCGAGCGCGGCGGCCAGCACGAGCGCTTGTACGCGCGCGTGCACGCGCACGCGCGCTCGCCGTGCTCGCGCGGCGTCGGGTCGCTGCGGTGCGGAACCCTTTTCCATGGGCAGTGCCCCTGCTATCACCGGATCGAGGCGCGACGAACGGGGCACGCCTCGAGCCGGGAGGTCCATCCGATGATGCGCGAGATCCTCAACCCGATCGACCGCTCGTCCGGGGCCCGCCGATGACGTGCCCGAGTCCCGCTGCGCGGCTGCGCCAGATCCTCGCCGAGCCGGGTGCGCTCGTCGTGCCCTGCGTCCACGACGCGCTCACCGCCCGCATGGCCGAGCAGGCGGGCTTCGCGACGATCGACGTCGAGAGCGCGGGCTCCCTCGCGATCGCCTACGGGCTCTCGGACCACGGCATCGGCAACGTCAGCGATCTGCTCGGCCATGCCCGCGACGTCTCGATGGCGGTCGGGATCCCCTGCTTCGCGGACCTCGACGACTGCGGCGGGACCCCCCTCGCCGTCGCGCGCGCGATCGCGGTCGCGAGCCGGGTCGGGATCGCGGGCGTCCACGTCGACGACATCGAAGGCGGTCGCAAGGGCTTCCCCGGGTACGCCGACGTGCTGATCGACGACGAGCGCGCCCGGGCGCGGGTGCGGGCGGCGATCGATGCCCGGGGCGACGGTGGGCTCGTGCTCGTGGCGCGCTCCTACGCCGCGGATCCCGAGCGGGCCTGGGATCGGCTGGCCGGGTTCGCGGAGCTCGGGGCCGACGTCCTGTTTCCCGTCCGCCACGACTACGACGCGATCCTCGCCCGGGCGGGCCGCCTCCCGCGGCCGCTCTACTGCGTCGATCGCCGCAACGTCGCCCCGCCGCCGGCGCTCGCCGCGGCGGGCGTGAAGTTCGTGATGGACAACGACGTCTTCCAGATCTCGGCGAAGCTGATCCGCGATCTGCTGGTCGAGCTGCGGCGCGAAGGCTTCATCGCCGGCGCCGAGGGTCGCTCGCTTTCCTGGGAGCAGTTCCACGCCGTGATGGGGACGCCCGAAGCCGCCCGCCTCGCCGTCGAGTACGGGATGCTCCCGAAGACCGGCCGCTGAAGGCGGGCGTCCCCCGGCGCCGCGAGTACGCCCAGCCCGCTGGTCCGTGCGGGTGTCGGGCCGAGGATGCCTGGTGGCCCGCTCGTCCGCCCTTCAGGCCGGGCGAGGCGTCCGCGCCGGCGGTCTCAGGAACGCGATCGCGATCGAGCCCAGCACGAAGCAGACGAGGAAGCTCGCGAACGCGACGCGGTAGCTGCCGCTGACGTCGAAGAGGCGCGCGGCGATCGGGGCCCCGATGACGCTGAAGGGGAGCATGACGAAGCTCGTGAGCCCCATCGCGCGGCCGAAGGCGAGGCGGCCGAAGACGGCGCCCGTCAGTGCGGCCCAGACCGGCGTGATGCCGCCGACGGCGATGCCGGCGGCGATGCCCGTGAAGAGCAGCGAGCCGAAGGTCGTGGGCGCGAGCAGGCCGAGCCAGGCGAGCCCGAACCAGGCGTAGCCGATCCAGACGACCACGCGCGGATCGATGCGATCGGTCAGCCAGCCGAGCAGGACGCGGCCGACGGCACCGGAGAACGCATAACAGGTCATCACGATCGCGGCGCGCGCCGGCGGGATGCCCGCGTCGGTGGCGAACGGGACGAGATGGGCGAGCAGCACGCTGACCGGGCAGTACCCGAACCCGATCGCGATGCTGATCGCCCAGAAGTTCCGGTCGCGCAGCAGGCTGCCGGTCGTGACGGCGGCCGCCTCGGCGAGCTCGGCCTCGGCCGGCACCGCGCCGTCGTTCGCCTTCGCGGTCGCTCCCGTCCCGGAGCTCGCCGTCGCGTCCGCGCCCGGGATCGGATCGCCGTCCGGCGTCTCCCCGACGTCCTCGGGCTTGCCGACCAGGATCCACGCGAGCGGCACGATCAGCAGCAGCACGCCGACGCCCATTGCCCCGAACGCCGCGCGCCAGCCGAAGGCGGCGATCAGCGCGGCGGCGATCGGCGGGAAGATCCCGCCCCCGATCGAGGAGCCGAGGGAGGCGATCCCGAGGGCCTGGCCGCGGCGGCGGGTGAACCAGCGGGTCACGACGGTGCTCGTCGCGAGCGGACCGAAGAGATGCGCCCCCATCGCGATCGGGAGCACGAAGAGCAGCGCGGCCTGCCAGAAGGCCGTGATCTGCGAGAGCAGGACGAGCCCGGTCGCGTGGCACGCGACGCCGGTCATCATCAGCGCCCGCGGCGATCCGCCGTCGAGGGCGCGACCGATCAGGGGCGCGACGAGACCCTGGACGACGGTGAGCAGCGTGAGCCCCAGGGTCACCGCCAGCCGCGACGCCTCGAACTCCGCGGCGAGCGGCTTCAGGAACGTCCCGTAGACGTAGAAGGTCGAACCGACCGAGACGCCCTGCGACAGGGCGCTCACGCCCACGATGCGCCAACCCCTGAACAAACGAGCCTCGTTTCCCCGGCCCGAGGCGGCACCGGTCCCGGCGAGGCTTAGCCCGATCGCGATTCGTCCGCATCCTGGCGCGTTCGCACGAGACGCGCCGCGCACATATCGGCGACGGTTCTGCAGCCCTGCCCCGCGATCCCCGCGCTCGCATCGGGAAGCGAGCGCGGCGATCGCAGGTTCGGGACGCGGGACGCGCCGAAGACTCGAACCGGCTCAGTCCCGCCGCTGGATCGACCGACGACGAGCGAGCGCCACCAGCCCGAGCAGCGCGATCGGCTGCGCGAGGCCCGGCTCCGGGACAGCGAGAGCGTTGAACGCGGCCATCTGGGCGCCGACGTATTCGCCGAGGCCACCGCAGTTCTCCGGGGTGGCCTGGACGCCGTGGCCGCCGCAGTCGGCCTCGCCTTCGGCCGTGACGGGGCCGACGTAGTCGTAGAAGGCGAAGCGCAGGACGAGCGCGTCGTCCGCGGGATCCTTGAGCAGCTGGTCCTCGAGCACGCCGGCGTCGCCGCCCTCCTGGAAGATCTCCCACTCGACCTCGACCTCCGAATCGTCCGGAACCTCGGGATTGCCGACCATCAGGTCCTCGAGCGCGACGTTGTGATCCGCGTGGCGGGAGTAGACCTGGACCCAGTAGGCGCGACCGAAGATGTCGTCGGGCTGCGCCGGCTCGGGCGGCGCTTCGATGTGGACCTGGACCGGCTCCGGCTGCGGCAGCTGGCCGGGCGGCGGCGGCGGCGCGGGCTGATAGGCGAAGTTCACCGGCGGGATCGACGCCGGATTGGGGGTCAGCACGCCCGAATCGCTTCCGGGCGACTCGTCGCACAGCCAGCTGTACTGGACGGCGCTCGGGTTGTCGTAGGTCCCGACGCCGAAGTGGTCGCAGCTGAGGGCGCCGCTGTTGTACTGCGCGTTGCCGAGCGACCAGCAGCTGTCGAAGGGATATGCGTAGGGGCCCGACGGCGTGTGCGTGGACCATTGGCCGTTCGCGAACTGGGCCTGGTACCGGATCCGGACGCCGCCGCCGGGGACGTCGGTGATCGTCGGCGCGCCGTAGCGCTCGACCGAGGTCGGCGGCACGCCGAAGTTCCGGTCGAGGCCGAACACGCTGATGATCTTCGTGTGGTCGTAGGTCGGGTCGTCGATCTCGATCTCGAAGCCCTGGCAGTCGTGGCCCGTTTTGTTGACGACGTCGAAGTTGCCCAGGGATCCGTAGACCTGCGCCGAAGCGGTCGAGCCCAGCAGCAGCGCGGCCGTGGCGCAGAGTGCGACTCCTCTCCAATTCCTCATCGATCGATCTCCTTGGGCCGAGATGACGGCTCGGCGTCCGGGTGCTGCCGGGATGTGGATCGATGAACGGAGCGGGAAGGAGGCCGGGGATTCCGGTTTCGATCGGGCCCTCTCGTCGGTCGGACCGGGATCACGCGTCCCGGCAGAGGCAGCACGGGGCGAATGATTCAGTATTTGGTCGAAAATTACCAGTATTCTGGATCACGATTCCCGAGGGAACAAGAGGAAGGCGAGAGCCCGGCCGGAGAGATCCGGAGGCCCGGGCATCGTGGCTTCCGGTGGGTCGTGCCTCGCCTTCCGCTCCGGACTTCGCGTGGAGAGGGCACGCATCCGGTCCGCGTCGCGACCGCCCGGGAAAGCCCGAGTCCGGTCCCGGGCGCGGCCCGGAGCGAGCGGTCGGTGATCCCCGAGTCGCTCAGCTTCGGGTGCGCCGCGACCGAATCCCCGCTGCATGCCTCGCACGCTCCGAGCCGCGATCGTCCTGACGGGGGTCTGCCTGGCCGGCGCCGTGCATTGGAAGGAGCGGAGCGAGCTCGACGCGGCGCTCCGCAACTATCGGAGCGACGCCCACAACGAGTCGCTCGCGGCGGCGGCCCGCGTCGAGGACACCTTCCGCCGCATCTACGAGGGCATGCGCACGATGGCGCGCCTGCCCGGGGTCCGGAAGATCGAGCGCTCCGCGGAGAAGTTCGACGTCGACGCCCGGACGACGGCCCAGGAGATCTACAACAACCTGGCCTCGAGCGTCTCCATGTCCGAGCTCTACGTGCTCCCCGTCGACTTCGATCCGGACCGGATCGATCCCGCGACGGGCCGACCCGAGACGCCGATCACGACCTTCGACCATCTGATAGTCGGGCGCGATGCCGACGCATACGACGCCGACTCCGAAGAAGTCGAGGAGCTCGAGGAGATCGAGATCCACGAATATCGGCTCATGCAGCGACAGCTCGCGGTCCTCCGCGAGCACTTCGCGAGCGAGTCGTCGATCGAGGGCCTCGACTACCCGGCCGTGGCGGGCCCCGAGGTCGTCACCTGCGACAACACGCGCTTCTCGCCGGACGATCCCGACGACGCGAAGCGCGCCGGGCTCGTCTACTCCGTGCCCTTCTATGGGCCCGACGGCGCGCTTCGCGGCGCGATCGCGAGCATCCTGCTCTCCGACGCCCTGCGCGACCTCGTCCCGGGCGGGAACTTCGCGATCCACAACGCGCGCCACGGCTACCTCGCCGCCTCCGCAGACGAAGGCCCCTGGCGCGCCGCAAAGGCTGCGATCGAGGCCGATCGGGCCGACGATCGTCTGCTCTACTCCGAGGTCATTCCGCTCGAGATCCACGACGACTCGACCAACTGGATGCTCTGGGCGGGCAAGCCCGACGAGGCCTACTGGAGCCGACCCGAGGTCGTGTCCGCCGAGCATGCGGCGGTGGTCGCCTACCTCTGCGTCGCCCTGCTGACCGCGGGCGGGCTCGGGCTGCTCGAATACGATCGCCAGCGTCACGGCTTCATCGAACGCAAGCGCGACGAGCTCGAGGCCGAGGTCACCGCGCGGACGGCCGAGCTCGAGAAGGCCCGTCGCGTCGCCGAGGCCGCGAGCCAGGCGAAGTCCGAGTTCCTCGCGAACATGAGCCACGAGATCCGCACGCCGATCAACGGCGTGATGGGCATGCTCGACCTGCTCGGCTCGACGCAGCTCGATCCCCAGCAGCGCCACTTCACCGAGACGGCCCAGAACTCCGCGGGCACGCTCCTGCGCGTCATCAACGACATCCTCGACTTCTCGAAGATCGAGGCCGGGAAGCTCGAGATCGAGGACATCCCCTTCGATCTGCGCCGCGTCGTCGAGGAGACCTGTGCCCTGCTCGCGGGCCAGGCCCACGCGAAGGGCCTCGAGCTGACCTGCTTCATCCCCACCGACGTCCCGCTCGAGCTCCGTGGCGATCCGACGCGCCTGCGGCAGGTGCTGCTCAACCTGATCGGCAACGCGATCAAGTTCACCACCGACGGCCACGTCAGCGTCCGCGTCACGACCCGGGAGGCCGGACCCGACGCGCTTCGCCTGCGCTGCGAGGTCGAGGACACGGGCATCGGCGTCAGTCCGATCGTCCAGAGCCGGCTCTTCCAGCCCTTCACCCAGGCCGACGCCTCGACGACCCGCAGCTTCGGCGGCACCGGCCTCGGCCTCGCGATCTGCCGCCGCCTCGTCGATCGCATGGGCGGCAAGATGGGCGTGACGAGCGAGCTCGGCGCCGGGGCGACGTTCTGGTTCGAGCTGCCGACGGTGCGCACCGCCGCGCCGCCGCAGCCGCCGAGCGAGAAGGCGCCCGAGCGCCCGCGCGAGTGGAACGTCCTCGTCGTCGACGACCACGCCGTCAACCGGGAGATCCTCGAGCACCATCTCGCGGCCTGGGGCGCGCATTGCGTCAGCGTCGACTCGGGCGATGCGGGGCTCCGCGAGCTCACGCGGGCGGCCGGCGAAGGACATCCTTTCGACGTCGTGCTGCTCGACTTCGAGCTGCCCGACATGGACGGCATGCAGATCGCGCGGGCGATGCAGGGCGATCCGAAGCTGCGCGACATCCCGCGCATGCTGCTCAGCTCCGCGTCGGAGGACTTCGGTGCGCCGGTCCTCCACGAAGTCGGGATCGAGAGCTCGATGTGCAAGCCCGTCCGGCCACGCGAGCTGCGCGAGGCGATCGATCGCCTGCTCGCGGCGCCGCCTCGGGCCGAGGCCGGGCCCCAGCCGGGGGCGGCGACGAAGTCGGAGTCGGAGGCCAAGACGGCGGCCCCGCGTCCCCTCGACCTCGCGGGCCGCACGATCCTGCTCGTCGAGGACAACGACGTGAACCGCGCCGTCGCCCTCGCGATGCTGAAGCCCCTCGGCGCCCGCGTCGACGTCGCGCGCAATGGCCTCGAAGCGCTCGCCGCCGCCCGGCTCCACCACTACGACGTCGTGCTGATGGATTGCCAGATGCCCGAGCTCGACGGCTTCGAGGCGACGCGCTGCATCCGCGAGCACGAGCGCGAGACCGGTGCGCCGCACCAGACGATCGTCGCGATGACGGCGAACGCGATGGTCAGCGACCAGGAGCGCTGCCGCGAGGCCGGCATGGACGACTATCTCAGCAAGCCCGTCGACCGCGCGCGGCTCTACGGAATGCTCGCGAAGGTCGTCCTCGGTTCCGGCGCAGGCAGCGCCCCCTCGGCCTAGCGCTCGCCTCGGTCCGGCCGGTATCCTCGCTCGATCCCGAACGCCCGAAGTGCCCTTCCGAGCGCGTTCACCACTTCTCCGAGCCGGGCCCGCTCACGGCGGGTGTCTCGCCGTGGGTCTCGAGGATCTCGACCAGATAGCCGTCGGGATCGCGGACGAAGGCCGCGGTCACGGGCCAGTGCTCGAGGCGCGTCGGCGCGGTGACCGACTCGGCGCCGGCGGCGATGCAGCGGTCGTAGAGGCGCTTGCAGTCGTCCGACTGCAGGTAGAGCTTCCAGAACGCATTGCCGTGGTCGATCGGGCCCTGCTGGCTGCGGTGGCAGGCGAGCTGGATGCGCCCCCCCGTCTCGCCCGAGAGGACGACCTCGCGGAAGTCGGGCGTCTCGATGCGATGGGTCACCGCGAGCCCCAGCACCTCCGAGTAGAAATGCACCGATCGCTCGAGGTCCGTCACGTTGATGCAGAACTGGTCGACGGTCGTCTTCATGGTTCCTCCTCGGCCTCAGGCCGCGGCGGCTCGCGGCTTCTGGAAGCTCGCCTTGTCGGGGCCGATGCGGGCGGCGAGGGGCGCGAGCTTCTCGACGTCGAGGTCGTAGAAGGCGACCGCGTTGCCGCCGAGCAGCGCCTCGAGCTCGGCGTCCGGGATGCCGTGGAGCGCGTCGAGCTGCTGCTGGCGCGTCATCGGCCAGCTGCCCTCCGGATGGGGATAGTCGCTGCCCCACATCATGTTCCCGACGCCGATCGCGTGGCGCGCCTCGGCCTCCCGGCGCGACATGCACGACGCGCCGATCATGACGTTCTTGCGGAAGGTGTCGGCGGGGGACTCGGCGAGATGGCCGCGGAAGTCGCCGAGCTTCTGGGACTCGCGGGTCTTGGCGTAGTGGAACTCGAGGCGATCGAGGTAGTCGGGGACCCAGGCGGAGGTGCCCTCGGTGATCGCGACCTTGAGCTTCGGGAAGCGGGTGAAGACGCCGCCCCAGAGCATGAAGGTCAGCGGGCGAGTCAGCCAGACGTGGACCTCCATCAGGTAGGAGCCGACGGCGCCGGGCGGGACCGCGTCGCGATCCGTCGGCGGGAGCGGCCCGAAGAACTGCTCCATCGGGGCGGGGCCGGAATGGAAGTGGACCGGCATCGCGAGGTCCTGGCAGGCGGCCCAGAACGGGTCGTACTTCGGATGATGATAGGCGTCGAAGCTGCCCCACATCGGCGGCAGCAGCACGCCCCGCAGCCCGCTCTCGCGCGCTTCCTCCGTCTTCTTCACGGCGAGGGCGACGTCCCAGTAGACGGGGATGCAGGCGAGGCCGATGCGCCGCTCGGGCGCCGTCGCCACGAACTCCGCGCAGAAGCGGTTGTGGGCATCGCAGCCGGCCCACATCAGCTCGGCGCTCGCGCCGTCGGGGCGCATCGTGAAGCCCGCGCCGAAGGGCGGCGCGTTCATCTCGGTCACGCCGTCCGGGAACAGCACCTCGGCGGCGATGCCGTCCCCGTCGAGCACCTTGTCGCGCGCCACCGGATCCCAGGCGCCCGACAGCTCGTAGTCACGGCCGCGTCGCCAGTCCTCGTTGATGTCGGTGATCAGGAAGTAGTCGCTCATGCGGCGCGTGGCGTCGATCTGGATCGGGAGCGCTTCGTCGAAGGCGGCGCGGTACTTCGCCTCGACGTAGGGGCGGTAGTCGGGGGCGCGCAGCCCGATGTGGCCATCGGACGAGACGACGAGGTAGCGGTCCATGGGGGAGTCCTCCTGGCGGCGCAGTGTAACCCCGGCCTGCGGATGCGGGCGACCTGCGGCCGGGCTGCGACCCGGCTGCACCCTGCGGGATCGGCGATCCCTTTCCAATCGCGGGGGCCACAACCGGTCGACGCGGAAGTGTGAGAGAATGCTCCGCGCCGCCCGATTCGCGCTTCGCCTCCGCGTCGCGCCTCGAAGGGGACCCCGACGCCATGGCCCGACTCCGATCGACGACTCTCGCGCCGAGCCTCGCCCTCTCGCTCGTCTCGCTCGTGGTCCTGCTGTCGGGGGCGGGCGCGCTGGCCCGCGCCGACGAAGCCACGCCGAGCTGGCAGCTTTCCGATCGGAGCGGCGAGGGGGCGGACGCGGTCGCGCTCTTCGTCGAGAAGACGCCGGTGCCCGGGCGCCCGACCTTCCGGCTCGAGACCGCCTTCGACGTCGAGCCGGCCTTCGCGCGACAGGTCCTGCTCGAGGACATGGTCGATCCGAGCCGCGCGCCGAAGGGTCAGCGGCGCAAGGTCCTCGAGCGGACCGCGAACGGCGCCATCGTTCACACGTTCATCGATCTGCCCCTCATGCTCGCCGACCGCGAGCTCGTGCTGCGCGTCGAGGAGCGCCACGATCCGGTGACCGGCATCCATCGCATCGAGTGGGCGGAGGCGAACGAGCTGCTCCCGCCCGCCGACGAAGAGGTCGTCCGCCTCACCGGCGCCGCCGGCTTCTGGGAGTTCCGACCCGACGGCCAGGGCGGCACGAAGGCGATCCACGAGACGCGCACCGAGCTCGGCGGCTCGATCCCGATCTCCCTCGGCGATCGCCTGATGAAGTCGCAGGCGCTCGAGTCCGTCGAGAGCCTGCGCGCGCGGATCGACGAGCGCGGTCCCGGCGCGGTCGCCGCGGGTCCGCCGAAGTAGTCGGCCAGCCCGACGCGTCCACCCGACGCGGACGTCCGGCGCGACGCCGGCGAGGAGCGATCCGCTCCCCGCCGCGCCCTCAGCTCTTCGCCCGCTCCTTCGCGCCGGCGGCCATCAGGTTGACCTCGTTCAGGTACTCCGGCGCCGTGCGGTTCAGCATCGACTCGAAGCGCGCCCGCAGCTTCGCGGTCTGGTGCTCGAGGGGATAGGTCGCCCAGAACTGATCCTCGCGGATCGCCCGGATGCACAGGTCGGCGACGTCCGAGAGCGGCGCGATCGGCACCTCCTGCCCCGCGGCCTTCGCCCGCGCGCGATAGTCGGCGAGCGCGTCGCGGGGCTTGTTGTCGTCCGGGTCGCCGCGCAGAAACCGATCGGGCCGGTTCGCGCCGGCCTTCCAGATCCCCGTCGCGAGCACCCCCGGGTTCGGGCTCGACGGCAGCAGGCACGACGCGCTCACCTTCGAGCCGAGCTGGCGCAGCTGGCCCCAGAGACACTCGGTCAGCGTCGTGACCGCGGCCTTCGTGACCGGATAGATGCCGCTGCTCGCGATCGGGAAGTAGGCACCGTTGCCCGACGAGGTGTTGACGACGTGGCCCTCGTCCTGGGCGATCAGCAGCGGCACGAACGCGTTCATGCCGTTGATCACGCCCATCACGTTGACGTCGAGGGACCACTTCCAGTCGTTCAGGTGGTGCTCCCAGACGTGGCCCTTCGCACCGGCGCCGACGGCGGCGTTGTTGCAGACGACGTGGACCGCGCCGAAGCGCGCGAGCGCCGCGTCGCGCAGGGCGCAGAGGGACTCGAAGGACGTCACGTCCGTCGGGAGCCCCATCACGTCCTTCCCGCCGAGCTCCTTCACCGTCGCGTCGAGCTGATCCGCCACGACGTCCGCCAGCACGACCTTCATGCCCTCGGCGAGCATCGCCTCGCCGATCGCCCGGCCGATGCCCCCTGCCCCGCCCGTCACGACGCCGACCTTGCCCCGCAGCTCCTTCATGGTCCCCTCCAACGGCTCTGGCGCGGATCCGGTCCTCGATCGGGTCGAGAGCTCCTGGTCACGGCGCGTTCCCGAGGATTCTCGCGACTGTGCGGGCCCTCGGCCAGCGGTGGATCGGCGGCCTTCAGGGCGTCGCGACCGCCTGGACCAGGGATGCGGTCACGGGGAGCTCCGAGGTCGCGCTGCGCTCGGTCTGCTGCATCAGGACGACGATCGTGCGATTCGCCGGGCTGATCCAGAACTGCGTGCCGAAGCGTCCGCTCCACCAGAAGTCGCCGTTCGCGTCCCGCATCGGCGTCCGGTCGGCGTCCGCGACGACGGAGACGCCGAGCCCCCAGCCGAGCCCCTCGAGCCCCATGTCCGCGAGGACGCCGCTCGGAACCTGCAGATGCGTCATTGCCGCGACGGTCTCGGGGGCGAGGATGCGAACGTCACCGAGGGCACCGCCGTTCGCGAGCATCGCCGCGAAGCGCAGATAGTCGGTCGCCGTCGAGACGAGTCCGCCACCGCCCGGTGTCCAGCCCCGGCCGTACCACGCGTCGAAGCGCGGCTCGCGCGCGAGCGCGCCCTCGGGATCGTGGGTGTACATCTTCGCGAACGGAGCCTCGGCGGGGACCGCGTCGGGGAAGGACGTCGAGCGCATGCCGAGCGGGGTGAAGATCCGCTTCGCGAGGAGCGCGTCGAAGGGCTCGCCCGCGGCGACCTCGACGACGCGTGCCAGGACGTCGAAGGACCAGCCGTAGCGCCAGCGTTGACCGGGCTGCTCGTAGAGGGGGAGGCCGGGAATCCGCGCGATCCGCTGCGCGAGGGAGCCGAGGCCCGCATCCTCGATCTCTCGCGCGCGCCAGGCGCGGTCGAGGGGGTCGTCGCCTTCGCCGTAGCCGCCGAGACCGGACGTGAAGGTCAGCAGATGGCGGACGCGGAGCGGCTCGGCGAGGGGCGCGGTCTCGAAGCCGCCGTCGGGGGCGAGGCCGGTGAAGACCCGGAGCTCGGCGAAGTCCGGGAGGAAGCGGTCGACCCGATCGTCGAGGGCGAGCCGGCCCTCCTCGACCAGGATCATCGCGGCCACCGCCGTGATCGGCTTCGTCATCGAGGCGATCTGGAAGCGCGTATCGAGGGTCATGGGGACGCGGCCTTCGACGTCGGCCCAGCCCGTCGTCCGCCCGTAGACGACCCGCCCGTCGTGGGCGACGAGGGCGACGAAGCCCGCGGCCGTGCCGCGCCAGACCTGGAGGTCGAGGATGCGATCCATGCCGAACCGCCGGATCCAGCCGATCCGCTCGGTCTCGCGCGCGGGGCCGTCGAGAGACGGCAGCTCGGGCTCTGAGCCTCCGCAAGCGAGGCAGAGCGTCGTCGCGAGGCCGGCGAGCACGAGGCGCACGCCCCGCGCGACGGGCTCATCCGATTCGCGCCGTTCGCGCGCATCCTTCACGGCGCGCACCTAATGGCTCGGTGTCGCCGCGGCGGGCGTCAGCTGGATCTCGTGGGTCCAGCAGGAGCGGTCCTGCGTATGGAGATACCAGTACGCCTCGGCGATCGAGACCGGGTTCATCACGAGCTCGGGTCGCGACCGGGCCCATTCGAGGGCGCGCGTCCCGGGCGAGTCGATCAGGCCGTCGATGATCACGTTCGCGACGTGGATGCCGAAGCCCGAATACTCTTCGGTCAGGACCTGGGCCAGAGCGCGCATCATCACGCGCGGGTAGTAGAGCGAGTTGCCCGTCCCGCGCTTGCGCCCGCGCAGCGCGGCAGGATTGTTCGTGATCAGGAACGAGCCCGAGCCCCGGCGGCGCATGGCGGGCAGGATCGCCTTCGCGACGAGGAAGGGGCCGCGACTCGACACGTGCTGCGCGACCTCGAACATCTCGTCGGGGAAGTCCTCGAGCAGCTCCTTCTCCGGCGGCAGGTCGCGCCCCTCGATGTAGCCCGCGTTGTAGACGACGGCCTCGGGCACCCCATGCCGCGCTTCGATCCCCGCGAACGCGTCGCGAATCGACTCGCGCGACGCGAGGTCGAGCTCGACGATCGCCGCCTCGCCGCCCTGCGCGGCGATCGCCTGCTCGAGGGGCCGGGCGTTCGCGGCGCTGCGCGTCGTGAGCACGACGAAGAAGCCCTCGCGCGCGAACTTCTGGGCGATCGCGCCGCCGATGCCCCAGCGCACGGCGACGGGCAGCGCCGCCTCGTCGAGGGCCCGGCCGTGGATCAGCTTCGTGTTGCGGCCATCCGCCTGCCACTTCGAGGTCGCACCGATCACGACGGCGATCGGCTTCTGCATCGGGCGGGGCCTCTGCGGCGGGGCGGACTTCGTCGGCTCGGTCATTCGGGGGCTCCGGTGTGCGGCGGGAGAGGTGCCGCGTCCCGGCCCTACTGTCTCCGAAAAGACGCTCGGCGACCAGCCGGCGAAGACGTAACGTTGGCGGACCGGAGGAGCGCCCGTGCAGAAGCCCGACCCCGACGCCGATCGCGGCCGCAACGCGAGCCCCGCCTCCGATGCCGAGCCCGATCTCGCCCGCGCCCCCGTCCCCGACCTCCACGATCGGATCGCGCGCCTGCGCGCGGCGGGCCCCGTCGCGGCCGTCCGCTTCCACGGCCGCCCCGCCTGGCTGACGACGACCTGGGCCGAGACCCGCGCCGCCCTCGCCGACGAGGATCACTTCCCGTCCGCGAGCATCCAGGAGCCCCTCGTCGGCAAGACGATGCAGTCGATGATCGGCGACGCCCACCGCCGCAATCGCGCGCTGATCGCGTCGGCCTTCACGCCCCGCGGTGTCGAGACCCAGCAGAAGACGCTGCTCGAGCCCCTCGCCCACGAGCTGATCGACGCCCTCGCCGGCGAGTCCCGCTTCGATCTCGTCGCCCGCTTCGCCCACCGCTTCCCGGCGCTCGTCATCACCCGCCTGCTCGGCATCCCCGTCCACGACGAGAAGCTCTTCCTCGATTGGGGCCTCGCGCTCTTTTTGTTTCCGTGGAACCCGGAGAAGGCGACGGCGGCCTGGCGCGCGTTCCGCGACTACCTGACGCCGATCGTGCGCGCGCGCCGCGCCGCGCCGGGGAGCGATCTGCTCTCGCGACTGCTCGCCGCCGAGCTCGAAGGCGAGCGCCTCACGGAGGACGAGATCTTCTCGTTCCTCGGGATCCTGTACCCCGCCGGTGCGGACACCGCCTTCAAGGCGATCGCGAGCATGATGGCGGCGGTGCTCGGCGAGCGGAGCCTCTTCGAGCGCGCGCGGGGCGACGCGCCGCTCTGCACCGCGATCGCCGACGAGACGCTGCGCTTCGAGGCCCCGGTCGCGCTGCTTCCGCGGCGCGCCGCCCGCGCAATGGAGCTCGGCGGCCAGGCCATCGCCGCCGGCGACCAGATGCTCCTCGGGATCACCGCCGCCAACCGCGACCCCGCCGTCTTCGCCGATCCCGATCGCTTCGATCCCGGGCGCCGCGGCCTCGAGAAGTCCCTCGTCTTCGGCCACGGCCCGCACTTCTGTCTCGGCGCACAGCTCGCGCGCGCGGAGCTGCGCGTCGCGCTCGGCGCGCTCGCCGAGCGGCTGCCTTCGATGCGGCTCGAGGATCCGGCGGACGTCGAGACGGTGGGCGCGATCCTGCGCGGGCCGAAGCGGGTGATCGTCCGGGTTTGAGGCGGACCCGGAATCGCGTCAGCCGTTGAAGGACTCCGCGGCGCTCGTCATGACCTCCGCGGCGGTGCGACGCGGCATCGAGCCGAGCGCCTGGAAGGTCGGCTCGAGATGCGGCGGGACGCAGATCGGGCCGTTCGCGAGCTGGTCGAGGCCGAGCTGTGCGATGTCGTCGGGCTCCGAGGCCGGCATCTCGGGATGGTCGAGCGGGAGCCCCGCGCGTTCCATGAAGGGCGTCCGGGTCGCGCCGATCACGAGCCCGAGCACGTCGACGCCCGAGGGCTTCAGCGCGGCCCAGAGTGCCTCCGCGAAGCGCTGCGTGAAGGCCTTCGCCCCGCTGTACACCGCGGTCCCGGCCGCCCCGGCGCAGCCCGAGAGCGAGCCCAGCAGGATGATGCCTCCGCGTCCGCGGGCGCGCAGCGCGCGGCCGAAGTGGTGGCATAACGTGACCTGGCCGACCGGGTTGAGGCGCAGCGCCTGCAGCGCGTCCTCGAGCGGGGCGTCGAGGAAGGACATGGGCACGACCGAGCCCGCGTTGTAGATGAGCAGGCCGACGTCGAGGCCGTCCGTCAGGCTCGCGACCCGCTCGCGCAGATCGGGGGCCGTCACGTCGATCGACGCGGTCCGCACCTCGACCGGCGTCTCGGCGCGCAGCTCGGCGGCGAGCGCGGCGAGCGGTTCCGGCTTGCGCGCCAGCAGGACGAGATTCAAGCCGCGCTTCGCCAGCTTGCGCGCGAAGCTCGCTCCGACGCCCTCGGAGCCTCCGACGATGACGGCCCACGGTCCGTAGCGCTCCCGGAACATGCGATCTCCTCCTCGACGACTCACGGCGCGTCGGGCCCGACGCGATCGGGGCCCGGCGACGAGCCGTCCGCGATGGCGACGACCCATTCTCGCCGGTCGGAGCAGGGGCGCCACGGCGCGACGGCTCGACCGCGCGACGATCGAGGGTGATCCGATCGAGGCCGACCCTCGACTCGGGCCCTCCCCCGCCGTCCGGGGTGCTCGATCCGGGGCCGGGCGTGAGCGCGCTTCGGATCCGAATTTCCGGTCGACAACGCGGATCGGATCGAGGTAGATTCGACCCGATCAACACGTGCTTCGGCCGCCCCGTCGGATCGCGAAGCCAGGAGAAGCCAGGGAGAGTGCAATGACGTGGACGAGGACTGATTCGCTGGGCGTCGGAACGCGGAGCGCATTCGCACGCGGTCGTGACATGGATCGATCCCCCCGAGCGCATTCGTCCGTGCGCCGCGGGTCCGGTCGTCCCCGCGCGTTCCGCCTCGTCCCGGCCCTCGCCGCGCTGCTCATCGCCGCGCCCTTCACCGCTCGCGCGGCGACCGTGATCGACCAGCAGAACCTCGTCGGCGGCGCCGGCATCGGGCCGACCCGGACCCAGTCGTACCAGCAGGGCCTGACGGCCGGTGGCAGCGGGCTGCTCGCCCAGGTCGATCTCAACATCCTCTACCTCGCCTGCTGTGCCCAGCCCGCGGGCTTCGGGGCGACGAACACGTTCCTCCTCGACGTCTACGGCACGCCGCCCTGGAACGGGCAGCCCTACAACGCGACGACCCCGCTGGCGTCGATTCCCGTGACCGTGACCCAGACCGGCTGGCTCTCGATCGACGTGAGCTCGGCGGGCCTGGTCCTGTCGCCGGGCCAGCAGTTCGCCCTCGGCCTACGCTCCGACGTGTACTGGGATCTCGGGATCGACTCGAGCGGTCCCTACAACCCCTACGGCGGCGGAAGCCTGTACGGCAACGGGGGCTTGATCCAGGGCAACAACCAGGGCGTCGGGGCCTGGGACCTGGTCTTCAAGACCTACCTGAGCACCCCCGTCCCGGAGCCCGGCACGGCGCTACTCGTCGGCCTTGGTCTCGCGGCGCTGGGCGCGACGCGACGACGCGACGCGCGCTGAGCTCGCCGTCTCGAGCGAGGCGACGAGCGGCATGAGCTCCGGCCCCACCCTGGCGGATCTCCCCGCGGCGGCACGCCGTCCCGTCCAGTGGCGCCGCCTCTTCGATGCCCTCGCGGCCCTGCGCGGGGGTGATCCCGCTCGAGCCGTCGACGGGGCGTACACCGTCCAGGATGCGATCGGCGGGGCGAGCGACGAGCGGATGCTCGCCCGTCTTCTCTCGACGCCCGAGGGCCGCGCCCTCGCGAGCGAACGCAGCTCGCTGCCGGCCGTGCTCGCCGATCGCGCCGCGCTGAGACGGCTGCCCGAGGGCTCCTTCGGGCGCGTGTATGCAAGCTTTTGCGACCGGAACGGAATCGACCCCCACGCGCTCGTCGACGCGAGCCATCGCATGTCGCGCGACTACGAACGCCTCGATCCCGTGCGACGCTGGTGGAGCGACCGGCTCACGGTGATCCACGATCTCGCCCACGTCCTCGCGGGCTACGAGACGTCGATCGCGGGCGAGGCGGCGCTGATGGGCTTCTTCCTCGCCCAGCGGGTCAACGATCGGGCCGTCCCGATCTTCGTCCCGATGTCGATCGCGAGCGGCCAGATCGATGGGCGCACGGCCTGGCAGGCCATCCACCGCGGGCTGAGAGCCGACTGGATCAGTCTGCAGCCCTTCGAGACGCTGCTGGGCGAGCCGCTCTCCGCGGTGCGCGCGCGGCTTCGCATCGACGATCCGCGGCTCGCGCATCCGCGATCCGCGAAGCCGGACCTGTTGATCGGCGAGGATCCGCCGCGCTGAGGAGATGGGGCTCGCTGCGGGCGGCCCGGGGACCCGGCGGGCGGGTCTTCCGTCCGCGCAGCGCGCGCGTCGCTCGTTCAGGACGCGCTCGCGTCGGCGTCGTGAGCCGCCCGGTGCGCCAGATCCCGAACGAGCGTCCGCTCCGCGAGCAGATAGTGGACCCCGCTCCAGACCGACGTCAGCCCGACGATCGAGAGCGTGTACCGCACCGCCTCGTCCCCGAGCCGATCCGCGAGCAGATCGTTCATGACGCCGACCGCGAACGGCCCGAGCCCCGACCCGACGACGCTCAGCACGAGCAGCGTCACCGCCGACGCGAGCGCGCGCAGATGCGCCGGCGCCAGCGCCTGGGTCGCGACGTGCATCCCGGGCACCGACATGCCCATCATGAGCGCCGCGGGCACGAGGTTCGCGAGGGCGAGCGGCCAGGCCTCGAAGTAGAGGAAGCCCAGCGCGAAGGGCGCGTAGGCGATCATCGTGACGCCTGCGACGCGGGTGATCCAGCGCGGGTCGCGGCGCTGGAGGCGATCGGTCGCCATGCCGCCGAGCACGATTCCCAGCGCCGTCGGGAGCGAGGAGCCGAAGGCGAGCAGCGTCCCGATCGCGCCGGACTCGAAGCCGTGGACGCGGGTCAGGAAGGCGGGATACCAGATCAGCGAGCCGGTGAAGGCGAAGGAGTGGAGGCCGGCGCCGAGCACGACGTGGCGATAGGCGGGGATCCGCAGGAGCCGGCCGAGGGCCGTGGGCCAGCGCTCCGCGGTGTGGGGCGGGCCGTGGCCTGCGCTCGACGCCGGGCTCGACGCCGCGCGCGGGCCGTCGAAGCGGCCGCGCGGCGGCTCCTTGACGGTGAAGCGCATGAGCAGCGCGAGGATGATGCCGGGGGCGCCTGCGACGGCGAAGACCGCGCGCCAGCCCCAGAGCTGCTCGACCCAGCCGCCCATCAGGAGCGCGAGGGCGACGCCCATGCTGCCGCCGACGCTGAAGAGCGCGAGGGCCGAGGCCCGGCGATCGGGCGGGAAGTAGTCGGAGATGAGCGCGTGGGACGGAGGGGTTCCCGCGGCCTCGCCGATGCCGACGCCGAGGCGCGCGACGACGAGCTGGGCGAAGGACGAGACGGCGCTCGAGGCAAGGGTCAGTCCGCTCCAGAGGGCGAGGCCGGTCGCGATGATCGTGCGGCGGACGCCGCGGTCGGCATAGCGGGCGACGGGGATGCCGGCGATGGCGTAGAAGAGAGCGAAGGACGGACCCGTCAGGAGGCCCATCGCGGTATCCGAGACGCTGAACTCCGCCTTGATCGGGACGACCAGGATCCCGAGGATCTGGCGGTCGAGCATGTTGAGGATCGCGACGCCGAAGAGAAGCGTCAGGACCCAGCGGGTGTAGGCCTTCGAGGCGGTGAAGGTCTCGGGCGCGTCCGCGGAGCCCGCCACTAGAACGAGACGCCGCCGTTCACGCAGAGCGTCGTCCCCGTGACGTAGGCGGCCTCGTCGCTCGTGAGGTAGACGCAGGCGCTCGCGATGTCCTCGGGCTCTCCGAAATAGGGCAGCAGGTTGAGGCTCATGACGTAGCGGCGGAACTCCTCGGTCATCGTCCGCATCTCGGAGTCGGTCTCGATGAGGCCCGCGGAGACGCAGTTGACCCGGACGCCTCGTCCACCGAACTCCGAAGCGAGCGAGCGGACCATGACCTCGACGGGCGCCTTGGTCGAGAAGTAGATCGGCATGCGCGGCGTGCCGTTGCGCGTCCCCGAGGTCCCGATCGCGACGATCGAGCTCGTCTTGCGCTCGGCGGGCTTCGCGGCGGCGACGAGCGCCGGCAGGGAGTGCTTCAACAGCCAGAGCAGGCCGCGGACGTTGGTCGAGATCGACTGCTCGAGGAGCGCGTTGTCGAGCTCGAGGATGCCGGCGTTCTTCTCGCCGCCCATCGTCGCCGTGGCGGCGGCATTCGCAATCAGGCTGTCGACGCGGCCATAGTGGGCGACGGCGCGATCGATCAGCGACTTCACCGACGCCTCGTCGCCGAGATCGCAGGCGAGGAAGATCGCGTCGCCCCCGGCCTTGCGGATGTCGTCGACGACCTTCGCCCCGCGCTCGGCGCTGCGGCCGCTGACGACGACCCGCGCGCCCTCGGCGGCGAAGCGGCGCGCCGTGGCCGCGCCGAGGCCGCTGGTCGAGCCGGTGATGATCGAAACCTTGTCCGCGAGTCGCTGGCTCATGCTCGAAACCTCCGTCGGTCGTGGGTCGCCGGCCTTCGACATCCGGCCGCTGATCGTCTTCTCAGAGTCCGCTCGGTCGTTCGCCGAGGATGCCCTCGCTGCGAAGCTGCTCGATCTCCGCGTCACCGAGGCCGGCGAGCGCGCGGAGGATCTCCGCGTTGTGCTCGCCTAGCAGCGGGGCGGCGCGAGGGAACGACCGGTCCCCGGTCCCGCGGAAGCGCAGCGGCTGGGTCGGGATCGGGACACGGCCGGCCAGCGGATGATCCACTTCCTGGACGAAGTCGCTCGTCGCGATCGGCTCGAGTAGATGGCCCTCGCGGGCGGCGCTGACGGGGGCACACGGAATTCCCGCGGCGAGGATCGCCGCGACGGCCGCCTCGCGTTCGCAGTCCTTCAGCCAGTCGGCGAGCCCCGCGTCGATGCGGTCGTGGGCACGCTGGCGGCCGGCCCGGGTCGTGAGCGCGGGGTCGGCCTTCCAGTCGTCGCGCCCGACGAGGGCGACGAGCGCCGCCCACTGCGCATCGGTTTCGACCGAGAGCGCGAGCCATTGCGGCTGCCCGAGCGCATCGCGCCCCGCGCAGGCGTAGAGACCCTGGGGCACCGCATGGAGACCGCGATTGCCGTCGCCGGTGAGCAACGTCCCGGTCGCATCGAATTCGAGGATGCCCTCGGCGGAGATCGCGAGCAGGGTCTCGACCATCGCCGACTCGATCATGCAGCCCTCGCCCGTCGCGTCACGCTGCGCGAGACCGAGCAGCGCGGCGTAGGCGGCGTGGAGCCCGGCCAGGGGATCGGCGCAGGCCCGCGGCGTGAGCGGTCCGGCCTGCTCGCCAGCCGACGTTGGATAGGCCGTCAGCCAGGCGATCCCGCTGACCTGCTCCATCGTCTGCGCGAAGCCCACGCGATTGCGCCACGGCCCGTCGAGGCCGAAGGCGGGCATGCGTACGAGTACGATCCGCGGGTTCGCCGCGGCGAGCTTCGCGTAGTCGAGGCCGAAGTTGTCGAGCACGCGCGGCGAGAAGTTCTCGATCACGACGTCGGCCTGCTTCGCGAGCTCGAGCAGGAGCGACAGGCCGCGCGGGCGCGTCAGGTCGAGGGTCAGGCCGCGTTTGCCGGTATTCGCGCTGTGGAAGGTCGGACCGAACTCCCACCAGCCCGGCGAGGTCGGCGGCCGCTGCGTCCCGAAGCGCATGCCGTCGGGGCGCTGGATCGACTCGACGTGGATCACATCGGCGCCGAGACAGCCGAGCACGAAGGTCGCGTAGGGACCGGCCCAGAACGCGGTCAGGTCGAGGACGCGCAGGCCCTCGAGCGGGCGGGGACGCATCGACGCGCGGGTCGAGTCGGGCGTGCTCGCGTCGCCGCGCGCGGTGGCTGCGGGCTCGGATCGGCGCGCGTTCGCTCCATCCGCCGCGGCCGCTCGCGCCCCAGCCCACGGCGATGCGGTGCCTGCGGCCACGTCCGCCCCGGCGCGCGTCGCTTCGGCCAGGGTCGTCGCCGGGCGGAACGCCGGCCGCGGCCAGGCGGTGGACGCGTAGGGCACCCTCGGCTGCAGGAAGCCGCCGCGCGGGTTGCGCACGAAGACGCCGCGCTCGACCAGATGATCGAGCTTCGGCAGCAGCGCGCCGTGGCCGATCGGCGCGGCGGGGACGCGGAGCCACTCGCTGCGCTCGAGCAGCTCGGCGGTCGTGTGCCGCCGCGTGTAGGCGCGGACGGCGCTGCGGATCTCGTCGGCCCGGGCGTGGCGCATCGCCATGTGGGCGAGGGTCGGATCGTCGCCCCACTCGGGATGCTCGACCAGCAGCGAGAAGTCCTTCCACTGCTGGGCGGTGAAGATGCAGAAGCCGATCCAACCGTCGGCGGTCGGCTCGATCGACGGCACGTCCTCGCTCGCGGGCAGCGCGAAGACCTGGGAGAAGTGGCCCCAGACGCTGCCTGCGTTGGTCAGCGTCGGCGTGATCGCCTCGAGCTTCGAGAGCGAGACCTCGGCCCCGCGCCCGTCGCGGCGAGCCGCGCGCAGGGCGGCGACGACGCCGAGGGCGGCGTAGGTCCCGGAGAGCCACTCGACGATCTCGCCGCCGCAGGTGAGCGGCGGGAGCCCTTTGCGGCCGCGCGAAGCGGTCGAGCCGCACCAGGCCTGGAGCGTGAAGTCGTTCGCCGGCCGCAGCGCCCACTCGCCGTCGGGGCCGAAGCTCGAGAGCGAGAGCCAGCTCGCCCGCGGATTCACCGCAGCGAGCGCGCTCGCGCCGACGCCCCAGGCGTCGAGCCGACCCGGCGGCTGCGCTTCGACGACCGCGTCGCACTCGGCGTAGAGCCGGCGCAGCGCCGCGCGCCCGTCCTCGCGCTCGAGGTCGAGGACCAGCGAGCGCTGATTCGTGCGCAGATAGCGGAAGAGCAGGCCGTCGCCCGCCGCGTCGAATGAGGCCGCGGTCGCACCGCGAAGCCGAAGCGGATCACCCTCGCGCGCCTCGATCGCGAGGACCTCGGCCCCGGCGTCGGCGAGGAGCTTCGCCGCATAACCTCCGGCGATGCCGGTCGTGAGGTCGACGACGCGCACGCCGGCGAGGGGGAGTCGGGCGGCCGCGTCCATGTCGTTCCTCGCTCGAAGATCGCGCTCGGCATCGGGCGGCCGCCGCCGTCGGAGTCGATCCGTGCAGCCGGCTGCGCCTCGGCGATTGAAACCCACTCGCCCGCCGCCGTCGACGGCCGAATGCGCACCCCTTGGGAATCCGTGCTAGACGAGCGCTCATGCGACTCCATCGCGATCGCTTTCCGGGCGAGCCCGTCCTCGACACGGCAGTCTCCCACGCGCTGCTGCGCCGCGTCGCGCGGGGGGACGCGGCCGAGAGCCTGAGGCTCTACCGGCCGGACGACGCCCTGCTCTTCTCGAGCCTCGATGCGCGGCGACCGGGCTATGCGGAGGCCGTCGCGCGGGCGCGGGCCGCGGGCTTCGAGCCCGTCGTCCGCCTCGCCGGGGGCCACGCCGCCGTCTTCCTCGCCTCGTCCCTCGCCTTCGCCTGGGCGACGCCCGACCCCGAAGCGTCGCTCCACATCCGGCCGCGCTTCGAGCGCCTCGCCGGCTGGATGGTCGCGGCGCTGCGACGCCTCGGACTCGACGCGCGGGTCGGGGAGCTCGCCGGCGAATACTGTCCGGGCGAGTTCAGCGTTCATCTCGAGGGGCGATTCAAGGTGATGGGCGTCGGGCAGCGGGTGATCCGCGGCGGGGCCCACGTCGGGGGCGTCGTCACGATCGCCGAGACCGGGCGCCTGCGCGACGTGCTCGTCCCGATCTACGAGGCGCTCGAGCTCGAGTTCCGCCCCGAGACCGCCGGCGGGCTGGCCGACGTCGATCCGAGCCTCACGGCCGAGGATCTGATCGAAGCCCTCGCCGAAGTGCTGAGGGCCGAAGGCATCGCGCTCGAGGACGCGCGCTTCGATGCGGGGATCGGGGACGAGGCCCGTGCGCTCGCCGACTTCCACGCCCCCGACGCGCTCGCGAGCGCGCGGGCGTTGCGGCCCCTCGATCATGCGGGGCGACCGGCCATCGGCGGGACGAAGACGCTGCTGCAGTCCGACGAGTGAGCGCGCGGCAGAGGTGTCAGCGCTCGGCGCGTGTGCTTTCCTAGCCGAGCAGCGTTCGTTCTCCCTCATCCACTCCCGGAGGATTCCATGCTCCAGCGCGCTCCGTCTTTCCTTCGATCCGTCGTCGACTGCTCGCGTCCCGCCCGCTCCATGCGCCTCGCGGGTGCGGGATTCGTCTTCGCCGGCCTGGCGCTCCTCGCGCCCTTCTCCGCGGTTGCACAGGGCGCGGCGAACGAGCAGGCGGTGATCGAGTATCGCCAGCTCGTGATGGGCGCCGTCGGCAGCAACATGGGCGCGATCGGCGGAATCCTGAAGAACCAGCTCGCGATGCCGGGGGCGATCTCGAACCACGCCCAGCAGATGGCCGACAGCGCGAAGCTGATGGGCCCCGCGTTCAAGCAGAAGGTCACCGCCGGCAAGACCGACGCGAAGCCCGAGATCTGGGTCGACTGGGCGAAGTTCGAGAAGGCGATCGCCGACTACGAGAAGGCGGCGGCGAAGCTCGCGGCGGTCGCGAAGGGCTCGGATCCGGCGGCGACGGGCGCGGCGGTCAAGGCCCTCGGCGAGAGCTGCGGCGGCTGCCACGAATCCTTCCGCAAGCCGAAGGAGCAGTCGTACAAGAACCGATGAGACGCGCGGGCGTGCACGTCGGAGGCGAAGTCGCCGTCGCGATCCCGTGGCTCGCCGGTCGCGCCGGGCCCGCCGGATTCGCCCGGCGCGCCGCACTCGCTGCGTTCGCGGGCTGGGCGGCCCTCGTCGCCGCGACGAGCGCCGGGCCGGCGGGCGCGGCCGAGCGCGTCGCCGCGTCCGACGTGCGCCTCGCCCAGTCGGACGAGGCGGCGCGTCACGTCGCCGAGGAGGTCGCGCGCGCGAAGGCGGCGGGCCTCGGGCGCACGACGCCCCTCGAGCGCGGTCGCCGCATCTTCGCCGCGACCGGCGGCTGCACCTGCCACACGAACTTCCCCGGCGAGGGCGACGCGGCGCCTCCCCTCGCCGGGGGCCGCGCGCTCGAGACGCCCTTCGGCGTCTACTACAGCACGAACGTCACGCCCGATCGCGAGACCGGGATCGGGGGCTGGGACACGGCGGACTTCGTGCGGGCGATGCGCGAGGGGCTCTCGCCGGACGGTGCGCATTATTTCCCCGTCTTCCCCTACACGTCGTTCACCGGCCTCTCCGACGCGGATCTCGCCGATCTCAAGGCCTATCTCGACTCGCTGCCGGCGGTGCGCCGCGCGAATCGCGCCCCCGACGCGATGCCGCCCTTCTCCTGGCGGATCGCGATCACCGGCTGGAAGTGGCTCAACTTCACGTCGGCGCGGGTCGAGCCGGATCCTGCGAAGGACGCCGTCTGGAATCGCGGGCGCTATCTCGTCGAGGCTGCCGCCCACTGCGGCGAGTGCCATACGCCGCGGACGCTGACTGGGGGCCTCGACCGCGCGATGTGGCTCGCGGGCTCGAAGGACGGACCGGAGGGCGAGCTCGCGCCCAACATCACGCCCGACGAGAAGACGGGCGTCGGTGAGTGGTCGGTCAACGACCTCGTCTGGTATCTCGAGACCGGCCTCAAGCCCGACGGCGACGATACGCAGGGGCTGATGAGCGAGGTCATCCGCCACGGCTATGCGAACCTGCCGCGCGAGGACCGCGAGGCGATCGCGGTGTACCTGCTGTCGCTGCCCGCGATCCCGAATCGCGTGCGCGGCGGAGACTGACGCCACGACGAGGCGTCTCCGGTCGCCGTGGGAGGAGAGCTTCGATGTCCATCCGGCGCGTGCTGCTCGCGATCGTCGTGGTCGCCCTCGGCCTCGGCTACTTCGTCCTCTTCGTGCGTGATCCCCTGCCCGCGCGCTCGACGCTCGCGATCGACTGGGAGCGCGTGCGCGCGCTCGCGGGCCCGGTCGGGGCGGGGCCGCGCGAGGTGCGCAGCGAGGTCGTCGCGCACGGGCGGTTCTTCGGCTGGATGGTGTGCGCGGGCTGCGGCTGGGGCGAGGTCCCGATGGAGTTCCGGACCTATCAGCTCGTCTACGCCGACGGCTCGAGCGTCGTCGTCGACGCGGTCCACGACGCCGAGCGCCACGCCGCCATGCCGATGATGGCCGACTACGATGCGGAGGCCTTCGCGCGCCAGAAGACCGCCCTGCGCCGCGCCGATCGCATCCTGCTGACCCACGAGCACTGGGACCACGCGAACGGGCTGCTCTCGGTGATCGACGACGCGGCGGTGCGGCCGCATCTGCTGATCCCGCAGGCCCAGCGCCATTCGGCGGCGATGCGCGAGGCGGGGCTGTCGGAGGCGTCCTTCGAGGGCCTGCCCGAGGCGCCCGACGTCGCGCTGCGCCCCGTCGCCCCGGGCGTCGTCGCGATCGCGATGCCCGGCCATACCCCGGGCAGCCAGGTCGTCTACGTCCGGCGCGCCGACGGGGCCGAATATCTCTTCGTCGGCGACATCACCTGGAACGCCCGCAATCTGCGCGAGCGCCGCGGCAAGAGCCTGCTGATCGGCCTCGTCGCGGGCGAGGACCGCGCGCGGATCGCGGACCAGATCGCCTATCTCGCCGATCTCGCGAGCCCCGCCGCGTCGTCGGCCCCTGCGTCCGCGTCGCCGCGCCCGTCCTTCGCCTTCGTCGTCGCCCACGATCCTGCGCAGAACGCGGCCCTGATCGAGCAGGGGCTGCTCGAGCCGGGGCTCGTCCTGGAGGCTGCCTACGAGGTCGTGCCGGGCTGGCCCGCGCTCGCTCCGGACGTCGAGACCGGCGAGACGAGCGGCGTCGGCGTCGACTCCCACGGCCACGTCTTCCTCTTCCACCGGGGCCCCGGCCCGTCCGTCCTCGGCCTCGATCCGGGCGACGGCCGCGTCGTCGTGCGCTTCGGCGAGGGCGTCTTCCGGAATCCCCATGGCCTCGCCGTCGGCCCGAGCGACGAGATCTGGGTCACCGACACCCTACGCCATCAGGTGCTCCGCTTCAGCCACGACGGCGAGCTGCTCGCGACGATCGGCGAAGAGGGCGTCCCCGGCGACGACCTCGCCCACTTCGATCAGCCGACCGATCTCGCCTTCGCGAGCACCGGCGAGATCTACGTCAGCGACGGCTACGGCAACAGCCGCGTCGTCCGCCTCTCGCAGGAGGGCCGGCCCGTCACGAGCTTCGGCCACAAGGGCCGCGGGCCCGGCGAGTTCGACCTGCCCCACGGCATCACGATCGACGCGCAGGATCGGATCTACGTCGCCGATCGCGGCAACGAGCGCGTCCAGGTCTTCGACCGCGACGGCCATCCCCTCGCGGCGTGGGGTCCCGAGGTCTTCGGTCGCGGCACGCGCGCCTGGGGCGTCGAGGTCGCGGGTGATCGCCTCTTCGTGATCGACGGAGGCCACATGAACCCCGAGATCGCCGGGTTCGCGCGACTCACGCGCATGGCGCTCGACGGCCGCGTCGAGGCGCAGTGGAGCCGTTATGGCACCGCGCCGGGCGAGCTCGCCTGGGGCCACGACCTCGCCGTCGGCCCCGACGGCGCGGTCTACACCGCCGAGGTGCGCATCAACGACCGCATCCAGAAGTTCGTGCCGACGCCTTCGACCGCGCCCTGAGCGCGCGGCGCAGGACGGCCGCGCCGCGCTCCCTCGCGCCGAGAGCTCGCGCGCGACCGCGTATGGCCCTCGTGCCGCGCGCGCGTGTGCCGCTCAGGGGAGCGCGAGGGCGACGAGCTCGCCCGGATGGTCCGGGGCTCCGACGGCGACGACGATGAATTGCCGCCCGTCGACGGCGTAGGTCATCGGAAGGCCGGTCTGGTTCGCCGGAAGCTCGAGCTCCGCGATGATCTCGCCGGTCGTCTTGTCGTGGGCGCGGAGCATCGGTCCCCCGCCGCCGGGCAGCCCGTACATCCCGCCGCCCTCGCCCGCGAAGAGCAGCGTCTTCGTCACGAGCAGGCCCGCGCGGTCGGGGCGACCCGTGCGCGGGAGCGCGACCCCGGCGAGGGCGGGATGGTCGCGCACGCTCGGATGGACATCGCCGTTCGGGATCGTGAACCGGAGCGCGCCGCGATCGAGATCGATCGCCGTGATGCGTCCCCACGGCGGCTTCACGAGCGGCAGCGATCCGCCGGGCAGCTCGTCGGGAAGCGGGTAGCCGATCAGCACCCAGGGCAGCGGCGAGAGCGCGGGATCCGATCCCAGTCGCAGCACGCTCGGGGAGGTCGACGAGCCGACGTAGAGCAGGCCCGTCTCCGGATCGACCGCCCCGCCCGGCCAGTTTGCGCCGCCGACGGTGCCGGGGAGGATCAGCGTGCCCTTCGTGTTGGCGCGCGGGTCGGGCACGGAGCCCGGCGTGAAGAGCGGGCCCGACCGGTAGCGGCGGAAGATCGTGCGCGCCTCGTCGCGCAGCGCAGGGGTGAAGTCGATCAGGTCCGCTTCGCTGATCCCCTGGCGCTCGAAGGGCGGCGGCTTCGTCGGGAACGGCTGCGTCGGCGAGAGCCGCTCGCCGGGGACGTCGCTCGCCGCCACCGGCCGCTCCTCGATCGGCCAGAGCGGCTCGCCCGTACGGCGATCGAACACGAAGGTGAAGCCCTGCTTCGTCAGCTGCGCGACGGCGGGGACGAGGGCGCCGTCGTGGAGCAGGTCGACGAGGATGGGGGCGGCGGGAAGATCGTAGTCCCAGACGTCGTGGTGGACCGTCTGGAACGACCAGACGCGCCGGCCCGTCGCCGCTTCGAGACAGACGAGGCTCTGCGAGAAGAGGTTGTCGCCCGGGCGATGGCCGCCCCAGAAGTCGCCGGTCGCGGCTTCCACGGGCAGGTAGACGAGCCCGCGCTCGAGGTCCGCGGACATCGTCGTCCAGACGGCGGTGTTGCCCATCGTCTTCCAGGCGTCGGCCGGCCAGGTTTCGTGGCCCGGCTCGCCGGGGAAGGGCAGCGTATGGAAGATCCAGCGGCGCTCGCCGGTGCGGACGTCGTAGCCGCGGACGTGGCCGGGCGGCATGCCGAGGGCGGGCGGGCGGCTGCCGTCGGCGAGCGCCGAGCCGACGACGACGACGTCGCCGACGACGATCGGCGGCGAGGTCGAGCCGATGGGCGCCTTCTCGGGATCGAGCTCGCGGTCGAGTCCTCGCTTCAGGTCGACGCGGCCGCCCTCACCGAAGGACTCGATCGGGCGTCCGCTGCGCGCGTCGAGGGCGACGAGCCGGAAGCCCGGGGTGATGGAGAGGATCCGCTCCTCGCGGCCGTCGGTCCAGTAGGCGACCCCGCGGCCCGAGTTCGACCGTGGCGCTGCCGCGGCGCGGGCGCCCTCGTCCTCGCGGTGGATCCAGAGCGTCTCGCCGGTCGCCGCGTCGATCGCGACGACCGCCCGCCTCGAGCCCGCCGTCGCGTAGAGCGTCCGCCCGACCATGATCGGGGTCGTCCGGTAGTTCGACTCGGGGCTCGGCCCGAAGTTGTCGGCCTTCCAGCGCCATGCGATCTCGAGCCGCGCGACGTTGGTGCGATCGATCTGTTCGAGGGGCGAATAACGCTGGCTCCCGGCGTCCCCGCCGACGAAGCGCCAATCGCGCGGACCGCTCGGACTCGCCGCGCGGTCGGGGCTCGCCGGGCTCGCTGTGCCGGTCGCGCCGGTCGTGCCCGCCGCCGCCTTCGCGGTCGCAGCGCTCGACGGATCGAGCAACAGCGCCGCGATCGAGGCGGCGCTCGCCGGCGACAGGGACTCCGGCCGGCCCGGCGGCATCGAGCGGCGGATCTGCTCGGCGAGCGCGGCCTCCCCCGCTCCATCCCTCGCCCACCGCGCCCGGAACGCGTCGCCCACGAGCGCAGCCCCGCCTTCGCTCCCGCGGCGATCGGCGCCGTGGCAGGAGGCGCAACGGGCCGCGTAGAGCGCCTCGGCCGGGGTGGATCGGGGAGCCGTCGCGGCCGCGGACGAGGAGCGGTCCGGTGTCTCGTCGGGTGACGCGGCGCAGGCCAGGGCGAGCAGGGTGACCGCCACGATCGCGCGCTCCGGGTGGGCAAGGAATCCAGAGCGCATGCGCCCCTCCGCCGGTCGTCCTCGCGGTGCCGGCTCTTCCCCGATCGGTTCGATCGGGAGCGGCGGAGCCGACGGATCGCCGACGTCCACCGCGCGACGTGCGAAGATAGTCGCGTCGGCGCGGCCTCGTCAGCGATTGCGAAGGCCCGAACGCGACGCGAGCGACCGCCCTCGCGGGGCGGGCGCGCGCGGGAGATCGGCTCGGATCGACGAGCGGATCGGAGCAGGACGGGGGCTTCAGTCCCGCTTCGGCGAGCGTCCGTGAGGGGTCGATGCAGACGAAGCGGCCGTTCGTTCCGCTTCAGCCGGTGCCGGTCAGCGGGCCCTCGCCGAGGGCGCGAAGGGAGCGGGAGCGGAGCATCGGATCGGGCTTCTGCGGAATGCGGGCCGCCCTGGCCAGACGGCGCCCTCCGGATCGGTACCCGAAGTCGGCGAAATGGCGCGAGTCCTTCGGCGACTCGCCTAACCCGCGGCGGCCTTCAGCTTGACCTTGCCGTCCTGCACCACGACCTTGAACGAGACCTTCTCGCAGCCGAGCTTCTTCTGGAGCTCGGCCTCCTGCTTCGCCAGCACGGCGGTGAGCTTCGCCCGAGAGAGCCCGCTCGTGTCCTGTCCCGCCGACTGCAGCGCCGAGCGATAGGCCTCGAAGAGATCGGCACCGCCCGCACGCGCCGGAGCGGGCGCGCTCCCGGCGCCCTCCTTCCGGCCGTCGGCGGTCGTCTTCGCCCCACCCGCCGCGGCGCCGGCTTCGGCGCCCGCGCCGATGGCGGCGCCGGTCGCCTGGAGCGGCGTCTCGCTCGCGCTCGGCGCGACCCCGCGCTCGCGATCGTGGAGGTCGGCCTTGAAGACGTGGCGCTTGTAGGTGCCCGCCTCGATCTGCCGCAGGACTCCGTCCCACTGGCGCTTGAACGCCTGGTAGCGCCCGTTCAGGCTGTTGAACTTGAAGCGGAGCGCCGAGTTCGTGATCCGGGTATTCGACCACTTGATCATGGTCTTCTGGACGTCGCTGCGGAGCTGGGCCGGCTCCGTCGGGCGGTTGCCGATGAAGTACTTCTCGTAGTCGAGCTTCAGCTGGTTCAGCTTGACCTCGAGCAGCTTGAGCTCTTCGTCCTGAGTGAGGACTTCCATCGACATCGGAGTCCGGATCGGTTCTACCCTGGAGCGACTTGACGGGTTTTGGGCCCATGCGCTCGCTGCCGGTCGGCTGCGCATGCGCTGCACGCGCATGAGCGGATCGCAGCGCATCGATCGGGCAGGCGGGGCGCACTCCGCGCGTCGGGCGGTCGAAATCGGTCCGGCTCGAGCGACGTCGGGAGAGCGGCCGCGATGCGATAGGGTGATCCGGCGCGCCGGCGACGAGCCGAGGAGGTTCTCATGAAGAAGGGCGTTCGTGTCCTGGTCGGTACCAAGAAGGGTCTGTTCGTGCTGCGCTCCGACGAGGGCCGCGCGAAGTGGGAGGTCTCCGGTCCGTTCTTCGGCGGCTGGGAGATCTACCACGCGAAGGGCTCGCCGGCGGACCCCGATCGGATCTGGGTCTCCCAGAGCACGGGCTGGTTCGGGCAACAGATCCAGCGCTCCGACGACGGGGGGCGCAGCTTCGCGCCGGTCGGCAACGCGTTCCCGTACGACGGCGTGCCCGGGACCCATCAGTGGTACGACGGGACGCCCCATCCCTGGGAGTTCGCGCGCGTGTGGCACCTCGAGCCCGCGCTCGGCGATCCGAACAAGGTGTATGCGGGCGTCGAGGACGCGGCGCTCTTCGAGTCGACGGACGCGGGCGCGACCTGGCGTGAGCGCTCGGGCCTCCGGCTCCATGGCTCGGGTCCCCACTGGCAGCCCGGCGCCGGCGGACTCTGTCTGCACACCATCCTGCTGCATCCGACGAAGCCCGACCGCATCACCGTCGCGATCTCCTCCGCCGGAGCCTTCCGCTCGGACGACGGGGGCGCGAGCTTCCGCCCGATCAACCGCGGTCTGCACTCCGCAATGATCCCCGACCCGACCGCGGAGGTCGGCCACTGCGTCCACCACATCGCGATGCACCCGAATCGCCCCGAAGTCCTCTTCATGCAGAAGCACTGGGACGTGATGCGCAGCGACGATGGCGGCGATTCGTGGCGGGAGATCTCGGGCAACCTGCCCAGCGACTTCGGCTTCGTGATCGACGTCCACGCCCACGAGCCCGAGACGCTCTACGTCGTTCCGATCAAGAGCGACTCGGAGCACTATCCGCCGGACGGAAGGCTGCGCGTCTACCGCAGCCGCAGCGGCGGGAGCGACTGGGAGCCGCTCACGAAGGGGCTGCCCCAGGAGCACTGCTACGTGAACGTGATGCGCGACGCGATGTCGATCGATCGCCTCGACGCGTGCGGCGTCTACTTCGGAACGACGGGCGGACAGGTCTACGTGTCGCGGGACGGGGGTGATTCGTGGACGGCGATCGTCCAGAGCCTGCCGGCGGTGCTCTCGGTCGAAGTGCAGACGCTCGGATGAGCCGCGTGGCGGACGCCGGGGCGATGGCGCGGATCCGTCTCGCCCTGCCCCATCACCTGCGCAATCTCGCGGGGGTCGGGGGCGAGCTCGCGCTCGAGGTCGAGCGGGGGCCGGAGGGCGAGGTCACGCTCGTCGCGGTGCTCTCGGCGCTCGAGGCGCGCTTCCCGATGCTGCGTGGGACGATCCGTGATCAGGCGAGCGGACGCCGGCGGCCCTTCGTTCGCTTCTTCGCCTGTCGGCAGGACCTCTCCCACGAGCCGATGACGGCGCCGCTGCCGCGGGAGGTCGCCGATGGCGGCGAGGTCCTGATCGTGCTCGGTGCGGTGGCGGGCGGTTAGGCGTTGCCGACCTCGCCGTCCGGGATCAGCGGACCCCAGAACTCGCGCGCGGCTTCGTGGGGATCCTTGACGACGCCGCGGGTGCCGCCGAGGGTCATCGTATATCGGCGATGGGTCTCGTAGGCGGGCCAGTCGGCGAGCCCGCTCGCGGCGGGGACGCCGGTGCGCGCGAAGGCGACCCAGGCGTCCTGCATCACGTCGGCGAGCCGCGAGGCCGCGCGATTGGCGACGAGACCGACCCGCAGCAGCCCGGCGCGGGTCGCCCCGAAGACGAAGGGCAGATCGAGGCCGTGGCAGGCGCCGAGTCCGCCGCCGATCAGCGGCAGCGTCCACTCGAAGAGGTACGCGTAGGTCCGCGGCTGGTGGACCGACTGCGCGTCGGCGAGCCGCGTCGCCGGGTAGTGGAAGATGCGATCGCTCTGGAGCGCGACCCAGCGCTCGTTCGCGCCCGGGTCGCGAGTGCCGGTGGGCGGGCCGTAGGTGTTGAGGATGCGCGCGGCGAGGGCGGCGTCCTCCTGCTGGCCGCGGCGGGCGATGCGGCGGACGCGGGTCGCGAGCTCGGCGTCGTTGACCTGGTCGCGGTCGAAGAAGGTGAAGAGGCGGTATTCGTCGCGGTTCGTCCCGATCAGGACGGGGACGTCCCGCGCGTCGCCGCGATCGATCGCCACGAGCGGGCTCTCGGGAACGAGATCGCCGTCGATGCAGGGCTGCCAGGCCATCAAGCCGTGCTCGAGCCCGTTGCCGATGGTCGTGCGCGCCTGGGCCTCCATCAGGCGGCCGACGGGCAGGTCGGCCAGCGCCTCGGGCGACGGTGCGTCGATGCCCAGCAGCTCGAAGAACTGGGCGGCGACCTGGGCCGCCTTCTCCGGGCTCGACACGTTGTGGGCCGCGCCGCTCTGGAGGATCGCCTTGTGGAAGAGCCCGCGCGCGGCGGGGACGGCGAGGAGCGTCCCGATGCTCATCGCGCCCGCCGACTCGCCGAAGACCGTCACGTTCTCCGGATCCCCGCCGAAGCCCTCGATGTTGTCCCGGACCCACTGCAGCGCGAGCAGCTGGTCGCGCAGGCCGAGATTCGCGGGCGGGACGTCGGGGCCGACGCAGGCGTCCTTCCACGACAGGAAGCCCAGCGCCCCGAGGCGGTAGTTCAGCGTGACGACGACGACGTCGCCGCGGGTCGCGAGCTGCTCGCCCGAGTAGAGCGAGGTCGATCCCGAGCCGAGGATGAACGCGCCGCCGTGGATCCAGACCATCACGGGGCGTCGTGCCCCGTCGCATTTCGGTGTCCAGACGTTGAGGTAGAGGCAGTCCTGGCTCTGGCGGCTGCCGGCCACGCCGATCAGCCCCCGGATGATCCGGTTCACCGGCCCGATCTGCGGTGCCGACGGCGCGTAGTCGCGCGCGTCGCGCACGCCCGTCCACGGCTCCGGCGGCTCGGGGGCACGGAACCGGAGCGCACCGATCGGCGGCTTCGCGAACGGGACGCCCCGGAATCGGACTCCACCGCCGAAGGACTCGCCTTCGAGCTGGCCTGATCTCGTCGATACGGTGCTGCCCACTCCGATGCGACTCCGACCCGACTCCGGTGTGCGTCGGCTCGCCGACCTGAAGCTCGAGACGCGCCGAATCTAACGGCGGCACCCGCCCGGAGCAAAGGTGGGTCGGCGCGGTCTCAGCTCGAGCCGTCGGCGGGCCGCCCGCCGAGCACGATGCAGTCGTCCTTCGCCATGAAGCGGACGCCGTCCGTGAGGCGGCAATTCACGATGCCCGCCGGCTTCTCGCCCGGCGTCATCGTCTTCGCCTGCTTCCACCACTGCTGCGAGCGCTCCTGGACGGCGCTCTTCGCCGCGGCGAGGCGCTCCGCCGGCGTCTGGGCCGCCGCGCCGGGTGCGGCCTTCGCCGCCGGCTTCTTGTCGGTCGTCGGCATCTTCGCCGCCGCGCTGTCGAGCTCGTCCATCACCATGCAGCCCGTCGTCGCGGACGCCGCGACGGCGAGCGCGAGGACGCAGGCCGCGACGAGCGTGCCGCGGCGCCGGCGCGCCCGGGCGGGTCCCGACGGCCGCGGCGAGCCGATCGGAGCGCGAGACTCGGAGGAAGGACGGATCTCGATCATGGCCGGCTTATCGCCGGATGGGGCGAGGGGCTTGACCGACCCGGCGGACACCCGCGCCCACGCCCTTCGCCGGGCGGCATCCCGCGCGCAGCACACCGGCGTCAGGCGCGCTCGAGGCCGCCGCGATCGGCGACACGCCAGAGATACCAGCTCGCCACCGTGCGGTACGGCGCCCAGCGCTCGCCGTGGTCCGCGAGCGCCCGGGGCTTCGGGAGCTCGCGCAGCCCGTAGGTGAGCGCGAAGCCCTTGCGGACCCCGTAGTCGTCGACCGGCAGGACGTCGGGTCGCCCGAGCCGGAAGATCAGGAACATCTCCACCGTCCAGCGCCCGATCCCGCGCACCGCCGTCAGCCGCTCGACGAGCTCGTCGTCGTCGAGCCGGCGCGCCCCGGCGAGCGTCGGGATCCCACCCGCGAGGCTCTTCTCGGCGAGGTCGCGCAGCGCGCGGGCCTTCGCGCCCGAGAGACCGGCTCCACGCAGCTCGGCGTCGCTCGCCGCGAGAATCTGCTCGGGCTTCGGGCCTCCCCGTCCACCGGGAAAGAGCGCGCAGACACGCCCGTAGATCGTGGCCGCGGCCTTGCCCGAGAGCTGCTGCGAGACGATCGCTTCGGCGAGCGCGGCGTAGACGCTCTTCGCCGCGCGCAGGTCGCGGCCGAGAGTGAAGTCGCCGATCGCGTCGATCGCGCGGCGGAGCTTCGGATCGGCGGCGCGGAGGTGGGCGAGCGCGGCGTTCGCGTCGCGGGCGAGGGGCGTTTCCGGTCGCGCGGTGGGAGCGACCCGCGAACGCGACTTCGCGGCCCTGCCCTTCCCGCTCGCCGCGGTGGCCTTCGTCCCGCGGCTCGGAGCGCGCGATCGGGGCGTCGTCATCGCTAGAGGCCCCGGAAGCTCGGATTCCACAGGCGCTTCAGCCAGGCGGGCGACCACCAGTTGAGGTTGCCCAGCAGCTTCATCGTCGACGGCACGAGCACGCAGCGCACGATCGTCGCGTCGAGGAAGATCGCGACGACGAGGCCGACGCCGATCTCCTTCACGAAGATGAACTCGCCGAAGGCGAAGGCGCCGACGACGGCGATCAGGAGCAGCGCGGCGCGGGTGATGATGCTGCTCGTGTGCTCGAGGCCGATGGCGACGCTCGAGGTGTTGTCGCCGCTCTCGTCGAACTCCTCCTTGATGCGCGAGAGCATGAAGATCTCGTAGTCCATCGAAAGGCCGAAGACGACGGCGAGCAGGACGACCGGCACCGTCACCTCGATCCCACTCTGGGTCTCGAAGCGGAGCAGGCTGCGCAGATGCCCGTCCTGGAAGATCCAGACCAGGGCCCCGAAGCTCGCCGCGACGGAGACGACGTTCATCGCGATCGCCTTGAACGGGATCACGACCGAGCCGAAGGCGAGGAACAGGATCACGATGTTGGTCGCGACGATGATCCAGAAGACCGTCGGCAGATAGTCGGAGAGCGCCCGTCGCCCGTCGTAGTTCTCGGCGGTCGGGCCGCCGACGCGCACGACGAGCTCCGGCGCCGGGACCTCGCGGATGCGCCCGACGAGCTCGCCCGCCTCGTTCGACCGCCATGCCGCCTGCGCGTAGACGTAGACGAGGGCGAGATCGCCGCGCAGGGTGTCCTTCAGGAAGTCCTGCTCCTCGTTCGACAGGCTCGACGGATCGGCCAGCAGCCGCGGCGCGTCGTCGGGATGGGAGAGCGCCCCGCTCGCGAAGGGGCTCTCGACGCGGTCGACGCCGGGGAGCGCCTTCAGCGCCTTCACGTACTCGATCAGCTTTCCGATCTCGTCGGGCGCGAGGAAGTCGCTCTTCGAGCGCACGGCGACCAGGATCGGCGTCAGCGGCTGGTTGCCGAAGCCGCCCTCCTTCGACTCGAGGATCTCGTCGACGACCCGGACCTCGGCGCCGGGGGTGAAGATCTTCGAGTCGGGCATCGCGCTCTTCATGCGCAGCGCCGGGGACCCGAGGGCGAGCAGGCCGAGCGTCGTGACGATGGTCAGGCTGACGGGCCAGCGCATGACCCACTGGGCGAAGACGCGCAGCTGGCGTGCCATCGGGGTCGTGGTGTGGGACTGCTTGCCGACGAGGTGGTGGCCGAAGTGGACGAGCAGCGCGGGCAGCAGGACGAGGGCGCCCAGCATGGCGAAGCCGACGACCATGATGCCGGAGAGGGCGATCGACTTGAGGACCATGATCGGGAACACGATCAGCCCCGCGAGCGAGGCCGCGACGGTCAGCCCCGAGACCAGGATCGCGTGGCCCGCCGTCTTCATCGTCCGCGCGAGGGCGCCTTCGACGCCGAGCCCGCCACCGATCTCCTCGCGGAAGCGCGTCACGACGAGCAGCGAGTAGTCGACCGCGAGGCCGATGCCGATGATGCTCGCGACGTTGAGCGCGAAGACCGAGACGTCCATCAGGTGGGTCATCACGCGCAGGCCGGCGAGGGTCGTCGGGATCGCGAAGCCCGCGATGGCGACCGGCAGCAGCGTCGCCGTGACCCCGCGGAAGAAGTAGAAGAGCAGCAGCACGATGATCGGGGCCGCGATCAGCTCGCCGCGGGCGAGGTCCCGGAACGCCGTCTCCTGGGCGAAGGCTTCCGCGGGCAGCGTCCCGCCGAGCTTCACGTCGAGGCTCGAGCCGGCGAGCGTCTCCCGCAGCTTCGGGAGCGCACGGCTCTTGTCGCTGTCGTCCCCCTTCAGCGCGATGAAGACGACCGTCTGGCGCTCGTCCTCGGAGACCATCGAGACGAGCCCCGAGTCGAAGTACGAGGTCACCGACTCGACCGTCGGATCGTCGGCGAGCGCCTCGAGGACGGGCTCGATCTCGTCGTAGAAATCCGTGTCGAGGGCGGAGAGCTCGTCGGAGGAGAAGATCGCGACGACGTCGGGGGACGAGACGCCGAGCCCTTCGTGGAGCCATTTCTTGGCGTCGGCGGAGTCGCTCTCGAGGGCGATGATCCCGCCGGCCTTGAGCAGGGGCTTGACCCCGGCGCCGTAGAGGGCCGAAACCAGGGTCAGGAGGACGAAGAAGCCGATCACGAGGCTCGCGCGACGGGTCGTTCGGGCGCGATCGGAGGTCGGGTCGGCCGGGCTCGCGGACATCGTGGCTTGGCTCCTGTTCGTCCGGGTCTCGATGGGCTCGCGACCCGTCCCGTTCCGGGTCCTTCGCGCTCGTCGGGAGGCGGCCGCGGGGGTGCTCGCGACCGATCCGGCGCTCGGCGCAAACGATTAGCCCGGGCCCGCCGTTTTCGAGCCAGATTTTTTCAAAGATCGTCGAGCCGAAGCGGCTCCGACGACGAATCCCAGGCCGCGCGGAAGGGCCGCTCGACGAGCGTCGCGTCCGTCGCGCGTTCCTGGGCGAGCAGGCTCTGCCAGAGCCCGAAGAGCAGTCGTCCGTCCCGGGGCTTCGCGTCGAGCGCGCGCCGGAAGAGGCCCTCCGCCTCGTCGTACCGACCCGCGCGGAGGAGGGCCCCCGCCTCGCGGCCCGCGACGGGCTCGTACCACGGCGGCGGCTCGTCGTACTGGAGCGCGGCCTGCCGCTCGGCGGCGACGCGCCAGAGCGCCGGGACCCGCTCGCGCTCGCCCCGCGCCGCGGCGAGCTCCGCATCGAGGACGGCGCGGGCGACGGCGAGGAAGTCGGCGGCGGAGTTGTTGACGAGGAAGCGGGACTCCGGCGGCAGCGCCGCGGCCACCGCCGCGAACCGCTCGCGCTCGGCCTCCGCCCGATCGAGCTCGCCCCGCGCCGCGTGGGCGACGCCGCGGGCGTAGTGATGGAAGGCGACGGCGAGCTTCCATGCCGGATCGGGCGCCGGCTCGGCCAGGATCGCGTCGTGCTTCCGGAAGACCAGCATCACCGACAGCGGGTAGGTGACGAAGCCCTCGAGCATCTGCATTTCGGAGACGCCCCGTTCGACGTTGCGCACCATCTCGCGCGCGGCGGCGATCGCCTCGTCCCAGCGTCCCTGCTGCATCCGCGCGTAGGCGACGAAGTGGAGGTTGTGCGTCCAGTACATCAGCGGATACATGCCCGAGGCACCGGTCCGCTCGACGAATCGGCGGTCCGCCTCGGCCGCGGCGACGTTGGTCTGCGCGGCGACGTCGTAGTCGCCCGTCTGGAGGAAGATGTGGCCGGGCATGTGGACGAGATGACCGGCGCCGGGGGCGAGCTTCGTCAGGCGCTCGGCCGAAGGGATCGCGCGCTCGAGGTTCTTCGAGGCCTCGACCGCGTGGATGTAGAAGTGGTTCGCCCCCGGATGGTCCGGGTCGCGGCGCAGGACGCTCTCGAGCACCGCGACGAGCTCGAGCGTCCCCGGCGCGGGCTCGCCGTCGGCCGTCCAGAGCTGCCAGGGGCGCAGCATCATCAGGCTCTCCGCGAACAGCGTCGCCGCATCGAGATCGTCGGGGTTGCGGTGGACGAGCTCGCGCATCGCGTCGCTGTAGTCGTGGTGGAAGGCGAGCCAGTCCGACTCGGGATCGGGAGACGCATAACGCTTCGCGACGGCCCGGACGTATTCCTGCTCCCGTGCGCTCGCGCGCGGGGCCCTCGCGAGCGCCTTCTGCACCGCGTCGTGGGTCGCGCGCGCCCGCTCCGCGTCGACCTCGGTGTCGTTGTAGTTGGGCCCGATCGCGAGGGCCAGACCCCACCACGGCATCGCCGCGTCGGGGTCGAGCTCCGCGGCGCGGCGGAAGGAGCGGGCCGCCTCGTCGTGGTTGAAGCCGTAGAGCAGCGCGAGCCCCTGGTCGAAGAAGGCCTGCGCGAGCTCGGTGTCGGTCGTGATCGGATGGTGGACGTCGCCCATGCCCGGCAGCAGCTCGACGGGCCGCGCGGCCGGCGTGCCGTGGCCCGCCGCCGCGTGCGCGCCTTCGCCGGCGGCGTTCGCGTCGCCGCCCGAAGTCCGGCACGCGCCGAGGGCCAGCACGAAGACGAGGGGAAGAGTCCGGGCCAGGATCCCGGACGCGCTCGAGGCTGCGGTCAGGAGAGCAACCCACACCCGGGAGTGTTGCATCGTTCGATCCTCCGTTCGGGCGCCGGACGAATCGAAGGGATGGATGCCACGTTTCGCGTGCTTCGGCCAGCGGACCCGTTCGCGCGGCGATCCACGCCCCGATCACGCCCCGTTCCCGCTCCGCTCACCGCTTCGTGTGTCGGCCCGTCCGCACGGCGCGGAGCACCGCCTCGAGCCCCGCCGTCTCGGGCGCGGCCGTTCCGCCCGCGGTGATCGGCGGGATCTCGCCGACGAGGAGCCCGCCCAGCCGCTCGCGCAGGCTCGCGAGGTTCAGGGCGTCGGCGGGGGAGAGGGGCCCGTCGCCGTGGGAGATCACGACACCGAAGACCTCGAGCCCCCGCGCGGCGGCGCACGCGAGGCTCTGACGCGTGTGGTTGATCGTGCCGAGCCGCGCGCGCGTGACGAGCAGGACGGGCAGCCCGAGCTCCCGGGCGAGGTCGGCCATGTCCGTCTCGCGATCGAGGGGAACGAGGAGGCCGCCCGCGCCCTCGACCAGCATGAAGTCGTGGCGCCCCGCGAGCCGGGAAAAGGCCGTGCGGATCGCGGCGAGCGACACGCCGCGCCCTTCGGCCCGGGCCGCGACCTCGGGCGACGCCGGCAGCGCGAAGCGCTCGGGACAGACGTCCTCGATCGGATCGTCGACGCCCGCGGCGATCCGGAGCGCGCTCGCGTCGAGCGGCCCCGATTCGGGGACACCGGTCTCCGCCGGCTTCATGACGCCGACGTCGATCCCCGCCGCGCGCAGCCCGCGCGCGAGCGCGCAGCCGACGAAGGTCTTGCCCACGTTCGTGTCGGTGCCCGTGACGAAGAGGCCGCGCATCGCGTGTCAGGCCGAGCGCAGCGCGTCGTGCGCCGCGTTGTCGATGCCGTTCGCGCCGCCGCGGCCATCCGCTCGCCCGCTTGCCGGAGCCGGCGCGCCGGTCCGCGCGCCGATCCCCTCGCAGATCTCGGCGATCGCGTCGGCAAGCCCGTCGAGCTCGTCGTCGCGGTGGGTCGCCATCGGCGTGATGCGCAGGCGCGCGGTGCCGCGGGGAACGGAGGGATGGCGTATGCCCTGCGCATAATATCCGCGCTCGAGCAGCGCCTCGCAGACGGCCATCGTCGGCGCGTTCTCGCCGATCACGACCGGGAGGATGTGGGTCGTGCTGGGCGCGGTGGAGATGCCGTGGGCCGCGAGGCGCGCGCGCAGGCGATCGCAGTTCGCGGCGAGACGCTCGCGGCGCCAGGGCTCGGCGGCGAGGACGCGCAGGGCCGCGCGGGCCGCCTCCACCTGGGCCGGCGCGAGGGCGCAGGAGAAGATGAAGCTGCGGGCGGTGTTGACGAGCAGCTCGCGCAGGCGCGAGGAGCCGGCGACGAAGGCGCCGAAGGAGCCGAGCGACTTGCCGAGGGTGCCCATCAGGACGTCGACGTCGGCGAGGCAGCCGGCGGCCTCGGCGCTGCCGCGGCCGCGCGGGCCGAGGGTCCCCGTGCCGTGGGCGTCGTCGAGGAGCACGATCGCGTCCTGGTCGTGGGCGAGCTTCGTGAGCTCGGCGATGGGCGCGACGTCGCCGTCCATGCTGTAGACGCCGTCGACGGCGACGAGCACGCGCCGCGCCCGCGGCCGCACGCGCGCGAGCGTCTCGGCGAAGGCGTCGACGTCGCCGTGGCGGAAGACGGCGACCTCGCAGCGGGCGAGCTTCGCGCCGTCGATGATCGAGGCGTGGTTCAGCTCGTCCGAGATCAGCACGTCGCCGGGACCGACCAGGGCGGGGATGACTCCGACGTTCGCCATGTAGCCGGTCGCGAAGGCGAGCGCGGCGGGCTGCTCGAAGAACGCGGCGAGCTCGCTCTCGAGCGCCTCGTGGCAGACGAGATTCCCGCTGATGAGCCGCGAGCCCCCCGCCGCCCCACCGTATTCCCGCGCCCCGCGCTCCGCCGCCGCGACGACCTCGGGATGGCTCGCGAGGTCGAGGTAGTTGCTCCCCGCGAAGAGCGCGACCTCGCGTCCGTCGACGCGCATGCGCGTCGCCTGCGGCCCGTCGAGGACGCGCATGCGCCGATGCGTCCCCCGCGCGCGGATCGCGCCGAGGACCTCGTCGGCGACGGCCTCGAGGGCGCGGCCCTTCATGCGCGCACGACCTCGGGGCGCAGGAGCTGATCGCCGCCGCCCGGAATCCGGAACTGCGACTTGCCTTCGCGGGCGTCGGCCGCGAGGCGCGCCTGGATCTCGTGATAGGTGTCGTTGCCGTCGACCTCGAAGCCCGCGTCGCGGATCATCGCGTAGGTCTCCTCGACCGGATCGCCCTTGGTCGTCAGGTAGCCGTCGACGAAGAGCGAGTTCGCCGGATAGAGCGAGAGCGCCTGCAGCCCGCGCAGATGGCCTTCGCGGCCGGCGGCGACGCGGATCTCCGCGTCCGGGTTGACGAAGCGCATGAGGCAGAGGGTGCGCAGACAGCGCTCGGGCGTCAGCGAGCCGTCGTGCTGGACCTGGTTGCCCGCGATCGGGATCAGGAAGTTGACCGGGATCGACGGTACCTCGAGCTCGCGCAGCTTGAACGCGACCTCGAGGATGTCCTGCGACGCCTCGCCCATGCCGACGATCAGCCCCGAGCAGGACTCGATGCCGTGGCGCTTCGCGGCCATCAGCGTCGCGACGCGGTCGGCGTAGGTGTGGGTCGAGGTGATCGCGTCGTAGCGACGCTCGCTGGTGTTCAGGTTGTGGTTCAGGCGGTCGAGGCCGGCCTCGGCGAGGATCGAGGCGTGCTCGTCGCCCATCAGGCCGGCCGAGAGGCAGACCTCGATCGGGTGGCGCCGCTTGATCTCGCGGATCAGCTCGCCGATGCGGCGCGCGCGGTCGACCGTGGGCCCGCGGCCCGAAAAGACCATGCAGTAGCGGGTCGCACCGGACTTCGCGGCGGCCTCGGCCTCGGCGAGGATCGCCTCGTCGCTCTTCATGGCGTACTTGCGGATCGCCGCCTGCGAGTCCTTGTTCTGCGAGCAGTAGCCGCAGTCCTCGGGACACAGCCCGTTCTGCACGTTGTTGAGCACGTGCACCATGACCTTCTTCCCGAACTTCCGGCGCCGCGGCTCGTAGGCCGCCTGCAGCAGCGGCAGCAGCTCGACGTCCATTCCGTCGAGCACCCAGAGCGCCTCGTCCTCGCTCGGCAGGATTCCATCGAGGGCGTTGCGGGTGAGGCGTTCGTAGCGGGCCTGCGCGGACATGGGCTCTCCTGGTTCGTTCGGGGTCGACGGGGATGCGCCGCGCAGACTAGGGTCGGCCCGATCGGGCTGTCAACCGGCGTTCCATGTGCAGGTTGACGGCCGTCCTCCCCCCTCACGATCCGGCCCGAGGCCCTCTACATTCACCGCAGTTTCGTCTTCGGCCCGGCCCGCAGCCGGTTCCGTTCGCCGTCCCCTCCCCTGTCCGAGCGGTCCCCAGAAGGAGTCGCCCTTGGCCAAGCCGCGCACGATCCACGCCTGCCAGGCCTGCGGTGCCCAGCATTCCCGTTGGCACGGACGCTGCCCCGACTGCGGGGCCTGGGACAGCCTGGTCGAGGAGAGCTTCGCGCCGGCGCGCACCGCGTCGGCCGCCGCCGGACGGGGCGGCGACGGCCTCGCGGCGCTGGCGGGCGCAGCGGCCGACGAGAAGCCGCGGCGCCTCGCCGAGATCGACGGCGACGCGAGCCCGCGGATCGCGACCGGGGAGCAGGAGCTCGACCGCGTGCTCGGGGGCGGGTTCGTGCCGGGGTCGGTGGTGCTGCTTGGCGGAGATCCGGGGATCGGGAAGTCGACGCTCGCGCTCCAGCTCGCGGGGCGACTCGCCGCGGCGGGACGCGGCGTCCTCTACGTCAGCGGCGAGGAGAGCGCCGAGCAGATCAAGCTCCGCGCCGATCGCCTCGCCGGCCTCGGCGGCTCGCTGCAGATCCTGACGACGACCCGCGTCGAGGCGCTCGCGGGGCCCCTCGCGGAGCTCGCGCCGAGCGTGGTCGTGGTCGACTCGATCCAGACGATCGCGACCGGCGCGATCGAGTCGGCGGCGGGCTCGGTCGCCCAGGTGCGCGAGTCGGCGGCGCAGCTCGCGGCGACGGCGAAGCGGCTGGGCGCGGTGCTGCTGCTGATCGGTCACGTGACGAAGGACGGGCAGCTCGCGGGGCCGAGGGTGCTCGAGCATCTGGTCGACGTCGTGCTGACCTTCGAGGGCGACCGGGCCCACGCGTTCCGACTGCTGCGCGCGGTGAAGAATCGCTTCGGCTCGACCCAGGAGCTCGGCGTCTTCCAGATGGCGGCCGGTGGGCTCGAGCCCGTCGCGAATCCCTCGGAGCTCTTCCTCGAAGAGCGCAGCACCCAGGCGCCCGGGAGCTGCGTCGTGCCCCTGCTCGAGGGCTCGCGGCCGATGCTGGTCGAGCTCCAGGCGCTGGTCGCGCCCGCTCCCTACGGCACCCCGCGCCGGACCACCCTCGGCCTCGAGGACGCCCGCGTCGCCCTGCTGCTCGCCGTCCTCGATCGCCGCAGCCCCGTCGATCTGCTCTCTCAGGACGTCGCTGCGAAGGCGGCGGGGGGCGTGCGGGTCGCCGAGCCGGCCGCCGATCTCGCGATCGCCCTCGCGATCGCCTCGAGCCGGCTCGAGCTGGCGCTGCCGCCGGACACGGCGGCGATGGGCGAGATCGGTCTCGGGGGCGAGCTGCGGCGCGTGTCCCGGGTCGACGTGCGGGTCGCCGAAGCGGCGCGCCTCGGATTCCGGCGCCTGCTCGTGCCCGCGGTCTGCGAGCGCGAGTGGCGCGCGCGTGAGGAGGCGAAGGGCGGCGCCCGTTCCGCGGCGGCCACAGATTGCGAACTGATTCCCATTGAGCAGGTCGCGCAGGCGATCGAGTGGCTGCGAGAGCACGGCGTACGCGGTCGCACCGTGCGCGATCGCGGCCGTACGGAGTCTTCAGGCCGCTCGGTGTGAACTGCGGTAAACATCCGATTTTGAAGTGTTTTTGGAGATGTTTTTCTTTGACACCCCCAGCCCCCGCGGCTAAGGTGCGCAGATGGCAATCCCCCCGCCGAGCGATGCAGCGCAGGCGTCTTCCCCGACGACCGAGCCGCTGCGTGAGACGATCGGAAAAGCATTTGCGCGCATCGCCCCCGACCTCGAGCGGGTCGAGGCCGCGCTCCGCGACACGCTCGATTCCCGCGCGGCGCTGATCCCCGTCGTCGGCGAGCACGTCCTCTCGTCGGGGGGCAAGCGGCTGCGACCGGCGCTCGTGCTGCTCGCGGCGGAGCTGTGCGGCTATGTCGGGCCGCGACGCATCGAGCTCGCCGCCGCCCTCGAGCTCCTGCATACCGCGACCCTGCTCCACGACGACATCGTCGATCTCGCCGAGCTGCGCCGCGGGCGTCCGTCGGCGAACGCGATCTGGGGCAATCGGCGCGCGGTGCTCGCGGGCGACTTCCTGTACGCGCGGGCTTCGTCGATCGTCGTCGAGGACGGCAACCTCGAGATCGTCGAGAGCTACGCCCGGACGATCCGCGTGATGGCCGAGGGCGAGCTCCTCCAGCTGGAGCACAGCTTCGACGTCGGCGTCAGCGAGTCCCACTACTACGAGGTGATCGAGCGCAAGAGCGCGACGCTGCTCTCCAACTGCTGCGAGATCGGCTCGCTGCTCGGCGGCGTGACCCGCGGCGAGCGCAACCGCATCGCCGAGTACGGCCGCCAGCTCGGGCTCGCGTTCCAGCTGCGCGACGACTGCCTCGACTACGACGCGAGGGTGACCGAGCTCGGCAAGCAGCCGTTCGCCGATCTCCGCGAAGGAAAGATCACGCTGCCGCTCATCCTGACGCTGAAGCGCTGCCGCGTGGCGGAGCGGGACCACGTCGCGAGCGTGCTCAAGAACGCGGCGCGCCTCGCGGACGAGCACGGCGGGCTCGCGCCCCTCGAGGCGGCCGAGCTCGAGATCGCGTCGGTAGTCGAGCTGGTGGAGCGCTACCGGGGCATCCCGGATACGGCGCGCCGGGCGGCCGAGCACGTGGCGCGCGCCATCGAGGCGATCGCGCCCTTCCCCGATTCCCCGGCCCGTCAGGCGCTGGTGGCGGCGGCCGAGTTCTCCGTGGCCCGCGATCGCTGACGCGCCTGCGCGAGGGCCGGTCGAACCCGGATCGGCCCGCCCACGCCCATTCGACTCGCTCTCTTCGCCCCAGGTCCCGGGGAGATCCATCCATGGCCAGCTCGTTCGGATCGGCTTTGCCGACGCGGACTTCGACGATGCGGAACGTGTTCGCATTCGTCCTTCTCGGGCTCGTTCTCGCGGCGGGGGTGGCCTTCGCCGAGCCCGCCCCGGCGCGGGCGCCCCTCGACCTCAATCGCGCGACGGCGGAGGAGCTCGAGACGCTCCCGGGGATCGGTGCCGCGAAGGCGGCGGCGATCCTCGCGGCGCGCGACGCCCAGGGCGGCTTCAGCTCCCTCGATGAGCTCGAGGCCGTGCGGGGCATCGGCCCGGCCCTGATGGCGAAGCTGCGACCGCTCGTGGTGGTCGGTGGCGGCGCCGCCAAGGCCCCCGCGGCCGCTGCCGGCAAGCCCGCCGCGCCGGGCGCGACCCGGTAACGCGCGCGACGATGCGCCGCCGGGGCAGACGTCGCCCCGGCGGCCCATCATCCTTCGATTCATCGGGCCGGTCCGCGGGACCGGGCAGGAGAGGCCAGGCATGAGACCGGGCATGATTGCGGCCATGACCGCGGTCCTCTCACGCCCCCGACCCGCGCGCCGCCCGGCCGGCGTCGTTCGACTGCTGCTCCTCGCGGCGCTGCTCGGTGGGCCCGCGACGGCGTCCGCCGCGCCCGCGTCCGAGGCGGGATCGGCGACGACCCCGAGTGCCCCTGCGTCCGCGCCGACCGCCGCGCGGGCGCTCCGGCTCGTCTCGCTCAATCCCTCGTTGACGGCGATCGTCGATCGCCTCGGCGCCTCCGATCGGCTCGTCGGCATCGACGACTACTCGGCCCGGGTCGTGCCCGCGCTCGCCGATCGGCCGCGGGTCGGCGGGCTCTTCGATCCGAGCCTCGAGGCGGTCCTGGCGCTCGCCCCCGATCGGGTGCTGCTCGTCGCCGGGCTCGAGCAGGAGGCGCACGGGGCTGCGCTGCGTCGCCTCGGGCTCGCGGTCGAGGTCTTCGAGAACGAGCGCTATGAGCAGGTGCTCGGCAATCTCGAGCGCCTCGGTCGGCTGGTCGATCGCGAGGCGGAGGCCGCGAAGCGGATCGGGGAGATCCGCGCACTGCGGGCCGCCGTCGAGCGCGCGGTGGCGGGGCGGGCGCGGCCGCGGACGGTGATCGTGCTCGACCGGTCGCCGCTCTATCTCGTGGGCGGGGGGACGTTCCTCGACGAGATGCTGCGCGCGGTCGGCGCCGAGAACCTCGGCGCCCGCGTCGCGCAGGGCTATCCGAGGGGATCCCTCGAATGGCTCGTCGCCGCGGCGCCCGAGCTCGTGCTCGATCTCTCGCCCCAGTCGGAGGCGCCCCAGTCGGAGGCTCCGCAGTCGAAGCCGCCCGGAGCAGAGGCCTCGCCCCATGCGACCGACCGATCGGAGTCGGGCGACTCCGCGCGTGCCCTCGCCTTCTGGTCGCGCTGGCCGAGCCTGCCGGCGGTGAAGACGGGGCGGGTCCATGCGCTCGATGCGACGCGCATCAGCCTGCCGGGGCCGGATCTCGATCGGGCGCTGCGCGAGCTCGCCGTCGCCGTCCACGGGGCGGAGATCGAGCCGGCGATCGAGCGCGCCCTCGCCCAGCGAGGGACACCGTGATCCGACTCTCCTGGGCGCGGCTCGCGTTCGTGCTCGGCGTCCTGCTGGCGGCGCTCTTCGCCATCGTGCTCGTGTCGCTCGCGACGGGTCCGGCGTCGATCGCCGTCGGCGACGTCTTCGATGCGCTCGTGCGCGGCGTCGGGTCCGACGCGACCCGGGACATCGTGCTCGGCGTGCGACTGCCGCGCATCGGCCTCGGCCTGCTCGTCGGCGCCGCCCTCGCGACCGCAGGGGCCGTCTTCCAGGCGTTGCTGCGCAATCCGCTCGCGGATCCCTACGTGCTCGGCGTCTCCGGAGGAGCGGCGCTCGCGGGCATCGCGGTGCTCGCGCTCGGCGGGCTCGTCGCACTGCCGACGCAGTCCGTGCCGGTCGCGGCGTTCGTCGGCGGCGTCGTCGCGACGGCGCTCCTCTACTGGGTCTCGGGCGGGCGCGGGGGCAGCGGTGCGACGGGCCTGCTGCTGACGGGTGTCGTCTTCAACGCCGTCGCCTCGGCGGGCATCGTCTTCCTCGCGTCGATCGCGGGCTTCTTCGAGGGATCGCGCATCTTCCTCTGGCTGATCGGCCAGCTCTCGGCGGTCGAGATCGATGCGGTCGGCCTCGTGGCGGCGAGCGTCGCCCTCGGGCTCGGGGTCGCGTGCGTGCTCGCGCGCAGCCTGAACCTCCTCGCCCTCGGCGACGAGAGCGCGGCCCAGCTCGGCGTGCCCGTCGAAGCGCATCGCCGCGTCCTGCTGCTCGCGACCTCGCTGATGGTCGGAGCGGCGGTGTCCGTGTCGGGGCTGATCGGCTTCGTCGGGCTGATCGTGCCCCATGCGCTGCGCCTCGTGATCGGCAGCGACCACCGCCTGCTCGTGCCCGCCACGGCGATCGCGGGCGCCGGCTTCCTCGTCCTCTCGGACACGCTCGCCCGGACCGTGGTCGAGGGGCGCGAGCTGCCCGTCGGCGCGGTGACCGCGCTGCTCGGCGGGCCGCTCTTCATCGTCCTGCTGCGCCGCAGCCAGGCGCGGAGCCGGCTGTCGTGACGATGGACGCGCGTCGTTCGAAAATGGAGGCTCCTCATGTCGAGACAGAGGCTCCTCTTACCGAGACAGAGGCTCCTCTTACCGAGACAGAGGCTCCTCTTACCGAGACAGAGGCTCCTCTTACCGAGACAGAGGCTCCGCGCACGACGGCGGTCGGGGAGCGGCTGCGCTTCGAGGGCGTTTCGGCGGCGCGCGGTGGGCGGGTGCTGCTGCACGGGATCGACTTCAGCGTCGAGCCCGGTGAAATCGTCGGACTCGCCGGTCGCAACGGCGTCGGCAAGACGACGCTGCTGCAGCTCGCGAGCGGCGCGCTCGCGCCGGCGGCGGGCCGCGTTCTGCTCGGCGATACGCCGGTCCAGTCGCTCTCGCGCCGGGCGATCGCGCGGCGCATCGCGCTGGTGCCCCAGGATCTCCACGTGCCCTTTCCATTCCGCGCGGGCGAGCTGGTCTTGATGGGCCGGTCGCCGCATCAATCCCTCGTCGGCCTCGACGGCGAGGCCGACGTCGCCCGCGCGCTCGAGGCGCTCGCGCGGCTCGGCATCGAGGAGCTCGCCGACCGCAGCGTCGAGACCCTCTCGGGGGGCGAGCGGCAGCTCGTGCTCTTTGCCCGGGCCCTGGTGCAGGACCCCGTCGTGCTGCTGCTCGACGAGCCGACGGCCTTCCTCGATCTGAAGCACCGCCTCGAGGTCCTGCGCGAGGTGCGGCGTTTCGCCGCGGCCGGGCGGGGTGCCCTCGTCGTCTCCCATGATCTGACGCTGGCGGCGCGGGTCTGTGACCGGCTGGTCCTGCTGGGCGAGGGGGAGGTCGTGGCGGTCGGCCGGCCCGCGGACGTGCTGACGCCGGAACATCTGCAGCGGGCGTTCGCGATCGATGCGCAAATCGGGCCGGGCCCCGATGGTCGGCTGGTCGTCCTGCCGATGCTGCCGGCCGAAGACCCGGGTGGCCCGGGCGGGTCGGTCGGGACCCCGCGCGCCGCGGCCGCGGATCCGAGCGCCGGGGCGACGGGGGTCGGTGGCCCGTCCGGCGGGCGGTCCGGGTCGGGCGGACGCGAGTCCCGATAGGCGGTGCCTGCTACGCTCGGCCGCCCGAAATGCGAGGAGAATGACTGCGATGGCGCAGGTCCGGATCGATCGAGTCGTCGCCCGGGAGATCCTGGATTCCCGCGGCAATCCCACCATCGAGGTCGACGTCGTGACGAGCGGCGGCCAGCTCGGGCGCGCGGCGGTTCCGTCGGGCGCTTCGACCGGTTCGCGCGAGGCCCTCGAGCTGCGCGACGGGGACAAGGGGCGCTACCTCGGCAAGGGTGTGCGCAAGGCCGTCGACTTCGTGAACGGCGAGATCGCGAAGGCGGTCGCGGGCCAGGCCCTCGGCGGGCTCGCCGAGCAGACGGCCCTCGACGAGAAGCTGATCGCCCTCGACGGCACGCCGACCAAGGCGCGGCTCGGGGCGAACGCGGTGCTCGGCGTCTCGCTGGCGGCGGCCCACGCGGCCTCGGCGGCGGCGGGCATCCCGCTCTATCGCTTCATCGGCGGCGAGGCGGCGACTCTGCTGCCGGCGCCGATGATGAACGTGCTGAACGGCGGCGCCCACGCGGACAACAACGTCGACGTCCAGGAGTTCATGCTCTATCCGCTGGGTGCGCCTTCGTTCGCCGAGGCGCTGCGCTGGGGCGCCGAGGTCTTCCACACGCTGAAGAGCGTGCTGCGCGAGAAGAGCTACTCGACGGCGGTCGGCGACGAGGGCGGCTTCGCGCCGAACCTGAAGAGCAACGTCGAGGCCCTCGAGCTGATCCTCGAGGCGATCGATCGCGCGGGCTACAAGGCCGGTCGCGACATCTCGATCGCCCTCGATCCCGCCTCGAGCGAGTTCTACTCGAAGGGCGAATACCATCTCGCCGGCGAGGGGCGGAAGCTCGACTCGAAGGGGATGGTCGAGTTCTGGGCCGACTGGGTGGCGCGCTATCCGATCGTCTCGATCGAGGACGGCCTCGCCGAGGACGACTGGGCGGGCTGGAAGCTGGTCACGGAGAAGATCGGGGACCGCTGTCAGCTCGTCGGCGACGATCTGTTCGTGACGAATCCCGCGATCCTGAAGCGCGGGATCGACGAGAAGACGGCGAACGCGATCCTGATCAAGGTCAACCAGATCGGGACGCTCTCGGAGACGCTCGAGGCGATCCGGATGGCGAACGCGGCGGGCTACGGCTCGATCAGCTCGCATCGCTCGGGCGAGACCGAGGACACGACGATCGCCGATCTCGCGGTCGGTGCGGCGACGGGGCAGATCAAGACGGGGTCGCTGTGCCGAACGGATCGCATCTGCAAGTACAACCAGCTCCTGCGCATCGAGAGCGAGCTGGGGCACCGCGCGCGTTATGCGGGCGCTTCGCGGCTGGCGGGCCAGCGCAAGTGAGCGCACGCGCGCTCGCGGCGGGGATCGCGTCCGGCCCGGTCCGGGCGGCTGCGGCCGCGGGCCTCGTGGCGCTGCTCCTCGTCGACGCGCTCCCCGTCCGCGCCTTCGTCCCGAAGCCCGATCGGGCCCTCGCGGCGATCGCGCAGGCGAACCTGACCTCGGGGCGGACCCAGGCGATCCAGCTCGATCTCGTCATGCGGATCGGCGATCGGGCTTCCCTCGCGACGGGGCAGCTCGTGAGCCATCCGAGCGGTCTCGCGCGCCTCGAGCTGCGCGGGGCCGGTGGCCGCGTCGATCGCTACCTGCTCTCGGGCCCCGAGCTGCTCGCGGCGCAGGACGGCGAGGCGCTCGCGAATCCGCAGCCGCTGCTGCAGCCCGTCTTCCTGCTCCAGCCCTCGTCGCAGGAGACGCTGCGGGTCGCGCTCGAGAGCTTCGGCGTCGACAGCCGGCTGATCGGCGTCGCCCCCTGTGGCGAGCTCGACTGTTATGTCTTCGGCGATCCGGCCCTGGCCGCGCCGACGGTCCACCGCCTGCCGGCCGACGGCGCCGCCCCGGACGGCGCCGGGGACGCGTCGGGCGATGGGATGGATCCGGCGGACGATCTCGCGCGGGACGCGGAGAGCGATCGCCTCGGGCGGGTCGAGCTCGAGCCGCCGCGGGAGCCCGGCCGTCCGGTCGCCCGCCTCTGGGTCGACACCGAGACGCTCCAGATCCAGCGCATCGACCGCGCGTCCGGCGAGTCGCTGCAGGTCGGTCCGCTCGTGCGCTTCGAGCGGCTGATGGTGCCGGCCTGGCTCGAGATCGAGGTGCCCGGGGAGCCGACGATCCACTTCGACGTGAAGCGGGCGGTCCGGGTCAACGCGACGCCCCAGGCCTTCAACCCGAGCTGGCTCACCTCCCCGATCGATCCCGCCGACCCGACCGCGACCGGCGGATCGGCCCCGGCGCTGGCTGCCCCGGCCGCCGTCCCGCCGAGCCCCTGATCCCGGCCCTTCCCGGGCGGAAGAGTCTTTCCCCGGCTGAAGGCTCAGCGGAATTCCCGACGAAATCCGAGAAAACACTCAGGCCCCTCCTCGAAATGCCCGATGGTGCCGGCAAGTCGTGAGCAGTCCGTCGGCAAGCCCGCCGGTCTGCCCGATCCGCCCGCACCGCCGTCCCGCCCGGGCCGGTCGAGCCCGCCGATGGCCGGCTCGGGTGGGGTGGGTCGAGGGTGATGTGGGAACAGCATGGCCAGCCAGCAGACTCTGAACGTCCTCGTCGTCGACCGCGAGATGGAAGCCCAGCAGGCGCTGAAGGAGATCCTGTCGGCCCAGGGCTACGGGGTCGTCGCCCTGACCGACCCGCAGCGCGCCCTCGACGAGCTGCGCGCGAACCGGTTCCAGCTCGTGATCCTCGACGTCTCGCCGGGCACCGGAGGCGGCGAGGCCCTCGCGGCGATCCGCGCCTTCGACCGGGACGTCTGCGTCATCGCGACCAGCAGCGTCGCCTCGGTCGAGCTCGCCGTGGCCACGATGAAGTACCAGGCCTTCCACTACCTCCAGAAGCCGGTCGAGACCGAGGAGGTCCTCGCCGTCGTGAAGGAGGCGATCCGGGAGCGCGGTCTCGTCGTCGACCTCGAGACCCGGTTGAACGCCGAGATCGGGACCCGCATCCGCGGGCGCCGCCACGAAGCCGCCCTGACCCTCAAGCAGCTCGCCAACCGCACCGGCCTCTCCGTCAGCCTGATCTCGCAGATCGAGCTCGGCAAGAGCGCCGCGTCCATGTCGACGATGTACAAGCTCGCCGCCGCGCTCGGCGTCAAGATGACCTACTTCTTCGAGACGCTCTGACGGCTCTTTCCATACGGGCCGAAGGCTCCTTCGACACGCGCTGACGGCTCCTTCGAAACCCGCTGAAGGCTCCCGACGAGGGCCCACCTGCGGCATGATGTGCCCCGCGCGCATGCGCGGAGGGCCTCGCGATTCGCAGCGTCGAGCAAGCCAGACCGAAGCCGGGCCTTTCGGTGCCCGTCCTCACGATCCTCGACGAGGCGGGCTCGCTCCTCGAGGCGGATCAGCGCGCCCTCGTCCGCCACGTCGTCCAGGAGGGCGCGGGCGCCGACATCATCTTCTCCGCGGGCACGACCGGGGAGTGGGACAAGGTCGACAACGAGACGCGGCAGGCGGTGATCCGCGTCTGTGCCGAAGAGGTCGCGAAGCTGAACCGCCAGCTGACCGCGATGGACGCCGACGGCGTCGAGCACTGGGCCGGGGTCACGGCGCCGACGGCGCAGGAGACCCTCGCGAACCTCGAGTTCGCCCTCGAGTGCGGCGCCGACGCGGCGGTGATCGCGCCCCTCTCGATCCAGGGCGTCGCCGATCCGGTGCGCTTCATGCTGCGCGACGTCGCCGACCTGCTCGACGCCCGCGCGCGCCACATCCCGATCTTCCTCTACGACAACGCCGACATCGCCGTCGACCCGAAGGTCCCCCACATCCGCACGAAGCAGGTCAAGGCGATGAGCCGCCTCGACTTCGTGCGCGGCATCAAGGTCTCGGCCTCCGACAAGGTCCTCGGCAACTACACGCGCGCGGCGTCGAGCTTCAAGGACCGCGGCGAGTTCGGGATCTACATCGGGAACGCGAAGCTCATCTTCGACATCTTCCGCCCCTACCGCCCCGGGATCGTGGGCGTGATCCACGAGCACTGGGATCGCTGGCGACGCGCCGGCGGTCTCCCGATCGGCGTCGTCTCGGGGCCCGCGAACACGATGCCGCGGGAGTGGGCCTGGTCGTGGCAGGTCTGCCGCGCGGGCGACGTCGAGCGGATGGACAAGGCCCAGCGCGTCGCCGACGCCTTTCGCGACTGCACGACGCTCAGCAACGGCAAGCGCCCCACCCTCGCCTGCATGAAGCGCGCGCTCGTGCGCGACGGCATCGTCTCGAGCGGCGCGGTGGCGAAGGGGACGCCCCCGCTGCCGGCGAGCGAGGTCGAGCGCTTCGACGCCGCCTACGAGGCGGTGAAGGCGATGGCGGCGCGGGAGATCGGGGAGCCCTGGGTCACGCGCGTCGCGCGGAGGTCCGCATGAGCACGCGCCGCAACGGGAAGAAGCCGGTCGGGAAGGCCGAGGCGCCGGTCCGCGACCTCGATCTCGTCGGCATCGGCAGCATGGTCGTCGATCGCATGCACCGCACGCGGCGCGTCCTCTCCGCCAACGAGAAGGGCCTGCTCGAGTCGGCGCCCGGAGCCGGGCCCGTCCAGAGCTGCATCGGCGGGCTGATGCTGAACCAGCTCGGCTGGGCCGCGCTCTTCGGCCTCGAGGTCGGGATCTTCGGTCGCCAGGCCGACGACGAAGCCGGGCGTCGGCTGCGCCGCGCGATGGCGCGCGCCGGCATCCGGGCGCAGCTCGATCTCTCCGGCAGCGCCTCCTCGATCGCCGAGATCTTCGTCGACGGCGCGGGCGAGCGCGCGATCTACATGGCCGCCGCGGCGACGTCGGAGACGCGGCCCGAGCATCTGCGCCGCGACCACGCCGACTTCATCGCCCGCGCCCGCCGGCTCTCGACCGAGGTCTCGCAGCTGCCCCTCGACACGACGCTCGCGGCCCTCGAGCTCGCCCATGCGGCGGGGCTCGAGACGGTGGTCGATCTCGACGTCCTGCCGAGCGACGCGGTGGCCACCCTCGGCAGCCGCAAGCAGCTCGATGCGGTGCTGGCGGCGGCGGATCTGCTGAAGCCGACGGCGGCGGCGGTGCGCGAGCTGTTTCCGGGCGAGGCGGATCTCGCGCGGCTCGCGCGGCGGCTGCGGGAGAAGTACGGGAACCGGCGCGTCCTCGTCACCGACGGTGCGAACGGCTCGATCGTGTCGGACGCGAAGGGCGAGCGGCGCGTGCCCGCCTATCATGTCGCGCACGTCGTCGACTCGACCGGCGCGGGCGACGCGTTCCTCGGCGGCTATCTCGCGGGCGAGGCGCTCGGGCTCTCGCCCCTCGACGCGGCGCGTCTCGGCAACGCGTGCGGCGCGGCGTGCGTCGAGCGGATCGGCGCGTTTCCCGACGAGCCGGCAACGCTGCGGGCACGGGCGCTCGCGCTCTACGACGGCGCCACGCCGCGCGATCCGCGTTGGAAGGCGCTCGTCTCGACCTCGGCCGACGGAGCGGAGGCGGCGGACGCCGCGGGCCCGCGCGCGGGACGCCGGGTGCTCGAGGTGGCGGCCCGGGAGCTCGCGAATCTGGCGGCGCGCCACGACGGAGCGGCGCTCCTCGCGGCGGCGGAGCTGATCGAGGCCTCCGAGGCGGCGGGCGGCCGCGTCCACGTCACCGGCGTCGGCAAGCCCGAGCACGTCGCTCGTTATGCGGCGAGCCTGCTCTCCTCGACCGGCATTCCGACCTCCTTCCTCCACGCGACCGAGACGCTCCACGGCAGCCTCGGCCAGATCGTGCCCGGCGACGTCGTCATCGCGATCAGCAACAGCGGAACGACCTCCGAGTGCCTGCTCGCGGCGCGGGCCGTCCTCGACTACGGCGGCCGCCTGATCGGGGTCACCGGCGGCCTCGCCTCGCCGCTGGCCGAGCTCGCCGACGTGACCCTCGATGCCGGTGTAAAAGAAGAGGGAGGCCCCCTGGGGCTGGCGCCCCGGGCCAGCGTCGCGGCGGAGATCCTCGTGCTCGCGGCGCTCGGGGCGGTGCTCCAGGAGCGGCGGGGGCTCGACCGGAAGGGCTACGCGGCCCGCCACCCGGCGGGCGCTCTGGGCAAGCAGGCCCGCGGCGACGCGGACGCGAAGAGCGCCGCGGCCGGGTCCGGGCGCGCGGCCCCCAAGCCTGCGCAGTCCCCGAAGCCCCCGAAGCCGGCGAAGCGTTCGGCCGGACGGCAGGGAACCACTCAGGCGAAGCCCCGCTGAACCGATGAGCCCGGAAACGATGGCCTTTGCCCTCTCCGTTCGCGGCCGGGCGGGGTGATCGGTCGCGACCGGCCCGATGCCCGAGCTGCGCGCGGCGGGCGCTCGCGCGACCCGCATCCGGAGAGATCGGTCCATGGCTGCCTCGCCCACCGCCGCGCCGAGCGACGCCGCGCTCGAGCGCGTCCTCACCTCGTACGACACGTGTTATGTCTGGCGCTACGGCTCGCCCTCGTCGGCCCTGCGCGAGCTGTACGCGAAGGCGAAGCGCGATCAGTGGGACGGGGCCGCGGATCTCGACTGGTCGATCGACGTCGATCCCGAGCAGCCGCTGCTCCCGGCCGCGATCAACCCGCTCCAGGGCTTCGGGCCGTACGAGAAGATGAACGCCCGCGAGCAGCTGCGGGTTCGCCAGAGCCAGGTCGCGTGGCAGCTCTCCCAGTTCATGCACGGCGAGCAGGGCGCGCTGATCGTCGCCTCCCAGCTCGTCTCGGCCGTTCCCTTCATGGACGCGAAGCTCTACGCGGCGAGCCAGACGATGGACGAGGCGCGCCACGTCGAGGTCTTCTCGCGCTACCTGATCGAGAAGATCGAGTGGGAGTGGCCCGTCAACGTCCACCTCAAGCATCTGCTCGACGGGATCATCCAGGACGCGCGCTGGGACGTGAAGTACCTCGGCATGCAGATCCTCGTCGAAGGCCTCGCGATGGCGGCCTTCGCGAACTTCCACCAGCTGACGAGCGAGAAGCTGCTCAAGGACCTGATCCATCTCGTGATGCGCGACGAGTCGCGCCACGTCGCCTTCGGCGTCCTGTCGCTGCAGGACTACTACGCGGACATGCCGGCCGGCGAGCTGCGCGACCGCGAGGACTTCGTCGTCTCGGCCTGCGAGCTGATGCGCGATCGCCTGATCGGCGAGGAGACGGCGGACTACTTCGGCTTCGACCGCGAGGCGTACCGGCAGTGCATGCTCGCGTCGCCGATCCTGCAGCTCTTCCGGACCCAGCTCTTCGCGCGGGTGGTGCCCAACCTGCGGCGCCTCGGCCTGCTCACGCCCCGGGTCCGCACTGCCTTCGATCGCCTGGGCATCCTGCAGTTCGAGCACGCGGACCCGTCGGAGCAGGACGCGGCGCTCGGCCTCGCCTGACCGGAGCGGACCAGGGCGCGGGGGACTGCGAGCCGGGCCGGTGCGGTTCCCGTGGGGTCGGCGGTGCGGATGGTCCGTCGTCGGCCCTGGAAATCTCCAGTCGAGGTCCGATCGCGCCCTCGACCATTGACGCTCGGAGGGGCTGCCTCTAAGGTCCGCCGTTCGAAAGTTCCCGCGCTCGCGAAGCCCGACCCGCCCAGACGGTCGGCGCGACCGACGCGAGGCCGACGCGCTGCGAGGCTTTCCGACGAGTTCGGATGCCTCGGCAGTCGCCGGCCGACGACAGCAGATTCATGGGGCCGTAGCTCAGCTGGGAGAGCGTCGCGTTCGCAACGCGAAGGTCGGCGGTTCGATCCCGCTCGGCTCCACCACCTCCGATCGGCGGCGCATGCGAAGAGCGTGCGCCGCCGATTTCGTTTTTTCGGGCCACATCGTTCGCGAGCGGGCCACGATGTAACGTGGGCTCGACGGGCCGCCCGTCCCGCTGATCCGAGGTGTGGAATGAGCCGCTGCATCGGGCGATCCGGCGTCCGGATCCTCGCGGTCGCAATGGGGGCCGTCGTCTCCCTGGCCCACGCCCCTGAAGCGGCCTCGGCCTCTCCGCCGCCGGGCATCTACACGGTCTCGGAGCTCGATCTACTGGGCCGTCCCCTCGTCGCCTACTCCAATCTGAGCGGCGACGGCTCGATCGTGCGCGGTCTTCTCGCTTCGAATCAGATCTGGAGCCATCCCACGGGCGCCGGCCCGATGTATCCGACCGGCTATGCGGGTCCGCCCACGGTCTGGGATGCGACGCCCGACCTGTCGTTCGTGCTGGGACTCAGTCGCCAGAGCACGGGATGGGTGATCGCCCGCCGAGACGGCAGCGGGGAGATTTCGCTGCCCCGTCTGCTCAGCGGACAAGTTCCGATCTCCCCCTCGCAGTTGTCGCCGAATGCCCAGTACGCCACGGGCTCCTACACGGTCGGCTTGCCGCCCTTCACGAATCGTGAGGTGGCCCGATGGAGCGCGAGCGGGAGCGCTCAGGTCCTGGAGCGCGATCCCGACTTCGATGCGAATGTCGCCGTCGCCGTGACCGACGACGGAGTCGTGTATGGGAACGGCCTGAAGGATCAGACTTCGAATGGTGTCTGGAGCTGGCCATCCCAGAGCGCCATTCGATGGGACGCCGCCGGACAATCCGAAAGGCTCGCGGGAACGGACGCGGATGGTCACGCCTGGAAGCTCGTCGAGCTCGTACAGATCGGGTCGGGCGGTGCGAAGTGGCTCGGGTATGGATCCGTCGAGCGGCCCGCGGCATCGGGGGTCGGCATCGAGAACGTCGGCGTCATCGGCGTCTTCGACGAGTCCGGAGTCGACTTCGCGATGTCGGAGAGGCGTCCCGGGCAGAGCGGGACGGGCCCCTATCGGCTCGGGATGTCCATGGATGCATCCGTCCTCTACGGACATCGCCTCACGTCCACGTTTCTCGATGATCCCCGCATCTGGACTCGCGAGACCGGGGAGGTCCCGTTCCGGGTCTACCTGGAGTCGATGGGGCTCGACACTTCGCGCTGGACCCTCGGGGCGATCCTCGACATTTCCGACGACGGTCGGGCCTTTCTCGCCTACGGGACGGAAATCGGAGGCCGTGGCTTCCAGGTGCTGGTCGTGGTGCCCGAGCCCGGCAGCGCCTCGCTTCTGGGGACCGGACTGATCGCGCTGGCGTGCGCGAGCGTCCGGAGCGGGTCCGCCCGGACGCGCGCGGTGCTACCCGACCAGGAGCGCGATCGCGAGCAGCGCGCCTGACAGGAGCGCGCCGTCGACGGCGAGATGTGCGAACTGCTCCGAGCCGCGGAAGCGCTGAAGCGCCGCCCACTCGAGAGCGGGGATCAGCGCGAGCGGTGCACACGCGCTCGGGGCCCACACCGCCAGCAGTGCCCCCGCACCCGCGATCGCACGCGCCGTTCGAAGCGCCGACGTCGGGACCCAGCCCGTCGCGCCGCGCTTGCCGTCGCGCAGATTCGACGCGATCAGGTTGGCGGTCACCGCCGTGCCCACGAAGAGCAGTGCCCAGGCGAAGGCCGACCCTCCGGCGCCTCCCGATCCGCCGCTGAAGCGCCCGTCGGCGAGACCAAGCCATGGGAGCCCGACACACGCCGCGGTCCAGGCCGCTGCGACGTAGGCGACTTTGAAGCGGGCGTCCCGCTTCAAGCGCCGGTGGAGCAGGCCGACCGATCCGATCGCGAGACACAGCGCGCTGCTCGCGCCGGGCGATGCCGCGAGCAGCGCGGCGAGCGCCAGTCCGGCCAGCCCCGTCGCGGCGAGCAGTCCGGCGCGATTCCTCGCGACGAAGGCGCTTCGCCGGGGCGAGCTCGAGCCGTCGCGCGCGAGATCGCGCAAGCGGTCGACGCCGTAGACGACGAACGCGCCGCAGGCGACGAGCGTGGCGTCTCGCGCGGCCGAGGGGGAGGCGAACGCCCGCCCGACCGCCCCCGTCATCGCGCCGCCGACGAGCGCTGCGAGGCCGCTCGAGTAGGCCAGGCGTTCCGCGAGCCCGACGAGCGGTCGAACGAGCTCGGCCCCCCTCGCAGCCGGCCGGCGTGCCAGGACCTCGCTCGGTGTCGCGCTATGGAAGGGGCTCGACGCCATCGGAGCCGAATTCTCGCAGAGGCGGGCCGGGCTTTCGATCGGCGGGCCCGCCTCCGATCGCGGCAGCCCTACGGGGTGCGCGCTAGATTGGCCTGGGGACGAGGAGCTTCGGGGATGTGGATCACCAAGGTCAGCCAGATCATCGGGTCGAGCCCGGTGTCGTTCGAGGACGCCGCCCAGTCGGTGGTCGCCCGGGCGAACCGGACGCTGCGCGGGATCACGGGCTTCGACCTCGTCGAGAAGCGGATCAAGGTCGAGGCGGGCGTGATCGTCGAGTATCGCGTCCAGCTCCGGCTCCACTTCGACGTCGCCCCGCACACCGAGCCCCATTGGTAGTCCAGCCCGTCCGTCGACCCGTCCCCGGGCGGTCGTCGGGCGAAAGGTAGGCCCGAGCGTCATGGCCATCGCCTCCGTCTCCACGATCACCTCCGCCTCGCCCGAGAGCTGGCAGCACGCCGCCGAGCTCGGCCTCGCCCGCGCCCGCCAGACCCTGCGCGGGATCACCGGCATCAAGATCCTCGAGGAGAAGGCGCGCGTCGAAGACGGCACGATCGTCGAGTTCCTCGTGACGATGCAGGTCATCTTCCTTCTCGAGGAAGCGTCGGGGACGGGAAGTTAGTGGGGATCCCCGCGATCGTGACGGCCGGAGACAGCCGGGCGGCGAAGGCCGTCTACGGCCGGAGCAAGATCTACCTCGAGCTCGATGGTCTCCCGCTCGTGGCTCACGTCGTGCGGACGCTGCAGGCGGTGCCCGAGGTCGACGCGGTCTGGGTCGTCGGCGACCTCGTGAAGCTCGAGCAGGCGTTCGCGTCACCCGCGCTGCGCGCGGCGCTGACGAAGCCGCTGCGCCTCGTCCCGCAGCAGCGCGACCTCATCTCGAACGCCTGGGAGACCTATCGCCGCGTCCTGTCCGACGACGAGCGCGCGGGACGCGATCCGGGACCCGCGGATCTCGACCGCGAGATCCTCTATCTCTCCGGCGACCTGCCGCTGGCGACGCCCCAGGAGATCTCGGCCTTCGTGAAGGCGGCGCAGGCGCGAGTCGTCGCGGGCGAGGCGGACTACTGCCTCGGGCTGTGTCCCGCGGACGCGCTCGAGGTCTTCCGTCCGAAGGCGACCGGCGAGCCGGGCATCGAGGTCGCCTACTTCAACACCCGCGACGGTCGCTTCCGCCAGAACAATCTCCATTATGCGCGCCCCGCCCGCATCGGCCGCCTCGACCGCATCGAGGAGATGTACGAGCACCGCCATCAGCGCCGCTTCTGGAACATGTTCAAGCTCGCCGTCCGGCTCCTGCTCTCGCGGGTCGGCGGGCTCAAGATCGCGGTCCTCTTCGGCGTCATGCACCTCGCCGGCGTCGCCGACCGGGCCGGCCGGCGCCATCTCGCGCGCTGGCTCGGTCGCCTCGTGACCCTCGAGATCAATCGCCGGACGATCGCGAAGCTGCTCGACACGAAGTTCGCCCTCGTCGTCACCGAGAGCGGCGGCTGCGCCCTCGACATCGATACCGAAGCGGAATACGACGCGATGAAGGCGCGCTTTTCGGACTGGGAGCGGGAGCAGCGCGAGCGCTCGGAGCGGCTCTTCGGCGCGCTGCCGGCGCGGGCGGGCGGAGCCTGAGGAGGAGCAGAGGGCGATGACGATGCGCGCACCGACGACGCGGGTCCGGGAAGGGATCGGACTGTTCGCGATGGACGATCGGGGGCTGCTCGAGGTCCGCGGCTCCGATCGCGTCCGCTGGCTCGACGGCATGCTGACCGCCGACGTGAAGAAGCTCGAAGCGCGGGGCGACGGGGCCGGTGCGCCGGCGCTCTTCCTGACCCATCGCGGCGCCATCGTCGCCGACTTCCACGTCGGTCGGCTGGGCGACGCGCTGCTGCTCGAGTGCCTGCGCAGCGAGCTCCCGCGCATCCGCGCCGCGCTCGAGAAGCGCATCATCGCCGACGACGTCGTGCTCGCGGATCGCGGCGATCGGGAGGCGGTGATCGGCGTCGAGGGCGCACGGGCCGGCGACGTCGTCGCGTGCGCGCTCGCCGCGGGCGGGGCCGCGGCGCCGGGGCCGGATCAGTGGGCCGTGGGCGGGATCGCCGGGGCGCAGGTGCTGCTCGCGGGCTTCGGCTGGAGCGGGGAGCGCGCGGTGCAGATCCGGGTCGAGTCGGCGGCGCGCGCGGCGGTGCACGCGGCGCTCGTCGCGGCGGCGGGCGCGCTCGGCGTCGACTGCGGCGAGGGCGACCGCGCCCTGCTCGAGGTCCTGCGGATCGAGTCCGGCATCCCGGCGCTCGGCGCCGAGCTCGACGAAGACGTGCTTCCGCCGGAGGCGCGCCTCGAGCGGTCGATCGCGGTCAACAAGGGCTGTTATGTCGGGCAGGAGATCGTGGCGCGGCTGCGCTCGCGGGGGCAGGTGAACCATCTGCTGGTCGGGCTGCGCCGCGAAGGGAGCGACGCCTTCGTCCCGGGCACCGCCCTCTCCGCCGCCGGCCGCGCCACCGGCGAGATCACGAGCGCCGCCGTCTCGCCGACCGAGGGGCCGATCGCCCTGGCCTTCGTCCGCCGCGAGCACGCCGAGCCCGATTCCCTCGTCGAGCTCGCGAGCGGCGGATCGGCGCGGGTGGTGGCCCTGCCCTTCGTCCCGTCGGCGAGCACGCCGCTCGCGAGCGCGTCGGCGGCGGGTGCTCCGACGCCGGGCTCGTGAGGCGCGGTCGGCTCGCCGTCTTCGCGAAGGCGCCGAGACCGGGGCGGGTCAAGACGCGACTCACGCCCGTCCTCTCGCCCGAGCAGGCAGCGGCGTTCTACGAGGCGATGCTCGCCGACGTGCTCGTCGCGAGCCTCGACTTCGCTTCCCGCCTCGGGCTCGAGCCCTGCCTCTACTTCGATCCGCCCGAGGCCCGCGCCGAGCTGGCCGCCCGGGCGCCGGAGGGCTTCGGGCTTCGGGCCCAGCGCGGTGCCGATCTCGCCGAACGAATGGCGAACGCATTCGCCGAAGCCCACGCGAGCGGCTGCCCAGCCCTGCTCCTGCGCGGCAGCGACTCGCCCGCGCTCGGGCTCGAGCTCGTCGAGGAGGCGCTCGTCCGCCTCGAGGCCGGTGCGGATCTCGTGCTCACCCCCGATCAGGGCGGAGGTTATGCGCTGATCGGGATGAAAGAGCCCCGTGCAGCGCTCTTCGAGCTCCGGCTCTCGACCGCCACCGTCCTCGACGAGACCCTCGCCCGGGCGCGGGACCTCGGGCTCCGCGCCGAGCGGACGCCTGCGACCTTCGATCTCGATCTGCCCTCGGACCTCGCGCGGCTCGATGCGCTCCCGCCTGATCGATCGTCCGACCTCTGCCCGCGTACGGTCGGATTCCATCGGTCGTTGCGCCGGATCGGTGTGCTATAGCTCGCACGTCCGAGTCGGCACGGGCCCGCTCGTGCCGGATTCGGAACGGAATCGATCCGGACGCCGCCCCCCTCGTGGCGTCCCAGCGGGCCAATGCAATCGACCCCCCGTCGGAGCATCCAGCCAACGTGCGCGAAGAGCCAAATCGAGCACGACATCGACGGAACGACTGCGCCTCGCAACGCCCGGCCGGCGGCGGTGCGGACGAGCGCCGACTTCTCGTCGACGAAGCCGCTGACAGACACGCAGGGCGTCCCGCCCTGTTCGCATCCCTCGTGACGACGGCCGGCGCCGGAGCTCCGGAGCCGGGCGCGTCGCGTGCGGAGATCCCGACAACCAAACAGGAGAGATTCCCAATGCGTTCCAAACTGATGACCGCTGCCGCGGTCGCCGCGAGCACCATTCTCGGGGCGAGCGTGGCGGCCGCCGATCCCGTCCAGGAGCAGCTCCGACTGATGGAGCAGCGCATGGCGGAGATGGAGGATCGTCTCCAGGCGACCTCCGAAGAGCTGAAGAATGCCCAGCAGACCGTCGAGCAGCAGCAGGCGGTGCTGTCCGAGGCCGGTCTCGCGGAAGACGACGGCAACGTCCGCTCCGCCGTCGGGACCTTCTTCCAGCAGGTCGACGTCTCGGGCCTCGCGGCCGCGAGCTACAACTACCGCTTCCTGGGCGGCAGCGACAAGAATCTCTTCATCGGAGATTCCCTGCGCCACCAGAACGCGGACTCGTTCTCCCTCGACCAGCTCTGGCTGACCCTCGACAAGCCGACCAACGAGGAGAGCCGCGCCGGCTTCCACGCCGACATGCTCTATGGCGCCTCGGCCCAGGCGATGCGCAACACGATCATCGGACAGCCGCTGAGCTCCGCCGGGGGGTCGAGCTCGAGCACCGGTGACCAGAACGACTTCTACCTCTTCAGCGCCTACGTGAGCTACCTCGCGCCGATCGGCAACGGCATCCGGTTCGATCTCGGCAAGCGCGGCACGCTGATGGGCATCGAGCGCGTCAAGACGAACGTCAACTTCAACGTGACCCAGGGCATCGTCTTCCGGCTGATCCCGATCACCAACACGGGTCTGCTCGCCGAGACGAACCTGACCGACGAGCTCTCGATCGCCGCCGGCGTCTTCAACGACGTCTACAGCGACACGAGCTTCGACGACAGCCGCCACAAGGCCTACTTCAGCCAGATCAAGTACACCGGCGACCGCTTCACCTTCAAGGTCGACTCGATGGTCGGCAAGAGCTCGGGCGTCGGCCTGCTCAGCGACAACGGCGGCGGCACCCTCTGCGACGGCGGCAACGCCTGTCAGTCGTCGGTGCTCGAGGCCGTGGCCACGGCGCAGCTGACCGAGTCCCTCGAGGCGTGGTTCCAGTACGCCTGGGCCCGCCAGTTCGGCAACTCGATCATCTCGAAGGGCGACACGCACGCCCTCGCGACGGCCGCGCGCTACCACATCACCGACGACACCAGCGTGGCGGCTCGCGTCGAGTACCTGCGCGCGGAGAACGACTTCCGGCGTGCGATCAGCGGGATCGGCATCGGCCAGACCGAGATCGTGACGGCGACGTTCACCGGGGCCCAGAAGCTGACGACCGACCTGACGCTGCGGGCGGAGCTCCGCTACGACCGCAACTACAGCAACGGCACGCTGCTGGCAATCGACAACAGCGGCGCGGGCAACCTCGGCACGCGCGACCACCAGCTGGTCGGCCTCGCGGAACTCTACTACGAGTTCTAGCGACCGGACTCCGTTCGGTCGGCGGTGGGGCGGATCCGAGCCCGCCGCGGTCGGGCGGTGTTCCCGGGGATGATGGCCCGGAGAAGACGGAGGGGGCGCGACGTCCAGGCGTCGCGCCCCTTCTCGTTCGCGGGCTACGACGCGACGCGCCAGGTCGCGGTGATGCCGAGCTTGTCCATCTTCGCGTAGAGCGTCCGCCTCCCGATGCCGAGCGAGCGGGCCGCGGCGGAGCGATTGCCGTGGCAATCGCGGAGGGCCTGGGTGATCCGATAGGCCTCGGCCAGGTCGAGCCACGCCTTCAGCGTGCGCGACGCGTTCGCCCGTCCGCCTTCGAAGCTCGAATCTCGAAGGAAGCGGGCGAATTCGTCCAGGTGATCGGGGGAGATCGGGCGGGTAGCGGGAATGTCCATGGCTTTCTTTCCTGCGTCCATCGGATGTTGTGTGGGTCCACGACAGCCGGAGCGGGCTTCCGTTCGGAGCGACCCTCGGGCGCTGCGCTCCGATCCGGTGCGAGTGCAAGGGCCATTCCAATCCCCCGGCGGACGCACCGCGGCGCTCGCGAGCCTGCCTCCGGTCGCGAGAACGAATCCAGCCTCCTCCAGCGCCCGGTGACGGATGCCGATCGGGTCGGGAGCGGCCCGACTGCGCGGGGCGCCTGCTCGATTCGCGGGCAGCGCTGCTCGCTGCGTGTGCAGGAATCGGCTCGGTCGGACCCCGCAGAGCTTGTGGTACCGTGCCAGCTCGGACGCTGCCCGCGGGTTCGAGGAAGCCAGGAGACGAACGCCATGAAGAAGATCGAAGCCATCATCAAGCCCTTCAAGCTCGACGACGTGAAGGAGGCCCTCAGCCAGGTGGGGGTGGAAGGGCTGACCGTGACCGAGGTGAAGGGCTTCGGTCGACAGAAGGGCCATACCGAGCTCTACCGCGGGGCCGAGTACGTGGTCGACTTCCTTCCGAAGATCAAGCTCGAGATCGTCGTCCGCGACGAGATCGTCGAGCGCGTGATCGCGACCATCAGCGACGCTGCGAACACCGGCAAGATCGGCGACGGCAAGATCTTCGTGCTGCCCCTCGAAGAGGCGGTGCGCATCCGGACCGGCGAGCGGGGGCCGGCGGCCGTCTAGTCGGAGAGCGGGCGCAGATCCGGATGCGGTGCGGGAAGGTGGAGCGCATGAACGCATTCTCCTGCTCGAGCCGGGTGAGGCGCGTCGGTCTCCGATCGCGCGCCGCGCGGGGCGTCTCGGCCGTCGCGTCGATCGGGCTGCTCGGTGCGCTCGCGGGGGCCCTCGCCGCGACGAGCGGCCGCGCTGCCGAGGCGGCGACCCGCGCCGCGGCGGGCGATGCGTCCGCCGGTGCGGCGGTCGCGTCCGCCTCGCTCCCGTCCGTCGCCGCCCCTCCGCGCGCGCTGCCGCGGCGCATCCTGTTCGGCGACACCCATCTCCACACTTCCTACTCCTTCGACGCCTTCCTGAACGGCAACCGCACGGCCGACCCCGACACCGCCTACCGCTGGGCGAAGGGCCTGCCCGTCATTCATCCCTACCACCGCGCTCGCGTCCGCATCCACGCGCCCCTCGACTTCCTCGTGGTCGCGGACCACGCGGAGTACCTCGGCGTGATCCGCAAGCTCTACTACGACGTGCGCGAAGGGCCCGGCGCCGAGTTCGCGAACCGCGTGCGCGAGGCGGTCGACTCGGGCAAGGGCCAGGAGTTGTTTCGCGGCGTGCTGCCCGCCGAGTCGTCGGTCGAGCCTGGCGAGACGCGCAATCCGATCGGCGCCGCCGGTGCCCCGAACGCCCTGCCCGTCGATCCCGCCGCCGCACAGCTCCACGTCGACGCCTGGGCCGAGACGACGACCGCCGCCGACCGCCACAACGATCCCGGTCGCTTCACGGCGCTGATCGGATGGGAGTGGAGCTCGCTGCCCTCCGGCGCCAACCTGCACCGCGTCGTCGTCACGAGCGCTTCCGGCGAGACCGCCCGTCGCTTCCTCCCCTACGGCTCGGATCAGAGCTCCTATCCGGAGGACCTCTGGAAGTTCCTCGAGAAGACGACGCAGGAGACGGGCGCCCAGTTCGTCGCGATCCCGCACAACTCGAACATCTCGAAGGGCTACATGTTCGGCAGCGTGACCCTCGACGAGTCGCCCTACACGACGGAGAGCGCGGCGGTCCGCGCGCGCTGGGAGCCGATCGTCGAGGTGACCCAGTTCAAGGGGACCTCCGAGACGCATCCCGCGCTCTCGCCGAACGATCCCTTCGCCGACTTCGAGATCTACACGGGCTACATCCAGCAGCAGAAGCAGGACTACGTCGCCCAGCCCGGCGACTACGTCCGCACGGCCCTGATGCGCGGCCTCGAGATCGAGGAGAAGGTCGGCGTCAATCCGTACAAGCTCGGAATGATCGGCTCGACCGACTCGCATACCGGGCTCGCCTCCTACGAGGAGGACAATTTCTGGGGCAAGCTCGCCTTCGACTCGACGCCCGAGACCAAGGCCAGCTTCTCCGGCGGTCGCGGCATCACCGGCTGGAACATGGGCGCCGGCGGCCTCGCCGCGGTCTGGGCCGAGGACAATACGCGGGAGGCGATCTTCGCCGCGTTCCGCCGCCGCGAGGTCTACGCGACGACCGGCTCGCGCATGCGGGTCCGCTTCTTCGGCGGCTATCGCTTCGAGCCGCAGGACGCCGAGGCCGCCGACCTCGCGGGCGTGGGCTATGCGAAGGGCGTCCCGATGGGCGGTGATCTCGCGGGTCCGCCGCCGCCGAAGGCGGGGCTCGGCGGGCTCTTCGGAACGGGGCACGCGAGCGCGCCGACCTTTCTCGTCCATGCGGTGAAGGATCCGCGGGGCGGCAATCTCGATCGCATCCAGATCGTGAAGGGCTGGATCGGACGCGATGGCCGCGCCCGCGAGAAGGTCCACGACGTCGTCTGGGCCGGTGCGCGCGAGCCCGGCGAGAGCGGCGAGCTGCCGCCGATCGGGAACACCGTCGACCTCGACCGCGGGACCTTCACGAACACGATCGGCGCGCGCGAGCTCGCCACCGTCTGGCGCGATCCCGACTTCAATCCCGCTCGACGCGCCTTCTACTACGTCCGCGTGCTCGAGATCCCGACGCCGCGCCATTCGCTGCTCGACGGCATCGCGCTCCAGATCGATCCGCCCGACGAGCAGCCGCCGACGCTCCAGGAGCGCGCCTACACCTCGCCGATCTGGTACACCCCCTGACGAGCCCCGCCCGACCCCCATGAACGCGCCCCTCGCCCGGTTGCTCCGCTCGCCTCTTCTCCACTTCGCGCTCGCGGGCGCGCTGCTCTTCGCGCTCGGCTCGGCGCTCGATCTCGGCGGGCTCGGCGGGTGGACCCGGCGACTGCTCGGCGCGGGGAGCGGTTCGGGCACCGCGGCCCGAGGCGACGGCGTCGTCCGGGACGGTGCGCCCTGCCCGGCCGAGGCGGATCCGGCGACGATCTGCGTCGAGCGCGACGCGCTGCTCGCGTTCATCCAGGCGCAGACGCGCATGGAGCGGGTCGGGGACGCGGCGAGCGCCTTCGACACGGCGACGGAAGCGGTGCGCCGGGACTGGATCGATCGCTACGTCCGCGAGGAGGCGCTCGTGCGCGAGGCGCGCGCGCTCGGGCTCGATCGCGAGGACGAGCTCGTCCGGCGGCGCCTGGTCCAGCAGATGGAGTTCCTCGCCGAAGGGACGGGGGCCGGTGCGCCGAGCGTGACGGACGCGGAGATCGAGGCGGCCTATCGCGCGCGCGCGAGCGAGTTCCGGCATCCGGCGCTCTTCCGCTTCGCCCACGTGTTCACCGTCGAGTTCGAGGGCTACGAGCACCGCGCGCCCGAGCGGGCGAAGGCCATCCTCGACGAGCTGAACCGCAAGCAGGTCGGCTTCGAGGAGGGCTATCCGTACGGCGACCGGTTCCCCTACGACCGGACCTACGTCGACCGGACGGAAGGCGAGATCCGCAGCCATTTCGGCGATGCCTTCGCGCAGACCCTCTCGAAGCTCGAGCCGACGCCGGGACGCTGGACCGGTCCCTACCGCTCGGACCACGGGCTCCATCTGGTCCTGCTGGTCGACAAGCAGCCCGCCCGGGACTCGAGCCTCGAGGAGGTCCGCGACGAGCTGCGCGAGGCGCTGCTGCGCGAGAAGCGCGAACGGGCGGTCGAGCAGGCCGTCGCCGCGATCGTCGCGAAGTACCGTGTCTCGCTCGCGGAAGGCGTCGGGACGCAGGAGACGTCGCGAGGCCCGACGGAGAGGGCGGACGGGACGCGAGGAGCGCAAGGGACGCAAGGGGCGCGATGAGGAGCGTCCCGCCGCGCGGCTCGAGCGCAGCGGGCGGTCCGCGCCGCGACCGGGCGCGTCTCAGAGTCCGGGGATCTTCGGCGGATTCGCGACGTAGCATCGCTCCTCCACCCGCTTCTTGATCCGCCAGCCCTGCGCGGTCCGCACGTACTCGTCCACGTACCAGAGGCCGCAGACGAACACGTCGATCTTGCCCGCCTCGTTCGTGAACTCCTGCGGGTTGTAACACATGAGCCGACCGGTGGCGCGATCGCCGTCGATCTTGAGCTGGATGTTGGCGTTCATGTGCTGCGTGTTCGGGAACTGCTTCATCGCCTTCTTGAGAAAGCGGATCGTCGTGTCGAGGTCGCCCTTCGAGCCGCCGAAGGCGCTGTAGTCGATGAAGGCGTCCGCCGTGAAGACGTCGGTCGCGAGCTTGTCGAAGTCCTTCGAGTCGATCAGCTGCGAATAGCGGTAGATGAGATCCTGGATCTCGAAGCGGTCGGAAATCTCTTGCTGGCTGAGCATCAGGCGAGCTCCAGTACTTGTTCGAACCGGTAGAGACCGGGTTGGCGGCCGACGATCCAGGCCGCGGCGCGGACGGCGCCGGCGGCGAAGTGGCCCCGGGTGGCGGCGCGGTGGGTCAGCTCGAGGCGCTCGCCGCGGCCCAGGAAATAGAGGGTGTGCTCGCCGGGGTTGTCGCCGCCGCGCAGCGTCTGGATGCCGATCGCGCCCGCCGGCCGCGCCCCGGTCTCGCCGGCGCGCTCGAGGATCATGTGGTCCTCGAGGACGACGCCCTTCCCCTCGGCGACGGCGCGTCCGAGCATCAGCGCCGTGCCGCTCGGTGCGTCGCGCTTCTGGCCGTGGTGGAGCTCGAAGAGCTCGGCATCGTAGGTCGGGCCGAGCAGCCGCGCGGCTTCGCGGGCGAGGTGGGCGAGCACGTTGACCGCGACGGAGAAGTTGGCGGTGTGGATCACCGGGATCCGCTCGGCGAGCCGCGCGATCTCCCGCAGCCCCGCCGCGTCGAAGCCCGTCGTCCCCGTCACGTAGGCGACGCCGGCGTCGGCGGCGGCGCGCAGGTTCGCGAGGGTCGCCGCCGGGATCGAGAAGTCGATCGCGACGCCGCAGCCCGAGAGCGCCTGCTTCGGGTCGTCCCGCAGCACGACGCCCGGCGCGAGCGTCTGCCCGACCTCGGGATGTCCCGGTCGCTCGAGCGCGCCGGCGAAGCGCAGGCGCGGCTCGGCAGCGAGGGCCGCGCGGACCTCGAGGCCCATCTTGCCCTGGGCGCCGACGACCATCACGCCGGTCATCGCAGGATTTCCAGATCCTTGAGCACCACCTTCAGGCGCTCGAGGTTCGCGTCCGTGATGCGCGTGAGCGGCAGCCGGATCTCCGGATCGCACCAGCCGAGCACGCCCGCCGCGGCCTTCACCGGGATCGGGTTCGTCTCGCAGAAGAGCGCGTCGAAGAGCGGCAGCAGCGCGTAATGGATCGCCTGCGCACCGGCGAGATCACCCTTCAGGAAGAGCCGGACGAGGTCGCCCATCTGCCGCGGCGCGACGTTCGACGTCGTCGAGATGACGCCCTTGCCGCCGATCGCGAGCAGCGGGAGGGTCAGCGAGTCGTCGCCCGAGAGGACGGCGAAGTCGGCGGGGCACTTCGCGACGACGTGGGCCATCTGATCGAGGCTGCCCGAGGCCTCCTTGACGCCGACGACGTGCTCGAGGCGCGCGAGCCGGCCGATGATCTCCGGCGCGATGTTCGACGCCGTGCGGCCCGGGATGTTGTAGAGCACGAGCGGGAAGCGCGTCGCCTCGGCGATCGCCGCATAATGGGCGTAGATGCCTTCCTGCGTCGGCTTGTTGTAGTAGGGCGAGAGCAGCAGCGCACCGTCGGCGCCCGCCTCCTTCGCGTGGCGCGTCAGCTCGATCGCCTCGCGGGTCGAGTTCGAGCCCGTCCCGGCGAGGACCGCGACGCGGCCCTTCGCGGCCTCGACGACGATCTCGACGACGCGGCGGTGCTCGAGATGGGAGAGGGTCGCCGACTCGCCGGTCGAGCCGCAGGGGATGACGCCGTCGACGCCCGCCTCGATCTGGCGCTCGACGTGGGCGCGCAGCGCCTCCTCGTCGACCTGGCCGGCGCGGAACGGCGTGATGAGCGCGGTGTGGATGCCTTCGAACATGGGGTCTCTCGACTGGGGCGCACCGTGGCGATGGGGTCACGGCGGGTGGCGGAAACGAACGAACGACGGCGCTAGTCCTCTTCGAGGGGCCACTCGCCGGTGAAGACGGTGGCGGCGGGGCCGGTCATCAGGACGGGGGAGTTCTTGTCGGCCCAGCCGATCTCGAGGACGCCGCCGCGCAGCTCGACCACGACCTCGCGATCGACCCGGCCGCGCAGCATCGAGGCGACGGCGACGGCGCAGGCGCCGGAGCCGCAGGCGAGGGTCTCGCCGGTGCCCCGCTCCCAGGTCCGCTGCTTGATGCGGTCGCGGGAGAGGATCTGGATGAACTCGACGTTGACGCGGTTCGGGAAGGCGACGTGGTGCTCGAGGGCCGGGCCGACCTTCTCGAGCGGGACGGCGTCGACGTCGTCGACCTCGATCACGCAGTGCGGATTGCCCATCGAGATCGACGAGACGCGCAGCTCCCGCGGTCCCTTGCGCCAGAGATCCGCCGGCAGGTCGAGGGGCACGTCGAGCACGGGCCCCGCCCCCGTCGCGAGGGTCGTCGGGATCTTCTCGGGGATCAGGATCGGCAGCCCCATGTTCACCGTCACCCGCCCGGGCCCCGCCCAGCGCGGCCGCACGACACCGGAGAGCGTCTCGACGCCGATCTCGTCGGCCCGGGTATGGCCCTCGTCGCGCAGGTACTTGTAGAAGGCGCGGATCCCGTTCGCGCACATCTCGACCTGCGAGCCGTCTGCGTTGTAGATGTCCATCCGGAAGTCCGCGGTCTTCGACGGGCGCACGACCAGCATCTGGTCGAAGCCGACGCCGAAGTGGCGATCGGCGATCGCGCGCGCGAGCGCCGCGAGATCGCTCGGCAGGTCGCAGCGGATCCCGTCGAAGAGGACGAAGTCGTTTCCGGCGCCGTGCAGCTTCGTGAAGGGCAGAGAGCGGCTCATTCGGTGGGTCTCACAGGCTTTTGGCTCGGGGAATCGTTCGTCGCGGCCGGGGCGCTCGCCGCGGGCTTCTCCGGCGGAAGCCGCTTCGGCGGCCCATAACGTCCGCAGGCGCAGAGTGTACCCGCGATCGCGAGAAGCGTGAGGCAGCTCCCGGCGATCCCTCGGACACCGCAGCGACGACCGTCGGCGACGCCGCTCACGCCTTCGCGCCCCGCCGGCCCGCCCCGCGCGCCGAGCCGCGCCGGCCGGGCGCCGCCCGACCGGGTCGGGCGGCCGGGGAGGCCAGGCGCGCGAGGCCGGCGGCGACGTCGGCGTCGGCGGCCGCGAGCGCCTCGAGGACCCGGACGCGGGCAGTCCCGCCGGTGAGGCTGCGGCTCTCGATGCTGCGCTCGAGGTCGAGGAGCTCGGCCGCGCTCCCGTCGAAGGCGCGATGGAAGCCCTGCAGGTCGGCGCGGGACAGGCTGCGGAGATCGAGGCCGCCTCGGGTGCAGTGGCCCACGATCTTGCCGACGACCTCGTGGGCCTCCCGGAAGGGAACGCCCTTGCGCACGAGCAGCTCCGCCAGGTCCGTCGCCAGCAGCATCGGATCCGACGCGGCCGCCGCCATGCGCTCCCGGCGGACGCCGAGGGTCGCGATCGTCCCGGCCATGACCTCGAGGCTGTCGCGCAGGGTCGCGACCGAGTCGAAGAGGGGCTCCTTGTCCTCCTGCAGGTCGCGGTTGTAGGTCAGCGGGAGTCCCTTCAGGACGGTCAGCAGCGTCACCAGATTCCCGATCGCCCGACCCGACTTCCCCCGCACGAGCTCGGGCACGTCCGGGTTCTTCTTCTGGGGCATGAGCGACGAGCCGGTCGAGTAGGCGTCGGCGAGCTCGACGAAGCCGAACTCGGCGGTCGACCAGATCACGAGCTCCTCGGCGAGGCGGGAGAGGTGGACCATCGAGATCGCGGCGGCAGCGAGGTATTCGAGGGCGGCGTCGCGGGCGCCCACCGTGTCCATCGAGTTGCGGGTCGGCCCGGCGAAGCCGAGCTCGGCGGCGGTCTGCTCCCGGCCGAGGGGCAGGGTCGAGCCGGCGAGCGCCCCCGCGCCCAGGGGGGAGCGGTCGATGCGGGCCCGGGCGTCGGCGAAGCGGCCGGCGTCGCGGCCGAGGACCTCGACGTGGGCCAGCCAGTGGTGCGCGAGGCGGACGGGCTGGGCGCGCTGCAGATGGGTATAGCCGGGAAGGAGGGTGTCGACGTGCTCGCGGGCGCGCTCGAGCAGGACGCCCCGGAGCTGCTGGAGGCCCTGCTGGGTCGCGAGGCAGGCATCCCGCAGAAAGAGAGCGAGGTCGGTCGCGACCTGGTCGTTGCGGGAGCGGCCGGTGTGGAGCTTGCCGGCGGCGTCGGGGCCGACGAGCGCCCGCAGCCGGGTCTCGATGTTCATGTGGATGTCTTCGAGGGCCGGATCGAAGGGGAAGGTCCCGGCCTCGATCTCCGCCTCGACGAGGTCGAGGCCGCGCAGCAGCGCCCGCGCGTCCGCCTTCGGGATCAGGCCGACGTCGCCGAGCATGCGCGCCTGGGCCCGCGACCCGCGCAGGTCGTGGCGCGCGAGCGCCTTGTCGAAATGGATCGATGCGGAGAAGCGCTCGACGGCGGGGTCCGTCGCCCCGCTGAAGCGCCCGCCCCAGGGCTTGCGCGTCGCGCCCCGGGCGGCCGTTCGCGCCCCGCTTCCTCCGCGTTTTCCGGCAGCCTTCGTCATGGCGCCCTACTCTCGCGGTTCGGGGGCCTGCGCACAAGCCGCGCCGCGTGGATCGAGCGCTTCGGAACGCGTGGGCGCGTGCGGGTTCCATGAGGGGGCTCACGCCCCGGCCCGACGAGGCCGGGCGCGCGCCCGGTCGTGGGGGCGACGCGTGCGGGGGTGCGCATCGCCTGCGCGGGTTCGTGCTGCGCGCCGGCGGTCAGGCGCGGCGCGCGTGAGGATGAGAGCCGGAATGGCCACGGGCCGGAAGTCCAGGTCGTCGAAGGGCGGATCCCAGCCGCGCCCGTGGCTGCGTCGGGTGGGGCTCGTCCTGCTCGCGGTGGGCTTCGTCGTCGGACTCTGGGCGGCCCACGGCCTGCTCGCCCTCGACCGGATCGTGCAGTCGCGCTTCGAGGGCCGGCGCTTCGCGGTGCCGTCGCGGGTCTACGCCGCGCCGAAGGTCATCTATACCGGGGCCGACTGGGAGCGCCTCGATCTCGATGGCTGGCTCGCGCGCACCGGCTACCGCGAGCAGCAGGAGGCCGGCCCCCTCGCCGTCGGCCACTACCGCTCGCTGCCCGGCCGCCTGCGCGTCCACCTGCGCGGCTTCGAGCACCCCGAGCTCCCCGAGCCCGATCGCCGCATCGAGTTCCGCCTCGAGGCGGGCCGCGTCCGCGAGATGCGCGACGACAAGGGCCATCCGGTCGACGTCGTCGCGCTCGAGCCCGAGCAGATCTCCGCCTTCTACGACGAGGACCGCGAGCAGCGCGACCTCGTCGCGATCGAGGAGGTCCCGCCGCATCTCGTCGCCGCCATCTACGCGATCGAGGACCGCCGCTTCGAGGAGCACAACGGCGTCGACCTGCGCCGCATCGTCGGCGCGCTGCTCGCGAACCTCCGCGCCGGCGGCATCCGCGAGGGCGGCAGCACGCTGACGCAACAGCTCGTCAAGAACTTCTTCCTGACTCCCGAGCGGACCGTCAAGCGCAAGCTGACCGAGGCCCTGATGGCCCTCATCGTCGAGGCGCGTCATTCGAAGCCGCAGATCCTCGAGGCCTATCTCAACGAGATCTACATGGGCCGCCGCGGCTCGACCGCGATCCACGGCGTCGGCGAGGCGTCGCGCTTCTTCTTCGGCAAGCGCGTGCCCGATCTCAGCGTCGACGAGTCCGCGCTGCTCGCGGCGGTGATCCAGAGCCCGAACGCGATGAGCCCCCATCGCCATCCGGAGCGCGCGAAGAAGCGCCGCGATCTCGTGATCAGCCAGATGGAGGAGCAGGGCCGCATCACCGCCGAGCAGGCCGAGAGCGCGCGCCGCCGCCCGCTCTCCCTCGCGGCGGTCACCCTCGAGTCGGGCCAGGACCGTTATTTCCTCGACATGCTCCAGCGCCAGCTGCCCGAGGTCTACCACGAGGACCTGCTCGCGACCGAGGGCCTGCGCATCTACTCGACCCTCGACACGCAGCTCCAGCGCGCGGCGGTCGACGTCCTGCGCAAGGGCCTGGCCTCGCTCGAGAAGCAGCTGCCGGCGCCGAAGGTCGCGAAGGGCCAGCCGAAGCCGCAGCTGCAGGGCTGTCTGCTCGCGATGCGACCGCAGACGGGCGAGATCCTCGCGCTCGTCGGGGGCCGCGACTACGGGACCTCGCAGTTCAACCGCTGCACCCAGGCGCGGCGCCAGGCGGGCAGCGTCTTCAAGCCGATCGTCTACGCGGCGGCGCTCTCGCGCCAGTCGGGGCCGGTCGTGACGCTCGCGAGCTTCGTGCCGGACGAGCCGATCGAGGTCAGCACGCCCTCCGGTCCCTGGCGGCCGGCCAACTTCGACCGCCGTTTCCGCGGGCCCGTCTCGATCCGCGAGGCACTCGAAGACTCGCTGAACGTGCCCGCCGCGCGCCTCGGTCAGGCCGTCGGCATCCAGCGCGTCGTCGAGATGGCGCGCAAGCTCGGCATCGAGAGCCCGCTGCCGGCGGTGCCGAGCCTCGCCCTCGGCTCGGCCGAGGTCTCGCCGATCGAGCTCGCGACGGTCTACGCGACCTTCGCCAACGGCGGGCTGCGGCCGACGCCGCGCAGCTTCATCGGGCTGCTCGACGACGCGGGCATCGCCCAGGCGCAGTCGCCCCTCGCCGGCGCGCGGCGCGTGCTCGATGCGGGGACGGCCTACCTGACGACCTCGCTGCTCGAGGGCGTCGTCGATCGGGGCACCGGCGCCGGCATCCGCACACGCGGCCTGCGCGGTCCGATCGCCGGCAAGACCGGCACGACCGACGACGAGAACGATCTCTGGTTCGTCGGCTTCACGCCGGAGCTCGTGGTCGTCGTCTGGGTCGGCTACGACGAGCCGCGCAAGATCGGTGTCCCCTCGAGTCGCGGGGCGCTGCCGATCTGGGCGGACTATCTCGCGGCGGTCTCGGGCGGCGAGATCCGCGGCGCCTTCCTGCGGCCGCGGGACGTCGAGAGCGTCGAGATCGATCCGATGACCGGCGAGCGCGCGCTCTGGGGCTGTCCGCGCAGCCGCGCCGAGTACTTCCTGATCGGCACCGCGCCGGTCGAGACCTGTCCGCGCGGCATGCCGACGTTTCCCCGATTCTTCGAACGTTTCTTCGGCGGATGAGCCGGTCGAAGCGCCCGAGCCTCGCCGCGTCCGCCGCGCGGATGCTCGCGTCCGTGCGGCGACTGTGCGAGCTTGGGCGCCGGGTGGTTTCGATGCGGCACAGTCTCCGGTCGGGCATGGTCATCGCGATTCTGGCGGGTGCGGTCGCGGGCTGCGCGACGGCGCCGGTCGAGCCGACGGTGCCCGAGTCGGGGGGCGTCGATCGCGAGCGCGCGGTCGAGGAGACGCCGGCCGCGCCGGGCTCGGCCGGTACGCCTCAGCCCGGTACGCCGGACGCCTTCGAGCCGCCGCCCGCACCGCCCGAGCCGCCGCTCACGGCGCGCGCCTCGCTCGGGCGCTACGACGCGCGGCGCGACGCGTCGCTGCGCCTCGTGATCACCGGTCTCGAGGCGGACTCGCTCGGCGAGGGGGCGCGGGCGCTCGCGAGCTACCAGCGTGCGGTGAGACTCGACGCGACGAATCCGATCGCATTCCTCGCCCTCGCCCGCCACCACGTCGCCGCAGGCAATCCCGAGGAGGCGAGCGCCTTCCTCGACCAGGCCCGCGCGCTCTTCGACGCCGAAGGCGAGCGCGGCTCGGCCGTCGACGTCTGGGGCATCGGCCTGCGCGCCTGGATCGACCGCGCCGAGGGCCGCGACGCCGAGGCGGACTCGCGCTTCGAGGCCGCGCGCCAGCTCTCGCCCGAGATCTGGCACGATGAGCTGCTGTCGGCCGACGAGCTCAAGTGACGAGCGCGGAGCCGAGCGAGCCGGTGGGGGGAACGCAGGGGCCGACGGCCTCGAAGTACGCGGCGTTCGCGCTGCTCGGCGTCGCGGTGATCGCCCTCGATCAGCTCGGCAAGCGCCACGTCGCCGCCAGCCTCGCGTTGGGCGAACGCGTTCCGCTTGTCGGCTCGCTGATCGCCCTGGCCCACGAGCCGTCGACAGGCGGGGCGCTCGGGCTGCTGCGGGACTGGTCTCCGACGGCGCAGCTCGCGGGCCATGCCGTGCTGTCCGGTGTGGCGATGCTGCTCGCGGTCGTGTTCCTGCGTGCGTTGACCCCACGGGACCTCGGGACGGCGGCGGCGCTCGGTGCGATCTTCGGTGGCGTCGCGAGCAACGGCCTCGATCGTCTCCGCGGCGGTGCCATCATCGACTTCCTCCACCTCGGGCCGACGGCCTCGAGCCTGCTGCCCGACTTCAATCTCGCCGACCTCTCGATCCTGTTGGGGGTGGGCGCCCTCATCGTCGAGCTCCTCGCCTCGGAGATGGCGGCGCGCGCCGCGGAGCGGCCGCGGCGCGCGCCTCCTTATTAGGCGGCCCGAGCGCCCGCCGGCCCGGCTCCGACCGACGCTCGATTCTCGCACCCCACCCCGGCCGCGAAGCTCCGCCCGGGTCGCGGCGCTCATGACGGCGAGTCGGACGCGTGCGCGCGCTTTTTTTTCGAAGCCTCCTCCCCGACGCGTCGATCGAGAAAAGACTCGGCCCGCACGAGGGTTGCGCGCGTCCATCGGACACCGGTCCGTGTACGCGCCCGCGTCCGATCGCGCGACTCGTGCAAGAACTGATTGACACGTCTCCTGAGACTGCGTTAGAACAGATCATCCCACGGACCACGCAGCACGGCGAAGCCCGCGCGACGGCGACGAGAGTCCGTCCGTCTCCAACAGGATGAGGATGCGAACGATGCCCAGGAGCTCCAGCAAGCCCAAGAGCGATTACGCCATCCAGACGGTGATGAACGCTTTTCGCATGCTGGAGGTCTTCGATGGCGCGGTCGCGATCGGCGTCTCCGACGTCGCGCGCAGCCTCGGCCTCCACAAGAACAACGCCTTCCGTCTGCTCGCGACCCTCGAGATCGCGGGCTACGTGCAGCAGTCGGCCGACAGCGAGCTCTACCATCTCGGCCCGCGCTGCCTCGAGCTCGCCCACGCCTTCGCGCGCAATCACCCCTTCGCGGGGCTCGCGCGGCCGGTGCTCGAGGAGCTCGTCGAGGAGACGCGCGAGACCGCGCATCTCGGAATCCTGCGCGAGCGCGAGGTCGCGCACCTCGACGGCGTGCTGCCGAGCCAGCTGCTGCTGACCGGCTCGCGCGTGGGCGAGCGGCTGCCGGCCCACTGCACCGCCATCGGCAAGGCCCTGCTGATCGGTCTGCTCGAGCGGCCGGCGACCCTTCCGTCGAGCCCGTCGACGTCGGGCTCGACGCGCGCCGAGAGCCGGCGCCAGTCCGGCGGCGGGGCGCCCGCGCAGGGCATGGCGCAGTGGGACCTCGCCCGCTTCACCGAAGCGACGATCACCGACGGCACGAAGCTCCTCGACGAGGTCCGCGCGGGGCAGCTCCGGGGCTACGCCGTCGACCTCGAGGAGTACGCGCCGGGACTCCACTGCGTCGCGGCGCCCGTGCGCGACGCCGGCGGCCGGGTCGTCGCGGCGATCTCGCTCTCCGGACCCTCGCAGCGCCTCACCGCGGAGAACGTCCACGGCGAGGGGGCGCGCGCGGTCACGGCGGCGGCCCATCGTCTGTCCCGGGCCCTCGGTGCGCGGGACGAGGCGACGCGCCCGCTCGGCGCGCATTAGGCGACCCGGACCGGGTCGACTCGGCTCGGGAGCGGCTCCGGGATCGGGGGTCGGGGCCGACGTCGGATCGACGCGAGGCTCCGGGAGTCGTGGCGCGCGTCTGCGCGAGTCGGGTCAAGTCCGACGGTGCGGGACCCGATCCAGACGGGCGACGAGGCGCGTCGCTGTGCTTGATCGGCGCCCGCCCACCCGAGGGACGAGACATGGACTTCGAGCTCGACGATTCGCTTTCCAGTCTGCAACGGACCGCGCGCCGCTTCTCGGACGAGCAGATCGTCCCGGTCGCGGCCCAGTACGACGCGAGCGGCAAGTTCCCGCGCGAGCTCCTGCGCATGGCCTGGGAGCTCGGCCTCTCCCATACCTTCATCCCCGAGGAGCTCGGTGGCCTCGGCCTGTCGTCGGTCGGCGCCTGCGTCGTCGTCGAGGAGCTCTCGCGCGGCTGCTCGGGCATCACGACGTCGATCCTCTCGAACGATCTCGGGCTGATGCCGATCCTCGTCGGCGGCTCGCGCGACCAGCAGCGCGAGTGGCTCGGTCCGTGCACGCAGGCCTTCAAGGTGCTCGCGTTCTGTCTCTCCGAGCCCGGCGCGGGCTCCGACGTCGCGGGCCTCCAGCTCCACGCCGAGAAGTCCGGCAACGACTACGTCCTGAACGGCACGAAGGCCTGGATCACCAACGGCGGTGAGGCCGACCTCTACACCGTCTTCGCGACGCTGGATCGAAGCGCGCGCCACAAGGGCATCTGCGCCTTCGTGCTCCCGCGCGACACGCCCGGTCTCACGCCCGGCAAGAAGGAAGACAAGATGGGCCAGCGTGCGAGCGACACGCGGGTCATCCACTTCGACGGCGTGCGCGTGCCCGCTGCCCAGCGCCTCGGCGCCGAGGGCGAGGGCTTCAAGATCGCGATGGCGACCCTCGATCGGACGCGGCCCCTGATCGGCGCGCTCGCGACGGGCATCGCCCGTCGGGCCCTCGAAGAGAGCCTCGCCTACGCGGCCGAGCGCAAGGCCTTCGGGCAGGCGATCGGCGAGTTCCAGGCGGTGCAGTTCATGCTGGCCGACATGGCGAAGGACATCGAGGCGAGCCGCCTGCTGACCTTCCAGAGCGCCTGGATGCTCGACCGGGGCATGCGGGCCTCCAAGCAGTCGTCGATGGCGAAGTGCTTCTCGACCGACGCCGCGATGAAGGCCACGACCGACGCGGTCCAGATCTTCGGGGGCAACGGGTACACGAAGGAGTACCCGGTCGAGAAGCTGATGCGCGACGCCAAGCTGATGCAGATCTACGAGGGGACGAACCAGATCCAGCGCGTCGTGATCGCGCGGGAGCTCATGAAGGGCTGAGCCGCCCGACCGGTCGTCGGCTGCGCGCGGCCGTGCAGCCGGCTCCGCGGGTCGGCTCCGGCCGTCGCCCGGCTCGGGCGAAAGCCCCGTCCCGCGGCCTCATCCCCCTGCCCGGGCGACGACCGGCTTTCGAGCCGTCGCCCCGATCCGACCGGGGTCACCGCCTCCCGCTGGGGCAAGCTGCCGGCTCCCGGACGAGACTTGCCGGCGCCTCCACCGAAGCAATTGGCTGCGGGGAAGGGCTTCGACACCCGCTCCCCCGGTTGATAGACTCGGCTTCCTTTCGCACAGGCCCATCGCCCGTTCGCATCCCGATCCGTGGTTCGTGCGAGCGATCCACCGTCCGAGCGGCGCGCGCCCAGAGCGTCGTCGCCCGATGCTCCCACACAGAAGGGTTCCCCATGAGTCTGAATGACAAAGCGCTCGAGTATCACGCCCAGGGTCGCCCCGGCAAGATCAAGGTCGTCCCGACCAAGAACTGCGCGACCGCCGCCGATCTCTCCCTCGCCTACTCCCCCGGTGTCGCGGCCCCCTGCCTCGAGATCGAGAAGAACCCCGACGACGCCTACAAGTACACCGCGAAGGGCAACCTCGTCGCCGTCATCTCCAACGGCACCGCCGTCCTCGGCCTCGGCAACCTCGGCGCCCTCGCCGGCAAGCCCGTCATGGAGGGCAAGGGCGTCCTCTTCAAGCGCTTCGCCGACATCGACGTGTTCGACATCGAGGTCGACACCATCGACACCAAGGAGATGATCCGCTTCTGCGAGCTGATCTCGCCGACCTTCGGCGGCATCAACCTCGAAGACATCCGCGCCCCAGAGTGCTTCGAGATCGAGGAGGCGCTCAAGGCGTCGCTGAACATCCCGGTCTTCCACGACGACCAGCACGGCACGGCCATCATCTCGGCGGCGGCGCTGCTGAACGGTCTCGAGATCCAGGGCAAGAAGATCGGCGACGTGAAGGTCGTCTTCTCGGGCGCCGGTGCGGCGTCGATCTCGTGCGCGAAGCTCTACAAGGACCTCGGCGTGAAGGCCGAGAACATCCTGATGACCGACACCAAGGGCATCATGTGGAAGGGCCGCGGCGAGGGCTTCAACAAGTACAAGGAAGAGTTCGTCCGCGAGACGAAGTGCCGGACGCTGGCCGACGCGCTGGTCGGGGCGGACGTGTTCGTCGGGCTCTCGAGCAAGGGGCTCGTGACCCAGGAGATGGTGAAGACGATGGCGCCGAAGCCGCTCGTCTTCGCGATGGCGAATCCCGACCCGGAGATCACGCCGCCCGAGGTCAAGGCCGCGCGCAAGGATGCGATCTGCGCGACGGGCCGCTCGGACTACGCGAACCAGGTCAACAACGTGCTGGGCTTCCCGTTCATCTTCCGCGGTGCCCTCGACGTGCGCGCCTCGAAGATCAACGAGGCGATGAAGCAGGCGGCGACCTTCGCGCTGGCCGAGCTCGCGAAGCGCGGCGAGGCGGTGCCGGATGCGGTGAAGAAGGCCTATCCGGGCGAGAGCTTCGACTTCGGCCCCGAGTACATCATCCCGAAGCCCTTCGATCCGCGCGTGCTGCTCTACGTGGCCCCCGCGGTCGCGAAGGCGGCGATGGATACGGGCGTCGCGCGCAATCCGATGGATCTGCGCAGCTACGAGGCGAAGCTCCAGCAGAAGCTGTCCGAGATCGCCTCGCTCTAGTCCGCTCGAGCCCGTGGCTCGGGGATCGGATCCGCCGCTCGGGCGGATCCGATCCCCGGGCGGCGCGCTCGCGGCTCGGCTCGATATGCTCCGCCCCGCGCCTGCCGTGGGAGAGCCGAGATGTTCCGGAAGATCCTGATTGCCAATCGGGGCGAGATCGCGGTCCGCGTCGCCCGCGCCTGTCGCGCCCTCGGCGTGCGCTCGGCGGCGATCTACTCCGAGGCCGATGCGGACGCGCTCCACGTCCGGATGGCGGACGAAGCCCATCCCTGCGGTCCCGCGCGCGCGACCGAGAGCTACCTCGACGTCGCCCGCGTCGTCGGGATCGCGAAGGCCTGCGGCGCCGACGCCGTGCATCCCGGCTACGGCTTCCTCTCGGAGAACGCGGCGTTCGCGCAGGCCGTCCTCGACGCGGGGCTCGTGTTCATCGGACCGCCGCCCGACGTGATTCGCGCGATGGGCGGCAAGATCCCGGCGCGCGAGCGCATGCGCGCGGCGGGGGTGCCCGTCGTGCCGGGCGGGCGTGAGGCGATCCGCGACTTCGAGGAGGCGCGCGCGGCGGCCGCGGCGCTCGGCTATCCGGTGCTCGTCAAGGCCTCCGCGGGAGGTGGCGGGCGCGGCATGCGGCGCGTCGAGGACGAGGGCGGGCTCGCGGCGGCGCTCGAGCGCGCGCGCTCCGAGGCGAAGGCCTCCTTCGGCGACGACACGATCTACCTCGAGAAGTACCTCTCGGGCCCGCGCCACATCGAGATCCAGGTCCTCGCCGACTCGTTCGGCAGGACGCTCCACCTCGGCGAGCGCGAGTGCTCGATCCAGCGCCGACACCAGAAGCTCGTCGAGGAGGCGCCGGCCTGGGGCATGACCGAGGCGGTGCGCACGGCGATGGGCGAGGCGGCGGTGCGCGCGGCGAAGGCGGTCGGCTACGTCGGCGCCGGGACCTGCGAGTTCATGATGGACTCGACCGGGGCCTTCTATTTCCTCGAGATGAACACGCGCATCCAGGTCGAGCATCCGGTGACCGAGGCGGTGACGGGGCTCGATCTCGTCGCGCTGCAGATCCGGATCGCGGCGGGCGAGGCTCTCCCGCTCGAGCAGCAGGACGTCCGGCTCTCGGGCCACGCGATCGAGGCGCGCATCTACGCCGAGGATCCCGATGCGGGCTACGTCCCCTCGCCCGGGCCGATCCTCGCCTGGCAGGCTCCGGAGGGGCCGGGCATCCGCCTCGATGCGGGCTTCGATGCGGGGATGACGGTGACGCCGCACTACGACGCGATGCTCGCGAAGCTGATCGCCCGGGGCGCCGATCGCGCCGAGGCCCTCGCGCGCCTCGCGGAGGCGCTCGAGCGCTACTGGATCGCGGGCATCAAGACCGGGATTCCGTTCCTGCGTCGACTGGTCGCGACGCCGACCTTCCGCGCGGGCGCCTACGACACGGGCTTCCTCGAGGCGGAGACGGCGCGGGCGGACTCCCTCCTCGCTCCGCCGCGCGGACTCGACGAGGCGACGCGGATCGCCGTGCTCGGCATGGCGGCCTGGCGCGCGGGGATCGACGCGGAGGGGGCGGGCGGGAGCCCGGAGGTCCGCCTCGTTCGCGTGACCCTGCCGAAGCAGGAGGCCGTCGAGGTCGGGATCGGCGCGCGCGCCGCGTCGCCGGCGCTGTGCCTGACCGTCGCGCTCGACGGGCGTTCGAGCGAGCTCGAGCTCGCCGTCGCGGGCGAGCCGGGTCGCGCGCCCGCCGAGGGCGTCGTCTTCGACGCGCGGCTCGGCGGGGCGACCCTGCGGCTCTCGGTGGTCCGGAAGAAGGCGGGCGAGTACGAGATCGGTCTGCGGGACCGCGTGCTGCGGGTCCGGACCGAGCTGCGTTAGTTCGTCGCTGCGGCGTCCGCCGGCGGGGCGTCGTCGTTCCCGTCCCCGGCGCCCCGGCGGTCGTCGATCCGATCCGCCCGGCGGTCGAGGCGGCCATCGAATCGCTCGCCCCGGCGATCGAGCCGCTGGTCGAACCGGCCTCCTCGGCGATCGAGGCGCCCGTCGATGCGGTCACCGGTCGCCCCGATCCGATCCGCGCGGTGGTCGGCTCGACCCTCGATGTGGTCGGCCCGATTCGCGTGGCCGAGGGCGCGCGCCCGATCCGCGCGCTGCTCGCCGCGGTCCTCGACGCGATCCGCGCGCCGATCGTGGCGGTTCTCGACGTGATCCCCGCGGCGATCGAGCCGGGCCGCCCTGTGGTCGCCGCGGCGATCGAGCCGCTGCTCCACGCGATCGCCCCTGCGATCGAGGTGGTTCGCGCGCGGCGTCGAGCCGTCGGCGGAGGCGACGGTGGCGAGGGCGAGCGCGAGGCCCACGAAGCCGGGGACGAGCACGATCGAGCGAAGCGGATGGCGCATGGATTCTCCTTGCCGAGGGTCTTTCGGTCCGGATCGGCATCCGGCTGCGGGGAGTTGAACCCGGCACTCTCGGCGAGGTTTCGCTCGCGCCGGTCGCCTGCCCACGGCCTGCGCGTCTGTTAACGTGATGAAAACGGAGGCGAATGCGATGCAGCGATATGGCGCCGAGCTCATGGGTACGTTCTGGCTCGTCCTCGGCGGCTGCGGCAGCGCGGTCCTCGCGGCCGGCTTCCCGGAGGTCGGCATCGGCCTCCACGGCGTCTCGCTCGCCTTCGGGCTGACCGTGCTGACGATGGCCTACGCGATCGGGCACGTCTCGGGCTGTCATCTGAATCCGGCCGTCTCGATCGGCCTCTGGGCCGGTGGGCGCTTCCCGGCGTCGCAGCTCGTGCCCTACGTCGCGGCGCAGGTGCTCGGGGCGGTCGCTGCCGGCGGCGTCCTCTACCTGATCGCGAGCGGTGCCCCGGGCTTCGACGTCGCGGGCGGCTTCGCCTCGAATGGTTATGCGGAGCATTCGCCGGGGGGCTACGACCTGAAGTCGGCCTTCGTGACGGAGGTCGTGATGACCGGGATGTTCCTCGTGATCATCCTGGGCGCGACCGATGCGCGCGCGCCGAAGGGCTTCGCGCCGATCGCGATCGGCCTCGGCCTGACGCTGATCCATCTGATCAGCATTCCCGTGACGAATACCTCGGTGAACCCCGCGCGCAGCACCGGTGTCGCGCTCTACGTCGGGGGCTGGGCGCTCGCCCAGCTCTGGCTCTTCTGGGTCGCGCCCATCCTCGGCGCGGTCGCCGGTGCGATCGCCTATCGCGCGATCGGCGGTTCGGAAGACTGACGGGGCGATCGAGCAGCCGCAGACGAGGGGGGGGCGTGATGCGTCGAACGGGTCGGATCCTGATCGGAGTCCTCTTGCTCGGCGCGCTGGCCGGCGCCCCGATCCTCGCCCCGCGCGCCGACGCCGAGTCGACGCCCGCCGCGGAGGCGCCGTCCGAAGCGGCCGGCAGGATCGGCTTCGTGGGCCACAACATCTTCGGCGCGGCCCACGGCGTCTTCCACGTCTGGCGCGTCGTCGAGCACCAGGTCGACCTCGCCGATCCGACCGCGAGCCACGCCGTCGTCGAGGTGACCCTCGCCTCGGTCGACACGAAGACGAAGGGGCGCGACGACCATCTGCGGACCCCCGACTTCTTCGACGTCGAGAAGTACCCCGTGGCGACGGTGCGCGGGCATTCTCCGCGGCCGCTGCCGCCCGGTCCGGACGGTCGGGCGCGCTATGCGGTGAAGTTCGACGTCGATCTCCACGGCGTGAAGAAGACGCTCGACGGCGAGGTCGAGATCGCGCAGACGAGCCCCGTCGTCGTCGAGGGCGGCTTCACCCTCCTGCGCTCGGATTTCGGTGTCGGCGAGGCGCCCTCGCGCTGGAACCCGATGTCGATCGACGACGAGGTGCCCGTCCGCTTCCGCGTCCGCTTCTAGCGCGCGCTCGCGTCCGGGCCCCATCCGGGCTCTGCCCGGTCGGGCTCCGTCGGTCGGCTCGTGCCGTCCTCGCCCTCGCCGATGCCCGCTCGATTCCGCGCCGGTTCAGGGCTGGGCGATGTGGATCAGGGCGTAGCCCGAGAAGACGACCTGGGGCACCGCCATCCCGATGATCGTTCCCGCCACGGGCGTCGTCATCGTGAAGCGCTCGTCGCGGAACGGCTCGTCGATCCGGGCCACCTGATCGCCCGTCACGACCCGGTCCCCGAGCTTGCGGACCGGATAGAAGACGCCGCCGTCGCCCATCGGCACGCGCAGCCACTGGGAGCGCGAGTAGATCTGCGACGCCGGCGTCGGCTTCGACGCCCGTCCGTCGCGCATGCCCAGCAGATCCATCACGTTGAGGACGCCCTCGACGCCGCGGTCGATCTCCTCGGGCTGGAAGCGCATCGGCAGGCCCGCCTCGTAGATGATGCTGGGCACCCCGGACTCCATCATCTCGCGCCGGAAGCTCCCGCGCGGCCCCTCGCCGCCGAGCACGACCGGGGCACCGAACGCGCGCGCCATCGCGAGCGCGCCCGGGTGGGACAGATCGACGCGGATCTGGGCGAGGTTCGCGCGATCGAAGGAGCCGGTGTGGAGGTCGATCACGGCGTCGCAGACCTTCGTCGCCGTCTGGTGGAGCAGATAGGCGATGATCCCCGAGTTGCTGCCGTCGAGGGAGCCGGGGAACTCCCGGTTGAGATCCCGGCGATCGGGCATGTAGCGGGTGCCCGAGCGGAAGCCGTTCACGTTGATCGCGGGCAGCGCGATCAGGGTGCCCGCCAGCTTCGTCGGATCGGCGGCGTCGAAGGCGTTTCGGGCGACCTCGAAGCCGTTGCGCTCGTCGCCGTGGATCAACGCCGTCAGGCAGAGCGTCGGCCCCGGCTTCGTCCCGCGGCTCACGAAGACCACGGTGTTGAGGTAGGCGGCCTCGAAGCTGGGCGTCTGGGCGTAGGAGAACTTCAGCTTCTCGCCGGGCGCGATGGTGCGCCCGAGCAGCTCGAGGGGACCCCATTCGGCACCGCCCGCGTCGCCGCGTTCGGCACTGGTCGCCGGCAGGGCGGGAAGCAGGAGGACGAGCAGGAGCCAGATCACTCGAATGCCGATCATCTCGCAATCCTCGTTCGGTCACCGCGAAGGGGTTCGCGGCATCGGAAGGTGGGCTTTATGATGGACGACGGATCGCGACTGGTTAGCGCGAGGGATGCGAAGGAGTAAAGGGATGGTCTCGGCCGGGTGGATGACTTCGGGGTCGTCTGCGACGCGCACGCGCGATGCGGTGGTGGAAGCGCCGCCCATCGGCCGAGCGTTCGCTCGAATCGGGCGCCTGATCGGCCTCGGTCTCCTGGGCCTGGCGCTCGGCGCGGGCGGCTGCCGTCTGCAGGGCGGGCCGCCCGAAGCGGCGGAGGCCGCCTCGGCCGGGTCGAGCCGGCCCGTCGAGTGGAGCTACCACGGCGATGCGTCGCCCGAGCACTGGGCGGCGCTGAGCCCCGCCTATGCGGCCTGCGGACACGCGGGGACCCAGTCGCCGATCGATCTCTCGGCCGTCACGGTCATTCACGGCGCCGCGGACGTCCGCCTCGACTACCACAGCTCGGGCCTGCGGATCGCCCACCATCAGCACGTCACCGACATCCTCGACGACGGCCACACCCTCCAGGTCACCGTCGACGAAGGCAGTCGTCTCACGACGCCCCGCGATACCTACGAGCTGAAGCAGTTCCACTTCCACACGCCCGCCGAGCACGCCGTCGACGGTCGCATCCATCCCATGGAGGTCCATTTCGTCCACCGCAGCGCGAGCGGACGCTTCGCCGTCCTCGCCGCCTTCGTCGACGTCGGCGAGTCGAATCCGAACATGGCGCGGCTGATCGAGCATTTCCCCGACGAGCGGGGCGAGACCGTCCACCGCCCCGACGTGACCGTCGATCCCGGGGTCCACTTCACGTCGATGGCCTCGGTCTACGCCTACCAGGGGTCCTTCACGACTCCGCCCTGCACCGAAGACGTCGAGTGGCTCCTGATGAGCGAGCCGCTCCCGGCCGGTCGCGACCAGATCGCCGCGTTCGCCGAGAAGCTCGAAGGCAATGCCCGACCGATCCAGGCGCGGGGCGACCGGCCGATCGAGCTGCGCCTCTTCACGCAGAAGCTGTCGGACTGAGCCGCTTCGTCTCGCGCGCCTCCGTCTTCGCGCGTCTCCTTGCGTCGGCCGGCGTGACCCGCCTCGAATTCGCGGGATTTCGTCGAGGATCGCTGGCGTTCCGTCCGGAAAGATGATTTCGTCGCACGGGTGGAGTCCACGACCTGCGAATCTCTGGAGGCGCGATGAGCGGCGAGGCCCCGTCCGCCCGCCCGCGCTTCTCCCTCGTGGTCGGTGGTCCGTTCCACCGTCTGCTGACCCGGGTCGGCGGCGTTGGCCCCGACGGACTGCCCGAGCCGCGGACCGCGCTGATCCTGGCGGCCCTCGCCTGGTCGATCCCCGCCGTCGCCGTCCTGTTGCAGACGGCGCTCGTCGAGGACTACGCGGGCTGGGTGTACTTCTCCGACGCGACGGTCTACGCACGGTTCCTGATCGCGATCAGCGTCCTGATCGTGACCGAGCGCTACGCGGACGGGCGCTTCGAGATCCTGATCCGGGAGTTCCGGGCGACGAGGATCGTCGGCGACGGGCACGACGGTGAGTTCCTCCTTGCCCTCGACGCGGCGGATCGACGCTCGAGCTCGGCGATCGCCGAGGGCATCCTCGTCGTCGCCGCGCTCGCCATCGCCGGCTGGGGCGCGCGCGTCGCGGCGGGGCTCGCGGTCGGCGGATGGGAGGGGGGCGTGGTCGACGGACGGGTCGTGCTGTCCTGGGCCGGTCTTCTGTCGTCGCTCTTGAGCACGCCGCTCTTCTTCTTCCTGGTCCTGCGGTGGTGCTGGCGCTTCGTCGTCTGGACGCTCCTGCTCTTCCGGCTCTCGCGGCTGCCGCTCGATCTGATGCCGCTGCATCCGGATCGCTGCGGCGGGCTCGGCTTCCTCTCGCTCTATCCGAGCATCTTCACGGGCTTCGTCTTCGCCCTGAGCTCGGTGGTCGCGGTGACGGTCCTGAAGGAGCTGCGCTTCGTCGCGCTCTCGACGGCCGAGATCCAGTGGATGCTCGGGATCTGGCTCGCGGTCGTCGTCCTGCTCTTCCTCGGACCGCTCGCGGTCTTCGTGCCCGTCCTGCGCCGGACCCGGGAGGAGGCCCTGATCGAGTACGGCCGCCTCGTCCACCAGCATCACCACGCCTTCCGACGCCGCTGGCTCGACTCGGGCCGCTCCGGCGAGGAAATGATCGGCTCGGCCGATCCGTCGTCGTCGTCGGACCTGAACACGATCGTGACGACGGCCCAGGAGATGCGGATCTTTCCGATCGACCAGTTCGCCGTCGCCCAGCTGCTCGGCGCGGCGGGGCTTCCGCTGCTGGCCGTCGCGTTGACGCGCGTCCCGCTGGTCGAGCTGATCCAGCGGATCGGGGTCGGATTCCTGTGAGGTGTTCGGGAAGGGGCCGGGACGCGAGAACGGCTATCGTGGCGCGCGAAGGCGCCGGACGGGCCTGAGCCCTCCCTGCGCGCTGCCCGAAGCGAACGAGGCCGGGAACGAGAACGATCACGATGAGGGAGGCGATCCGATGAACGTCCTGCGCATGGCCATTCGTGAAGGGGGTCGGGGGCTCGCCCTGGCCGCCCTCCTCGCCCTCCTCGCCTTCTCCGGCGGCGTTCCCGCTGCCTCCGCCGCCGACGCGATCGATCGGACGGTCCTGCCCGTCGCCGAGCCCGTGCCGCCGACGATCACCGAGCAGGATGCGCGCAAGGTCACGGCGCCGCCGCGCTTCTCGGTCTCCGCGCCGGCCGGTGCGCCCAACGTGATCGTCGTGCTGGTCGACGACTTCGGCTTCGGCCAGAGCGGGACCTTCGGTGGACCCATCGAGATGCCGACGCTGCAGACGCTGGCCAACGACGGCCTCCGCTACAACCGCTTCCACACGACGGCGCTCTGCTCGCCCACGCGCACGGCGCTCCTCACCGGCCGCAACCACCACGTCAACAATGCCGGCGCGATCATGGAGCTGGCGACCGGCTTCCCCGGCAACACGGGCGTGCGGCCGAACAGCGTCGCGCCCCTCGCCGAGATCCTGCGCCAGAACGGCTACAGCACCGCCGCCTTCGGCAAGTACCACGAGACGGCGCCCTGGGAGGCCTCCGTCTCCGGCCCCTTCGATCGCTGGCCCACCCGCTCGGGCTTCGACAAGTTCTACGGCTTCATCGGCGGCGAGACGAATCAGTGGTCGCCGGCGGTCTACGACGGGGTGACCCGCGTCGAGGTCCCCGACGATCCCGACTACCACTTCACCAACGACATGACGAACCAGGCGATCGCCTGGATGCGCTTCCAGCAGTCGCTGACTCCCGACAAGCCCTTCTTCGTCTACTTCGCGACCGGCGCGACCCATGCGCCCCATCACGCGCCGAAGGAGTGGATCGCGAAGTTCAAGGGCAAGTTCGACGGCGGCTGGGACCGGCTGCGCGAGCAGACCCTCGCCCGCCAGATCAAGCTGGGCGTCGTGCCGAAGGGCACGCGGCTCACGCCGCGGCCGCCGGAGATCCCCGCCTGGGACTCCCTGTCACCGGAGCAGAAGCGGCTCTTCGCCCGGCAGATGGAGACCTTCGCGGGCTTCGCGGCCCATACCGACCACGAGATCGGCCGCCTCGTCCAGGCGGTGCGCGAGCTCGGCGAGATCGAGAACACGCTGATCGTCTACATCGCCGGCGACAACGGCGCGAGCGCCGAGGGCGGCCCGAGCGGCAGCTACAACGAGATGCTCGCCCTGAACGGCATCGTGAGCGACATCTCGTCGCAGCTGCCCCATCTCGAGGAGTGGGGCAGCCCGAATACCTTCCCCCACTACGCCGTCGGCTGGGCCCACGCGGGCAACACGCCCTTCCAGTGGACCAAGCAGGTCGCCTCGCATTTCGGCGGGACGCGCAACGGAATGGTCATGCACTGGCCCGCGCGCATCAAGAAGAAGGGCGAGGTGCGCCCCCAGTTCCACCACGTGATCGACATCGCGCCCACCGTCCTCGAGGCCGCGACCCTGCCCGAGCCCACGTCGGTCAACGGGACGAAGCAGCGCCCGATGGACGGCGTCTCGATGGTCTACACCTTCGACGACGCGAAGGCCGCGGATCGGCGCACGACGCAGTACTTCGAGATGTTCGGCAATCGCGCGATCTACCATGACGGCTGGGTCGCGGCGACGCGTCACTCGATCCCGTGGCTGATGGTGCCGCTGCCGCCCTTCGACCAGGACCGCTGGGAGCTCTACCACGTCGCGCGCGACTTCAGTCAGTCGACCGATCTCGCGGCGAAGAATCCGGAGAAGCTGAAGCAGCTCCAGGCCCTCTTCGTCGAAGAGGCGATCAAGAACCACGTCTTCCCCCTCGACGATCGCCGCTCGGAGCGATTCAACGCGGCGATCGCCGGGCGACCGGATCTGATGGGCTCGCGGACCTCGCTCACGCTCTACGAGGGCATGACGGGGATCAGCGAGAACGCCTTCCTCAACGTGAAGGGCCGCTCGCACGCGCTCACGGCGGAGATCGAGGTTCCGGCGAAGGGTGCCGAGGGCGTCATCATCGCCCAGGCCGGCCGCTTCGGGGGCTGGAGCCTCTACATGAAGGGCGGTCGGGTCCACCACGTCTACAACTACGGCGGGCTCGAGCGGTCGGTCGTCGCCAGCCCGAAGCCGCTGGCCCCCGGGCGCCATACGATCGCCTACGCGTTCGACTACGACGGCGGCCCGCCCGGCTCCGGTGGGACGAGTCGGCTCGCCGTCGACGGCCAGTCCGTCGGCGAGGTCCGCGTCCCGAAGACGATGCCCTTCGCCTACTCGGCGGACGAAGGGGTCGACGTCGGGGTCGACAACGAGACGCCCGTGACCGAGGACTATCGCGCCCGGGACAACCGCTTCACCGGGCGGATCGAGCAGGTCACGATCAGCGCCCGGTAGGTCCGCATGTCACTCTTCGAGTATCTCGCGATCGCGTTCTCCCTCGTGATTTCGACGTCGGTCATGCGGATCGCCGATGGCCTGTCGGAAAGCGCGCGCGGGACGGAGCGGTGCTGGGTCTATCGGGGGCAGCTCGGGGTCGCGCTGGCGGCCAACGTCGCGGCGTTCTGGAACTTCTGGTCCTTCCACGAGGCGGACTGGACGTTTCCGCGCTTCGTGCTCGCGGTCTCGGGGCCGGTCGCGCTCTATTTCGGCACGGCGACCCTCGTGCCGAGCGATCGGGACGCCGTGAGCTCCTGGAAGGAGCATTCCCGGGCCGTGCGCGGGCGCTTCTACCGCTCGCTCTGCGCGTATGCCGTCCTGATGGCGGCGACGACGACGGTGCTCCTCGACATGGGCCTCGCTCATCCCGCGCGCGCGGCTCAGCTCGCCGTCTTCGTCCTGGGGCTCGCCGGCACGAGCACGGAGAACGAACGAGCCCATCAGGCGCTCGTGGTCGTGACGATCGCGTTCGGCATCGTCGCGTTGTCGACGTTGGCCGCCCGCCCCGGGGCACTCACCTGATCGACCGCTCGGCGCGGCGTCCGGGGGGCGTCACGGCCCTGCCCGTCCCGGGCGCCTAGCGCGTGAGCCAGCCCTGCTCCCGGAACTTCTTCTCCAGCACGTCGGCGACGTCGCCCGCCATCCGTTTGCCGACGCCCTCGATCTTGTTGCGGCCGCTGACCTCGGTCCCGATCTTGATCGGCGCCATGACGATGAGCCCGATCGGATTGGCCGTCGCGATCGTCACCACGATCGGCACGACCACGCCGGGTCCACGGCTCGTGGCCGAGCTGGCATCGCCGGAGCCGAGCTTCCGGTAGCCGGAGTCGGTCGCGAGGTAGCCCTCGACGTGGGTCGTGACCTCCGCCGAGCCCGAGCCGAAGCCGATCACGACGCGCTTGAAGCCGCTGCCCTCGTCGACCGATCCCAGGAAGCCGACGATCACGAGGTCGCCTGGCGACGGCTGGGTCTGGTCGTTCGCGTGCTCGGCCTCGAGGCCCATCGCATCGATGCGCGCCACGAGCTCGGTCGCCATCTGCACCCCGAGCTCGCGCGCCGCGTCGAGCTCCTCGGGCGACGCGGTCGCCTCCTTCCCGGCGTAGGTCGTGGCGGCCTCGGACCAGGCCGGGAGGTCGGCCGCGCGGGCGGCGAAGTCGCGCACGAAGATCCGATCCGGCCTTGCCAGCTTCTCGCCCTGGTATTCCTGGCGATTGCTGATCTTGGTCGAGGAGCAGCCGATCGCCAGCAGGATCAGCAGCGCGGCGGGGATCATCCTTCGGGCCCTGCCTGTTTCGCGGTCGCTTCGTCGCATCGGTCCGTCCCCCTGTCGTGTGTGATCGTCGCCCTGCGAACCGCCCGGGAAGAATCCTCCGGCGCTCGTTTTCCGATAGTCGACGATCGAAGTCCGATCGTCCAGACGGGGCCGACCGCTACCCGCCTTTCGGAGTGCGGGCGCGTCCGTGAGGCATCGTGTCTCGACGTCGATGCCTTCGCGGGCCTGACCTGTACGGGGATCGACGCCGAGATCGATTCATCGCGGGACCCGGGCGCGGTGATCCCGGCCGAGGACCGGACGATCCGACGGCGCAACGACTGGACGGCGCCGTGCTTCGCGCTCCGCATCCGCAACGACTTCACCGGCCCCGTCATCGGCGCCTCGATCCGCTACGGACGCTCGCGCGACCCGGCAGGGCTTCAGCGCGCCGAGTCGATCGGTGCGGGAGAGCCGGCCGACGCAGTCGGCGCGGAAGGCGCAACGGGATCGGGGTGTGGGGCGGGCCGGGGCAGTCCTGCGCGGATCCGCTGCGCGAAGTCCGCTGCCCCGTCGGCCGCCTGCGCCGCCGCATTGACGTGCGAGCGCTTCCGCAGCGCATCGAAGGGCATGCTCGTGTCGAGCATGCCGCGATCGTAGACGTACTCCGCCGCGTAGCCGCTGAGCAGGATCTTCCACGAGAACGCGTGGGAGCCCGGGTTGACCTTCGTGTGGCGCCAGACGTTCGTCGTGCAGTTCGTCGTGCCCGTGTTGTAGAACTCCGGCTTCTCGTACAGCGAGTTGATCTCGCGCAGATAGTCGAGAAACAACCGGCGCGCGTTCGCGAGGGAGATGGCCGTCCGATAGAGATAGACGTCCTCCACCGGATTCTTGCGGTAGCTGGTCCGGAGGCGGATCAGGTCGCGGTCGTCGCCGACGACGTAGATCAGCTCGTACTGCCGGAAGAAGCCCCGGATGGTGTCGTAGCTCTCGCCGAGCTCCTTGCGCGTCTCGATCGAGATCGTGACGTAGTCGCGACCTCCGAATCCGAAGCTGACCATGACGTGGGCGATGGCGTCGCCCATCCAATAGACGGTGATCAGGTCGACCTCGTCGAGCTCGCGCAGGTCGAAGGTCTTGTCGTAGTAGCGCGGGGTGTAGTCGGTCTCGGAGCGGTAGTCGAAGTCGCGGATGTCGTGGATCGTGACGAGGTCGCCGTCGAGGGTCGCGTGCGGGAGCCGCGCGACGTCGAGCTGCCATGGCCGATCGTTCGACGGCTCGACCCGGCTCCAGGCGAAGAGGAAGAGCAGGAACGCGGACACGAAGACACCGAGCGGGATCCGCGGGTCGCGGCCGAACGCGATTGCCCCCGCGGCGCCGACGCCGACGACCGCCATCAGCGATGCGAGCCCCGAGGAGGCGAAGGGGCCGAAATAGAGGGCCAACGCGGACCACGTCGCGAGGGCCAGGATCACGGGCGTCAGCAGGATGCGGCCGATGGGTCTCAATGGGCGACTCGCGTTCGATTCGGATTCGGGCAGGGCATCGCGACCGGGGGCCCGCCCTTCGCCGTGCGGGTCGTTCCCGCACGGACGCAGAGTAGGGCGGCGACCGGCGCTCGGCCCGTCCGATGGGGCCACTGGCTGGCGGGCCCGGTCAGGGTCGGGGATCGGGCTCGCGGTGCACGATCTTCATCAGCTCGCCGCCCGCGAAGATCTCGTCGCCGAGCAGGCCGTTGAGCAGGGCGGTGCCGGCGGGATCGAGGGTGCACTCCGTTCGCCGACCGAGCGCGGCGACGTCCTCGCCCGGACGCGTCGCGACGACGCGGAGGCGTCGCAGCTCGATCGCCGCGCGATTCGCCTCGGTGAGCGGGCCGAAGCTCCGCATCGACGCGAGGATCGTCCCGAAATGACGGTCGGCGACCGCCTGGGGCGCGAGGCCGACGAGCCGCCAGGTCCCGCCCGCGAAGGGGAAGAAGGTCACCTCGGCGACGATGCCGTAGGGACCGCGGCCGCCCTCGAAGCGGTATCGGACGGCCTCGAGCTCGCCGAGGCGGACCTTCTGGCGGCGGACGACGCGGACGCCGTGCTCCTTCTGCGTCTTCGTGGCGAAGGCCTCCGCGACCTCGACGAGGTCGCCCGGCGGCAGATCGCCGATCAGGAACACGACGGCGTCGCCCCGCGGCGTCGACGCGCCCACGGCGCGCGCCGTGTTCTGGACGCGCCAGCCCCGCGGAAACGCGATCTGGAAGCCGAGGCCGGGATGGAGGAAGAGCTCGTCGAGGAAGACGCCGGTCTCCGGCCGGTCGCCGATGACGAGACCGTCGATCCGATCGAGATAGCGCCGCCGCACGTCGCCGAGCGATTCGTCGCGGTGCCAGCGCAGCTCGCTCGCGCGCATCGCGTCCACCGCAGCGCGCTCCCCCGAGCCGGGATGGGTGTCGAGGAAGGTCGCCGTCCGGGGATGGCCGATCAGCAGCCGGTCGCGCTGATCGAGGCGGCGGAGGAAGCGCGCCAGCGCGGCCGGGTCGTAGCCGACCGCGGCGCAGAGCTGCTGTCCCATCGCGTCGGCCTCCCGCTCCATGTCGCGCCCGTAGGCCGCCAGCGTCGACTGGCGGAGGACGGGCAGCGCGAGCGGATTCTGCTGGCGCGCGACGGCCTGCTGCTGGGCTGCGTGGCGCATCGCGACGTGGACGATCTCGTGGCCGAGGATGCAGGCGAGCTCGTCCTCGTCGTTCGCGAGGGCCAGCAGCCCGCGCGAGACGTAGACGTGACCGCCCGGGAGCGCGAAGGCGTTCGGCTCCATCTCGTCGACGATCGAGAAGCGATAGGCGAACTCGCGCCGCGGAAGCGCGCGCAGCAGCTTCTTCCCGATGCCGTCGACGTAGGGGGCGAGGCTCGGATCCTCGAGCAGCCCGATCTCGGCGGAGACCTGGCGCGCGGCTTCGGCGCCGACGCGGACGTCGTCGGCGGAGGTCAGCAGGACGGTGCGGCGGGGGCGGGACTCCGCCTGCTTCGCCGGCCGGCCGGAGCTCGCGCAGCCCGCGGCGGCGAGGAGGGCGACGAGGAGCGCGATGCGGGGGGCGGTCTTCGGGGCCAGCCGCGCGACGCCTACTCGGCGACTTCGGCGGTCCATTTTCCGTCGTTCAGCCAGTAGGTCTTCATCTGGACCAGGAGACCCGTGTAGTCGAGGGTGTTGAGATAGTTCTGGACGAGGTTCACGAGCAGCGGCGATCCGGGGTCGAGGGCGATGCCGATCGGCTCGGTCGTGAAGGGCGTGCCGACCTCGGCGAGGCCCGCGTCGGGATGGCGGGCGAGCAGGAAGCGGACGGTGGGCAGATCGGAGAAGAGCCCGTCGAGCTCACCGCTCCGAATGCGCGGAACGAGGGTCGCGGGATCGTCGACCGCGACGACCTTCGCCTTCGGATAGGCGTCGCGCAGCAGCGCCTCGCTCGTCGAGCCGCTCCGCACGCCGAAGGTCCGCTCCGGGGAGTCGATCGCCTCGTCCGACTCGAAGGTCTCGGCGAGCTCCTTGCGGGTCAGCAGGGTCGCGCCCGAGATGAGGTAGGGACCGGCGAAGGCGACCTGGGCGTTGCGGGCGGGGGTGATCGTCAGGTTCGAGATGACGAGATCGAAATCGCCCGCGATGAGCCCGGGGAGGAGATCGGCGAAGGGGCGCTCGATCAGCTCGAGCTCGAGGTCCATCGCATCGGCGAGGGCCATCGCGAGGTCGACGTCGAGGCCGATGAGCTCCCCCTTGCGGCTCTTCATGTTGAGAGGCGGCTGGGCGCCGGTCAGGCCGACGCGTAGGCGCCCGCTCTCGACGATGCGGTGGACGGCGTCGAGGGTCGCGGCGCTCGCTCGGGCACCGCTCTGCGGGCTCGCGGACGCGGCGGCAGGCGCCGCGGTCCTGGTCGGGGGCGGGGCCTTGTCCGCGGATGCGCTTGCGGCGGGGGCAGCAGAAGCCGTGTCGGAAGGAGCCGCTGCCGGAGCCGCGGCGGATCGGGAGCCCGTCCCGAAGAGGCCGGAGCCGGCGCAGCCGGCGAGCAGCGCGACGGCGAGCGACGTCGCCGCGATGAAGGCTCGAGATCGCATGCCCTCTCCCCCGGATCCGGCGCCGCGGCGCTCAGAAGAAGATCTGACCCTTGAGCGCGAGGATGCCCGCCGGCTTGTAGTCGGAGTCGGCGATGCGACCGCCGTCCTTGTCCTCGACGCGGAGGTTGCCCCGGAACGCCGCGCCGCCGTTCAGGTCGATCTCGGTGAACGGCGTCGGCTTCCAGCGGATCGTCGCGAAGACCGGGATCTCGGACTCCTGGCCGACACCGCCGTCGTCGAATCGGGTGCGGCCGGGATCCGTCGCGGACGTGCGGCGCGCGCCGCTCAGGCGGAACTGGCGGGTCTGATAGCTGAAGCCGGCGCCGAGGCCGAGCGCCGGCGTCAGCTGATAGTTGAGCTGGGCGCCGATGCCGGGATCGACGAGCTGCACCATGCCGACGTTGAGCCGCCACGCCTCCGCGAACTTCCACTTGAGCGTCGGCACCGGCAGGATGCCGACGCCCCCGTCGAGCTTGCTGATCGCGCCGACCAGCAGGCCGACGGAGAAGTCGTCGTTCGGATGATAGTCGAAGCCACCGAGCAGGCCGCCCGTCAGGGTGTCGCCGAACTTGGCGCCGGTCTCACCCCAGGTTCGGATCAGGGCGCCGCCCAGGATCCGCCAGCGGTCGTTGATCTCGTGGCCGACGAGGCCCGAGAGGACGCCGCGGTGGACCCGGTCCCACTGGTAGCGATTCGACGTGCCGCCCGCGTTCGAGAACTGATAGGCGTGGAGCGTGTAGTTGCCGAGGGCGAAGAGCGTCGTCCGCTCGCCGAGCTTGAAGCGGCGGGCGACGCCGAAGAAGGCCGTGTCCCGCGACATCCGAGTCTGCTTGTCGCCTGTACCGGCCCCGCCGCCGTCCCCCACGTCCGCGCCGAACTGGTGACCGTACTGGACGACGGCCGCCGTCGGCGGCGCCTTCAGATCGGCATCGAGAACCGCCGGAATGTCGACGGCCTGGGCGAAGGCGGAGGAGGCTCCCAGCAGGATCGTGGCGGCGCCGATCCAGGCGCCGAGCGCACGGCGCGCGTCCGCGCCTCCGCTCGTCGGTCGTCTCGTCGCTGCAGCGCGGATCGTCGTCGGCATGTCATTCTCCTCCCGCGCGGCACCGCATCGGGGCGGCGACGCGGCGCGAATCCGGGCCCCGTTACATAGCATGGGAGGTCTGCCGCGTCCGGCGTCGGATCAGGCGTCGCCGCGGGTCGCGGACTCGCTCGCGGGCACGGTCTGCAGTGCCTTCTCGTCGCGTGCCGCGGGTTTGGGCTCGAAGACCCAGGCCACCGCCACACCGACCAGATACAGCAGCACCATCGGCACCGACATCAGCACCTGGCTCACCACGTCCGGGGGCGTCAGGATCGCCCCGATCACGAACGAGGCGACGATCGCATGTCGCGTCCCGGACAGGAGCTGGCGGGCGGTCACGATGCCCGCCTGCGACAGGAAGAGCACGAAGATCGGCAGCTCGAAGATCACGCCGAAGGCGAGGATCATCTGCGTGGTGAGGCCGAAGACCTCATTCAGGCTCCAGACCGACGTGACCCACTCGTTGTCCCAGCTGTTCAGGAACTGGAACATCAGGGGAAACACGAACGTGTGGCCGAAGGCCGCGCCGAGGGCGAAGAGCACGGTCGACGCGATCACGAAAGGAAAGATCGCGCGCTTCTCGCTGTCGTAGAGGCCGGGCGCGACGAAGGCCCAGAGCTGCCAGAAGCTGACGGGCAGCGTCAGCGCGAAGCCGGCGAGCAGTGCGCACTTGATGTACGCGATGAAGATCTCGGTGGGCGCGATCGCCTGGAGCTTGCTGCCCTTGGCGGCCAGCGCCTCGGTCGCGGGCGAGAGCAGGTAGCCGAAGATCGGCTCGGAGAAGTTGTAGGCGACGATCGCCCCCGCCACGATCGCGCCGAGGGCGATGCCGATCCGGCGGCGGAGCTCGGCGAGGTGCTCCGTGATGGGGAGCGCGCGCTCATCCACGTCGCGTTTCCGACGGCGCGCCGCCGGTGACCGGGACGTTGCCGAGCTCCGATTCGATCTCCGGCTCGGGGTCGTGGTGGTCGTGATCGATGCCCTCGGGCAGCTCGCCCGGATGGCTCTTCCACGGCGGGACCGCGCCGCTCGCCGCGGCGGACACGACGGCTTCGGTCGGGGCGCCCGGCTCGGCGGACGCGCCGGGCATCTCGGCGGGGGCCGCAGGCGCGGCGGGCGCGGCGGCCTCGGCAGGCGGGGCCGCGGGCGAGGCGCTCGGGGAGGTGGCCGGGCCGGCTCCGGGCGGCAGCGTGTCCCCGGCCTGGGCCGGTCGCACGGTGGGCGCTCGCGTCGCGTCGTTCATCGTCTTGCGCAGGTCGTTCTGCAGCTCGTCGAGGGCGAGGCTCTGGCGCAGGTCGTTGCTCGCGCGGCGGAACTCGGCGAGGCCCTTGCCGAGGGTGCGGGCGAACTCCGGCAGCTTCTGCGGACCGAAGATCAGCAGCGCCACCACGACGATCACCACCAGCTCCATCGGGCCGATGCCAAACATGCGGCGTCAATCTAGCAGGTCGGGGTCGGCGGACCGGACGTGCGCGGAGCGGCGGATGGCGCCGGCATCGCGTCGCAGCGGTCGACGCTCGGCGTCGCGGAGCAGGTGGAGCCCCACGCGGTAGCGGGCCACGTCGCCCAGCCGACACCAGACCACCCGGGCGAGCCCCTCCATCCTGCAGCCCCCATCGATGTCCCGGAGTGTGACGCGCAGCAGCTCGCCCGAACGGAGCGGCTCCGCGACGTCGAGGCCGAGGCCGGTGGCGGAGCAGTCCTGGGTGAAGCCGATTCCGGCGGTCTCGCGAAGCCGGCGGCGGGGAAAGGGGCTGTACTCGACGAGGTGGACGCTGCGATCGCGGGGCTCGGTGCGGTGCTCCGGATCGAGCGCGCGCAGCGCGGCGTTCGAAGTCATGCCGCTCCCCGGCGACGCGCACCCTCGACGAGCCGCTCGCCCCGGGCCGCGGGCGCCGCGGCCGTCTCGGCGACGGCCTCGAGCGCGCCGGTGGCGACGAGGTCGCAGAAGATGTCGACCAGGTTGGGATCGAACTGGGTTCGCGCGTTCGCGCGCAGCTCCTCGACCGCGGCCTGCGGGGTCCGCGCGGCGCGGTAGGGGCGCTCGCAGGTCATCGCGTCGAAGGCGTCGACGATCGCGATGATGCGGGCCGCGAGCGGGATGTCCTCGCCGGCGAGGCCGTCGGGATAGCCCCGCCCGTCGTAGCGCTCGTGGTGGTGGCGGACGGTCGCGGTCACCGTCGGCGACAGGCCGAGCGGCCGAAGCAGCCGCTCGCCCATGGACGGATGGGTCTGGATCGATTCGAGGCGCTCGGGCTCGGGCAGCACGCGGCCCGCGAGCACGTCGCTGGTCGCGCCGACCTTGCCGATGTCGTGGAGGAAGGCCGCCATGCGAACGTGATCGCGCTCTTCCCGGCCGAGACAGAGCCGCGCCGCGACGAGGTCGGCGGCGTGGGCGACGCGGCGGGCGTGGCCGCGCATGAAGAGGTCGCGGGTCTCGATCGTCTCCGCGAGGACCTCGAGGAACTCGAGCGTGCTCGGCCCGCCGTCCCGAGGGCCCGCCACGCCGCGCTGGAGCACCGGCTCCGCGAGCAGCGCGCGCAGTCGCTCCTGGGCCAGGGTGTTGGCCTCGAGCTCCTCGAGGGAGAGATGGGCGTCGCGATCGGGGCCCAGGATCCGGCTGACCTCCTCGAGGAAGGCCATGGTGCGCCCGCGGCTCGCGCGGCGCGCGAGGGCGCGCTCGACCGAGGCGGTGACCTGGACGACGTCGAAGGGCTTGATCAGATAGTCGAAGACGCCGTGGCGGATGCCCGCGACGGCGGTCTCGATCGAGCCGCAGCCGGTGATGATGATGATCTCGGTCTGAGGGGACTCGGCACGGACCGTCCGCATCAGCTCGTCGCCCTTCATGCCCGGCATGTTCAGGTCGACGGTGACCAGATCGATCTCTTCGGTTCGGAGCACGTCGAGCGCTTCGACAGCATCTTCCGCGGTGGTCACTTCGTGGCTACCGGAAAGAATCATGCGAAGCGACTCGCGTGGTCCCCTCTCGTCGTCGACGATCAACACGCGGGCCCGAGCCCGGCCCGTCATGAGCGGGCGGGAGGTCGAGGTCGCCGTGCGCAGATCGAAATCGAGACTCATGCCGGCGCCGTAGAGCAAGCGCCGTGCCGACTCGGGCGGGGCGCGGGCGGGCGCGGGCCGCATCGAGGCAAGTCCCTGATCCAGAAGCGTTTCTGGTCGGGACTCGATGCAATGCGAACGTGTTCCGGATGGGCCGGTCGGCGACCGCGGCGGGCCCGTCCCGTCGCGTCCAGGGCGCGGCCGGTGCCCGTCGTCCGCGGATAAGTCCCCGTATCGGAAAGAAAATCCCGGCCGTTCCCATCGGTACGCCCCGGCTGCGCTCGGGGTTCGCCTGGGAACGCGGGCTTCGGACCGGCCGCAGCGGTCGCGGCCCGGAGATCCTGGCCCGATGCCCGGCCCGATGCCGCGTGCCAGCACGTCCGGGAGCGCTCAGTCGCCCTCGTCGCCGCCGCGGGACTCGATCCCGAGCTTGTCCATCTTCAGCTTGAGGACGCGGCGGGTGATCCCGAGGGCCGTCGCCGTCCGGGTCTGGTTCCACTGATGGCTCTCGAGGGCCTCGCGCAGGATCTCCGTCTCGAAGCGGGTCACGGTGTCGTCGAAGCTCCGCTCGCCCTGCCGCCACTGCTCGCGCAGTGCCTCGGCCTGGCCGGTCCGCGCGATCGAGATCGGCAGATCGGCGAGCTCGATCGTGTCCCCCTCGCAGAGGGCGAGGCCGTGCTCGATCGCGTTCTCGAGCTCGCGCACGTTGCCGGGCCAGCGATAGCCCTCGAGCGCACCGAGCGCCGCGGCCGAGAGCTTCTTCGGCGGCGGCAGCGTTGCCCCCGGCGCGGCGTTCGCCGCGGCACGCGCCCCGCCCCGCTCGAGCTGGATGCGCGTCAGGAAGGTCTGGGCGAGCAGCCGGATGTCCTCGCGCCGATCCCGCAGCGGCGGGAGCTTCACGGGCACCACCGCGACCCGGTAGTAGAGATCCTCGCGGAAGCGCCCCGCGGCGACCTCCGCGACGAGGTCGCGGTTGGTCGCGGCGACGATCCGCACGTCGACGGTCGTCGAGCTCGACGAGCCGACGCGCTCGAAGGTCCGCTCCTGCAGCGCGCGCAGCAGCTTGACCTGCACCGCCGGCTCGAGCTCGCCGATCTCGTCGAGGAAGAGGGTGCCCTTGTTGGCCGACTCGATGCGGCCGATGCGGCGATCGATGGCGCCGGTGAAGGCGCCCTTCTCGTGGCCGAAGAGCTCGCTCTCGATCAGCTCGGACGGGATCGCGCCGCAGTTGACCGCGATGAAGGGCCCCGCCTGGCGCGGCGAGAGGTCGTGGATCGCGCGGGCGACGAGCTCCTTGCCCGTCCCGCTCTCGCCCGTGACGAGCACCGTCGCCTCGGCGCGGGCGATCCGCTCGACGGCGCGGAAGATCTCGCGCATGGCGGTGCTGCGGCCGACCATGCGGCCGAGCTGCTGGCGGTCCTCGACCTCGTCGCGCAGCCGCTCGACCTCGCGCTCGAGCTCGTGCTTCTGGACCAGGTTGCGGACCTTGATGCGCAGCGCCTCGAGCTCGAAGGGCTTCGTGACGAAGTCGGCGGCGCCGTGCTTCATCGCCTGGACGGCGGCCGAGACCGTGTTGGTCGCGGTCAGCACGATCACCGGCGCCCGCAGCCCGCGCTTCGCGAGCTCCTCGAGCAGATCGAGGCCGCTGCGGCCCGGCATGACCAGATCGAGCAGCACCACGTCCGGTGTCGCCAGGGAGATCTCGCGCAGCGCCGCCTCGACGTCGCCCGCGATCGCGACGTCGCCGTCGCTCTTCAGGAGCATGCGGAGCGATTCCTGGACTCCGGGCTCATCGTCGACGACCAGAATGCGCGGCATGGCGCCAGCTTATCACGCGTCGGCGGCGGAGGGCGGGGTCGGCAGGTCGATCACGATCAGGGTCTCGGGGCCCAGCGTCGGATCGATCGTGAGGCGGCCGCCGAGCGCCGACACGATCGTCTCGGCGAGCACGTACTCGAGGATGTGGTTCACCGGATCGAGCTCGCCGGAAAGCCCCGAGGCGAGGGGATTGTGGTGGCGCAGCAGCACGCGCAGCCGCGGCCGGCCGTCCCCCGCGCGCGGGATCCGGCGGGTCGTGACGAACAGATCGCCGCGGTCGGGGAGCGAGTCGAGCGCTCGGTCGATCAGCCCCGCGAGCGCCGTCTCGAGGGCATCGGCGTCGGCGAGGGCCTGCGGTGCGTCGCGCTCGAGCTCCGAGAGGACCACGAGGCGGCGTCCCGCGATCCGGTCGCGCCGGGCGGCGAGCAACCGCTCGATCAGGCCGGAGACGTCGACCGGGACCGTCTCGAGCCGCTCGCGCTCCGCCGCCTTCGCGAGGCGCGCGACGACGTCCTGGATGTGGGCCACGTCCTTGCCGACGAGCTCCTTGAAGCGGATGCGGAAGGTCTCGTCGGCGTAGTGGTCGGGCAGCAGCTCGGTGAAGGTGCGGATCGAGACCAGGGGGTTGCGGATCTCGGGGGCGAGGCTGCGGGCGAGGCGGCGCCAGGCGGGATTCGGATCCACGGCGGCGGCGGAGCCGCCGGGGCCGGGCGCCGGTCGCGTGGTGGCGTCCGCGGCCGATCCGGTCGCCTCGTCGGGCCGTGAGCTCGTCGCGGGCGCAGCGCCGGACCAGGCCTCGGTGAGCGCGAGCAGCTCGCTGCTCGGATCGCCCTCGCGGTCGATCGGCAGGGCCTCGAGCCCGTGCTCCGGAGCGGCGGACACAGCGCTCCGGGGCGATCGCGTCGGCAGCGGCTCCGGGGCGTCGGGGAATCGCAGATCCGCCCGGCCGACGACGGTCGTCGTCGCGCCCGCGAGCGTCGCGCGCACCACTGCCTCGAGCTCGGCGCGCTCGCCCCACCACGGCTCCTCGGCCAGCGCGGCGATCGCGTCGGCGTCGAAGCGGCGCACCGGCCCGCCCGTGGCCTCGGCCCAGAGCCGCGCGATCCGCTCGGCGATCCGTTCGATCTCGTCGGCTTCGCGCGCGAGGGGCGGGACCTCGAGGGTGAGCGGCACGAACGCGCGGGCGAGGGCCGGCTCGAGGCGCTCGTCGAGGCCGGCGGGTCCGGCGGTGGCGAGCCAGCGCAGCGGGGCGGGGACGGGCGATGCCGGATCGGGGGCGAGCGCGTGGGTGATCCAGTCGGCGAGCGCGCGCTGGTCGGCGGGGGTGAGCGCGTCGACCTCGTCGAGCCAGATCGTGAGCCCCGCGCCCTTCGCCGTCGACGCGCTCGCCTGCGCTTCCCGCGCGGCGAGGCGGGCAGCGAGGCGATCGACCAGGCCCGCTTCCCGCGCGTCGAGGCGGAGCCGCGCGCCGGCGCCGCCGCGCGTCGCGTCGCGGTGTTGGATCCGCACGGCGCGGCCGCTGCCGGCGCGGCCGCGGACGAGCAGCGGCAGCGCGCCGAGTGAGGCGTCGAGGGCGAGCGCGAGTCCGGGGATCGGCGTGTCGCCGAGCCAGGCCTCGAAATGCGCGGCCGCGCGATCGTCGCGCCGGGGCGCGTCGATCGGGGCCACGCGACGGCTCGCGAAGGCCGCTGCGATCTCGGTGCGCAGGGCCGCGCGATCGGGCGGGAGCGGCAGGATCGCGGTGTCGCCGGCGCCGAACAGACGCGTCACCGCCCGCGCGTCGCTCGCTTCGCACAGCACGATCCAGCGTGCGCCTGCCGTCCGTGCCCGGGCCGCGTCGACGAAGGCGCGCTCGAGGGCGAGGTCGGCCTCGGGCGGGAGCCCGAGCACGATCGCGTCCGGCGTGCCGGCATCGGAGAAATCGGCGAGCGTCGGTCCACCGGCGGCGATCTCGCCGCTCGCGACCCCCGACGCCCGCGCGAGGGCGGCGCGCACGGGCGGCTTTCGGTGGACGATCCAGAGCTTCGACATGGGAACCAACGTGGACAGCGCAGCAAGGGCGGACGAAGCGGTCTGCGAGCGAGACTAACGCGTTCGCCGGGCCGTGAGCCATGCTCCGTCGATCGCGCGAGGGGGGCCCGAGGAGGGCGCGCGCGGGCCGCGCCGGGGAGCGTGTGCAGCTCCTGACCTAAGCTCGCGGATCGGATCGGATTCCCGGGGCGATCGCCCGGGATCGGACCGGGAGCGGCGTGCGGAAGCGGGCCGGGGGCCCAGGGGCGCCGACGGGAGGAGGCGGATTGGAGACGAGAGCACGGCCGGTCATGGAGGGTCGCGTCCGCCCGGCTCGGCCCCAGGAGATCGATCGCGTCGCCGCGCTCTGGGGGCTCATCACCGACCACCACGCCGAGTTCGACCCGCTCTTCCGGATGCGCCGGGGGCCGGTCGCCGAGGGCGAGCTGCGCGAGCTGCTCCGGGCGCTCCAGCGCGATCCCGACGCGGAGATCTTCGTCTTCGACCACGCCGGGACGCCGGAGGGCCTCTGCATCGTCCGCATCGATCGGGCCCCGCCGATCCTCGAGGAGACCGAGCGCGCGGAGATCACCGATGTCGGGGTGCGCCCCTCGTTCCGGCGGCGCGGGGTGGCGCGGCGGCTGGTCGAGGCGGCGCAGGCCTGGGTGCGGGAGCGGGGGGTCTCGCGGATCGAGATCCAGGTCGCGCGGGGCAACGTCGAGGGCCAGGCCTTCTGGCGCGCGATGGGCTTCGGCCACCTGATGGACGTGCTCCACAAACGTCTGTAGTTTCCTGCGCCGTTCCTTCGCCTCGCGCCCGCGAGTCAGGTCCAGGAAGCCATGTCGCACGATTCCCAGTCGAAGACCCAGCCCGCATCGTTCCCGCACAAGCCGACCCCGATCGCCCAGGCCCTCAACGACCAGCTCGAGAAGGCGGCGCCGGAGATCCTGGCGATGCTCTCGTCCTACGGGCGCCGCCTCTATTTTCCGAAGGGCATCATCTCGCAGTCGGCGGAGGCCAAGCAGAAGGCCCATCGCTTCAACGCGACGATCGGGATCGCGACCGAGGGCAAGGGGCCGATGGCGCTGCCGTCGGTGGCCGCGCAGCTCGGCTCGATTCCCGCGGCCGACGCCGTGACCTACGCGCCGCCGGCGGGCCGGCCGGGTCTGCGGCAGGCCTGGCGCAAGAAGCTCCTGCAGGAGAATCCGAGCCTCGCCGACCGCAAGTTCGGCGAGCCCGTCGTGACCAACGCGATCACCCACGGCCTCGCCGTCGCGGGGGAGCTCTTCATCGAGCCCGGCGACGTCATGCTCATGCCCGACAAGCTCTGGGGCAACTACAAGCTGACCTTCGAGGTCCACCACGGCGCCACGATCGAGACCTTCCCCTTCTACAAGGGCAAAGGACTCGGTGCGGACAACGGCATCGACACCGAAGCCTTCGCGCGCCGGCTGCGCGAGCTGTCCCAGGGCCGCGAGAAGATCCTCGTGCTGCTCAACTTCCCGAACAATCCGACCGGCTACATGCCGACGCCGGCCGAGGGCGATGCCCTCGCCGCTGCGCTGCTGGCCCAGGCGAAGACCGGGACGAAGGTCGTCGTCTTCTGCGACGACGCCTACTTCGGCCTCTTCTACCACCTCGGCGCCCGCTCGATGACCGAGTCGCTCTTCGGCCGCCTGACCGGACGCCATCCGAACCTGCTCGCGGTCAAGCTCGATGGTGCGACCAAGGAGCTCTTCGTCTGGGGGCTGCGCTGCGGCTTCATCACCTTCGGCCCCGGCCGTCCCGAGACCGCCGACGTCGTCTGCGAGGTCCTCGACGCCAAGGCGCGCGGGGCGATCCGCGGCGGCATCTCGAACGTGCCCCAGCTCTCCCAGTCGATCGTCGAGCGCGCGCTCGCGGCGCCGGGGATCGACGAAGAGCGGGCCGCGAAGTGCGAGGTCCTGCGCAGGCGCGCCGAGCGCGTCCACGAGGTCGCGAGCCAGCCGCGCTTCGCGGAGAGCTGGAGCGTCTATCCCTTCAACAGCGGCTACTTCATGCTGGTCGAGGTGAAGGGCGTCGACGCCGAGAAGCTCCGCGTCCATCTGCTCGACGAGTACGGCGTCGGACTGATCGCGACGAGCGCCTCGGACATCCGCGTCGCCTTCTCGTGCCTCGAGGTCGAGCAGATCGAGCCCCTCTTCGAGGCGCTCCATCGGGCGATCCAGGAGCTGCGTTAGGCGAGGGGCCGCTCAGTCGGCCTGCTTCTTCCGGGCCTCGTCCGCCTCGATCGCGTCGAAGGCGCGGACCACCTCGATCTGCAGCGCGATGCCCTTCGTGAGGGTCTCGACGGCGATCCGCTCGTCCGTGCCGTGGACGCCCTCGGCCTCCTCGGCCGAGAGCGCGCGGGGCACGAAGCCGTAGGCCACGATCCCCGTCTCCCGGAACCAGTGGGCGTCGGTGAAGCCGCCGATCAGGCGCGGGACGACGAGACCCTCGGGCTCCTGGCGGGCCGCCACCGCTTCGATCGCCCGGAAGAGCGGCGTGTCGGCGGACGAGGCCCTGGACGGGAAGCTCAGGATCTCCTCGATCTCGACCGTGGAGTCGTCGATCAGAGACTCGATGGCCGCGGCGAAGTCGGCACAGGTCCGACCGGGCAGCAGCCGCGCGTCGAGCTGGGCCCGTGCGACGGAGGGGGCGACGTTCGTCGCGGGGCCGCCTTCGAGGAAGGTGATCGAGATCGTGTTGCGGACCAGGGCGTTCTGGCCGGGGTTGTCGAGGAAGCGGCGGCGGAAGCCCTCGTCGCGCTCGAGCGTGCCGGACAGATTGAGGTAGGCGGCGCGATCCCACTCCGGGGCGATCGGAGCGAGCGCGGCGAACATCGCCTCGACCTCGGGCAGCACGCGCACCGGGGACTCCGCCCGCCGGATCTTGTCGAGCGCCGCCACCAGCCGGGGCACCGCATCCTCGCCCGTCGGCGCGGAGCTGTGCCCTCCACGGCCATGGGCTCGGAGCTCGAGCCAGCACGGCGTCTTCTCCGTCAGCGCCACACCCCAGATCGGCGCGTGGGCGGTCTCGCCGCCGGCGGCCTCCTGGATGCCGCCGCCTTCGGTCAGCAGGTAGCCGATGCCTTCGAGGATCTCGGGGTGCTGGGCCACGATCCAGCCCGCACCGTTGCGGCCTCCGGTCTCCTCGTCGGGCGTCGCGATGAAGAGCAGGTCGCGCTCGAGCTGTTGATTGGAACTGGCCAGCTCGATCAGTGTCATGAGGTGGGTCACGGCGACCCCTTTGGCGTCGAGGGCACCTCTCCCCCAGACGTAGCCATCCGCGATGCGGCCCGAGAAAGGCGGCACGCTCCACTCCGAAGGATCCGCCGGCACCGTGTCGAGATGGGACAAGAGGGCCAGACCGGGGCGATCTCCCCGCCCGCGCAGTCTTCCCCAGACTGCAGCGCGGGGTTTTCCGCCGTTGGGATTTGGCGTCGTGATCACGTCGCTCTCGATTCCTTCTCGAGAAAGAATCTCGGCGAGCCGATAGGCAAGTGCCTGCTCGCGTCCCGGTGGATTGACCGTCTGCATTCGAATCGATTCGGAGAGGATTTCGCTGGCGCGCTGCGAGACCGAGGGACGCGGAAAGAGCTCGTCGAAGGGCCAGGCCGCATGCGCGGGTGTGACGGCGAAGACAGAGAAGAGGAGCGTGGCGAGCGACGAGATCGCGGACGGTGTGCGGGAATCGAGCCGGCATGCGTTCGCGGCGGAGCGGAAGCGAGACGACACGACGCGATTTCTGTCGCCCTTTTCGAGGTGACCCAGATCACGTCGATCGACGACGCAGCGGGGTCTGCCCGCTCGATTTCCGGTTTCGATCCGCGTGGACATGACACTCCTCGGACCTCGTGTGCGAGGCCGATCAGACGGGGAATGTAGTGTGATGAAGATCACGATGCAGAGCTGCTTTCACCGGGCTAAACATAGCCGTGGCCTCGAGGCCGCCTGGAGCCTGTCTTGATCATCGAGCCGAACGAAAGCCGACCGGACGAGGGGCGGATCGAGGGACGCATGGAGCGCCTGCGGGCGCTGTGGGCCGCGCTTGCCCCCGTGCTCCGCAAACGACTGGGCACGATCGCGTGGGAGCTTTCCGAGATCGCGGCTGCGGGATCCGATCGTGTTAGGCAAGGGCTGGCCCGTTCCTTCGAGACGCGCATCGCGGTGGCGGCCTTCGTGGTCCTCACGAGTGCGGTGGTCGGATACGAGCTCGGCGGCCGATTCGTCGCGGATCCCGACTCGTCGAGCGAGACCTTCGACGACGTCCTCGCCCATGCCGAGCACGCCTTCGAGCTCGAGGCCCCGGACGGCGTGGACGTCGAGGGCGGCGAGCTGGTCGCCCAGTATGCCCCGGTTTCGATCGATGCTCTTCCCGTCCACCAGGATTCCGACGAGCGTCTGACGCTCGTGGACGATGCCGACGCGGGCATCGCGAAGGCTTCCCTCCGCTCGATGGGCGCCGGGGCGTCCGACGGGGGGAGCGAGGACGAGTTCGCCGACCTCCCGGCCGGCGCGGACGAGCTGACGCTCGTGACCCGGGGCGAGATCGGCAAGCGGGAGAACCTCGCCGCATCGCTGCGCCGCCAGGGCGTCTCGCCGGCGGCGATCCACCTGATCTCGACCGAGCTCCGGAAGGTCTTCGACTTCCGGAAGTCGCGCGCCGGCGACGGCTATCGCCTCGTCCAGGACGCCGACGGTCGCGTGCTCGACTTCGCCTACACCCAGGGTCGTGAGGAGAGCTTCACGCTGACCTGGAAGGGGACCCGTTACGTCGCGGCCCGCCAGACCGAGATGCTCGAGCCCCACGTGGCCAAGATCGCCGGGGTCGTCGACGGCTCCTTCTACGATGCGATCACGGCCCTGGGCGAGCAGAGCTCGCTCGCGACCGAGTTCGCCAAGATCCTCGCCTGGGACATGGACTTCAGCCGCAACGTCCATCCCGGCGACGAGTTCGCGATCCTCTACGAGCGGCTCTACGCGAAGCGCCCCGACGGCCAGGCCGTCTACGTCCGCCCCGGCAAGATCCTGGCCGGGCGCTACTCGGGCCGGACCGGCGAGCACACGGTCGTCTACTACGAGAACGGCAACGGAGAAGGGGCCTACTACCGCCCCGACGGCAGCACGATCGAGCGCGCGTTCCTCGCCGCGCCCCTCGAGTTCAGCCGGATCACCTCCCGCTTCACGAACGCCCGCCGTCATCCGATCCTCAACATCACCCGCCCGCATCCCGGCATCGACTACGCGGCGCCCTACGGTACGCCGATCTTCGCGATCGGGGACGGCGTCGTCGAGTTCCGGGCGCGCCACGGCGCCTCGGGCAACCTGGTCCGCATCCGCCATACCGGCGGCTACACGTCCCACTACGCCCATCTCTCGAACTTCGCCCGAAACCTCAAGGTGGGTGACCGGGTCAAGCAGAAGCAGGTCATCGGTTACGTCGGGAGCACCGGCCTGTCGACCGGCCCGCACGTCTGCTTCCGCGTGAAGAAGAACGGCCAGTACGTCGATCCGCTGCGGATGGCGAAGCCCTCCGGGCCGACCATCGAGTACGACCGGATCGACCACTTCCGCGACGTCCGCGATCAGCGCCTGGCCGACCTCGGTCAGGGTCCCTTCGTCGCCGCCAACGAGGCGCTCTGAGCGCCCCTGGCTTCCGACTCGCGCCCGCCCTCGACCGCGCCCTATCGGGCGAGGAGGCCGTCCGGGTCGGGACGGAGAATCCGGCCAAGCTCGGCGCCGTGCGCTCCGCCCTCGCCTCGCTCGTCGACGGGGATCCGTCGCGGCTCCTCGTCTCGGGGGTGGCGACGGCGTCCGGTGTGCCCGAACAGCCGGTCGGCTGGGAGGAGATCGCGGCCGGCGCCCGGAATCGGGCTCGGGCCGCCCTGGCCTCCGGTCCCTGCGCCCTGGCCTTCGGTATCGAGGACGGCCTGGTCGAGCTGCCCGGGGCGTCCGCCGCGGGGCGTGTGCCGGGCCCGGCCGTCTTCAACGTCGGCTGCGCCTGGGTCACCGACGGCGTCCGGGACGGTGTGGGCTTCTCGTCGGGCTTTGCCTACCCGCCGGCGGTGGTCGGGCCCGCCTTCCGGGACCGGGAGCCGATCGGTGCCCTCTTCGACGCCCTCTGGCAGGCCCATCGCCCGGTCGCGGGCGGAGGGTCGGGCCCGACCGGGGTCCCGCTGCCCTCCGGGCGCCAGGGCGGCAACATCGGTCAGCTGACCCAGGGCCGCCTCGATCGGAGCGCGTACGGGGCCCAGGCGATCCTGTGCGCCCTCGTTCCCTTTCTGCACGTGGATCTCTACGATTGAGCGCCGCCCGATCCCCGTCCGGAAGGAGCCGACCCCATGAACGCGAAGGACCAGCCCATCGAAGGGCTCGGTGACCTCGTCGGCTATTTCCGCTCCGCCGAGAAGCCGCGCTCGCTCTGGCGGGTCGGGACCGAGCACGAGAAGGTCGGCGTCTACGCCGACACCGGCGACCGCGTCCCCTACGAGGGCCCGTACGGCATCGCCGCCCTGTTCGACCGCCTCGTCGCCGAGGGCGGGTGGGAGCGCGTCGACGAGCGCGGCCGCACGATCGCCCTCGAGTCCGCGACGCGCGGCAGCATCACGCTCGAGCCCGGCGGCCAGTTCGAGCTCTCCGGTGCCCCGCTCTACACCACCGAGGAGACCTGCGCCGAGCTCCACGATCACCTCGAGCAGGTCAAGCGTCTCTCCGACGACTTCGGCATTGCCTGGCTCGCCCTCGGCATGGATCCCTTCCATCCGGTCGACCAGATCCCGACCATGCCGAAGGCGCGCTACGACGTGATGCGCCGCTATCTGCCCACCCGGGGCGGCCTCGGCCTCGACATGATGCACGCGACCGCCACGGTCCAGGCGAACTACGACTTCGAGAGCGAGGCCGACATGGTCGCGAAGATGCGCGTCGGCATCCTCGCGACCCCGGTCGTGTCGGCGCTCTACGCCAACTCGGCCCTCTCCGGCGGCCGCGAGAACGGCTTCGTCTCGAAGCGCCTCATGATCTGGCGGGACACCGACCCCGACCGCTGCGGCCAGATCCCCTTCGTCTTCGATCCGGACTTCGGCTACGAGCGCTATGCGCGCTGGGCGCTCGACGTCCCGCTCTTCTTCGTCGTGCGCGGGAAGCACTACGAGCCGGGCGACGGGACGACGTTCGGCCAGTTCATGGAGAAGGGATTCCGCGGGCTGCGGCCGACGCTGGGCGATTGGGAGACGCATCTGACGACGCTCTTCCCGGACGTGCGCCTCAAGCGGATCGTCGAGGTCCGCGGCTCGGACACCGCCTCGCCCGGTCATCTGTGCGCGCTGCCGGCGCTCTGGAAGGGGCTCTTCTACGATGCCGATGCGCTCGAGGGCGCGTGGGAGCTGCTGCGACGGACCAGCGTCGCCGAGCTCGACGCGGGCCAGCTCGACGTCGCGAAGCGGGGCTTGCGCGCCGAGATGGGTGGTCGGAAGGTCATCGACCTCGCGCGCGAGCTCGTGGTGCTCTCGGCCGGGGGACTGCGTCGGATCGCCGCCGAGGCGAGCGCGGTTCGGGCGGCGGGTGGCGAGGTCGATCGCGGCGGGGCGGGCGGACCGGGCGCGATGGGCGCCGCCGCGAACGAGGTCCGCTTCCTCGATCCGCTGCTCGAGCAGATCGACAAGGGCATCAGTCCCGGAGAAGAAGTGGCGAATCGCTGGCGCGACGAGTGGGATCGGGACTGGTCGGATCTGATCGAGGCGACGCGATTTTGAGTCGGAACGGCCATCCGCGCATCCTGATCGTCGACGACGAGGAGGCGATCCTCGAGACCCTGACGTTCACGTTCATGGACCACTACGAGGTCCTGACGACGTCCGATCCCGAGGCCGCGCTCTCCATCCTCGAGGCGAACCAGCCCGTCGCGGTCATCATCACCGACCAGCGCATGCCCGGCATGACGGGCGTCGAGCTGCTGCGGCGCGTGTACGAGCGCTTCCCGGAGACGGTGCGCATCATCCTGACGGGCTTCGCCGACTCCGAGGCGACGATCCAGGCGATCAACGACGGCCACATCTACGGCTACGTCAACAAGCCCTGGGAGCCCGACGAGCTGAAGGCGATGGTGCGGCGCGCGGCGGAGCTGCACGCGCTCACGATCGAGAACCGGCGGCTCGTCGAGGACCTGCGCCATTCGAACGCCTTCCTCGAGGCGGTGATGGATCGGCTGCGGACGGGGGCGATCGCCGTCGATCGCGACGGCGTGGTGCGCGCGGTGAACAAGCCGGCGAGGGCGTTCGTCGGTCTCGACGAGGACGTCCGCGGGCGGACGATCGATTCGGTGCTCGCGCGCAACCATCTGACGGATCTCGGCAAGGCGGTGCGGGCCCTCGCCCAGGAGTCGGGCGGCTCGTTCGAGGAGGTCGACCTGCGCGTCGGCGCGGGCCACCGCATCCGCGTCTCGAACCAGGCGCTGGTCGACGAGCGGGGCGAGGCGCTCGGCCGGGTCGTGCTCTTCAAGGAGATCTCCCACGAGCCCCTGACGCGGGAGTTCGAGACCGTCGTCGGCCAGCTCTCGAGCTTCGAGTCGAGCGAGCCCGGAGCCCTGCGTGCTGCGCTCGAGTCGGCGCTCGCCACGCTCTCCGCGCTCGGCGATCGCGTCACCGGCGCGCGCATCGAATCGGCCAACATGTCGGAGCTCGCCGAGCGCGTCTCGCGGACGCGGACGGCGATCTCGAGCTGGCTCGACGTCGACGAGGCCCTCGCCGTCGAGGAGTTCCCCGACGCCCAGCTGCTGCGCGACCGCATGAAGATCGCGGCCGGACGCTGGCCTCATTCGGATCCGCCGCCGAAGGGCATCGCCCGCCTCGCGCGCCGCGTCGAGGACTACTACGAGAGCGGCGAGAACACCGGCGAGCGGACGCTCTAGATGACGAGCGCCGACGCCGCGGACCCGGCCCGAGCGGACATCCGGGGCCTCCCCCGCCTCGAGCTCAAGGTCGAGCGCCTCCAGCTCCGGCTGCGCTTCACCTTCGCGTTCCACGCCCGCGAGGTCCGCTTCGAGATCGCGCGCGGTGCGGGCGAGTTCGAGCGGATCTTCCCCGAGACCTTCCGCTTCCACGCGCCGCAGCACGATCCGACGGAGCTCTTCCTCCAGCTCGAGGATCTCGTCTCGAAGCCGCGGTTGCTCGGCCCCCGCGCCACCGCGCGCGACGCGCGCAATCTCGTCGTGCGGCTGCTCTCGAACGCGCCGCGCCATCTCGAGGGCCTGTTCCGCCAGATCGACGGGGGACGGCGCCTGACCGACGAGCGCCGCCTCCGCTTCCACCAGGACCTGGCCCTGCTGTCGCAGGTCTTCCTGCGCTTCATCGAAACCCACGAGCTCGACGGCGGTCGCCCGCTGCGGCTCGCCGCCTTCGCCCTGCGCCGGCGCATCTACGAATCCCTGCGCGAGCTCGTCACGGGTCGCGTCGATCCGGAGTACGTCGAGCGCTACATCGCGGGCGAGGTCCAGCTCGTCGAGACGACCGACGACCCGACCGAGAGCGGCTTCTTCCAGGTCCTCGAGACGGGCGAGCCGGCCGCCGTCGACCGCATGATCCTGCGCATGGCCGAGCGCGCCTTCTATCTCTGGGTCGAGGCGGTCTGCCTGGACGAGGAGAACCAGGCCTTCGAGAAGGAGGACTCGCCCTTCCGTGACCGGGAGAGCGAGATCGTCTCGGCGATCGCCGTCCGCGGCGCGACGCGCATCGAGCGCGGCCGCGACCTGATGCCCTTCCTGCGCCGGAAGGACCGGAACACCAAGCGGATCTTCGACAAGCTCGAGCGCTGGTTCCTGCGCGCCTACGACATCCGCAACGCCTCGGCGATCATCAACTACTCGGCCGCGCTCACCGCCGGCCGCGCCACCTCGAACCGCCCCCTGACGTGGCACACGCCCCGGATCCACGCGTTCGCCCTGGCCGCCCTGCTCGCCCCCTTCGTGATCGGCGTCTTCGCCTACGACCGCTTTCCGTTCTGGATCGACCTGCTCTGCTCCGCCGAGGTCGTCGCCGTCAACGCATCCGCGGTCTGGTTCCTGCTCTACCGCTTCTGCTGGAAGCGCGACCTGTCCTTCTTCCACTCGTCGGTGCCCCGGATCGGCGCGGGGATCATCGTCGGGTACCTGCCGGTCTTCCTGATCGACGAGGTCTGGGACCTCGCGCGCCACTCGACCCTCGCGCTCAACGCCGTCACCGCCCTGCTCGGCCTCGTCACGCTCCTCTACATCTACGTCGAGATCGCCCACCGCATCCCCGACACGAGCGTCGCTTTCGCCCGCGCGCGGGCGATCTTCCTCCTGGGCGTGGTCGAGGCCTTCGGGGCCGGCATCGTCATGACGAGCCTGGTCGGGCCCTTCATGGTCCTGCGCAACTGGGCGACGGATTCGGGCGTGGCGAGCGTCGCGGCCCTCCGGGAGACGATGCCGGCGATCGTCGGTCAGCTGCCCCACGTCGTGGGCTGCGAGCCGTTCTGGATCTTTCCCGCCGCCCTCTTCCTCATGACCTTCCTGTCCTTCTTCATCGGGATCTTCCTCCAGCTGATGTGGGAGGAGCTGCCGATCACCGAGCCGCTCTGAGCGCATCCGTTCGCTGCGGATGGCGTGGCGAGGCCCCGGATCTTAGAATTCGGCGGCGTCCCTCCCCCGACTGCACGGGGAACCGGCTGCCCGCCCGAATCAGCCCGCTCGCCGGGTCGTTCGAGTGCCCGGCCGAACGACCGACCGAAAGGAAGACCCATGAACGCCGAGCACCGACGCGTGCTCATCCTCGGCAGCGGCCCCGCCGGCTACACCGCCGCGATCTACACCGCGCGCGCCGGCCTCGAGCCTCTCGTGCTCGCGGGCCTGAACTTCGGTGGCCAGCTGATGATCACGACCGAGGTCGAGAACTATCCCGGCTACCCGGACGGGATCACCGGCCCGCAGATGATGGAAGCGTTCCAGAAGCAGGCCGAGCGCTTCGGGACCGCGATCGTGTTCCAGGACGCGACGCGGGTCGACTTCTCGCGGCGGCCCTTCGTCGTCGAGACCGAGGACAAGCGCTACACGGCGGACGCCGTCATCGTCGCGACCGGTGCGTCCGCGCGCTGGCTCGGCCTCGACTCGGAGAAGCGCCTGCTGAACAAGGGCGTCTCGGCGTGCGCGACCTGCGACGGTGCGCTCTTCCGCGGCAAGCCGATGGCCGTCGTCGGCGGCGGCGACACCGCGATGGAGGAGGCGCTCTTCCTCGCGCGCTTCGCGACGAAGGTGACCCTCGTGCATCGCCGGGGTGAGCTGCGCGCCTCGAAGATCATGCGGGAGCGGCTGCTAGCGAACGAGAAGATCGAGGTCGCCTGGCATTCGGTCGTCGACGCGGTGCTCGGCGACGAGTTCGTGACGGGCGTGCGCCTGCGCGACGTGCGCGACGAGTCGAAGCGCGACCTCGCCCTCGACGCGGTGTTCGTCGCGATCGGGCATCAGCCGAACACGTCGCTCTTCGGCGGCAAGCTCGAGATGGACGCCGCCGGCTATCTCAAGGTCGCGCCCGGCACGACGCGGACCTCGGTGGAAGGCGTCTTCGCGTGCGGCGACGTCGCGGATCCGATCTACCGGCAGGCGATCACGGCCGCGGGCACGGGCTGCATGGCGGCGATCGACGCCGAGCGCTGGCTCGGGGAGCACGGCATCGCGTGAGGCGATGGCGGGGGGTCGATCGATGAGTCTCGCGAAGAGGGGCCTCACGAAGGACCAGCTCGAGCGCCTCACGAACCGCTCGCCCGACATCGTGATCGCCACCGACCGCAGCGGCCGCGTCGTCTACTACAACGACGGTGCCCACGACACCCTCGGCTACGAGCCCGAGGAGGTCCTCGGTCAGTTCGTCGGGATCTTCTATCCGTCGATCGACGAGGCGCGGCGCGTCGGCAACGCGATGCGCAGCCCGGAGTACGGCGGTGAGTCCCGGGTCAACGCCCTCGAGACGACCTTCGTCGCCCGCTCGGGCGAGCAGATCCCCGTCGCGATCTCCGGGACGATCCTCTTCGACGACGCGGGCGCCTACGACGGCACGATCGGCTATGCGAAGGACCTGCGCGAGATCCGACGCAAGGACAAGCTCGCGACCCTCGGCGAGGTCGCGATCGGTCTGGCCCACGAGATCAACAATCCCCTCGCGGTGATCGTGAATCAGGCGACGCTGCTCGAGAACGAGATCGCGCGGCTCGCCGGCGACTGCGACTGCTCGGTCGAGAACGAGCGGCTCGACGCGATCCGGCGCGAGGTCGCGCGCATCAGCGAGATCGTCGAGCGCCTCGGCGAGATGGTGGCCACCGAGCGCTACGAGACGATCCACTACGTCGGCCCCGCGCGCATGGTCGACCTGCGCAGCCGCGAACGGCGGCGCCACGAGCCGGATCCGCGCCTCGCGGGCCTGCGGATCCTCGTCGTCGACGACGATCCCGGCATCGGGCGAACCCTCGCGGAGATGCTCGAGGGGGACGGCTGTCGGGTCGAGGTCGCGTGCGACGGGGAGCAGGGGCTCGCGATCCTCGCCGCTCGGCCCTTCGACGTCGTGATCTCCGACGTCGTGATGCCGAAGATGGACGGCTACGAGCTCTATCTCCAGGTCCGTGCCCGCTACCCGAAGACGCCGGTGCTCTTGATGACGGCCTTCCATTACGACAAGGACCACATCATCAAGCGAAGCCGGATCGAAGGGCTCGAGGGCGTGATCTTCAAGAAGCCCGTCGACCCCGACCGCCTGCGACAGGCGATCGTCGAGTCCGTCAAGGGACGCTAGGCCGGACGCGTCGGGAGGGCGACATGGCCGACGCCATTCCGATCCGACGCCCGGCCTTCTCCCTCGCCGGGCCGGGCGCGACCAGCGGCCGGCCTCCCCGCCACTGGCACGCCGCGGGGCCCTTCGCCTCCCACTTCTTCGATGCACTCTCGTCGACGTTCCCTTTCGGGGAGGCGTTCTTCGTCCGCTCGGTGCTGGCCCAGCGCGATCGGATCACGGATCCCGAGCTGCTCGCGCGGATCCGAGGCTTCGCCGGCCAGGAGGGTCAGCACAGCCGCCTCCACGACGAGCACGTCGACCTGCTGCTCGCCGACGGCGATCGTCTGATCACCGTCCGCAACCGGTTCATCGATCGGATCCTGCGCTTCCAGAACCGGCGATGGCCGATGCTCTCCCTCGCGCTCACCGCCGCCCTCGAGCATCTGACGGCGATCCTCGCACGTGCATTGCTCGCCGACGGGGCGCGCCGGACACACGCGATGCACCCCGCCATGGCTCCCCTCTGGCGCTGGCACGCCTTCGAGGAGGCCGAGCACAAGGCCGTCGCCTTCGACGTCCTCCTTCGGGTCGCACCGGGCCGCTCGAGGCGAATCGTCGCGATGGGGATCGCGAGCTTCTTCCTGGCCTTCGAGACGACGCTCCGGACCGCCTACCTGCTAGGCAAGGACGGCCTGCTCTTCGACCGCGCGACCTGGTCCGCGGGCCTTCGCTTCCTGTTCGGCGCCGAGGGCCTCCTGCGCGACACCGGCCCGGCCTATCGCGCATGGTACGCGCGCGACTTCCATCCCGACGGGACGGACGACTCGGCGCTGCTCGCGGCCTCGTGGCCCGTGATCGATCGGGAGCTCGCGGGCCCGGCGGCCTGAGGCGGTCGGTGCTCACCTCCGACCGGGAGCCGAGCGATCGACGGGTTCGCGTTCCACCCATCCTCGTCCACGTGGCGGACTCGCCGATCAGGGGGCGTTGCCCAGGATCCCCGCTGCGCGCAGCTGCGTCTCCATGCGGGCCTGGAAGGTCTGCATCTGGGCCTGGGTCGTGGACTGGAGCTGGGTGATGAAGGTCTCGTTGATCTTCTCGGTGCTCGCGAGGAGCTTCTTCGCGACCGGCGACTCCCAGAACGTGGCGAGCTCGTCGATCTCCTTCTCGGAGAAGTGGCCGGCGTAGATGCCCGCGTAGAGATCGGTCAGGTATTCGACGTCTCCGTAGCGCTTGCCGAAGTCCTTGCGGGCCTCGTCGAGGACCAGCGCCTGCATCGGCTCCGTCACGGCGACCCCGTTCGCCGCGAGCGGTGCGAGGAACTGCTCGGCGGCGGAATAGGCCATCTGCTCGCCCATCTGGGTCGGGATGTTCTGGGCGACCAGGAAGCGCTTCATCGCCGCGCGAAACGCCGGCGAGGGCTTGGCCGCCGCGCTCGCGGGCTTCCCGGCGGCGGGCGCGGCGGCCGGATCCGCGGCGGTCCCGGGGCGGGCGACGGCGACGACGAACGGGATCACGGCCAGCACGTGGGCGAGCCTGCGGAGCGACGGGCGCATCGAGAACCTCCTGGAGTCGGCCGGTCGGGCCGTGGAGCGCTCGACGGGCGAGGGGCTCCGGTCGACGACGGTCTCGGAAGGGTCGGACCTCGTCCGCTTCGGGCCGCAGCGTCTGGATCGAAGGGCCTTCTAGCATATGCGCGGGGCCTCCGAACCGCTCGCGCGGTGGGTGGGGCTCATCCGGGCTCCTCTTCCCCGCCGCCGCGCCGATCGTCGCCGCGGAGGCTCCGGCCGGCGCGGCGGGCGGGGCGGGCGACCGTCGCCGACAACACGAGGGCCCACACCTCGCCGACCCCGGCCTCGAGCAGGGCATTCGCGGCGGCGTCGAGGGTGCTCCCGGTCGTGAGCACGTCGTCGACGAGGAAGACGCGCGGGGGCTCGGCGGCCCCGGGGAGCGCTCGCGCGCGGAAAGCGCCGCGCAGGTTGGTGCGCCGGTCGGAGGCGGTGAGGCCCGCCTGGGAGCCGGTGTCCCGGACGCGGGCCAGGAGCGCGGGGTCGAAGGGGCGCCCGAGCCGCGCGGCGATGCGACGGGCGATCAGGTCGGCGTGGTTGAAGCCGCGCCGGCGCAGGCGCGAGGGATGCAGCGGGATCGAGACGATCCGATCCGGCCGCACGCCGTGCTCGCGGCGGACCCGATCGACGAGCGCGTCGACGAGATGGTCGACGACCCGCCAGACCGCGATCGACGGCCCGAGCGGCCCCCTCGGATTCTTGAAGGCCGGCAGCAGCCAGGGCAGCGGCTCCGCATAGCGTGTGGCCGCGAGGCAGAGATGGAGGGGGCTGCCCTCGACGAGGCACCGGGGACAGGGCGCTGCGGTCTCGCGGCCCATCCCCCAGGTCGCTTCGCTTCCAGCCCGGTCGGGATCGAGGGGCATGCCGCAGCGTGGACAGCCATCCGCTCGCCGCCACCAGGGCATCCGCGCCGCGCAGCGCAGGCACAGCAGCCCGTCCGTCGCGCCGGTCCAGCGCCCGCACAGATCACACGCCCCCGCCGCCCGCGCCGCCCGCAGCCCACGGGCCACGCCCGCGGCGAATCGCCGGATCCAGGCCATCGCTCTCGCCCAGTCGCGCGGCCGATCGGGGGCGGCTGCGCTGCGGGACCGGGTTCACTCGTCGTCGCGCCGGCGGTCCGAGACGTGCCCCACGGCTGGGCACGCGGCTCGCGTCGTCCCTGCCCCGCAGCGCCGCGGGGCACGGACGGCGCTCGTCAGGCCGCAGGGTCCGCGGCGTCGCCGTCGCTCGCGCGGGGCGACTCGGGCGCCGGGTTCGGGTCGACGCCCGGGATGCCGAGGTCGACGCGCGGTGCGTCCTGCCAGAGGCGCTCGAGGTCGAACTTGTCGCGGGCCTCGGGATCGAAGACGTGCACGATCGTGTCGTTGCAGTCGATCAGGACCCAGTAGCCGTCGTCCATGCCCTCGGTCCCGATCGGCGCTTCGCCGTGGGCGCGGAGCGCCTCGATCACGCCTTCGGCGATCGCGCGGACCTGGCGGTCGGAGCGGCCGGTCAGCAGGATGAACGCATCCGCGTAGAAGGTCAGGTTCGTCATGTCGAGGACGACCGGTCGCTCGGCCTTGCGCTCGAGCGCGGCCTCCACGAGCCAGCGGGCTCTCTGCTTCGATTCGGCTTCCATCATCTCCTCGCTTCCTGCCCGACGCCGCGCGCCGCGCCGTCCGCCTCGCGGGGCCCGCCCGCTGCATAACATCGACTCCGCTCGATCGCCTCCCGGATCGCCTCCGGCACGAGCCAGCGGATCGAGCGGCCCTCGCGGCAGGCGCGTCGGATCTGGCTCGACGAGACGTCGAGGGCCGTGATTGCGACGAGGTCGATCCGTGTCCCCGCGCTGCGGTGGCGCGCGACGCGGCCGTGATCCTCGAACGCGAACTCGTCCCGCACGAGCGCGGGGATCCGCTCGGCCAGATCGTCGAGGCGGCCCGGCGGCCGCGTCATCACGGCGAAGTCCGCGAGCGCGAAGAGTCGCAGAGGGGCGCGCCATTCGCCCATCTCGGCGAAGGCGTCCTCCCCGACGATGAAGACCGGCGGGGGGCCGCCCGGATTCCGGGCGCGCACCGCCTCGAGCGTATCGACGAGGTAGGAGGGGCCTTCGCGGTCGAGCTCGACCCGGTCGACCCGGAAGGCTTCGTGGCCCGCGATCGCGCCCTCGACCCAGGCGACGCGCTGGGCCGCGGGGGCGATCGGATCCCCGTCCCGCTCGCGCTTGTGGGGCGGGACGTTGCTCGGCACGAAGGCGATGCCGGCGAGGCCGAGCGCCTCGCGGACCTCTTCGGCGGCGCGCAGATGGCCGAGGTGGATCGGATTGAAGGTGCCCCCGAAGAGCCCGATCCGCGCTGCACCGGCCCCGATCGTCATCCGCGCAGCTGACCGTCGCCGAGCAGCACGAACTTGCGCGTCGTGAGCCCCTCGAGCCCCATCGGCCCGTAGGCGTGGAGCTTCGTCGTCGAGATGCCGATTTCGGCGCCGAGGCCGAGCTGGAAGCCGTCGGAGAAGCCGGTCGAGCAGTTGACGCCGACGGTCGAGGAGTTGACCCGCCGCAGCCACGCCTGGCTGTTGGCGTAGTCGTTGGTCAGGATGACCTCCGTGTGGTTCGAGCCGTACCGGCGGATGTGCTCGATCGCCGCGTCCATCGAGTCGACGACGCGCACCGCGAGGATCGGCGCGAGGAACTCCTCCGCCCAGTCTGCCTCCGAAGCCGGACGTGCGGCGGGGAAGATCGCCCGGGTCGCCTCGCAGCCGCGGATCTCGACTCCGGCGCCGGCGAGATCCTCGAGCACCTTCGGCAGCACGCGCTTCGCCGCGCCCCGGTGACAGAGCAGCGTCTCGAGCCCGTTGCAGACCGCCATCTGCCGGAGCTTCGACTCGTGGACGATCGCGACCGCCATGTCGACGTCGGCGCTCTCGTCGACGAAGACGTGACACACGCCCGCGTCGTGGGCGATGACCGGGATCGTCGACTCCGCGCGCACCTTGCGGATCAGCCCCGGCCCGCCGCGCGGGATCACGAGATCGATGCAGTCCGAAAGCCGGAGCAGGGCGTCGATCGCCGCGCGGTCGATCGTCGGCACGATCGTGATGGCCGCCTCGGGGATTCCCGTCTCCCGGGCCGCCGCGCGCAGCTCCGCGCCGAGGGCGAGGTTCGAGTGGATCGCCTCGGATCCGCCGCGCAGGATGACCGCGTTCCCCGCCTTGAGGCACAGCGCCGCCGCGTCGACCGTCACGTTGGGCCGCGATTCGTAGATCATCGCGATCACCCCGAGCGGGATCGCCATCTGGCCGACGCGCAGGCCGTTGGGCCGCACGCTGTGGTTCGTGACGCGGCCGACCGGGTCGGGCAGCGCGGCCACGTCGCGCAGCCCCTGGATCATGTCCTTCCACTTGCCCGGCGAGATCGCGAGCCGCCCGCGCAGCGGGGCCTCGACGCCCTTCTCCGCGGCGATCGCGACGTCCTTCTCGTTGGCCGCGAGGATCGCCTCGCGCGCCGACTCGAGGCGCTCGACGCAGCGCAGCAGCCAGGCGTCCTTCTCCCGCGTCGAGAGCTCGCCCGTCTTCTCGCTCGCCGCGCGGGCCGCGACGGCGAGCGAGCGCATCTCGGTCTGCAGGGCCTGCTCGCGGGGGGCGTCTTTGGGGGCGGTCATGTCGAGGCTCTCGGTCGGCCGATGGCGGAGATCGGTCTCGGGGAAGTTCGGTCCTGGTCCGACGCGTTAGTCGGCTTCGGTCTCGCGGAGCAGCACGAGGTCGTCGCGATGGATCACCTCGTCGCCGTTCGAGTATCCTAGCACCCGCTCGATCTCGTTCGTGCGCTGGCCCGCGAGCCGCTCGACGTCGAGCGACGAATAGCCCGCGAGGCCCCGGGCGACCTCCTGTCCACTCTCGTTCACGCAGGTCACCGACTCGCCGATCCGGAACTCGCCCTCGACGCGCAGGATGCCCGCGGGCAGCAGGCTCCGTCCCCGCTCGCAGAGGGCGCGCACCGCGCCCGCGTCGATCACGATCCGGCCCCGGCTCTTCGCCGTGAAGGCGAGCCAGTGCTTGTGGCCCCGGAGCTTCTCGCCGGGCTCGAAGAGCGTCCCGTGCCGCTCGCCCTTCATCAGCTTCTCGAGGATGCCGGGGAGCTGCCCGTGACACAGGATCGTGGCCGCGCCCGAGTGGGCGGCGTTCCGCGCGGCCTGCAGCTTCGTGATCATGCCGCCGCTGCCGTAGCGGGAGCCGGCGCCCGAGGCGAGGCGCTCGACGGCCGCGGTGATCTTCGGGACGGTCCGGATCAGCGGGGGCTTCGGCTGGTCGGGCTCGGGGGCGCGCTCGTAGAGGCCGTCGACGTCGGTCAGGATGACGAGCAGGTCGCCGCCGACGACGTTCACGATCGTCGCCGCGAGGTTGTCGTTGTCGCCGAAGCGGATCTCCTCGGTCGCGACGGTGTCGTTCTCGTTCACGATCGGGACGACGCCGAGGCGCAGCAGCTCGAGCATCGTGTGGCGCGCGTTCAGGAAGCGCTCGCGGTGCTCGAGGCCGGCGCGGGTCAGCAGGACCTGGCCGACGTGGATCGAATGGCGCGCGAAGCGGCGCTGGTAGAGCTCGACGAGGCCGATCTGGCCGACCGCGGCGGCGGCCTGCTTCTCGCGGATCGTGCGCCCGTTGTGGTCCCAGCCGAGGCGCCGCGAGCCGATCGCGATCGCGCCCGAGGAGACGACGACGACCTGATGGCCCAGCGCGCGGACGCGGGCGACGTCGCGGGCGATCGACGTGAACTTCGCGGGGCGCAGGCGGCCTTCACGGGTCAGGGTGCTCGAGCCGATCTTGACGACGATCCGCTTCGCGCGGGGCACCTGCTTCCAGGGATCGGGCTGCGCCATCACGCTCCCCTCTTCTTCCCGGTCGCCGCCGTCTCCTGCTCCGCGTCCTCGCGGCGCGCCTGGTCGACGGCCTCGAAGGTCGCGACGAGCAGCGCGTCGATGCCCTTGTTGGTCGCCGAGGAGATCCGCCGCGGGGCGAGGCCTTCCGCGCGCAGTCGGGCCTCGAGCTCGTCGAGGCGGGGGTCGTCCGTCATCAGGTCGCATTTCGAGAGCACGAGGAGCTCGCGGCGCTCGAGCAGCTCGGGGCGGTAGCGCCCGAGCTCGCGCCGGATCGCGTGATAGTCGGCGACGAGGTCGCGTCCCTCCATCAGCATGCCCTCGACGTCGAGCAGGTGGATCAGCACGCGGGTCCGCTCGACGTGGCGCAGGAACTGGTGGCCGAGACCGGCGCCCTCGCTGGCGCCCTCGATCAGGCCCGGGATGTCCGCCACGACGATGCGCCGCTCGTCGCGTTCGACGACGCCGAGGGAGGGCACGAGCGTCGTGAACGGATAGTTCGCGACGCGCGGCCTCGCCGCCGAGATGCGGCGCAGCAGCGTCGATTTGCCGGCGTTCGGAAAACCGATCAGCCCGACGTCCGCCATCAGCTTCAGCGAGAGCTTGATCCGCTTCAGCTGGCCGGGCTTGCCGGGGGTCGCGAAGTCGGGGGCCTGGCGCGTCGGCGTCTTGAAGCGCGCGTTGCCGAGGCCGCCGCGTCCGCCGCGGGCGATCACGATCCGCTGGCCCGGCTTCGTCAGGTCGGCGATCGGCGGGCGCTCCTCGCCCTCCTCGACCGGGATGGCGGCGTCGCGGGCGCTTCGCGCGGGGGAAGAGGCGGCGGCCGGCGGGACGGCGTACCCGCTCTCGTCCTCGTCGTCTCCGCTCCCGTCCTCGAAGTCGTCGCCGAAGTCCGCCTCGAGATCGCCCTCCGCCGCGTCGTCGCCCCCGTCGTCCTCGGCGAGGGCGCGCGCGACTTCGGGATCCAGCTCGGGATCGAGCTCCGGGTCGGGCTGATCGCCCGAATAGCTGCCCAGCCGCGCGCGCGAGGCCACGCGCGGGAGCTCGAGGGTCTCGAGCTCGTAGACGAGGGTGCCGACCGGGACGCGGATCTCGACGGCTGCGCCGGAGGCACCCTTCTTGTCGGTCCCTCCGCCGGGCTCACCGTCGGCGGCCTTGATGCGCCGCGCGGACTTCAGGTCGAGCAGCGTCGCGACGTTCGTGTCCGCGACGAGCACGACGTCGCCGCCCCGGCCGCCGTCGCCGCCGTTGGGCCCGCCGTTCGGGATGTACTTTTCGCGTCGGAAGGAGACGTTGCCGTTTCCGCCGGATCCGGACTGGACCTCGAGCTCGGCTTCGTCGACGAAGAGATGTGAATGCTTCATGACCGCCGCCGGAGGCGCCGCCAGAAGAAGCCGAGAGGGCATCGACCGGAGCGGTTCGGGAGATCGGGAGCGATGCGACCGGATCGCATCCCTCGGCTCACCCCCGGCTCGTTCCGTCGGATCGGCCCGGCCGCCGATCGTCGTTTCCGATCGATCCGGCCGCCCGGGCTTCCCGGTCGCCTACGCGTCGGGATTGCCGTCGATGTGGGCGACGGTTCGACCGCGAGACGTGCCGAAGCGGACCTTGCCGTCCTTCAGCGCGAAGAGCGTGAAGTCCTTGCCGCGACCGACGTTGCGGCCCGCATGGATCTTCGAGCCGACCTGTCTCACGATGATCGAGCCGGCGGCCACTTCCTGACCGCCGAAAACCTTGACGCCGCGCCGCTGGCCGTCGCTGTCGCGGCCGTTGCGGGAGCTGCCCTGACCCTTCTTGTGCGCCATTGATGATTCGTCCTGGCCCTCGCAGGGCCGATGTTCGCTCGAGCGGCCCGCTCGAGCCGGTCAGCCCTGGATCTGGTCCACCCGGATCTCGGTGTAGTCCTGGCGATGGCCGTACTTCCGGCGATAGCCCTTGCGGCGCTTCTGCTTGAAGGTCATGACCTTCGCCGCGCGATCCTGCGCCACGATCGTCCCGGTCACGCTCGCGCCCGCGAGCGTCGGCGCACCGATCTTCACCGACTGGCCGTCGTCGATCATCAGCACGTCCGAGAGCGACACCGACGAGCCCACCTCGCCCGCCAGACGCTCGACCCGAACGGAGCCACCCGGGCTCACGCGATACTGCTTCCCACCGCTGCGAACGACAGCGTACATAGTCGACCTCGATTCTTTCGGAGCGCGGGATTATCCGCGATTCGGCTTTCCCGTCAACCGGATGGCCGGCCTAGGCCCCTTCGGTCCCGGGCTCGCCCGATCCGGGCCGCGGGCTCTCCCCGCTCGTTCTCGTCTCGTCTTCGCCTCCGGCCCACGCCGGCCCCTCGTCGGCCCCGCCTCGGCGGGGCGCAGCCGGGAGGTCGGATGCGTCGGGGCCGGGCTCGGGCTCCTCGATCGGGGCGAGCCCGTCCGGCCCGGGGTCCCGATCGAAGCCGGGACCGTTCGCCGGTGCGAGCGCCCCCTCCGGCACGGAGGCGAAGGCCTCGCTTGCCGGCAGGTCGTCCGCGTCCCGGGCCACCCCGCCTCCTTCGACCGGATCCACCCCCGAGTCGAGGGCCTCTTCGATCTCGTCGCCGAGCTCGTCGAGCTCGTCCGACTCCTCGCCCGAGCCATCGAGCTCCTCGCCGCCGTGGCGTCCCCGCCCGCCGCGCCGTCGGCGGCCGCGGCGGCCTCGCTCGGGGCGGTCGCCCGGGGCGTCCGGATGGCGGCTGCGCAGCCACGACAGCTCGAGCTCGACCGGCGGACCGGCCTCGAGCACGAGCAGCTCGAACTGCTCCTGATGCATGCCGGGCCGGGCCCGGATCTCGATGTCCTTGCCGATCGCCCGCGACAGGTCGGCGATCCCCTGCTTCGAGCGGATCAAGAGCTCCTCGGCCACGTGCGGGTTCACCGCGATCGCGATCGAGCGCCCCTGCAGTCGCGGGAGGTGCTTGCGGACCTCGCGCAGCACGCGGAAGGCGACGCTCTCCCGCGAGAGGACGTAGCTGCGCCCCTCGCAGTGGCTGCACGGCTCGCACAACGTCTGCACGAGGTTCTCGCGCGTCCGCTTGCGGGTCATCTCGACGAGACCGAGCTCCGAGATCTTGAGGATGTTGGTCCGCGCCTTGTCCGCGCGCAGCGCCTCCTGCAGCGCCCGGTAGACCTTGTCGCGGTTCGACGCCGACTCCATGTCGATCAGGTCGATGATGATGAGGCCGCCGAGGTTGCGGAACCGCAGCTGCCGCACGACCTCCTGCACCGCCTCGAGGTTCGTCTTGAAGACCGTCTCCTCGAGATCGCGCTTGCCGACGAAGCGGCCGGTGTTCACGTCGATCGAGGTCAGCGCCTCGGTCTTGTCGATCACGAGCGAGCCACCGCTCTTCAGCCAGACCTTGCGCTCGAGATTGGCGTGGATCTGATGCTCGAGACCGAATCGGTCGAAGATCGGCATCGGCTCTTCGTACAGCTCGATCTGGGGCTTGGGCTCTGCGACGAAGCGATCGACGAAGTGCTGGATGTGCTCGTAGACGGTCTTGTCGTCGGCGATGATGCGCTTCGTCTCGGGGCCGGCGAGGTCGCGCACGATGCGGAGCGGCAGGTCGTGCTCCGAGTAGAGGATGGCCGGCGCCGACTTGTCGGCGTTGCGCTTCTGGATCGCGGCCCAGACGGTCGCGAGGTAGCGGATGTCGGCCTGGAGGTCGGCCTCGCGGACGCCGTCGCCCGCCGTGCGGATGATGAAGCCGAGCTGCGGCGGGCGCAGGCGCTCGACGATCTCGCGCAGCCGTCGCCGCTCCTTGTCGGAGCCGATCCGCCGCGACACACCGACCCGCCGCGACCAGGGCGTGAGCACGAGGTGGCGGCCGGGGATCGAGATGTTCGACGTGATGCGCGCGCCCTTCGTCCCGATCGGCTCCTTCGCGATCTGGACGATGATCTCCTGGCCCTCGTGGAGCACGGTGTCGATGCGCGGCGGCGCCGAGCGGCCGCCGCGGCCTCCGCGTCCGCCCCGCCGGCCGCCGCGTCCACCGCCCTCGTCGTCGCCGGACTCGAAGGTGCTCTCGAAGTAGTCGCCGACGTAGAGGAAGGCGGCCTTCTCGAGGCCGATGTCGACGAAGGCCGCCTGCATGCCGGGGAGCACGCGGCTGACGCGTCCCTTCACGACGTTGCCGACGACGCTCTTGTCCCGCTCGCGCTCGATGTGGAGCTCGGCGAACTGGCCGCCTTCGAGCAGCGCAACCCGGGTCTCCCCGCGCTCCGCATTGATGATGATCTCGTTCTGCATTCTTCCGCCTGGGTTTCGTAGGGTGGGCCTGGCCGAGGGCCTCTCCGCGGCATCCGATCCGGGATGCGGCGACGGGGCGCTCGACGCGGCTCTCGCGAGGCCGCTCGATCACGAGGATCCGGTGGTCGACGGGAATGGAACGGATGGGCGTGACCCACGACGGACCGGGCCGCCCGGGCCTGGTCCGGGAGGCGACTCGTCTCGCGCGCTGGGTGGGGTGCTGCAAAGGCGGGCCTTTCGGCCTGCCGCGAGAAGCGTGCTTCGGTCCCCCGGAGCTTCGCTCCGGACTGGTCTCCGCACGCTCGGACTTCGACGTTCTCCTTCCCCTGCCCGGGGCCGCTCTCGAGCGGCTCTGCGGGCGACGACTGTGGATCTCGGACCGAGCTCTCGCCTGGTTTGTCTTCCGACGCGCCTCCGACGGCGCGCCTTCGGGTCTCTCGCTTGGACTCTCGCTTCGAACGTTTCGTAAAAGTGCGGACGCTTCTGCCCTGTGACCTGGTCTCGACCCGATCCCGACCTGGCTCGTCGTGAAATCCGATCTCGAACGCTCGGGCACACGCGTGCCCGCGTCCCATGGGCCTGGGCTCTGCTGATTCTTCGAAGGAACTCTCGGCTCGCGAGCAGCACCCCGCCGCCGTCCGATTCCCTCGGGCGATCCGCCTCGCATCCGCCTGCCTCGCCGAGGATCGGCGAGGGTTGCTATCACTCGAACGGGTGGATCCCGCACGAGGGGTGGTCGTTCGTTTTCCATCGAACCCGCGGAGTCCGCGGGCGACGCACCGGCGAATGCAATGCCGATCTCGAATCGGCATCACCGTCAAAAAGTCTGGGGTGCAGAGTCATGGATTTGGGGCGACCCGTCAACTCGGATGCGCGACGGAGCCTGCCTTCCATCGATCGCCTGATGCGGGCGGTGGCCGCGGCCTGGCCCGAGCTGCCGGCCTGGGCGGTCCGGAAGGCGGCGCGGACGGTCGTCCAGGCGCTCCGGGAGGGGAGCGCGGCCCGCGACGGGGCCGCGGAGGAGGGCACGTCGGCCCTCGATCCCGCCGCCGCTGCCGGCTCCGGCCTCGCCTCCGACGCTTCCACCGCCTCCGCCACCGCCTCCGCCCCCGCGATGTCCGACCCGGTCGAACCGACCGCGCTCCTCGACCGGATCGCCGACGAGGCCCGCCGCCTGGCCACGCCCCATCCCCGCAGGGTTCTCAACGCCACCGGCATCCTGCTCCACACCAACCTCGGACGCGCCCCCCTGGCCGCCCACGCCCGCGAGGCCGTCGCCCGGGCGGCCCACGGCTACTCCGACCTCGAGCTCGACCTCGAGACCGGCCGCCGCGGGTCCCGGATGGGGCAGCTCGCGGCCAAGCTCGTCGAGCTCTCGGGGGCCGAGGCCGCCCTCGTCGTCAACAACAACGCCGCGGCCCTGCTGCTCGCGCTCAATACCCTCGCCATGGGTCGGCCGGTCGTCGTCTCCCGGGGCGAGCTGGTCGAGATCGGGGGCTCGTTCCGGGTCCCGGAGGTCATGGAGCGGGCCGGGGTGCGGCTCCACGAGATCGGCACCACGAACCGGACCCACCTCGCCGACTACGAGGCCGCCCTCTCCGTCGGCCCCGCGCTCCTGCTGAAGGTCCACCGCAGCAACTTCGAGCAACGCGGCTTCGTCGCCGAGGCGGACGTCGCGGGTCTGGCCGGCCTGGCCCATCGCCATGGTCTGCCCCTCGTCGAGGACCTCGGCAGCGGGACCCTCGTCGACCTCGCCCGGGCGGGGCTCCCGCCCGAGGCCTTCGTGCCGGCCCGCCTCGCCCTCGGCGTCGATGTGGTCTGCTTCTCCGGCGACAAGCTCCTCGGTGGACCCCAGGCGGGGATCCTGCTCGGTCGGCGCGATCTCGTCGAAGCGATGCGCCGCAATCCCCTGGCCCGGGCGCTGCGCATCGACAAGCTCACGCTCGCCGCTCTCGACGCGACCCTCGACCTGCTGCTCGAGCCCGAGCGCCTCCACGAGATTCCGATGGTCGCCGCCCTCGTCGCGAGCGAGGAGGGGCTGCGGGCGCGGGCCGAGCGTCTGCGCGCGGCGCTCGCGAGCCAGCTGCTGCCCGGCTTCGACCTCGCGCTCGAGTCGAGCGTCGGCGCCGTCGGGGGCGGCTCGCTGCCCGAGCTCGCGCTGCCGGGCGTCGCCGTGGTCCTGCGCGGGCCGGGGCTCGAGGCGCTTCGTGATCGGCTGCGCGGTGCACCGACCCCGGTCATCGCCCGGATCGCCGACGATGCGCTCCGCCTCGACGTGCGGACCCTCGAAGACGACGAGCTTCCCCTCGTCGTCGCGTCCTTCGTCCACGCGTTTCGTTGATCGGCCCCGAGGGTTTCGTTAGCTTGGCCGAACCCCCAGTGACCCCGTTCGTCATTCGAGGAGCTCGGCTCGCGCGATCGTACTCGGTGAGGAAGGCGAACGTGATTTCTTCGACGCACCCGCCCGGCGACTCGTACGATGCCACCCGCCCGGTGGCGCGTGGCCCGCGTCTGCTCGCCGTCGGCGGCGGGAAGGGCGGCGTCGGCAAGACCTTCGTCACCGCCAACCTCGCGGCGGCCCTCGCCCGCGCCGGCAAGCGCGTCGTCGTCGTCGACGTCGATCTCGAGGGCGCGAACCTGCACACCTGTCTCGGCGTGTCGTCGCCGCAGAAGACCCTCGCCGACTTCGTCGCCGAGCGCGAGGACGATCTCGGGAAGCTCCTGATCGATACCCCGCTCGCGAACCTCAAGCTGATCGCCGCGACCCACGGCAACCTCGCCGACGCCCAGCCGAGCCACCTGCGCCGGGTGCGGCTGCTGCGCGGGCTGCGGCAGCTCGACGCGGATTTCGTGCTGCTCGACCTCGGTGCCGGTGCGCATGCGTCGGTGCTCGACTACTTCCTCGTCTCCGACGACGGCATCCTCGTCCTGCAGCCCGAGCCGACCTCGGTCGAGAACACGTACACCTTCCTGCGCGCCGCCTTCTATCGCCGCATGCGCCTCGCGATGGTGGGCCACGGCGTCCGACAGCTCGTCACCCTCGCCATGGACCAGCGCAACGAGCGCGGCATCAAGAGCCCCCTCGACCTGCTGCGCGAGATCGAGGCGACGGACACCGCCGAGGCCCATCGCTTCGTCGAGACGATGCGCGTCTTCCGTCCGCGGATCGTCGTCAACGGGGTGCGGACCGCCGAGGACGTCAAGCTCGGCTTCGCCGTCGCGAGCGTCTGCAAGAAGTACTTCGGGATCGAGACCGAGTACCTCGGCTACGTCAACTACGACGACGAGGCGCGGCGGTCGGTGTCGCTGCGGCGACCGATCGTCGACCTGCGCAGCGACGCGGACGTCTCCATCTATCTGCAGCGCATCGCGCGCAAGCTGATGGAGCTCACGCCCGCGCCGGCGCTCGCGTCCGCGAACGAGCGCGCGCGAGCAGGCCACGCGCCGACCCATGGTGCGGCGCATGGGCCGGCTTCGCTGCCGGGTGCGGGCTCCCCCGGGTTTTCGAGAGGATGATCGGGATGCGAGGGATCGACGAGCTCGACCACTACGAAATGCTCGAGGTTCCGCGGAGCGCCTCGCCCGGGGAGATCGATCGCGCCTATCGCATGGCCCAGGAGACCTGGGCCGAGGGATCGCTCGCGCTCTACTCGATCTTCGAGAAGCGCGACGCCTCCGAGATCCGCGCGCGTCTCGACGAGGCCTATCGCGTGCTCGCCGACCCGGAGCTGCGGGCGAGCTACGACCAGGCCCACCGTCCCACCGAGCCCGCCGCGCCGGTCGCCGCCGCCTCCGAGAGCGCCGTGGCCGCATCCGCGGCCGTGAGCCGAGCGCCGGCGCGGGCCGTGAACGGGACGTCCCGTGCGACGCCTTCGGCTGCGGAGTCGGCGCGCGTCGAGCGGGTCGCCGAGGCGGCGGTGAGCCGGGTCTTCGAAGAGGATGCGGCGCGCTACGACGGGGGCGACGAGGACGCGGGCGGCGAGTACGACGGACCGCGGCTGCGCCGCACGCGGCTCTTCCGCGGCTACGAGATCGACCAGATCGCCGACGTGACGAAGGTCTCGGGCGCCCATCTGCGCAACATCGAGGATGAGAACTTCGCCGATCTGCCGGCCGACGTGTACGTCCGCGGCTTCGTCACGGCCTACGCCAAGACGATCGGCCTCGATCCCGTGCTCGTCGTCCCGAGCTACATGACGCGCCTGCAGGAGTCGCGGCAGAAGAACAGCCGCAGCCGCTTCCTCGGTCTTCGTTAGGCGCGCCCCGCGCCGCGGGCGGAGGCGGACATGGCGGGTGACCCGAGCCCCGACGACGACCTGCTGCTTCCGGGCGACGACTTCGAGGACGAAGCCGACGCTGGTGCGACCGCACCGGGCGCGAGCGGCGCGGCCGGCCCGCTCGTCTTCAGCGTCGACGAGTCCGGCGCCGGCCAGCGCCTCGACGCCCTGCTCGCCGGGCTCGCCGGCGTCTCGCGGGCCCGCGTCCAGCGCTGGATCGAGCAGGACCGGGTGCGCGTGGCGGGGGCGCCGGCGCGAGCGAGCCGGCTGCTGGCTTCCGGCGAGCGGATCGAGGCGTGGCCCGGCGAGCCGGTGGCCATGTCCCTCGCGCCCGAGCCGATCCCGCTCGTCGTGCTCTACGAGGACCGCGACCTGATCGTGCTCGACAAGCCGGCCGGGCTCGTCGTCCACCCCGCCCCGGGCCATCCCGGCGGCACCCTCGTCAACGCCCTGCTCCACCACTGCCGCGGCGAGCTCGCCGGCATCGGCGGCGTGCTGCGCCCCGGCATCGTCCATCGCCTCGACCGCGGCACCTCCGGCGTGCTCGTCGCCGCGAAGACCGACCTCGCCCATCAGGGGCTCGCCGCCCAGTTCGCGCGCCACTCGATCGATCGCATCTACCGCACCTTCGTCCGCGGGCTGCCCCGGGCCGACGCCGGCGAGATCGACCGCCCGATCGGCCGCCATCCCGAGGACCGCCAGCGCATGTCGGTGCGGACCCGGGCCGGCCGGCCGGCCCGGACGCACTGGCGGGTCGTCGCACGCGACCGTGCGAACGCGATCGCAGAGCTCGAGATCCGACCCGAGACGGGTCGCACCCACCAGATCCGCGTCCACCTCGCGAGCGCGGGCCTGCCCGTCGTGGGCGACGTCGTCTACGGCCGCGCCCGGGGTGACGACGCGCGCCTCGGCCGGCCTGCGCTGCATGCGGCCCATCTCGGCTTCGTGCATCCCCGCACCGGCGAGTCGCTCGGCTTCGACGCTCCCCTGCCCGCCGACCTGGTCGAGCTGGTCGCGTCGCTCCGCCTCGAGCCCGCCCCCGTCGGCCTCGAGGAGCCCGGCTCGCGCGGCCAGGGCGGGCTCGACGGCGAGCGCGGCCCGGGAGCACGGCGATGAGCGGCGTACGGCCCGGAAGACATCTTTGCGATCCCGTTCTCGAAACGCTCGGGGTCGCCCACGGATTCGCGGAGCGCGGGGCGCAAGTGCCCGAAAGTACGGTGTTTGCACGCCAGGTCCACGGGATCGCGGTGGTGCGCGGCGAGGCACTTCGAGCGGACGGGCCGTGCGAGGCCGATGCGGTCGTCTCGACCACGCCGGGGCTCGCGGTCGGGGTCGTCACGGCGGACTGTGTGCCGATCCTCGTCGCCTCGTCGGACGGAGGCTGCGTCGCGGCGATCCACGCGGGCTGGCGCGGGCTCGCGGCCGGGGTGATCGAGGCGGGGATCGCCGCGATGGCGCGACCGGTCGGCGGGCTCTCGGCGGCCGTCGGACCGGCGGCCCGGGGCTGCTGCTACGAGGTCGACGAGCCCGTCGCGAGCGCACTGGCCCGCCGCTACGCCGCGCTGCTCGACGGGGTGCTCGTCCCGGGGCGCCCGGGTCATCACCAGCTCGACCTGCCCGAGCTCGCGGCCCGGGTGCTCGCCGCGATCGGCCTTCCGCCGGACCGGATCGGTCGGGCCGCGCGCCTCTGCACCGTCTGCAGCCCGGGGCCCCGCTTCGAGTCCTACCGCCGCGATGGACTGGCAGCGGGCCGCCTCCGGCACTTCGTCACACCCGGCCGCGGGCCCTCGCAGCCGAGGTCCGAGGGTTGACAGGCCCGACGCCGGCCGGGTAGATTGCGCGCGCTCCCGACCGGTTGCTGGCGGAGCTTCCCGAGCCGCTCGAGGATCCGATCCCCAGGCGCCCGACGCAGATGGGCGTCGTGAGAGCCCTCGAAGCGCTCGCCGAGCTCGACCGACCGATCATCGCAACGACCCCTGAAACTGCATCAACCCAGAGGAACGTGCCGACGATGGGCCTGCCAGAGCCCTCCCCGGCACAGCCGAGAGACGACAGAGCGGAGGCGAGCCCTCCGCGACCATGACAAAGAGGCATGGTACGAGCGGCGGGGCGACGACGATCGCCCGCCCGAGTTCGAATCCCGACGTCCGATCGCATCTCCCCTCCGGACGTCTCGAAGGTCGGTCCCCGACCCCAGTCCCACCCCCCGATTGCATCCCACGCTGAACCCAGGTCGATCGAGCCATCGACGAGAGCAAGAGAGAGATCCCCGTGAGCAGTGAGCGCCCTTCCGACACCAACATCAAGGAAGCTTCCGGTCCCCAGCCGCAGGGCCAGGGTCCCGGTGGCAACCGGAACCGACGGGGTCGCGGGCGTCGCTCGCGCAACCAGGGCGGGGGCGGGGGCGGTGGTGGTGGCGGCGGCGGCGGCGGAGGAGGCGGCCATCGCGGTGATCGCGGGGAGCGGATGGATCGCGGCGGACGCAGCGACATCCCGAAACGCGACTACCTGCCGAGCGACGCGGAGCTCGCCGAAGAGGAAGCGGATCTCGAGAGCCAGTCCGACGACGGCTCGGAGACGATCTACGTCCGCGAGCTGAAGCAGAAGTCGATGGCCGAGCTGACCAAGCTCGCCGAGTCGATGGACGTGGAGAACGCGGCCGGGCTGCGCAAGCAGGACCTGATCTTCGCGATCCTGAAGACCCAGACCGAGAACCGCGGCCGGATCTTCGCCGAGGGCGTGCTCGAGATCCTGCAGGACGGCTTCGGCTTCCTGCGCGCCCCCGATCAGAACTACCTCGCCGGTCCCGACGACGTCTACGTCTCGCCGTCCCAGATTCGGCGCTTCAACCTGCGCACCGGCGACTCCGTCGAGGGCCAGGTCCGATCGCCCAAGGAAGGCGAGCGCTACTTCGCGCTGCTCAAGGTCGAGTCGATCAACTTCGAGGAGCCCCGCGCCGCGAAGCACAAGATCCTCTTCGACAACCTGACGCCGCTCTATCCGCAGGAGAAGTTCAAGCTCGAGACCAAGGCCGGCGGCATGACGACGCGCATCATCGACCTGATCGCGCCGCTCGGGAAGGGCCAGCGCGCGCTGATCACTTCGCCGCCCAAGGCCGGCAAGACGATGCTGCTGAAGGACATCGCCAACGCCATCGCGGAGGCGCATCCCGAGGTCTACCTGATCGTGCTGCTGATCGACGAGCGGCCGGAAGAGGTGACCGACATGCAGCGGACGGTGAAGGCGGAGGTCATCTCGTCGACCTTCGACGAGCCGGCGACGCGCCACGTCCAGGTCGCCGACATGGTGATCGCGAAGGCGAAGCGCCTCGTCGAGCACGGCCGCGACGTCGTGATCCTGCTCGACTCGATCACGCGCCTCGCCCGCGCCCACAACACCGTCGTGCCCCACTCGGGCAAGATCCTCTCGGGCGGCGTCGACTCGAACGCGCTCCACAAGCCGAAGCGCTTCTTCGGCGCGGCGCGCAACGTCGAGGAGGGCGGCAGCCTGACGATCGTCGGGACCGCGCTCATCGACACCGGCTCGCGCATGGACGAGGTCATCTTCGAGGAGTTCAAGGGCACCGGCAATTGCGAGATCGTGCTCGACCGCAAGCTCGCGGACCGGCGCACGTATCCCGCGATCGACATCAACCGCTCCGCGACCCGTCGCGAGGAGCTGCTGATGGACGAGAACACCCTCAACCGGATGTACATCCTGCGCAAGGTGCTCGCGCCGCTCTCGCCGGTCGACTCGATGGAGTTCCTGATGGGGAAGATCGAGAAGACCGAGACGAACGCCGAGTTCCTGACTTCGATGAACTCCTGAGCGAAGGCGATTCGAGAACGACGTGGCCGATTTCCTCGAGCGGATCGCAGAGGCCGAAGCGCGCTCGCGCGAGATCGAGATCCAGCTCTCGGACCCGCAGACGGCGAAGCAGCCGGGAGCGATCGAGAAGCTCGGTCGCCGGCTCGGCTCGCTGCGGCCTCTGATCGAGGCGGGCGGCCGCTACCGCGCCGCCATGGCCGAGCTCGCCGACTCGAAGCGCATGCTCGAGGACGACGATCCCGAGATGGCCGAGCTCGCCCGCTCGGAGATCGACCGGCTCGGGCCGGCGATCGCCGCCCTCGAGACCGAGCTGCGGATCCTGCTGACGCCGAAGGATCCCAACGACGAGAAGAACGCGATCTTCGAGATCCGTGCCGGGACGGGCGGGGACGAGGCCGCGCTCTTCGCAGCCGAGCTCTTCCGGATGTATTCGCGTTATGCGGAAGGCCGGCGCTGGAAGGTCGAGACGCTCTCCTACTCCGAGACCGACGGCGGAGGCCTCAAGGAGGTCATCGCGAAGGTCGAGGGCCAGGACGTCTTCAGCCGTCTGAAGTACGAGAAGGGCGTCCACCGCGTCCAGCGCGTCCCCGCGACCGAGAGCCAGGGCCGCATCCACACTTCGACCGTGACCGTCGCCGTCATGCCCGAGGCCGAGGAGGTCGACGTCGAGATCCGGAACGAGGATCTGCGCATCGACGTCATGCGCGCCGGCGGGCCCGGCGGCCAGAGCGTCAACACGACCGACTCGGCGGTGCGCATCACGCATTTCCCGTCCGGGCTCGTCGTCCAGTGCCAGGACGAGAAGTCCCAGCACAAGAACAAGGCGAAGGCGCTGACCGTCCTGCGCACCCGCCTGCTCGCCCTCGAGCAGGAGCGCGTCGACTCCGAGCGCGCGAAGGAGCGCCGCTCCCAGGTCGGCACCGGCGAGCGCAGCGAGAAGATCCGGACCTACAACTTCCCCCAGAGCCGCGTGACGGACCACCGCGCCGGCGTGACCCTCCACAAGCTCGACGCCGTGATGTCCGGCGACCTCGACGAGCTTCTCGACGCCGTCCATACCAACATCGCCGCGGCCCGCGAGAGCGGAGCGACGATCGCGCGTCAGGACGACGACGAGTGAGCGGGGAGGCGCGACCCGCCGCAGGCGCCGTCGCGAGCCCGGGCGCGGGGGGCGCGGCGGCGGCGAGCGATCGCGAGCGCAGCTGGACGGTGCTCGAGCTGCTGCGCTGGACGACGGACTACTTCAAGCGCGCGGGGATCGAGTCGGCGCGCCTCGATGCCGAGCTGCTCCTGGCCCATGCCCTCGAGACGGAGCGGCTGCGGCTCTACGTCGACTTCGAGAAGCCGGTGCTCCCGGGCGAGCGGGATCGCTACCGGGCGCTGGTCCGGCGGCGGGCCCAGGAGCGGGTCCCGGTCTCGATCCTGCTCGGCGAGCGGGAGTTCTGGTCCCTCGCCTTCAAGGTCACGAAGGACGTGCTCACGCCGCGGCCCGACACGGAGACGCTGGTCGAGGCGGCGCTCTCGAAGGTCAAAGGACCCGGAAAGGCCGATCCGTCGGCCGCTGATTCGGATCGGAAATGGCGCATTCTCGATCTGGGGACCGGTTCGGGTGCAATCGCCCTCTCGCTGGCCTCCGAGCTGCCCGAGGCCGACGTCACGGCGACGGATCTTTCCGAGGCGGCCCTTCAGATTGCGGCGGAAAATGCCGATCGGTTGCCGCAAGGAGAGAGGGTTCGCTTCCTGCACGGCGATCTCTTCGAGCCCGTGGCGAACGAACGGTTCGATCTCGTGGTGTCGAATCCGCCGTACGTGGCGCGAAAGGATGCGAAGTCGCTTCCGCCCGAGCTGGCCCACGAGCCCGAGATGGCGCTCTTCGGCGGTGAGGACGGGCTCGACGTGATCCGGCGGCTGGTGGCCGAGGCGGGTCGGCATCTCTCTCCGGGCGGCTGGCTCCTGATCGAGCTGTCGCCGGATCAGGCTGGTACGGTCGAGCAGTGGTTGGCTGGTGCGGGATTCGTGGACGTGGAGCGTCGCTTCGATCTGGCACGTCGGGCGCGCGTCGTGGGTGGGCGTTGGCCGGGAGCATGACCTGACTACGGCCGCGAGCGATCGCGCGCGTTGGCCCGGTTCGAGGACGCATCGTCCCGGCCGGGCAAGGGAGACGAGACATGGCCGCCAAGACGACTGCGAAACTGATGCGTGTCCTGCGGAGCGACGCCGCCGGCTTCGCCGAGGAGTGGCGCGCGATCTGCAATCGCCGCAACGACACCGTCCTCGACGTCGAGCGCGAGGTCGCGAAGATCATCGCCGACGTCCGCACGGGCGGAGACGCAGCCCTGCTCGGCTACGTGAAGAAATTCGACGGCCCGAAGCTCGAGAAGCTCGAGGTCGTCAAGGAAGAGTGGGACGAGGCCTGCGACCGCGTCGCCTCCGCCGATCGCGCCGCGATCGGGAAGGCCGCGATGCGCGTCCGCGAGTTCCACCGCAAGCGGATTCCCTCGAGCTGGGAGATGCGCGAGGAAGGCGGCGCCTACATGGGGCAGCGCGTGCGGCCCCTCGCCCGCGTGGGTCTCTACGTGCCGGGCGGCAAGGCCGTCTATCCCTCCTCCGTCGTCATGAACGCGATTCCGGCCTCGGTCGTCGAGGTGCCGGAGATCATCATGGTGACGCCGCCGGGACCCGACGGGCGGATCCGTCCCGAAGTCCTGATGGCGGCTCGGGTCGCTGGTGTCCACCGCGTCTTCAAGATGGGCGGCGCCCACGCGATCGCCGCTCTCGCCTACGGGACCGAGACCGTCCCGCGCGTCGACAAGATCACGGGCCCCGGCAGCGTGTGGGTCGCGACCGCCAAGAAGCAGGTCTTCGGCCAGGTCGGCATCGACAGCGAGGCCGGCCCCACCGAGGTCTGCATCGTCGCCGACCGCTCGGCGACCCCCGCCTGGCTCGCCGCCGACCTGATCTCGCAGGCCGAGCACGACGAGCTCGCCCAGTCGATCCTGGTCACCCACGTGAAGGCGCTCGTCGGCGCGGTCCAGGAGCAGGTGACCCGCCAGCTGGCCAGCCTCGACCGCTCGACGATCGCGACGAAGGCGATCAAGGCGCGCGGGGCGATCGTGCAGACGCGCAGCCTCGAGGAGTCGATCAAGATCGCGGACGAGTACGCCGCCGAGCACCTCGTGCTCGCGGTCGAGGATCCCGAGCGGGCGTCGAAGTCCGTCCAGAACGCGGGCGCCATCTTCATGGGCCACTACACCCCGGTCGCGGTCGGCGACTATCTCGCCGGCCCGAACCACGTACTCCCCACAGGGGGAACGGCGCGCTTCTTCTCTCCGCTCTCGGTCGAGGACTTCCTGAAGCGCACGAGCTTCATGAAGTTCGAGCCGCCGAAGCTGCGAGAGCTCGGCGCCGACATCGTGCGCCTCGCGAACGTCGAGGGGCTCACGGGTCATGGCGCGTCGGTGGAGCTGCGGCTACAAAAGATCCGCCGCGCCCGCCGAGAACGGGAAGCCGCCCGCGAGATCGAGCTCTAGCGCCGCCGGACCCGCAGAACGGTCCCGCGGCCGGACGACCGGCCCGCGAGAACGGCAGCCGGCGGAGTTCCCATGTCCTCCAAAGCGGGGTCGTCCTCGGGCGGCCCGAAAGACAGCCAGTCGAGCGCGGGCGGGCGGCCCGGCCGCAGCGCGACCATCGCGCGCAAGACGAAGGAGACCGAGATCCGCGTGCGGATCGATCTCGACGGCTCGGGCCAGTACCGGGTCGCGACGGGCATCCCCTTCTTCGACCACATGCTCGAGTCCTTCGCCCGCCACGGCCTCTTCGACCTCGAGCTCGAGGCGAAGGGCGACATCGCCGTCGACCTCCACCACACGGTCGAGGACGTCGGCATCTCCCTCGGACAGGCCTTCCGCGAGGCGCTCGGCAGCGCCGTCGGCATCAAGCGCTTCGGCGCCTGCCTGCTGCCGATGGCCGAGTCGAAGGTCGAGGTCGCGGTCGACGTCTCGAACCGACCCTATCTCGTGTATCAGCTCCCGCTCGAGAACGACCGGATCGGGTCCTTCGACGCGAGCCTGACCGAAGACTTCATGTACGCCTTCTCCCAGAGCGCCGGTCTCGATCTCCACATCGAGAAGCGCTACGGCAAGAGCCCGCACCACTGCGTCGAGGCCGCCTTCAAGGGCGTCGCCCGCGCGCTGCGGGAGGCCGTCGCGATCGACCCGCGCGAGACGGGGCTCCCGACGGTGAAGGGGGCGCTGTAGCGCCATGCGCCCCCGCATCGCGCTCGTCGACTACGGCGCCGGCAACATCCGGAGCGTCGCGAAGGCCCTCGAACGCTCGGAGCTGACCCCCGTCGTCACCGCGGATCCGAAGGTCGTGGAGGCCGCGGACGGCGTGCTGCTGCCGGGCGTCGGCGCCTTCCGCGACGCCGTCTGCTCGCTGACCGACGCCGGCCTCGCCGAGGCGATCCGCAAGGTCACCGACCACGGCCGGCCCTATCTCGGCATCTGCTTCGGCCTCCAGCTGCTCTACGAAGAGGGCGACGAGCACGGGCGGACGAAGGGGCTCGGCGTCTTCCGCGGCCGCGTCACGCGCTTCCCCGATGCCGTGCCCGAGACGGGGGCCGGGGGCGCGCCCGCGGCCGGCGGTGCGCGCATGCGTCCGCTGCGCGTCCCGCACATCGGCTGGAACGAGGTCCGTTATGCCGGGAGCCATCCGATGCTCGCGGGCCTCCCCGAGCGCGACGTCTACTACTTCGTCCACTCCTATCGCCCCGAGCCGACCGACCTCGACACCGTCGTCGGCTGGGCCGACTACGGCGGCCGCTTCGCGGCGGCGGTCGCGAAGGACAACGTCTTCGCGGTGCAGTTCCATCCCGAGAAGAGCCAGGCCGCAGGCAAGCGGCTCCTCGATGCGTATCGCCGCTGGCTGGAGGCGTGTTAGTGGGCGCTTCGCGGACGACCTCGACGACGGCGGACGGGACGGGACGCTCCGGCGCGGCGGACGCGGCGGTTCGGTCGCCCTTCGAGCTGATCCCGGCCATCGACCTGCTCGGCGGTCGCGCGGTCCGCTTGACCCAGGGGCGCTACGACGCGGCCACCGTCTACGACGACGATCCCGCCGCCGTCGCCGCGCGCTTCGCGGCGCTCGGGGCGAAGCGGGTCCACGTCGTCGATCTCGACGGCGCGAAGGCCGGGAGGCCGGTGCAGGCGGACTCGGTGCGGAAGATCCTCGCCGCGGTCGGGCGGGTTCCGGTGCAGATGGGCGGCGGGCTGCGGACGCTCGAGGGGGTCGACGCCGCGCTGTCCTGGGGGCTCGATCGCGTGATCCTCGGGACGGTCGCGCTGCGCGACCCCGCGCTCGTGAAGCAGGCCGCGGCGAAGCATCCCGGGCGGATCGTGGTCGGCATCGACGCCCGCGACGGCCGCGTCGCCGTCGAGGGCTGGACCGAGGGCAGCGAGATTCGGGCGGTCGACCTCGGCCGCCGTTTCGAGGACGCCGGCGTCGCCGCCATCGTCTACACCGACATCGCCCGCGACGGCATGCTGACGGGCCCGAATCTCGAGGCCACCGCGCGGCTCGCCTCGGCCCTCTCGATCCCCGTGATCGTCTCGGGCGGCGTCGCGACGAGCGCGGACGTGGTCGCGTCGGCGCGCCTGCGCGACCGGAACATCTGCGGCGTGATCGTCGGCCGCGCGATCTACACCGGCGGCGTCGACCTCGCGTCGGCGCTGCGTGAAGTCGAGGCGCTGGGTTAAGCCATGCCGCTCTTCAAGCGCATCATTCCGTGTCTCGACGTCGACAAGGGCCGGGTCGTGAAGGGCGTCCAGTACGTCGACCACGTCGACGCCGGGGATCCCGTCGAGGTCGCGAAGCGCTACGACGCCCAGGAAGCCGACGAGATCACCTTCCTCGACATCACCGCGAGCCACGAGGCCCGCGGCATCCTGCTCGACATCGTCGCGCGCACGGCGGAGAGCGTCTTCATGCCGCTCTGCGTGGGCGGCGGCGTCCGCTCGCTGCAGGACATCCGCGATCTCCTGAACGCCGGAGCCGACAAGGTCTCGATCATGACGGCGGCCATCAAGAACCCGGAGCTGGTCGAGCAGGCGGCGGCCAAGATCGGGAGCGCGAACCTCGTCGTCGCGATCGACGCGAAGCAGGTGTCGCAGCCCGGAGAGTCCCCGCGCTGGGAGGTCTTCACGCACGGCGGACGCAACTCGACCGGGATCGATGCGGTCGAGTGGGCCGCACGCATGGCGGCGGCCGGGGCTGGCGAGATCCTGCTGACCAGCATGGACCGGGACGGAACGAAGAAGGGCTACGACCTGCCGCTCCTGCGGGCGGTCGCGGACCGGGTCCCGATCCCGGTGATCGCCTCGGGCGGGGGCGGGAGCGCCGCGGATCTCGCGACGGCCCTCGACGACGGCCCGGCCGGGGGCCACTGCCAGGCGGCGCTGGCGGCCTCGATCTTCCACTTCGGGGAGACCACGGTCGCCCGGGTCAAGCGGGACCTGATCGGGCGGGGAATCGCGGTGCGCCCCCCGAGTCTGGGTGTGGAGTGATCCCGCGGGGTCCCTTGGAGGCCCCGGTGGCGCTGCGCTAGGTTGGGCGCCCTTTCAAGCAAACCTGCCCGGTCGACGGACGGGCAAACGAGAGGCAATCGACGGCGTCGGGGGCGCGAATCCGGGATTCGCGCGCCACGAAGCGGACGGTGGAGATACTTACAGGCGGTTCGGTGAGTCCTTGCGGATCGCCGACTCCGGAAGTCGTCTCGTCGTCTCGCTCGCAGGTCGGTCGCTTCCCGCGGATATCGAGGGAAAGACATGCCCGTGATCAAGATCAAGGAGAGCGAGTCCTTCGAGGGCGCGCTCAAGCGGTTCAAGAAGACCTGTGAGAAGGCAGGCATCCTGACCGAGCTGCGACGGCGCGAGTACTACGACAAGCCGAGCATCCGCAAGAAGAAGAAGGAAGCTGCGGCCATCAAGCGCGCGCTCAAGAAGATGCGGCGCTCGGTGAACTAGCGAGCTTCGAACCGCCGACGAGAGGGCCCCGTTGAGCCGAATCCCCGACAGCACGATTGCGGAGATTCGGAGCCGAGCCGACATCGTCGGCCTCATCGGTCGCTACGTGGAGCTGAAGCAGGCCGGCCGGAACTGGCGCGGCCTCTGCCCGTTCCACAACGAGAAGACGCCCTCCTTCAACGTCAGCCCCGACCGCCAGATCTTCCATTGCTTCGGCTGCCAGGAAGGCGGCGACGTCATCGCCTTCCTGATCAAGCACACGGGGCTCTCGTTCCCCGAGGCGGCGCGCCAGCTCGCGAGCGAGCTCGGCATCGTGGTCCCCGAGGAGCGCGATGGCGGCGAGGCCGGCCTCACGACGCGCATCTTCGAGGCGAACGAGCTCGCCCAGGCCCTCTACCGCGAGGCCCTGCGCGAGCCCGAAGGCAAGATCGCGCGCAACTATCTCCTGTCGCGCGGCTTCGACGGCCGTCTCGCCGACGAATTCGGCATCGGCTACGCGCCCGCGCGCTGGGACGCCGTCGCCGCCCGGCTGCGCGAGAAGCGGATCCCCGCCGAGATCGGCATGAAGGCGGGGCTGCTCGTCGATCGCAAGTCCGGCTCGGGCCACTACGACCGGCTGCGCGGCCGGCTGACCTTCCCGATCCGCGACGTGCGAGGCCGCGTCGTCGGCTTCGGCGGCCGCGCCCTCGAGGCGGACCAGGATCCGAAATACCTGAACACCCCGGAGACGCCGGTCTTCCTCAAGCGACAGGCCTTCTACGGCCTGCCCGACGCCCTCGAGTCGATCCGGCGCGCCGGCCGCGTCGTGATCTGCGAGGGCTACTTCGATCGCATCGCCTTCGCGCGCGCCGGCCTCGGCGAGGCCCTCGCGACCTGTGGCACCGCCCTGACCCCCGAGCACGGCGTCGCCCTGCGCCGGCGAACCCGCGAGGTCGTGCTCGTGTTCGACGGCGATCGTGCGGGACAGGCCGCCACCGAGAAGGCCCTCGCCGTCCTCCTGCCCCACGGTCTCCGCGTGCGCGCCGCGACGATTCCCGGCGGGCTCGACCCCGACGACTACCTCAAGAAGGAGGGAGCCGAGGCGCTCCGGCGCCTGGTCGACGACGCGCCCGACGCCCTCGAACAGACGATTCGCAACGCGGTGCGTCACGGAATTGCGACGCCGGATCAGAAGGCGGACGTCGTCGCCCACGTCGCGCCCCTCGTCGCGCGGGTCGCCGACGTCGTGTCCCGCGACGAGTACGCGCGGCGCCTCGCGCTCGCGATCGATGCGGCGCCCGCGGCGGTCGCCGCCGTGGTGCGGGACGCGGTGCGCAACGCCTCGCAGACGCCCCAGGTCGACGGGGCCACCCTCGGGCTCGAGCGGGATCGGCGGGACGCGCCGGAGGATCGTCAGCTGCGCGAGCTGGCCCGCCTCTGCCTGCAGCGGCCGGCGCTGATCGGAGACGAAATCGCGCTGCAGATCGAGGAGTTGGTCCCGCTGGGTGCATGGAAGGCGATCATCCGCGAGATCCTGTCGGCGGCTCAGCAGGGGGAGCTGACTGCCGCCGAAGTTGGCGGTGTCGACCCGTTCGCCGTCGAGCTCCGGCTCGACGACGACGCACGACGACGCCTGCGGGAAATCGCGGTGGACGACACGCCGATCGACGCGGAGCGAACCGCGGACCAGGTCCTCGCCGACCTGATCGGCTGGTTCCAGGAGCGGCGTCTCGCCGCTCGCGAGCAGGAGCTGACCCGTCAGCTGCGGATCTCGAACGAGGGGTACGAGGATCTGCTGGCCCAGAAGGACGCGGCGCTGCGCGAGCGTCGGGCACGGCTCGGTGTGCTGAAGAACGAGCCTGGCCCGGCGAGCGGCAGCGGCCACGCAACACGCAGAAGCGAGCGACTCGAATGACGAGTCACTCCGGAACCGCGGCGGAAGCGCCCATTCGCCAGTAGATTCCTGGAGCTCAGGAGGACCCCCCATGGCCTCGAACGCGCCCAGTTCGGAGTCGGTCTCCCCGCCGACCCTGAACGACACGCTTCCGCCGGACGCGGCGGCGATGATCGACGCACCGCGTGCGCGATCCCGCCGACGTCGCGGGCCGGCTGCCGAAGCGGACGCGTTCGCATCGCCCCTCGAATCCAACGTCGCGAAGGCGACCGATGCGCGCTGCGGTGGACGAGCCCGCGCGAACGGATCGGCGCCGGAGTCCGAGGCGACCGCGGAGCCCGTCGCCGCCTCCGAGTCCCGTCCGACCCCCGCGCGCAAGTCGATCGCTCGCAAGGCGCCGCGAACGCCGAGCAAGCGCGATAAGTCCGAGCTGATTCCCAGTCGCTCCCGGGCGTTGTCTCTCGACGAGCTCCGCGCGCTCGACGCGATCCAGCGCCTGATCGAGACCGGGCGCGCGAAGGGCCAGGTCGATCGCGAGGACCTGCGCGTCGCGTTCCTCGACGGCCAGCTCGGCCGGCAGCATCTCGATGGTGTCCTCTCGGTTCTGCGTGAGAACGGCATCGGTCTCGCGCGGACGGCGCCGGCGACGTCGAGCGAAGCGATCGACGAGCCGACGGCGCAGTCGCTCTCCCCGGCCGAGGCCGAGGACGAGGGCCGGGACACCGACTCCCCGACGCCGACCCCGCGGCGCGTCGCCGCGACGCGGCCCTCGGCGAAGCGCGCGAGCGGCGGCCTCGCGAGCGCCTCCGGTGCGGACTCGCTCAATCCCGCCGTCGATCCGGTGCGGGTCTATCTGCGCGAGATGGGGCAGGTCTCCCTGCTGACCCGCGAGGGCGAGGTCGAGATCGCGCAGCGCATCGAGCGCGCCGTGGACGCGCATCTCGCGGCCCTGCTCGGCAATCCATACTCGCTCCGGCGCATGCTCGAGCTCGGGGACGCGGTGCGCGCGAACGAGCTCGACCTGAAGAAGGTCCTCGACGTCGTCGACGACGACGATTCGGACGTCCAGCCCGAGGCTCGCAAGCAGTTCCTCGCGGCGATGACCCGCCTGCGCCGCCTCGAGAGCGGCGTCCTCGAGCGCCGGCGCGCCCTCGCCGAAGACGCGATGACGCGGGACGACCGCAACGACTGCGAGGCCGAGCTCGAGGGGCTCTATCGCGAGGTCGCGAAGGTCTTCGCGAAGCAGCGCATCAGCCGCCACCGCTACAACGAGCTCCACCGCTGCCTCAAGGAGCTCGCCGAGAGCCACCGCCTCCTCTCCGCCCGCGCGACGGAGCTCGCGCGGCGCTTCGACATGGACATCGAGGAGCTCCGCGTGCTCGGCGAGCAGGCGAACGTGCCGAGCGCCGGGGGACGTCAGGCGCTCGATCGCCTCGGCGGGGATCCCGAGGCCGTCGAGGACGCGATGTCCCAGCTCGGCGTGATCGACTCGTTCCGCAAGGAGCTCGAGCGCGACTCGGGCCTGCGACCCGAGGAGGTCGAGCACGTCGTCGCTCGCATCGACGCGACGGCGATGGCCGCCCAGGAGGCGAAGAGCGAGCTGATCGAGGCCAACCTGCGCCTCGTCGTCTCGATCGCGAAGAAGTACACGAATCGCGGCCTGCAGTTCCTGGACTTGATCCAGGAGGGCAACATCGGCCTGATGCGCGCGGTCGACAAGTTCGAGTGGCGCCGCGGCTACAAGTTCTCGACCTACGCGACCTGGTGGATCCGCCAGGCGATCACGCGAGCGATCGCGGACCAGGCGCGCACGATCCGCATCCCGGTCCACATGATCGAGACGATCCACCGCCTCGTCCGCGTGACCCGCCAGCTCGTCCAGAGCCTCGGCCGCGAGCCGAGCCCCGAGGAGCTCTCCGAGACCCTCGAGCTCCCGCTCGACAAGATCCGGATGGTGCTGCGCATCGCGAACGACCCGATCAGCCTCGAGACCCCGGTCGGCGAGGAGGAGGACGGCAAGCTGTCGGACTTCATCGCGGATCCGAACGCCGTCGATCCCGCGGACGCGGTGATCCGCACCGCGCTGGCCGAGCAGACCCGCGATCTCCTCGCGACCCTGGCTCCCCGCGAGGCGCGCGTCCTGCGCATGCGCTTCGGGATCGGAGAGCGCGCGAACCGGACGCTCGAGGAGGTCGGCGCCGACTTCGAGGTGACCCGGGAGCGGGTCCGGCAGATCGAGGCCAAGGCCCTGCGCAAGCTGCGGCATCCCTCGCGCAGCCGATCGCTCAAGGGTTTCCTCGACTCGTAGGCGTCAAGCGGCTCTCCGGCCCGTCCGATAGGCACGCGGCGAGGTCCGCGTGAAGCTCGTCGCCTGCCCCCGATGCCATGCCCAGTACGACCTCTCGGCCCGTCCGGAGGGGGGCACCTTCGCGTGTCGCTGCGGCCAGACCCTCGAGGCGAAGGCGCCGACGGCGTCGGTCGACGCGGCGGTCGAGCGCTGCAGCGCGTGCGGGGCGATCGCGAAGTGGGGCGAGGAGGTCTGCTCGTTCTGCGGCTCGGGCATCGTCCCGAGCGCCGACCCGGGTGGCCTGATCTGCCCCGAATGCTTCGCCCGCAACCACGAGGAAGCCCGCTTCTGCGCCGGCTGCGGCGTCGGCTTCACGCCGATGCCGATCCCGGAGGACGCCGCCGCGGAGGCGGTCGGCTGTCCCTGCTGCGAACGCCCGCTGAACGCGCGCGAGGCCGGCGGCGTCGTCGTCCACGAGTGCGCCAAGTGTCACGGGCTCTGGGCGCCGCGGGATCGCTTCCAGATCCTGGTCGAGCGCGCCGCCGAGACCGCGCGCAGCCGCTTCGCCGCGGGCGAGGTGGCCACACCGCGCGTCGACGGCGGCAATCCCTCGCGCAGCGCGGTCGAATACCGCCGCTGCCCCGTCTGCGGGCAGCAGATGGCGCGTCGCAACTATCAGCGCCGATCCGGTGTGATCATCGATCAGTGTCACGACCACGGGACCTGGCTCGACGCCCACGAGCTCGAGCGGATCGCGGGCTACGTCCTCTCCGGTCGCGCGCAGCGGGTCACCGACACCGAGGCCGATCGCGAACGACGACGCGAGCAGGAGGCCGCCGACGAGGCCGTCCGCCGCGTGACGATCATGACGAGCGTCGAGAAGACCGACTGGACGGTCTTCGGGGAGCGCAGCCCCTCGGCTCTCGGAGTCGGCTCGATCGTCGACTTCCTGGCGAGGCTGCTCGATTGAGGCGTGGCCGAGCGCGGCCGCGATGAGAAACGGGACACAGGGTACAAGGAGCCGACATGGCCATCTTCGAAATGCTTCGCGCCGAGCTGATCGACATCATCGAGTGGATCGACGACAGCCAGCACAGCCTCGTCTGGCGCTTCCCGCGCTATCGCAACCAGATCAAGTACGCGGCCCAGCTGATCGTCCGGCCGGGCCAGTCGGCGGTCTTCGTCCATCAAGGACGCGTCGCCGACGTGTTCGGCCCCGGTCAGTATCGCCTCGAGACCAAGAACCTCCCGATCCTCTCGACGCTGATGGGCTGGTATCACGGCTTCGACAGCCCGTTCAAGGCGGAGATCTACTTCGTCAGCACCCGCCAGCTGACGGACCTGAAGTGGGGCACCGCCAATCCGGTGCCGATGCGGGACCCCGACTTCGGGCCCGTGCGCGTGCGCGCCTTCGGGACCTACACGTTGCGCGCGGTCGATCCGGCGAAGCTCCTGTCGGAGCTCGTCGGGACCGACGGCGTCTACGAGGCCGAGGAGATCTCGGCGCTGCTGCGTTCGATCATCTCGATGGCCTTCGCCGACGTCGTCGCCAACTCGGGCATCGGCGTCCTCGACCTCGCCCAGAGCTACGGCTCGCTCTCGGAGACGCTGCGGCGCGAGGTGCTCTCGAAGATCGACGACGAGTTCGGGCTCGAGATCCCGCAGCTCTACATCGTGAACGTGTCGGTCCCCGAGGAGGTCGAGCGGGCTCTCGACGCCCGCGCCAGCATGAAGGCGATCGGCGACATGAACGTCTTCCAGGCCTATCAGCTCGGCAACGCGATTCCCGACGCCGTGCTCAATCCGGCGGGCGGCGTCGCGGCGGCCGGCGCCGGGCTCGGCATGGGGCTCGCGATGACGAACGCGATGGGCACGCTGGGGTCGATGGGCATGGCGGGGGCCGCGGGGGCTGCCGGAGCCGCGGGCGCGGCGATGGCGATGCCGGGCGCGGCGGTGAATCCCGCGGCGGCGGTGCCGCCGGTGCTGGCTCCGGTCCTCTGGCACATCGCCGAGGCCGGCGCGCCGGTCGGGCCCTTCACCGGCGCACAGCTCGCCCAGGCCATCGCCGCCGGACGCGTCGGCCGCGAGACGCTCGTCTGGTCGTCGGGCATGAGCGAGTGGCAGGCGGCCGGTCAGGTCCCGGGCCTGCGCGGCGCCTTCGCGACGCAGCCGCCGCCGGTGCCGCGAGGCTGAGCACGGGCGAGCCGGGGCCCGACCCCGGGCTCGGAGGAGACGTCCGGCGCGCCTAGCAGGGCGCGCCGACCTTCTCCTTCCACGACTTGTAGTCCTCGTAGCCGACCCGGCGCTGGAGCTCGGCCACCCGCTCGCGCAGCTGCGCGACCTGGGCGTCGGAGAGTGCACTCGCGTTGCCGAGGCTCGCGAAGACCTGATCCGCCGTATGGTCCGCTTCGGGCATCCCGGGCCGGGCCTCGACGGCCGCGCTGCGGTCCTCGCCGCCGACGCCGAGATAGGCCTCGACCGCGGCCTCGGAGACCTGGGTCGCGTGCTTGCGCGAGGCGACGATGTTGCCCTTCCCGGTCACGACGTTGCCGACGGAGAAGACCGTCGGATAGCCCTCGAGGCGCCCGATCTCCCAGTCCTTGAAGTCGAAGAGCTCGCCCTTCATCGCGATGCCCTCGATCGGCTCCGGGATCGAGCCGATCGAGCTGATCACGACCGGGCCCCTCGCCTCGAAGGTCTCGTCCGTCGTCTTGAGCCGGCCGTTCTCCATCTTCGTCCGCCGGAAGCGTAGACCGACGAGGCGCCCGTTCTCGACGATCAGCGCGTCGGGCGCCGAGAGCGGCTCGACCTTGAAGAGGTACTTCTCGGTCGACTTCTCGAGCATGCGCTTGCGGCCCGCCTCGACCTTCGCGATGCGCGCCGCATCCGCGTCCTCGGGGGCGCTCATGAGCGGCATGTCCTCGACCCGGCGCCGGTAGTAGAGGGTCGGCGGGACGATGCCGAGGTCCTCGAACGTGAGGCCGTGGCCCGAGAGGATCTTGGGGATGCCCTTCACCTCGAGCTCGACCACGTCGGTCTTGATCCCGCGCTTCGCGAGCGCGCGGACCGTCATCTCGAGGGTGTGGATCTTCGCGACGTCGATCGACGCGAGGCCGCCGCCGACGATGATGGCGCCCGGGAGGACCTCGTAGCGCGCGTTCGGCAGGTCGCCGCGCTCGGCGTGGTTGAACGCGATCACGAAGGCGTTCTGGTAGACCAGGCCCTTGCCGAGGTAGGCGTCGGCCCCCTCGATCGGGAGCGGGCGGTCGCGCCAGGCGCCGTTCGCCAGCACCACCGCCGAGAAGCCCCACTCGTTCGCCAACGCCTTGAACTCGACGTCGCGGCCGACCTTCGTGCTCGGGATGAACTCGACGCCGGGCCGCGTCAGCTTCTCGTCGATCGTCTCGTACTCCTTCTCGCGCAGCGCCTCGTGCCAGCGCGGAAGGCCGTCCTCGATCTTGCCGTAGGGCCTCTTGTTCTGTTCGAACACGAAGACCGACACCCCACGATCGGCCAGCCGGCTCGCGATCTCCGCGCCCGCCGTCGCCCCGCCGATCACCGCCACACAATGCGCTCGATTCGGATTGCTCATGCCGCGATTCTCGCAGCTCGCCTGCGGATCAACAACGTGGCCCCGGGCGACTCGGGAGGGCCCCTCGGCCCGGGTCCGGGGAAGGGGTTAGACTCGGGGTTGGCGGGCCTGTAGCTCAGTTGGTCAGAGCGGCCGGCTCATAACCGGCTGGTCCCTGGTTCAAGTCCAGGCGGGCCCACCATCCTCGCGCCCCGACCCTTCGCACCCCGCCCCGGGGCGGCATGGCCGCCGGGGACCGCCCTACTCGGTGTGCAGGTTCGTGTCGGCCAGGATCCGGATCGCGTCTTCCTGCGAGCGCTGCTGGATGAACACGTTCTCGCTGGCGGCGCCCCCCGAGCGTCCGGCGATCTCGAGCTCGTGGCCGCTGCCCGGCATCGGCTGGGCCGAGATCCGGATCGAGATCTCGAGGAAGATCGTCTCGCCGGACTTCGCGACCAGATGCTGGTGGTTCCAGCCCCAGCTGGCGAAGGCGAGGCCGCGCTGGCGGAAGTCGACGCGATGGGGGCCGTGGGGGAGCTCGAAGGTGACGTATTCGTCGTTGCCGATATGGCCCTGCGGCCTTCCATCGAGGCCGATCTCGACGCGCGAGAGCGAGTGCTGCGAGTCGACGCGGAAGATGTAGAGCCGCGCGTGGCCCGGAGCGGGCTCGGGCGCCGGGGCGAAGGCCGGGCCGGGCGTCGGCGGCTTCGCACAGCCCCCCCCGCTCGCGAGGGCGATCAGGGCGAGCAGGCAGAGGAGCGGGCGGAGCGGTCGTCGGAGGATCGGGGTCGGCATTCGGGCCAGCATAGCCCCACAGCAAGCCGCGCTCCCCGTGGGCCCGGCGCGGCGGCGGGGGCGGCCTCGGGCGGTCCGGCGCCGGGTCGGCGGTGCGCACTCGGCCGCTGCGAACCCATTCGGCCACCGGCCGCGGAACGGGCATCCGCGGCGGCATCGGGCTGCCGGCCTCTACGCTAAGCTCGCGCTCTTCGAGCCCCCCCTCCGACGCAGGCTTGGCCGATCGTGGCTCGAGATGTGCCCCGTGGATTTCGAGGGATCGGCAGGCCGACGAGTTGAGCCTGGGATGCGCAAGGACAAGGACCGCTACTGGGATTGCCTCGACCAGGCCATGGAGGCGTCGCATGGCGGGCGCATCGAAGAGGCGCTCGCCTGGCTCGACGAGGCGCTCCGCGTCCATCCCGACGGGGCCGAGGCCCACAACGGTCGGGGCGAGATCCTCTGGGACGAGGGGCGCATCGACGAGGCGCTGGTCGAGTTCGACCGGGCGGTGCTCGCCGACGGCAAGTTCACCGCCGCCCACCTGAATCGGATCGAGCTGCTGATCGAGGAGCTCGGCGAGTTCCCGACCGCGGTGCGGCTCTCGGACGAGCTGCTCGCGGGCAGCGCGCATCTGCCCCGCCCCGACCGCATGCTCCAGGCCGAGGTCTACTACCTGAAGAGCAAGGCCCTCTTCTATCAGGACGACCTCGAAGGGGCGCTCTTCCTCGTGCGCCGCGCGGCGAAGACGGGCGGCGAGGTCGGGCTCTACGGCTCCTTCGAGGGGCAGGTCCTGTTCGAGCTCGGCCATCTCGACGAGGCGAAGCGCGTGCTCGAGCGCGTCGTCGCGACGGATCCCGACGCGGGGCATCCGGTGTACCACCTCGGGCTCGTGCTCGAGCGCCTCGAGGAAGAGGGCGACGCGACCGGCTCCCCGGGCGTCGGCATCGAGAGCGCGAGCCAGGCCTTCGTGCGCGCGAACGCCCTCGATCCCCAGCAGTTCATGGTCCCCGTGCGCGTCGACGACGCGACCTTCGCCCGCGCGGTCGATGCGGCGACCGACAACCTGCCCCGCTCGATCCGCGACACGATCCAGGGCGTCGCCGTGATCGTCGAGGACCTGCCGAGCGACGAGCTGATCCGCGCGGAGCGCATCTCGCCCCAGACCCTCGGGCTCTTCCTCGGCGTCCCGCGCACCGAGGCCCTCGTCAGCGACCAGCCGGTCGACCTCGACCGCATCCTGCTCTTCAAGAAGAACCTCGAGAAGGTCTGCGCGAACGAAGACGAGCTGATCGACCAGATCCAGGTCACCGTCCGCCACGAGGTCGGTCATTATCTGGGCCTCGACGAGGACGATCTCGAACGCCTCGGCCTCGCCTGATGCGCGGCTCCCCGGAAGCGCGCCCCCGATGACGACACCCCGGACGCCCGCGACGCTCGACCCGAACGGACACGATGCGCCCCGGCCCGCCCCGACCCCGCGCGCGCTCGATGGGCTGATCGGCCGTCTGCGCCGGATCGTGGGCGAGGAGGGCTGTCTCGTCCGTCCCGGCGAGCTCTTCGCCTACGAATGCGACGGGCTCACCCTCTCCCCGAAGCGCCCCCTCGCCGTCGTGCTCCCGACGACGACCGAGCAGGTCGTCGCGATCGTCCTCGCCTGCCGCGAGGCGGGCGTCGCCTTCGTGCCGCGCGGCGCCGGGACCGGTCTCTCGGGCGGGGCGCATGCGACCGCGGACTCGGTCCTGATCGAGTGCTCGCGCATGAACCGCATCCTCGAGGTCGACGCCGAGAATCGCTTCGCCGTCGTCCAGCCCGGCGTCGTCAACGCCGAGCTCTCGACGGCGGTCGCATCCCACGGCCTCTTCTACGCACCGGATCCCTCGAGCCAGCAGGCCTGCACCCTCGGCGGCAACGTCGCCGAGAACTCCGGCGGCCCGCACACGCTGAAGTACGGCACGACCACGAACCACGTGCTCGCCCTCGAGCTCGTGCTGCCCGACGGGACGGTGCAGCGCTTCGGGAGCCGGACGGGCGAGTCGCCGGGCTTCGACTTCGTCGGCGCGATCGTCGGCAGCGAGGGGACGCTCGGGGTCGTGACGGAGGCGACGGTGCGGCTCACGCCGATCCCGAAGGCGGTCGAGACGCTGCTCGTGCTCTTCGACGACGTCGTCGGGGCGTGTCGCGCGGTCGGGCGGGTGATCCGCAGCGGCGTCGTGCCGGCGGCGCTCGAGATCGTCGATCGGCGCACGATCGAAGCGGTCGAGGCGAGCGTCTACGCGGCGGGGCTGCCGGTGACGGCGGGCGCGGTCCTGATCGTCGAGCTCGATGGTCTCCCCGTCGCCCTCGCGGGCGAGATCGAGGCGATCCGCGCGGCGTGCGCCGCCGAGCGGTGTCAGGCGATCGAGATCGCCCGGGACGAGGCCGAGCGCAAGCGCTTCTGGCGCGCGAGGAAGGGCGCCTTCGGCGCGATGGGGCGGCTCGCGCCGGATCTCTACGTCCACGATGCGGTCGTCCCGCGCATGCAGCTCCCGCGCGTGCTCGAGCAGGTCTGCGAGATCTGCGATCGCCACGGCCTCAAGCTCGCCAACGTCTTCCACGCCGGCGACGGCAACCTGCACCCGAACATCTGCTTCGATCGCCGCGACCCCGACGAGCTCGCCCGCGTGATGTCCGCGGGCAAGGAGATCCTCGAAGCCTGCGTCGCCGCCGGCGGCGTGATCACCGGCGAGCACGGCGTCGGCGTCGAGAAGCGCGACTACATGCACCTCGTCTTCGGCGAGGCCGACCTCGCCGCGATGCGCCGCCTGCGTGACACCTTCAACCCCGACGGCGTCTGCAATCCCGGGAAGATCATCCCGACCACGCGCTTCTGCGTCGAGTCGGATCCGAAGGCCCGGGGCTACGAGGCGGTGCCGATCGCATGAGCGCGTCCGTCCCGTCGTCTCCGGAGCGGATCGAGGTCCCGGGCGCGGTGGTCGATGTCGTCGACCGGCCGGGCGACGTCGCGTCCCTCGCGGCGCTCCTCGCCGAGCGGCATGCAAAGTCGGAGGGCGTGCTCGTCGTCGGGGGGCGGACGCGCCTCGCCCAGGCCAATCGTGCGGGAAGGCTCGCCGCGGCTCTCTCTCTCGAAGGCCTCGCCGGGATCGACGTCTTCGAGCCCGACGAGGGCGTCGTCCACGCCCGCGCCGGGACACCGGTCCGCGCCCTGCGCGAGGCCGTCGCCGCCGAGGGCTGGGAGCTGCCCCTCGATCCGCCCGGGGCGGCGACGACGGTGGGCGGCACGATCGCGAGCGCTTCGGTCGGTCCGCGGGCCCAGGTCTTCGGCCGGGTCGCCGACGCGGTGCTCGGCCTCGAGCTGGTCGGCGCCGACGGAACGCCGACGAAATGCGGGGGCCGCGTCGTCAAGAACGTGACGGGCTACGACATGGCGAAGCTCTACACCGGCTCCTTCGGCTCGCTCGCCGTCGTGACGGGCGCGTGGCTGCGGCTGCGCCCTCAGCCGGCGAAGCGGGTCGTGCTCGCCGGCCGGCTTGCGAGGGATCCGGCGACCTTCGAAGCGGCGCGCCTGGCCGCGCGCGCGACGACGGTGCGCGCGTTCGTCTGGAACGAAGCGGCGGACGAGGCCGACACGGCCGAGCTCGTCGTCGAGCTCGGCGGCGGCGAGGCGGCCGTCGCCCAGGATCGCGACGCGCTGCTGCGCACCTTCGCCCTCGCGCCCGCCGACCCGCTCGCCGTCGATCGAGTGCGCGACGCCCGGGCGCACGCCGCGACGACCGCTCCCCTCGGCCTGCGCGCGCGCGTCGTCGCGACGCGGCTCGAGCCCCTGCGACGGACCGTCCTCGACGCCGGATGCGCGGTCTCGATCGATCTCGGGATCGGCGTCGTCACCGCGCGCGGCGGAGCGGCCGGGGCCGACGGCGCCGCGCGCTCGGATGCCCGGACCCTGCTCGGGCTGCGCGAGCAGGCGCTCGCCTCGGGCGGGGCGCTCCGCTTCGACTGGCTGCCGGCGGCGCTCGCCGGCGAGGTCGACGTCTTCGGCGAGGAGGCGGGCACCCGCGCCCTCGTCGTCTCCCTGAAGCAGCGCTTCGATCCGCACCGGATCCTGAACCCCGGGCGCTTCGTGGCGGGGACCTGAGACGATGACGACGATCGACGACTCGACGAGCCGGGCCTGCCCGTCGCCGCAAGGCGCCCTCGTGGACCGGCTGCGCACGCAGATCCACGCGAAGACCCTCGACTGCGTCCACTGCGGGCTCTGCCTGCAGAGCTGTCCGACCTATCGCGCCACCGGCCGCGAGACCTCGTCCCCGCGCGGTCGCATCTACCTGATGCGCGGCCACGCCGAGGGGCGGCTCGACGATCCGGGGCTGCTCGCGGAGGAGGCCTTCCTCTGCCTCGGTTGCCGGGCCTGCGAGACGGCCTGTCCGTCCGGCGTCCGGTATGGCGAGATCCTCGAGGCGACGCGGGCGGCGGTGCGCGAGTCCCAGCCCGGCGGGCGCTTCGCCCGCGCGCTCGAGCGCTTCGCGCTGCGCGAGATCGTGCCGCGGCGCGAGCGCCTCGCGTGGGTCGTCCGCCTGCTCGCGCTCGTGAAGGGGCTCGGGCTCGATCGGCTCGCCGCACGCGTGCTGCCGGAGGCGCTCGCGAAGCGGGCGGTGCTCCTGCCCGCGATCCCGCCCGCGGCCGAGCGGCGCCGGATGCCGGCCTTCACCCCGGCGGTCGGCGTGCGGCGCGGGCGCGTCGCGCTCTTCGAGGGCTGCGTGATGCCCGAGCTCTTCGGGCGCGTCAACGACGCGGCGCGGCTCGTGCTGTCGCGGGCGGGCTTCGACGTCGTGGTCCCCGAGGCACAGGGCTGCTGCGGTGCGCTGCACGCCCACGCCGGCGACGACGAGCGGGCGAAGGTCCTCGCGCGGGCGAACGTGAAGGTCTTCGGCGAGAGCGAGACCGGCGCAGGCGCGCCCTGCGCGGAGGGCGGCTTCGACGCGGTCGTCGTGACGTCGGCGGGCTGCAGCGCCGCGCTGAAGGAGCTGCCCCACTGGATCGGCGACGACGGCAAGCCCCTCGCCGGGCGCGTCCGCGACGTGCTCGAGTTCCTCGACGCCGAGGGCCTCGGCATTCCCCTCGCGCCGATGCCACGGCGTGTCTGCTACGACGATCCCTGCCACCTGATCCACGCCCAGGGCATCGCCGCCGCGCCGCGCAATCTCCTGAACGCGATCCCGCAGCTCGTGCTCGTGCCCCACCGCAACCCCGAGGCCTGCTGTGGCGCCGCCGGCATCTACAACCTGACGCATCCGGAGATGTCGGCGCGCGTCCTCGAGCCGAAGCTCGACGCGCTCGCGGACGCGGCGCCCGAGCTCGTCGCCACCGCCAATCCGGGCTGCGCGATGCAGCTCGCCGCGGGGCTCGCCGGACGCGGGCTGCCGGCGCGCGTCGTGCACCCGATCGAGCTGCTCGAGCAGGCGAGCCGAGAGCCGTAGAGCGTCGCGCCGCGACTCGGCGGCACGCCCGGCCCGGTTCACGCCGCCTTCGCGGATCACGGCTTCTCGGACGCGATCGAGATCGGCGAGGATCGGCGCGCGGGTTCTCCATCCGGCTCGGCGACGGGGATCGCGAGGCGAGCCGAGCTTGCATGGGGCTCCGGGTGCGGCTAAAGCCCGGGCATGTCGAGACCCCCGATCATCATGGCGGCACCCACAGCACAGGGCCGGATCGCCCTGCGCCGGAGCGCGAGGTCGCGACGTCGCGGGACGCTCGGGCTCCTCGTCGCCGTCTTCGTGGCCCTCCAGGGCTGCACCGGATCGCGAGGTCCGCTGCCCACCGTCTCCCATGTCGACCTCGAACGCTTCATGGGGCCGTGGTACGTGCTGGCCCACATCCCCGCCGATTCGGAGAAGAACGCCTACGACGGGGTGGAGACCTACCGATTGGCGGAGGACGGATCGATCGAGACGACCTACGTGTTCCGCGAAGGTGGCCACGACGGACCGGAGCGTCGCTTCACGCCGCGGGGCTTCGTGCGGGATCGAACGACGAATGCGACCTGGGGCATGCAGTTCGTCTGGCCGCTGCGTCTCGAATACCTCGTCGCCCACGTCGACGCCGACTACCGCGAGACCATCATCGCCCGCACGGCGCGCGACTACGTCTGGATCATGGCGCGACGGCCCGACATCGCGGAGACCGACTATGCCCGTCTGGTCGGACGCGTCGCCGAGCTCGGCTACGACGTCTCGCGGCTCCGGCGGGTCCCCCATCGCGACGTGCCTTCCAGCGAGGGGGATGCGAGCCGCTCCCGGACGAAGTGACGCGGCGGGCGACGGGACATCGGAGCAGGTCCGCGGTGATTCGCGCTGCGCTCCCGCTGCGACCCGACTCGACGGCCGCGGGCTTCGCCGTCTCCAGCTCGCTTAGCGATACAGGAACGCGTCGTCCGTCTCCGGCGGGGGACGCCAGCGCGGGAACGCGCCGAGGCTGAAGTCCCCGAGGCTGCCGCGGAAGACGAGATCGAAGGGCAGCAGCGAGTCCCGCCCGCGCACCGCCCCGTAGCGCTCGCGCAGGCTCTTGTAGACGAAGGTCGACTCCGCGGCCGGGCGCAGGTCGGGATCGTCGGTCAATCCGAGGCGCGCCTGCTCGAGATAGGTCTCGCGGTTCGCGTCGGCCTCGAAGCGCGCGCCGGCGTCGACGAGGCCGTTGCGACGGACCGCCTCGTCGAGGGCCGCCGTCAGCCGCACGAGCCGACGCTTCGAGATCCGCCGGACCCGCGACACCGGCGGCGCGTCCTCGTCCCGGCTCTCTGCTCGCAGCCGGATCTCGACCACGCGTCCGCCGCGCAGCACGACGCCGTCGGGATGCAGCTCGCCGTCGGTGGGATCGCCGTTCAGGAGCGCCGGGCTCAGGCCGAGGCCCTCGTCGCCGGCGACTTCCGGATTCTCCAGCAGGAAGCCGCGCGTGATGCGGATGTTCTGGGGGCTCGCCTTCTCGAGCTCCTCGCGGGCCTTCAGGCCGGCGTCGCGGCCGCCCTTCGAGTCGGGGTACTCCGTCGCGAGGCCGCGCAGGACGGAGGTGCGCTGGTCCCGGCGGTCGAGGCGATCGAGATGCTCGATCTGCTCGCTCGCCGTCTTCTCGACGAGCTCGCGGCGCTCGTCGGCGGGGAAGTCGGGCATCAGGTCGGCGAGACGCAGCGCCCGGCCCCAGGCCTTCACGTCGCGTTCGTAGTCGTAGAGCCAGCGGACGACCTCCTGCTGATGATCGCCGGCCGGATGACGGAGGAGGTAGCGATAGCCGGCGAGCGAGGCGCCGCGCTGGAAGTCGGGGAAGCCGGTGAAGGGCGAGATCAGCGCGCGGACGGGGGCCAGCGCGATCGTCATCGCGATCGTGGGCGTGTCGATCAGATAGGAGACCGGGGGCCAGAGGTTCGGATAGCGGGGGCGGTTGACCCACTCGCCGGCGAGGCGGAAGGCGAGCGCCTGCCGGCGTCCGCTGCTGCGCAGGCGCCGGAAGGCGTCCCATGGATTCTGCCAGTCGTCGTCGACGAGCTGGCGTGCGTGGCGCGTCATGGGGTCGTGGAGCGCGCTGCGGCCGGCGAGCGCCGCGAGCGAGCGGCGCGCGGGCTCCTCGTGGCCGCGTTCGCTCCGGGCCATCGCCTCGATGAACGTGATGCGCCCGGTGCCCGCCCTCCCTGCGGTCTTCGCATAGCGGGCGAGCTCGGGCTCGAGGCTGCGCGGGGGTGCGCCGCGGGCGAGCAGCGCGGTGGCGAGGGCGCGCTCGCTCTCGCGGAGGGGCGCCTCGGTCGCTCGCGCTTCGAGCGAGCGCGCCGCGAGCCGGTCGCGCTCGGCGAGGATCGCGCCGGCGCGTCGCTCGAGCTCCGCCGCCCGCCGCCGTGCCGAGGCGTTGCGATCGGGATGGGGTGCCACGATCGTGGTCGCGGCGCGCGCGTGGTGGAGCGCGAGCCCGGCCTGGCCGCCTTCGAGGGCGTCCTCGGCGGCGCGGATCCGGCGCCGGGCGAGAGTCTTCTCGAGCCGGATCCGATCGCGCTCGACGAGCTCCGCGACCTCGGGGGCGATCGGGCTCTCCGGATGGGCGGCGACGAACTGCTCGCGCAGCACGAGCGCCTGGCGGCCGGTCGTCGACAGGGGCTCGGCGTTCGAGAACTCGGCGAAGTAGTGGAGGATGCTGTTCGCGACGGTGTAGGGCGCGAGGAAGAAGCCTGTGATCGCGCTCTGGCCGAGGGGCTCGGCGACGCTGTTGAAGGTCCGGGCGAAGAGGCGGTGCCAGTCGTCGCGCTTGCGGCGGCGGGCGATGCGCAGCGGGTCGTCGGCGATCGTCTCGTCGAGGCGCGCCGCGAGACGGGCATCGACGCCGAACTGTCGGCGGAGCCGGCGCGAGGCGTCGCGATAGGCGATCGGGTCGTCGAGGGTCGCGTTGCGGAGATCGGTCGCCAGGGCCCAGAGACGCTCCTCCTCGTCGTCCTTCGGCGCCGTCTCGAGCCCGGCCAGGGCCGCGTCGGTCCGGCCGGAGTCCGCCGCCGAGGCGACGAGGGCGACGCGGGCGAGCCGGGCGGCCGCGAGATCGGTCGGCGAGGGGACGCGCGCGACGTCACGCGCGAGGGGCGCGAGCAGCTCGTCGACGACCACCGCCTTGCGATAGACGCATCCGCCCGATCCGAGCAGCAGGAGGAGGCCGAGCGCACCGGCGGAATACGCAAGGGCCCCGCGCGCGCGGGACGCCCGCGGCGGCGCGTTCGGTCGTCCTCGCCTGCACTCAGCGGTCGAATCGGTCGGCATCGATGTGCAGAGTGAGGGCGAGGAAGGCCTCGAGGTTCCGCGTCGCTTCGAGCTTCTCCGGGCGCCCGTCGTGGCTCCCGACCAGCTCGTAGAGCTGGATCGCGGCGTCGGCCAGCTCGCGGAAGCGGGCCGGGTCGAAGACCAGGCTCTCCGGGGGCACCGCATCGAGGTACTCCCTCGCCAGGTCCGCGTAGAAGTCGCCGAGGCGCATCAGATGGCGCAGGCGGTTCTTGCTGGCGCCGTGGCGGGTCGCCACCCGCTGCAGCTCCTGCAGGGCGACGACGGTCCCGTCGGGCACGACGTGGCGGATCTCGACGAAATAACGCGCGCGCACCATGTCCGCGCGCTCGATCTCCTCCTGGGCGATCCAGCGGTAGTGTCGGCGATCGACGGGGTCGACGGCGTCGCTCGCCGGGGCGCCGTCCGAGCCGGCCCCGGCCAGGCCGCTCCGGGCCGGTGGGCCCGCCGCGGGGGCGCCCTTCTCGCGCGCCTCGTCCGCCAGCTCGTCGAGCAGGATCGAGAGCCGCGTCACCCGCTCCTCGAGCGCCGCCCGCACCCCGTCCGGATCGATCGGGCGCGCGGGCACGCCGTTCTCCGCGACGGGATCGACGAAGTCGATGCCGACCCGGATCGCCTGGTCGAGGCGCTCGCAGACTTCGGCGCTCGCGAGCGCCGAGGCGCGCAGCTCGTTCGAGATGCGCGCGCTCGCGCGGTAGTGCTGAGCCGCCAGGTCGAAGGCGCGCAGGCGCTCGAGGGCGCGGCCCTTCGCGAAGGCGATCACCGCGTCCATGTAGCCGCTCTGGAGCGCGGCGGCCTCGGCGCGCTCGAGCGCCTCGAGGCGCAGCAGCGAGGCGCGGTAGACGTTGCGGCCGGTGAAGTCGCGGGCGGGCGGGAAGCGGTAGGTGTCGTCGGGGACGTGGCGGCGGAGGACGGCGACGGCTTCGAGCACGCCCTCGGTCGGGCTGTACCGAGCTTCCTTCTGACGCGCGGAGAAGGTCTGGCAACCGGCGAGCGCGAAGGTCGCGAGGGCGGCGAGCACGGTCGCGACGGCGCGAATCAACCCGAAGCTCGCGCGCCGCCGTCCTCGGCGCGGCGTCGCTCGCGCGCGGGCTTCCTCTCCGGCTCGCTGCCGCGGCGGCTCACGATGGCGTTCAGCATCTTCTCCGTCGCGATCACCGCGGCGGCGAGCTGATCGGAGTCGACGCCGAGGGTCGTGAACGTCTCGCCGACGAGGCGGCGCGAGGCGGGGCTCGAGGTCTCGACCTTCCATGTGATGGTCGTCTCGACGAGCGCACCGGTCCGGCCGCCGGGCGGGATGCGGACGCGGTAGTCGGTCAGCGCGGGGAGCTCGAGCTCGAGGGGCCGCACCGCCTTCTTCAGCGCGTTCATGAACGCGTCGTAGCCACCGTCGCCGGTCGCGTCGGCCTTCTCGACCTGGCCCTTGTAGGCGACGGCGATCTCCGCCTTCGGCGCCTCGCCCGAGGCGACGTCGACGCGCCAGCCCTCGATCTTCACGAGCTGGTCCTCGGGCGTCTTCTGGACGTCGGCGATGAGATAGGGGAGGTCGTCGGGGGTCACGACGTGCTTGCGATCGCCGAGCTCGACGATGCGCTGGAGGACCTGGTCGCGGTCCTCCTCGGGCAGCACGATGCCGAGCTGGGCCAGGTTCTGGTCGAGGGAGGCCTTGCCCGAGAGCTTGCCCAGCGCATAACGCCGCGCGCCGCCGAAGCGGCCGGGCGCGAGGCGCGTCGCGTAGAGATCGCCCTTGGCGTCGCCGTCGGCGTGGATGCCCGCGGTCTGGGTGTAGACGTCGCGGCCGACGATCGGCGTGTTGGCGGAGATCTCCTTGCCGGAGTAGGTGGCGACGAGCTGTGAGATCGAGGAGAGGCGGTCCTCGCGGACGCCCGTGTGGCAGTCGGTGTGGTCGTGGATCGCGGCGACGACCTCGGCGAGGGAGGCGTTGCCGGCGCGCTCGCCCATGCCGTTCACGCTGGTGTGGACGCCGCGGGCGCCGGCGGCGATCGCCGCGAGGCAGTTCGCGGTGGCGAGGCCGTAGTCGTTGTGGCCATGGTATTCGAAGTCGACGGCGGGGAAGGTCGCGGTCATGAGGCCGACGAAGCGGGTCACGTCCTCGGGCGAGAGGACGCCGAGGGTGTCCGCCAGGTAGACGCGCGCGACCCGCAGCTCGCGCAGCTGCTGCACCATCGCGAAGACGTAGTCGAAGGAGTCGCGGACACCGTTCGACCAGTCCTCGAGGTAGACGTTGACCGTCAGCCGCTTGCGGCGCGCGTAGCGGATCGTCTCGGCGACCCGGGCGCGGTGCTCGGCGGGCTCCTGGCCGAGCTGCTGGAGGCAGTGGCGCTCGGAGCCCTTCGTCAGCAGGTTCAGGATCTTGCCGCCCGCCTCGCAGATCCAGTCGACCGACTTCTTCCCGTCGCTGTAGCCGAGCATCTCGACGCGCTGGATGACCCGCGCGCTCTTCGCCCACTTCGTGATGGCCCGGGCGCTCTCCATCTCGCCGGCGGACACGCGGGTCGAGGCGACCTCGATCCGGTCGACCTCGAGCTCGGCCAGGAGCATGCGGGCGAGCTGGAGCTTCTCGGTCGGCGTATAGGAGACGTTGGCCGTCTGCTCGCCGTCGCGCAGGGTCGTGTCCATCACCGCGATCTGGCGCGGCTCGGCGGCGGGGACGGCGATCTTCTTGTCGCGGGGCTTCGGAATGGCGGGCCTCGAAGGCCGATGGGCCTGGAGCTGGGGAGCGCCCGAGGTTAACCCCTGGCCGCGGAGGCGTGAAGCCCGGCCGGGGGCCGGCGGGGGGGCGTCCGGACGGGCGCGGATCCAGGCTCGCGCCGGTCGCACGGGCCCGGAGCGGGCCTTGCCGGGCGGCCCGGCCCCGAGCCGGCGGGGGCCGCTGCTAGTGTCCGCCCCGCTCGGGCCGGCGGTCCGACGCCGTCGCCGGCCATCGGTCCGCCGGGCCACCGGTGGGCGGCCGCGGGCGACCGGCCACCGGCGGGCCACCGGCGGGCGGGCCGGCCGGTCCGGGGCGGCGGGCCGGTGAATTGCGCCCGGATCGGGCGAGGGGGAAGCGTGGAGCCGACGGTCGTCCGGGTGGGAGCCGAGCAGGGCGGGGAGCGACTCGATCGCTTCCTCGCGCTGCGTCTCGCGATCTCGCGCGCCCGCGTCCGCCACCTGCTCGAGGTCGGGCGGATCGTCCAGGCCGGCAGGCCGCTGGCGCTCTCCGACAAGTCCCGGCTGACCGAGCCCGGCGACGAGCTCCACATCCTCGGCGTCCTGCGCGCCGACGAGGAGCGCCCCGAGGCGCGCCCCGATCTGCCGCTGCGCGTCGTCGCGGAGGGTCGCGGCTGGCTCGTCGTCGACAAGCCCGCGGGCTGCGGCGTGCATCCGCTCGACCCCGACCAGCGCGACACCGTCCTGAATGCCGTCGTCGCGCGGCATCCCGAGATCGTCGGCGTCGGCGAGGGCGGCCTGCGCTCGGGGGTGGTCCACCGCCTCGACGTCGACACGACCGGCGCCCTGCTCTTCGCCTTCGACGACGACGTCTGGCGCAGGCTGCGCGGCGCCTTCGCCGAGCACCGCGTCGAGAAGCGCTACCTCGCCCTGGTCGAGGGGCGCCTCGAGCGCGCGCGGCCCGTCGAGCTGACCCTCGCCGTCGTGCGCCACCAGCCCGCGCGCGTCGAGGTCCGCGAGTCGGGTCGGCGCTGTCGCCTGTGCGTGTCGCCGGTGCGCGTCTTCGCCGCGGCGACCCTCGTCGAGGTCCAGCTCGAGACGGGCTTCCTCCACCAGATCCGCGCGAGCCTCGCCCACCTCGGCCATCCGGTCGTCGGGGATCGTGAGTACGGACCCGGCGCGAGCCGCGCGGACGGCGCGCTCGCAGCCCCGCGACCGATGCTCCACGCGAAGCGCCTCGTCGTCGACGAGGTCCGCGTCGAGGTCCCGCTGCCGGCGGACTTCGAGGCGGTGCTGGCGGCGCTCGAGAGCCCGCCGCACTGACGCGCGGCGCGCAGTGTCCCGCGCCCCGCGCCCCGCGCTCAGCGCACGCGCAGCAGCGAGAGCCCGTCGCCGACGCCGAGCATCACGCGATCGAAGCGCTCGTCCCGCGCCACCCGATCGTTGAAGTCGCGGATCGCGCGCGTGTCCGCGGCCTGATCGGTCTCGTCGACGACGGAGCCGCCCCAGAGCACGTTGTCGACGACGACGAGGCCGCCGGGTCGCATCAGGCCGTGGAGGCGTTCGAGATAGTCGGCGTACTCGGTCTTGACGGCGTCGACGAAGGCGAGATCGACGGACCGCAGCCAGGCGGGATCGGCGGCGAGCCGGTCCAGCGTCTCGAGCGCCGGCGCGAGGCGCAGCTCGATCTTCGACGCGACGCCGGCGCGCTCCCAGTAGGTCCGGGCGACGTCGGTCCACTCGCGGCTCACGTCGCAGCACACGAGCCTTCCGCCGTCCGCGAGGCCCCGCGCGATGCAGATCGCCGAGTAGCCCGTGAAGGTCCCGAGCTCGATCGCGCGCTTCGCCCCGACGAGGCGGGCGAGCAGCGTCAGCAGGGCCCCTTCCTCCGGCGGGATCTGCATCAGCGCGAGGCGCGGGATCGTCTCGCGCGTCACCCGGATCAGGTCGGCGAGCACGGGATCGGGCGTCGAGCCGTGGTCGACGAGGTAGCGGTGGAGCTCGGGGGTGAGGCCGAGGCTCTTGATGGGCTGGTCGGTCATCGCGGGATTCCCTTCGCCGGTTCGCCCGTCGCCCGTCGCCCGTCGCCCGGTCGAGCGGACGGGCTCGACGCGTTCGCCCCGATGGGCGCGCGCCGGGCCGCAGTCTATCATCGCGGTCGCCATGGCACGCCATCGAGAGACGGACCGCGTGAACGAGGAAGTCAAGGACTTCCTGCTGACCGCCCATCGCCAGATCATCACGGAGCAGGACGGCGCCGCGCATGCGCGGTGGATCGCCGAGATCCGGGAGCTCGCGGCGCGGCTGCGCGCCCGCTTCGCGTCGGTCGACGAGAAGAAGCTCGTGACGCGCCTGCGCAAGATGTCGGTCGACGAGCTGCACGAGACGGCGCGCGCCTTCATGCTCCTCTTCTGGCTGCTCAACGTCGCCGAGGAGCGTCAGTCGGAGCGCCATCGGGCCCTCCACGATCGCGAGAGCTTCCGGGCGCTCTTCGAGCGCCTGCGCAAGGCCGGCGTGTCCGCGTCTCGCGTGGCCGAGGCGATCGACAGCCTGCGCGCGACGATCGTGCTGACGGCCCATCCGACCGAGGCGCTGCGCTGGTCGCTGCGCGAGACCCTCGATCGGATCGACGCGCTGCTCTCGCGCCGCGAGACGACGAGCGGATCCCAGCGCCGCGACGTCGAGGAGGAGATCCTCGCCGAGATCACCGGCATGTACCTCTCGACCAACCTCCGCACGCGCAAGCCGACGCCGCTCGACGAGGTGCGTTATGCGATCCACGTGCTGCGCGACGTGCTGGTCCACGCCGTGCCGCAGGTGACCGCGACCTTCTTCGCCGCCTTCCGCGACGTCTACGGAGACGCACCGCCCGAGGTGATGGCGCGCGTGGCGCACGCGGCGCCGCGCAGCCTGCGGGTCGGCTCGTGGATGGGCGGCGACCGCGACGGCAATCCGTTCGTGACCGCGCGCATCACGGCGCAGGCGGTGAAGCAGTATCGCGAGGCGATCCTGGTCCACTACCGCTCCCGCATCCAGCCGCTGATCGAGAAGCTGATGCTCTCGGACCAGCGGCGGCCGGTCTCCGCGGCGCTCGAGGCCTCGATCGAGCGGGACCTCGCGGCGCTCCCCGACCTCGCGGAGCGCATCGACGGGCGCAACACCTCCGAGCGCTACCGCGTGAAGCTGAATGCGATCGCCGCGCGCCTCGACGCCCGCCTGCGCGAGGACGCCGAAGATCGCGAGGCCGGCTCCCTCGGCGGCTACGTCGACGCCCGCGCGATGGAGGCCGACCTCGAGCTCATTCGCGCGAGCCTCGTCGAGAACCAGGCGGGGCGCCTCGCCCGGGGTGCGCTCGCGGCGCTGATCGAGGAGCTCGACGTCTTCGGGTTCGATCTCGTCGCCCTCGACATCCGCCAGAACCAGTCGAAGCACCGCCAGGCCCGCGCGGAGCTGATCTGCCCCGTCGAGGGCCCGCTCGAGAAGCTGCCGCTCTCGAAGCAGCGCGCCTTCCTCGAGCACATCATCCTCGCGAAGGAGCCGCTGCCGATTCCCGAGACCGGCCTCTCCGACGACGCGCGGGAGGTCCTCGACACGCTGCGCTTCGTCGCGAGCCTGCCGATGCCGACGCCCGAGCCCTCGAGCGGCGCGTCGGGCAGCCCGTCCGGCGGCCGCTCGATCCGCGATCTCGTCATCAGCGACACCGAGAACTCGGTGACGGTCCTCGAGCTGCTCGCCCTCTGTCGTCAGGTCGGGCTGGTCCGGCCCGACGGCCGGAGCGGCTTCGAGAGCGACGTCAACATCGTGCCGCTCTTCGAGTCGATCGAGAGCCTCGCCGGGGCCGCGCCGTCGATGGAGCGGCTCTACCGCTCCGAGGCCTATCGCAAGCAGCTCGCCGCCCGCGGCATGCGCCAGCAGGTCATGATCGGCTACTCGGACTCGATGAAGGACGGCGGCTTCCTCGCGGCGGCGGCGGCCCTCGAGCGGGTCCAGCGCGAGCTCGCGGCCCAGGCGAAGGCCGAGGGCGTCCGGCTCGAGTTCTTCCACGGCCGCGGCGGCACGATCGCCCGGGGCGGCGGGCCGACCCACCGCGCGATCCTGGCCCAGCCGACCGGGACGGTGAACGGCCGCATCAAGCTGACGGAGCAGGGCGAGGTCATCGCGTCGAAGTACGGGACGCGCAGCGCGGCCGCCTATCACCTCGAGCTGCTGCTCGCCGCGACGCTCGAGGCGACGCTGGCGCCGGCGATTCCCGGTGGCGCGAAGGAGCCCGCCGAGAGCTGGCGCGAGATCCTCGCGGAGCTCGCCGAGGGCTCGCGCAAGGCCTATCGCGGGCTCGTCTACGAGACCGAGGGCTTCGTCGACGCGTTCTACGCGATGACCCCGATCGAGGAGATCTCGGCGCTGAATCTCGGCAGCCGGCCGGCGCGACGGACCAGCACGCGGGCGATCCAGACCCTGCGCGCGATCCCGTGGACCTTCTCCTGGAACCAGACCCGGATCCTGCTCCCGAGCTGGTACGGCGCGGGCTCGGGGGTCGATGCGTGGTGTGCGTCGGCGCCGGGCGGACGCGACAAGGCGATGGCGCGGCTGCAGACGATGTACAAGCGCTGGCCGTACTTCCGCTCGGTGATCGACAATCTCGAGCAGGTCCTCGCGAAGACGGACCTCAACGTCGGCAAGCGCTATGCGGAGCTCGCGAAGGGCGTCGGCTGCACGTCGGAGGTCTTCCTCCGGATCGAGAAGGAGTTCAACCGGACGCTGCGCGCGGTGCGCGACATCTCGGGCGAGCGGGTTCTGCTCGCGCGGGAGCCCGCGCTGCGCGAGGCGCTCGACCAGCGGACGCCCTACCTCGACATCCTGTCCTATCTGCAGGTCGAGCTGCTCGATCGCAAGCGCAGCGGGCGGGGGCTCGCGAAGGGCGGCCGGGACCTCGAGCGGGTCGAGAACGCGATCCAGCTCACGATCAACGGCATCGCGGCGGGGCTGCGCAACACGGGCTGAGACGCACGGGCCGCGCGCGACCGCGTGGTCGGCGGGCCCCGAGGAGACGAGATGATCGACTGCATCGTGCGAGGCGGAAGGGTGGTCGACGGCACGGGTCGTCCGGGCGTGACCGCGGACGTCGCGATCGAGGCCGGTCGCGTCGTGGCGGTCGGTCGGGTCGCCGAGTCGGCGCGCACCGAGGTCGACGCGGACGGGCTCGTCGTGTGTCCCGGCTTCGTCGATCCGCATACCCACTACGACGCGCAGCTCTTCTGGGATCCCTACGCCAACCCGTCGAGCCTCCACGGGATCACGTCCGTCGTCGCCGGCAACTGCTCCTTCGCCCTCGCTCCGCTGCACGCGGAGGACGCCGACTACACCCGTCGCATGATGGCGCGCGTCGAGGGGATGCCCCTCGTGGCGCTCGAGCAGGGCGTGCCCTGGGGCTGGGAGTCGTTCGCGGAGTATCTCGCCGCGCTCGAGGGGCGGATCGCGGTGAACGCGGGCTTCATCGCCGGCCACTCGGCGCTGCGCCGCTACGTGCTCGGCCCCGACGCGAATCGCCGCGCCGCCACGCCCGCGGAGCTCGAGCGCCTCGGCCGCGAGCTCGAGACCGCGATCGCGGCGGGGGCCCTGGGCTTCTCGACGGACATCTCCGAGTCCCACATGGACGGCGACGGCGCACCGATCCCCGCGAAGGGCGCGACGCCCGAGGAGCGCCTCGCGCTCTGCGCCGTCGTCGGTCGCCACGAGGGGACGACCCTCTCGGGCATCTTCGAGGGGGGCAGCAACGGCTGGAGCGACTTCGAGCTCGACCACCTGACGCGGATGTCCGCGACCGCCAATCGCGTCCTCAACTGGAATCTGATGGTCGTCGACGCCAGCGTGCCCGAGCGCGCTCGTCAGCAGCTCGGCCTGTCCCACCACGCGCGCGCCCACGGCGGCCGGATCGTCGCGCTGCTGATGCCCGTCATCGTGCCGATGAACATGAGCTTCTCGAACTACTGTGCGCTGTTCCTGATCCCGGGCTGGCGCGAGACGATGGCGCTGCCGCCGGCGGAGCGCATGGCGGCGCTCCGGAAGCCCGAGACGCGTCGGCATCTGCAGGCGACGGCGACGAGCCCGAAGGCCGGCATGTTCCGCCGCCTGTCGGACTTCGCCGGCTACGTCATCGGGGATACCTTCTCCCCCGCCAACGCGGGGCTCTCGGGGCGCGTCGTCCGCGACATCGCCGCCGAGCGGGGCGTCGAGCCCTTCGACGCGCTGATCGATCTGGTGCTCGCCGACGAGCTGAAGACGGTGCTCTGGCCGTCCGCGCCCGACGACGACGAGGCCCACTGGGCCCTGCGCGCGAGCCTCTGGGACGATCCCGACATCCTGCTCGCGGGCTCCGACGCCGGGGCCCATCTCGATCGCATGTGCGGCGGCTCGTATCCGACCCAGTTCCTGGCCGACTGCCTGCGCGGACGCCGGATGATGTCCGTCGAGCGCGCCGTCCACGAGCTCTCCGCGAAGCCGGCGGCGCTCTTCGGGCTGCGCGATCGCGGGATCGTCCGGCCGGGCGCCCACGCCGATCTCGTCGTCTTCGATCCGACCTCGGTCGGTGCCGCACCGGCGCGCCTCGTGAACGACCTGCCCGGCGGCTGTGCGCGCGTCACGGCGGATCCGATCGGCATGCGCCACGTCTTCGTGAACGGCGTCGAGACGATCCGCGACGGCAAGGTCGTCGGGCCGACGCCGGGGCGCGTGCTGCGCTCCGGGCGCGACACGTTGACCGTGACGGCGCGCTGACGGGAGGCTGTGCTCGGGTCGGGGCCGGATCCGTCGCCTGCAGCGCGACGCGCGGGGCGGACTTCAGCGTCCGCTTCCCTCGATCGAATCCATGCCCCGCGCGAGGGCCGCGAGCGTCTCCGGGTACATCCCGCGCTTGAGGAGCCGCATCGCCGGATCGGCCTTCGCCGCGAGCCCCTGCGCGATGCCGATCGCCGTCGGCAGCAGCGCGCCCTCGTCGACCGCCCGATCGACGATCCGCTTCGCGAGCGCCGTCTCGGCGTCATAGCGCGTCCCCGTGACGACGAGCTCGTGGGCCGTCTGGCGCGGGACGCGGGCCTGGATGATCGCGGTCATGCCGGGATGCAAGGGCGCTTTCAGGTCGATCTCCGGCATGCACCAGTAGCCGCGCCCGGTCCGCATGACGCGGTAGTCGTGGGCGAGGGAGAGCTGGGCCCCGGCACCGAAGGCGTGGCCGTTGATCGCGGCGACGGTGATCGTCGGGAAGGTCAGGATCCGGGCCATCAGCGCGAGCACGCGCGGGATGTAGGTCTCGCGCTCGGCCGCGGTCGCACCGCCCTGCTCGCTCGGCGAGAGCAGCCACGCGAGATCGAGGCCGTTCGAGTAGAACTTGCCCGTGCCCGTCGTGACGAGGGCGGCCGGGCTGCCCGCGGCCTCGACCCGGTCGAGGGCGGCGTGCCAGGCGTCGAGGCCGTCCGGACGGAAGCGGTTCTCCGGCGCGTCGAAGCGCAGGACGAAGACGTCCCCCTGGCGCTCGAGATCGATCATCGCCCCGACCTACCGGCGCTGCCGCATCTGGAGGCTCGTCGCCCGGGCCTTCGCGTCCTCGGCCTCCGGGATCAGCCCCTTCTGCATCAGGATGCGGGAGAGGTTCGTGTGGGAGAGCGGATCGTCGGGCTCGAGGGAGACGAGCTTCTCCGCCGCGTCGATGGCGGCGTCGAGGTCGCCTTGTTTGGCCAGGGCGAGGGAGAGGCCGTTCCAGGCGATGGCGAGGCCGGGATCCGCGGCGATCGCCGCGCGGTAGCGGGCGATCGCCTCCGCGAGCTGGCCCTTGGCGAAGAGGCCGAAGCCCTCCTTGTAGAGGGTCCTGGCCGCGGAATCCTTCGGATCCCCGCCCCCGGTTCCCGCCTCGGACGTCATCACGAATCTCCTCTCGAGTCGCCCCGCTCGGCGCGCCAGCCCGGCGCTTCGGCCCGGCTCGCCGGACGGCGAAAGGGCAAGGCACCCGGCCGCTCGCGAGTATACTCGCCCGAGCATGGAGATCCGGACGCTCGCTGCCCAGGAACGCTTGAAATTCGCCGACCTCCTCGATGATTGGCGCCTCGCCGAGGGATGGACGGCGGGCGATCGATTCCGGTACCAGGTCGAGTACGACCCGACCTGGGCCGACGAGAACGTGCTCGTCGCCGTCGAGGGCGGGCGGCTGCTCGGGGGCGTCTCGATCCTCCCGCGCCAGATCCGCATCCTCGGGCATCCGGTCCCGGCGGGCGGCATCAGCAATCTCTTCACCACGCCGTCGCTGCGTCGCCGCGGCATCGCGACGGATCTGCTCGAGCGCGCCGCCGAGCTGCTCCGCCGCCGCGGGCTCGAGCTCGCGATCGCGTTTCCCGGGGCCCCGCCCGCGACCGGCGACTTCTTCGACGCGCGGGGCTTCGTCGGCTGGCGCGGGCAGCAATCGATCCTGCGCGTCGACCCGGAGGCCTCGCTGCGCGGTGCGGCGACGGATCCCGACCAGACGACCTTCGAGTTCGTCGCGAGCGAGAACGAGCGCGCCCTGCAGTCGATCAAGGCGATCCATGCCGCCTACGCCGCGAGCCGCAGCGGCGGCATCGTGCGCGACGACGCCCTCTGGCGCGCCTGCTTCCATCTCACGCCGGCGCCCTTCGAGGAGTTCTGGCTCGCCCGTCGCGGCGGGATCGCGGTGGCCTACGCGCGGGCCTCGATCCTCGACGACGTGCTGACGGCGACGGAGATCGGGCGCTTCGAGGACGGGGCGGACGCGCTCGCGCGCCTGATCGCCCATCTGCTCGAGCCGCGGGCCGAGGACCCGCTCTTGCGGGGCGCGATCGCGAGCCGCATCACGAGCCGCGAGCTGCGCTCGTTCCTCGTCCTCCCGACCTTCGACGACATCGCGCTCACCGTCGCCCTCGAGCACCGCGGCATCCGCTCCCACCCGATGGACGACGCGCGCGCGAGCCTGCGGTGCATCAACCTCGCGGCGATCGCGGCGCGCCTCGACGTCGACGTTCTGCGCGGCGAGGACGGCCAGGGATTCCTGCGCCGCATCCTGCCCCCGGACGGCATGGTCTACTGGCCGGCCGATCGCTTCTGAGCCGGAGAAGGAGTCGCTCGATGGTCCGGAACACGGCCTCGGATCGTTTTCGTCCCGCCGCCGGACTCGCCTTCGCCGTGCTCGCGGGCGCCTGCCTGCTCCTTGCGGGCTGCGGCGGCCGCATGCCGCGGGCGCTCGCCGACGGCACGGCCCGCCTCGCCCCCTGCCCCGCCTCGCCCAACTGCGTCTCGAGCGAAGCGACCGACGAGATCCACGCGATCGCCCCGCTCCGGATCCGCGGCGACGCCGCGGCTGCGTGGCAGGGGCTCGCGGACCATCTCGCGAAGCTCCCCCGCGTCGAGGTCGTGAAGACGGACGGCGACTATCTCCACGCGGTCTTCACGACGCGCCTCATGCGCTACCAGGACGACGTCGAGCTCGCCCTCGATCGCGCCGCCGGGACGATCCGCGTGCGTTCGGCGTCCCGCGTCGGCTACGGCGACATGGGCGCCAATCGCGCCCGGGTCGAGGCGATTCGCGCGGCGCTCGCCGCGCAGGGGCTGGTCGAGCCGGCGGATGCCTCGACGCGTTAGTCGGGCTTGCGCAGCAGCACCAGCGTCGCGCCCTCGCCGCCCTGATGCCGGGGCGCCGGTGCGAAGGCGAGCACGCCGCGGCCGGTCTCGCCCCGGGTCAGCCAGTCGGGCACCGCATCCCGCAGCGGGGCGTCGTTCGTCGCCGAGCCGCGCCCGCGGCCGTGGACGACGAGGACGCAGCGCAGGCCCCGCGCCCGCGCGCTCGCGATCCGTCGCGCGACCAGGCGCTTCGCCTCGGCGACGCGCGTGCCGTGGAGATCGATGCGCTCCTCGGGCTCGGGCTCCCCGCGCGCGAGGCGAACGAGCTGCTGATCGCTGACCCCGGGCGACGCGGCGCGGTGCCGATCGTCGGGATCCGGCCAGCGGAACGCCGGAGCCTGCGCGTCGTCGCCCGGAGTCGGAGCGGTGGCGGGCTTGCGCGGACCGGCGCCCGGCGTCCGGCGCGCCGCGTCCGGGGCGGCGCGCGGGTCCTTGCGCAGCGGGCGCGCGTCCGCGACGAGGTCCGCGAAGCGCTCCGTCCCGGCTTTGGGCGAATCCGGCCCGGCCTCCGGCCCAGGCGTGGCACCGCGGGCCCCGGGCTCGTCGGTGCGCCCGCCCTCGCGCGGCGGGCGCCGACCCCGCGCGCTCATCGCTGCGCTCGCCGGGCCGACTCCTCGTCGCAGAGCCCGAGCAGGCGGAGCGCCTTGCGCGTCGAGCCGGCATGGGCGAGGGCGAGGAGTCCCTCGGCGTCGACCCAGCGGTGGGCGGTGTAGTCGCGGAGGGCGACGCGCATGCCGGGCTGCGCGCGCGCGCGGAAGAGCTCGAGGGCGAGGCGGCGGTGGGTGAAGACGTGCTCGATCCGACCGACGGGCTCGAGCTCGCGGAGCTCGAGCCCGACCTGCTCGCGCACGATGCGTGCGGCATGGTCCTTCGCCTCCTCGCCCGCCTCGAGCAGCCCGCCCGGCAGCTCCCACAGCCCCGCCATCAGCCCGCTCGCCGGCCGCCGCACGGCGAGCAGCGCACCGCGCCGATCGATCGCGACCGCGAGCGCCCGCAGCGGTCGCACCGCCGTCCGCTTCGCCTTGCGCGGGAGCGACTCGGCGCGCCCCGCCGCGTGTCCGAGGCAGGCCGCGCGCACGGGGCAGATCAGGCATTGTGGCCGCTTCGGCGTGCACAGCGTCGCGCCGAGCTCCATCAGCGCCTGGTTGAGATCACCGGGCCGCGGCCCCGCGACGAGCTCCGCGGCGAGGGACCAGAAGCGCTCGACGACGGCCTTCTCGCCGGTGTCCTCGTCGACGTCTTCGAGGCGCGCGAAGACGCGCACGACGTTGCCGTCGACGAGCGGCTCCTCGCGCTCGAAGGCGATCGAGGCGACGGCGCCGGCGGTGTAGCGGCCGATGCCCGGGAGCGTGCGCAGACCCTCGGCGGTGTCGGGGAGGTGGCCGCCGTGGTCGGCGACGATCGACTCGGCGGCGGCCTTCAGGTTGCGCGCGCGTGAGTAGTAGCCGAGCCCCGTCCAGAGCGCGTTGACGTCGTCCTGCTCCGCGCGCGCCAGGCTGCCGACGTCGGGGAAGCGCGCGAGGAACCGCTCCCAGTACGGGATCACCGTCTCGACCCGCGTCTGCTGGAGCATCGCCTCCGAGATCCAGATCGCGTACGGGTCCCGGGTCCGTCGCCAGGGCAGGTCGCGGCGATGGGCGTCGTACCAGCGCAGCAGCGGCTCGCGCACGCGTCGGATCGACGGATCCGGGCCCTTCGCGGGGCGCGCTCGCGCGTCCGCCGGCTTCTTCTTCGGACTCTTCGGAGGGCCTGCCATCGCCCGCTTCATAGCAGGACGGGCAGGACGCCCGCGAGCGTGAGGCCCGTCGGATCCACCCGGGTCGCGAGGGCGTGGAGCTCGACACCGGCGCGGGCGGCCTGGCGGAGGGTGCGACCGTAGTCCGGATCGATGTCGTCGGCGGGGGCGACCGACTCGGCGTCGGCGCGCTGTACGACGAAGAGCAGGCAGGCGCGCTCGCCCGCCTCGACGCGGTGGACGAGGTGCTCGAGGTGGCGCCGACCGCGGACGGTGACGGCGTCGGGAAAGCGCGCCCGGCCCGCATCGCAGAGCGTGACGCTCTTGACCTCGACCCAGCAGACGGGCGCCCGAGCGGACTCGCCCGGCGCCGAGAGGCGGAAGTCGAAGCGCGAGCCATCGGGGGAGGCGACCTCCCGCTCGATCCGCGCATGGCCCGCGAGGGGCGCATGGGCGTCCGCCTCGAGCACCGCTCGCGCGACGTCGTTCGCCCGCGCGGCGTGGAGCCCGACCCAGACCTCGCCGACGCGGATCATCTCGAGGGTGTGGCGCAGCTTGCGGCGCGGGTCGTCGTGGGTCGAGCAGCGGACCGGGGAGCCCGGGTCCTGGGTGCCCTGCATGCGGCCGGGATTGGGGCAGTGGACGGTGATCTCGCGGCCGTCCGGGAGCAGGACGTCGGCGAGGAAGCGCTTGTAGCGGCGGACGAGGCGGCCTTCGAGCGCGGCCTCGATCGGGACGCGGACCGGCACGGTCGGGGGCGCGGGCGGGTCGGGGGCGCGCGGGGTCATGCGGCTGAAGCGGTGCGCGGGCGCGCGAGGGCGCGGGCGACGGCGCGGACGATGGCGACGGGGGCGAGGCCGGTCGAGCCGGGCGGTGCGGTGCGATTGACGCGTGCCGGAGCGGAAGCGAAGGTCCGCGCATGCGGGAGCGACTCGAGCGACTGGTCTTCGTGCGCCACGGCGAGACGGCGGGGCAGTCGAGCATCCGGTACTACGGTGCGACGGACGTGCCGCTCTCGGACGAGGGCCGCGAGCAGGTGCGGCGGGCGCGGGAGCGGATCGCCGGAGAGCGCTTCGAGGTCGTGTGGGCGAGCTCGCTCTCGCGCGCGGCGGAGTCGGCGCGCATCCTCGCGCCCGAGCGTTCGATCCATCTCGAGGCGGACTTCCGCGAGGTCGACTTCGGGCGCTGGGAGGGCCTCACGCGGGAGGAGATCGCGGTGCGCGATCCGGAGCTCTTTCCGATCTGGCAGCGCGACCTCGCGCGCTTCGACTATCCGGACGGGGAGCGGCGCGCGGACTTCCGGGCGCGCATCGCTCGCGGCCTCGAGCGCCTGCGCACCGTCGACGCCACGACCGCGCTCGTCGTCGCCCACAAGGGCGTCGTGCGGACGCTGCTCGAGCTGGTCAGCGGCGAGACGCTGCCCGGACCGATGCCGGAGCTGGGCGGCATCGTCCGCGTCGTGCGGGGCGCGGACGGGCGCTGGCGCAGCGACCCGATCGACGGGGGCCCGGCGGGCGCGCATTAGGCGGGACGGCGATCGCTCCGACGACGGTCGAGCGGCCGGCCGCGTCGTCACAGCACGCCCTGCGCCCGCATCGCCTCCGCGACCTTGAGGAAGCCCGCCCGGTTCGCGCCGCGGAGATAGTCGACCGAGTCGCCCTCGCGGCCGTGCTCGACGCAGCGCGCGTGGATGTCGCGCATGATCGCGAGCAGCTTCCCGTCGACCTCCTCGCGCGTCCACGAGAGCCGCATCGCGTTCTGCGTCTGCTCGAGCCCGGACACGGCGACCCCGCCGGCGTTCGCGGCCTTGGCCGGGCCGAACAGGATCCGGCTCTCCTGGAAGACCCGGATCGCGTCGAGGTTCGAGGGCATGTTGGCGCCCTCGGCGACCAGCCGACAGCCGTTCGCGACGAGCGCGCGCGCGTCGCTCGCGTCGATCTCGTTCTGCGTCGCGCAGGGGAACGCGAGGTCGCAGGGGACGCGCCAGGGGCGCTCGCCGGCGTGGAAGCTCCCGCCCCACTTCTCGACGTACTCGCGGATCCGGCCCCGCCGCCGCGTCTTGAGGTCGATCGTCCAGGCGAGCTTCTCGGCGTCGATGCCCCGCGGATCGTGGACGAAGCCGTCGGAGTCCGAGAGCGTGACGACCTTCGCACCGAGCTCGATCAGCTTCTCGGCCGTGTGCTGCGCGACGTTGCCGGCGCCGGAGACGAGGCAGGTCCGGCCCCGGAGCTCCTCGCCGCGGGTCGCGAGCATCTCGCGCGCGAGGTAGACGAGCCCGAAGCCGGTCGCCTCGGGGCGGATCAGCGAGCCGCCGAAGGCGAGGCCCTTGCCGGTGAAGGTCCCCGTGAACTCGTTGGCGAGGCGCCTGTACTGGCCGAACAGGAAGCCGACCTCGCGCGCGCCGACGCCGATGTCGCCGGCGGGCACGTCGGTGTTCGGGCCGATGTGGCGGAAGAGCTCGGTCATGAAGCTCTGGCAGAAGCGCATGACCTCGCCGTCGCTCCTGCCGCGGGGATCGAAGTCCGAGCCGCCCTTCGCGCCGCCCATCGGGAGCGTCGTCAGGGCGTTCTTGAAGGTCTGCTCGAAGCCCAGGAACTTGAGGATCGAGAGGTTCACGCTCGGGTGGAAGCGCAGCCCGCCCTTGTACGGGCCGATCGCGGCGTTCCACTGGACGCGCATGCCGCGATTCATCTGGACGCGGCCCGCATCGTCGACCCAGGTCACGCGGAAGACGATCGCGCGGTCGGGCTCCGTCAGGCGGTCGAGCACGCGGGCCTCGCGCAGGGCCGCGTCCGCGGCGACGAGCGGCAGCACGTCCCGCGCGACCTCGCGCACCGCCTGCAGGAACTCGGGCTCCCCCGGATTGCGGCGCGCGACCTCCGCAACGAAGCGCTCGAGCTCGGCGTCGTCCGTCTGGCCCATCAGTCTTCGTCGCTCGCGCGCAGCTGGGCCAGCACGCTGAAGTCCTCGAGCGTGCTCGTGTCGCCCGCGACGGCACGGCCCGAGGCGATGTCGCGCAGCAGCCGCCGCATGATCTTGCCCGAGCGCGTCTTCGGGAGCGCGTTCGTGAAGCGGATCTCGGAGGGCCGCGCGATCGCGCCGATCTCCTTCGTGACGTGCTGCTTGAGGCGACCGACGAGCGCCTCGTCGGGGGTCGTCGTGCCCTTCGGTGTGACGAAGGCGACGATCGCGGTCCCGGTGAGGTCGTCGGGACGACCGACCACGGCCGCCTCGGCGACCTCGGGCGACGAGACGAGCGCGCTCTCGACCTCCATCGTGCCGATGCGGTGGCCCGAGACGTTCATGACGTCGTCGATCCGGCCCATGATCCAGAAGTAGCCGTTCTTGTCCCGGTGGGCGCCGTCGCCGGCGAAGTACGTGTTCTCGTACTTGCTCCAGTAGGTCTCCTTGAAGCGCGCCGGGTCGCCCCAGATCCCGCGGAGCATGCCGGGCCAGGGATGCTTGAGGACGAGGAATCCGCCGCCCTCGCCCTTCACCGGCTTGCCCTTGTCGTCGAGGATGTCGGCGTGGATGCCCGGGAAGGGCAGCGTCGCCGAGCCCGGGCGCGTGTCGACGGCGCCGGGGAGCGCCGAGATCATGATTCCGCCCGTCTCGGTCTGCCACCAGGTGTCGACGATCGGACAGCGCTTGCCGCCGATCACGCGGTGGTACCAGATCCAGGCTTCGGGATTGATCGGCTCGCCGACGCTGCCGAGCAGGCGCAGCGACGAGAGGTCGTGCTTCGCGGGGTGCTCGTCGCCGAGGCGGATGAAGGTCCGGATCGCGGTGGGCGCCGTATAGAAGATCGTGACGCCCCACTTCTCGATCAGGCTCCACCAGCGGTCGGGCCCGGGATGGGTCGGCGTGCCTTCGTACATCACGGTCGTCGCGCCGTTGGAGAGCGGGCCGTAGACGACGTAGGAGTGGCCCGTGACCCAGCCGATGTCGGCGGTACACCAGAAGACGTCGGTGTCCTTGACGTCGAAGATCGCCTTGAACGTCGTCGTGACCTGGGTCAGGTAGCCGCCGGTCGTATGCAGGATGCCCTTCGGCTTGCCGGTCGTGCCGCTCGTGTAGAGGAGGAAGAGCGGGTTCTCGGCGTCGAGCTTCGCGGGCTTGCAGTCGGTGCTCGCCTTCGCCATCTCGTCGTGCCACCAGAAGTCGCGGCCGGGGACGATCTCGATCGGCTGCTTCGTGCGCTCGACCACGATCACGCTCTTCACGCAGGGCGTCTGCGCGACGGCGGTGTCGACCGTCGCCTTGAGGCCAAACTTCGCGCCCTTGCGCCAGCCTCCGTCCGCCGTCACGACGAGCTTCGCCTCGGCGTCGTTGATGCGATCGCGCAGGGCGTCGGCCGAGAAGCCGCCGAAGACGATCGAATGCGGCGCACCGATCCGCGTGCAGGCGAGCATCGCGATCGCGAGCTCGGGGATCATCGGCATGTAGAGGCAGACGCGGTCGCCCTTCTCGACGCCCTTCGCCTTCAGCACGTTCGCGAAGCGGCAGACCTCCTTGTGGAGCTCGCCGTAGGTCAGCACGCGGGTGTCCCCGGGCTCGCCCTCCCAGATGATCGCGGCCTTGTTCTTGCGCCAGGCGTTCGGACCCTCGAGATGGCGGTCGAGGCAGTTGTAGGAGACGTTGGTCTTCGCGCCGACGAACCACTTCGCGAAGGGCGGCTTCCAGTCGAGCACCTTCTTCCACGGCGAGAACCAGGCGACGTTCTCCTTCGCCATCTTCTCCCAGAACCGGGTCGGGCTCTTCTCGCCGAGCTTGCGGTACTCCGCGACCTGCTTCCGGCTCCAGTTCGCCTGCTTCGCGAACTCGGCGGAGGGCTTGAAGGATCGCTTCTCCTTCAACAGCGATTCGATGTCGGGCATGCGGTCGGATTCCTCTTGCTGGTTCCAATGCCGGGTCGATGGCCGGGTCCGTCGCCGGGTCGATCGCTCCGAGCTCGGTCCGTCTCGCGAATCGAAGCCAGGCTCGGTTCGCCTCAGGCCCCCTGGACCCAGGCCTCGAGCGCGTCGATCGACTTCGGAATGTCGCGCGTCAGGTTCAGGACGCCGGTCTCCGTGACGACGACGTCGTCCTCGATCCGGATGCCGATGCCGCGGAACGCCGCCGGCGCCTTCTCGTCGTCGGCCGCCACGTAGAGGCCCGGCTCGATGGTATAGACCATGCCCGGCGCGAGCGGCCGCGGCTTCGTCGCGCCGTCGCCGTCGCGGACGACGTAGGCGCCGACGTCGTGGACGTCGAGGCCGAGCCAGTGGCTGGTGCCGTGCATGTAGTAGGGGCGGTAGAGCTCCTTCGAGACGATCTCGTCGGTCGAGCCGGACAGGATGCCGAGGGATCGCAGCCCGTCGACGAGGACGCGAATCGTCGTCTGATGGATCTCGGGGAGCGTCGCGCCGGGCTTCGAGGCGGCGTGGGCGGCCTGCTGGGCATCGAGGACGACGGTGTAGAGGTCGCGGGCGGCGCCGACGAAGCGACCGCCGATCGGGTAGGTGCGCGTCACGTCGGACGCATAGCCCTGATATTCGACGCCCGCGTCGATCAGGACGAGCTCCCCCGCCGCGAGGGGCCGATCGTTGCGGATGTAGTGGAGGATCGTCGCGTTTCTTCCCCCGCCGACGATCGAGCCATAGGCGGGGCCGGCGCCGCCGCGGGCGCGGAAGGTGCGCGCGAGCTCGGCTTCGAGCTCGTACTCGAAGCGCCCGGGCTGGGCGAGGCGCGCCGCCGCCCGATGGGCCTCGCAGGAGATCCCGGCGGCGTGCTGCATCAGCGCGATCTCGTCGGGGGTCTTCACGAGGCGCATCTCGTGGACGAGCAGGCGCGGGTCGACCAGGGCCTGGGCCGGCAGCACGCCGCCGCGGGACTGGCGCCGGATTTCGTCCTGGAGCGACACGATGCGGCCGTCGATCGCGGGATCGCGGCCGAGGGTGTGGTAGATGCGGTCGGCGCCGCGGATCAGGGTCGGGAGCTTCTCGAGGAAGCTCTCGCGCGGATGGGCCTCGTCCGCACCGTAGTCGGTGACCGCGCCCTCGACGCCCGGCCGGTAGCCGGTCCAGGTCTCGGCGGCGCGGTCCCGGGGCTGGACGAAGAGGGTGAAGGCCGGACCGGAGCGGGTCGAGAGGACGGCGATCGCGTCGGGGTGGTCGAAGCCGGTCAGGTACCAGAAGTCGCTGTCCTGACGGAACGGGTACTCGGTGTCGGCCGAGCGCGTGGCGAGCCGGCCGCCCACGAAGATCGCGACGGCGTTGGGACCCAGGGCAGCGAGGAGTTGTTGGCGCCGTGCGGCGAACACGGCGCGCAGTCTATCCCATCGCGCGGGGCGTCAAGGGTCCAGGGCCGCCGGGTCGGGCGGGCCGGGGGCGGGGTGATGGGGATGGTGGTGGGCAGGGCGACCGAGCGCCGAGGCTGGGCGATCGATCGAGGGACGGGCCCGGTCGGCGTCCGCGAGACCTGCCGCCCGAATTGGCAGCCAACTCCGGGTCCAGCCGAGACAAGTTCGCGGGATCAAAGCCGATTCACCGCACGAAACGGGACGGCCCGCTCCGCCCCTCGCCTCCCTGCCGCCTCGGGTGGCACCGTGCGATCGCGCTCGATCCCGACGCCTCCGAGCGGAAAAAGCGAGCCTCGACGAGAGCTTGCAAAAAATCAGAAAAATTCTTCAGGGCTGGCACACAACCTGCTCTAGGAGAAAGCATTCGATAGGAAAGCTGGCTGGCTCGGACGATTAAACACGGGCGCGTTCGTACGGGCCGGCCAGCAATCCTCTCGAAACACGCAAGAAACGATCTCGATCCAGGAGTCCGATCCCCTCCTGTTCGATCTGGCCCCCTCCGGTTTCACTGGAGGGGGTCATCGTGTTTCTGGACCCGGATTTCGCGCCGATCCGCCGGCCGGGGACCGGGGGCCAGGGCCGGGCCGGGGCCCCTAGCTGGTCGCCTTGGAGCCCTGGCGGGCGGCGCGCTTGGCGCGGGCGGCGCGCCGATTGCGCCCGGAGCGTCGGCGGGATCGCCGCCGCGTCCCTTCGGGCCGCTCCTCGCCGGTCTGTCCTTCGGCGACCGCCTCCGCCTCGGCGACCTCGGCCGCCGCGGCGCTGACGGCGTGGGCCGCCAGCACGCCGACGATCTCGTCGCCGAACTCCCGGACGAACCAGCCCTTCAGCTCGACGATGCCCTTCATCTCGTCCGCCGTCGCGGGATTGGCCCACGCGATGGCCTCGAGCGCGGCGTTCGGACAGAGGACCCCCGGATCGAGGGCGAGCGACTGGGCGCGCGGACCGCGCCACTCCTTGAGCGCCGCGAGCCGCTTCTCCGTCGGGCGATCCATCCGCCGACGCACCGTCGTGTCGAGGCGCGGGATCGGCCCGTGCGGCTTGCGCAGCCCCTTCTTCACCGCGGCCACGAGGTCCTTGCCGAGCCGCTTCAGGATCAGGTCCGTGATGCCCTTGATCTCGGCCAGCGAGTCGAGATCCGAGACCTTCTCGCGCGCGATCTCGAGCAGCGTCCGGTTGCCGAGCACCTTGAAGGGCGGTCGGTCGATCTCCCGCGAGCGCTGGTCGCGCAGCAGGTAGAGCTCGCGCAGCACGGCCAGCGCGACGGGATCGAGGGCGCGGGCGCCGGTGATCCGGAGGTAGCCGAGCTCGTCGAACTCGCGATCGGGCCAGCGGCGGCCGCAGAGCGTCTCGAAGTCGTCGAGCGCCCAATCGAGGCGTCCGGCCCTGCGGAGCTCGTCCTCGAGGGTTTCGGCGAGCTGGATCAGGTAGTGGACGTCCGAGGCCGCATAACGAAGCTGCTTCTCGGTCAGGGGCCGGCGGGACCAGTCGGAGCGCTGCTCGTCCTTCGGGAGCGACACGCCGAAATGTTTCTCGACGAGGGCCGCCAGGCCGATCGCCGGATAGCCGAGCAGCTGGGCGGACACCATCGTGTCGAACAGGTTCGTGAACTCGAAGCCGCAGTCGCGCTTGAGCACGTAGATGTCGTACTCGGCGGCGTGGAAGAGGACCTTGACCTTCGGTGAGGCGAAGACCGCTCCGAGCGGCTCGAGCTCCGGTGCGCCGCCGAGGGCGATGGGATCGACGAGCCAGCAACCATCGCGGGTCGCGATCTGGACCAGGCAGACCTTGTCGAAGTAGTGGTAGAAGCTGTCCGCTTCCGTATCGACGGCGACGACTTCTTCACGCAACAGCTGCTGGGCGAGTCGCTCGAGGTCGGAACGTTGCGTGATGATTTCGTAGTCGCTCAATTCCATCTCGCTGGACCGACCGGACCGAGTCCAGCGCCCCCATCGACGCACCCACCCGAGCTCGGGGCGTCGCCTTCGGAAACCTCATCGGCAGGGGGGCTCGACGGTCGCCTGGAGGGTGGCGGCCGAGGGCCAATCTAGCCGACGCCGTGGCCGCCCGAAACCCGAGAATTCTCGCGCCCCCGGGCGAATCACGGCCGAACTCGTCGGAAGGCGACGCCGGGCTCCCGCCCCCGTCCGGGGCCCCCGGCTGGCGCCGGCCCCGCTCGAGGGGGTATCGAGTGGGCCATGACCCGCCTCGCCGTCGCGCTCGAGGCCGCCCTCGACGCGGCCGTCGTGTCCCGTGCCCTCGCCGACCGGATCGAGGCGACGCTAGGCGGCCCGGACGCGGTCGCCGGGGGCTTCGTGCTCGCCACCGCCGCCGCCGGTCCGATGGGGGAGCAGGTCGGGGAGCGGCTCGCGGAGCGCTGGACCGGGGCCGAGCTCGTCGGGACGACCTTCGAAGGGCTGGTCTGCGACGGGCAGGTCTGGCAGGGCGAGCCCGCGGTGGCCGTCCTGGCCTGGACGGCCGGTGAGGACGCCCCCTGGCCGATCGTCTGCGAGGGGGGCCACCGCGATCCCGACGACCTCCTGAAGGAGATCTCCGGGCTGGTCGACCATGGGCCGGCCGGGGCCGGTGGCCTGGTCGTCCTGTTTCCCGATGCCCTGGGTGTCCCCGGGCTCTCGGCCCTCCTGTCCCGCTTCGCTCCGGGCGCCGGCGGGCCCTGGCTGGCCGGTGCCGCCGCCGTCGGCGTCGAGGGCGGGACGGCCCGGGCCTGGGCCCGCACCGACTCGCCCACCCCGCGCGAGCCGCTCGTCGGCCTCTTCTTTCCGTCCCCGGCGGCCTCCCCGGTCCAATGCGCCGGCGCGACCCGGCTCGCGAGCCCCTGGCTCGAGATCACCGCCTGCCGCCCCCACTGGATCGACGCCCTCGAAGGCGAGCCCCCCGTCGAGTGGATCCGCCGCCAGCTCGGGCTGGCCGACGACGCCTCGATCGAGGCCCACCTCGATCGGCTGCTCGTCCGGGTCGCCCGCGGCCCGTCGCCCGACGAGACCCGGGAGCCCGCCGCGCCCCACGAGCCCGGCGACGAGGCGGCGGGCGAGTCCGAGCCCGCCGGCTTCGAGGAGCGCTACCTGAGCGGGCTCGATGGCCGCCGGGGCGCGATCGGCCTGCTCGGCGACTTCGCGCGCTTCGATCGGGTGGCCTTCGCCCTGCCCGACGCGTCCGCCGCGCGGGAGCGTCTGCGCGAGGCGGTGGACGCGCTGCCGCCCTCCTCCGTCGTCCTTCAGCTCGGTTGTCCCGATCGGGGGGCTTCGCTCCACGGCGACCGCGACGTCGAGAGCGCCATCGTCGCGCACCAGTCGGGGGGCCGGCGGGTCCTGGGGGTCCTCGCGCCGTTCCAGCTCGGGACCGACCCCGACCGGGGCGGTCGGCTGCTCGTCCACGCGACGGTCCTCGCGGCGGTCGGTGGGGTGGACGATCCGGAAGAATCCCGGTAATCGTTCCGAATATCAGAACCAGGATCGACTATCTGGAACGAATCGGCTGTGAGTTGCCCGAATGGGCTCTCTCGAATCGATTTGCGAACGGGAGCGCGAAAGACCATGGCGGGGGCGGCGACGGTCGAGAAGGCGCTCGACGTGCTCTTTCATCTCCATGAGGCGCCGGCCGCCCAGGGGCTGTCGGAGATCGCGCGCGCCCTCGGCCTCGCGAAGTCGAGCTGCCACCGGCTGCTCGCCGCGCTGGTCGAGCGCGAGGTCGTCGAGCAGGACGAGTCGGGCCGCTACCGCCCGGGGCTGGCGCTGCTCGCGCTCGGCCTCGGGGCCCAGCGTCGCGAGCCCGTCGTCGAGCTCGCCCGTCCCCATCTCGAGGCCGAGGCGGCCGCGTTCGGGGAGACCGTCTTTCTGGTCGCCCTGCGGCGCGGCCAGCTCCGGGTGCTCGACAAGTGCGAGGGCAGCGGATTCCTCCGCGCCGCACCGGACGTGGGCGACGTGGTACCCGCCGACGTGACGGCGGCCGGAAAGCTCCACCGCGCCCACGGCGCCGAGGCCCGATCCGATGCCGACCTGCCCGGCGAAGCCGCCGAGCTCGAGGCGATCCGACGCCAGGGCCACGCCGTCAATCGCGACGCCTGGATCGAGGGACTGTCGGTGCTGGCCGTGCCCATCTGGCAGCCCGCGACCGGGGGCGGCGAGCGGATCGCGGCGGTGCTCGCGCTCGCCGCGGCCACCCCGCGCTTCGACGCCCTCGGCGAGGCGGTGATCGCCGAGCGGCTGCGGAAGGCGGCGGCGGCGGTGAGCGCGCGGCTCGGCGTCGGTGGAACGGCGCGCAGGAACACACGAGAACGGGAGCCCATGCGATGAGCGGACGAAACGGCGAGACGGCGAGCGAGACGATCTGTTGGATCGAGGGCAAGATCCTGCCCGCGAGCGAGGCGCGTATTCCCGTCCTCGACCACGGATTCCTCTTCGGCGATGGCGTCTTCGAGGGCATCCGGGTCACGCCGCGGGGCATCTTCCGCTTCCCCGACCACATGAAGCGCCTCGAGACCGCGGCCCGCGCGATCGGCCTCGAGGTGCCCGGCGGCTTCGACGAGGTCGCCCGTGCGGCGCGCGAAACGACGCGGGCCTGGGGACCGCGGGCGGGCTATCTGCGCCTCGTCGTCACCCGCGGCGTCGGGGCCCTCGGCATCGATCCGGCGACTTGCCCGGCGCCCGCGATCGTGTGCATCGCGACGGGGGCGGCGGCGCCCGACCCGAAGAAGGCGGAGCGCGGCCTCGATCTGATCACCTCGAGCCTGCGCCGCCCGCCCGCCGACGTCCTCGATCCCCGCGTGAAGAGCCTCAACTACCTGAACAACGTGCTCGCGAAGCGCGAAGCGACGCTGCGCGGGGCCGACGATGCGCTCGTCCTGAACGCACGCGGCCTCGTCGCCGAGGCGACGGCGACGAACGTCTTCGCGCTGACCGGCCGGACCCTCGAGACGCCGCCGACGACGGACGGGGCGCTCGAGGGGCTGACGCGGCGGACGGTGCTCGAGCTCGCGGCGGAGCAGGGGCTCGCGGTCGGCGAGAAGAGCCTCGGGCGCTTCGATCTCTACGCGGCGGACGCGGTCTTCCTGACCGGGACGCGGGCGGGGATCGTCGCGGTCGGCTCCCTCGACGGCTCGCCGATCGCGAAGACCGGCTGGCCGATCCTTCGGGATCTCGCCCGGGCCTTCGACGCCCGCGCGCTCGAGCTCTCGACGCCGGTCGCCTGAAGCGCCGGGGCGACGGACGGGGCGGGCTCGGGCGGAACGCGCCCGCCGCCCGCCTCCCGGGCCCGGCGTGGGCCCCGGGACGCTATGGTTGCCGCCGTTCGAAAGCCCCCCGCCTCGGCGAAGACCGCGCGCCGCCCGCGCCCGTGCGGCCGGCTTCGCCCCCGTGAAGGAGATCCCGTGCGCTGGTCGAGCGCGTTCATCCCGACCCTGCGAGACGACCCGGCGGACGCCGAGGCCGTCTCCCACAAGCTGCTCGTCCGCGCCGGCCTGATCCGCCAGCTGATGGCGGGCCATTATTCGCTGACGCCGCTCGGCTTCCGCACGCTGCGCAAGATCGAGGCCATCATCCGCGAGGAGATGGACAAGATCGGCGGCCAGGAGTTCCGGCTCCCCTGCATGCATCCGAAGGAGATCTGGGAGAAGTCGGGCCGCTGGAGCAGCGTCGGCGAAGAGATGTTCCGCTTGAAGGACCGCAAGCAGGCGGACCTCGCCCTCGGCATGACGCACGAGGAGATCTTCGCCTATCACGCCACGGAGATGCGCTCGTACAAGCAGCTCCCACAGCTCTGGTACCAGTTCCAGACGAAGTTCCGCGACGAGGCGCGCCCGAAGAGCGGGCTCCTGCGCGTGCGCGAGTTCACGATGAAGGACTCCTACTCCTTCGACCTCGACCAGGCCGGGCTCGACCGCGCCTTCGACAATCACTTCGACGCCTATCGCCGGATCTTCAAGCGCCTCGGCTTCGAGTCGATCGCCGTGGAGGCCAGCTCCGGCGTGATGGGCGGCAACCAGTCGATCGAGTTCATGATGAAGAGCGACGCCGGCGAGGACTGGATCGCCCACTGCGGCCAGTGCGGCTACGCCGCCAACGTCGAGAAGGCCCAGAGCCAGCTGCCCGCGGAAAAGGACGGCGCGGGCCTCGCGGCGCCCGAGAAGTTCCCGACGCCGGGCGTCCGGACGATCGACGACCTCGCAAAGATGCAGGGGGGCGCGCCGGCCGAGCGCCAGATCAAGACGCTCGTCTACTGCGTCGACGACAAGACGATCCTCGTGCTGCTGCGCGGCGACCACCAGCTCGCCGAGCAGAAGCTCGTCGACCAGGTCGAGGGCCAGAAGATCCATCCCGCCGACGCCGAGCTGATCCAGCGCACGCTCGGTGCCCGGCCCGGGAGCCTCGGTGCGGTCGGTCGGAGCGACCTCTACGTGATCGCCGACGAGGCGCTGCGCGGTCGACGCGACATGGTGACCGGCGCCAACGAGGACGGCTTCCACCTCCGCGGCGTCGACGTCGAGCGCGACGTCCCGATCAAGGCCTGGCTCGACCTGCGCGAGGTGAAGAGCGGCGAGGGCTGTCCGGCCTGCGGTGCGCAGATCGCGGTCCACAAGACGATCGAGGTCGGCCACATCTTCAAGCTCGGCACGAAGTACAGCGTCGCGATGGGCGCCTACGTGCAGGACGAGAAGGGCGCGTCCGTTCCCATGATCATGGGGTCCTACGGGATCGGCCTCGAGCGGAACCTCGCGGCGATCGTCGAGGCGAACCACGACGAGAAGGGCATCTGCTGGCCCGTCAACACCGCGCCCTACGAGGTCGTCGTCTCGGTCGTGAAGCCGAACGACGTCGCCTGCCACGAGGCCGGCGAGGCGCTCTACGAGAAGCTCCGGGCGGCGGGCATCGACGTGATCCTCGACGACCGCGACGAGCGGCCGGGGGTCAAGTTCAACGACGCCGACCTCGTCGGCTTCCCGTATCGCGTCACGATCGGGCCGAAGGGCCTCGCGGAAGGCATCGTCGAGCTCGTGCGGCGGCGCGGCGGCGAGAAGCGCGATCTGAAGCTCGCCCACGCGGCGGAGACGATCGTCGAGGCGGTGCTCGACGAGCGGCGCTAGGTCGAAGGGCGTCGAAGGGCGCGCGGAGGAAGGGGCTTCGATGACGACGAAGAGCCGGGCCTCCGTGCCCCTCGTCCATCTCTTCGACGGCCACGTCTACGTCTTCCGCGCCTACCACTCCCTCCCGCCGATGACGGCCGACGACGGCACGCCCTGCAACGCCGCCTACGGCTTCGCGAACACGCTGATCCGCTACGCCGCCGACGAGGAGCCGCTCTTCGCCGCGGTCTGCTTCGACGCCGCGATGACGAGCTTCCGCAACGCGATCGAGCCCGGCTACAAGGCCCAGCGCGGCGAGACCCCCGACGACCTCGAGCCGCAATTCGACCTCTGCCGCGAGATCGCCGAGGCGCTCGGCTTCGCGGTCTTCGAGCGGGACGACTACGAGGCGGACGACCTGATCGGCGCGCTCTGCGAGGACGTGCTGCGCGCCGACGGCCGGGCGCGGGTGCTCACGACCGACAAGGATCTCTGCCAGCTCGTGCGCGAGGACGGCCGCGTCGTCGTCCACGACCTCGCGAAGGAGAAGACCTTCGACGCGGAGGCGGTGCGCGAGAAGTTCGGGGTCTCGCCTGCGCAGATCCCCGACTATCTCGGGCTGGTCGGGGACGTCGTCGACAACCTCCCCGGCGTCCCGGGCGTCGGCGCGAAGTCGGCGGCGGCGCTGCTGCGCGTCTTCCCCGCGATCGAGTCGATTCCCGGCGATGCCGGCGACGGCGCCTGGCAGCAGGTCCAGATCCGCGGCGTCGCGACCCTCGCCGGCCGGATCGCGGCCCACCGCGACCGCGCGCTCGCGACGAAATCCCTCGCGACGGTGCTGCGCGCGGTGCCCGGCGTCTCGGCCGGACTCCCCGATCTCGCCTATCACGGCGCCCACCGCGACCGCGTCGAGGCGCTCTTCGACCGGCTCGGCTGGAGCCGGATCCGCGACCGGATCCCGCGGTGGCGCGCGTGACGGGCACGCTGCGCGAGGGCGGCCCCCGACGTCTCACGCTCTCGAACGCCATCACGCTGCTGCGTCTCGTCTCCGTCCCGTTCTTCTTCGCGGCGCTCGCGCAGGGGAGCTGGCCAGTCGCCTGCGCGCTCTTCTGGCTCGCGGTGGTCACGGATTGGCTCGACGGCCGGATCGCCCGGGCCCGCGGCGAGAGCACGCCCTTCGGTGGCCTGCTCGATCACGCGAGCGACGCGAGCTTCGTGGTCGCCGGCCTCGCGGCGCTCGCCCTCGCGGGCCGCATCACGCCGGTCCTGCCGATCCTCGTCGCCGTCGCCTTCGTGCAGTACGTGCTCGACTCGCGCTCGCTGGCCGGAGAGCCGCTGCGCGCGAGCGGCCTCGGGCGTTGGAACGGCGTCCTCTACTTCGTGCCGCTCGGCCTCGTCGCGACGCGCGAGGCCACCGGGCTCGCCGGGCCTTCCGACGCGATCGTCTCGGGGCTCGCCTGGGCGCTGGTGGCGTCGACCGGCCTCTCGATCACCGACCGCGCCCTGACCCTGCTCCGCCTGCGCCACCGCGCTGCCCGCCCCCGGACCTGACGCGCCCCCCGCCCCGGGATCGGACGGCCCGGAGGATCCGGGGCCGCCGCCGACCCGCCGATTCGAGCGCAACTTTCCGAACGCCCCCGGGTTGAAATCGGGTAGAACGGAGGGGTCGACCCGTTCGAAATGAGGGAAGGGCACCGCCATGAAGAGCACGCAGAGCGCGACGAGCGCGACGACGCCTCCGGATCGAGGGGGCCGACGAGCGGGCGCAGTCCGATCCGTCGAGCGGCTGGTCCCGCGTCTGCAGGCCGCCGCGCGCGTGAGACTGTGCGCAGTGGCGCGCGTCGGGCTCGTCTGCGCGATCGCCGGTCTCGTCGCGGGCCTCCTCGCCGGCGCGCGTCCGGGCGCGGCGGCGCCGTCGTTCCTCGCGTTCGAGAGCGGGGCGGTCCGACCGATGGCGATGTCGGCCGACGGCAGCCGGCTCTATGCGGTCAACACGCCCGACGGTCGCCTCGAGGTCTTCGCCGTCGACGCGAGCGGGCTCACGCCGATCCGCTCGATCCCCGTCGGCCAGGAGCCGGTCGCCGTCGCGGTGCGCAGCGCGACCGAGGTCTGGGTCGTGAACCATCTCTCGGACAGCGTGAGCGTCGTCGATCCGACGGCGGGACTCGTCGTGCGCACGCTGCTCGTCGGCGACGAGCCGCGGGACATCGTCTTCGCCGGGCCGGGCAACGGGCGCGCCTTCGTGACGACCGCCCATCGCGGCCAGCATCGGACCGATCCTTCCCTCGCCGCCGTCCCCGGCGCAGGCGATCCGCAGCTCACGACCGAGGGCATCGGCCGCGCCGACGTCTGGGTCTTCGACGCGACGAATCCCGGCACGGCCTTCGGCGGCACGCCCCTGCGCATCGTCACCGTCTTCGGCGACACGCCCCGCGGCCTCGCGCGCTCCGTCGACGGAACGAAGGTCTGGGTCGCGATCCACCACTCGGGCAATCGCACGACCGCGATCAACAACGCCTTCGTCTGCGACGGCTTCAGCCAGACGACGGGCTGCACGCTTCCTCTCGGCGGGCTCACCGCGCCCGGCGGTGTCCCCGGTCCGGCCCGCAACGTCCAGGGCCTGCAGGCGCCCGAGGTCGGCCTGATCGCGCAGCAGGGGAGCGACGGTCTCTGGCGCGACGTCCTCGGCCGCGTCTGGAACACGGGTACGCTCCTCGGCTCCTTCGTTCGCTTCAACCTGCCCGACCTCGACGTCTTCGAGCTCGACGCGTCGACGCTGACGCAGACGCGCGCCCATGCCGGCGTCGGGACGACGCTCTTCAACCTCGCCGTGAACCCCGTGTCCGGCAAGGTCTACGTCTCGAACACCGACTCGAAGAACCTGACGAAGTTCGAGGGCCCCGGGATCACCGGCGGCTCGACCGTCCAGGGCCACCTCGCCGAGGCGCGCATCACCGTCCTCGACGGCACGAGCGTCCTCCCCCGCCACCTCAACAAACACATCGACTACGCGACGCTCGCGAGCGAGCCCGGCTTCGATCCGACCCAGAAGGACCACAGCCTCGCGACGCCCCTCGAGATGGCGGTGTCGGCCGATGGCTCGACGCTCTACGTCGCGGCCTTCGGCTCCTCGAAGGTCGGCGTCCTCCCGACCGCGGCTCTCGAGTCGAATACCTTCGACCCGAAGCTCCTCTCGGGCGGCTACGTCGACGTCACCGGCGGCGGACCGGCGGGCCTCGTCCTCGACGAGGCGCGAGGTCGGCTCTTCGTCTACACGCGCTTCGACAACGGGATCTCGATGGTCGACCTCGCGAGTCGAAGCGAGGTCGAGCACTGGACCTTCCCGAATCAGGAGCCGCGAGCCGTCGTCGAGGGGCGCCCGTTCCTCTACGACGCCCGCATCAGCTCGGGCAACGGCGAGGCGTCCTGCGCCTCGTGCCACGTCTTCGGCGACATGGACCACCTCGGCTGGGATCTCGGCAATCCCGACGATCTGCTCACGAGCAATCCGATGGTGATCCGCTTCCTGCCGGCGAACGTTCCGCCGGGCCTGAACGGGGTCGGCGTCGTCGACGTCTTCCATCCGATGAAGGGTCCGATGACGACCCAGACGCTCCGCGGGATGCAGAACGGCGGCGCGATGCACTGGCGAGGCGATCGCAGCAACGGCTTCTACGGCGCGTCCCCCGACGATGAGAACCTCGCGTTCCGCAACTTCATCGTCGCCTTCCAGGGGCTGCTCGGGAGCGAGGCGCCGATCTCCGATGCGGACATGCAGCGCTTCGCGGACTTCGCGCTCTCGCTCGTGCTGCCGCCGAATCCGGTGCGCGGGCTCGACGGCCAGCTGACGGCGAGCGCCACCCAGGGCCGGAGCTTCTACCTCAACACGCCGACCGACGGCACGCTGACCTGCGAGAACTGCCACCGGCTCGACGCGACCCAGGGCTTCTTCGGGGGCGGCACCTTCTCGACCTTCGAGGGGAGCACGCAGATCGTGAAGGTGCCCCACCTGCGCAACGCCTACGCGAAGGTCGGCATGTTCGGCTTCCTCGCGCCCTTCGGCGGGGGGACGGGGAACACCGGCGACCAGGTCCGGGGCTTCGGCTACTCCCACGACGGCTCGACGGACACGCTCTTCCGCTTCGTCGCCAGTCCGGTCTTCACCTTCCCGAGCGACGTCGAGCGCCGCAACGTCGAGGCCTTCATGCTGCAGTTCGACGCCGACCTCGCGCCGATCGTCGGCCAGCAGGTCACCCTCACGGCGGGCAATGCCGCCGTCGCGGGGCCGCGCATCGACCTCCTGATCGCGCGGGCGGCGGCGCCCTTCCAGTCGCTGCTGCTCGGCGGGAGCACGACGGAGTGCGAGCTGGTCGTGAAGGGCGCGATCGCGGGGCAGTCGCGGGGCTGGGTGCGCCTCGCTTCGGGGCTCTTCCAGCGCGACGACGATCCGGGGCAGTCGGCGCTCGTCTCCGACGCGGCCCTGCGCGCGCAGGTCGCCTCGGTCGGGCCGCTGACGTACACCTGCGTCGCCCCGGGATCGGGCGTCCGGGTCGGCATCAACCGCGACCTCGACACGCGCCTCGACGCCCTCGACAACTGCCCCGGCAACGTCAACGACGATCAGGCCGACTTCGATCAGGACGGGCTCGGAGATCCCTGCGATCCGACGCCGCTGCCGGAGCCGGGGCTCGGCGCGGGGCTCGCGGCGGCCGTCGTGCTGCTCGCGGGGCTGCGCCGGGATCGCGGCCGTCGGCTGCGCGGCCGTTCGTCGCGGGGCGTCGGGGCCGGGCTCGGCGTGCGCTAGGCGTTCGGGGCCGCTCCGAAGAGCTCCCGGTTCGCCCGGCGCAGGAAGAGCAGCCCGATCGCGGCGTTGAAGAAGATGAAGAAGTTGTGCTGGACGAACCCGAAGGTCGTCATCTCGCCTTCGCTGCCCGGGAACAGGATCACCCAGAGCGTGATCGCCACCGTCCGCATCGGCCCCGGCGTGGCGGCGCCGAAGAAGACGATCGGCAGGTAGCCGAGCATCTGGCCGTAGCTCGCCTCGACGCCGAAGAGGCCGAGGGCCTGCTTGTAGACGACGACCGCCGCGAGCAGCGCCGGCGAGCGCAGGACGATGATCGTCAGGTAGCGAGCGAGGCCCGCCTCGCGAAAGCTCTTGAAGAGCGGGCGCTCGCGTAGCGCCGTGCCCCGTCCGAGGGGCCCGCGGAAGAACGCGATCCACAGCGCCAGGAACGCGACCGCCGCCCCGGCGAGCCACGGAATCAGCGCGAAGACCGGGGGCAGCTCGTCGCCGCGCATCACATAGCCGGCGGTCGCCCAGGACAGCAGGTAGTAGAACTCGCAGAACATGATGAAGATCATGCTCGAACCGACCTCCCAGCCCGGGACGCCGTAGCGGCGGTTCAGGTAGAGGCCCATCGCGCCCTTGCCGACCTGCTCGTTCAGGATCGAGAGGATGTAGGAGGAGCCCCGGATGGGGAGGATGTCGGAGTAGCGCAGCGGCGCGTTGAACCAGGTCACGACGCGCCAGACGACGAGCGAGTCGATCAGGAAGAAGAAGGCCGAGTAGGGGATCATCAGCATCAGCCAGCTCGACCACGAGACCCGCGCGAAGATCGCGCCCAGATAGGCGAGCAGGTCCGTGTGCTGCTTCGCGGCGGCGCCCGCGAGGCGCGAGTAGAGATAGGCGAAGCAGACGAGGGTGATCGCCCAGGGCAGGGCCTGCTGCCAGGCGCGGGATCGCCGCGGTGCGTCGGCGGGTCGGGGCTCTGCCATCGAGGTCTTCTCCCGTGGGCTCGCGCCGCGAGTCGGCGCAGAGCGGCTCGCGATCAGGGCTTCGCCGAGGCGGCGAGGGCCTGGCTCGAAGGGCCGACGAAGTCGGCGAGTGTCGTGTCGAGGGGGCGGAGCCGGAGGCCGAGCTTCTCGCAGAAGGGGCGCGGATCGACGCGGTCGTCGTGCTGCAGGATGTCGAACATCGCCCGCGTGATCGGAGGATTCGGCAGGAGCGCCTCGAGCACGCCGACGCCGGCGCGGGCGAGCGCGCGCGGGATGCCGTGGATGCGCGGCTCGTTCTGCCAGTGGAGCGCGGCGCGCAGGACGAGGTTGCGGTGGGACAGGCATTCGGGACCGCCCGCGTCGAGGACGAGGTTGCGGCCGCCCGGCAGCGCGATCGCCGCGCGCACCGCGTCCCGCACGTCCCGGGCGTCGATCGGCTGCTGCAGCGTCCGGCCGCCGCCGACGAGGCGCAGGCTGCGCGCCCGGGCCTGGCGCCGCAACGAGGCCGAGGCCATGTCGTCCCCGCCGATCACCATCGGCACCCGCAGCACCGTCGCCGCCACGCGATCCTCGAGCAGCATCCGCTCGGCGCGGCCCTTCGAGGCGAGGCAGGGATTCGGCGAGTCGGGCAGGGAGCCGAGGATCGAGAGATAGACGATCCGCTCGAGGCGCGTACGCGACGCGGCGAGCGCCAGCGCATGACAGGTCTTCTCGTGAGCGTCGACGTAGCGCGTGTCGCGCGTCTCCTTGATGATGCCGACGAGATGGACGGCGAAGCGGGCGTCCGCGATCGCCGCCTCCATGCCGTGGGGACTCGCGTAGTCGACGACGCGGATCGTCGGAGCGGGGTCGAGGCCGAGGGCCGTGATCGAGTCCGCGGCACGGGCGGACCGCACGAGGGCGCGGACGGCAGTATGGCCTTCGGCCGCGAGATCGCGGAGCAGCGCCCGGCCGAGCTGGCCGTTCGCGCCGGTCACCACGATGGGGTCGGTGGGCAGGGACATGGTCGGACGATAACGCGTGCCGCGGCCCCGACCCGCGACGCGCGCGCCGGGCTCGCCTCCGTGGCGCTGGGATACGATCGGAGGAGCGCGGACCGGAGAACCGGCCGCCCGGGAGGGGGTCCGACGAGATGGCGAGCGAACGGACGACGCGCGAGGCGGCGATCGACGAGACGATCGCGCGCACCGCGATCCAGGCCCTGCTCGACGCCTACGTCGACGTCGTCAACCGACGGCAGTGGGGGGAGCTCTCGGCGCTCTTCCTCCCCGATGCGCGGATCGAGCTCGCCACCCTGAATCGGGGGCCGCTCGTGCTGGTCGGCCCCGAGGCCCTCGGGCGCTTCATCGGCGACTTCGTCGCGCGCCTCGCCTTCTTCCAGTTCGTCCCGCTGAGCTCGCGCCTCGAGCTCCGGCTCGACGAGGACGGTGCGCTCGGGCGTCACTTCATCAGCGAGTACCGCTGGGACGAGGCGGGGGACCGGTTCACCCGGGTCTTCGGCGTCTACCGCGATCGCTACCGCCGGATCGACGGCCGCTGGCTCTTCGCCCACCGGGCCTTCGAGCCGCTCCTCTCGACGAGCGCCGCAGGGAGCGACCTGGGCGTCGTCGGCTATCCGATCGAGCCCACGCGCTTCCTCGCGAGCGACGACTAGCGGAGGCGACTAGCAGAGGCGACGGGCGGAGACCGCCGCATCCGGGCGCGCGGGAAGCTCGCTCGGGGCGCGAGCGGGCTCAGCCTCGCGGTGCCGGCCGCCGCAGCCGCACGAAGGTCGCGCCCGCGACGAGCAGACCGAGCCAGCCGGAGAGTGCGGCGAGGGCGCTCGAGAGGCCGTCGATCGCGGCGATCAGGCCGGTGAGCCAGGGGACGACGAAGCCGCCGAGAGAGCCGAGACCGCCGGCGAGGCCGACGGCGAGGCCGGCCCTGTTCGGGAGCAGCTGGCCCGCGAGGCCGATCATCACGGGAAACACCCCGCCCAGGAAGAAGCCCGTCGCCGCCATCGCGAGCTCCGGGGGACCGATCCAGCCGCGGCCGAAGCCGAGCACGATCGAGGCGGCGAGGGCGGCGAGGGCGGCGGTCGTGCCCGCGCCCGGGGCACGCGGAGCGAGGCCGACGCCGAGGCGGCCGACGAGCAGGCCGGTCCAGAAGGCGCTGATCGTGCCGGCGGCGCGCGCGGCGTCGAGGCCGAGGTCGGTGCGCGCGTGGTCGGCGACGAAGAGGGTCAACGCGGACTCGACGCCGACGTAGGCGAAGGTCGCGAGACAGAGGGCCGCGAAGGCGAGGCGATCCTCGCCCGGCGCGCGGCGGGCCGGGGGCCCGGCTCCGCGCGTCGGATCGACCTCGAACGCCGCTGCGTCGCCGAAATCGGCGTGCGCCGGCGGCGGGCGCATCGGGACGAAGCGGGTGGCGGCGATCAGCAGGAGGTGGGCCGCCCCCGCGATGCGGAAGGTGTCGTACCAGGCGAGCTCGATGCTGTCGCGCAAGACCGCGAACAGGAGCGGCGTGAGCGAGGCCGCGAGCGTCGCCCCGCAGTGGATGAAGACGAGGCGGCGTGGCGCCTCGGTGCCGTGGGTCTCGACGACGAGCGCGTTCAGCACCGTCTCGTAGAAGCCCGCGCCGAACCCGATCAGGATCGTCGAGACCATCAGCCCGCGGAAGCCGGTCCAGGGACCGAGCACGGCGCACGCCACGACGACGCAGCTGCACGCCGCCACGTAGAGCGGCCGCCGCGGCCAGCGGTCGACGAGCGGTCCCGCCAGCACGATGCCGACCCCGAGACCGAGGGAGAGGCACGCGCCGAGCAGCCCGAGATCGGCATAGCTGAGGTCGAGGGCGGCCCTCAGCTCGCTCCCGTTCGAGCCGTACAGGACGAGCAGCGCACCGAACGCGAGGAACGAGGCGACGGCGAATCCGGTCAGCGGGGGCCCGCTCCGGGCATCCGTCCCCGTCACATCAGGTTCAGCTCGAGGCGCGCCGCGTCGGACAGCATGTCGATGGTCCACGGCGGATCCCAGACGAGATCGAGGACGACGTCCTTCACGCCGATCACCCCGCGCACCTTCTCCTCGACCTCCGGCGGCAGCGACTCCGCGACCGGGCACATCGGCGAGGTCAGCGTCATCGTGACGTGGACCTCGCCGTCGTCGGTCACGTCGACGCCGTAGACGAGGCCGAGCTCGTAGATGTCGACGGGGATCTCGGGGTCGTAGACCGTCTTGAGGACCGCGATGACGCGGTCGCGGATCTGCATGGCCGGCGAGAGAGCCGGCGAGAGGCCCTGGCCCGCCCACGCCTCGCCTCCGTCCGTCTGGGCTCCGCGTCCCTCGTTCGTCAGGTCGAGGACCTCCGCCTTCGGATCCTGCTCGCTTTCGTTGCTCATGAGGTCCTCCTCTTCCCGTCTTTCCCGCCGTCGTCGCTCCCGTCGACTCCGAAGCCAATCCCACATCGCATGCCCGCCTCGTCTGCGCCCGGCGCGCGCGTGCGCACCGCGCGCCTCACTCCGTCTTCGCCGTCTCGCCCCGCCCCGCGAGCGCTGCCTTGAGCGCGTGCCAGGCCAGCGTCGCGCACTTGACCCGCACCGGGTATTCGCGCACGCCCGAGAACACGGCGAGCTTGCCGAGCCCCTCGATCGACGGCGTCTCGCCCGGCGGTGCGGTGAGCAGGGCGTGGAAGCGCTCGAAGTCGCGCTCCACCTCGGCGACGGTGCGGCCCTTCACGTGCTCCGTCATGAGCGAGGCCGACGCCTTCGAGATCGCGCAGCCCGAGCCGGTGAAGGCGACCTCGACGAGGCGGCCCTGCTCGTCCACGCGGGCCTGGAGCGTCAGCGCGTCGCCGCAGAGCGGGTTGTGGCCGTCGGCTTCGTGGGTCGGATGTGCGAGCTTCGCGAAGTTCCGCGGGCTCTTGTTGTGCTCGAGGATCGTGGCCTGGTAGAGCTCTCGGAGGTCGTCCATCGGGTCTCTCGGTTTCCGTCTCGCGGTGCGGTCCGCCCTCAGGCGAACAGCGCGCGCGTCTTCTCGAGGGCGGCGACGAGGTGATCGATCTCGTCGGGGGTGTTGTAGAAGGCGAGCGACGCGCGGGCCGTCGCGGGCAGGCCGAGGCGGTCCATCAGCGGCTGCGCGCAGTGGTGGCCGGCGCGGATGGCGATGCCCTCGCCGTCGAGGACCGTCCCGATGTCGTGGGGATGGACGCCGTCGAGGACGAACGAGAGGACGGCGGCCTTCTCCGGCGCGGTGCCGACGAGGCGCAGGCCCGGGACCTTCGCGAGCCGGTCGGTGGCGTAGGCCAGGAGCGACTGCTCGTAGACGTGGATGCGCTCCATGCCGACGCCCTCGAGGTAGTCGATCGCGGCGCCGAGTCCGATCACCGATGCGATGTCGGGCGTGCCCGCCTCGAAGCGCTGGGGCGCCGCGGCGTAGGTCGTCCCCTTGAACGAGACGCGCTCGATCATGTCGCCACCGCCGAGGAAGGGCGGCATCGCCTCGAGCAGCGCGAGCCGACCGTAGAGGACGCCGGCACCGCTCGGGCCGAAGAGCTTGTGGCCCGAGAACGCGTAGAAGTCGCAGCCGAGGTCCGAGACGTCGACCTTCGCGTGGGGGACGCCCTGGGCGCCGTCGACGAGGGTCGTGATGCCGCGAGCCCGGGCCATCGCCGTGATCTCGCGGACGGGGTTCACCGTGCCGAGCGCGTTCGAGACGTGGGTGAACGCGAGCAGCCGGGTCCGCGGGCCGAGCAGCTTCTCGAGGCTGCCGACGTCGAGGGTCCCGTCGTCGTGGATCTCGGCGACGCGCAGGCGCGCGCCCCGGCGCTCGGCGAGCATCTGCCAGGGGACGATGTTCGCGTGGTGCTCCATCGTGGTCAGCACGATCTCGTCGCCCTTGCCGATCTCGGCCTCGCCCCAGCTGCGGGCGACGAGGTTGATCGCCTCGGTGGCGTTGCGGACGAAGACGATCTCCCGCGGATCCGGGGCGCCGATGAAGCGGGCGACGCGGGTCCGCACCTCCTCGTAGCGCCGCGTGGCGTCGGCGGAGAGCTGGTAGACGCCGCGGTGGATGTTCGCGTAGTGGCGCGCGTAGAAGTCCGAGATCGCGTCGATCACGACCTGCGGCTTCTGCGCGCTGGCGGCGCTGTCGAGGTAGCAGAGCGGCTTGCCGCGCATGCGCGTCCCGAGGATCGGGAAGTCCCGGCGGATCGCGGTGACGTCGAAGCTCATCGGCGCCCTCCCCCGCCCGCCGCCTCGAGCGTCGCGAGCGTCCCTTCGACGCGCGCGCCGATCTCGTCGCGCAGCGCCGGCGCGCCGATCGCATCGACGATCGTTCGAGCGAAGGCGCCGGTCAGGAGCACGCGGGCCTCCGGCTCGCCGATCCCCCGCGCGCGGAGGAAGAAGAGCGCGTCGGCGTCGAGCTGACCGATCGTCGAGCCGTGGCTCGCGCGGACGTCGTCGGCGTAGATCTCGAGCTGGGGGCGCGTGTCGATCTCGGCGCGGTCGGAGAGCAGCAGGTTCGGGTTCGACTGCCGCGCATCCGTCTTCTGTGCCCCGGGCCGGACGATCACGCGGCCGCGGAAGACGCCCTTCGAGCGATCGGCGAGGACGCCGCGGTATTCCTGGGCGCTCGTGCAGTGGGGGGCGGCGTGGTCGACGGTCGTGAAGTGGTCGACGTGGCCGTCGGCCTGGCCGAGGAAGAAGCCGTTCAGGATCGCCTCGGCACCGGGCGCCATCAGGCGGACGTCGAGCTCGCTGCGCACGAGCCCGTCCCCGAGCGTCACGACGTGGCTCGCGAAGCGCGCACCGCGCTCGACTTCGGCATGGACGCTCGTGAAGTGGATCCGAGGGGCGGGCTCGGCCTGGACCTGCACCAGCTCGACCCGGGCGCCGGCGGCGAGGAACAGCTCGGCGACGTGGTTCGTGAAGCCCGGCGACGTCCGCTGCGTCGGCCCCGCCGCGGCGCAGTCGACGAGGATCGTCGCCTCGCTGCCTTCGCCGGCGACGACGAGGAGCCGCGGGAAGGCCGCGCTCGGCCGGTCGTAGACGTCGGGACTCGAGTGGAAGCGGATGCGGATCGGCTCCGCGGCGCGCGCGCCGGCCTCGAGCTCGACGACGACGCCGTCCTCGAGGCAGGCGGTCTGGAGCGCGACCAGCGCGCTCGACTTCGGATCGGCGAGGCGGCCGAGGCGACCCGCGAGGCGATCCGGTTCGGTGCGCAGGACCTCGGCGAGGCTGCGGACGCGCACGCCCGACGGCAGCGCCGCGCCGGCCGAGACGTCGAGGGTCGAGGCGCCGGGCGGGGCGATTCGCGCGAAGTCGAGGGCCGCGAGCGGGGCCAGGTTCGTGCTCTTCCACGCCTCGAGGCGGCGCGTCGGCAGACCGGTCGCGAGGAAGGCTTCGAGCGCCTCCTCGCGCCGACGAACGAGCCAATCGGGCCCGTCCTTCGCGAAGCGGCCGCGCAGGCGGACCAGCGAGTCGACGGCGGTGCTCACGACGCGCCCCCCGCCTCGCCCTCGATCCAGCCGTAGCCCTTCTCTTCGAGCTCGAGGGCGAGCTCCTTGCCGCCCGAGCGGACGATGCGGCCCTTCGAGAGGACGTGGACCTGGTCGGGGACGATGTAGTCGAGCAGGCGCTGGTAGTGGGTGATCACGAGCATCGCGCGATCCGGCGAGCGCATCTGGTTGACGCCGTTCGCGACGATCCGCAGCGCGTCGATGTCGAGGCCCGAGTCCGTCTCGTCGAGGATGCAGAAGCTCGGGTCGAGCAGCAGCATCTGCAGGATCTCGTTGCGCTTCTTCTCGCCGCCCGAGAAGCCCTCGTTGATCGCCCGGGACATCATGTCCTCGGGCATCTCGACGAGCTTCATCTTCTCGCGCAGCAGCGTCAGGAAGTCGATCGCGTCGAGGCGCGGCAGCCCCCGATGGCTGCGGATCGCGTTCACCGCCGTCCGCAGGAAGTAGTTGTTCGCGACGCCCGGGATCTCGACCGGGTACTGGAACGCGAGGAAGATGCCCTCCCGCGCGCGAGTCTCGGCGTCCATCTCCAGCAGGTTCATCCCGCGGAAGAGGACCTCGCCTCCGGTCACCTCGTAGCCCGGCCGTCCGACCAGCACGTTCGAGAGCGTGCTCTTGCCCGAGCCGTTCGGCCCCATGATGGCGTGGACCTCGCCCGCCTGGAGCTCGAGGGTGAGGCCGCGCAGGATCGGCGTGTCGCCGGCGTTGGCGTGGAGGTCACGGATCTGGATCAGGGGGGTCTTCGACATGGCGGAGCTCTCTCGGGCCTTTCTCGGGTCTCGCTCGGGGTCGATGCGAGCCGGTCTTCGGGTCAGCCGACCGAGCCTTCGAGGCTCACGGACAGCAGGTTCTGGGCCTCGACCGCGAACTCCATCGGGAGCTCGCGCAGGACTTCCTTGCAGAAGCCGTTCACGATCATCGAGATCGCGTCTTCCTCGCTGATGCCGCGCTGGCGGCAGAAGAAGAGCTGGTCGTCGCTGATCTTCGAGGTCGTCGCCTCGTGCTCGACGGTCGCGGTCGGATTGGCGACGTCGAGGTAGGGGAACGTGTGGGCGCCGCACTGGTCGCCCATCAGCAGCGAGTCGCACTGGCTGTAGTTGCGCGCGCCCGTCGCCTTCGGTCCGATCTTGACCAGACCGCGGTAGCTCTGGTTGCCGCGGCCGGCGCTGATGCCCTTCGAGATGATCGTGCTCTTCGTGTTCTTCCCGATGTGGATCATCTTCGTGCCGGTGTCGGCCTGCTGTCGGTTCGTCGTCATCGCGACGGAGTAGAACTCGCCGACGGACTCGTCGCCGATCAGCAGGCAGGACGGGTACTTCCAGGTGATCGCGGAGCCGGTCTCGACCTGGGTCCAGGAGATCTTCGAGCGGAAGCCGCGGCAGGCGCCGCGCTTGGTCACGAAGTTGTAGATCCCGCCGACGCCCTCGGCGTTGCCCGGATACCAGTTCTGGACCGTCGAGTACTTGATCTCGGCCCGGTCGAGGGCGACGAGCTCGACGACGGCGGCGTGGAGCTGGTTCTCGTCGCGCTGCGGGGCGGTGCAGCCCTCGAGGTAGCTGACGTAGGCGCCCTCGTCGGCGACGAGCAGCGTCCGCTCGAACTGGCCCGTCCCGGCCGCGTTGATGCGGAAGTAGGTCGAGAGCTCCATCGGGCAGCGCACCCCTTTCGGGATGTAGGCGAAGGAGCCGTCGCTGAAGACCGCCGCGTTCAGGCAGGCGTAGAAGTTGTCCGAGTACGGCACGACGCTGCCGAGGTATTTGCGCACGAGCTCGGGATGTTCGGCGACGGCCTCCGAGAAGGAGCAGAAGAGGATGCCCTTCTTCTCGAGCTCGGCCTTGAAGGTCGTGGCGACGGAGACGCTGTCGAAGACGGCGTCGACGGCGATGCCGTGGAGCCGCTTCTGCTCGAGCAGGGAGATGCCGAGCTTGCCGTAGGTCTCGCGCAGCTGCGGGTCGATCTCGTCGAGGCTCTCGACCTTCTTCTTCTGCTTCGGGGCCGAGTAGTAGACGATCGCGTCGAAGTCGATCTTCGGATGGTGGACGTTGGCCCAGGCCGGCCCGTCGGCGTTCTCCGCGAGCATCTCGCGGAAGCGACGGAAGGCCTTGAGCCGGTAGTCGAGCAGCCAGTCGGGCTCGTTCTTCTTCTTCGAGATCAGGCGGACGACGTCCTCCGTCAGGCCCGGCGCGATGCGGTCCTCCTCGATCTCGGTCACGAAGCCGTACTTGTAGTCCTGCTTCGCGAGGCGCTCGAGCTCGGCGTTCGCCTTCGGTCGCGCGCTCGCGGAGCCGGGGGCGGAGGCCGCTGCGCTCGTGGCGGCCTCGCTCGTTCGCATCTTCGTCTCGGGGCTCGACATCGGGCTACTCCCCCACCGCGCGCGACTCGGCCGCGTGCGATCCGACCGCGCGCTCGATCTGGAGCGCGGGACTCACGCTCGTCGGGCGTCCGTTCTTCCTGCGCTTCACGAGGTCCGCGAGCGTCACGTCGGCCAGCGCCTTCTCGACGACGCGGTTGATCAGCTGCCATGGCTCGCGGACGCCGCAGAGCGACTCGTGGGAGCAATGGGCCGGCCCGATCGCACAGTCCGTCAGCGCGACCGGCCCCTCGAGCACCCGGACCATCTCCGAGACGGTCAGCTCCTCGGGCAGGCGGGCGAGGTGGTAGCCGCCCTTCGCGCCGCGCTGGGAGACGAGCAGCCCGTCACGGGCCAGCGCCTTCAGGATCTTGCTCACCATCGGGATCGGGAGGTCGGCGGACTGGGCCAGCTCGCGGGCGTTCAGCGGGGTCCGTTCGGGCGCGCTCGCGAGCTGCGCCATCAAGACGATGCCGTAGTCGGTGGTCTTGCTGAGTCGGAACACGGGGCCTCCTCGCGGATCGGGCCGGGGCGGGAAACGCGCCGCACTATATCGGACCAATCTGGTGCTGTAAAACGAGGACCAAAACTGTCCTGATTGCGACAAGTTCAGGCCGGGATTGATGAATCGGGTCGGGGATCGGTTGCGCGGCTCAGCCGCCGACGGGGCCGAGGCTGCTGGAGCGGGGCAGGCGCGCCGGGGCGGAGGCGGCCTTCGGGGCCGGTCGGGGATGCGGTCGGGGGGCGGCGTTCGGCGGGCCGAGGACGTCGCCGAGGCGCCCGGCGGGCGAGGCGATCAGCAGGACCGCCGCCGGGTCGGTCGCGTCGCTCGTGAGGGTGAACTGCTCGCCGCGGAGCTCGACGCACTCGCCGCACCCGAGCCGGGTCCGCAGACGGTGGCTCGAGAGCTCGGCCTGGCCGCGCTCGACGATCAGGATCGCCCGCTGGCTCGACTCGAGGGAGAGGACGCCGAACCCCGGGTCCCGGGCGAAATCGATGCGCCAGGCGCCGACCCCGCGATCGAAGAGCGCCTCCTCCTCCGACCCGCTCGCCGCGCCGTCCCTCGCTCGCCCCGCCGGCGCGGGCGAAGCGGAGGCGCCCACGCCCGCGCCCGCGCGGCCGACCGCGGTCTCGCCGCCGTCGCGGAAACGGTCGCGGACGAGCTCCTCGGGCCGTCTCCCCAGCCCGCGCGCGATCTTCAACAGCACGGAGACCGTCGGCACCATCTGCTGCGACTCGATCTTGTGGATCGTGCTGGCGGCGACGCCGCAGCGCGTCGCCAGCTGCTGCAGCGTCAGGCCGTCGCGCGCGCGACAGGTCCGCAGCTGGTTGGCCATGTCGGTCAGTGCGTGCCGAACGTCGTACACGGCGCGAGGTTCCCTCGGACGGCCCCGAGCCGCGGGGCAGGCGGGATCGATCGACGCCCGGGCGCCCCTCGACCGCGGCTAGCATAGGCAGAATCAAGTAGGAGGTGACGGTGTTCCATCGGACTGCCCGGGGGCCGCAGTCTGAAGGAAGAGCGTGTGTGCCGGGTCGTGCCGGTCGCGACGCGATGCCGCAGCCTTCCGTCGCCTTTCTCGTCTAGAGTCGAGGGCCACGAGGAGGATCCCCATGTCGACGTCCCTGTATGCGCTCTGTGTGCCCAGCTACCTGCAGACTCTGGGAGCCGTCGCCGGCTTCCTCGAGAAGGGCCGGCTCCACTGTCAGTCGGCCGGTATCGATCTCCAGTCGCTCGTCGAGTTCCGGCTCGCCCCCGACATGCTGCCCTTCCGCTTCCAGATCGTCTCGGTCCTGCACCACTCGCTGGGCACGATCCAGGCCCTCGAGACCGGGCGCTTCGGCCCGCCGACGGACGGCGGTCTCGACTACGCGGGGCTGCAGAAGCAGGTCGCCGAGGCGCAGGAGAAGCTCAAGGGCTTGTCCGCGGCGGCGATCGATCGCCACGCGGGGCGCGACGTCCTGTTCCAGCTGGGCGACATGAAGCTGCCCTTCGTCGCCGAGGACTTCGTGCTGTCCTTCTCCTTCCCGAACTTCTACTTCCACGCCGCGACGGCCTACGACATCCTGCGCCTGAAGGGCGTTCCGCTCGGCAAGGGCGACTTCCTCGGCGCGATGCGCATGAAGCGCTGAGCGCGGCGCGCCCGCGGCCCGCGGCCCGCGCGGGGCCGACGCGGCGCTTCAGTCGGCGGGCGAGACGAAGCGCGCGAGGGGGACGAAGAGCGGCCATCCGTCGCGGGGCCAGTCGACCGGCGGCGTCTGCAGCCGTCCTGGGCGGGTCACGCGCGACGCGCCGTGATGCGCGAGCGTCGCGGCGAGCTCGCCCTTCGCGTCGGATCCGAAGCCCGCGAGCGCGACGTTCGAGAGCGGGGCGCCGAGCGCCTCGAGGGCGGGCGCGAGCGCGCCGATCGAGGCCACCGGCAGCAGGCGCAGGAAGCGGTGCAGCGGCGCCGGTCGGGCCGTCGCGTCCTCTTCGAGCACGACGAGCGCGTCGCGCGTCTCGAAGAGCTGCGCGCGCCCGGACGCGGCGCGCATCCGCGCCTCCGCGCGCTCGCTGGCGTGGAGCGCGCGGGTCGCGATCGGCAGCTCGCCGCGGGGCATCGAGGTCGAGAGCGCGTCGAGCGCGCGGGCGATCGCGGCCGCGAGGTCGCGCTGCGTCTCCGGCCCGAGCCCGACGAGCAGGGCGACGATCGGCGAGAGGCAGCCCGTCTGGTCCCAGCGCGCGACGTCGAGGGCGAGCCCGGCGGCGATCGGCTCGAGCGCGCCCGCCGTGTCGGGGCCCACGACGGCGATCGAGACTCGATGGCCGTAGGCGACGAAGCGCTGATCGGCGCGCAGCCGCGCCGCGATCGCGCGCATCGTGTCGTCGCCCCCGGTCGCGACGACGCACGGCGCCGAGAGCAAGCCCGCGAGCGCCTCGCCGTCCTCCGTCGGGAGCTCGATCGGCTCGAAGGCCCGGGCGAGGTCGGTGTCGCGCGCGGCGAGGGAGCGCGCGAGCAGGCGGCCGGTCACGGGGTCCTTCGACGTCTCGCGCAGCAGCACGGGCGAGCCGAGCACGAGCGGCAGCAGCGAGGTCAGCAGCGTCGGCATCGGGATCGTTCCGCCCGCGAGGACCGCGGTCCAGGCGAAGGGGGCGAGCGCGCGGGACGGTGCACCGCCCTCCGCGCCGGGGAGGACGCTCGCGAGCTCGCGCTCGGCCATCGCGACGAAGCGCGCGGGATCCCAGGCGCGCAGGGCGCTCTCGAGACCCTCGGCGACGGTGCCCCGGCTGAAGGGGCTCGTCGCCGAGAACGACTCGATGAGCTCGCGCCGCCACGGCGAGTCGGGCCGCGTCCAGTCCTCGAGCACCCGCGCGACCGCGCCGATCCGGTTCGGGAGCGAGCGCGCCCGCAGCGCCGCCCCTGCCCGCTCGAGCCGCCCCTGCGCCGCGCGCACGCGCTCCGCCGCCTCGTCGGGCCATCGGATGTCGAGTCGGCTCATCGCGATCGCTCCGCCGCGCCGCGGCTCGCCGCCTCGAAGGGTCGATCCGATCCCGGCGCCGCCTGCGGAGCGAGCATCGCATCGACCGCGATCGAGCAGCCGCGCTGCTCCGCACCCGCGGCGCGCCCGAGCACGTCGAAGCCGATCGTCTCCGGGCCGCTCGCCGCGGGCAGCAGCCGCCCGAGATCGGCGGTCTGGATCGCGGCGACGCTCCCGGTGTTCGCGAGGTCGTGGATCACGATCAGGCCGACCTCGCCGGTCGGGACGTCGAGGCCGGTGTCCGGATCGACGCAGCGCACCCGTGTCCACGGCGGCACGAGCTTGCGCCGCGGTCCGTCGGGATCGAGCAGCGTCGAGTCGTAGAACTGGCTGCCGAGCTCCGTCATGCCATACTGGTTGAGGATCGCGTGCTCCGGAATCCCGAATCGCGCGGCGAGCGCGGCGCGCAGCCGTTCGCGGGGCACCTCGCGGCTGCGCCCCTTGAAGCCCCCGGTCTCGAGCACGCGCGAGCCCGGCGGCAGCGTCCAGCGGTCGGCCTGCGCGTGCGCGCCGCGCGCGTGGCCGGTGCCGCCCGCATCGCCCGCATCAGTCGCGTCGAGGAAGTGCACGAAGGCGAAGGAGGTCCCGGCGAGCACGATCGGTGCACCGGCCCGCCGCGCTTCCCCGACGGCCCGGGCGAGGGGGTCGAGGGCGAGGCCGTCGCGGGTGAGGTCGTAACCGCTGTGCGACGAGCCCTCCGCCGCGGCGAGCGTCGCGAACATGTGGGTCAGCGAGGAGTCGGGCGCGTCCTGAGGCGACGGGGCGAGGAAGCGCATGGTCGGGCGACGGCCGACGAGGTCGGTGAGGAAGCAGCGCCTCAGGCTCGCGAGCAGCGAGGCCTCGTAGAGCGCGACGGTGTCGAGGTGGAGCGCGCCGCGCCGCTCGGTCGAGGTCCCGCTCGTGCGGAACGTGAGCACCGTCCGCTCCGCCGGGAAGCAGCGCAGGTCGAACTCCTTGAACGCCCCGGTCGGCACCGGCGGGATCGCGTTCGCCTGCAGCACGTTCCCCGGCGTCCGGCCGAGCGCGTCCGCATAGCGTCGATAGGGCTCGCAGGCCGCGTACTGGAACCGGAACAGCGCGAGGGCCAGGCTCTCGAAGCGTGGCTCGTCCCGCCGCCAGTCGGGCTCGGCCATCCAGGCGAGGAGCGCCGACTCGATTGCCGCGCGCGCCGCGACTTCCGTCGACGGAGGGGAAGCGGAGCGCGGCTGCGCGTCGGCGACCGGCTTCAAGCGCGGGCTCCCTTCGCGTCGTCCGCACCGCTTGCTCCCCCGGCCCCGCCCGCGCTTCCCGTCCGGCTCGCCCCGCCCTCGCCGACGAGCCACGCGCAGATCGCATCGCAGGCGGCGAGCAGGGCGTCCTCGCCGATCGTGAGCGGCGGGGTCAGCGAGAGGACGCGGCCCTCGGGACCGGAGGGCAGCAGGACGTAGCCCCGCTCGAGCATCGCCTGCGCGCCGCGGTGGGCCAGCTCGGGCTCGGCGCACTCGATGCCGAGCATGAGCCCGAGGCCGCGCACCTCGACCACCGCCGCCGTCCCCGCCAGCGCGCTGCGCAGCCGCTCGAGCGCCCGCGCACCGAGCGCCTTCGCGCGGGCGGGCAGCTGCAGCCGCTCGCTCACGTCGAGGGAGGCGAGGGCGGCAGCGCAGCTCGCGGGATGGCCGAGGAAGGTCTGGGTATGCAGCGCCTCGCCGGTGGAGCGCGGCCAGGCGTCGAAGCAGCGGGCGAGGCCCATGCAGGCCGAGAGCGGCATGCCGGACGCGAGGCCCTTGCCGATGCAGAGCAGGTCGGGGACGACGCCCTCGTGATCGCAGGCGAAGCGGGCGCCGGTGCGACCCAGTCCGGTGTAGATCTCGTCGACGACGAGCAGCCAGCCGCGCTCGTCGCAGAGCGCGCGCAGCCCGGAGAGGAAGCCGGCGGGCGGGACGCGCTCGCCGCCACGTCCCTGGACCGGCTCGACCAGCACCGCGCCGATCGCCTCGCCCGGCAGCGCCGCCACGCGCCGCACGTCGTCGAGATCGCCGTAGCGGGCGAAGCGCGTCGCCGCCGGCAGCCGCGCGGCGAAGGGCGCCTTGAAGTCGCGTCGCCAGGTGCAGTCGAGGGCGCCGAGGGAGAGGCCGTGATAGGCGCCCTCGAAGGCCAGGATGCCGGCGCGTCCGGTCGCGAGCATCGCGGTCTTGATCGCCGTCTCGACCGCGTCCGAGCCGGAGGTGGAGAGCACCGTCCGCACCGCCGGCGCCGGCCCGCCGCCGCGGGGATACGTCGCCGCGAGCCGCTCGAGCAGCTCGACCTTGACCCGCGCCGGATGCACGTCGCCCATGCCGTGGAGCAGCGTCTCCGCCTGGCGGGCCACGGCGGCCACGACGTCGGGGTGGGCGTGGCCCACGTTCGCGACGCCGAAGGCGGCGGTCAGGTCGACGTAGCGATTGCCGTCGACGTCCCAGAGGTTCGCGTGGCGGGCGCGCTCCCAGAAGATCGGGACCGGATCGAGGGCGGTGACGTTGCGGCTCTCGACCTGCGCGAGGCGCGCGGCAAGGCGGTGCGACTCGGGGCCGGGGACGGGACCGACGAGGGCGGGCGGCAGCGTCGGCGGGAGCGCCGTCGGGTCTGCGGGGGGGGAGGGAGGCATGGGGGCGCAGTGTAAGGCCGGGGGCCGGGGCTGCCGAGGGGCGCGCAGCTGCGGCCTTCAGCCTCGGCGCGCCTCGAGTCGCTCGCGCAGCGGGATGCGCCAGGCATCGGCCAGGGCCGTCAGCCCCACCGCGCGCTCGAGCTCCGCCTCGTTCGGCGTGCGCGCGACGAAGAGCGCGACGAGGCTCGCGACGTCGAGGCTCGCGGGATCGTGTGCGACGCGCTCGATCGGGTCACCCGCACCGACGTCCCCCGGCTCGATCACGCGCAGGTAGCAGCCGACGCGTCGGCTCTCGAGAAAGCGCTTGGGGAAGCCCGCATCTTCGAAGCGCTTTGCGAGCTTGATGCAGGGCTGACGCGGCTGGCTGACCTCGAAGCAGGCCGAGCCGATCCGGAAGCGGTCCCCGATGAAGACCTGGCCCTCGGGCAGACCGGTCCACGTCAGATTTTCGCCGAAGCAGCCGGGGCCGAGCTCGGGGCGTCCGAGCTGGCTGCGCCAGTAGGCGGTGCCGTGGGCGTCGTAGGCGTAGACGGCCTTGTCGACGCCGCCGTGGACCGTGAGGTCGGCCTGGCCGTCGCCTTCGAGGCCGAGGGGGCCGACTGCGACTCGGCCTTCGACCGGAGACTTGAAGATGCCGGTGACGAGCGGCTTGCCCTGCCAGAGGACCTCGCGCGGCTTTCCGACGGAGACGGCGATCAGATGGGGCTCGCTCCGGGCCGGGGCGGTCATGGCACTCCTGGGGTGAGGCGTCGTCCGCCGGGCCGGCGCGCGAGGGGATGCTCGCGCTCGCCGTCTGCGCAGCATACGCGATCCACCCTATCTTCTGCGAAGTCCGCCGCGAAACGGCCGGGCGCGCGATGCGAGAGATGGGAGGTCGGCGCGATGCGAGAGGGAGGCGAGCTCGTCTTCGTGGCGGTGGGCGCGAATCTGGGCGATCGCGAGGCCAGCTTCGCGGCGGTCGTGCAGGCGCTCGAGCAGGAGCCCGATCTGCTGCTGCTGGCGGCGTCGACGGTCTACGAGACGGATCCGATCGGACCGGGAGACCAGGCGCCGTATCTCAACGCGGTGCTCGGCCTGCGCAGCTGGCTCGCGCCCCTCGCGTTGCTGCGTCGTTTGCAGCGGATCGAGGCGATGCTCGGCCGCGATCGCACGGCCGCGGCCGTGCGCTGGGGCGCGCGCACGATCGACCTCGACCTGCTCTTCTATGGCGAGCGCGTGATCGAGCTGCCGGAGCTCGTCGTGCCCCATCCGCGGGTGCACGAGCGGGCCTTCGTCCTGATGCCGCTCGCCGAGCTCGCGCCGGCGCTGGTCCATCCGCGGCTCGGTGCGACGATCGAGGCGATCGCGCGCGAGCTCTTCGATCCGGAGAGCGTGCGCCCCTGGCGGCGGCCCGTCGGCTGGCCCGGCGCGCCCGGGGAGCTCGGGCTCCGGGGCTGAGGGGCTGCGGGACCGAGTGGGGTCGATCGGGGCCGAACGGGGCTGAAAGAGGCCGGGCGAGGCTCCGGGATCGCAGCTGGTCGGCTATCACCGACGGACGGGGCGAGCGGCGGCCGGGGCCCTATGCTGGCGGGATGGCCATTGCCGCCGTCAGCATCTCGCCGGTCGGAGCCGGCGTCTCGGTTTCGAAGTACGTCGCCGCGGCGATCGCCGTGCTCGAGGCCCAGGACCGCGTCCGCTGGCAGCTCGACTCCATGTTCACGACGCTCGAGGGCGAGCCGGCGGAGCTCTTCGGGCTGATCGAGAAGATGCAGGCAGCGGTCTTCGCTGCCGGTGCCGTCCGGGTCGGGACCGTCGTCAAAATGGACGAGCGCCGGGATCGCCCCGACGTCCACATGGAGGACAAGGTCCGCGCCGTGCGCGAGCGCCTCCGGGCGGGAGATCATTAAGGGATCTGTCCTGTCTGGAATTTGCCCGGTACGTCGCCCTGTAGTACTCAGAAAATCCCGCCCGTCCAACCCCTTGAGAGGGGTCGGCCCGATTCCTGGCCGCCGATCGGATCGAGGTTCCCCCCATGGCCCTGTTCGCCGTCGATGCGCTCGCTGAAAAACCCTTCCGGGACGAGGTCCTGGACCTGATCCGCCGCGACGCGGTCGAATCCTGGAGCGCCGAGGATCTCCTGACTTGGGCCGTCGGGAAATTTCATCCCCGGCTGACGATCTCGGCCTCCTTCGGTGCACCGGAGGGCATGATCCTGATCGACATGCTCCACCGGATCGATCCGACCACCCGCGTCTTCGTCCTCGACACGGGCCGCCTGCACGCCGCGACCTACGACCTGATCGACCGCGTCCGCGACCGCTACGACAAGCAGGTGGAGGTCGTCTTTCCGGACGCCGCCGAGGTCGAGTCCTTCGTCCGCGCGAAGGGCGTGAACGCCTTCTACGAGTCGATCGAGAATCGCAAGAAGTGCTGCCAGATCCGCAAGGTGCTCCCGATGCGGCGCTACCTCGCCGGCGTCGACGCCTACGTCACCGGCCTGCGCCGCGACCAGAACGCCAACCGCTTGGAGACGCGCAAGCTCGCGATCGATCCCGCCGCCGGCGGCATCATCAAGCTCGCGCCCCTCGCCGACTGGACCCACGAGCGCGTCCTCGAATACGTGGGCGCCCACCAGGTGCCCGTGAATCGCCTCCACCGCGAGGGCTACCCGTCGGTCGGCTGCGAGCCGTGCACCCGCGCGATCGGCCCCGGTGACGATCCGCGCGCCGGGCGCTGGTGGTGGGAGAACGACGAGGTCAAGGAGTGCGGGCTCCACGTCCACGAGGAGTCCGACGGGTCGGGCATCTAGCGCCCGGCCTCCGAAGGATCCGGTCGCCGGGGCCCGCGCGACCGTGATGGACGACCTCAAGCGCGGGCAGGCCCTGGCCGATGGCGCGGCAGGGCTCGCGCGCGCGACCTCCGACCGCGGGTCGGTGGCCCGGCGCGACGAGCTCCGCATCAGGAGCACGCAGCATGCGCAGCCAGGCGGGTCTTCGGTCGGCTTTCGGGCAGCGGGTCGTCTCGCTCGCGGGGACGGTCTGCGTCGTCGCGAGCTTCGCGCTGCTCTCCCCGGGCGTTCGCATCGCCCGCGCCGGCGAGGGCACGCCGCCGCCCGCCGCCGAGGCCGTCGCCGATCCCGCCGTCGGGCCGGCCGCCGAGCCCGACGCCGCGCCCAAGGCGTCGCCCTTCGTCAAGGCCGAGGACACCGAGGCGGCGCGTCGCCCCGGTGTGTCGGGCATCGAGGTCTCGCCCGGGGTCATCGTCCTGAACACGCGCGGCTACAACTACGGTCCGCCGCCGACGCCGATCGCCCCCGAGGCCATGAGGCAGGAGAAGGCGCCCCGCTGACCCGGCATCCGCCGGCCTGATCGCCTGGGCTAATCTGCGCGCGGGGCGACCGGCGGCGGATTGCAGCGATGAATCGCGAAACGGCGAGATGGACTCGGCAGCTGACGGGCGCGATCGCCGCGATCTGGGCCCTGCTCGGCATCGGCCTCTCCGTCTTCGTGCTCGTCTCGCCCCGCAGTGGCCCCCATCTGCCGGTCCGCACCTCGATCGTGGCCGGCATTCCCGTCGTTCACGCGATGAGCCGGGCGGCGGCGGAGCTCGGCGTCGAGGAGGGCGATCAGCTCCTCACCGTCGACGGCGTCCCCGCCTTCGAGGCCCTCTTCCGCCCGCGCCTGAAGAGCGGCGTCGTCGCCGAGTACCGGCTGCGCAAGCCGGACGGCTCGCTGCTCTCGGTGCCGCTCTTTCCGGCCGAGTCGGCGGACGAGGTCGAGACGCCCTCGGACGTGCTGCTCCACCTCGGGCTCCTGCTCGTCAGCTCGCTCTATCTGGCGGTCGCGCTCGGCGTCTGGTTCACGCGGCACGCCTCGGCCGAGTCCTGGGCCCTGCTGCTCTACTGCTCGACGATGTCCGTCCTGATCTCGAGCGCGATCCGCGTCGACGTCATCCCCTGGGCGGCGACGCGCGTGCTGGCGACGCTGCCCTTCCTCGGCGCGACGACCTTCCACCTCTTCACGACCTACCCGATCGAGCCGCGCTGGGTCGCGCGCCGGCGGCGGATCCGGGTCGTGCCCTACGCGATCGCCGCGCTGATCCTCGTCGGCGTGTGGACCCAGCCGCTGCTCGGCATCAGCGCGACCTGGATCGCCTCCTGCGCCTTCGTGTTCGGCATCGGGACCTCGCTCGCCTCGATCGGGATCCTCGCTGCGAGCCGCCGCCAGGCGCAGCAGGCGGGGATCGGGGATCGCGCGGACCTGATGCTCGCGGCGGGCATCGTGAGCCTGCTGCCCGCGCTGCTCGCGCTCTTCGGCGAGTGGCTCGTGCCGAGCGAGCTCCCCTGGTACATCACGCTGCTCTGGGTCGGCTTCTTCCCCGTGGCCGTCGGCTACGGGATGGTGCGCAAGCAGCTCTTCGAGTTCCGGGTCGCGGCGCGCTCGTCCGCGGCCTACGGTGCCGCGACCCTCGCGATCACCGGCCTCTTCGCCTTCATGATCACCTTCGCCGACGAGCTCGTCGCGCGCTACGGCGTCCCGACGCGCAGCGTGCAGGTCGTGCTGCTCTTCCTCGCGATCCTCGCCTTCAATCCGGTGCGCGAGCGGCTCCAGCGGCTGGTCGACAACTTCTTCGATCGGGACCGGTCGCGCTACCGGGAGGCGGTGCGCGAGATCTCCGAGGCGATGGTCTCGATGCTCTCGATGCGGGAGATCGGCGACCGCATCCTCGTCGCGCTGACGGATACGATGGGCGTCTCGCGCGCGATGGTCCTGCTCTTCGACGATCGCGACCGCGTCCTGCGCGCGTCGGCCTGGCGCGGCGACTGGGAGCAGTCCGAGATCGACACCGAGATCCCCTCCGAGCACCCGATCTGGAAGCACCTCTGGATGCGCCGCGAGGAGCTCGCGCGCTCGGACTTCGACGACGACCCCGATCCGGACCACCGCGAGAGCTGCTGGGACATCTACGACTCCCTCGAGATCGAGCTGCTGGTCCCGATCCTCTTCGGCGTCGACCTGCTCGGCGTGATCGCCGTCGGACGCAAGCTCTCGGGCGAGCGCCTCGCGACCGAGGATCGCCAGCTGCTGCGCACGCTCGCCAACCAGAGCTCGATCGCGATCGAGAACGCCAAGGCCTTCGACGAGATCGCGAAGCTGAACGAGTCCCTCGAGGCCCGCGTCGAGGAGCGGACCCGCGAGCTGCGCGAGATCCAGATGCAGCTCATGCAGAGCGAGAAGCTGAAGAGCCTGGGGCAGCTCGTCGCCGGCGTCGCCCACGAGCTCAACAACCCGATCGGCTTCGTCCACGCGAACCTCCAGCTCCTCGACGAGTTCGTCGACAAGCTCGTCCGCGCCGAGGCCGCGGGCGAGGACACGACGCGCATCCGCGACGCGATCACGAAGCTGCTCAAGCGGAGCCGCGAGGGGACGGAGCGCGTCAAGCAGATCGTTCAGGATCTGCGGACCTTCTCGCGCATGGACCAGGCGGATCTCCAGTCGGCGCGGCTCACCGACGAGATCGACCGCACCATCGCGCTGATGGAGCCGCGCTTCAAGGGCGGCATCGAGGTCGTGCGCGACTACCAGCCGATCCCCGAGGTGCGCTGCTATCCGGGCCAGCTGAACCAGGTCTTCCTCAATCTGCTGATGAACGCCTGCGACGCCCTCGAGAAGGGCGGCACGATCACCGTGCGGACCGCGCCGACGCCGGAGGGGGTCCGCATCGAGTTCGAGGACACCGGCCCCGGCATCCCCGAGGCGATCCGCTCGCGCATCTTCGACCCCTTCTTCACGACCAAGGAGGTCGGCAAGGGGACGGGCCTCGGCCTCTCGCTCTCCCATGGCATCATCGAGCGGCACGGCGGCAAGCTCCAGGCCGTCTCGCGTCCCGGGCGCGGGGCGATCTTCCAGATCGACCTGCCGCTCGTCGCCCCGCAGCAGGCGAGCGTCGAGGCGCCCGAGCCTCGGCGAACGGCCCGCCGCTCCTGACCCGTCTCGTCCGTCTCTCGAGCCGCCTCGCGAGGCCGGCTCCCCGAGGAGAACGCAGCATGAAGCTCGGCATCATCGCGGGCTATTCGCCCGCCACGATGAGCGTCCCGATCGATCTGATCCGCGAGGCCGAGTCGATGGGCTACGACTCGGTCTGGACCGCGGAGGCCTACGGCTCCGACGCCGTCTCCCCCGCCGCCTGGATCCTGGCTCAGACCACGAAGATCCGCGTCGGCACCGCCATCATGCAGATGCCCGGCCGAACCCCCGCGATGACGGCGATGACCGCCATGACGCTCTACGCGCTCTCCGGCGGACGCTTCATCCTCGGGCTCGGCCCGTCCGGTCCGCAGGTCGTCGAGGGTTGGCACGGCGTCGCCTACGGCCGGCCGCTGACGCGGACCCGGGAATACGTCTCGATCGTCCGCCGGATCGTCGAGCGCAAGGAGCCCCTCGTCCACGAAGGCTTCCACTACCAGATCCCCTATCACGGCCCCGGCGCGACGGGCCTCGGCAAGCCGCTGAAGAGCATCCTCCACGGCGACCCGAAGCTGCGCATCTACACTGCCTCGATCTCCCCCGCCGGCCTGCGTTGCGCCGCCGAGGTCGCCGACGGGGTGTTCCCCGTCTGGATGGACCCCGAGCGCTTCGACCTCTTCGAGCCGGCGCTCGCCGAGGGCTTCGCGAAGGCCGGCGGCGGGAAGTCCCTCGCGGACTTCGAGATCGCGCCGTTCTGCGTCGTCGCCCTGGGCGACGACGTCGAGAAGTGTCGGATTCCCGTGAAGGCCCACCTCGCCCTCTACATCGGCGGCATGGGCGCGCGCGGCGCGAACTTCTACAACGACTACGCGAAGCGGATGGGCTTCGAGGACGCGGCTGCGAAGATCCAGGATCTCTATCTCGACGGAAGGAAGAACGAGGCGATCGCGGCGGTGCCCGACGCGCTCGTCGATCGGGTCGCCCTCGTCGGCCCCGCCGACCGGATCCGCGCCCGGCTCGAGGTCTGGAAGGAGGCCGGTCGCGCGCGTCGCGTCGGCTCGCTGCTCGCGGGGACGGGGGACGTCCGCGCCCTGCGCATCCTGGCCGAGGCCCTGCTCTAGGCGATCGCCGCGTCGCGCTGGGGCAGGCTCTCGCAGTACTTGCGGATCTGACGCAGGGTCGTGTCGACGTGCTCGATCACGATCCGCTGGACCTCGATCCGCGGGACGAGTTCGCCGATCACCGCCAGTCGATTGCTCGCGACGAGCTTCATGCCGACGCGGGTGCGTGGTCCGCTGCGGTCGTGCTCGGCGCGGAGCGTGATCGTCCGGTCGAAGCGCATCGAGCCGATCGTGATCCGGCCGAGGATCCGCTCGTGGCCCTCGATCCGATGGATCTCGTCGATCATCACGAGCGGGACGCCGGCGAGCCGGAATCGCCAGCCGATCCGGCGGAGGGCCGCGATGGCGGGCGGCGCGGCGGCGGAGCCGGCGAAGCGCTCGTTTCGTTCGGGGCGCGCCGGGAGCCGGAGCTCGCCGAGGATGCGTTCGTCCCATCGCGGTCGCAGGGCGGGGTCGACGAGCGTGCGCCAGACGCATTCGCGCGTCGCATCGACCGTCGCCGTGAGCGCCACCGTGATCAACGTCTGGCTCGCCCCCCGGCGACGAGCATGCGTCCTGGGCGTCCGCGGCGCAATGGTGGATTCATACGAGGCGCGCCGCCCCACGACCGGAGGACGCTATTCGTCGTCGCTCCAGGCGCAGCCCCGATTGCGACCCCGCTGTTTGGCGCCGTAGAGCGCCTCGTCGGCGCGCCGGACGACGTCCTCCCAGGACAACCGTCGAGCCGCCGCCGGGGTGGGGACCTCGGTGTATCCCAGGGACACCGTCACGTGTGGCGCGGTCGGGGAGACCGGATGCCGCAGCGCGCGGCCCGCGACCGCCGCCCGGACCCGCTCCGTCACGAGCGCGGCACCCCGGGCGTCCGTCTCGGGCAGCAGGATCAGGAACTCCTCGCCCCCGTAGCGATAGACGGAGTCGACCGCGCGGACCGCCTCGCGCAGGGCGGCGGCGACGCTGCGGATGACCTCGTCGCCGGCGAGATGGCCCTGGCTGTCGTTGAAGAGCTTGAAGTGGTCGATGTCGATCAGGATCACCGCGTACGGATTGCCGTAGCGGCAGGCCATGCCGTGGATCTCGCCGAGCCGCTCTTCCATCGCACGGCGATTGCCCAGGCCCGTCAGGCCGTCCTGGCGCGAGAGGCCCTCGAGTCGCGCGTTCGCGGCGCGCAGCTCGGCGGTCCGCTCCTCGACCGTCGCCTCGAGGTCGCGGCCCCAGCGCTCGAGCGCGGCGTTGGTGGCGTTCTGGAGCTCGCCGATGTTCACGATCCCGGTCAGCCGGTTCTTGTCGTCGACGATCGGGACGCGCCGGAAGCCGCGCTCCTTCATGATGCGGACGACCTCGCCCATCGAGGCGCTCTCGGGGAGCGTGTGGACGGGGGAGGCCATCACGTCGGCGGCGCAGGTCTCGCGGTGATCGATGCCCTGGAAGACCTGGGAGAGGGTCGCGACGACGTCGCGCTCGGTGATCACACCGACCGGTGTTCCGTCCTCGCAGACGACGAAGGCGCTCTGCACGGCGACGTCCATCTGGCGGACGACGTCCCGCAGCGGCGTGTCGGGCTCGCCGCGCAGGACCTGCCGATTCATGAACTGCGAGATCGGTTCGTCGAGCAACGTCGGGTCGGCTCTCGGGTCGAAGGGAGGGGACTCGGGTTCGCGGGGCTTCTCGCCCTATCGAGCCGACCGGGAAGTTTCTGCACGAACTTCGGTGTGTCTCGGGAAGAGCCCGGGGAGCGGATCGGGTCTTCACCGGAGCTGCCGGCGCGGACCCAGGGCGAGGTCGTCCAGAGGGGCGGGCTCGCTCAGACGACGATGCGGACCCGCTCGCCGACCGGGGCGCGGGCGATCTCGCGGTAGGCCGCGATCGCCCGGCCGGCCGCGCCGCGGGGAGCGGCCTCGGGCGCCGCGGCGGGGGCCGCGGCGACGGAGGAGAAGGCGGGGGAGTCGACGGGGTCGACGACGGGCGCCGCGGAGGTCGCGGCGGAGGTCACCGCCGAGGTCGCGGCCCATCCGGTCGCGCCGGGGCTGCTCGCACCCGCGGCGAGCCGCAGGGACGCGCTCGAGAGGCTGAGAGCGAAGTCGGCGCCGGGATCCTCCGCCGGACCCCCGGGTCCGAGCTCCGAGTCCGGCCGGGCGAGGCCCCGCGCCGCTTCGCGCGACCGGGTGGACCGGAGCTCCGTGGTCTCGAGCCGCGATCCGGCGCTCGGCGCGGGATGCGGGGCGGCGCGGTGTGCGAGCTCCGGGATCACGTCTTCGGCCTCCTGGCGGGCGCCGCGGGGGGCGTTCGCGACGGACGCGCCGGCGGGCATCGTGCGCGCCGAGTGTGACCCTTCATCGCCGGATGGCGGCGTCGCTTGAGGCCGCAGGCGGGTGCTAGTTCGCGCCGGCGTCGTCCCGGACCGGCGCGGCCGACGGGGCTCCGGGCGCCGACGGCGCCGGAAGCGTCTCGAGGAACGCCTCGAGCACCGCGAGCAGGCGCTCGGGCTGATCGACGAGGACGTGATGGCCCGCCTCGGGGATCTCGACCCAACGCGCAGGGATCCGGGCGCCCGTGAGCGAGCGGACGAACGCCTCGGCCGCCTCGCGGGTCAGCAGCGTGCTCTCCCCGCCGCGGACGAGCAGCGTCGGACAGCGGATCTGGCCCGGATCCGGGGCCGGACGGCTCGGCAGGCCGAACCAGCCCGGATCGAACTTGTACCCGAAGCGCCCGACGCCCTCCTCGCGCACCGAATGCGCCGCGATCGCCGCGCGCAGGGCCTCGCTCGCCCGGCTCGACTCGGGCAGGAAGCGGAAGCGTTGGACCGCGTCCTCGCGGCTCCGATACGTCCGGCGCAGGGAGAGGGCGAGGCGTGCACGGCGCCCGATTTCCGGAGGCCCGCCCCGGGCGAGGTCGACGAGCACGAGGGCGCGAGTCGCGGCGAAGCGGCTGGCATGATCGAGGGCGACGGTCGCGCCGAGGGAGTGGCCGACGAGGATCACGTCGTCGCGGCCGAGCCAGCCGACGAGCGCCTCGAGATCGTCGTTGAAGGCCCCGACCCGTCGCTCCGCCGGATGGTCGGAGTCGCCGTGGCCTCGGAAGTCGAGGGCGTAGACGGCCCGGCCCGCCGAGAGCGGGCCCGCCAGATGGTCCCACCAGTGGGCGTTCGCCCCGCCGCCGTGGAGGAAGACGAGCGGCGACTCGTCGCCGGGCGTGGCGGGCTCGTCGCCGAGCCAGGCGAGCACGTGGAGCCGGACGGCATCGCGCGTCTCGAAGAAGCGGGAGGTCGGGTGCGGGGATCGCTGCCGGGGCGGCTGCCGGGACATGGACGCGGTCTCTCGATCCGATTCCCGATCGGATTCCCGATCGGATGGAGGTCGTCCCGGGGCGGGTCTCCGACGCGCGCTCGCCGCGGGATCGCTCGCGCCCGAAATGGCGGGAAGAGGCCCGAATTCGCGCCTTTCGAGCCGGGCGCAGGATACGCAATCCCGACTCGGAACCCAGTGGCCGGCGAGCGCGCGAGGCCCCGTCGCTGTGCGCGCGGCGCGGGCCCGACCTCGCCAGGCGCCCGAATTCGGCGTCGTTCGGGCACCTGCGCGTCGAGGCGGATCGGGCTGCGGACGCGCGCGGTGGCGAAGGACGGCGGGCGACGAGGCGGACGTCTCGCTCCAAACGCGTGAGTTCGCCATTTCCAGGCCAAAATGAGGCCATTATTGATTGACACGACGATCGAAACGTTTATGATCGCGCCGTTTAGCAGGGGTTCTCCTGCACGACAGCAACTTGGGGGGCCTGCCGATCGACGGCGATTCCAGCGGAATCGCGCAAACGGCGGCGAGCAGGCGATCTGGATCGATCGAAGCGGTCGGGCGACCGCCATCGAACGAGCGATTGTCGCGATTGTCAGAGTGACAAGTCAGAGTGACAACACGTCGGACATCCGTGTCGACGGCAGATAAACGAGAGGGAGGAAGCCAGCGATGGCAGCCAAGAAGAAGAAGGCGGCGGGCGGTTCGGCGAAGAAGGCGAAGACGGGCGAGCTGATCATCTCGAAGTCCCGCGTGAAGGCGGCGGCCAAGAAGTGCAACGTCGGGAGCGAGTTCTACGGAGCGCTCGACGCGGCGGTGCGCAACATCATCAAGGTCGCCGAGGACCGCGCCCAGGGCAACAAGCGCAAGACGCTGAAGGCCGTCGACCTCTAGTCCGTCTTCGGTCCACGGTCTTCGTCCCCGGAGTCGACGAGGCGTCCAGGCCTCGCCCGGAAGCACGCGATCCGATCGCGCCGCGCCGCCTCGAGCGGTCCGGCTCCGATCGATCCGGGGACGGCCGAGACCACGCGAGGCCCGCCCGTCTCACGACCGGCGGGCCTCTCTGTCTTCGATCCTCGCTCGATATCCCGGTTTCCGGGGCGGAGCCGGTCGGGGCGCTTCAGTCGAGGGCGTCGGGCTCGTCGCCCGCTTCTTCACCGTCGCCGTCGGGCGCGTCGAGCGTCTCGTCGTCCTGCTCGATCGGAGGAGGCAGGGCCCCCTCGCGATCGAGGTTGATGCCGACGCGGAAGAGATGCTCGAGCGGCGCGCGACGGAGCCCCTCTTCGAGCGCGAGCCCGTTCTCCCGGGCCACGAGCTCGAGCCCGTCGCTCGCGTAGCGCGTCGCCTTCTCGATCGCCTTCGGCAGGGACTCGGGATCCCCGAGCTCCATCCGATCCGCCACGGCGATGCGGTTCGCGAGGGCGACCAGCGCATGGAACACCGCCCCGCGCTCGTCCGCCCCGAGCTCGCGGATCGCGCGAAACAGCGCGCGCTCGTCGACGCGTTCGGCCGGAAGTCCCGAGGTCCAGGCGGGCAGGCCGTAGCCCGCGAGGTCGAGCACGGGCGCCTCCGCCGGCAGCACGGCGCGCTTCTCGGGTCGCAGATGGCCGTAGATCCGCATCGCCGAGTCCCAGCTCGGGAAGCCGAGATCCTCCATGCGCCCGGTCCGCCAGCGCAGCGCCCACTCCTGGTTCTCGCTCTCTGCCTCCTCGCGCACCGCCTGGATCGCCCTGAAGTAGAGCCAGTAGTCGGCCTGGAAGAGCGCGTGGAGGAGCCGGAGCAGGGGCGCGAGATCGTCGCCCTGCTTGCGGGCGACGAAGTAGAACTGGCCCTCGAGCGTCTGGGAATCGTCGGGCGGCGTCCAGTCGGGATCCTCCTGCGGGCCCGGCTTCACGAACACATCGATGTGTTCCCGCAGATAGATCGTCAGGACCTCGGGATCCATCGCCCCCGCCGCGCGCGCGAGCGTCTCGTCGTCGCTCTCGGCCAGCGCGGCGAGCCAGGCGTCGAGCCGCACCGGATCGAGGCGCAGGCCCCGCCAGGCGTCGAGATCGATGCAGGCGACGAGCTGCTCGTCGGTCGCGAGAGGCAGCAGCCAGCTGACGTCGGAGAGGCCGATCGTGCGCAGCGTGTAGACGAGCTCGGCCTCCGGCAGCAGCGGGATCACCGCCTCCGGGCTCGGGAGCAGCTCGATCAGCTGGCGTCGGATCGGGAGCGAGGTGTCGAGGATCAGCCCGGCCTGCCTCTCGGGCGGAAGGCTGGCGAGGGCCTTCTCGGCGGCACGGCGGTCCGTGCGGGCGAGCTGGAGCAGACGGCGCGCTTCGGGGGTGGATTCGCGTTCGAGATCCATGAGGTCGATCAGACTAGCAGGCGGCCGGGATCGGCGCCGAGGAACGCATTCGCCGGCGGCGCGCGAGCCGCTAACGTCGCCGGATGCGAGTCGATCTGTTCCGAACGGGCCTCGCGCGCCGGGCGCGTCCCGAGCCGGCGCCGAAGGCCTATGCCGCCGTCGCCCTCGTCCTGCGCGAGGGCGAGCGGGGCGCCGAGGTGCTCTTCATCGAGCGGGCGATGCGCGAGGGGGATCCCTGGTCGGGCCACATGGCCTTTCCGGGCGGTCGCCTCGAGGGGGACGACGACTCGCCGCGGAGCGCCGCCTGCCGCGAGACCTTCGAAGAGGTCGGCCTCGAGATCGAGGGCGCCGAGTATCTCGGCCATCTCTGCGATCTGACCGGCCGCTCCGGCTCGCCCGCACCGATGCTCGTCTCGGCCCACGCCTTCCATCTCGAGGACGACCAGCCCCTCGCCCTCGATCCGAACGAGGTCCGCTCGGCGTTCTGGTTCCCGCTGGCCGACCTCCACGAGGCCTCGCGCCGGACGACCCACCGCATCCCGCAGCTCCCCGACCACGTCTTTCCGGCGATCCTGATCGGCGAGCCCGGTCGCCACTTCGTCTGGGGGCTGACCTACCGCTTCCTCGACGAGATGTTCAAGCTCGTCGACCGGCCCTTCGCGCCGCCGCGCTGAGCGCGTCGAGCGGGCGAGCGTCACGGCGGATCGGCCTCGTCGGCCACCGGCTCGTAGCCGGGGCAGCGCCGGACCGGCAACGGCGGATAGCGCGGGAAGCGCTCGTCCTCCTCCGCGCGGGCGCAGCGGTGGAACACGCTGCCGCGCGCGCTCGTGAGCTCGCGCCGATGGCGACACTGTGCACACAATCCGATCGCCGCTCCCGGTCGCTGCGCGTCGCCCATCGCCCACCGCCTTCCACCCGAGATCGCATGGCACCCGGAAGACTAGGCCATGCAGTCCGCCGCCGTCGGGGGCGACCCGCGCGCCGGGCGGCTCGTCCGAACGCCCGGCGCCGCGGGATCGGCTGCCCGCCGAGCTGATACACTGCGCCGCGCATGTCCGACGCCCTCGAACGCCTGCTGACCCGCCTCGACCCGATCTTCGACGGGCTCGGTCGCCTGCTCGCGACCTTCGCGGGCCACACGCCCTCCGCCTCCGAGCTCGCGACCCACCGCGCCTTCCGCTTCCGCGTCGGCCGCGGCATCGGCCGCCTCGAGCCGATCGGGAACGTGGCGCGCTTCGACCTCGAGGACCTCGTCGGCGTCGCGCCCGCCATCGAGGCCCTCGACGCGAACGTGCGTCAGCTGATGGCGGGGCTCCCGTTCAACGACGTGCTGCTCTTCGGCTCGCGGGGCACGGGCAAGTCGTCGGCGGTGCGCGGGCTGCTCTCGCGATACGCCGACGCGGGGCTGCGCCTGATCGAGGTCGATCGCGGCGATCTCGCGGCGTTGCCGGATCTGCTCGCGCTGCTCCACGAGACGACCCGCGCGGTGCCCGACCGCTTCGCCTTTCTCGTCTACTGCGACGATCTCTCCTTCGGCTCGAGCGAGCTCGGCTTCCGCGAGCTCAAGGCGGCCCTCGAAGGCGGCATCGAGGCGCGACCGCCGCGGGTCTGCGTCGTCGCGACGAGCAATCGCCGCCACCTGCTGCCCGAGACGATGGCCGAGAACCGCGAGGCGCGACTCGACGCGTCCGGCGAGCTGCATCTCGGCGAGGCGCTCGAGGAGAAGCTCGCCCTCGCCGATCGCTTCGGCCTCGTGCTCGGCTTCTATCCCTGCGACCAGGACACCTACCTCGCGATCGTCGCCCGCTGGCTCGAGAAGGACGGCGGTGCTCCCCTCGACGAGCGCGCCCGGGCCGCTGCGCTCCGCTACGCGCTCGAGCGCGGCGGGCGCTCGGGGCGCGTAGCGCGGCAGTTCGCGAACGAGTGGATCGGCCGGATGCGGCTCGCGGACGCGCGCTGACCCGAGCCGGGCTCGCGGTCGGACGCGGCGGGCGATCGCTAGATGACCGCCAGCTCGCGGCCGACCTTGGCGAGGGCGCCGAGGGCCTGGTCGAGGTGCTCGCGCTTGTGGGTCGCCATGTAGGACGTGCGGATCAGGCCGTGGCCGGGCGGCACCGCGGGCGTCATCACCGGATTGACGAAGACGCCCTCCTCCTGGAGCCGCTTCGCCATCTGGAACGTCGCGGCATCGGATCCAATCAAGAGCGGGATCACCGGCGACTGCGAGCCGCAGGTCTCGAAGCCCAGCTTCTTGAGCTCCGTGCGCATGTACTCGGTGTTCTCCCACAGGCGGGCGCGGCGCTCGGGCTCGGCGATCAGGATGTCGAGGGCGGCGTCGACGGCGGCCACGGCGGCGGGCGGAATCGCGGCGGTGAAGATCTGGGCGCGGGCGTTGTGCTGGATGAAGTCGACGACCTCGGCGCTGCCGGCGACGAAGCCGCCGACCGTCGCGAGGGACTTCGAGAAGGTCCCCATCACGAGGTCGACCTCGGCCTCGAGGCCGAAATGCTCGCAGACGCCGCGGCCGTTCGCGCCGAAGACGCCGAGGCTGTGGGCCTCGTCGACGAAGAGGCGGGCACCGTACGCATTCTTGTGGCGCACGATCTCGGGCAGCGGGGCGATGTCGCCCTCCATCGAGAAGACGCCGTCGATGGCGATCAGCTTGCCCTTCTTCGGATCCGCCTGGGCGAGCTTCTTCTCGAGGTCCGCCGCGTCGTTGTGGCGGAACTTGAACGCCTTGCCGAAGGAGAGCTGGACGCCGTCGATGATCGAGGCGTGGTCCATCGCGTCGAGGAAGGCGATGTCGTGGCGCGAGAGCAGGCAGGACAGGACGCCGATGTTGACGCCGAAGCCGGTCGAGAAGATGAGGCAGGCCTCTCGCTTCATGAACGCGGCGAGGCGGCGCTCGAGGGCGACGTGGACGTCGAGGGTTCCGTTCAGCAGGCGCGAGCCGGCACAGCCCGTGCCGTACTTCTCGGTCGCGCGGATCGCCGCTTCCTTGACCTTGGGGTGGCTCGTGAGCCCCAGGTAGTTGTTCGAGCCCAGCATGACGACCTTCTGGCCATTCATGGTGACGACCGGGTCCTGGGGCGACCCGATCTCGCGGTACATCAGGTAGTGGCCGGCGGCCCGCGCGTCGCGTGCGCGCGTGAAGTCCTTGCACTTCTGGAAGACGTCCAATGGCTCTCTTGGCTCCTCCATCCCGGTCGCTCTGGCCATGGGCCTGCTCCGATCCGGGATGCGCTCGCGAGCTCGGGAGGGATTCGAGTCGGCGACGAGGGGTGCCCGAGCCTACCGCAAGCGGGATGGGACCGTCAGGCTCGCGGCCGCGGGCGCGGGGATTCCGATAGATTGTGGGCCGCATGCCGCGTGCGGTGCACCGCCGTCCGCGGGCGGAGCGGGGTCGCTTCGGCGATCATCGCGGCGGGCCCGCGGGGCCGGTGCAGGCCAGGCTCGCGCGGACCGATCGGGGACGCGGGGGACGATCACGGGCGAAGCGGGGATCGCGGGGGCGTGCGCGACGCGGATGGCCGAGGCGCCGCGGCGCGGCGAGGATGAGGGAGCGAGTCGTTGGGGGTGTGCGGAGCGAGACCTCGGACCGCAGTCGGGCCGGGTGCCGCGCGCGAGCGTCGCGCCGGCCGGGCCGTCGCTCCGTTCGCGTTCGCACTCGCCGCGCGGATCGTGCTCGCCGCCTCGCTCTCCGTGCTCGCACCGTCGGCCCGCGCCGAGACGGTGCCCTCCGTTTCGGGCACCCCACCGGAGACCACGCCGGAGCCCACGTCCGCGGCTGCGACCGCCCCCGCCGCGGACGAGCCGGCGGCCGCGGACGCGGAAGGCTTCGATCCCGTCTTCGACGAGGATCCGGAGCCGGCCGGCGACGCGGCGGGCGACGAGGCCGGGGACGAGGACTTCGACCCGCTCTTCGACGAGTCCTTCGACGAGGATCTCGAGGCGGCCCACGAGAGCTACCCGGACCCGCTCGAGCCGACCAATCGCGGGGTGCTCGCGTTCAACCGCCAGGTCGACAAGTGGATCCTCGATCCGGTGACCGAGGCCTATCAATGGGCCGTGCCGAAGCCGGCACGCAACGCGATCTCGCGCTTCTTCCTGAATCTCGGCTCGACCAAGACGCTCGTGAACGACTGCCTGCAGCTCGAGTGGAAGGATGCCGGCGTGACGACCGCGCGCCTGCTCATGAACACCACCGTCGGCGTCGTCGGCCTCTTCGACGTCGCCGAGTCCGTCGGCCTCCCGGGCCACGAGTCGGACTTCGGCCAGACGCTCGCGCTCGCGGGCACGCCGAGCGGGCCCTATCTGCTGCTGCCCATCCTGGGGCCGTCGAACCTGCGTGACGGGTTCGGATCGCTGGTCGACGGGTTCTTCCAGCCGACCTACTACATCCTGGGTCCGATGAACCTGACCCTCGGGCCCGTCATCATGCAGAGCCCGGGGGCGATCCTGATCTACGGCGGCTCGTCGGGGCTGACGCTGCGCGACCGCAACTACGCGAAGCTCAAGGATCTCGAGAGCAGCAGCGTCGACTACTACGCCGCGATGCGCAGCGGCTACTACCAGGACCGAGTCGGCCAGATCTGGGGCCGTCGGACCCATCACCGCACGACCCACGAGCCGGGCGAGGACGGCGACGAGCCCTGAGAGGCCCCGAGGCGCGCGTCTCAGCCCTCGGTCAGACCCTTCTTCTTCAGGTCGGCGATCTTGGTCTCGACGGACGCGACCAGGTGCTCGAAGCCGTCGCGCTTCAGCGCCGACGCGTACTCCGAGCGACGCAGCGCGAGCTCGCTGACCTTGCCGTTCAGGTAGACGTCGATGACGCGCCACTGGCCGTCGCGCAGCATCACGCGGTAGTTGAGCTCGACCGGCTGGTCGTTCGGGACGACGATCTTCGTCCGGACGAGGCGCGTGTCGCGGGCGGCGTCCTCGACGCCGAGGGTGACGAACTGCTCGCCGGTGAAGCCGGTGAAGCGGCCGGCGTAGTTCGCGGTCGTGAAGCGGGTGAAGGTCTCGGCCCAGCGCTTCTTGTCGGCGGCGGAGAGCGTCGCCCAGTGGCGTCCGACGGTCTTGCTCGCCATGAAGTCGAGGTCGAAGGTCTTCGCCATCAGCGGCTCGAGCTTCTCGATGCGGCCCTCGAAGCCGAGCGTCTTCGCGTCCTTCATGATCTGAAGCAGCCCGGCATGGAACGCCTCGACCGTGGGCACCGGCGAGCTCGCCGCCGTCGCCGTCGCCGCCGCATGCGGGCTCGCGGGCTCGGCGGTCGCCGGTCCGGCGAAGCCCGCGTGGACGAGGCCCGCGAGCGCCAGGGCGGCGAGGGTCGAGACCAGGGACTGCGGTCGGAGATGGAAGCGCATCGTGATCCTTTGGCTGGGCCCCGTGCGGATCGCGCGCCGCGCCGGCGGCATGCTCTTCGGGGACACCGGTTGTCGACTCGTTCCCGGCCGGGCGCCGGATCCCCATCGATCCGACCCATCGGCCGATCCTGAGAGGCTCCCGAGGTCGAATTCGTTTCGCGACCCGCGGTCCGGCACGACCGGGCGCAAGCGTGTCGCAGGCCCGGGCGGGTGTCGAGCCACCTGCCGCGGATTGCGGCGCCCGGCCCACCCTCCTGGCCCGATCGCGCGCGCGGAGGCGAGAGAGCGGGCGCCTGCGGGTACGCCGTGCCGGTTATGATCCGCTCGCATCGAAGCGAGGGGGCGCTTCGAGCCGGCGCTCGAGCCCGGTCGGGCGCGGGCCGCCGATCGCGGCCGTGCGTGAGCCGCCCCACGAAGAGAGATCCGTCGATGTCCGATCCGTCGCAAGCGAAGCGCGCCCTCGAGTGGATCGACCGGGGCTTGGAGGACCGGATCGCCGAGCTGATCGGCCTCGCCCGGATCCCGAGCGTCTCGGCGGAGGGCTTTCCGGAGGCCGAGGTGCGGCGCAGCGCCGAGGCCGTCGCGAAGCTGCTCGCGGCGTCGGGCTTCGAGCGGGTCGAGGAGCTCACGGTCCCCGGTGCCCATCCCTCGGTCCTCGGCGAGTGGCTCGGTGCCGGGCCCGGCGCGCCGACCCTCCTCCTCTACGCCCACCACGACGTCCAGCCCCCCGGCCGCGCGAGCCACTGGCGCAGCCCCGCCTTCGAGCCCGCGCGCGTCCCCGGCGAGGGCGAGGCGGGCCGGCTCTACGGCCGCGGCATCGTCGACGACAAGGCGGGCATCGTGGTCTTCGCCGGGGCGCTCCGGGCCTGGCTCGAGAGCGGGGGCCGGCCGCCGGTGAACCTGAAGCTGATCGTCGAGGGCGAGGAGGAGATCGGCTCGATCCATCTCGCCGAGCTGCTGCGCCGCCACCGCGAGCGGCTCGCCGCCGACGTGATCGTGCTCTCCGATACGGCGAACCTCGCGACGGGCCTGCCGTCGATCACGACGAGCCTGCGCGGGATCCTGAACGTCGACGTGCGCGTGCGCGCCCTCGACCATCCGGTCCACAGCGGGATGTGGGGCGGCCCGGTCCCCGACGCGACGACCGCCCTCGCGCGCATCCTCGGCCGCCTCTTCGATGCGGAGGGCCGGGTCGCGATTCCCGGCTTCGAGGCCGGCTGCCGGACGCTGGGCGCCCGGGAGCGCGCGCGCCTCGAGGCGCTGCCGATCGACGAGGCGGGCTTCCGCGCCGACGTCGGCATGGTCCCGTCGGCGCGCTTCATCGGCGGCGGCGGATCCGCGATCTACGAGCGGCTCTGGCACCGCCCCGCACTCACGCTGATCGGCCTCGAGGGCGTCCCCCTCGCGCAGGCCTCGAACCAGCTGATCGCCGAGGCGGCGGCGCGGGTCAGCGTGCGGATCGCGCCGGGCCAGGATGCCCGGGCGATGCGCGAGCGGGTCGTCGCGTTCCTCGAGGCGGACCCGCCGTGGGGCGTCGAGGTCCGGGTCGAGCCGCGGGAGGGGTCGGGGGGCTGGTGCGTCGAGCCGGAGGGCCGCGCCTTCGCGGCCGCCGAGCGGGCGCTCGCGGCGGGCTACGGGCGCGCGCCGGTCTACGTCGGCTGTGGCGGCTCGATCCCCTTCGTCGGGCCTTTCGCCGAGGTGCTGGGCGGTGTTCCCGCCCTGCTGCTCGGCCTCGAGGATCCGATCTGCAACGCCCACGGCGAGAACGAGAGCCTCGACCTCGCGGACTTCCGGCGCGCGCTGCGCTCGGCGACGCTGCTCTTCGCCGAGCTCGGCACCTGAGCGCCCGGGCCCCGCGCGCGGCCGGGTCCGCCCGCCGCCGGAACCGCCTGATTGGGCAATCAATCATGAACGGGGGGGATCCCCGCGCTACCGTCCGCGCGCGCCGCGGCCGTCACCGGGCCCCGTCCGGCCCGTCCGCGCGCCGCGTGTCGCGCACCGCGCCGCGCCCATTCGCCGCCTGGAGGGAAGCATGACCGCGATCGAAACGACGCCCGAGCTCGTCCGCAATTCCTACGCCCGGACGAAGCAGAACCTCGAGATCGTCCGCAAGCGCCTCGGCCGCCCGCTCACCTTCGCGGAGAAGATCCTCTTCGGTCATCTCGACGACCCGAAGAGCCAGGACCTCGTCGCCGGCGAGTCGTACCTGTTGCTCCGCCCCGACCGCGTCGCGATGCAGGACGCGACGGCGCAGATGGCGATGCTCCAGTTCATGCAGGCCGGCCGCAACGAGACCGCCGTCCCGTCGACCGTCCACTGCGACCATCTGATCGAGGCGCGCAAGGGCGCGCTCGCCGACATGCAGACCGCACGGACGACCAACGCCGAGGTCTACGACTTCCTGCGGACCTGCGCGGCGCGCTATGGCATCGGCTTCTGGGGCCCCGGCGCCGGCATCATCCATCAGGTCGTGCTCGAGAAGTACGCCTTCCCCGGCGGCATGATGATCGGCACCGACTCCCACACGCCGAACGCCGGCGGCCTCGGCATGTTCGCCGCGGGCGTGGGCGGCGCGGACGCGGTCGACGTGATGGCGGGCTTTCCGTGGGAGGTTCTCTATCCCCACGTGATCGGCGTCCACCTGACCGGGAAGCTCAACGGCTGGGCCTCGCCGAAGGACGTGATCCTCAAGGTCTGCGAGCTGCTCACGGTGAAGGGTGGCACGAACCGCATCGTCGAGTACTTCGGTCCCGGCGTCGCGTCGCTGTCGTGCACGGGCAAGGGCACGATCACGAACATGGGCGCCGAGCTCGGGGCGACGACCTCGATGTTCCCCTACGACGAGCGCATGGCGATCTACCTGAAGGCGACCGAGCGCGGGGAGCTCGCCGATCTCGCGAGCACGAACCTCGAGCTCCTGACCCCCGATCCCGACGTGCTCGCGAATCCGGACGGCTACTTCCAGGAGATCATCGAGATCGATCTCTCGAAGCTCGAGCCGCACATCGTGGGCCCGCACACGCCGGACCTCGCGCGGCCGGTCTCGCGCATGGCCGAGGACGCGAAGAAGAACGGCTACCCGCTGAACCTCTCCTCGACGCTGATCGGCAGCTGCACGAACTCCTCCTACGAGGACTTCTCGCGGGCCGCGGACGTCGCGCGCCAGGCGGCGAAGAAGGGGGCGAAGATCAAGACGCAGCTCTGGTGCACGCCGGGCTCGGAGCAGGTCGACGAGACGGTGACCCGCGACGGGCAGAAGGAGGCGCTCGAGGCGATCGGGGCGACGGTGCTCGCGAACGCCTGCGGGCCCTGCATCGGGCAGTGGAAGCGCGACGACGTGAAGGACGGAGAGAAGAACTCGATCCTCTCGTCGTTCAACCGCAACTTCCCGAAGCGCAACGACGGCAACGCCGGGACCTTCTCCTTCATCGGCTCGCCCGAGATCTGCGTCGCCTACGCGCTGGCGGGCCGGCTCGACTTCGATCCGCAGAAGGACGAGATCGAGGCGACCGACGGCACGCGCTTCAAGCTCGCGCCCCCCGGCCCGGCGCCCGAGATCCCGCCTTCGGGCTTCGTCATCAGCTACAAGGGCTACGAAGCGCCGCCCGCGCCCGAGAAGCGCGCGTCGGTGAAGGTCGCGGTCGCCCCGACCAGCGATCGGCTCCAGCTGCTCGAGCCCTTCGCAGCCTGGGACGGGAAGGACTTCGTCAAGTGCCCGATCCTGCTCAAGGCGAAGGGCAAGTGCACGACCGACCACATCTCGATGGCCGGCCCCTGGCTCAAGTACCGCGGCCACCTCGACAACATCTCCGACAACATGTTCATCGGCGCGATCAACGCCTACACCGGCGACGCGGGCACGGGACTCAACCAGCTCACCGGCGAGCGCGGCGTCTCGTTCCCGAAGATCGCCCGCGACTACAAGAAGCGGGGCCTGCGCTGGGTCGTCGTCGGCGACGAGAACTACGGCGAGGGCTCGTCCCGCGAGCACGCGGCGATGGAGCCGCGGCATCTCGGGGGCGCGGCGGTGATCGTGCGGAGCTTCGCCCGCATCCACCAGTCGAACCTGAAGAAGCAGGGCATCCTGCCGCTGACCTTCGTGAACCCGGCCGACTACGACAAGATCCGCGAGACGGATCGCATCTCGCTGGTCGGGCTCGACCGCTTCGCGCCGGACTCGAAGGTCCAAGCCGTGCTCCACCACGAGGACGGCAGCGAGGAGCGCTTCGAGCTCGCCCACACCTTCAACGCCGAGCAGATCGGCTGGTTCAAGGCGGGCTCGGCGCTGAACCTGCTGCGGGACCAGGCGAAGGGCTGAGCCGGAGCGCAGGGGCCTCGGGCCGATCGGAGCCCGGATCGGCGGAGCGGATCACCGCTCCGCGGGTCCGGGCCCGCCTGCCGCGCCGCGCCCGCCTCCGTCGCCCGGCGTCGGGGACCGCGCGGGCTCGGCGGTCTCCGCGTCCGACAGGAACGCGTGCAGCCAGCTCCGGCCGCCCGGGAGCGCGAGCGGCAGGGCCACGACGATCAGCACGAGCACGAGGGCGGCGACGATCTCGTGGCGCTCGAGGTCGATGATCGCGTCGCCGAAGAAGGCGTAGGTGGCGGCGCGGACGGTGCCGCCGACGAAGGCCGCGGGGATGAAGCTCGCGAGCGGCATCGCGGTCAGGCCCGCACCCGCCTGGAGCGGCGAGAGCGGGGCGAGGGGATAGCCCGAGGCGAGCGCCAGCACGACGGCGCCCCGGCGCTTCGCCGCGATCTCGAGCAGCGCCCGCCGCCGGCGGCCGATCATCCCTTCCACCGCATCCCGTCCCGCATAGCGAGCGAGCAGGAAGAGGGCGACACCGGAGAGCATGAGCCCGGCGCCGCCCACGAGCGCGCCGAGCGCGGTGCCGAAGCAGAGGCCTGCGGCCACGAGCACGACCTGCGAGGGCAGCCAGAGCAGCGCCCGCGCCGCGACGACGAGCACGAAGAGCAGCGGGGCCACCGGCCCCATGCCCTCGGCGAGCCGCCGGATCCCCTCGACGTCGAGCGCGAGGTCGAGCCCGAGCCGGGCGCGCAGGGCCGAGCCCGCGAAGAACAGGGCGATCGCGACGGCGACGACGACTCCGAGTCGCCGGAGGAGCGGGGACATCCCGGGAGCATATCCCGGATCGGGCTCGGACCTCGGCGGGCGAGTTCGGTACCGTCGCGAGGTGGCTTCGCAGACGCTCTTGATCGTGAATCCCGCGAGCGGCGGGGGATTGGCGGGTCGCCTCGCGGACGGATTGGTCGCGCGCGCCGAGGCGATCTGCGGGCCGCTCTCCGTCGCGACGACCCGGGCACCGGGGGACGCGGCCGCGATCGCGCGCGAGGCCGCCGCGCGGGGGATCGCGCGGGTCCTCGTCGCCGGGGGCGACGGGACGACGGGCGAGGTCGTGACCGGGCTGATCGAGGGCGCGCGGACCGGGTCCTCGCGCCCGGCGCTCGGGATCCTGCCGGTCGGCTCGGGCTGCGATCTCGCGCGGACGCTCGGGCTGCCGCGGCGGATCGAGGCGGCGCTCGAGATCGTCGCCTCGGGCAATACGCGATCGCTCGACGTCGGGCGCGTCGAGCTGCGGGACGCCGCGGGTGGCCCGTGCGTGCGCCACTTCGCCAACGAGGTCAGCGCCGGGCTCTCCGGCGACACGCTCCGCCACGTCGGTCCGCTCTCCGCCCGCGTCGGCCCCCGCCTCGGCTTCTTCGCGGGCGCGCTCGCCGCCGTCGCCTCCCACGCGCCCTTCGAGGCGGTGGTCCGGGTCGACGGCGAGCGGGTCCACGAGGGCGCCGTCTCGCTCGTCGCCGTCGCCAACGGATGTTATTTCGGGGCCGGCATGCGGGTCGCGCCGGAGGCGCGGGTCGACGACGGGCTGCTCGAGGTGGTGCTCGCTCGCGGCCTCTCGCGCCGGGAGCTGGTGACCCACCTGCCCGCCTTCTACCTCGGCCGCCACGGCCGCCACCCGCGCGTGTCGTTCCACGCCGCCCACCGCGTCGAGGTCCTCGCCGCCGCGGCGCCGCCCGGTGCGCCCGCCGCTCCGGTCGCCGGCCTCGCCGGCGCCGCGGTCGAGATCGACGGCGAGGGCGGCTTCGGGCTGCCGCTGCGCGCGGAGTGCCTGCCGGGCGCGCTGCGGGTCTTCGCGCCGGAGGTCACGATTCCGGTGCTGCGGCCGAAGCGGGCGGTGGTGGCGCCGCTCGTGAGCCAGCCGGTCGCGGTGCGGCGGCAGCGGGGCTGAGGATGGACGCCGCCGGCGACTCGCTCTTCGATCGGATCCGGAGCCGGGCGGCCGAGGTCACCCGGCGCGCCCGCGACGTGCGGATCGACGACGAGCGCCTCGACGCCCTCGCCCGCCGGCTCGCCACCGAGTCCGCGCCCCACGAAGACCTCGATCCGATGCACCACTTCGCCGGCGCGCCCGCCCGCGCCCTCGCCTTCACGATCGCCCTCGACGCCATCAACTTCGGCTCGGGCTGGTTTCCGGTGCTGGCGAAGCGCGCGGGGCTGTCGGGCTATCGCCAGGTCGCGACGGCCTGCCGCGAGTCGGTCGAGCGCGGGGATCCGTGGACCGGCGACTGGCTGCGCGCGGCGACGCCGGCGTCGATGGCGGAGCTGCTCGGCCAGAGCCTCGCTGCGCCGGCGGTGGCCGAGCTGATGGCGCTCTTCGCCCGGGCCTGGCGCGAGCTCGGCGACTGGCTGCGGGACGAGCACGGCGATCGCTTCGAGTCCGCCGTCGAGTCGGCCGACGGCTCGGCGGAGCGCCTCGTCCGTGCGCTGGCCACGCTCCCGCTCTACGCCGACGTCGCGCGCTACGACGAGCTCGAGGTGCCCTTCTACAAGCGCGCCCAGATCACGGTGGCGGATCTCGCCCGCGCGTTCGAGGGCGAGGGCTGGGGGCGCTTCCACGATCTCGATCGCCTGACGCTCTTCGCCGACAATCTCGTGCCCCACGTGCTGCGGTGTCACGGCGTGCTCGTCTACTCGCCGGCGCTCGCGGCGCGCATCGACGGCGAGCAGCTCCTCGCGTGGGGCACGCCCGAGGAGGTCGAGATCCGCGCGGTCGCCGTCGAGGTCGTCGAGCGCCTCGTCGCGCGCCTGGCGGCCCTCGGTCGGCCGACGACGGCCCACGCTCTCGACGGCCGTCTCTGGAACGCGGGGCAGGCGCCGGCGATCAAGGCGCGCCCGCGCCACCGTACGCGCTGCACGTTCTATTAGTCGGTTCGGGATCGGATGAACGGCCGGATGCACGAGTCGGCAGTCTCAGGGGGCAGGCGGTGAAGCTCTTCGACGGGAACTTCTGGATCATGGCGGGGCTGCTCGTCGCGCTGACGGCGCTGGCGCTCGTGCGGGGCGGACCGTCCTTCGCCGGCGAGGCGCTCTCGGGCGGGACGCGCCAGTTCCTGCGCTTCCTGCTCGTGCTCTACGTCTCGTTCCTGGTGGCGGGGCTGATCGAGAGCCTGCTGCCGCGGGCGTGGGTCTCGCGGGCGCTCGGCGAGGGCTCGGGGCTGCGCGGCGTGCTGCTCGCGAGCGCGGTCGGGCTGGTGACGCCGGCGGGGCCCTTCGTCTCGATGCCGATGGCCGCAGGCATGCTGCGCGCCGGGGCCGCACCGGCCTCGGTCGTCGCCTTCGTGGCGTCGTGGGGCCTGCTCGCGATCCACCGCCTGATCGCCTGGGAGATCCCGCTGCTCGGGGCGCCCTTCGCCCTCCCGCGCTGGGTGCTGTGTCTCGCGGGGCCGGTCGTGCTGGGCGTGCTCGCGCGGATGCTGTGGCGCGGCGGGGCGGCGTGACGGGCGCCCGGCTCGTCGCGGGCGCCGCTTCGAGGGCCTCGAGCGCGGCGTGGAGCTCGTCCACGAGCGCGCGCGGCAGGTCGTAGGCCGAGAGGGCGTCGGAGAACGCAGCGCGCCGCGCGTTCGGCGCGGCCGACGGCGTCGGCGCGGTCGAAGCGTCCGACGTGGAGCCGCTCGCGAGCGGCTCCGGCGTGCGCGGTGCGAGGTCCGGCGAGGTGCTCGCGACGGCGAGCCAGACGATCCGGTCCATCAGGAACGAGGCGGCCGGGCGCAGCTGGTCTTCGAGCTCGATGCGGGCGAGCTCGCCGTCCGGTGCGGCGGCGAGCTCCTCCGAAGCGGCGCCCGGCGTCGCGGCATCGGCTGCGAGCGTGCGCGTCTGGACGATGCGGGCCGCGGCGAGCAGGGCCTCGACGAAGCGGTGGAGCGACGCGTCGCTCGGCGGCGGGACGGCGAGCTCGCGCGCGGCGCGCTCGGCCGAGTCCCGCGCGGCGACGTGGACGCGCGCTTCCTGGGCCGGGTCCTCGATCGGCCGCGCGAGCGTCCGCTTCGCTCGGGCGATCGCGGGCATCAGGGCGAGGCGCTCGTCGAGGCGGGCGAGCAGCGCGGGCCGGGGGGCGGCGGTGTGCGCGGCCGCGAGGCCATGGTGCCGGCGCAGCCCCGCGAGCTCCCCCGACGCCTCGGCGGCGACGAGCCAGCGATCGAAGTCGCGCGCGAGCGCCTCCGCGGCGGGCGGGAACCAGGCGGCCTTGCGATCGCGGGTCAGCGGACCGATCGCGCGGGTCGGGGGCAGCGATCGCTGCCAGAGCGGCGCCTCGAGGTCGTCCGTCAGCACCGCGTCGGCCCGCCCGTCCGCGAGGCGCATGGGCACCTCGCCGTTGGTCCCGACCGCCTCGATCCGCGCCCGCCCGAAGAGCGTCCGGGCGACCCGCTCGAGATGCCCGCCCCGGTTCACCGCGATCCGCAGCCCGGGCCGCGCGAGGTCCGCCGGGCTCGCGAGCGCAGACTCCGCCCGAACGAGGGCGGTCGCGGCGGTCGTCGTCAGGGGGGCACTGAAGCGGCCGACCCGCGAGCGGTCCGGGCGGACGGTGATCCCGGAGAGGGTGAGGTCGAAGCGCCCGGCCGCGAGGTCGGCGGCGAGCTCGCTCCAGCGGAAGCGGACGAACTCGATCTGCGCGCCCCGATCGGCGGCGAAGGCCCGGGCGACGGCGACGGAGAAGCCCTCGGGCTCCCGCGCGTCGGCAGGCCACAGGCTGAACGGGGCGTAGTCGCCACTCGTCCCGATCCGCAGCACCGCCTCCCCCGCCGACCCGGTCGCGCCCGCCGATCTCGATGCGGCGGGGCCGACGGCCTCGGCGCCGCCCGGGCAGGCTCCGGCGCGGCTGGCGCCGGGCGGTGTCGCCCCGGCCCGTGGTCGCTCGGCGCACGCGGGGGCGAGCAGGGCGACGAGGACGACCAGCGCGAGCGTGCCTCGGCGCCCCACACCTCGGAGAAGCGCAACGAGATCGCTGGCTTGGCCCGTGCACACGCTGGTTGACCCCACGAATCACCTCTCCTACGCTGGGCGCCCACTGCGACGCCGGGGCCCGCGAGAACAGCGTCCCATCCGTCTCGGACCCGATTTCGAGACGTCGCCCGAACCCCCGGTGATCCCGCTGCGATCGAGACGGTCGCTCGTCGATCGGTCCCAACCGTCCCGGCCCGCCGACCGCCACCCTGGAGAAGCGTCATGCTGACACTCGACGAGATCGAATCCGGACTGTTCGTGACGCACAAGAATACCGGGCTGCGCTACAGCGTCGTCGAGGCCGAGGAAGGCGAGGTCCTCCTCTCTCCCGAGCAGGACGGGCTGCAGGATCTGACGGTGCCCCTCGATCTGTTCCGCGCGGAGTTCGTCGCGACGGATCGCTTCCGCTCGCCGGGCGCGCGGCGCGGGACGGGCGGGCGCGGTCGCAAGCGGACGCCGGCGCCGGGCGGCGGCGTGCCGGCGCCGATGCCGGCCGGGCCGAAGTCGAAGGGCAAGATCAAGAAGATGGTGCGCGATCGGGGCTTCGGCTTCATCCGCGGCGACGACGGCAAGGAGGTCTTCTTCCACCGTTCGGGCCTGAACGCCGGCGAGTACGACGTCCTGAACGAGGGCGACATCGTCGAGTACATCGTCCAGGAAGGCCCCCGCGGCGCCCGCGCCGAGCACGTCCGCCACGCGACCGCCGAGAGCGCCTCCGCCTGAGCGCGGCGCGCGATCGCCCTTCCGCGGCTCCGCCCGCGCGATCGAGATCATGGCCGACACGCCTCCCTCCAGCCGGATCGAGCCGCTCGTCATCGAGGATGCGAGCCAGCTGACGCCCGAGTGGCTCTCGGCGATGCTCGCCGCGGCGGGCCATCCCGCCCGCGTCCGCAGCTTCCGCCATCGCGCGGTCGGCACCGGCCAGATGGCCCACAGCGAGCGCATCGAGCTCGACTACTTCCCGGCCGAGCCGGCCTCGTCGTCCCGCGCCGGCTCCGGTGCGGCCCCGCCGGCGAGCGTCGTCGGCAAGTTCGCGTCGCCGAGCCCGCAGAGCCGCGCGTCCGGCGCGAGCGGCGGCTACCGCGCCGAAACCCGCTTCTACACCGACCTCGCGCGGCGGCTCCCGATCCGCACGCCGCGCTGTCTCTACGGTGCGATCGCCCCGGACCAGGCGACCTTCACGCTGATCCTCGAGGATCTCGCGCCCGCGGTGCAGGGCGACCAGATCGCCGGTGCCCCCGACGATCGGATCGAGGCGGCCGTCCGCAACCTCGCCGGCCTGCACGCGCCGCTCTGGAACTCGCCCGAGCTCGATCGGCTCGACTGGATCACGAGCGGTGCCAGCGAGCTCTTCGCGCGCTACGTCGAGATGGCGACGCCCGCCTTCCTCGATCGCTATGCGGATCGTCTGGCCGCCGAGGATCGCGACGTGCTCGAGCGCTTCGCCGCGGGCGTCCAGCGCTGGGTCGCCCGTCGTCCCGCCGACCGGACGCTCGTCCACGGCGACTATCGTCTCGACAACCTGCTCTTCCGCGACGGACCGCAGGGCTGCGTCGTGACCGCCGTCGACTGGCAGACGCTCTCGGTCGGGTGTGGCGGACAGGATCTCGGCTACCTGCTCGGCAACAGCTGCGAGCCGGCCCAGCGGAGGGCCCACGAGCGGCGCATGCTCGAGGCCTATCGCGAGGCGCTCGCCGCCCTCGGCCTCGAGCGCCGTGCCGAGGACGTCTTCGCCGACTACTGCTACGGCAGCTTCCAGGGGCCGGTCGTGACCGTGCTCGGCGCGATGGCGGTCGGCCGGACGGAGCGCGGCGACGCGATGTTCATGGCGATGGCACGGCGCTCCGCCGCCCAGATCCGCGACCTCGACGCGCTCTCGCTCCTCGACTAGCGCGCCGGAGCCGGGTCGCGAGACCCGGGCCGCTCGACGCGTTTGCCGCGTTCGACCCGTCGGGCCCGCTCAGCCGGTGTAGCGATGGACGATCGGGAGGCGGCGGCCACCGCCGAAGGCCTTCTTCGAGGTCCGCAGCACGAGCGGGGTCTGGCGCCGCTTGTACTCGTTGCGATCGAGGCGGCGGAAGATGGCCTGGGCGACCTCGTTCGTGCAGCCCGGCGGCGGCACGATCGACGCCCGGCTCCGCCCGCCCTCGATCGCCTGCGAGAGCACGTCGTCGAGGACGTCGTAGGGCGGCAGGTCGTTCTGGTCGAACTGGCCCTCGGCGAGCTCCGCCGACGGGGCCTTCTCGATCGTGCGCAGCGGGATGCGCTCGCCCCGTTCCGCCGCGTGGCGGTTCGCGTGGCGCGCGAGGGCGTAGACGTCGCGCTTGTAGACGTCGCCGAGGACGGCGAGGCCGCCGACGGTGTCGCCGTAGAGGGTGCAGTAGCCGACCGAGAGCTCGCTCTTGTTGCCCGTCGCGAGCACGAGGCGGTTCTCCTCGTTCGAGCACGCCATCAGGATCGCGCCGCGGATGCGCGACTGGATGTTCTGCTGCGTCAGCCCGTAGTCGTCGCGGGCACCGAACAGCTTCGCGAAGAGCTGGCGGTAGACGTCGTAGACGGGGCCGATGTCGGCGCGGCGGACGTCGATGCCGAGGCGACGGCCGAGGTCGAAGGCGTCCTCGATGCTGTGGTCGGTCGAGAAGGGGCCCGGCATCGCGATGCCGACGACGCGGTCCGCGCCGAGCGCCTCGACCGCGAGATGCGCGGTCACCGCCGAGTCGATCCCGCCCGAGAGCCCGATCACCGCCCCGGGCGGCAGGTTCTGCTTGAGGAAGTAGTCGCGGATCCCGAGCACGAGGCCGCGCTCGAGCTGCTCGACGTCGCTCGGATCGACGACGTCGGCCAGCGCGCAGCCGGGGCCGGGGGCGAGCTCGGTCTTCCCCGCGGCGCCGCGTCGCGTCGGCAGCTCGACGATCGCGAGGCCCGGCTCGAAGAGGGGCATCGCGGCGTGGACCCTCCCGTCCGCGCCGATCACGCAGGAGCCGCCGTCGAAGACGAGCTCGTCGTTGCCGCCGACCTGGTTCACGAACACGACGGGCCGTCCGCTGCGCTTCGCCACGTCGGCGAGCAGGGCGCGTCGCTCCGCCGCCTTGCCGACGTGCCAGGGCGAGGCCGACGGATTCACGATCAGCGCGGCGCCCCGAGCCGCGAGCTCGGCGACCGGATCGACGGGATAGGGCTGGGTCTGGAACCAGGTGTCCTCGCAGACCGCGAGGCCGAGGAGCGGCTCGAGGCCGGGGATCGCGACCGGGCTCCGGTCCTTCGCGTTCGCGAAATAACGCTGCTCGTCGAACACGTCGTAGGTCGGGAGCAGCGTCTTGCTGCGATGGGTCAGGCGGCGGCCTTCGGCCAGCACGACCGCCGCGTTCTCGATCGACTTCGGCCGGGCATCCGCCGTGCGCACGACGGCGCCGACGACGATCGGAATGCGCTGCGAGGCCTTGGCGAGGGCGTCGAGCTCGGCGAGCTGGTCGTCGACGAAGCGATCGCGCTCGAGCAGGTCCATCGGCGGATAGCCCGTGAGGGCGAGCTCGGGCAGGACGACGAGGTCGGCCCCGGCGTCGGCGGCGCGCTCGGCGGCCTCCTCGGCGAGGCGGCGATTGCCGGCGAGGTCGCCGACGGTGGGATTGATCTGGGCGAGCGCGATCTTCATGGCGGGGCCGAGCATACCCTGCGGCGAGGGGGCGTGCGCCCGCCGCGGACGGGCGAGCGGAGCCGGGGACCGGAACGGGCGGGCGGAACGAGCGAGCGGAGCGGGCGGGCGGAACGGGTCGGGATCGGCGAGCCGCCTCTATACTCGCCGCGCGCCGGGGCCCGCCGGCCGGCCGGCCGCGCAGGCGGGCTGCGAGCGGGGCGCGGCGCGTCGGCCGGGCAGCCGGGTGCGCTCGGGGCGCGCCGGCCGGGAAGGATGCGCATGTCGGTGCAGGAGATCGTCGGGCCCGTCTCGAGCTACTACGTCTCGCAGCGGCTCGAGCTGCATTTCGTCGACTGGGGCAACGAGTCGAAGCCGCCGCTGCTGCTGATCCACGGCGGCAAGGACCACGCCCGCAGCTGGGACCGGGTCGCCCGCGCGCTGCGCGACGAGCATCACGTCCTCGCCGTCGACCTGCGCGGCCATGGCGACTCCGACTGGGCCCAGGGCTCGACCTATACGCTGCCCGAGTACGTGCTCGACGTCGCCCAGCTGATCGAGGTGCTCGGGCTCGCGCCGGTCGCGATCGTCGGCCACTCGATGGGCGCCGCCGTCTCCCTCTACTACACCGGCGTCTACCCGCAGAAGGTCCGCCGCCTCGTCGCGATCGAGGGCATGGGCGCGCCGCCGGAGCTGCGCGTGCTCAGCGAGCAGCGCGAGCTCTGGGAGACGACGACCGCCTGGATCGACGCCGTCCGCAGCGGCGCCCGCCGCCAGCCGCGACGTTATGCGACGATCGACGAGGCCGCGGCGCGCATGCGGGCCGAGAACCCGAACCTCTCCCCCGAGCTCGCCCACCATCTGACGGTCCACGGCGTCGCCCGCAACGAGGACGGCAGCTTCAGCTGGAAGTTCGACAACGCGAGCCGCCCGCTCTTCCCGCAGCGCGGTGCCCCCGGCGCCCTCGAGCGCCTCTGGCAGCGGATCACCTGCCCGACGCTCCTCGTCCACGGCCGCGAGGGCTGGCACGGCGATCCCGCAAAGGACGGACGTGCCGCCCACGTCGCGAACGCCCGCGTGGTCGAGATCCCCGGCGCCGGCCACTGGGTCCACCACGACCAGCTCGAGCTCTTCCTCGCCGCCGCCCGCCCCTTCCTCGCCGAGCCCTGATCGCCGCGGCTCAGGGGCGCCTGCGGCGCACGGGGCGCCTGCGGCTCACGGGAAGGCGCCTGCGGCTCACGGGAAATAGACGAAGATGAGCTCGCCCGCGCACACCGGGCGCTTGATCCCGTCGACCTCGAACTTCACCGCCAGCGTGACCCACATCGCACCGCCCGGCACGCTGCGCACGCCGGCGATGCTCGCGCCGAGGCGGATCTTCGCGCCGGTGCGCACGGGCTCGCGCAGGCGCAGCTTCTCGATGCCGTAGTTCACGATCCGCGAGCAGTGGGTCACCTGCACCAGCTCGGGCAGCAGCGCCGGGGCGAGGGCGACGGTGAGGAAGCCGTGGGCGACGGTGTCGCCGAAGGGGGATTCGCGCTGCGCGCGCTCGCGGTCGACGTGGATCCACTGGCGATCGCCCGTGGCGTCGGCGAAGGCGTCGATGCGGGCCTGATCGACGACGTGCCAGCCGGTGTACCCGAGGTCGCGCCCGTCGTATTCGGGGAGCGAGGCGACGTCGGGGATGATCAGCGGACTCGGCATCCCTCTCCTTTCCGGCTTCTCTCCCGGACTCTCGTCCGGGCGCCCGCCCCGGCGCGCGTCCGCTGCGGCCGCTCGCTCGAGCGCCCGGTGCGGAACGACCGGGCGGCTTCCGGTGCCGGGCGATTCGCGCCGTATACTGCCCAGACCCGGCGGTCGACGCAATCAGGCGGCCGCTCCGGGACCCGGGCCGGGCGCCCTGCGCGCATCGCCGACGCGAGCGACGGGCGGCGTCCTCACGCGGAGGGCAGCGCGATGGCGGAGTCGAAGACGGAGCGCGCGGGGGCTGCGGGGGCGAAGGGGCGGTCGGGGCGCCGATCGCTCGGATCGCGCGGTGCCCTGGCGATCGTGCTCGTGGGCGCGCTCTTCGCAGGCTGGGCGATCAGCGGCGAGTACCTCTACCACGGCGTGATCGGTCTCGACGCGTCGGCCTTCCCGGCGGGCGAGTGGGTGCAGCGGACGCTCGCGCCGCAGGCCCCGAACGCGGTCGGGGGCGCGGTCGCGGCCTTCGCCTCGCTGCTCGGGATCGCGGTGATCGGGGGCCTCGTCTACGCCGGGCTCCGTCGCGGGGCGCGCGGCGACGCCGATGGCGCGGCGCCGGCGGCGGAGGCCGTCGCCCCGCCGCGGGTCCGGCGCGCGTTCCTCGCCGGCGCGGCCGCCGGGCTCGGCGCGCTCGCCTCCGGCGCGACGGGCATGCTCGCGAATGCACTCTTCGGTGTCGGCAAGCCCGGTGACGGCTGGCTCTCGGTCGGGCGGCAGGTGAGCGCGAATGCCGGCGTCGTGAAGACCCATCCGACCTGGGAGCCCGCCTGGCGGGGCGCGCGCGTGCAGGCCTACGGCCGCCTCGGCCGGACCGATTGGCGCGTCTCGGACACCGTCCTCGGCGCCGGCCGCCTGCGCGGCGACGAGGCCTGGAAGATCGTGAAGACCGCCTTCGAGCGCGGCGTCAACTACGTCGACACGGCGCCGGACTACTCGACCGCCGGCAGCGAGCTCGCCGTCGGCCGTGCGCTGCGCGAGATCCCCCGCGACCAGATCTTCCTCGCGACGAAGTTCTGCACGCCGCTCGGCCATCTGCCCGAGGGCACGTCGGTCGCCCGCTACGAGGAGGTCGTGCACGAGAGCCTCGCCCGCCTCGGCACCGACTACGTCGACCTCGTCCACGTCCACTCCTGCGACGAGACCGGCCGCCTGATGGACCCGAACGTCCACGAGGCCTTCGATCGCCTGAAGCAGGCGGGCAAGGTCCGCTTCCTCGGCGTCTCGACCCATACCCCGCGCCTCGCCGAGGTCGCGAGCCGCGCGATCGACTCCGGCCGCTTCGACGTCATGATGCTCGCCTATCACCACGGCATCTGGCCGATGCTGCCCGCGATCATCGACCGCGCCCACGACGAGCAGGACATGGGCATCGTCGCGATGAAGACCCTGAAGGGCGCGAAGCACCGCAACCTCGAGTCCTTCCACGACGCGAACAGCTACGCGCAGGCGGCGCTCAAGTGGGTCCACGAGAACCCCAAGGTCTCCTGCGCGGTCATCTCGTTCTTCGAGATGCAGCACGTCGACGAGTATCTCTTCGCCTCGGGCGGGCGGCTCGCCCGGGCGGATCGGGAGATCCTGCGCCACTACGACCAGGCGATCGTCGGCTCGTACTGCGCACCGCATTGCGGCGCGTGCCTCCCGTCGTGTCCGGAGGGCGTGCCGATCCACGACGTCCTGCGCCACCGCATGTACTTCGAGGACTACCGCGCCGAGCGCGACGCGATGGAGCGCTACGCGAAGCTGCCGGTGAACGCCTCGGCCTGCATCGGCTGCGCGGCGCCGTGTCTCGGGAGCTGTCCGCTGGGCATCGCGATCCCGGAGCGCACGCAGGGGGCCCACGCGCTGCTCTCGCTGCGGGCCTAGCGCGGGCGGCGCCGTCGCGGTCCGGCGCGCGCCCGGCCTCCGCCGTCGGAGCCGGTCCGGCGTGCGCGGGCCGACCGCCCTACTCTGCCCGCTCGGCCTCCGTGCGTTCGGCGATCGCGCTCATGCGGCGGGCGAGCTCGAAGTCGAGCTCGGTGATGCCCTTCGCGTCGTGGGTGACGAGGTCGACCGAGACCTTCGCGTAGACGTTCGACCACTCGGGGTGGTGGTCGAGCTTCTCGGCGTGGAGCGCCGCCTCGCTCATGAAGCCGAAGGCGCGCACGAAGTCGGGGAACGCGAAGTCGCGGTGGAGCTTGCCGTTCGCGAGGGACCAGCCCGGCAGCGCGGCGAGGCGCTTCGCGATCTCCTCGGGCGGGAGCGCCTTGGGGCGCGGCATCGCGAAGCTCACCCGTCGTCGCGGTAGATCGCGCGGGTGAAGGCGTCGTAGAGG
>JAXLZA010000005.1:212500-311602 GCA_046351135.1 Myxococcota bacterium | reverse complement strand
TCGGATGGGCGCGCGTCGGGGTCCCGGGGCTCGTCGTCGTGCTTGCGCTCGCGCTCGTGGCCTGCGCGGGTGGGGCCGGCGGACGGGCCCGCGGCTGGGGGGAGGCGGTGCCCCGCGACGAGCGGGATCTCGCCCTTGCGGGGCTGCCGATCGAGGCCCAGCGCTCGTTCCTCCCGCTTTCGCAGGTCTTCTACGACCGCATCACGAGCCGGCGATTCAACTCCCGGGCGACCTTCGACGACCCGAGCGTGCGCCAGTTCTTTCCCACCGTCGCGGCCTACTCGGATTACTACGCGGCGCTCGTCGACGTGCTCGACCGGGCCTATTTCCGATTCAACCAGCCGACCCGGATCGAGCTGCTCGGACTGAGCGCGACCGGGGACGGCGTGCTGAAGCTCTCTCTGCGCTTCGTCGGCAAGAACGATCTGCCGCTGCGCTGGTGGAATGCGACGTTGCTGCGTACCGACGAGTGGCGCTGGCAGGACGGGCGCTGGTGGGTGGTGCCGGGCAAGCTGTGAAGCGTCGGGTCAGGAGGACGGCGTGGGGAAAATCCGTCCGGGATTGGGAAAAGAGTTTCCACTTTCCCTCCGGATTTCCCTCGGACCGCACTTGCCGTGGTCCAGGTCACAAGTGAGTAATGACAGGACCTTACGAGGAGAGTTGCCGCCCCGAGCGGGATGGCACATGGATTGCTCCTAACAGGCTCAGCCCGGATGGCCGGGAATGACTTTCGGAAAGCCAATAGCTCGACGAGCTCGAGCGGGTCGATCCGGCAGGGATGGCAGCGTCGGGTGGGATTCAGGGCCCCACCCAACCAGACGAGGCCGCCTCAGGGAAGCCGGGTCCAGTCGTGTCCGATCCTTCGGATGCCTCACCCCGTTCGTGATTTCGGCGACGCTGGAATCGAGGAACGCGCCGTGGGTGAGCAGCAGGACCGATTCGAGGACCATTTTGACGACGAGGCTCCCGGAGCCGTCTCGAACGAGGCGGACGGGGAGCCCGAGGCAGGGCAGGCCGCTTCGGGGATGATCGCCCGAGGGTCGGTCCGGCCGACCGAGGCGGCTGCGACCCGCCCCCATCCCGCTCCCGCTCGCGAAGAAGAGGACCCGATCTGGGTCTCGGACCAGGAGCTGGTCCATCAGATCCTGGCCGGCAGCCGCGAGCATTTCGACCTGCTCTACGAGACCTACTTCCCCCGGGTCTACCGATTTGCCTTGAAGCGGCTCGGCGACCCGGGCGAGGCGGAGGACGTGGCGCAGGAGGTCTTCATGACGCTCATGACGGCGCTCGCCTCCTTCAAGGGGGAGTCGTCCCTGCTCGTCTGGATCTTCGGGGTGACCCGGAACAAGGTGAATCGCCGCTTCCGTCGGCCGCGGCCGCGGCTCGAGCCGCTCGAGGAGGGCGGTGCGCTCGACATCGAGTCGGGCGGCCCGATGGCGGACGAGGCGGTCGATGCGCGCCGCATGCTCGGGCGCTGCGAGTCGGTCATCGAGAACGACCTGACCCCGCTGCAGCGCCGGATCTTCCACCTGAAGCATCTGCGACGGCAGCCGATCCGGGCCATCGCCCAGGCGCTCGGCAAGAGCGAGGACGCGGTCAAGGCGAACCTCTACCGCATGCGGCGAGCCATCTCGGACGGGACGCCCGGCCTCGAGGGGCTGCTGCAGAACTGATCCGCCGGGGCCGCGGGGGTTGCCCTCTGGCCATCTCCGCGGCCGCGAACGCTCGCGGGCCCGCCCATCCCGGATCCGGATTCCACCGCTGGCTCGGGGGCTTGGCGTCCCTCCTGCCGGTGTCTCCCGCAGGTGGGGCGCTTTGACTCGCGTCGGTGGATGGCGTATTGGTCCGAGCCGGGGAGGCTCGTGCCACGCCGATTCCGACGCCGCCCGCCGATGGGGACCCGCCTTCGACTGCCGCCGAGGCGCGCGGTGTGCGGGCCCGTCAACGCCAGGACACCCGCGAGCGGATCTTCGAGGTCGCGCTGCGCGAGTTCCGATCGGTCGGTGTGGCGGCGGCCCAGATCGATCGGATCGCCCGATCCGCGGGGGTGGCCCGCGGGACCTTCTACTTCCACTTCCCGACCAAGGACGACGTGCTGGTCGAGCTCGCGGCGCGGGTGAGCGCGCGCATCGCGCGGCGCATCGCGCATGTGGGCGAACCTGCGCCCTCGCTGCGCGCGCTGCTCACCCGCGTGAACGAGGCGATCGCCGAGGAGCACGCCCGGGTCGGGGACGCGGGTCTGCTGGCGGAGATGCTTTCGCTGCACGTCCGCCGCCCCCACGACCTGACGGATCCGACGGGCAACGTGCCGAACCTCGTCGACGAGCTGGCCCGCCAGCTCGCCGCTGCGCGGGAGCGGGGCGAGTTCCGATCCGCGCTGCCGGTCGAACAGCTCGCCCTCGTGATCGCCACGAGCCTGTTCGGGATCTACGCCCGGACTCCGCGGGGCGACGTCCTTCGAACGGGATGCGAGGCCTGGGTCGACCTGCTCGTCCGCGGGCTCGAGGCCGACCCGGCCGCCTGATCGCCCGGGATCCGGCCGCCTTCGCGGAAATGCAATTCCCGAGTCGAGTTTCTGACACATGCACGCCCTAAACCCCACTCTTGTGGGACTCCTCTCCGGTCGATGCGGTGAACCGAATCGCGGGCCGAGCGGCGTCGGTCTTCGGAATCGGGGTGCCGGTCGCGGATGGGGCCGACCGGTCGGGTCCCGATCGAAGGGAAGCGGGTCCCGAGCACGGCCTCGGGGGCGGATGGGGCGTGCCTGCGCGATGACGGTCAAGGTTCTGGGAGCACTGGACGTGAGCGACGATTCGATCGGCATCCTCGGCGAACCGCTCGAAGAGGTGCATTCCGAAGTCGACGAGCTCGAGCTGCTCGAGTTCCTCGCCGCCGATCTCGACCCGGTGCCCGCCGATCCCGTCTTCAAGCAGGAGCTCGGCGATCATCTCTGGGAGATGGTGCGCGACGGTCGCCTGCCCAGGCCTCCCCGCCACTGAAGGGGCGGCCGCGGAGCCGAGGGGCTCGCAATGGATGCGCGGGTCCCATCTGGACTAGCCTCGACTCCATGCGGAATCCGATCCGCCTCAAGAACCTCAGCCTCCGCTTTCTTCCGTACTTCGCGATCGGGGCAATGGTCGTCGTCTTTCGGCGGCCACCGCTCGAGGGCTTCGTCCTCGGTGTGCCCTTCATCCTCGCCGGCATCGTCCTGCGCGGCTGGGCGGCGGGGCATCTCGTCAAGAACGATGCGCTGACGACGACGGGCCCCTACGCCCACCTCCGTCATCCGCTCTACCTCGGCACGCTGCTCGTCGCGACCGGCTTCGGGCTCGTCCTCGGTGGCTACTGGGCGGCCGCCGTGCTCGCGTTCGTCTGGCCGTGGTTCGCGCTCCATTACTTCCCGCGCAAGGAGCTCGCCGAGAGCATGCGGCTCGCGGCACTCCATGGAGAGGCCTTCGACCGCTACCGCGCCGCCGTCCCTGCCCTCTGGCCCCATTGGCGCGCCGCCGACGAGGCGATGGCCGCCGGCGGAATGCAGCCGCCGGATGCGACGAGCGACTGGCAGCTCTCGCGTTATTCGGACAACAACGAGCTGGGCACGCTGCTTGCGGTCGTGGCAGCCCTGCTCGTCCTCTCGCTCCGGGCGGCGTGGGGCGCGCGGTGAACGACCGGACTCCCGCCCCCCCGTGCGGTCTGAGCCGGGCGCGCCTGCGCGGTCGCACCCGCGCGGTCCTCTCCTTCGGCGGTCGGGGCAATCCCGACGTCCTGCTCGTCGACGGGGATGCGGGGCCCGTCGTCGTCAAGGATTTCGCGCCGCGGGGCCGATTCGTCCGGCGCTGGCTCGGCCCGCGGCTCCTGGCGCGGGAGGTGCGCGCCTATCGACGCCTCGCCGACCTCGGGGCGGTGCCGCGCCTGCTGGGATGGCTCGACGACGCCGCGATCGTGCTGGAGTACCGCCCGGGCGAGCTGCTGTCGCGAAGCCTCGCGGGCCGGCTCCAGCCCGGGTTCGTGGATCGATTGGAGGCGGTGATCGTCGAGATGCATCGGCGCGGCATCGTCCACCTCGATCTCCGCCACCGGAGCAACGTGCTCGCCGATGGGCGCGGGGAGCCGGTCGTGCTCGATTTCGCTTCGGCGATCGGATTCGACGCCACCCGCGCGCTCGGCCGCCTCGGGGTCCGGATCCTCGGCGGATTCGATCGACGGGCGCTGGCCAAGTGGCGGACGCGGCTGGGCTGAGAGGCTTCGGCTCGGCCCGGCGGCTCAGGCCTGCGGCTCGGGCAGCTCGGCCGGCTCGCGCGGGGCGAGTCGCGCGATGTAGTGGCGGAAGCACTCGAGGGTGAGCCGGGCGTCTTCGATGGCCCTGTGGGCGACGCCGCCTTCGCCGAGCAGGCCGGCCGTCGTCGCCGCCTGCCGCAGCGAGATCGAGCGCGCGGGCTCGCCGGACACCAACGACCACGCGTAGTAGAGCGTCGCGAGATCGAGCACGTGGTAGTCGAAGGGGTAGGGCATCGCGCAGCTGCGGTAGGCCCGCTCCAGGAAGAGCACGTCCATCCGGACGTTCTGTCCGGCCGGCACCACCTTCCGATCCGGGGGCAGCAGCGCCACGATCTCCGTCAGGACCTGGCGCAGGCCCGGGGCCGTGGCCCAGACCTCGGGGTCGTAGCCGAAGATCGCCGCCGACTCCGGGGTGATCCGCTCGGGACGGGCGCGGACCCGCCAGTGACCGGTCGCGAGCTCGTTCAGGCGGGCGTCGGTCAGGATGATGCCGACTTCGGTCAGGTCGTGGAGATCGACGTCGAGCCCGCCGAACTCGCAGTCGAGGAAGGCGAAGACCAGCTCCGTGCTCATTCACGCTCGCTTCGGGAGACCGGATCGAAGGAACCGCCCGGTCCACCCGTTCGGGGGCCGGCGTACCGGATCCGGAGGCCTTCCGGATCGGAGGGCTCCGGGATCGGAGGGCTCCGGAATCGGAGGAGAGTAGGTGGTGCTCCCAACGGGACTCGAACCCGTGTTTCAGCCTTGAGAGGGCCGCGTCCTAGGCCACTAGACGATGGGAGCCCAACGAGAAGGCGCGCGAGACTAGCCGCGCCGTCACGCGCCTGTCAACCCGAGGGGCGGGCCGTTCGGGCTCGGGATTTCCGCCGGGATGGGAATTCCGCGAGATCCGGTGCCGCGATTGGTCGCTCGGGGGCGCGATTCGGCGTTTCGTGGCGGCCGACACGCCGGGGGGCGTCCACCGATCGGCCGCATTCGGGCATGGATCCGGGAGCATTGCCTCAAGGGTGTGAAATCTCTTGCCGATGGGAATCGCATCGTGTGTCGGCTGGCACGCGTGTTGCTCCCGCTCTCGACGGGCGGGGCGTGGGATTTCCGGTTCGCGGCGTTGCGAGCCACCCCACAGGGAGAATCGAATGGCCCGGAAGAGCATGCAGCGATCTCGGGGGTTCACGCTGATCGAGCTCATGATCGTGGTGGCGATCATCGGCGTGTTGGCCTCCGTCGCGATTCCGTCGTTCATCAATTATCAGCTCTCGTCGAAGCGCACGGAGGCCTACGCGAACCTCTCGGCGCTGGCCAAGGCCCAGAAGTCCTACTTCGCGGAGTACAACGACTTCGTGCCGGTCCTGTCCGAGCCCGGCTTCTCGCTCGGCAGCGTCCCTCCGACCACCACCACGCGCAGCATGGTGCCGCTGGCGACCGCCTTCGCCGCCGTCGGCTGGGTTCCGGATGGCGACGTGTACTTCGACTACGACACGGCGACGCCGGCCAACACGGGCGTCGGGACCTGCACCTGCGTCGAGGCCTGCTTCACCGCGTCGGCCTACGGCGATCTCGACGGCGACGGCTACGTCTCGACGCTGATCTACGCCCATCCCGACGCGCTCGGCAACTACTGCGAGGCGAGCATGACCGGGTACTCCCCGCCGCTCGGGCCCTCGGGTGGCCGGATGTTCGACGAGGTCGCCCGGGTCATGATCGGGGACGACTTCTAGCGTCCGACGACGGAGGCTCTTCGCGTCGAGTCGCCGACCTGCTCGGCGTTCCGGCGCATTCGACGGCGTGAGAAGGGGCACGAGTTGTCGAAGAGATGGATCCAGGTCGGGCTGCTCATGGCCTCGGTGGGCTGCGCGGGGTGGGCCCACGGTCGATTGCCGATCACGCCCGAGACCGCTCGCGGCCATGGCTTCGTCCCGAATCCGACCCATGCGCGCGCGCTCGCGGCCGGCTTCGACGCGATCCTCGCCGACTACCATTGGCTGCGCGCCATCCAGCTGGTCGGGGGCGCGCCGGAGGTCGATCGCGAGAGCGCCGACCACCTCGGCCGGCTGATCGACGTCGTCACCACGCTCAATCCCCACGTCGACCATCCCTATCGCTTCGCGGCGATCTGGCTGACCCACGACGAGGCCCAGGTCCGCGAGGGCATCCGGCTGCTTCGGCGGGCGACGCAGAATCATCCGGACGACTGGCGCAACTACTTCTACCTGGGCTTCGAGCAGTTCTTCTACCTGGGCGAGTACGAGCTGGCGGCGGAGTCCCTCGAGAAGGCGATGGCGCGTGAGGGCGCTCCTCCCTATCTCGCGCGCCTCGTCGCGCGCCTGAAGGCGCAGGCCGGCGACATCGACGTCGCGGAGATCTTCCTGCGCCAGATGCTGCGGGACACCGTCGATCCCGAAGACCGTGCGCGCCTGCAGATCGCCCTCGACGAAATCGAGCTCGAGTACAAGGCACGTCTGCTCGACGGCGCGCGCGCCGCCTACCGCCGCGCATCGGGGCGCGACCTCCGCAACGTCGAGGATCTGGCGCGTCCGCCGCACCGCATGCTCGAGAAGCTCCCGAGCCCCGAGCCCGATGCGATCCCCGCGTCGCTCTCGCGCGGCTCGCGGTGGAAGATCGATCCGCGCTCGAACCGGATCGTGACGACGTATCTCGGTCGTCGCTACGAGGTCAATTTCTCGCCGAGCGACCGCGCACGGCTCGCGCGCTGGCAGGAGGCGAAGCGTACCGGCGGCGCCGCGAGCGGCGCTTCGGATCCCGGTGCGTCCGGGGATGCAGGAGGGAAGCGGTGAGCGGGCAGCCGCGCGAAGTGGTGCGCGTGACGAACCTCGTCAAGGACTTCCGGATCGGCTTCGGCATCCGCCGTCGCCGGGTCCTCGACGACGTGAGCTTCACCGCGCACGAGGGCGAGATCTTCGGCTTCGTCGGCCCCAACGGGGCCGGCAAGACGACAACCCTGAAGGTCCTGATGGGGCTCGTCCGTCCGACCTCGGGCTCGGCGTCGATCCTCGGCCGCAACGTCGCCGAGTCGGAGTTCCGGGACCAGATCGGCTTCCTGCCCGAGAACCCCTATTTCCACGCCTTCCTCACCGCGCGCGAGATCCTCGACTTCTACGCGCGTCTCTCCGGCGTCGCCGCCGCTCATCGCGGAGAGCGGGTGGAGCGCCTCCTCGAGACGGTCCACCTCACGCACGCCGCGGACATGCGCCTCAAGACGTTCTCGAAGGGCATGCTGCAGCGGATCGGCGTCGCGCAGGCCCTGATCCACGATCCCAGCGTGGTGTTCCTCGACGAGCCGATGAGCGGGCTCGATCCGATCGGCCGCCGCGAGATCCGCGAGGTGATCCTCGCGCTGCGGGCTGCGGGGAAGACGGTGTTCATGAACACGCACATCCTCTCGGACGTCGAGATGATCTGCGATCGGGTCGCGATCATCGTGAAGGGCTCCATCCGGAAGCAGGGGACGCTCCGCGAGCTCCTCGGCGAGGGGCGGAGCGCGGCGCGGATCGGGGTCGAAGGGCTGCCGGTCGAAGCGGCCGAGGCGATCGAGTCGGGCCTCGAGGCGACGCTGCGACCCGCCGGCGACCGGATCGAGATCGAGGTGGAGTCGAAGGCGGTGGAGGAGGTCCTGCGCATCGTGCTCGCATCGGGAGCGACCGTCGCGTCCGTGGTCCGGCTGCATCCATCGCTCGAGGACGTCTTCATGAGCGCGGTCCGGGAAGCGGAGGGCGTGCGATGAAGTCCCTCGTCCGCATCCACGCGCTCGCCGCGAACACGTTCCGCGAGGCGATCCGGAACAAGCTCCTGTACGCCCTGCTCGCGTTCTCGATCGTCCTGATCGGGGCGGGGGTCCTGCTGGCCACGCTCTCCTACGTCGAGGTCGACGAGATCCTCCAGGACATGGGCATGGCGGCGATCCGGCTCTTCAGCGCGGGCATCGCGATGTTCGTCGGCGCCGGGCTGGTCCACAACGAGGTCGACCGCCGTACGGTCTTCACGATCCTCTCGAAGCCCGTCTCGCGCGGCGAGTTCCTGATCGGCAAGTGGGCGGGCCTGACCTTCACCGTCTGGCTCCAGCTCGCCCTGATGGCGATCGCGTTCACCGCGGTCTCGTCCCTCGCCGGTGCGCCGGTCGCCCTCGATCACGCCCTGGCGATCGCCCTGATCGGTCTCGAGCTCATGGTCGTCGTGGCGATCGCGACGCTCTTCTCCTGCTTCACGACGCCGATGCTGGCCTCGTTCTACACCTTCGGGCTCTGGCTGATCGGCCACCTGTCGCGCGATCTCTATCTGCTCGGACAGCAGTCGGATCAGCCCTCGGTGCCCGGGCTGGCCGCGGCGCTGTACGCCGTCCTTCCGGACTTCGAGGTCTTCAACAAGACGCTCGAGGCGGTCCACGGCCTGCCGATCCGCGGCGACGAGGTCTTCTTCGCCGTCCTGTACGCGATCGGTTATTCGGGGGCCGTGCTCGTGCTGGCGTCGACGATCTTCGCGCGCCGGGACCTGAAGTAGATCCGTCGAAGGCGGCGGTGCGGGTCGGCGTCTCCGGGATCGCCTAGAGTCGAGGCCCGGGCGGGCGAGAGGAGCGATTCCAGATGTCGATCGAAATCGCACCCGGTGCCCTCCTGTCGTTGACCTTCGTCCTCGGTCTCCTGATCGGGTCCTTCCTGAACGTCGTGATCCACCGCGTGCCGGCGGGGCTTTCGATCGTCCATCCGCCCTCGCATTGCCCCCGCTGCCAGTCGAAGATCGCGCCCTGGGACAACGTGCCCGTCCTCTCCTACCTCTGGCTGCGCGGGCGCTGCCGGCGGTGCAGCGTTCCGATTCCGCTGCGCTACCCCGCCGTCGAGCTCGTGACGGGCCTCGTCTTCCTGGCGATCGGCTGGCGCTTCGGCGCCAGCGCCTGGACGATCGTGTTCTGTGCGTTCGCGGCGGCGTTGATCGCCGCGGCGATGATCGACGCGGACCACCAGATCATCCCGGACGGGATCTCGCTCGGGGGGCTGCTCGTGGCGATCCTCGTCGTGCCGTTCGTGCAGTGGACATCGGGCGGCGACTACCTCGGCGCGCTCGTGCGCAGCGGGGTGGGAGCGTCGGTGGGGGCCGGAGTGCTCTGGATGGTCGCCTTCCTGCACGCCCGCATCTCGGTCGCGATGGGCCGCCGATTCGAGCACTGGCCCGGCGAGGGCATCGCGCTCCCGCGCCCCTCCGAGGCCGACTACTGGCTCTGGTTTCCGGGCCTCGGGCTCGGGGACGTCAAGCTGCTCGCGATGATCGGGGCCGTGCTCGGACCGGTCGGGGTGCTCGACTCGATCCTGGCCTCGTCGCTCGTCGGGCTCGCCCTCGGCGGGCTGCATGCGGCGCTGCGCGGTGGGGTCGGGATCCCCTTCGGATTCGCCCCGGCGATCGCCGTCGGCGCGATCGCGACGCTGTTCCTGCCCCGGCTCTGGCTGCTGCGGATCTTCGGCTGAGCCGCGCGCTGCGCTAGGCGTCCGCCACGCCCGCCGCCCGCTCCCGGATCCATGCGACGGCCTTGCGCAGCCGCGCGACCGCCCGGTCGCGTCCGACGACCTCGACGGTCTCGTAGATGCCGGGCGAGGCGGTGGTCCCGGTGACGGCGACCCGGACGGGCTGGGCGAGCTTCCCGAGCTTGAGATCCCCGGCCGCCTTGCAGGCCCGATCGAAGGCGGCCTCGATCGAGGTCGTCGACCAGTCCCCGAGCCCGGCCAGCTCGTCGGCCAGCTTCCCGAGCGCGTCGAGCACGGCCGGGCGGAGGTGTTTGTTCGCCGCCTCCGGCTCGATCTCGGGCTCGTCGATCAGGGCGAAGCGCGCCTTGTCGGCCATCTCGACGAGCTGCGTCGAGCGTTCGCGCAGCAGATCGAGCAGCTTGTCGAGCGCTGCGTCGCGCGGAACCGGGCGACCCGCGACCGCCTCGAGGAACGGTCGCGCCGCGTCGAACAGCGCGTCCGCCGGGCGCGCCTTGATGTAGTGCTGGTTGAGCCAGGCGAGCTTGGCGAGATCGGCCTGGGCGCCCGAGCGACCGACGTGCGCGAGATCGAAGTGCCGAACGATCTCCTCCGCGGAGAAGATCTCCTGATCGCCGTGGGACCAGCCGAGCCGCGCGAGCCAGTTGAGCATGGCCTCCGGCAGGTAGCCGTCGGCGCGGAACTGCTGGAGCGAGACCGGGTCCCGTCGCTTCGAGAGCTTGCGACCGCTCGCGGACACGATCAGCGGAACGTGGGCGAAGGTCGGCGGCGTCGCGCCCATCGCCCGGTAGATCGCGAGCTGGAAGGGCGTGTTGCTGTGGTGGTCGGCGCCGCGCACGATGTGCGTGATGCCCATGTCGACGTCGTCGACGACGACGGCGAGGTGGTAGAGCGGCGTGCCGTCGCTGCGGCGGAGGATGCCGTCGCCGATCTCGCTGGCCTCCTGGCCGCTCGGTCCGAAGACGAGATCGTCCCAGCGCAGCGCACGACCATGGTCGATGCGCAGCCGGACGGTGTGGGGCCCGCAATTCGGGCCGTGGCCCGCGTCGCGGCAGCGGCCGTCGTAGTTGCCCTTGCCGCCCGCGGCGATGTCCGCGGCGCGCCGGGTCTCGAGCTCTTCGCGCGTGCAGACGCAGCGATAGGCCGCGCCCCGGGCGAGCAGCTGCTCGACCACCTCGCGGTGGCGCCCGGCCCGCTCGCTCTGGCGATGGGGGCCCTCGTCCCATTCGATGCCGAGCCACTCGAGACCCTCGAGCACGGCCGCCTCGGATTCCCGGGTCGATCGCTCGAGGTCGGTGTCCTCGATGCGCAGGAGGAAGGTGCCCCCGACCTGGCGGGTCAGGGCCCAGTTGAACAGGGCGGTGCGGGCGCCTCCGATATGGAGGAACCCCGTGGGGCTCGGGGCGAAGCGGGTGCGGAAGGTCGTCATGGGGCGCGCAGCATATCGCAGGGGCCGGGCGCCGAAGGGCTCCCCGGCCCGGAAGAGGTGCGGCCCGAGGCCCCCTGCGCTATTTCACAGCCGCGCCCCCCCGCCGCATGCATCCGGACCGGCGCTCCACCCCCGATCGATCCCCCCAACAGAACAGGTCGAGTGGTCGGGACCTTCCCGTGCCGTCGATGGACGCGTGCCGATGTCCCAGTTCAAGCTCCTGATCGATCGGCTGACGGATCGGCCCCAGCGCTTCGAGTACGAGGCGCCGCCGGACTGGTGGACCCAGCGCGAGGGCGAGGCCGAGCGACCGGGGGAGGGCCAGATCGATCGGCCCTTTCGATTCACGCTCGATGCCAGCCGCCTCGGCGAGGACGTCCTGATCGAAGGATCGCTCGAGGGCGGGCTCAAGGCCGAGTGCAGTCGATGCACTCGGCGCTATGCTCACGCGCTTCGCGACGTCTTTCGACTGGTCCTCGAGCCCTGGCGCGAGGACGGGCGCGGGGCGGCGAAGGGCCACGAGGCGATCGATCCCGAAGGCGAGCGGGCCATTGCGGTGAACGGTGTCTGTCTGGGGGACGACCTCGAGGCGGGATGGTTTCGAGGGCCGGTGATCTTCCTCGACGACTTCTTCGCGGAGGTCGTCGCGACGGCGATGCCGATCCAGCCCTTGTGCGACGAGGATTGTCCGGGTCTCTGTCCGCACTGCGGAATGGAGCGCGGCGTCGGGCAGCCCGGGATGCGGGAGGCGGCGGCGCGTCGCGAGGAGACGGCCGAAACGGCGGCTCCCGCGGTCTGCAGCTGCCGGGACGAGCGGATCGAATCTCCGTTCGCCGTGCTGGCGAATTGGAAGGGGAAGTCGGAGTCCGGATCGAGCGCGGAGAAGACGACCGGGAAGCCCGGGCGTCCGAAGGCGAGCGGCACGGGCTCTCGTGAACGAAGCTGACGAGCGCCGGTCCGGCCGGCCAACGGGAGTACGGGTTCCATGGCGGTTCCGAAACGAAAGACCTCGAAGTCGCGCCGCGACAAGCGCCGCAGCCACGATGCGCTGCGCGCGCCCGCGACCAGCACCTGCCCGCAGTGCGGCGCGCCGAAGGCGCCCCATCGGGTGTGCGCCAGCTGCGGCAGCTACAAGGGCCGAACCGTCGTCGCCGTGGCGGACGAGTAGGTTCCCGTGCTCGCGCTCCTCTTCCCCGGTCAGGCTTCGCAGAGCGTCGGCATGGGCCGCGACGTCTTCGAGTCCTCGCGCGCTGCGCGGGAGATCTTCGAGGCGGCCGACGACGTGCTGCAGATGTCGCTCTCGAAGATCTGTTTCGAAGGGCCCGAAGAAGAGCTTCGCCGGACCGAGATCCAGCAGCCCGCGATCCTGACGACGAGCATCGCGCTGTTGCGCGCGCTCGAGGAGCAGGTCGGGCCGCTCTCGCCGGCCTACGTCGGGGGCCACAGCCTCGGCGAGTACTCCGCGATGGTCGCGGCCGATGCCCTCGATTTCGAGGACGCGGTGCGGACGGTGAACCTGCGCGGACGGCTGATGCAGGAGGCGGTCGCGGAGGGGCGCGGCGCGATGGCGGCCGTGATGGGCGTCGAGCCCGAGGTGGTCGCCGAGGCCTGTCGCCGCGCGGCCGAGGAGACGGGGCTCGTCGTGACCCCCGCCAACTACAACTCGGCGCAACAGACCGTCGTCGCCGGGGATGCGGTGGCGGTGGAGATCGCCTGCAACCGCGCGAGAGAGCTCGGCGCGAAGAAGACCGTACCGCTGCCGGTCTCGGCGCCGTTCCACTGCGCGTTGATGGAGCCCGCGGCCCAGAAGCTCGAGGTCGAGCTCGGCAAGCTGCGCTTCCGCAAGGCGGTGCCGCCCATCGTGACCAACGTCGAGGCGGAGCCGAACGCCGATCCGGGGCGGATGGCCGAGCTGCTGCGTGCCCAGGTCACGGCGCCGGTTCGCTTCACCGAGATGGTCCTGCGCATGCGGGCGCTCGGCGTGGATCGATTCCTCGAGGTCGGACCGGGGCGCGTCCTGTCGGGTCTGATCGCGCGGATCGAGCGAAGGGCGGCGAGGGCGAACTTCTCCGAGCAGAAGGAGCTCGAAGAGGTGCGGACCCTGCTGGCCGAGTCGAAGGGGATCGTGCAGGAGGGTGCGGCCTGATCCTGCAGGCTGCCCGGCCGTCGCCGTACGGGGGGTACGGCGCTAGCTTCCGTCGTCCGAACAGGACCGAGTCTTGGAGGAGCGAGTCATGTCGTCGCTTGAATCGCGCGTCACCGATCTGATCGTCGAGCAGCTGGGGGTTTCGAAGGAAGAGGCGGTGCTGAACGCATCCTTCATCGACGACCTGGGGGCCGACTCGCTCGACATCGTCGAGCTCGTCATGACGCTCGAGGAGACCTTCGACATCGAGATCCCCGACGACGACGCGGAGAAGATGCAGACGATCGCCGATGCGATCGACTATCTGAAAGAGCGCGTCGAGAAGTAGCACGCGGCCGTTTCCGGCCCGGCGGATCGAGGGGATGTCGATGGGCGCGGCCTGCTGCGGTCGGCGGGATCCCGCTCCACCGCCGACGGCCGGAGCGAGCCGTCGATTCCGCCCCCGAACTCCCTGCCGGCAGGAGTGGCCGAAATGTCCGAATCCCTGACCCCCCATCTCGACCGAGTCGATCCCGAGATCGCGCGCTTCATCCGCCGCGAGGGTCGACGCCAGGGGCTCTCGCTCGAGCTGATCGCTTCCGAGAATTTCGTGTCCGACGCCGTGCTCGAGGCCGTCGGCTCCGTTCTCACCAACAAATACGCCGAGGGCTATCCGGGCAAGCGCTACTACGGCGGCTGCGAGGAGGTCGACGAGGTCGAGACCCTCGCGATCGACCGCGCGAAGCGGCTCTTCGGGGCGGACCACGCCAACGTCCAGCCCCATTCGGGCTCCCAGGCGAACGCCGCGGTCTACGAGGCGGTGCTGCAGCGGGGCGACACGGTTCTCGCCATGAACCTCGACCACGGCGGCCATCTGACCCACGGCAGCCCGGTCAACTTCTCCGGCAAGCACTTCACGATCGTGCCCTACGGCGTCGCCCAGTCGAACGAGCAGATCGACTACGAACAGGTCCGCGCGCTCGCCCGGGAGCATCGCCCGAAGATGATCCAGTGCGGCGCGACGGCCTACTCCCGGACGATCGACTTCGCGACCTTCCGCTCGATCGCCGACGAGGTCGGCGCGGTCCTCTTCGCCGACATCGCCCACATCGCGGGCCTCGTCGCCTCCGGCGTCCATCCGTCTCCGATCGGCAAGGCCCACATCGTGACGACGACGACCCACAAGACGCTGCGCGGTCCGCGCGGCGGCCTGATCCTGTGCGACGAGGCGTGGGCGAAGAAGATCGACAGCGCGATCTTCCCCGGTCTCCAGGGTGGTCCCCTGATGCACGTGATCGCGGGCAAGGCCGTCGCCTTCCACGAGGCGCTCCAGCCGTCGTTCCGCGACTACTGTCGCCAGATCGTCGCCAACGCCGCGGCGCTGGCGAAGGCGGTGCAGGCGAAGGGCTTCAAGGTCGTGTCGGGCGGGACGGACAACCATCTCTTCCTGCTCTCGCTCGTCGGTCGGGACACCACGGGCAAGGCGGCGCAGATCTCCCTCGATCGGGCCGGCATCACCGCCAACAAGAACATGATCCCCTTCGATCCCCGCAAGCCCGCCGTGACCTCCGGCGTGCGGATCGGCACGCCCGCCGTGACGACCCGCGGCATGCGCGAGCGCGAGATGGAGCAGATCGCAGCCTTCCTCGCGCGCGTGCTCGAAGCGCCCAACGACGTCGAGCAGCTCGACCTGATCCGCAAGGAGGTCGCGGAGCTCTGCCGGAAGTTCCCGCTCTATCCGCAGCGGTGGACCGAGACGGGTTAGTCGTGCAGTGTCCGTTCTGCGGTGACGAGGGAAATCGGGTCATCGACTCGCGGCTGGCGAGCGAGGGGGCCGAGATCCGCCGCCGCCGGGAGTGCGACGAGTGCGGGCGCCGCTTCACGACCCGGGAGCGGGTCGAAGAGGTCCTGCCCCGCGTCATCAAGAGCGACGAGCGCCGCGAGGAGTGGGATCGCAAGAAGCTCCGGCGCGGCCTCGAGCATGCCTGCGTCAAGCGCCCGGTCTCCGCAGAGGCGATCGAGCAGCTGATGGACCGGGTCGAGCGCGGCCTCCAGGAGTCGGGCGAGCGCGAGGTCACGAGCGAGCACATCGGCCGTCGCGCCCTCGAGGAGCTCTCGGCGATCGACGTGCTCGCCGCCGTCCGCTTCGCCTCCGTCTTCCTCGACTTCAGCAGCCCGCGCGACTACGAGAAGTTCTTCGCCGAGATCGCGGCCGGTGGGCGGGGCGCCGACGGGCGGATGGTCGACCGGACCGTGAGGCCGCTCGGCGTCCGCCGATGAGCGCGCGCGCGTCGGGCGGTCGGGCGCGCGGCGTCCCTTCCGATCGGGATCGGCGGATGATGCGTCGGGCGCTCGCCGCCGCGGCCCGGGGCGACGGATCGACCCACCCCAATCCGAGCGTCGGCGCCGTCGTCTTCCGGGGCGATCGCGTGCTCGGCGTCGGGACGACCCGGCCCCCCGGTGGCCCCCACGCCGAGATCGTCGCGATGGAGCGCGCCCGGCGCCGCCACGGCGCGGCCGCCCTGCGCGGCGCCTCTCTCGCCGTCACGCTCGAGCCCTGCAGCTTCACCGGCCGCACCGGCCCGTGCACCGAAGCCATCCTCGCAGCCGGCATCGCCCGCGTGGTCGCCGGCTGCCGCGATCCCCATCCGCGGGTCTCCGGACGCGGGCTCGCCCGGCTGCGCCGGGGCGGTGTCGAGGTCGAGGCGGGCGTGCTCGACGCCGAGTGCCGCGAGCAGCACCGCGGATTCCGCTCGGTCTGCGAGCGCGGCCGGCCGTGGGTGACGCTGAAGCTCGCGACCAGCCTCGATGGCCGGATCGCGACGGCGAGCGGCGAGTCGCGCTGGATCACCGGCCCCGAGAGCCGCGAGCGCGTCCACCGCCTGCGCCGCACGACCGACGCCATCCTGATCGGCTCGGGCACGGCCCTCGCCGACGATCCCGAGCTGACGGCGCGGCGCGGGGATCGCGTCGTGAGGACGCCGGTCCGCGTCGTGATCGATGGTCGACTCCGGGTTCCCGCCACGGCGCGTCTCTTCGCAGGAGCCGGCGAGGCCTGGATCGTCTGTGGCCGTGGCGCGGGGCAGGGCGCGCATCCGGCGCCGCGTGCGCGGATCATCGAGGTCGCTGCCGACGGGGCGGGCCATGTCGATCTGCACGAGGCCTTCGCGAAGCTGGCGGAGGCGGGGCTCACGACGGTGCTCGTCGAAGGCGGCGGCGAGCTCGCGGCGGCGCTGCTGCGGGCAGGACTCGTCGACGAGGTACACTGGTTCCTGGCGCCGAGACTGATCGGCGGAGATGGCCGACCGGCGCTCGGGGCGCTGGAGCTCGCCCGCCTCGCCGACGCCGTGGAGCTCGAGACGCTGCGCATCGAGCGCAGGGGCGGGGACGTCCATCTGTCCGGCCGCCCGGGTCGGTCGGCCGGCTTGCATCGCGGGACGACGCGGCGACGCGCATCGCCCGGGAAGGATCGGAAATGAACTGGCAGACCCCCGATCTCGATGCCCGCGGCCTCTCGGTGGCCCTGGTCGCGTCGCGCTTCAATCATCTGATCTCGATCCGCCTGGTCGAGGGCGCGCAGGCCGTCCTGCTCGAGCGCGGCCTCGATCCCGGCGATCTCCATCTCTTCTGGGTCCCGGGGGCCTTCGAGATTCCGCAGGCAGCGAGGCGGCTCGCGGAGTCGGGACGCTTCGATGCGATCGTGACGCTCGGGTCGGTGATCCGCGGCGGGACGCCGCATTTCGACTACGTCTGTCGCGGGGTGACGGACGGCGTGCGGGAGGTGATGCGGACCACGAACGTGCCCGTCGCGTTCGGGGTCCTCACGACGGACGACATCGATCAGGCGATCGCGCGGGCGGGCGGGAGCGACGGCAACAAGGGGGGCGAGGTGGCGCTCGCCGCCGTCGAGATGGCGCGCCTGTTCCGATCGATCGGGGCCGGGGCGAGGGCGAGCGCGTGAGCGAGACCCCCGAAGCGACGGGCGGAAATCGGCACCAGGGGCGCGAGGTCGCGCTCCAGGTCCTCTATGCCGTCGATCTCGCCGGTCACACCAGCCCGCGCCGTCGCCTGGACTCGCCCGAAGACCCGGACGCCGAGGGCGGGGTCGACGGAGGCGACGAGGGGGCCGAAGGCGGCCCCGCCCTGGCGACCTCCGTCCCGACCGCCGAGGGAAGCGACCGGATCTTCGATCGGGTGGCCGAGCACTTCGTCGTGCCGAAGGGAGCCCTCGATTTCGCCCGCGAGCTCGTCCGCGGCGTCGTTTCCCGGTTGCCGGAGCTCGACGCACTCGTCAGTCTTCATGCGCGCAACTGGCGCGTGTCGCGGATGGCCGTCGTGGATCGCAACGTGCTCCGGCTCGGGGCCCACGAGTTGCGGGACACGGACACGCCGGTGGCGGTCGTGATCGACGAAGCGGTCGATCTGGCCCGGCGATTCGGGAGTGATCGTTCGCCGTCGTTCGTGAATGGTGTGCTCGATGCGATCGCCAAGGAGGTGCGCGGCGCATGAAGGCTCCGATCGAAGTGTTGCTGACGTCGCGACCGCTCGAGCGGGTCGAGGGCGAGATCGCGGTGGCGGGCTTCTTCGCCGACGATCGGCCGCTGCGCAGCGGTGCGGCGCGGGCGGATTGGCGGCTCTGCGGCGGACTCTCCCGTCGGATCGAGGGCGGGGATCTCTCGGGCAAGAGCGGCGAGGCGCTCCTGATCGGATGCGGGCGCGCGCTGCGCTCGCCGCGGCTGATGCTGCTCGGGCTCGGCGAGCGCCACGCCTTCGACCAGATGCGCGCGACCGACGAGATGCGGACGGCGCTCGAGCGCTGTCGCCGGCTGCAGTTCACGCGCGTCGCGATGTCTCCGCTCGGGATCGCCTCCGACGATCTGCCGCGCCACGCGGCGGCCCTCGTCGAGGGCATCCGCGAAGCGTGGCGTGACGCGGAGCAGGCGCTGCGGCTCCGCTTCTGCGTGCCGCGCAGCGAGCTCGGCGGCGTCCTGAAGGCCTTCGAGGCCGCCGGCCGCGCGGTCGGTCTCACCGACTTCCGCGTCGCCCTCGCCGAGACCGAGCGCGGGCTGCGCTGAGCCGCGGGCGCCCGCGCTCCGCCGGCGCCGAGCCCCCTTCGTCTCCCGAATCCCCAGGTCCGCCGAAGCCCCATGGGGCCCCGCTGCAGGGGCCCCGACCCCCGCGCGACCGGGGCGGGAGGGCACGGTCATGCGGGAGCGACCGATCCGCCCCGGGTCTCCGCCGCCCGGCGCCCCCTTCCCGGATCAAGTCCCACCCCGAGCCGCCGATCAAGCGACCGGAGCTGCCATCTCTCCGCGCGGAATCCGTCCGCGCGGCGACTCGCCGTCCGTGTGGACGCGGGGGAATGCATGAGTCTCGTCGGCAACCTCGAGGACCTGTCCCTCGGCGACCTGCTGCAGATCGTCAGCCTGTCGCAGAAGTCCGGCGTGCTCGTGCTCGGGTCGTCCGGGGGAGCGGGACAGATCGTGTTCCGCTCCGGACTGGTCCACGCGGCGGGCATCAAGGGGCGGACGCCCGACCTGCGCAACCTTCTGATCTCGGCGGGTTTGCTCGACGCGGCCCGCTTCGACGCGCTCCAGGCGGCCGTCGGGACCCGCGCGGTGGTCCGGCCGGAGCTGGTCGTCGAGCGCGCCGGTCTCGACGCCGACCAGGTCGACGCGGCGATCCGCAAGGCCGCCGAGGACGCGATCTTCGCGATGTTCGCCTGGGATTCCGGCGAGTTCAGCTTCGACGCGCGGCGGGACGGGGAGGCGGACGAGCCCTTCCCCTGCCTGCGCAGCGGCATCAACGCACAGTACCTCGCGATGGAGGGGATGCGGCTGCGCGACGAGCAGGCGCGCGGTGCACCGGCGCCGAAGGCCGAGGTCGACGACGAGCTCTTCTTCGGAGCCGAGCCGCTCGAGGTCGATGGCGACGACGAGCTCGAGCTCGACGCCGCGTTCGAGACGGGGCAGCCTTCGCCCGCCAGGCCGGCCCCGTCGGCCATCGTGTCCGAGGTCGCGCCCGCGTTCGAGTCCGCACCGGCGCCTGCCGCTGCGGCCGCAGCGAGTTCCCAGCCCGGACAGCGCGCGGCGGAGATCGTGGCCGAGCGCGTCGTCTCCCTCGCCGATCTCCGGGAGCCCTCGGAGCTCGAGCCCTCGGACGTCGCGTCCGCGGAGACCGACCCGCACGGCCGACCCGTCGTCGCGATCGACCCCGACGCCGCGGCCCTCGAGTGGGTCAAGGCGTCGCTCGACGGCCGGTTCGCCCGGGTCCACGTCTTCCAGCGCGCGGAGCAGGGGCTCGCGCGCATCCGCCAGTACCTCATCCGGGGCGAGGTTCCGATCGTGCTGATCGCGCCCTCGACCCCGATCGATCCGCTCTCGGGCATCCACGGTCTCGCGGACTTCGTGAAGCGCCTGCGCGTCCAGGCGGCGCGCATCGTGGTGGCGGGGCTCCGCGAGGCGAGCGAGGGGCGACCCGCTGCCGTGCCTCCGCATCTCGATGCGGTGCTCCAGCGCCCGGGGCGCGATCGGCTTCGGTCGGCCGCAGCCAGCGAGCTCGCACCGCTGCGGGAGCGCCTGCTCGTCGACCTCGAGGCGATCCTCGATCGTCCCGAGCGCGGCCGCCCGCCGTCGCGCGGCGAGCCGGTGGCCCCCGTCTGCGCTCCGCTCGTCGCTCGGGCGACCGAGGCCGAGGCGGCGCTCGCCGCGGCCCGCTCCCAGAACGAGGTGCTCTCGATCCTGCTCGACGTCGCGGCCTGCGCCTTCGCGCGGGTGGCGGTGCTCGCGCTGCGGGACGGCGAGGCCTTCCCGGTCGCGGGACGCGGGATCGAGGCGCTCGAGATCGACCCGCTCGCGAGCGCGCCCCGCCTCGCGTGCCCGGTCTCCGACACCAGCCTGCTGCGCCGGGTCATCGATTCGAAGCAGCCCCTCACCGGCGTCTTTCAATCCCAGACGGACCGGCTGCTCGTCGCCCTGTTCGGGCCGGTCGAGCCGCGCACGGCCTGGCTCGCGCCCATCCTGGGCCCCGCCGGCCCCGCCGCCGTGCTCTACGCGGATCAGGGGGGCCACCGCCGCCCGATCCCCGATACCGCTGCCCTCGAAAGCCTGATCGAGCACGCCGGGGAGGCGCTCCGCGCCCTCGCGATCGAGCGGGCCCGGGGCGAGTCCGGGTCGGGAATGCCCTAGTCGGCCCGCCCGCCCGCCGCGGCCCGACGAGCGGTCCGCCCACCTCAAGCCTGCAGCTGGATTGCCGATGTTCGGTGCGGAGTTGCGGCACCGCGACGAACCGTGCGCCGGGGAGGGGCTCGTGAAACGCATCCTGATCGTGGAAGACTCCGCGACGATGAGGTCGCTCATCGGCGCGAGCCTCGAGGCCATCGACGCGGGCGTGAAGATCGTCGAGGCGAAGAGCGGCTTCGAGGCGCTCCGGCTCCTGCCGCGCGAGACCTGGGACCTCGTCGTCACCGACATCAACATGCCCGACATCAACGGCCTCGAGCTCGCCTCGTTCATGAAGGGCAGTGCGAAGTACGCCTCGATCCCGCTCGTGATCGTGTCGACCGAGGGGTCGGAGCGCGACGTCGAGAAGGGGCTCGGCATCGGAGCCGACGCCTATCTGGTGAAGCCGTTCGACCCCGAAGCGCTCCGCCAGATCGTCCTGGATCTGCTGGCGGTCCGCCCGCACGAGTGTTAGTCCGCCGTGGCCGCTCCGCGGAGTCGGAAACCGGGTAGAAAGACCGACTCGACCGCCGTCGGTCGGCGCGCCGCGCCCGGCAAGGAGGGGCGCGAGTTCGTCGCCGAGGCCGAAGAGATCCTCGAGCAGATGTGCGCGGATCTCTGTCTGCTCCACGAGCAGCGTCACGCCGGTGAGATCGAGCCCGACCTGGTCCACTGCCTCTTCCGCTCCGCCCACACCCTGAAGGGCCTGGCCGGCCTGTTCGGCCTCGACGCCCTCCGCCATCTCGCCCATCGCCTCGAGGACGTGCTCGACGCGCTGCGCCTCGGCCGCATCGACGGGCGGGCGACCGTCGTGGCGCTCCTCGACGAGGGCGTCTCGACGATGCTGGCGCTCGTCTCGGGCTTCGACGGGGACGACCCGACGCGCGACGCGGTGGTCGCCCGGGCCGAGGCCTTCCTCGCCGAGCTCGAGCGCGCGCTCGCTGCCCCCGTGGCGGCCGCGCCGGCCGGTCTCTCGGCGCTCGACCTCGATCCGGCGATCGTCCGCGCGCTCACCGAATACGAGGAGCACCGCCTGCGCGAGAACCTCGGCCGTGGCCGCCCGATCGTGCTCGTCGACGCGACCTTCGACCTGACGGCCTTCGAGGAAGGGCTGGCGGAGATCTCGGCCGCCGTGCGCGAGTCCGGCGAGATCATCTCGACGCTGCCGTCGGCGGCCGCGGGAGGCGACCGGAAGATCTGCTTCAGCCTGCTGGTCGCGACGGATCTCCAGCCCGGCCAGCTCGAACGGCGCCTCGATCGCGCGAGCGGCTCGCTGCGGGTCGTCCATCCGGGTCGCCTCGAGCCGGCTCGGGCACCGGCGGATCCGGAGCTCGGCTCCGTCGAGACGTCGGCGTCGGCCGGGGTCGGACGCGGGAGCGCGGCGGAGGATCGCCGGATCGAGTCGCTCCGATCGATCAGCGGCTCGGTGCGCGTCGACATCGCGAAGCTCGACCTGCTGATGAATCTCGTCGGCGAGATGGCGAGCCAGCGCAGCGCGCTCGCCGCGATCGCGATGCGGCTCGCCGCCGATCCGCACAGCGCGCGGATCGGGGCGGAGCTCGCGAAGGTCCACAAGCTGCTCGACCGGCGGCTGAAGGCGCTCCAGGCGGGGGTGCTCGACGTCCGCATGGTCCCCCTCCGCCAGGTCTTCGAGAAGCTCTCACGGGTCGTCCGCCGGCTCCGCATCGATCTCGAGAAGGAGGTCGGGATCGAGTTCACGGGCGGCGACACCGAGCTCGACAAGCTGATCGTCGAGCAGCTCGTCGATCCCCTCGTCCACATCGTCCGCAACGCCTTCGACCACGCACTCGAGCCGCCGTCGGAGCGCGAGGCCGCGGGCAAGCCGGCGATCGGCACGATCCGGGTCGCCGCATTCCAGCGCGGCAACCACGTCGTGATCGAGGTCGAGGACGACGGGCGCGGGATGGACGTGGAATCGATCCGCCGGAAGGCCGTCGAACGCGGGATCGTCTCGGCGGACGAGGCGCTGTCGGAGCGCGACGTCCTGAACCTGGTCTTCGAGGCCGGTCTGTCGACCCGCGACGAGGTCTCGCAGACGAGCGGTCGCGGCGTCGGCATGGACGTCGTGCGCTCGAACCTCGCGGCGCTCGGTGGCCTGGTCGAGGTCCACAGCCGCAAGGGCCAGGGCACGACCATCACGATCACCCTCCCGATCACGCTCGCCATCATCCAGGCGCTGATCGTCCGCGTCGGCGCCGAGCGCTACGCGATCCCGCTCGCCTCCGTCCGGGAGACCCTGCGCCTCGCGGATCACCGCGTCCTCCACACCGAAGAGCGCGAGCTCATCGACCTGCGCGGCACGCCGCTCCTGCTGCGCCGGCTCGGCGACGAGTTCGAGATCGCCGACGCGGGCGGAGGGGAGCGCGGCTTCGTCGTCGTCCTCGGCATGGGCGAGCAGAAGCTCGGGCTCGTCGTCGACGCGCTCGACGGCCAGCAGGACGTCGTCATCAAGCCGATCCAGGGGCCGGTCCAGCAGATCCGCGGCATCGCCGGGGCGACCGAGCTCGGCGATCGCGTCGCGACCCTCGTCATCGACGTCTCCGCGCTGGTCTCGGAGTCCGCGCGTCGCCGGGAGGCCGCATGACGATCGACGCGACGAGCACGTCGCTCCCGGCCGGGACGGAGGCCGCCCGAGAGGGCTGGCTCGCGCTCTCGCGCTCCGCGGCCCGCTCGCTGCGAGGCGCCGTCGCGCTCGAGGAGCGACGCGAGCTGCTGGTCGTCGAGGTGGCCGGGGCACGTTATGCGATCGCGATCGAGCGCGTCCGCGAGATCGTCCGCCTCGCGACGATCACGCGAGTCCCGCGGACGCCGGAATGGCTGGCGGGGGTCGTCGCGCTGCGCGGGGAGATCGTGGAGGTCGTGGATCTGCGACGGCGGATCGGCTCGTCGAGGACGAGCTGGACCCGCTCGAGCCGCATCGTCGTGATCCACGGGGAGGATTCCGGCATCGCGGGGATCCTCGTCGACTCGGTGATCGGGGTACTCCGGGCGCCCGAGCAGGACGTGCTCGCGGCCGACGGTCGGGACTTCCGGTCCGTCGTCGAGATGGTGCGCACGCCGGACGGGTTCGTGGGGGTCCTCGATCTCGAGCGGGTGGTGGGAGGGTGCGATGAAGACGGCGCCTGAACGCGGCCGCGCCTCGACCGAGACGCTCGATCTCGCCTGCTTCGATCTCGCCGGCCAGACCTACGCCGTGGCGATCGGGAAGGTGCGCGAGATCCTGGTCACGCCGACCGTCACGCCGCTGCCCGACGCTCCTCCGGTCATCGAGGGCGTGCTCGATCTGCGCGGCACGCTGATCCCCGTCGTGGATCTCGCGCAGCTGCTCGCGCGCGACGGGCAACATGGACGCGGGGGCGCGCCGCGCTCGCGGACCTTCGTCGTCGCGGTGCGCGACTTCGTCCTCGGCTTCCGGGTCGAGCGGGCGACCCGGGTCGCGGCCGTCCCCGTCTCGAGCCTGGAGCCCGTGCCCGAGCTCGCCCGGGAGCTCGGCTGCCGGGTCGTCGCGGCGGCCTTCCGACGGCCCGAGGGCGATCCGATCCTCGTGATCGATCTCGAGGTGCTGGTCGATCGCGTCCTGTCCGAGCCGACGGCACGACCGCGGGGCGAGGGGGTCGCTGCATGACGACGCCCGTCTCCGCTTCCGTGGATCGCGCGCCCCGGTCGCGCGGGGCGCGACGGCGCCTCGGCGTCGTGCTCGCCGGCCTCGCGCTCGCCGCCGTCGATCTCGCGCCGAGCATCGGGATCCTGCGCGCAGTCGGCTGCTTCGTCGGCGCCGCGCTGGTCGCCGGGGTCGCGCTCCGCCTCGTCGCGAGCAACCGTCGGATCGACGAAGGGCGCCGGGAGGCGATCGCGGTCTTCGCGGTGGGCTCGGCCTCGCTGCTCGCGGCACCGGCCTGGGTCGCGGCGATCGAGCCGGGCGCGGGGCTCACGGCGATGCCGTGGCGATCCATTCTGGTGGCGGCCGTGCTCTGGCCCGCCCTCGCGGGCCTGTTCGCCGCGCAGGGCTTCGCGATCCAGCTCGGCCGACGCGCGCTCGAGCGGGCGCGCCTCGACGCTGCGGCTGCGCTCGAGCGTCAGCAGCAGGAGACGGCGATCGCGCTCGAGCCCCTCGAGCGGCGGATCGAGGCGATCGGTCGCGTCCTGGTCTCGCTCGGCCACGAGCACGATCGGCAGGCCGGCGAGCTCGGCCATGCGATCGACGCGGCCCGGGCTCTCGCGCCCGCGGCGGTCGCGGGGATCGGGAGCGCGGGCGAGCTCGCCGAGCGGGTCGAGCGGTGCCACCGGAACGCCCAGGTCCTGCGGACGGCGGGCGAGGGCGCCATCGACCGGGAGGACGGCCTCGCCCACCGCATCGACGCCGCGGCGCGCGGGCTCGTCGCCCTCGATCACGCGTCGCGGGCGATGGCCGAGCGCCGGGCGCGGATGGCCGGGGCGTCGCGGGAGTCGACGACGAGCCTCGCGGAGCTCGCCGAAGCGGTCCGCTCCGCCGACGGCGCGGCCGTCGCGATCCACGAGCTGTCGGGCACGCTCGTCGCGCGCGCCGAGCAGGGACGCGCGCGCTTCGAGGAGACCGTCGCCGGCATGGAGGCGATCCGATCGGCGACCCAGTCGGCCGAGGCGATCATCCGCGGGCTCGACGCGCGCACGCGCGAGATCGGCGGGATCCTCGACGTCATCGACGAGGTCGGTGACCAGACGAGCCTGCTCGCGCTGAACGCGGCGATCATCGCGGCGCAGGCGGGCGAGCACGGTCGCGCGTTCTCGGTCGTGGCCGAGGAGATCCGCGATCTCGCCGACCGCGTGCTGGTCGGCACGAAGGAGATCGGCGGGCTGATCCAGTCAGTCCAGTCCGAGAGCGAGCGGGCGATCGGGGCGATCGAGGCCGGCGCGCTCTCGGTGCGCACCGGCGTCGCGCTCGCCGGCGAGGTGGGCCACACGCTCGACGAGCTCACGCGCACGGCCCACGCGACGACCTCGCGGATCGCCGCGGTCGTGGGGTCCGTCGAGAGCCAGTCCCGGGTCCTCGAGCGCGCGATCGGTCTCGCCCATCGGGTCGAAGAGGCGATTCGAGAGCTCGAGACCGCGGACGTCGATCGCGGCCGCCATCACGCGGCCGTCGCCGAGACGATGCTCGGCCTGCGCGACGCGGCAGCGAGCCTGCGGACGCTGATCCAGGACCAGACGTCCGGCTTCGCGCGCATCGACGGCGAGCTCGGTGGCGTGCTCGGCGCCGCGCGCGGTCTGGTCGCGACGCTCGAGAGTCAGTCGAGCGCCGGCGAGGGCGTCTTCCGCCAGCTCGAGGCCGTCTCCGAGCGGGGGCGGTCGATCGGATCCATCGCAGCCGAGCTGGCTGCGGCCCACGAGGCCATTCGCTTCGAGACCGGCGCGCTGCAGGCCCGCTCGGCTCGCACGGACTTCACGTCGAACCGCTCGAGCGATCCTGCTCGGGCGAGGGGAGAGGGCTCATGATCGCTGTCTGTCCGAAATGCAGTGCGCGCTATCGCGTCGAGCCGACGCGGATCGGGCCGGAGGGCGCGAAGCTCCGGTGCACGAAGTGCTCGGCGCTCTTCCTCGTGCGCGTTCCGGCCGCGGGGAGCGGCGCGAGCACCGGCGTGGAGCAGCCGATCTCCGCGCGCCCGACGCCGATGGCCGCTGCGGCCCCCGCCGCGGCGCCGCCGGTGCCCCGTCCCGCCGACGCCGGGGCGGCGCGATGGGTGCTGGTCGCGGATGCCGACGAGGCCCGCGGCAAGGCCTCCGTCGAGGCGATCCGATCCTTCGGACTCGCGGCGGAGCTCGTCCACGACGGCGTCGAGGCGATGCTGGCGATCCAGCGTCGGCTGCCGCAGGCCGTCGTGCTCGACGTCGGACTGCCGCGCATGTACGGCTTCCAGGTCTGCGAGATCGTGAAGCGCAACGAGAGCTTGAAGGGGACGACCGTCGTGCTCGTCGGCTCGGTCCACGATCCGAGCCGCTACCGGCGCGAGCCCGTGGACCTCTACGGCGCCGACGTCTACCTCGAGCCAGCGGATCTTCCGGACGGACTGCGCCCGATCCTGCGCGATCGCGGCCTGCTCACCGGCGCCGAGCCGGTCGCGCGGACCGCGGCGCGGGTCGAGCCGCCGATGTCCGTCTCGCGCCCCGTCGCGGCGGCCCCGGTTGCGCCCGCGCCGCCGCCGCCGCGGATGACCGAGCCGTCGACCGCGCCCGCCCCCTTGGCGGCCCCCGCCCCGATGCCGTCGGCGACCGCCACAGCGGATCCCGCCGCCACGGCCGGGGATCCGGCCCGGGCGGAGGAGCGTGAGCGGGCGCGGCGGCTCGCGCGGATCGCGGTGTCCGAGATGGTCCTCTACCAGCCGGAGAAGTTCGCCCAGGCCGCGCGCGAGGGGACGCTCGAGCGCGCGCTCGAGATGGAGATCCAGGAGGCGCGGGCGTTGATCCGTCAGCGGATCGGGCCGGAGGTCCGGGCGGAGGCGGACTTCGTCCTCGAGGAGCTGCAGCGGGTCGCGCGCGAGCGTGGGGCGAAGGCGTGAGCGGCGCGTCGTCCCGGCAGGAGCGCGACGCCCTGCTCGACGGGCTGGCGAGCTCGAGCGAGGAGGTGCGCCGGCTCGCCGTGGAGCAGCTGCTCCGACTGCCGGGAGACGAGGCGGTGCCGCTGCTCGTCGAGCGTCTCGGCGACGAGGCGTGGCGGGTTCGCAAGGCCGCGGTCGAGCGCCTGATCGCCTGTCGCGACGACGCGCTCGTCCTGCCGGGGCTGCTCGCGGCGCTCGCCGACGGCGAGAATCCCGGCCGTCGCAACTCGGCCTTCGAAGCCCTCGTCGCGCTGGGCGTCCGTGCGCAGGCGACGCTCGTCACCGCCGTCGAGAGCACCGACGTCGACGTCCGGAAGCTCGCGGTCGACGCGCTGGCCGCGATCGGCGAGGTCGAGGCGCGCGGCGTCTTCGTCCGCGCGCTCCGGGACGACGACGTCAACGTCCGCGCCGCGGCCGCGGATGCCCTCGGCGGAGTCGGCGGCGTCGCGGAGCTCGCCGAGCTGCTGCGCGTCGGGACGGACGCGGCCGAGGCGCCGCTCGTGCGGCTCTCGGCGCTGCGCTCGCTCGAGCGGCTCGGGGCGAGCGTTCGCGTCGAAGCGCTCGCCGATGCCCTCGTCCACCCCCAGCTTCAGCCCGCCGCCCTCGAGCTGCTCGGCCACTCGACGGATCCGGCGGCGCCCGCCCAGCTCGAGAAGGGGCTTTCGAGCGGCGTCCGGAGCGTTCGTGAGGGCGCGATCGGCGCCCTGCTCCGGCAGCTCTCCGCACTCGATGGAGACGAGGCGCGGCGGCTCGCCGAGCGGTTGCGCGGCGCCGCGGCGGCCGATCCGGCGCTCGTGCCGCGCTGCTGCGAAGGATTGAGTGGCGAAGACGCCGCGCGCCGCGTCGCGCTGATCCAGTTCCTCGGGATCGTCGCCGACGAGCGCTCGGTCCTGCCGCTGCTCACCGAGGGCCGCGACGAGGCCGCGAGCGACCTCGTCGACGCCACGCTGGCCGCGTTCGGCGAGGTCACGGTGGCCGCGCTGGGTCGGATCTGGCGGGAGCTTCCGGCCGACCTCGAGATGCGCGCGTGCGGCATCCTCGGGCGGATCGGGGGCGAGGCCGCGGAGGGCATGCTCGTCGCGACGCTGATGGGCGATCGCGTCGTCTGCGTCGGTCGGGCGGCTCTCGCCCTCGCCGACGGGGCCTACTATCGCCGCATGCCGGATCTGGTGCGCCGGCTCGATCGCGCGGCCGCGGACGAGGACGGCGACGCCCGCGAGCTGGTCGAGGAGCTGATCGCCTCGGTCGTGCGGCTGGCGGAGCGCGCGGAGTCGGCCGATCCGGCGATCCACGTGCAGCTGATCGAGGTCCTCGTCAGTCGACTCGGAGGCGCTTCGACGGCGCTCCGGGTCGCGATCGCCCGGGTGCTCGCGCGCATCGGGGGACCGCAGGACTTCGACGTGATCGAGTATCTCGTGAAGGACGCGTCGCCGCTCGTGCGTCGCGCCGCGGTCGAGGCCCTCGCGCGCCTCGAAGGCGACCGGGCGCGCGCCGCCGTGCGTCTCGCGCTCGGTGACGAGTCGGGCGGGGTGCGCATCGCCGCGGCCGGCGTGCTCGCCGGCACCGGTTCGCTCGCGGTGCTCGAGGATCTCGAGCGCCTCGCGGCCGATGGGGATCCGCGGGTCGCGGCCGCCGCCGTCCGCGCCGCAGGCTCGGTGCTCGCGCGCGCAGGCGAGCGCGTCGGCGAGGACGGGTCCTGGCTGGCGCGGGCCCTCGCGCGCGAGCCGATCGTCGCGCTCGCGGTGCTCGAGACGCTCGCGCAGCTCGGTGGGGCATCGGCGGCGGCGTGGGCGGCGAGCGCCCTCGAGCGCCCCGAGGCCGACGTCGTGCGGGCCGCGACGACCTGCCTCGCGCGGCACGCATCGACCGACGAGCTGGCCCGGCTCCTGCCGTTGATCGCCCACGCCGACTGGTCGGTCCGGGCCGAGGCGATCCAGGCCCTCACGGCCCGTCGTCATCGTCGAGCGCTCCCGGCCCTGCTCCGCCGGCTCGACGTCGAGGAGGACGCCTGGGTCCGCGAAGCGCTGCTCGATGCCGCGCGGCGGCTCGAGGAGTGAGGCGCACACCATGACGCACGGCACGCCGAAGCCTGCGCTCTCCGACGCCGAGTTCCGCCTGGTCACGTCGCTCCTGCGCGATCGCGCCGGCCTCCACTTCGATCAGGGCAATCGCTACCTGCTCGAGAGTCGCATCGCGCGGCGGATCGAGGAGACCGACTCCGGATCGTTCGCCGTCTACCTCCATCAGATCCGGCACGGCGAGGGTGCGGAGGCGGAGCTCGCGAACCTGATCGATCGCCTGACGAACCACGAGACCTACTTCTTCCGCGATCGATCGCCCCTCGAGGCGCTCGTGCGCGAGATCATCCCGGAGCTCCGGGTCCGGGCCGAGGGGGCGGCGCGGCCGGTGCAGATCTGGTCGGCGGGCTGTGCGAGCGGCGAGGAGCCGTACTCGGTCGTCATGCTGGGCCTCGAGGCGGGGCTCCGTCCCGGGCGGGACTTCCAGGTCGTCGCCAGCGACATCTCGCGCTCGGTCCTCGCGCGCGCCCGCACCGGCCTGTACCGCGACGCCTCGTTCCGCGACGTCGACGAGTCGCTCCGCCAGCGTTATTTCTCGCGCAAGGACGGCGTCTCGAAGATCGCGGACGAGATCCGGTGCCACGTCGACTTCATGCATCTCAATCTGGTCGACGAGGCCAAGCTCGCGCTGCTCGGCACGATGGACGTGATCCTCTGCCGCAACGTCATCATCTACTTCGACCTCGCCACCAAGCGTCGGGTGATGCAGAGCTTCCACGACAAGCTCCGCCCGGGCGGCTGCCTCCTGCTCGGCCACTCGGAGTCCCTCGCGAACGTGACGACGGTCTTCGAGCTGAAACACCTGAAGCGGGACCTCGTCTATCGCCGGCCGCTCCTCGGGGAGGAGCCCGATGCCCTCTGGCACGCGGTCGCCCGGGCCGCCGTCGACGCTTCGGAGGACTGAGCCGGCCCGGTGTCTCCCGCCCGGAGGCCCGGTCCGCGACCCCTTCCCGGTCCAGCCTCAAGTCGGGGCGCGGGGCGGTCGAGTCCTCTCCGGACGAGTGGATCGCTCCCGGCGCGGCGTCGGGGCGGAGCTCGGGAGGCCAGGCGCCGATGGCTCGATCGGATCAGCCGGACCCGCTCGACCATGGCGCGGCCCTGCTCGACCTCTTCGCGCGGGGGACCGAGCTCACGCGCCAGCTCGTCGACGAGACGGAGCGCCTCCGGCGCCTCGCCCGCGACGTCGACCGCGGTCCGCAGCCCGGTGCCGACGGGGTCCCCGGGGCCTTCCCGCGACCGTCGGACGTCCAGCTCGAGGCGCTCCGGGTCGAGAATCATGCGCTGCTCGCGCGCCTGCGCTCCGCCGAGGCGTCGAACCTGCGGTGGGCCGAGCGCCATGCCGAAACCGAGCGGTGTCACGACGACCTGGCGAACCTGTTCGTGGCGAGCGATCAGCTCCACGCCACCCGGGATTCCGGCGAGGTGGTCGCGGCGATCTGCGAGATCGTGATCAACCTGGTCGGCGCCGAGATCTTCGCCCTCTACACGTTCGATCCCGACCGCGAGCGGCTGGTCCCGATCGTCGGCGAGGGTCGTCCGCTCGACCGGTGGCCGGAGGTCGCGCTCGGGGAGGGGGCGATCGGGCGAGCGGTCGAGAGCGGCCGCGTCCGGGTCGCGGAGGCGGGGGCGGTCGACGGGGACGCCGGGCGTTCCTCCGAGCCGCTCGCGATCGTCCCGCTCTGCGCGCGGGGCAGCGCGCTCGGCGCGATCGTGATCGACAAGCTGCTCGATCAGAAGCCGTGCCTGTCGGAGCTCGACCGCCAGCTCTTCGAGCTGCTGGCCCAGCACGGCTCGAAGGCGCTCCTGCTGGCGGGCATGCAGGCGCCGACCCGGAGCATCCGGGCGGGGACGACGCGATCGATCGATCGGATCACGAATTGACGGGGCCGCGGCGCGCGCGCCGGGGCGCGGGCCATGGGGCCGAGGAAGGACGAAGATGGCCGACAAGCGAATCCTGATCGTCGAAGACAGTCCGACCATGCGGCAGCTCCTCGTGTTCGCCCTGAAGCGCATGAAGGGCGTCCAGATCGTCGAGGCCCAGGACGGCATGGACGGCCTGCGCAAGGTCACGAGCGACCACTTCGATCTCGTCTTCGCGGACATCAACATGCCGGTGATGGACGGTCTGAAGCTGATCAGCCTGATCCGGAGCGACGCGAATCTCGCCGAGATGCCGATCTGCGTGATCACCACCGAGGGCGCGAACGACGACCGGGAGCGGGCGATCGCGCTCGGAGCCAACGAGTATCTGACCAAGCCGATCCAGGCGAACAAGGTCCTCTCGATCGCCCGCGACCTCCTGAAGCTCCCGGCCTGAGCCGCCGCGGGCGGTGGCACCGGGCGATCGCGCGGCATGCTATCGGTCTGCCATGCCCCGGTGGCCCCGAGCCGTCCGACTCCTCGCCGTCCTGCTCCTCGCCGCGCTCGCCGCGTGCGGCTATCACAGCACGCTCGGCCCCGCTTCCCGGGCGGATGCCGGCCGCGGCGATGCGACCCGCGCCGGCGCCGAGCCCGCCCGCGTCGCGGTGATCGCGTTGCGCAGCGACTCCCCCGAGCCCTGGCTCGACCGCATCGTGACCGACGCGCTCCGCCGGGAGGTCGGGGGGCGCGCGCGGCTCGTGCTCACCGAGAATCCCTCGAACGCCGCGTTGCAGCTCCGCGGTCGGATCCGCCCCCTCGACATCGCGAGCCGCAGCTTCTCGAGCTTCGTCGCCGCCCTCGAGTATTCGTTGACGCTGGCGCTCGACCTCGAGGTCCGGCTCGCGAACGGCGACGTCGTGAAGCTCGATCCCGCGATGTTGTCGGAGACGGATTCCTACCTCGCGAGCCCCGACATCGAGGTCACCCGGACCAATCGCCTCGAGGCCCTGCGCCGCATGTCGGACCTGCTCGCGACGCGCGTCGCCGACGCGATCGAGCTGCTCGATCGCCCCGCCGAGGCGCCGCCGACCGGACCGGCGGCCGCGGAGCGCGCGGGCGGATGAACGTCGAGAAGCTCAGCGCCGAGCTCGCCCAGGGGCGCGTCCGTCCGGCCTATCTCGTCGTCGGCGCCGAGGCGCTGCTGCGCGACGCCGCGCTCGAGGCGATCGAGCGCTGCGTGCTCGCCGTCGGGCCGCGCGACTTCAACTTCGATCGCCTCGACACGGATTCGGCGTCGCCGGCACGCCTCGAGGAGGCCCTCGGGACCCTGCCCCTGATGGCGCCGCGGCGTCTCGTCGTGCTGCGTGAGACCGAGGGGCGGGGCGCAGGGCTCGACGAGAGCTGGGGTCGTGCGATCGAGCAGGCGCTCGCGTCGCCGGGGGCGGGCGAGACGTCGGTGCTCGTCGTCGTCGCGCGCAAGGTGGATCGCCGGGGGCGCTGGGTGAAGGCGTTTCGCGATCCGGCGGGCGAGGTCGAGTGCGAGGCCCCGAAGCCGGGACGCGAGCTCGATGCGTTCCTCGATCGCGAGGCCCGCCGGATCGGCATCGACCTGACGGCGGACGCGGTCGAGCTGCTCGCCGAGCGGATCGGTCCGAATCTCCTGCTGCTGCGGCAGGAGCTCGAGAAGCTGCTGCTCCACGTCGGTGCCGGTGGGCGGGTCGATCGCGCGGCCGTCACGCTCGCCGTCTCGAACGTCGCCGAGGAGTCGATCTGGGATCTCACCGACGCGATCGGGCAGGGGCGCGCCGCGGACTCGCTGGCGCAGCTCGCCCAGATGCTCGGTCAGGGCGAGGCGGCCCAGGCGATGCTCGGCGCGCTCGCATCCCACTTCCGAAGACTGATCCGCGTGGGGCAGGGCGAGAAGGTGCCCGCGCCGCCCTTCGTGGCGCGGAAGCTCGAGCAGCAGGCGCGCCGCTTCGGCCCGGCGAGACTGCTCGTCTGCCTGCGCGCCATCCACCGAACGGACGTCGAGCTGAAGGGGGCGGGTGTGCTGCGGCCCGAGCGGGCCCTCGAGCAGCTGGTCATCCAGCTCGCGAGCTGACGGGCTCGCCGCGCGCGAGGCGCGGCGGAGCCTCCGTCGCGACGCGTTACTGGGAGACCGCGTTCAGGCGCTTCGCGAGCCGGCCGACGCTGCGGTCCGCCCGGCGCTTCGGGATCACGCCGCGCGACGCGGCGCGGCGGATCTCGCGCTCGACGACCTTGAAGGCCTCACCGGCCTGGGAAGCGTTGCCGGACTCGAGGGCCTCGCGGTAGCGCTTCACCACGGTTCGCATCTTGCTTCGGATGTGCTGGTTTCGCTTGCGCCGGCGCTCGGATTGGCTGATGCGCTTCAGGGCGGACTTGTGATTGGCCAACGAGGGCTCCTTGTGATTGGGCGCGGCATGGTACTCAGGGTCCTCGGGAGCGTCGAGAGCGTCCGGGCCGCCGAACGGGGGCCGGTGGGACCGGATCGATCCACGAATCGTCGCGACCCGAGGGGAATGCCTACAGGGCCCCGCATCGCCCGCCGATAGCGCCACCGAATCCATCCGCCCAGGGAGAGATCCGGTTGGTCCACCGACTTCTGCTCGTCGCCCGAGCCGGCGCCGCCCTGCTCGGACTCTGCGCGGCCCTCGCATCCGCCGAGGTCGCCGGGACGGCCGTCGATGCGCCGGTCGCGGATGCTGCACCGGCCGAGGCGGTCGTGCCGCCGGCCGCCGGCGAGGTCGAGTGGCTGGATCCCTGGCTCACCGACGCCGGTCCGGTCCTGCCCGAGCCGGCCCCCGCCCCGGCCGCCGCCCGCGGCCAGGACCAGATCGTGCTCGCCTGGCAGGCCGCGCCCGCGACGCCCCATGCTCGCACCGCCGCCTTGCGCCGCCTGCGCCTCGAGCTCGGCCTCGGAGACCTCACGGCCCCGGCGCAGGTCGTGCGCGGCTCGGCCGATCCCGACGAGCCCGAGACCGGGACGGCGCTGGCGCTCGAGCTCGCCCCGGACATGCCCGCCCTCGGCTGGGCCCGCGTCGGCGACCTCTGGCGGGCCGGAGCCTATGGCGAGGCCGCCCGCGCCCTCGGCGAGCTCGTCTTCGCGATCGGCCACGATCTCGAGTCCCAGGTCTGGCTGATCGGCAACGGCCTGATCTTCGCCTGGATCGTCGCGCTGGCGTCGGCGATGGCCTTCATCGCGATGCTCGCGCTCAAGGCCTTCCCCCACGCGGCCCACGATCTCGGGGATCCGCTCTCGAACGGCATGCCGGCCTTCGCCCGGGCAGCGCTGCTGGCTGCGCTCGGGCTGATTCCGCTCGCCCTCGGCGAGGGCATCGCCGGTCTCGTGCTCGCGTGCTTCGCGGTCGCCTTCGTCTACGGCACCGGGCGCGAGCGCAGCGCGCTCGTGCTCGCGGCGATCGCCTTCGTCGTGGCGCTGCATCCGCTCGCCCGCTGGGCCGCGACGGCCTCGACGATCCTCGAGAGCGATCCGGTCGTTCGCAGCGCCTGGGCCGTGACGCGGGGGACGGCGGACCGCGCGGATCTCGAGCGGCTCGAGGCCGCGGCGACGGACGACGTCGTGGCGGCCCACGCGCTGGCCCATCTCGCGCGCCGCCTCGGCGAGCCCGACGAGGCCGCCCGTCGCCTCGAGGCCATGGTCGCGGCGCATCCGACGGATCCGGTCGTGCTCGCCAATCGCGCCAACGTCGAGATGCGCGCCGGACGGACGGGGGACGCGATCCGGCTGTACGAGCGCGCGGCCGCCCAGCTCGACTCGCCGGCGCTGCTCTTCGACCTCTCGCAGGCCTACGCCAGCGCGCTGCGCATGGACGAGTCCGAGCTCGCGCTCGCCCGCGCCCAGCGCATCGCCGACGCGCAGGTCGCCGCGCTCTCGAGCCTCTCGGATCCGAAGCTCGTGGCGGATCTCGGCTATCCCGTCTCGATGCTGCGCGATCGGCTCCGCGAGGCGGCGCTCGCCCCTGCGCCGGTGCCGGCTTCGACGCAGCAGCTCGCACCCGGCCGGATCGGCGAGGACTGGCAGATGGCGGGTGCGGCGTTCGGGGTCGTCGTCCTGCTCGGCATCGCGACGGCGGGGCGCTTCGAGCGCTCGAGCGACTGCGCGCGCTGTGGCCGGCGCGTGTGTGCGCGCTGCGACGGGAACGTCTGGAGCGACGAGCTGTGCGACGATTGTCATCACCTGTTCAAGAACCCCGACGCCACCGACCCGAAGCTGCGCATGGCCCGGCTCCAGGTGCTCGCCCGACGCGAGGCCTGGCGCACGCGGCTCGTCGATCTCGGCTCGGTCCTCGTTCCCGGCGTGGCGGCGCTCGCCGCCCGCCGACCCGACGCAGCGCTGCTCTCGATCGCGCTCTGCGTCTGGCTCGTCGCCTGGCTTCGCTGGCCCGCGGGCCCGCTCGTCGACTCGAGCTGGCTGGGCGGGATCGCGCCCGCCTTCACGTCGTTGCTCGCCGGGCTCGCCCTCGCGGCCCACGCGGTGATCGTCGTCGGCAGCTTCATCGTCCGCAGGAATCGGTAGGAGGTCGCGATGTCGATCGCGCTGCACGGCAATCTCCGCGACTTCGGGATCGCCGAGGTCTTCCAGCTGATCGGGCAGCAGCGCAAGACCGGCATGCTCGTCGTCGGCGAAGGGGGCGATGCGGTCTACCTCGCCTTCGACGAGGGGCGCGTCGTCACCGGCGGCGCCGTCGACACGGGCGGCGAGGGGGGCTCCCTCGGTCGCCAGCTGGTCCGCTCCGGCTACCTGACCCGCGAGCAGCTGCACGAGGTCGAGCAGGAGAGCGTCCGCTCCGCGCGGCCGATTCCCGACCTGTTGCGGGCGAGCGGGCGCCTCGAGCAGGCGGAGCTCGACGAGGTCGGCGATCTGCTGACCCGCGAGACCGTCTTCGACATCATGCGCCGCAAGAGCGGCGAGTTCCATTTCTCCGCGGAGCCCGTCGCCCACGACCTGCCGCGCGAGCGGCTGCTCGGCGCCGAGCAGATCCTGATGGACGGGCTGCGGATGCTCGACGAGTGGCAGACCTTCGCGGCCGCGGTGCCGTCGGAGGACCTGGTCTTCCGCCGGCTCGGGAGCCTCGAGTCGTCCCGGGCCTTCGCACAGAGCGGCGGCGACGACCGGCTGGGCCAGATCGAGCGCGTGCTCGGGCTGGTCGACGGGCGGCTGACGGTGCGCCGGGTGATCGATCTGTCGCGGATCGGGACCTTCGAGGCGACCCGTGTGCTCGCCGACCTGCGCCAGGCCGGGCTGATCGAGGTCGGCAGCGACGAGGTCCGGCGGGCGCCCCGGCGGCGCGCGGAGCCGGTGCAGGTCGTCCCGATGCTGCGGACGGCGGTCGCGACGGCGGTGCCCTACCTCGTCCTCGCCCTGCTGGCCGCGACGGCCTTCGAGACGGGCCGCGCGGGGCACGGGCTGCCCGGCACCGCGATCCCCGATCGGGTCGCCGACCGGCTCGGGGCGGCGAGCGAGCGGGAGCGGATCCGCCAGCAGCTCGAGCTCCACTTCTTCGAGACGGGTGCGTACCCGGCGCGGCTCGAGGAGCTCGCGCAGGGCGCGCACGGGGCGGAGCTCGCGTTGACGCCCGCGCGGCTCGCTGACTATTATTACGCCGTTCGGGACGACGAAATCGTGCTTCTGCCGCCCATGCGATGATCGAGGCGAGACGGAGGCGGGATGGAGGCGCGATCCACGCGCGAGTGAGCCCCGAGCGACGCAAGCCCGATCCGGTGTCCCGCCGGGCGTGACGGGTGCGAGGAGTTCCAGGCTGGCCCACGACCACGACGCAGTCCCGGCAGGTCCCTCCCACGGCCAGAACTCCCAAGAGAGCCTCAGCTTCGACGACAATTCGATGGCCGTCGCGCTCTACGGCGACGGCGAGCAGACGCTGCGCCTGATCGAGCGCTCCCTCGGCGTCGAGATCCACGCCCGCGGCAACGAGCTCCGGATCCGCGGCGCCGACGGGCGGCCCGCGCTCGCGCGAAGGGTGCTCGAGGAGCTCTACCGCCTGCTCCAGTCGGGGCAGGGCGTACGGCACGCCGACGTGCGCCACGTGATCCGCATGCTGACCGACGAGCCCGAAGTCCAGCTGAAGGACGTCTACGAGAACATCCTGCGCGGCTCGCTCAAGACGATCCGCGCGAAGAACCTGGCCCAGCGACGTTATGTCGACCTGATCCAGAAGCACGACATCGCGATCGCCGTCGGCCCGGCCGGGACCGGCAAGACCTATCTCGCCATGGCGATGGCCGTCGCCGCGCTGAACCGCCGCGAGATCTCGCGCATCATCCTGACGCGGCCGGCGGTCGAGGCCGGCGAGCGGCTCGGCTTCCTCCCCGGCGATCTCGCCGAGAAGGTCGATCCGTACATGCGGCCGCTCTACGACGCGCTGCGCGACATGATGGACGTCGAGAAGGCCGCGCGCCTGATCGAGCGCGGGACGATCGAGGTCGCACCCCTCGCCTTCATGCGTGGGCGGACGCTGAACGACTCCTTCGTGATCCTCGACGAAGCGCAGAACACGACCGGCGAGCAGATGAAGATGTTCCTGACGCGGCTCGGCGAGAACTCGAAGGCCGTGATCACGGGCGACGTGACCCAGATCGATCTGCCGGCGGGGACCGAGAGCGGGCTCGTCGAGGCGACGCGGGTCCTGCGGCAGGTGCGCGGCATCGGCATCATGCATTTCGCGGCGACCGACGTCGTCCGCCATCCCCTCGTCCAGGCGATCATCCAGGCCTACGCGCAGCACGGCGACGGGTCGCGGCGCGGGATGCCTTCGCGCCCGATCGCGGAAGACGTCGAAGACGCCGCTCCGCGCGCGACCGCGAGCGAATCCGAGGTCGACGGCCGCGGAGACGGCGGATGAACGTGTTGATTTCCGGACCGCCCGAAGCGATCCGGGGGTCGAAGGTCGACGTGCCGCGGCTGCGGCGGCGGGCGGGCAGGATCCTGCGGTCGACGGGCCAGGTGAAGTCCGAGCTCTCGATCGCCCTCGTCGACGACGCCGAGATCCGGGTCCTGAACGGCCGCTATCGCGGCAAGCCCCGACCGACCGACGTCCTCTCGTTCTCCCTCGTCGAAGGCGATCACGCGGAGCGGCGCGGCCGGATGCTCGGCGACGTCGTGATCAGCGTCGAGACCGCCGCGCGCCAGGCCCGGGAGCGGCGCCGCGGCCTCGACGAGACGATCGCGAAGCTGCTCGTCCATGGCGTCCTCCATCTGCTCGGCCACGACCACGAGGAGGACGACGAGGCGCGCCGCATGCAGGCGGAGGAGCGCCGGATCTGGCGGGTGCTCGGCGCGTGAGCTCCCTCACGCCGACACGCCGGCGGGTCGCCCTCGGCCTCTACGCCCTCTTCACCTTCCTCTCGTTTCCCCACGAGCTGCCTGGCCTCGGCGCCTTCGACCTCGGCCTCGTCTGCGCCTGGCTCGGGCCGGCGGCGCTCGTGGTGGGCCTGCACGGCCTCGCGCCGCGGGCCGCCGCGAAGCATGCGTTCCTCGCGAGCCTGCTCGCCCACGTCTTCGTGTTCCACTGGTTCATCGTCGTGACGGTGACCTACGGCGGCATGCCCTTGGCGCTGGGGGTGCTCGCGCCGCTCGTGCCCGCCTACTGGGTCGCGCAGTTCGGCGCGCTCTTCGGCGGGCTGTGGGCGCGGCTCGCCGGGCGACCGGGCGCCGCCTTCTTCGGCGCCTGCACCTGGGTCGCGGTCGACTGGCTGCGCGGCGTCCTCTTCGGCGGCTTTCCCTGGGCGACGCTCGGCTACGCGCTCCACCAGGACGCGTGGCTGCTGCCGTGGACGCGCTTCGGCGGCGTCTATGCGCTCTCCTTCGTCGCGGCCGGATGCGGCCTCGCCCTCGGTGGGCTTTGGGTCGAGCGGCTCGCGTCGTCGGGGGCGGACGGGTCGGCGGGCGCGACGGGCGGCGCGGCGCACCGGCGGACGGCGATCGGGCTCGCCGTCGCGCTCGCGGCCGTCCACGGGATCGGTGCACGGCTCGCCCCGGCGCCGCCGGGCGACGTCCCGCGCGTCCGGATCGCCGCGGTGCAGGGCAACATCGATCAGGGCGAGAAGTGGGACGCGGCGCGCCGCGAGCGGATCCTCTCGACCTACCTCCGGCTGTCGGATCGGGCCGCTGAGGCGGGGGCTCGCTGGATCGTGTGGCCGGAGACCGCGCTCCCGGGCTCGCTCGAGTGGGATCCGGCGCTCGCGACGCGCGTCGGCGAGCTCGCCCGCCGCCACGGCGTCACGCTGGTCGTCGGCGGCATGGGCATCGCCTGGTCGGAGCAGGGCGACGAGCCCAGCGCCTACTACGACAGCGCCTTCGTCGTCGACGCCGAGGGGCGGATCCGCGACCGCTACGACAAGACCCAGCTCGTGCCCTTCGGTGAGTTCGTGCCCCTGCGCGGCCTGCTCGGCCGGGTCTTCCACTCCCTCGCCCGCGGACTCTCGCCGAACGACGTGACACCGGGGGCGGTGCCGCGCGCGGTCGAGCTGCCGGGGTCGGCGGACGGGCAGCCGACGCTCCGGGCCGGGGTGCCCATCTGCTACGAGCTCATCTTTCCCGACCTGGTCCGGCGCTTCGCGGCGGATGGAGCGGGCGTGCTCCTCGCCGTGACCAACGATGCCTGGTACGGTCGCACCGGCGCGCCCCACCAGTTCCTCGCGATGACGGCGTTGCGCTCGGCCGAGACCGGGCTCTACGGGGTTCGCGCGGCCAACACGGGGATCTCGGCGATCATCGACGAACGGGGACGGGTGCGCGAGCGCAGCCCGCTCTTCGAGGAGGCGGTCGTCGTCGCGGAGGTGCCCGTCGTCCCGGCGAGCCCGGCGGCGGGGGGGCCGACAGCGGGGGGTGGGCCGAGCGCCGGCACGACCGGGGCGGTGGGCGGGGCACCGACGTTCTATGCGCGATTCGGCGACGTCTTCGCCTGGAGCGGTATCCTCGGCGCCCTCGTCGGGCTCCTGCGGGCCAGAGCGGCGCGACGGGCTTCGATCTCGGAAGGGGATGGACGGACATGAGCGGTGAGAAGCGGGCCGGACTGGATTTCAGCGATCTGACCGAGCGCATCCGCGCGCTCCGGCAGCGCTTCGACGAGTTCCGGGGGCGTCTTTGACGTCTCGGCCCTGCGCGCCCAGAAGGAAGAGCTCGAGGTCGCGATGGCGCGCCCCGATCTCTGGAACGATCCGGCCGTAGCCCAGGACCTCGGGCGCCGGAAGACCGCCGTCGAGCGCGAGCTCGCCCTCTACGACCGGGTCGAGAAGGGCATCGAGGACGCCGACATCCTGCTCGCCCTCGGCCGCGAGGCCGACGACACCGACGTCCTGCCCGAGATCGTCGACAAGTGTGCCGAGGTCGATCGCATCCTCGAGGAGGCGGAGCTCCAGCAGCTGCTCGGCGGCGAGTACGACGCCGGCAACGCGCTGCTCTCGATCAACTCGGGCGCCGGCGGGACGGACGCCTGCGACTGGGCCGAGATGCTGCTGCGGATGTACCTGCGCTGGGCCGAGCGCCACGGCTACAAGACCGAGATCCTCGACATCCAGGCGGGTGACGAGGCCGGGATCCGCGGGGCGACCCTGCGCGTCGAAGGCGAGTACGCCTACGGCTACCTGAACTCCGAGCAGGGGGTCCACCGCCTCGTGCGCATCTCCCCCTTCGACTCGAACGCCCGCCGCCACACCGCCTTCGCGAGCGTCACCGCCGTCCCCGAGATCGACGACTCGATCGAGGTCGAGATCGACGAGAACGACCTCCGCATCGACACCTACCGCGCGAGCGGCGCCGGCGGCCAGCACGTCAACAAGACGGAGTCCGCCGTCCGCCTGACCCATCTGCCGACCGGCGTCGTCGCCGCCTGCCAGGCCGAGCGCTCGCAGCACAAGAACAAGGCCCAGGCGATGAAGATGCTGCGGGCCAAGCTCTTCGAGCTCGAGCGGCGCAAGCAGGCGGAGAAGCTCGAGGAGCTGACCGGCGAGAAGCGCGAGATCGGCTTCGGCAGCCAGATCCGCTCCTACACGCTCCACCCCCAGCAGCGCGCCAAGGACCACCGCACCGACCTCGAGATCGGCAACGTCGACGCCGTGCTCGACGGCGACCTCGATCCCTTCATCCGGGCGACGCTGCTGGCCCAGGCCGCCGAGCTGCGCCCGAAGCGCGCGGGAGACTAGCCTCGTTGGAATCCCTGAGGTCGGCGCTCGCCACCTATCTCGCGACCGCCGGCGGCGGCATCGCCGTCGCCTTCATCGTGCTGTTGGCGGTCGGCATCGTCGCGATGACGCTGCTCTACGTCGGCTCGGCGCTGCTCGTGCTCGATCGCTTCGCGCGCGTCGCCCGCGGCTGGATCGCGCCGGCGCTGGCGGGCGTCTGCGTCGCGGGCTTCGTCGCCCTGCTGGCGACGCTCGAGAGCTACCCGTCGGATTCGGTCTACGCCTGGACGGAGTGGTGGAGCACCTTCGCGCAGAAGCTCGCCGTCGGCGTCGGCTCGTGCGCGATCTTCCTCGTAGCCGTCGGTGTGGCTACCCGCCGGGTCTCGCAGGCGACGCTCGGCCTCGTCGTCGCGGGGATCGCCGCGCTCGCCGCGGGCTTCGCCGTCGCCCCGCTCGGCCAGGCGCTGCCGCTCTTCGGCGCCGCGCTCGGGATCGCCGTCGTGGCGGGTCTGCTCGACCGGCGCGCCCGCGCGCGCGCGGGCGGGGAGGGCGATCGCAGCGCGCTCGTCGGGGTGCTCTTCGCCGTCGCCGCGGGCCTGCTCCCGGGGGCCCTCGCGCGCTGGCTTCCGGAGAGCGCGGTCCTGGCGGGCCAGAGCGCGTCGGCGGGCCTCGTCGGTCTGCTGCTCGGCGCGATCGTGCTCGGCCTGGTCCCCCTCGCGATCGCGGGCTTCGTGTCGATGCGGCGCTCGGTCGAGTGGTTCATCGCCCTGCGCTACCTGGTCGCGAAGCGGCGTCAGGTCTTCATCTCGGCGATCACCGCGATCTGCGTCGCCGGCATCGCCGCCGGCGTCTGGCTGATCATCGTCGTGCTCTCCGTCATGAACGGCTTCGAGCAGACCTGGCGGGAGGAGATCCTCGGCAATCGCGCCCACTTCACGGTCCACAGCAGCTTCGGTCCCTTCGAGGACTGGGAGAGCGTGATGAAGACCGTGGTCTCGGTGCCGGGGGTCGAGGCGGCGAGCCCGTATCTCGACGCCGAGGGGATGGTGCGCGGGAGCCACGGCGAGATCGCGAGCGTGCGCCTGCGCGGCATCGACCCCGCGAGCGTCGGCCGGGTCACGGATCTCGAGAGCGACCTGCGCAGCGTCGAAGGCGAGGGCGCGCCGGACCTCGTGGCGCGCTTCGCGAAGCAGGGCGCCGACGCGAACGCGCCCGGGATCGTGATCGGGGGCCACCTCGCGAGCTCGATGGGGCTCGCGGTCGGCGATTCGATGCTCCTGATCTCGCCCTTCGGTGGCCCGCCGACGCCGCTGGGCCCCGGCCCGCGGCTCAAGCGCTTCACCGTCGTCGGCATCTTCGAGTCGAGCTTCTACCAGTACGACGAGGCGTTCACGTACACGACCCTCGAGGCCGCCCGCGACTTCCGCAAGGTGGGGGCCGTCGTCGACGGGATCGAGGCCCGCACGACGGACCACTACCGCTCGCGCATCGTCGGCGACCAGGTCCAGGAGGCCCTCGGCTACCCCTACTACACGCGCGACTGGAAGGAGGTCTTCCCGGCCTTCTTCCAGGCGCTCAAGACCGAGCGCGTGATGATGTTCCTGCTGCTGACGATGATCATGGTCGTGGCCGCGTTCGTGATCGTCGCGACGCTGATCATGATGATCATGGAGAAGTCGAGCGACATCGCGATCCTGAAGGCGATGGGGGCGGAGGATGCGATGATCGAGCGGATCTTCGCGCTCGAGGGGACGCTGATCGGTCTCTGCGGGACGGCGCTCGGGGTCGCGGCGGGGATCGCGGTGACCGGGCAGCTCTCCTGGATCCAGGATCGCATCGAGCGCATCACGGGCATCGACACGCTGCCGGCCTCGGTCTACCAGTTCTCGGAGCTGCCCTCGAAGGTCGATCCGGGGCAGGTCGCCGGGGTCGCGGTGATCGCGATGATCCTGTCGCTCGGCGCGACGCTGCTGCCGAGCCGGCAGGGGTCGCGCATCGATCCCGCCGCGGGGCTGCGCCATGAGTGATTCCCTGCCGGCCGCGCGCGCCGGGGTGCCGCTCGTCGAGATCCGGGGCCTCGTCCGCTGCTTCGAGACGGGCGGCGGGACGGTCGACGTCCTCAAGGGCATCGACTTCGCGATCGAGCAGGGCGATCGGATCGCCATCGTCGGTCAGTCGGGGGTCGGCAAGTCGACCCTGCTCCACATCCTGGGCACCCTCGATCATCCGACGGCGGGCCAGCTGCTCTTCCGCGGCGAGGACGTCTTCGCCCGTTCGCGCGAGGCGCTCTCGCATCTGCGCAATCGCTTCCTCGGCTTCGTCTTCCAGTTCCACCATCTGCTGCCGGAGTTCAGCGCGATCGAGAACGTGATGATGCCGGGCCTGATCCAGGGCCTGTCGCGGGACGAGATGCGCGGCCGCGGCGAGGCGATGCTGCGCGACGTCGGCCTCGCCCACCGGATCGAGCACGCGGTGGGCAAGCTCTCGGGGGGCGAGCGGCAGCGCGTCGCCGTGGCGCGGGCGCTGGTCCTCGATCCGCCGCTGGTCCTCGCCGACGAGCCGACCGGCAACCTCGATCCGGCGACCGGCGACCAGGTCGCGGAGCTGCTCTTCGAGATGAACCGCACCCGAGGCACGACCCTCGTCGTCGTGACCCACAGCAAGCGCATGGCCGACCGGCTGGGCCGCGTCGTCGTGCTGACCGGCGGCCGCCTGCTCGAGGTCGACGCGGGCTCGGCCGTCGTCTGAGGGCCGGAGCCGGACCGCCGCCGCGCTCGAGGGCGGGCCTTGGACACCCGGCCGTCGCCCCGGGTTTCGGGCCCGTCCGGATTTCCGTCGCACCCTCCGCGCGAGTGCCAGTCGCGGCGCAACTCCCCGACAGATCGACGATTTCGGGCGCGGCGAGCGGTTGAAAGCGAAAATCGCGTCGCATACCCTTCGGCGCCTCGACTGGCCCGACACGGCCCGGGAGATCCCTTGCAAACGACCGATCGGGCACGCCGGATTCGCGCGATCGGCCACGTCGTCGCCGGGCTCCTCTGGGCGCTGGTGCTCGTCGCGATCCCCGCGCCGGCGATGGCCCAGTCGGACGAGGGGCCGGTCGAATACGGCGCGATCGATGCGGCCCCCCCGGCGAGCGCCGACAAGCGGGTCGCCGTCCTCCCCTTCCATCTGAACAGCACGGGCTCGCTGCGCTTCCTCTCGGATCCCCTCGACGAGCTGCTCGCCCAGCGGATCGAGACCGGTGGCGAGGTCTCGGCAATCGCCCGGCCGGGGCTCGAGAAGGAGGGGCAGACGGACCTCCCGAGCGCCGACCAGCCGGATCCGGTGCTGCGCGCCTGGGCCGCCCGCCAGGGGCTCGACGGCGTCGTCGTGGGCAGCCTGACCGAGCTCGCCGGGCGGTTCAGCATCGACGTGCGGGTCGTTCCGACGGCGCTCGGGGCCTCGACCACGAGCCTCGTGCTGACGGCGGGCAGCGACCGGGAGCTGCTCGACCGGCTCGGCGAGCTCGCCGAGCGCGTGACGGCGTCGGTCGTCGGGGGCAAGCCCGACCGCATCGTCGACATCCAGATCGAGGGGGCCGATTCGATCGAGGGCGAGCTGCGCGAGCGGCTCTCGATCCGGCGCGGAGACGCTTTCGACGCCGCGAAGCTCGACGCCGACCGGCGCGCGCTGGCGACGGACCCCCGAGTCGCCCGCGTCCTCGCCCGGACCCAGCAGAACGCCGACGGCGTCGTGGCGATCTTCGAGGTCGTGCGGGCCGAGCGGCTGCTCGGCGAGAGCGTGAAGTCCGGCAGCGGCGAGGTCGTCGCGGAGGTTGCGATCCGCGGCAACAAGCGGATCGAGGAGGCCGAGATCCGCACCCGGATCCAGACCGCCCCGGGCCAGCCCCTCGACATGACCCAGATCTCCCGCGACGTCCGCTCGATCTTCCAGCAGGGCTTCTATCGCGACGTCCAGGTCTTCGTCGACACGACGCCCCTCGGCCCCGCCATCATCTTCGAGGTCAAGGAGAATCCCGTCGTCCGCGAGATCGCGATCTCCGGCAACGACGAGATCGACAGCGACAAGATCAAGGACCAGCTGACGCTGACGACCGGCTCGCCCCTCGACTACCCGCTGCTCCGAGAGAACGTCGAGCGCATCGCCGCGCTCTACAAGAGCGAAGGCTTCTACCTCGCCGAGGTCGACTACACGACCGAGGACATCACCGACGGCTCGGTCGCGATCAACTTCGTGGTCAAGGAGAAGGAGAAGCTCCGGCTCAAGAAGATCATCTTCGAGGGCAACAAGGCGTTCACCGCGAAGCAGCTGCGGGAGGGCTTCTCGACCAAGCCCTGGCGCTTCTACTCCCTCGCGACGAGCTGGCTCGACAAGACCGGGACGTACTCCGAGCCCGTCTTCCTGCGCGACCTGCGCCTCGTCGAGAAGCTCTACACCGACAACGGGTACGTGCAGTCCCGCGTGATCGGCCCGAACGTGGAGGCGACCGAGAAGGGCCTCTTCGTGAAGGTCGAGATCATCGAGGGGCCGCAGTTCAAGGTCGGCGAGCTCGACGTCCAGGGTGACGAGACGATCGATCTCACGGTGCTGCGCGAGAAGATCAAGCTCAAGGAGGGCGACGTCTTCAGCCGCTCGAGCCTGACCTCCGACGTCGAGACGCTCGAGGCCCACTTCACGGACCGCGGCTTCTACTTCGCGAACGTCGATCCCGTCACGAAGACCAACCAGGAGGAGCTGACGGTCGACGTCCAGTTCGGCGTCCAGAAGGGGCCGCTCTACTTCGTCCGCAACATCGAGGTCAAGGGCAACTCGCGCACGATCGACACCGTCATCCGTCGCGAGGTCCGCCTGGTCGAAGGCCAGCTCTACTCGGCCCGGGCGCTCCAGGTCTCGAGCGACCGCATCAAGCGCCTCGGCTACTTCGAGGATGCCGCCTTCGAGCCCAAGACGACGGACGACCCCTCGCAGCTCGACCTCGACGTCAACGTCGTCGAGCGCCCGACCGGCGCCTTCAGCTTCGGCGCGGGCTTCTCCTCCGCGGACAACTTCATCTTCACCGCCTCGCTCTCGCAGTCGAACCTCTTCGGCCGGGGCTACGGTGCGAACGTGTCGGCGGACATCGGTGGCCGGTCGAGCCGCTACTACCTCTCGCTCTCGGACCCGTACTTCCTCGGGTCGACCTTCAGCTTCAGCGCGACGGCCTTCCTGACCCAGGTCCGGTACAACAGCTTCAAGCAGGACCAGCAGGGCGTGGACATCGCCGTCGGCCATCCGCTCACGGTCGACAACCGCGCCTCGATCGGCCTCTCCTACGGCTATTCTCAGCGCCGCGTCACCCAGAACGCGAACCTGAACGCGCTCGCCGCGCCCATCACGCGCCAGGTCCTCCAGGGACGCCAGAGCACGAGCCGGATCGGGCTCTCGGTCGGCGTCGACACCCGCAACGACCGCTTCGCGCCGACCTCCGGTTATGCGGCGAACGCCTTCGCCGAATACGCCGGGCTCGGGGGCTTCTCGAACTTCTTCTCGCTCGAAGGGCAGGCGGGCTACTACTTCGGGGCCCCGAAGTGGCTGTTCGAGCGATCGACCTTCGTCGTCAGCACCCGGCTCGGCTATGCGCTCCCGCTCAACGCGATCGCCGACTTCGACACCGGCATCCGTTCGTCGACGGCCTGTGCCGACCCCGCGAACTGCGTCAACGCCGGCAACCTCGAGAACATCGCCGACGACATCCGGCTCCCGCTGACGGAGCGTTATTTCCTCGGCGGCCTGGGCGCGACGCGGCTGCGCGGCTTCCAGGGCCGGTCCGTCGGTCCCCGCCGTCCGACGCTCTCGTTCACCGACCTCGCGTCGGGTCGCGTCTACCACCCCGTCGGCACGCGCCTGATCAGCAACCCCGCGACCGGCCAGATCGCGGCGGTCTGCGACGACACGAGCTTCGTCCGCAACTTCGGCAACGGGAACGGCCGCTGCAACCGTCTGTCCGACAAGAAGTTCGAGGACTTCTCGGACATCAGCGAATCCCAGGTCATCGGCGGCAGCTCCTACATCAGCAGCAGCTTCGAATACCGCTTTCCCATCTCCGACGAGATCGGCCTCATGGGCATCGGATTCATCGACATGGGCAATGCCTTCGCCGAGGGCGACCTGCTGTTCGACGCCACCCAGTGGCGCTACGGTACGGGCGCCGGCGTCCTGTGGTTCTCGCCGTTCGGACCGCTGCAGCTGGTGCTCGGGTTCCCGGTCAATCCGCGGAGCAACGAACAGAGCCCGGTCTTCGAGTTTTCGGTCGGAGGTCTGGGCATCTGAAGGGCTGGCCGGGCCGATCCCGGATCCGGGATCGGCATCGCGATTCGAGTTCGTACGTCAGGAGGAGTCGTCGGAACATGAAGATCGAGAAGACCTTGTTGCTGGTGGCGCTGGGCATCGTGCTCGGCTGGGGAGTCGCTGCCACGAACGATCCCGTCAAGATCGGGTTCGTCGACATGGAGCAGGTGCTGGCCACCGTCGAGAAGGGCAAGGCCGCTCGCGAGGAGCTCGAGCGCAAGGGCCGCGAGGCGCAGCAGCGGCTCGCGCCGATGGTCGAGCAGCTGCAGGCGATGGAGAAGGAGCTGCAGGCGAAGCAGTTCGTCATGTCCGAGGAAGCGGTCAAGGCGAAGCAGCTCGACATGGTCGAGCTGCGCAACCGCTATGAGAACAAGGCCAAGGAGGAAGAGGGCCAGTTCAAGGTCGAGCAGCAGCGCATCCTCGGCCCCCTGATCGAACGGCTCGAGACGGTGATCAAGGACGTCGGCCGGGACAACGGGTTCTCGGCGATCCTGCGAACCGACACGCCCGGCCTCGAGTACCGGCGCGAGGCCCTCGACGTCACGGATCTCGTGATCAAGACGTACAACGGAAAGGGCTGATGCCTTGGCCCTCGTCCACCCGACGGCGCATGTGGAGGACGGAGCGATCCTGGCCGCCGACGTGGTGGTCGGGGCGTTCTCCTTCGTCGGGCGGGACGTCGAGCTCGGGTCCGGCGTCCGGGTCGCGGAGCACGTGACCCTGATCGGCCGGACCCGGATCGGGCCCGACTGCCGGATCTTTCCCCATGCGTGTCTCGGCGGCGAGCCGCAGGACCGCTCCTTCGACGGGGCTTCGACGAGCCTCGAGATCGGGGCGCGCAGCCAGATCCGGGAGCACGTCACGGTCCACGTCGGGACGACCCGGGGCGGGGGCTGCACGCGGATCGGTGAGGACGCGTTCCTGATGAACAGCGCCCACATCGGCCACGACTGCCAGATCGGCAACAACGTCATCGTCGCGAGCTTCTGCGGCCTCGGCGGTCATTCGAAGGTCGACGACCATGCCGTGCTCGGCGCCTACACGGGCCTGCATCAGTATGCGCGCATCGGCGAGTCGGTCATGGTCGCCGGCGGCTCGAAGCTCTCGCTCGACGCGCCGCCCTTCTCGATGGTGGCCGGCGACCGGGCGCGGCTCGTCGGGCTGAACGCCGTCGGCCTGCGGCGCCGGGGCTTCTCCGAGAAGACGCGCGCCCAGATCAAGCACGCCTTTCATCTCATCTTTCAATCGAAGCTGCGGCTCGAAGAGGCGCTCGCCCGCGTCGACGCGGAGATCGGGGCGGTGCCCGAGGTCGAGCGCCTCGTCTCGTTCCTGCGGAAGACCGAGCGCGGATTCTGTCGCTGAGGCGTTATGCGAGGACGCGACCCGGTCTCCCGCCTCGGACTGATCGCCGGTCGCGGTCGGCTCCCGCTGCTCGCGGCGCGGGGGCTCGCGGCCGCCGGGGTGGCGGTGCGGGCGGTGGGCCTCGAAGGGCTCTGTGATCCCGAGCTGGCGGAAGCGGTCGACGAGATCCGCTGGCACCGCCTCGGGCGGCTCGACGACGCCGCGGAGAGCCTCCGGGCGATGGAGGTCGACCGCCTCGTCGTGGCGGGGGCGGTCCCCAAGCAGACGCTCTTCGACGGCTCCGTGCGCGTCGACCTCGACGCGTCGGCGAAGGCCCTGCTCGCCACGATCGATCGCTGGGACGACGGGACCCTGCTGCGCGCCGTCGCCGGCTGGCTCGAGGGCCAGGGCTTCCGCGTCGTCCGTCAGGACGAGGCCTTCGCGACCTTCGTCGCCCGTGAGGGCGTGTTCTCCGGACGCGAGCCCTCGGCCGAAGAGCTGATCGACGCCGAGGTCGGCCGGCGCGCGCTCGCGCGGATCGGGGCGGCGGGGATCGGACAATGCGTCGTCGTGCGCCGCGGCTGTGTGGTCGCGGTCGAGGCAGTCGAGGGGACGGATGCGACGATCCGCCGGGCCGGCTCGCTCGCGGGCCCCGGCGCCGTCGTCGTGAAGGCCGCGCGCCCCGGCCAGGATCGGCGCTTCGATCTGCCGGCGGTCGGGCCGGGGACGATCGCGGCGATGGTCGAGGCGGGGGCCCGCTGTCTCGCGGTCGAGGCGGGCGTGACCCTGATCCTCGATCGGGAGGCGGCGCGCGACGCCGCCGATCGCGCCGGCATCGCCTGGATCGCGTTCTCTCCGGACCGGGTCGGGCCGTGACGCGTCTGCGTGTCGTCGTGGTGGGCGCCGGACCGATGGGCCGGCTGCACGCCCGGACCGTGGCGCGCAGCGCCGAGCGGGACGGCGACTGCGTCCTCGCCCAGGTCGTCGATCGCCACCTCGCCCGCGCCGCGGCGCTCGCCGCCGAGTTCGGCGGCGAGGCGGTCGACGACCTGCGCCGCCTCGACGAGGTCGATGCCGCGATCGTCGCGGTGCCGACCGCCGCCCACGTCGAGATCGCGCTCGCCGTCGTCGAGGCCGGGCGGGACGTGCTCGTCGAGAAGCCGCTCGCCCTCGACGTCGCCCGCGGCGAGGTCCTCGTCGCGCGGTCCGAGGCGCTTGGACGGATCCTGCAGGTGGGCCACGTCGAGTGGTACAACCCGCGCTGGCGAGAGGCGCTGGCCCGCGCCGGGGTGCCGCGGCGGATTCGCGTCGAGCGTCTCCATCCCGCCAGCGAGCGCGGGCTCGACGTCGACGTCGTCCAGGACCTGATGCTCCACGACCTCGACTGGGTGATCCGCGCCGTCGGCGAGGAGGTCGTCTCCCTCGCCGCGCGCGGGGCGACCGGGGCCACGGGGGCGCTCGACGTCGCATCGGTCGAGCTGCGCTTCCGCTCGGGCTGCATCGCATCGCTCCACGCCAGCCGCATCCACGCTCGGCGCGTCCGTCGGCTCGAGGTCGAGGGCAGCCACGGGAAGGTCGAGGTCGATCTGCTCGCGCCGGGCGGGCCGGACGGGGCGAGCGGCGCGCTCGATCCGCTGGCGATCCAGTGGCGGCGATTCGTCGAGGCGGTCTCGAAGCACGCGCGGCCCGAGAACGACGGCCGCGTCGGGCTCGCGGCGCTCCGCTTCGTCGAGCGGGTTCGTGCGCAGATCCGGGCGGCCGGGGCGGAGGCGATCGGTGCAGACGATCCTCTTCTCCGCGGGTGACGTCTCCGGCGAGATGCACGCGGCGGCGCTCGTCCGGGCGCTCGCGGCGCGGCGGCCCGCGACGCGATTCGTCGGGCTCGGGGGATCGCGCATGCGCGCCGCGGGGGTCGAGGTCGTCGTCGACCAGCGCGAGCTCGCGATCGGCGGGATCGTCGAGCTGCTGCCGGAGCTCGGCCGGATCGTGCGAGCGTGGGCCCGGCTCGGGCGCGCGCTGCGCGAGACGTCCCCGGAGCTCGTCGTGCTCGTCGACTCGGGGGGCTTCAATCTGCCCTTCGCCCGGCGCGTCCGGCGGACGAGTCGCGCGAAGATCCTCTACTTCATCGCGCCCCAGGTCTGGGCCTGGCGCCCCCACCGCCTGCGCGCGCTCGCCGCCCGGGCGGATCGCATCGTCGTCTGTCTGCCCTTCGAGCGCGACCACCATGCGGCGCGCGGTGTGCGCGTCGACTGGTTCGGCCATCCGATCGTCGACGCCTTCACGCAGGCGCGCCGGGGCGATCCGCCCGACGAGTCGCCGAGCGCGCGGCGGGCGCGGGTCCGGCGGGAGCTCGAGCTGCCGCGCGAGGTCCCGCTCCTCGGGATCTTCCCGGGCAGCCGGCGCAGCGAGCTCGCGCGCCACCTGCCGCTCCAGCTCGCGGCGTTCCGCCGGCTCCGCGCTTCGTCGCCCCGCCTCGCGGCGACGATCGCCGTCCTCGGTCGCGCGCCGGGGATCGGGGAAGCGGAGATCCGGCGGATCGCGGGGCCCCTCGTCGAGCCGGCGGACGAAGCGATCCGCATCGTCGAGACGGGCGACGGCCGCCTGCTCGACGCCCTCGACGTCGCGCTGACGAAGCCCGGGACGATCACCCTCGAGGCCGCGCTCGCGGGCTGTCCGATGGTCGTCGTCGGTCGCACCCATCCGATCACCGCCTGGCTCGCGCGGCGCAGCGCGCAGATCGCCTCGGTCGCGTTGCCGAACCTGCTGGCGGAGTCCCCGTTCGTCCCCGAGCTCCTGCAGGCCGACGCGACGCCCGAGCGCCTGGCCATGGCGCTCGAGCCGCTCTTCGACGGGCCCGAGCGGCTCCGGCAGCAGGCCGGCCTCGCGCGGGTCGCCCAGCGCCTCGGTCCGCCGGGTGCGATCGAGCGGACCGCGTCGCTCGTGGAGGAGATGCTTGCGTCCCCTCGCGCATAGCCTCGCGGCGCTCGCCGCCGTCGCCTCGGCCCCGCTGCTCGCGGCCGGTGCGATCCTGCGCCCGTCGCTGCGCCGCGAGCTGCCGGAGCGGCTCGGCCTCGCGTCGGAGTCGGGCGCGGGGCGGATCTGGCTCCACGCTTCGAGCGTCGGCGAGGCGAAGGCGGCGTGTCGCCTGCTCGAAGCGCTCGAGGCCTCGGGACACGCGACGCGCGCCACGACGATGACCGTGACCGGGCGGAGCATCTTCCTGCGCGATCGGCCCGAGATGCCCGCGACGCTCGCGCCCCTCGACCATCCGTGGTGCATCGCGGCGGCGATGCGCGGCGGCCGACCGCGGCTCTCGGTCCTGATCGAGACGGAGCTCTGGCCCTCGTGGATCGCGGCCTGCGCGGACCGGGGGATTCCCGTGGTCGTCGCGTCGGGCCGGCTCTCGGATCGCTCGTTCCCGCGCTACCGCGCGGTGCGCGGGCTGATCGGTCCGACGCTCCGGCGCCTCGCGGCGGTCGGTGCGCGCACCGAGCTCGACGCCGAGCGCTTCGCGGTGCTGGGCGTGCCCGAGTCGCGGATCCGCGTGACCGGCGACCTCAAGCTCGATCCGCCCGCCGGAACGCCGGCGCTCGGGCCCGATCTCGCGCGCGCCCTCACCGGCCCCCTCGTCGTCGTCGGTGGCAGCACCCATCGCGGCGAGGAGGATCCGCTCTTCACCGCGCTCGCCGCCGCCGAGTCCGAGGGCCGCGCCTTCGTCCTCGTGCTGGCGCCGCGGGACGTGGCGCGCGCCGAGGAGATCGCCCGCGCGGGCCGCGCGCGCGGCCGCCGCGTCGTCCTGCGCAGCCGGCTCGACGGGCAGGCGTTGCGCGCGGGCGAGGTGCTCGTGCTCGATTCCTACGGCGAGCTCGCGGCGGCCTACGCCACCGCCGCCCTCGCCTTCGTCGGGGGCACCCTCGTCCGGGTCGGAGGACACAACCTTTCGGAGCCCGTCCACGCAGGCTGTCCCGTCCTGTTCGGCCCGAACGTCGCGAACGTCCGCAAGATCGCCCAGATCCTCGAGGTCGACGGCTCGGGGCGCCGCATCGCTTCCGCCGAGGCCCTCGTCGTCGCCGTCGTCGAGACGCTGCGCGACCTCGAGGACGCCCGGCGCCGCGGTGCCGCCGGGCGCACGACCCTCGAGCGCCATCGCGGGAGCGTCGAACGCACGCGGCAGCTGATCCTCGAGACGCTGGCCGCCGCCGAGGCGCGAAGCGGTGGGCAGGCCGAGGCGCTCGGCGATGCGCGGGGCGGGGAGGCGTCGCCTTGAGCGCGCGGTCGGCGCTCTCCCGGGCCGCCGCCGAGGCCGATCGCTTCGCGCGACCGAGCCCGGTCTGGATCCCGCTCGGCTGGCTCTACGGCCTAGCGACCCGGATCCACCGCGCCGCGGCCCGACTCGTCCGCGACCTTCGCCCGCGACCCGCCTGCGCCGTCGTCAGCGTCGGCGCGCTCACCGTCGGCGGCGCCGGCAAGACGCCCCTCGCCGCGGCACTCGCCGCCGGCCTCGCTGCCCGGGGCCATCGCGTCGTGCTCGCGAGCCGGGGCTACGGGGGGCGCAGCCGCAAGCCGGTGACGCGGGTCGACGAGGGGCCGCGCGATGCCCGTCGCGCGGCCGAGGTCGGCGACGAGCCGCTCGTGCTCGCGGCCCACGCGCCGGGCGTCCCCGTGCTCGTCGGCCGGGATCGTCGCCGCGTGGGACACCACGCCGTGTCGGTCTTCGGCGCCGAGATCCTCGTGCTCGACGACGGCTTCCAGCACCACCGCCTCGCCCGCGACCTCGACCTCGTCGCCGTCGACGCCGCCTCGGGCCTGGGCAACGGGCGGGTGCTCCCGGCGGGTCCCCTGCGCGAGCCGGTCTCGAGCCTGCGCGACGCCGACGGGCTGTGTCTCGTCGACGACTGCGATGGGCTCCCGCCCGGCGCCAGCGCGGCGGCGCTGCGGGACGCCTTCCGCCGATCCGGGCGCCTCGAGCTCGTCGCCCACCGCCGGCCGACGGCCCTCGTCGCCCTCGACGGGCGCAGTCGCCTTCCGCTCGCCGACCTCGCCGGCCGGCGCGTCGGGCTCGTCTGCGGCATCGCGCGCCCGGAATCCTTCCGCCGCACCGTCGAGTCCCTCGGCGCCGAGGTCGTGGCCCTGCGCGCCTTCCCGGACCACCACGCCTACGCCGAGGCCGACCTGCTCGACCTCGATCGCGACGTCGATCTCTGGCTGACGACCGAGAAGGACGCGGTCAAGCTCGAGCCCGCCTGGGCCGGTGGAGCGCGGCTCTGCGTGCTCGTGATCGAGCTCGAGCTCGAGGACGAAGCGGGGGTCTTCGCGCGGATCGAGGCCGCGCTCGCGGACGCGGGGCGGCTGCCCTCCGCTCGTCGCGGACGCTAGGCGCGCCGCATGCCGGCGAGCAGGCGGCCCGCGCGCCAGGCGAGCCGGTGGCGGGCGAGGCGACGTCGCTCCGGGCCGCGGCCCTCGAGCAGCGCCCGGCGCAGCGAAGGATCGCCCGCGCAGTAGGCGACGACGACCCGGGCGCGCAGCCGCGCGTCGACGCGCGGCGCGAGGCCGTGCTTCTCGAGCGAGCGGGCGAGGCGGGCGAGCTCGGCCAGGCGTTCGCGGGGCGGGACGGCGTCCAGGGTCCGAGCGCGGTCGAGATCGACGAAGAGGCAGGCGAGGGCACCGCCGTCCGTTTCGCCTCCGGCGGCATCCGCGCCGACGCGCTCGAAGAGCAGGTTGCGCAGATGGAGATCGCCGTGGACGACGCCCGCGTCGTGGAGGCGGCGCAGGGCGCGGGCGAAGGCGACGGCACCGCGCCGGAGCGTCGCCGGATCGGGATCGGCTTCGAGCCAGGCGAGCCCGTCCCGGGCTCCCGAGCGCTCGAGGACGGCGAAGTGGCAGCGCCAGAAGACCGCGTCCCGGGTCGCGATCGCGGCCACCGGGGTCGGCAGGTCGACGCCGCGTCGCCGCAGCGCGAGCCAGATCGCGAGCTCGCGGCGCGCCCGCTCCGGCGATCGGAAGCGGTCGCCCAGCCACGCGCCGAAGACGCCGCCGTGCCGCGCGGGACGCAGGCGGAGCAGCGCGTCGCTCCCCGGCAGCGCGAGCAGCCGATGGGGCCCGCGTCCTCCGGCGATCGGGCGCCCGCGCGCGAGGGCCGCGCGACACGTTCCGGGCTCGTCGAAGCCGAGGGCCTCGACGGCGGCGCGATGCTCGTCGGCCACGAAGAGCCGGTGGCCGGGGGCCTCGATCGTCGCGAAGCCGGTGTCCCCGCTCATCGCGGGATCCGATGGCGGACCAGGCGGGCGAGGGCGACCGCCGCAGCGAAGAAGATCGCGTTGGGAATCCAGCTCGCGAAGCCCGCCGCGAGCCAGCCCTGCTGGGCGATCGACTCGGCGACGGAGCCGAGCGCGAAGTAGGCGAAGGCGGCGGCGAGGGCGATCGGGAGCGCGAGGTTCCGGCGGCGCTGCTCGCTCGCGAGGGCGATCGGGACGCCGACGCCGGCGAAGAGGATCGGCGCGAGGGGAAGGGTCTGCCGGCGGGCGAGCTCGAGCTCGTATTCGACGGGGTTCTTCTGGTCGAGCTCGGCGAGCGGATCGCCCCGGCGCGCCCGCTCGAGGACGGCGAGCAGCTCGTCCCGGGTCATCTGCTTCGGGCGCACCGGACCGAGCTCGTTGCCGAGGATCGCGGACACGTCGACCGCGACCGAGAAGGTGTCGAAGTGGATCCGGGCCGAGCGCCTGGGCTCGGTCTCGGTCGGGTCGAGGTGGACGTCGCCGTTCCAGAGCTCGATCTGGATCTCGGAGCGGGCCTCGTCGAAGTGGAAGCGACCCCGCTCGGCGAAGAGACGATAGGCGTGATCCTTGGAGGTCGCGTCGTAGATCATGACCCCGGTCAGGCCGCCGTCGGGGGAGCGGTCCTCGACGAAGATCAGCTGGTCCCCGATCCGTCGGAAGCGCCGCGGCTCGAGGATCGCTCCGCGCGCCGCGACGGACTGGAACAGGCGGACGAGCTCGCGCCGCGAGACGTGCTCGACGCCGATCACGAGCCAGGCGAGCAGCGCCGTCGCGAGCAGCCCCAGCACGAGGTTCGGGGCGAGGATCTGATCCGGGCCGATTCCCGCCGCCCGCATGCCGAGCAGCTCGCCGTCGGACCCGAAGCGCCGGGTGGCGAGCAGGATCCCGACCAGGAAGGCCAGGGGGATCGAGTAGGCGAGGGCGATCGGGAGGAGACACAGGGCGAGTCGGAGGAAGTCGCGTCCGTCGACGCCGACGACGAAGAGCTCGTCGAGGCGGACGAAGAGGTTCTGCATCAGCAGGACGAACGTCACGGCGACGAAGGCGAGGCCGCAGTACACGAGCGTTTCGCGCATCACGTAGAGCGAGAGGGTGCGCGCGGTTCGCATGCTCCTTATCGTATCGGCCGGTCCCGGCCTCGGCGAGGCGCCGGAATCCCGTCACGATGCGGAGCGCGATGCAGAGCAAGCGACTCGGAAGATGGCCGCGTCCCGAGCGGATCCTCGTGATCCGGCTGGGCGCGCTCGGCGACGTGCTGCGGACGCTGCCTGCGGTGTCGGCGCTCCGGCGGCTGCATCCGGTGAGCCATCTCTGCTGGCTGGTCGAGCCGGGATCCGAGGCCGCGGTGGCGCTGTCGGGCGTGGTCGACGAGACCCTCGTCTTTCCCCGTGGCGAGCTCGTCCGCGCCGCCCGTCGTGGCGATCTGGTCGGTTTCGTGTCCCTCGCGCGCCGCTTCTTCCGGCGGCTGCGCGCGCGTCGCTTCGAGATCGTGATCGACTTCCACGGCCTGCTGAAGAGCGGCCTCTTCGCCTGGATCTCCGGCGCCCCCGTCCGCCTCGGCCACGGCTTCGGGACCGCGCGCGAGGGGGCCGCGCTCTTCTCGAACGAGCGCGTCGAGCTGCCCGATCCGCACGTCTCGCGCTATGCGCGCAATGCGGCCCTCGTCCGCGCGCTGGCGCCCTCGGCCCCGATTCCCGAAGGTCCGCTCCTCGCCGCGCCCGCCGCCGCCCGCGCCCGCCTCGAGGAGGGGCTCGCGGCGATCGGCCATCCGGCGGCGCGGGGCTTCGTGCTGATCCATCCGGGCAGCAGCCCGAGCGCCAGCCACAAACGTTATGCGGTGCCCGCCTGGGTCGAGGTCTCGAAGCGCCTCGCCGACGCGGGTCACGCCGTCTGGATCACCGCCGGCCCCGCGCCCGACGAGCGCGCCCTCGCCGATCGCATCGTCGCCGCCGGCGGTGGGCGCTTCGTCGCGGCGCCGCCGACCGCGTCCTTCGAGGAGCTCGTCGCCCTGATCGAGCGGGCCGGGGTCTTCGCGGCGTGCGATTCGGGGCCGCTGCACGCGGCGACGCTCTGCGGTGTTCCGGTCGTCCAGGTCCTCGGGCCGACGGATCCGGTCCACAACGAGCCCGGCCCCGCCTCGCGCTGGCGCCGGGTCCACGTGCCGCTGCCCTGCAGCCCGTGCCGTCGGGGCTGCGCGGATCCCGCGTGCATGCGCGCGATTCCGCCGGCGCTCGTCGCGGAGGCGGTGGACGCGCTCGCCGGGGCGGCGGTCGGATCGACGGGGCAGCGGGATCCCGGGCCGTGACGGAGCCGGTCGGGGGCGCGCGGGCGCCGCGCCGGATCCTCGTCCGCTGTCCGAACCACGTCGGAGACGTCGTGATGGCGACGCCGGGTCTCGCCGCGCTGCGCCGCGCCGCGCCCGAGGCCCGCATCGTGGCCCAGCTCCCGGCGGCGCTCGTGCCGCTGCTCGAGGGCGCGGGCCTCGTCGACGAGCTCTGGCCCCTCGAGTCGCGGGCCGGGGGCGCCGGGGGCTGGCTGCGCGACGCGCGCCGGATCGCGGCCTTTCGATTCGAGCTCGGGCTCGCGATCCCGGAGTCCGTCTCGTCGGCCCTGCTGATGCGCCTCGGTCGCGTCGGCCGGATCGTGGGCTTCGCTCGCGATCCCCTGCGGCGCGCGCTGCTCCACACCGCCGTTCCCGCCGACCCGGCCTGGGGCCCCCGTCGCCTGGTCTCGCGCGAGCGCTTCGTCCTGCGGCTGATGGAGGCGGTCGGTGTTCCCGCGAGCGCTGGGCCGCCGCGGCTGCATCTGGCCACGACGTCGGCCGAGGCGGATCGGCTCGATCGGGTCCTGCGTCCCCTCGGCCTGCCCGTCGACGCGCTCGCCGAGCGGGCGCCGATCGTGCTCGCGCCGGGGGCGGGCTACGGCGAGGCGAAGTGCTGGCCCGCCGAGTCCTTCGCCGGGCTCGCCGATCGGCTGGCGGAGGCGGGCGCGCCCCTCGTGCTGGTCGGCGCCGGGGACGAGGCCGATCGGCTCGCCACCGTCGCGCGCGGCATGCGCACCCGGCCGATCGTGCTCCCGGGGCTGCTCGATCTCGGCGCGCTCAAGGTCCTGCTGCGCCATGCGCGGCTGCTCGTCGCGAACGACGCCGGGACGCGCCACGTCGCCGCGGCCTTCGGCGTCCCGAGCGTCGTCTTCTTCGGGCCGACCTCCGTCGCGAAGACCCCCGACAATCTCGAGCACGTGGCGGTGCTCGAGACCGAGCAGGCCTGCCGGCCCTGTTATTTGCGGCGCTGCCCGATCGACCACCGCTGTCTGCGCGAGATCCCCGTCGAGCGCGCGCTCGCGGCCGCGCGGCGCGTCGTCGCGGAGCACGGTGCGTGATCGACCTCTCCGTCGTCATCCCGAGCTACGAGAACGCGGTGCTCCTCGAGGGCTGCCTCGCCGCCCTGGCCCGCGCCCGCGCCGCCCATCCGGAGCTCGCCTTCGAGGTCCTAGTCGTCGACAACGGCTCGTGCGACGGGAGTGCTGCGCGGGCGGCGGCCTCGCCGCTCGGTGTGCGGCTGATCGCACTCGCCCGCAACCGGGGCTTCGCGGCAGCGGTGAACGTCGGGCTGCGGGCTCGGCGCGGGCGCCACGTGCTGCTGCTCAACAGCGATGCCGAGATCGAGCCCGACGGGCTCGCGGGGGGCGTCGCCCTGCTCGACGCGGGGGCGGGGATCGGCATCGTCGGTGCGGCGCTGCGCCATCCGGACGGGCGGCCGCAGCGTTCGGTCCACGCGCTGCCGGACTGGACGAGCGAGCTGCTGCCCGACGCCCTGCTGCGCCGGGCGCGGGACCGGGCACGGGCCCCGGCCACGGCGCGCGGGCGCGGACCGGGCGTCGCCGACGGTGCCGGTCGGACTGGGCCGGCGGGAGCAGGGCCGGTGGACGTCGAGGCGGTCCGCGGCGCCGTCTTCTTCGTGGCCGGGCCCCTCGTCGAGGCGATCGGCGGGCTGGACGAGGGCTACTTCTTCTTCCTCGAGGAGACCGACTACTGCGCCCGCGCCCGGGCCGCAGGCTGGCGCGTGGTCGAGGCCGCCAGCGTGCGCGCGACCCACTGCCTCGGCGCGAGCAGCAAGGCGCGTGCACCCCTCGCGACGCGGATCGAGTACGAGCGCTCCCTCGACCGCTTCCTGCGCCGCCACCGGGGCGCGCGCGTGGCCCGGCTGGTCCGGGTTCTGCGGCCGCTTCGGACGCTCGCCATTCTCCCGCTGCTGGGGCTCGGGGCCCCGTTCTCCGGGCGCCTCCGGCGTCGGCTTCGGGAGCGGGCCGGATTGCTCCTGTGGCATCTTCGCGGCCGACCGGCCGAGCCGGTCCTCGCCGACGGGCTGGCGAGGGGAGAAGGGGCCTCGAGTTGAACGCAAGACCGCAAGCCGAGCTGCGAGACCTCCTCGATCGCGTGGCGCAGCTGCGGATCCTGGTCGTCGGGGACGTCATGCTCGACGAGTACCGGGTCGGCGAGGTCACGCGGATCAGCCCCGAGGCGCCGGTGCCGATCGTGCGCGTCCGGGAGGAGCGCCACGCCCTCGGCGGGGCGGGCAACGTCGCCCGCAATCTCGTGTCGCTGGGCGCGCGGGTCGAGCTGGTCGGGACGGTGGGGCTCGATCGCGAGGGCGAACGGGTCCGGACCGCGGCCGCCCTGCTCGGGCTGGAGACCGCCGGCCTCGTCGGGACGCCCGGCCGCCCGACGACCCACAAGCTGCGCGTCGTCGCCCGCGCTCAGCAGATGCTCCGCCTCGACCGCGAGGAGGAGTCGCCGCTGCCGACGGCGGTGCGCGGCGAGCTCGAGGCCGCCGTGCTCGATCGCCTGCCGGGCTGCGATGCGATCGTCCTCGCGGACTACGACAAGGGCGTCTTCGCCGACGGGCTCGGCCGGACGATCGTCTCGGCGGCGCGCGCGCGCCGCCTCTTCGTGGCCGCCGATCCGAAGCGCGAGCTCGAGCGCTTCCGCGGGGCCTCGCTCGTCAAGCCGAACCTCGCCGAGGCCTGCGCCGCCGTCGGGCTCCCGGGCGACGACTTCGAGAGCCGCCGCCGGCTGCTCGAGAAGCTCCGGAGCGAGCTCGCCGGGGCGGAGATCGTCGTGACCCGGGGCCGGGACGGGGCGACGGTGCTCGGATCGGACGGCTGCGTCGTGGACGTGCCGACCCGGCCGCTCGCGGTCTTCGACGTCCAGGGCGCCGGGGACACCGCGATGGCGGCGCTCGTCTCCTGTCGCGTCGCCGGTGCGTCGCTCGTCGAGGCCTGCTCGATCGCCCACGCGGCGGCGGCGGTGGCGGTCTCGAAGCTCGGGACGGCAGCGGTGAGCCGGGCGGAGCTCGAGGCGCGCCTCGGGCAGCCGTCGGACGCGGTCGGGGCCGTGGCGAGCAGTGTCGCGGGGGAGGAAGCTTGATCTTCAGCATGACGGGATTCGGGCGCGCGTCGCGCGAGGCGGGGGGCGTCGCCTTCGAGGTCGAGGCGCGCAGCGTGAACCATCGCCACCTCGATCTGCGCATCCGCCTGCCGCGGCTGCTCGCCGACCGCGAGAACGCGATCAAGCAGCGCGTCCAGTCGAAGCTCGCTCGGGGCAAGGTCGAGGTCGTCGTCAACCTCGCGTCGAACGCCGCGACCTCGAAGCTCGTGATCGACGAGACGATCGCGGGGCAGTACGTCGAGGCGGCGCGGGTGCTGGCCCAGCGTCACGCGCTCGCCGGCGGGCTCGACGTGGCGGCGCTGCTGGCGCTTCCGGGGGTGACCCGGGTCGTCGAGGCGGAGATCGACACGGAGGCGCTGTCGACGGCGGTCGAGGAGGCGCTCGACGAGGCGGTGCGCGGGATGCTCGCGATGCGGGCGGCGGAGGGCGAGGCGCTGCGGGTCGAGCTCGAGGGCCGGCTGGCGACGGTCGTGCGCCTCGCGGATGCGTTCGAGGCGCGCTCGGGGGAGGTCGTGCAGGCGGCGCGGCAGCGGCTCCAGAAGCGCGCCGAGCAGATCCGCCGGGACGTCGGGCTCTCCGACGACGCGCGGCTCCACCAGGAGATCGTGATCGCCGCCGATCGGCTCGACATCACCGAGGAGCTGGTCCGGCTGCGCAGCCACGTCGCGCAGTTCCAGGAGACGATGCGCTCGGCGGGCCTCGAGAATCCGGTCGGCCGCCGCCTCGACTTCCTGCTCCAGGAGCTCGGCCGCGAGGCGAACACCGTCGGCTCGAAGGCCTCCGACGCGGCGCTCGCCCAGGACGTGGTGGCGCCCAAGACCGAGCTCGAGCGCATCCGCGAGCAGGTGCAGAACGTTGAGTAGCGGCGACGGGCGCGAGCGCGGCGAGGCGGAGCGGAGCGAGGCCGAGCGCGGCCTGCGCGAGCGGGCGCCCGGCTCGCGGCCGACGATGGTCAACATCGGGTACGGGAACCTCGTCATGGCGGGGCGGGTCATCGCGATCGTCTCCCCGGCCTCGTCCCCGATGCGGCGCCTGCGCGAGGAGGCCGGCAAGCGTGGGAAGCTGCTCGACGCGACGGAGGGGAGACGGACGCGCTCGATCGTGCTGACCGACAGCGACCACGTCATCCTCTCCGCCATCACGCCCGAGACGATCGCGACGCGACTCGCCCCGGACTTCGACGGTGAGGTCGAGCAATGACGGCGAGGGACGGGGACCGGGCGACCCCGATCGCGGACTCGGGCGTGATCGGAACGCGGGCGACCCGGCGCGGCCACGTCTTCGTGATCGCCGCGCCGTCCGGGACCGGCAAGACGACGATCTGCCGGCGCATCCTCGAGCGCGACCCCGTGCTCCGGCTGTCGACGTCGCACACGACGCGGGCGCCCCGGGCCGGCGAGCAGGACGGCGTCCACTATCACTTCGTGTCGCCCGGCCGCTTCCGGGAGCTCGTCGCCGAGGGGCGCTTCCTCGAGCACGCCGAGTACGGGGGCAACGTCTACGGCACGAGCTGGAATGCGATCGAGGCGCCCCTCGCCGAGGGCCACGACGTCGTGCTCGAGATCGAGGTCCAGGGGGCGGCCCAGGTCAAGAAGCGGATCGCCGACGCCTGCCTGATCTTCCTGCTGCCGCCCTCGCTGGCGGTGCTCGAGGAGCGGCTGCGCGGGCGCGGGACCGACGACGAGGCGGTGATCCAGCGGCGGATGGCGCTCTCCGATCGCGAGCTCGCGGCGGCGGAGATCTTCGACTTCGCGGTCGTCAACGACGAGCTCGAGCGCGCGGTCGACGACGTGCTGCACGTGATCCACGCCGTGCGCGCGGGCCGCGAGGAGTCGGTCCGGGGTCGCTTCGGTCGCGCAGGCGTGATGACGGCCTTCCTCGCCGCCCAGGCGGGCGCGCCGACCGCGAAGCGCTGAGCCGCGGCCGCACGCCCTCGCGCGCGGCTCGCTGGCGGGTCGCGCGCGGGTCGGGTCGACGGCCCCGCTCGCGCGTTGCCCCGCCCCCGGGCCGCCGGTACGCTGTCGCGGACGCCCGACTCCGCAACCCCCTGAAACTGAAGGCGTTCCGGTCTCCACGATGCTCCGCTTCAACGACATCGCCGACCGCCTGCTCGAGTACAACCCCCAGGTCGACCTCGCGCGGCTCCAGCGGGCCTACGTCTTCACGGCCAAGGTCCACGACGGCCAGGAGCGCCTGTCCGGCGAGCCCTACCTGATCCATCCCCTCGAGGTCGCGGGCATCCTGCTCGAGCTCTTCGTCGACGAAGACACGATCATCGCGGGCCTGCTCCACGACACGCTCGAGGACACGCTGACGACCCGCGAGGAGATCGAGCGCCTCTTCGGCCCGAAGGTCGCCTTCCTCGTCGAGGGCCTCACGAAGATCGCCCGCATCGAGTTCCGCAGCGCCCGCGAGCAGCAGGCCGAGAACTTCCGCAAGATGCTGATCGCGATGTCCGAGGACATCCGCATCCTGATGATCAAGCTCGCGGATCGGCTCCACAACATGCGGACGATCGTCCACATGGGCGAGGACGCGCGGCGACGGGTGGCCCAGGAGACGATGGACATCTACGTCCCGCTCGCCCACCGCCTCGGCGTCTACTGGATGAAGCAGGAGCTCGAGGACCTGGCCTTCCGCGCGCTGGAGCCCGAGGTCTCGGCCGAGCTCGAGGCGCGGCTCCTGATCTCGCGCCCCGAGCGCGAGCGCTACATCGAGAACGTGATCGGCATCATCTCGTCCCGCCTCGCCGAGCTGAATCTGCCCTGCGAGGTCAACGGGCGCGTCAAGGACATCTCGTCGATCCACGCCAAGATGAAGGGCAACGACATCGAGCTCGAGCAGATCTACGACGCGATCGGGTTCCGCGTCGTGATCGACGGGTCGATCGGGGATTGTTATGCGGTGCTCGGGCAGATCCACGCGATCTGGCCGCCGGTCCCGGGGCGCTTCAAGGACTACATCGCGCTGCCGAAGCCGAACGGCTACCGCTCGCTCCACACGACCGTCGTCGGCCAGTTCGGCGAGCGCATGGAGATCCAGATCCGGACGCGCGAGATGCACCGCGATGCCGAGCTCGGCATCGCCGCCCACTGGCGCTACAAGGAGGGCCGAGTCGCCGCCGAGCGCGACGACTCGAAGTTCGACTGGCTGCGCCAGCTCGTCGAGTGGCAGAAGGAGATCCAGGATCCCCACGAGTTCCTCGACGCGGTCAAGCTGAACCTCTTCCCCGACGAGGTCTTCGTCTTCACGCCGAAGGGCGAGGTCATCAACCTGCCGGCCGGCTCGACGCCCGTCGACTTCGCCTACGCGATCCACAGCGAGGTCGGCTCCCACTGCGCCGGCGCCCGGGTCAACGGCCGCCTCGTCCCCCTGCGCCAGAAGCTGAAGGGCGGGGATACCGTCGAGATCCTGACCCAGCCCGAGCGCGCGCCGCGCAAGGACTGGCTCGAGTTCGCCGTCTCCTCGAAGGCCCGCAACCACATCCGCCACGCGATCCGCCAGGCGAACAAGCAGCGCGCCGTCGAGCTCGGCCGCGACCTGCTCCAGCGAGAGCTGCGCAAGAACGACGCGACCCTCGCCCAGGTCGAGCAGGACGGACGCCTCGCGCGCTACGTCGCGAGCGAGTGGCCGGGGCAGACCGCCGACGAGGTCCTCGCGGCGCTCAGCTACGGCAAGCTGACGACGGCGACCGTCGTGCGGAAGCTGCTCGGGGTCGCGGCGACGTCCCCGCCCACGCCCTCCGCGCCGGTGGCGGCGGCGGTCTCCGTCGTGCCGAAGCGGCTCCGGCAGCTCTTCACCCGCGAGCGGCGCCGCTCGACCTCGGGCGTGCGCGTGTCGGGGACCGCCGACGTCCTCGTCCGCTTCGCCGGCTGCTGCGAGCCGCTGCCCGGCGACGAGATCATCGGCTTCGTGACCCGCGGCCGCGGGGTCACCGTCCATACGCGCGGCTGCGTCAAGGTCTTCGCCCTCGATCCGGCGCGGCGGATCGAGGTCGACTGGGACGCCGCGAGCGACGTCAAGCGCGCGGTCGAGATCCGGGTGCTGTCCCGGGACGAGCCCGGCATGCTGGCCAAGATCACGAACACGATCTCCGCCGCGGGCATCAACATCGGCTCGGCGCGCGTCACGACCGAGGGAACCCAGGGGACGGGGGCGGAGCAGTACTTCGAGCTCTGGGTCCAGGACGCGCAGACCCTCGCCGCCGTCATGAAGGAGATCCGCCGGGTCAAGGGCGTGCGGTCCGTCGAGCGGCTGCGCGGATGAGCGCCGCGGGATCCGCGCGCGAGCCCGTCAGCGTCTGCATGCTCGCCTGTGACGAGGAGCGGGAGCTCGAGCGCGCGCTCGCCTCCGTGGCCTGGGCCGACGAGATCGTGGTCGTCGTCGACGCGAAGAGCCGCGACGGGAGCGAGGCGGTCGCCCGGCGCCTCGCTTCGCGGGTCGAGCGCCGCGCCTACGCCGGCGACGTCGAGCAGAAGCGCTTCGCGGTATCGCTCGCCCAGCACGACTGGGCCTTCATCCTGGATCCCGACGAGGTCGTGACACCAGTCCTCGCCGAGGCGATGCGCAGCGCGCTCGCCCGGACCGCGGGCGCGGGCGGAGGAGGGCGCTCCGCGGGCGACGAGGTCGTCGCCTACGAGATCGACCGCTCGACCTGGCATCTCGGCCGCTGGATCCGCCACGGCGACTTCCATCCCGACTGGAAGCTGCGGCTCTTCCGGCGCTCGTGCGCCCGTTTCGTCGGCCGCGATCCCCACGGCCGTGTCGAGGTCGACGGCCGCGTCGCGCGCCTCGAGGGCGAGCTGCTCCACTACAGCTACCGCGATCTCGCCGACCAGATCGCGCGCATCCAGTTCTTCAGCGGAGAGGCGGCGGCGGCGCTGGCCCGCGAGGGCGCCCGCGCGGGCTGGCGCCAGCTGCTCTTCCATCCGCCGGCGCGCTTCCTGCGGAGCTACGTCCTGCGCCGCGGCTTCCTCGACGGGATGCCGGGCTTCGTGATCGCGGTGGCGAGCGGGTTCTACGTCTTTCTCAAGTACGCGAAGCTCTGGGAGCGGACGCGCACCGCCTCCGGCGACGACCTCGCGCAGGGGCCCGGGACGGCACCCCGCGCTTGAAGATCCTGCATCTGGTGAGCGACTGGAAATGGACCGGGCCGGCGGAGCCGATGCTCCTGCTGATGCGCGCGATGCGCGCGCGCGGCCACGAGATCGAGCTCGTGTGCCCGCAGCCCCCCGCCGGCGCCGGTCGCAGCCTCGCCGAGGAGGCGGCGAAGCGCGGGCTCGCCCCGATCGCGCGGATCGCGCCCGGGCGCAGCGCGTGGCAGCGCGGGGACGGTGCCCGGGTCGGGCGACTCGCCGAATGGCTCGCGACGGCTGCGCTCGGCGGCCCCTTCGACGTCGTCCACACCTGGCATACCCGCGACCACGTGCTCGCCGCCCGCGCCCTCGGCCGACTGCCGCTGGCGTCCGTGTCCGCGTCCGCGTCGACCGTCGGTCCGTCGGCCGAAGCCGGAGGACGCGGCGGCCCGACGCGGATCGTGCGGTTCGCGTCCCGGGCCGAGCCGATCGCCGATCGGCCGTGGAATCGCTGGCTCTTCGGACGCGCCTGCGACGGGCTCCTCTGCGTCGGCGCCGCGAGCGCCGCGGCGAATCGGCGCGTCCGGCCGATCGGGCCCCTCGCGGTGACACCGGGTGCGGTCGACCTCGAGGCCCTCGCCCGCGCGCAGGCGAACCGCCCGGACGAGACGCCGGAGGGCGCGCGCGCTCGGCGACGACGGCTCGCCTGCGAGGCCCTCGGTGTCCCGGAGGACGGGCTGCTGATCGGGGTCGTCGCGCGGCTGCAGGCGCATCGCCGCTTCGATCTGCTCCTCGATGCGCTGGCGGCCTGCGTGCGTCGGCGGCCCGAGCTGCGGCTCGTGCTCTTCGGGCGCGGGACGCGGGCGGCGGAGGTCGTCGACGGGCCGGTGCGCGCACGCGGGCTCGAGGGCTGCGTCGTGCGGGCGGGCTACCGCGTCGACGACTATGCGCCGCTCCTCGCGGCGATGGATCTCTTCACGTTCCTCGTGCCGGGATCCGACGGGACCTGTCGCGCGCTGCGCGAGGCGGCAGCCCTCGGCCTTCCCCTCGTCGGCACGCGGCGCGGCGCGATCCCGGAGATCATCGTGGAGGGCGAGACCGGGCTGCTCGTCGACGAGCGACCCGAGGCGCTCGCGGCCGCCTGGGAGCGCCTCGCCGCCGATCCGATCGCCCGCCGCGCGATGGGGGAGGCGGCCCGGCGCGACGCCCGGGCGCGCTGCTCGCCGGAGCACATGGCGGCCTTCACCGAGGCCTTCTACGCCGAGGTCGTCCGGTCGGCGCCGACCAGCTCGCGGTAGATGCCGGGCCGCGCGAGCAGGGCCTCGTGGGAGCCGACGTCGACGACGCGGCCCGCGTCGAGGACGACGATGCGGTCGGCGTGGCGGATCGTCGTCAGGCGGTGGGCGACGAGGAAGATCGTGCGCTGGCCGCGCAGCGACTCGATCGCGAGCTGCACCGCCCGCTCGGTCTTCGCGTCGAGGGAGCTCGTCGCCTCGTCGAAGACGAGGATCTCGGGCTCGGCGAGGATCGCCCGCGCGATCGTGATGCGCTGGCGCTGCCCCCCGGAGAGCCGCAGGCCGAACTCGCCGACCGGCGTGTCGTAGCCCTGCGGCAGCTCCGCGATGAACTCGTCCGCCGAGGCCGCGGCGGCCGCCGCCTTCACCTGCTCGAGGGTCGCGTCGGGCTTCCCGTAGCGGATGTTCTCGAGGATCGTCGCGTCGAAGAGGAAGGGCTCCTGGGTCACGACGGCGACGTGGTCGAGGAAGGACTTCCGCTTCAGGTCGCGCAGGTCGACGCCGTCGATCTCGATGCTGCCCTTCGTCGGATCGTGGAAGCGCAGCAGCAGATCCATCAGCGTCGACTTGCCCGTGCCCGTCCGACCGACGACGGCGATCACCTCGCCGGGCTTCACCTCGAGGTCGATGCCGGACAGGATCGGCCCCTGGCCGTAGTCGAAGTGGACGTCGCGGAAGCGGATGCCCTGCTGCAGGCCGCGCATCGCCCGGGCCTGCGGGCGGTCGGGGACCTCCTCCTCCATGTCGAAGACCTCGAACAGGCGCTGGGCGCCGGCGTTCGACTCCATGATCGTCGTGTAGGAGATCGTGAGGCTGCGGATCGGCTTGCCGACCTGGGAGAGCATCAGGGCGAACGAGCTGAGTGTGCCGGTCGTCAGGCCGAAGGTATGGGTCAGGACGAAGTAGACGCCGACGGCGAGCACGGCGGCCCCGACGAGCTGGTTGATGGTGTGGCTCGCGGTCTTCGCCATCGCCTTCTGGAAGATCAGCTTCATGTGTCGCCGGAAGTAGGTCTCGGTCTCCCGGGCGAAGGCCTCGCTCTCGACCTCCTCGCCGCCGAAGGCCTTGATGACCTTGATGCCCGAGAGGATCGCGATCAGGCGCTGGGAGAGGTCGCTCTGGGTCTCCTGCCGCTTCTGGGTCCGCCGCTGGATCTGGCCGCCGAAATGCCCGAGCACGAGCAGCAGGATCGGGACCATGCCCACTGCGAGCAGCGAGAGCTGCCACGACAGCACGAACATCGCGACCACGCCGCCGACGAGCAGCATGAAGTCCTCGACCACGTCCTTGTAGACGACCTCGAGCGTGCGGACGGCGAGCTGGGCGTCGGTGAGGGCCCGGGAGAGCAGCTCGCCGCTGGCCTCGCCGCGGTGGAGCCGAAGCGGCGCCGCGAGGAACTTGCGTGCGACGCGCTGGTCGACGTCCCGGCGGACCCGTCCGACCACCCGGTTCGCGACGTAGAGCCGGAAGAACATGACGGGCGGCGAGATCAGCAGCGCGAGCCCGAGGATCAATCCGAGCTCGCCGAGCCGCGGCGTGAGCGTCGACAGCGCGATCTCGCCCTGGGCCTGGGCCGGGATCAGGACGTCGTCGATCACCGGCTTCGTCAGCCACGTCATCACGTAGCGGCTGGCGGAGAAGAGCGTCGCGAACAGGAAGGTCGCCGCGATCCCGAGCGGATAGCGGAACGAGAGGCGCAGCGTGCGGACCAGGTCGGCCACGCTCGCGCCGCGCCGGGCCTTCGAGCCCAGCCCGCCCGGGTGGGCTCCGGTCGTCAGTCCGCCCGCTTCGTCCTCGGATCGCACGGATGCGTCCTCCCCCAGCGCTCGCGCTGCGTCGGCCTCGCCGCGGCGGGCGGTGACCGTCTCACGAGAGCTCGGCGGCAATCGCCTCGCCGCCGCGCCAGCCGAGCAACAGGTCTCCCTCGAGGCCGAGGGCACCGACGGCGGCGCGGTCGAGATGGTAGATGGAGGGGCGCTGGGAGATTCGCAGGTCGAGCTCCGCCGGCCAACCCATGCCGGGCGCCGGGTCCTCGAGCCAGCCGTCGTCGCCGTCCCAGCGCGGCATCTCGACGTCGAGGGCGACGAGGGTGTCGCGGCAGAAGGGCATCAGCTCGCGCAGGCGCGCCGCGATGCCCTGCTGCAGGCGGGCGATGCGCTCCGGGTCGCGGTCGGGGACGACGGCGCGGGCGACGAGGTCGACGCGCTGGGCGTGGGTCTGGCTCGGGAAGGCGGTGACCGCGGTCGTGGGGTGGTCGTCGTCCCGGGCCGGGAGGATCAGCCGGGCGCTCATGCCCTCGGGCAGGATCGCCGTCGGCACGCTGAACAGGAAGGCGGCCCGGAAGGCTCGCCCCCCGCCGCGGGCGAGGATTCCGGGCACCGGCCGCGGCGGCGCCCCCGGTCCGGCCGCGCTCGTGTCCTGGTAGTGGTCGCGCAGGGCGGACGGGGCGGCGGCGAGGATCAGCGTTCGCCCGAGCCAGATCTCGCCGGTCCGGCGCACGCGCACCCCGGGCTGGCCCGAGACCGAGACCAGCTCGAAGTCGCCGTTCAGGGTCCGGAAATCCCCATAGGACGCGGCGACCCGCTTGCGCAGCAGGTCGCAGAGCCAGGGCGGCTCGTCGGCGAAGCCCGCCCCGCCGGCCAGGGGGATGCCGAGCAGCCGCGCCTGGGACTCGGGCGGCGGGCTGCTGTGGCCGAGATTCGAGAGCGCCCGCAGCTGGGCGGCGACGAGGTCGGCGAGCAGGCCTTTCAGGCCGCGCACGATGCCCGGGAGCCCGCGGCGATGGTGGCCGAGCGGGGGCCGGCTGCCGGCGGTGCGGCGTCCGAGGCGGACGACCGGCGACTCGAGCAGGACGCCGCGCTCGACCTTCGACGACTCGAGCAGCTCGCGCACCAGCGTCTGGGCCTCGTCCGGCTTCGCGAGCCCCCAGGCGACCAGCTCCTCCGCCGTCACCGCGGCCTGGCCGACGTCGATGCGCACGGGATCCGCAGCGATCTGATAGGCGAGGCGCTCGGCCGCGATGCGTCGTCGATCGATCAGGGGCACCGCGAGCGTCTTGAGACAGGCGTCGAGCACGCCCTCGTCGCGCAGGCCCGCGAGGAAGAAGGGCTCCTTCAGGGCGGGGGGCAGGGTCGCCCGGGCGCCTTCCTCGACGACCAGGACACGCTGGCCCGCGGCGCCGATCCGCGCCGCCGCGACCAGGGCGGACACCCCGCTTCCGAGGATGAGCGCGTCCCAGCGCCGCGCCCGCGGCGCCTCGCTCGGATCCAGCGCGGGCAGCTCGACCATCAATCGACCCCGATCGTCAACCGCTGGTAGACAGGAAGCCCGGATCGAAGAGCATCGGCGGATCGCCCGCCGCCTTGCGCTCGATCACGCCGATCTTGTAGCCGCGCTCGCCGAGGCCCTGGAGCCGGTCGAGGATCTCGTCGGCGCTCGCGGCGGGCACGATCGCGATCATGCCGATGCCGCAGTTGAAGACCCGCAGCAGCTCGGTCTCCGCCAGGTTCCCGACCCGGGAGATCCAGGCGTAGACGTCCGGGCGCGGCCAGGCGAGGGTGTCGATGTGGGCGCGGACGCCGGCGGGCAGGACCCGCGGCACGTTGCCCTCGAAGCCGCCGCCCGTCACGTGGACGAAGCCGTGGACCTCGAAGTCCCGGATCAGGTTGAGCAGCGGCTTCACGTAGATCCGCGTCGGCGCGAGCAGCGCCGAGGCGAGGCTGGTCCGCAGCTCGGGGGGCTGTGCGAAGAGGTCGACGGTCCCCGCCTGGATGCCCTGCTCGAGGACCGAGCGGACCAGCGAGTAGCCATTGCTGTGGAAGCCGCTCGAGGCGATCCCGATCAGGACGTCGCCGTGGGCGATGTTCGAGCCGTCGATCACACCGTCGCGCTCGACGACGCCGACGCTGAAGCCGACGAGCTCGACGTCGCCCTTCGCATAGACGCCGGGCATCGTCGCCGTCTCGCCGCCAAGCAGGGCACAGCCCGCCCGCCGGCAGCCCTCGGCCACCCCGCGCAGGGTATCCGACGCGATCGACTTCGAGAGGTCGCCCATCGCCACGTAGTCGAGGAAGATCAGGGGCTCGGCGCCCTGGACCACGAGGTCGTTCACGACCATCGCGACGCAGTCGATGCCGATCGTGTCGTAGCGGCCGATCTTCGCCGCGAGCTTGAGCTTCGTCCCGACGCCGTCGGTCGCCGCCACCAGGATCGGGTCCTTGTAGCGGTCGGGCGTCTTGAACATGCCCGCGAAGCCGCCGATCGAGGACAGCACCTCGGGGCGGAAGGTCGACTTCGCGATCTCCTTGATGTCGTCGACGAAGGACTCGTCGTGGTCGAGGTCGACGCCCGCCCGGGCATAGGCCGGGGCAGAGGTCGTCGTGAAGGGCGCGGAGTCGGTCTTGGGGGGTCTCGGCACGTGCGAGAGATAGGCAAAGGTCCGTTCCCAGTCAATCGAAACGGGCCCGGAGCCGGGCGCTTCGCGCCTTCGCGGCGACGCTGGGGCAGGCGGGCTAGGCTCGCGCGCCGTGATCGTCTCGGTCGTGATCCCGACGCTCGACGAGGCAGCTCGGATCGGTCCGCTGGTCGCGAGTCTGGCACGGGTCGGGTCCGGCCCGCTCGACGGGATCGAGGTCCTCGTCGTGGACGGCGGGAGCCGGGACGCGACCGTGGCGCTCGCCCGGGCGGCCGGGGCCCGGGTGCTCGAGTCGCCGCGGGGACGGGCGCGCCAGCTGCGGCTCGGGGGCTGGTGCGCGAGCGGGGATTGGATCGTGTTCCTTCACGCCGATACGCGTCTGCCCGAGGGCTGGGCCGCGGCGCTCGCCGGCGCGGCGGGCGACCCGGGCTGTGCCGGCGGGGCGTTCGGCTTCCGGATCGAGGAGCGGGGCTTCTTGTATCGCTGGATCGAGCTCTGGGTCGGGGTCCGCAATGCGCTGCTCCGGCTGCCGTACGGGGACCAGGCGATCTTCGTCCGACGGGAGGTGCTCGAGGCGATGGGCGGAGTGCCGGAGGTGCCGATCCTCGAGGATCTCGATCTGGTCCGGGGCATCCGGTCGCGAGGCCGGCTCGCGCTGCTCCCGCTGCCCGCGACGACCTCGGGTCGCCGCTACGCCCAGCGTGGGGGCCTGCGCACGATCCTGCTCCACCAGTGGGCGCTGCTCGGCTGGTGGCTCGGCCTCGACCGCGAGCGCCTCGCGCGGCGGCTCGGCCGATGAGCGAGGCCGCCGTCCCGCAGACGACCCTCCGGGAGGACGAGACGCCGATCGGCCACGCGCTGCGCCGGCTCTCGGTCTACCTGCGCCGCAACGCCGGCTTCTACCTGCTCTGGTTCGTGGTCGTGCTGCTCTACGTCGCCTCGTTCAACGTCGTGCCGCTCGCAGTCGGCTGGGCGATCGACGGGCTCGTCGATCCGGAGGTCGCGCGGGAGGAGGTGATCCGGCGCTGCTGGATCCTGTTCGCCCTGGCGGTGGGGGGCGGGCTGCTGCGCTTCTATTCGCGCCAGCTCGTCTTCGACGCGGCGCGCGAGGTCGAGTACGAGATCCGCAACGATCTCTTCGCCCACTTCCAGACGCTCCCGCAGTCCTTCTTCTTCCGCTGGCGCACCGGCGATCTCATGAGCCGCTGCGTCAACGACCTGAACTCGGTCCGCATGCTGCTCGGGCCGGGGCTGCTGTCGGTCGCCCAGAGCCCGATCCTCTTCGTCGGCGCCTTCATCGCGATGTCGACGCTCTCGTTCAAGCTCGCGGTCCTGATGATGCTGCCGTACCCGGGCTTCATCCTGATCTCGCGGGTCCTCGGCGGGCGGCTCTACACCCGCGGCCTCGCGGCCCAGCAATCCCTCGCGTCGATGTCGAACTTCGTCCAGGAGAACGTCGCGGGGATCGCGGTCGTGAAGGCCTACGCGATGGAGCAGGACCAGGCGGAGCGCTTCCGCGAAGCGAATGCCCACCTGCGCGAGCGCTCGCTCGAGCTCGTCCGCGCGAGCGCGACGCTGCCGGCGGTGACGGGGCTCCTGCCGGCGGTCGGCCTCGCCCTGGCGCTCTGGGTCGGCTTCGGCGAGATCCAGGCCGGCCGCATGGGGACGGGCGCGCTCTTCTCGTTCACGATCTTCGCCCGCCAGCTGACCTTCCCGACCTTCATCATGGGCTATGCGATCAGCCTGATGCAGCGCGGCGCCGCCGCCATGCAGCGCATCGACGAGATCCTCTCGATCGAGCCCTCGATCCGGGACGAAGCGGACAGCGTCGCCCTCGACGAGATCGCCGGGCGGATCGAGTTCCGCCACCTGACCTTCCGCTACGACGACGCGAGTCGCGCGCCCGCCCTCGACGACATCGACCTCGTCGTTCCGGCCGGGACGACGCTCGGGGTCGTCGGGCCCGTGGGCTCGGGCAAGACGACGCTCGCGTCGGTGATCCCGCGGCTCTTCGAGGTCGGGGAGGGGCAGCTCTTCATCGACGGGGTCGACGTCAACCGCATCCGGCTCGCGAGCCTGCGGCGGGCGATCGCGATGGTGCCCCAGGACTCCTTCCTCTTCTCGCTGCCGCTGCGGGACAACATCGCCTACGGGCTCCCGCCGGACGCCCCGTTCGAGGCGATCCAGAAGGCGGCGGAGCGCGCCCAGCTCGCCCGCGACGTCGAGGACCTGCCCCACGGCTACGACACGCTGGTCGGCGAGCGCGGCATCATGCTCTCGGGCGGCCAGCGCCAGCGAACCGCGCTGGCTCGTGCCCTCGCCCTCGAGCCCCGCATCCTGATCCTCGACGACACGCTCTCCGCCGTCGACGCCGAGACCGAGCGGCGCATCCAGGCCGAGCTCGACCGGATGTTCGCAGGGCGCACCGTGGTCGTCGTCGCGTCGCGGGTCAACTCCGTCCGCAAGCTCGACCAGATCGTCGTCCTCGACGGCGGCCGCATCGTCGAGCGCGGGACCCACGTCGAGCTGATGGCGAAGGGCGGTCTCTATGCGCGGCTCGCGGTCGAGCAGGAGACGGAGGAGGCCGCTGAGGAGACGAAGGACGCCGGGGCCGTGGTCGATGCGGCGGGCGCCGTCGCGGGGAGCGTCGCATGAGCCAGCCCGCGAAGGCGCCGGCGCGCCCCCAGGCCGACCATCAGGAGGAGGAGGAGCTCGGCCGCGCCTACGACGGGCGGCTCCTGCTGCGCCTCTGGCCCTACGTGCGGCCCTATCGCCGACAGGTCTGGGCGACGCTGCTGCTCTTCGTGCCGATCTTCGTGCTGGAGCTCGCGCCGGCCTGGGTCGTGAAGGCCGGGATGGATCTGGTGCTCCCGCCGGCGGGGGCGGCCGCGGCGGGGCTGCCCGCCGACGCGGTCTCCCAGGCCTTCGGGGCCGAGGTGCTGGCTGCGATTCGACACTGGATCGCGTCTCCGCCTCCCGGCATCCCCGTTGCCGTCTGGCTCGCGGGCGTCTACTTCCTCGTCTCGGTGGTGCTCGGCGTCCTCTCCTGGGTCCATCAGGTCATCATGGCGACGACGGGCCAGCACGCGATGTTCGACCTGCGCCGCGCGGTCTTCGACCACATCCAGAAGCTCCCGATGAGCTTCTTCGACACGATGCCCGTCGGTCGCCTCGTGACCCGCGCGACGAACGACGTCGAGAACCTCGCCGAGATGTTCTCCCAGGGCCTGGTCGCCCTGGTCACCGACGTGATCAAGATGATCGGCTTCGCGGTCGTGCTCTTCCTCGTGTCGCCGAAGCTCACGCTCTACACCTTCGCGATCGTGCCGGTGATGGCGGTGGCGGCGTTCGTGTTCCGCTGGAAGGTGCGCGAGGCCTATCGCGCGGTGCGGGTCAAGATCGCCCGGATCAATACGCAGATCCAGGAGACCGTGACCGGCATGAAGGTCGTCCAGCTCTTCAGCCGGGAGACCCGCAATCTGGCCGAGTTCGACGCGATGAACGCGGACCACCGCAACGCCTGGCATCAGTCGATCCGCTACGACTCGCTGCTCTTCTCCACCATCGAGGTCGCGATCGGCATCACGATGGCCGTCATCATCGGCGTCGGCACCGGCCTCGCCGAGGCGGGCATCCTCTACGTCTTCATCGACTACATGCAGCGCTTCTTCATGCCCTTGCGCGACCTCTCCGCGAAGTACTCGGTCATGCAATCGGCGATGTCGAGCGGCGAGCGCATCTTCCAGCTCCTCGACACCGAGCCCCGGGTCCGCGACCTCGTCGACGCCGAGCCGACGACCGCCCCCGAAGCCCGCGGCAGCGTCGAGTTCGAGCACGTCTGGTTCCGCTACGGCGCGCCCGCGGAGGGGGCCGAGGCGGACGACGGGGACTGGATCCTGCGCGACGTGTCGTTCCGGGTCGCACCGGGGGAGAAGGTCGCCTTCGTGGGCGCGACCGGCGCCGGCAAGACGACGATCATCAAGCTGCTGACCCGGCTCTACGACGTCGACCGGGGCTGCGTGCGGATCGACGGGGTGGACGTGCGCGCGTACCCGCAGCTCGAGCTGCGCAAGCGGGTCGCGACGGTGCTCCAGGACGTCTTCCTGTTCAGCGGCTCGATCGCGCGCAACATCGCACTCGGCCGCAGCGACCTCGACGCGCCCGCGATCGAGCGCGCGGCCCGCGCGGTCGAGGCGCACGCCTTCATCGAGCGGCTGCCCTCCGGCTATCAGACCGAGGTCCGGGAGCGGGGGAGCAACTTCTCGACCGGTCAGCGACAGATCCTCTCCTTCGCCCGGGCGCTGGCCCACGGGGCGGGAGTCCTCGTCCTCGACGAGGCAACGAGCGCGATCGACACGGAGACGGAGGCGGCCATCCAGCGGGGCATCCGCGTCCTGATGGAGGGCAAGACCGCCATCGCGATCGCCCACCGCCTGTCGACGATCCGCGACGTGGACCGCATCTTCGTGCTGGCCGGGGGGCGCATCGTCGAGGCGGGCAGCCACGACGCGCTGCTTGCCGCGGACGGGGTCTACGCGCGACTCTACCGGCTCCAGGCCGAGCGGGAGGACACCCCGGGTCTCCGCGCGGCCGGCCTCTGAACCGACAGGAAGCTCGAGTGCCGCAGCCCGAAGACGCCGTCCAGTGGATCATCAAGAAGTGCCTCCCGCGCCGCTTCGGGATCAAGCGCCGGGTCATGCACGCCTGGAAGTTCGGGACGGCGAAGTACGTCGTCGTCTCGTTCCCGAAGAGCGGGCGGACCTGGCTGCGGGCGACGCTGACCTTCTACTGGGCCGAGCGCTACGGCCTGGTCGACCCGCCGCTGCTCGAGTACGCGAACCTCCACTACCTCGACCGCCGGATCCCGAAGATCTACTTCACCCACGACGAAGAGCCGAACCTCACGCCCGCGGAGCTCGGCCGCGACAAGTCGCGCTACCGCCGCAAGCACGTCCTCTTCGTCTCCCGCGATCCCCGCGACGTCACCGTCTCGCTCTACTTCCACCGCCGCAACCGCGACCACGACCTCGAGGAGCCGATCTTCGAGTTCGCGAGCGGCGAGCGGGGCGGGCTCCGGACCACCGTCGAGTTCATGAACGTCTGGGCGGCCGCGCTCCGGCAGATCCCGAGCTCGCTCTCCATCTCCTACGAGGCCATGCACGCCGAGCCCGAAGAGACCCTCGCGCGGGTCCTGCGCTTCCTCGGCGAGGAGCCCGACCCCGTCGCCATCAAGGTCGCCTTCGAGCGCTCGCGCTTCGACCGCCTGCAGAAGCTCGAGCGAGAGGGCGCCTTCGCGAGCGGCCGTCTGACGGCGGGGGACACCGCCGACGTCGACTCCTACAAGGTCCGTCGCGGCAAGGTCGGCGGCTTCGCCGACTACTTCGACGCCGAGCAGCAGCGTCAGCTGAACGAGATCGTCCGGAAGAATCTCTCCCCGGACGCCGCCCGCTTCGCCCACCCAACCCCCTGACGCGTCGCCGCGCCCGAACGGGCTCGGTGATCGAACCGTCCGCGACGCACGCCCCCCAGAGAGGAATCCCCATGGCCCTGTTCGAAGCGATCCAGACGACCGACGGCCGCCGCCGCTACGACGTGAAGAGCCCCGTGACGCTCCAGTCGATCGGGCAATTCGATTGCGCGACCCCCGACGAGGTCCGCGCCGCCGTCGCGCGGGCGCGCAAAGCGCAGCGCGAGTGGGCGACCCGCTCGTTCGCGGAGCGGGCCGAGGTCCTCTGGCGCCTCGTCGATCAGTTCGTCGCGCGGCAGGACGACATCGTCGAGCTCGTGATCAAGGAGACCGGCAAGCCGCGCAACGAGGCGATCAGCATGGAGGTCCTCGCGCCCTGCATGCAGATCTCGCATTACGCGAAGCGCGGCGCCGAATACCTGAAGACGGTCCACCGCCGCCCGTCCGGCATCATGCGCTTCTCGAAGAAGCTGACCCTCGTCTACCAGCCCCTCGGCGTCGTCGGCCTGATCACGCCCTGGAACGGCCCCGTCGCCCTCGCCGCGAATCCCCTCGCCCAGGCCCTGATGGCGGGCAACGCCGTCGTCCACAAGCCGAGCGAGGTCACCCCGTTCTCCGCCGTCCTGCTCGAAGAGATGACCCGCGCGGCGGGCTTCCCCGAGCATCTCTACCAGGTCATCCAGGGCGACGGACAGACCGGCGCCGCCCTGATCGAGGCCGGTGTCGACAAGGTCTCCTTCACCGGCAGCGTCGCCACCGGCCGCCGCGTCGGCGAGGCCTGCGGCCGCAACCTGATCCCCGTGACCCTCGAGCTCGGTGGCAAGGACGCGATGATCGTCTGCCGCGACGCCGACCTCGACCGCGCCGCCGAGGGGGCCGTCCGCGGCTCCTGCTTCAACACGGGCCACTACTGCTGCGGCACCGAGCGGATCTACGTCCCGGAAGCCATCTACGAGCCCTTCGTCGCGAAGGTCGTCGAGCAGGCGAAGGCGCTCCAGCAGACCGACCAGGGCGAGAGCGACATCGGCGCCGTCTTCTGGGACAAGCAGATGGACATCATCGAGGCCCACATGGCCGACGCGAAGGCCCGGGGCGCGAAGGTGCTCGTCGGTGGCGAACGCAACCGCTCGCTGTCGGGATACTTCTTCCCCGCGACCGTCGTCGTCGACGTCGACCACGAGATGGATCTCATGAAGAAGGAGACCTTCGGGCCGATCGTCGCGATCCAGAAGGTACGCGACGAAGAGGAGGCCCTCGCGCTGGCGAACGACTCCGAGTACGGCCTCTCGGGCAACGTCTGGACCCGGGATCTCGCGAAGGGCGAGGCGCTCGCCGCGCGCATGCAGACCGGCAGCGTCAGCGTCAACGACATCGCCGTGACCTACGGCATCGCCGAGGCGCCCTTCGGCGGCCTCAAGGCGAGCGGCGTCGGCCAGGTCAACGGCGCGATCGGCATCCGCGGCTACTGCCATCTCCATCCGATCATCACGGACACGACGAAGAAGGCGCAGGGCGGGTATCCGTACACGCTCGAATCGGCGGCGGGGCTCAAGAAGGTCGTGAACACGGTCTTCGGGAATCGGTGGCTGAGGAAGCTGTTCGTATGACCCGGCCGAGGCCATTTCTGCTTGGCAGGACGGGGCCTTCGTGGTACCAACTTCCTACCCCCTGAACCTTCCATGGGGTCGTCGAGCCAAGCCCTCGTCGACCCGCGAGATCCCCGCTCGAGACTGAAGACGGACTGGACCAGATTGGCTCGGATCCGTCTCGAAACCTGGCTGGTGTGATCCGATTCCGGGCGGGTTCGCCTAGAATCGCGGGGTATTAGCCGCGCCACGGTCATCGCTTGGGGAACCCTCGGATCCGCTCCGAGCTCGAAGGTCGTAGGACCCCCGAGCCGGGCCGGGCCCGTCGAGGCAAGCCCCGATCCGACCGCTGGACGTTCGATCGAGGGATCGCTTGCGCATCAAGAGTCTGCAGCTCCACGGGTTCAAGTCCTTCGTCGACCGCACGGTCTTCAGCTTCGACGCGGGCATGACCTGCGTCGTCGGTCCGAACGGCTGCGGCAAGTCGAACGTCGTCGACGCCATCAAGTGGGTGATGGGCGAGCAGTCCGCGCGCAAGCTGCGCGGCAAGGGGATGGACGACGTCATCTTCGCGGGCTCGGAGAACCGCCCGCCGATCGGCATGGCCGAGGTCGCGCTGACCTTCGACAACGCCGACGGCCAGGCGCCCCCCGCCTACGCTGCCTACAGCGAGATCGAGATCGCGCGCCGGCTCTATCGCTCGGGCGAATCCGAATACCTGATGAACAAGCAGCCCGCGCGGCTGAAGGACGTCCACGACTTCTTCCGCGATACCGGCATCGGCCTGCGCGGCTACACGATCGTCGAGCAGGGCAAGGTCGCCGAGATCGTCTCCGCCAAGCCCGAGGATCGCCGCGGCCTCATCGAAGAGGCGGCCGGGATCGGCAAGTACAAGGCCCGTCGGCGCGAAGCCGAGGGCAAGATGAAGTCGACCGAGCAGAACCTCGTTCGCGTGAACGACGTGCTCGGCGAGATCAAGCGCCAGATCGGAACCCTCGAGCGCCAGGCGAAGAAGGCGGCCCGCTACAAGCGCCTCCACGAGACCCAGCGCATCCTCGAGCTCTCCCTCGCCGCCGACGAGCGCGCGCGGCTGCAGGAGCAGGTGCGCGACGAGTCCGCTTCCCTCGAGGCCCTGCGAGAGCAGACGCTGGTCGCCGAGACCCAGCTCGCCGAGCGCGAGCTCGCGGCGCAGCAGCAGCGCATCACCCTGACCGAGGCCGAGAAGGCCGTCACCGCCGGGGCCGAGCGGCTCTTCGCGATCCGCGGCGAGATCAAGAACCTCGAGAGCCGCATCGAGTTCGCGCGCCGCGAGCGCGACAGCCTCGAGGAGTCGAGCGAGGCGCGCCGCGGCGAGCTCGCCCAGCTCGCCGAGCAGCTCCAGGTCGCCGAGAACGAAGCCCGCACGGCCCGCGCCGAGCTCGAGCAGCTCGAGAGCGGCCTCGCCCAGGAGAAGGAGGCGATCGAGGCGGCCGAGCGCGAGGTCAAGACCGCGCAGGAGGCCCTGCGGACCCTCGAATCCGAGCGCAACCAGAAGAACACGGCCCACGTCCAGGTCCTGACCGCCGTCGCGCGCCTCGAAGACCGCATCGCGAGCCTGCGTGACCGCCAGGCGGCGATCGATCTCCGCCTGCGCGGCGTCGATGCCGACGTCGAAGCGCAGCAGACCCAGGCGACCGAGGCCGGCCGCGAGCAGTCGAGCCTCGAGGAGGGGCTGCGCAACCTGCTGGCCTCGCGCGACCAGTTCCAGGAGCAGCTGCTCGCCGCGATGCGGCATCAGGAGGCCTCCAAGCTGGCCCACCGCGCCGCCGTCGAGGCCGACCAGGTGGCGGCGCGCTCGGCCCAGATCACGCGGGCCCGCTACGACTCGCTGCGCGAGGTCGTCGAGGGGCGCCAGGACATCGGCGCCGGGGCGCGGCATCTGCTGGCGGCGGGAGCCGAGACGGTCGAGGCGCTCGGGGTCCGCGGGCTCGTGCGCGAGCTGATCGAGGCGGATGCCGAAGTCGAGCGGGCGGTCGAGGCGGTGCTCTCCGAGCGGGCCGAGGCGATCGTGATCGAGGCGTCGGGCGGCGCGATCCAGGCGCTCGAGACGCTTCGCCGCGACGGGGCAGGGCGCGGGGTGTTCCTGATCCAGGGGGCGCCGGGCGGACTTTCGTCGGGGATCGTGCCCTATGGCGAGCCGCTGCTCGCGCGGGTCCGACCGCGGGCGGGCGTCGAGGAAGTCGCGCGCCGCCTGCTCGGCGACGTCTATCTCGTCGGCAGCCTCGAGGAGGTCTTCGGGCATTTCGGCGCCGAGCGCCTGCCGGCGACCTTCGTGACCCGAGGCGGCGATCTCGCGACACCGGACGGCGTCGTCCAGGGCGGCGGCGAGTCGTCGGCGTCGGGCATGCTGACCCGCGCCCGCGAGGTCCGCGAGCTCGCGGCCCAGGTCGAGCATCTCGACCACGAGGCCGAGCTCGCGCGCACCGCGAATCGCGACGCCGAGGCCGCGCTCGCCCGGGCCAGCGAAGAGCTCGAGAACCTCCGCAACCGCCACCACACGGCGGCCCTCGCGGTCGCGAACCACGAGAAGAACCTCGAGCGATCGACCGAGCGCGTGAAGCGCATCGGCGAGGCGCAGCAGTCGCGGGTCGCCGAGCGCAGCGACCTGCTCACCGAGCAGGAGAGCGTCGGCGACGAGATCGTCCGCGTGACGCAGCAGCTCGCCGATCGGCGCAGCGAGCGCGACGCGAGCCAGCGCGCGGTCGACGCCCTCGGGCTGCAGATCAGCTCCGCGGGTCGCGAGCTCTCGCGCTGCGAGAGCCGGGTCGCCGAGCTGCGCGTCGCCTACCGGGCCCGTGACGACCATCGGCTCCGACTGCGGGAGACCGCAACCCGCGCCGAGCAGTCCGAGCGCGAAACCCGCGGCTGGATCGAGCGCCGACATCAGGAGATCGAGAACGCCCGCGTCCGGCGCGAGGCGCTCCAGGTCGAGATCGAGGCCTCCGAGGCGGGGCTCGCGGCCCAGCTCGAGGCCGAGGAGACCGCCCGGGCGGAGAGCGACGCGCTGCGCCAGCGCTTCGAGGACGCGTCCGCGGAGGTCGCGCGGATCGAGGAGACGCTGCGGAATCTGCGCAGCGAGCTCGCGGACACGCGCGAGCGGGCAGGGCAGGCGGAGCTCAAGCTCTCCGAGGCGCGCATGCGCCTCGATCATCAGGCGGGGACGGTGCGCGAGCGCTGGAACGTCGAGATCGAAGCCTGGCGGCTGCCGAGCCTCGCGGAGCTGGTGGGCGACGGCTCGGCGTCGGAGACCGAGGGGGCCGCGACGGCGAGCGAAGCCGAGGCGGCGCTGGTGGCGGAGGAGGGTGCGACGGGAGAGGGCGTCGGATCCGTGTCGGGCGACGACGACGACGAGGCCGAGGCGGCGGCGAGCCCGGTGTCGGCCCTGCGCGAGGCGCGGCGCAACATCGAGCTCGCGATGCTCCCGACCGAGGCGCGCCAGCGCGAGGCCGAGAAGGTCCGCAAGGCACTCCACGCCCTCGGCGACGTCAACCTCGGCGCGATCGAGGAGCACGAGGAGCTCTCCGAGCGCCAGCGCTTCCTGACCGAGCAGAAGGACGATCTCGAGGGGACGATCGCGAGCCTGCGGGAGGCGATCGCGCGCATCAACCGCACGAGCCGCCAGCGCTTCCGCGAGACCTTCGACCTCGTCTCGAAGCACTTCTCCGAGAACTTCCCGCGCCTCTTCGGCGGCGGCAAGGCGAGCCTCGAGCTGACCGACTCCGAGGACGTGCTCGAGGCCGGCGTCGACATCATGGCGATGCCCCCGGGCAAGCGGCTCCAGAACGTGAACCTGCTCTCGGGTGGCGAGAAGACGATGACGGCGCTGGCGCTGCTGGTCGCGGTGTTCCAGGTCCGGCCGTCGCCGTTCTTCCTGCTCGACGAGGTCGATGCCGCCCTCGACGACGCCAACGTCGGCCGCTTCAACCAGCTGATCACCGAGATGTCGACCCAGAGCCAGTTCCTCGTCATCACCCACAACAAGCGCACGATCGAGGTCGCCGACATGCTCTACGGGGTGACGATGGAGCAGAGGGGCGTCTCGAAGCTGGTCTCGGTGGTGCTGCGCTAGCGGGGCCGGCTGGTAAGCTCCGCGCGCCATGGACACGATCGTCATCGAGATTCTCGGCCTCTTCGGTGCCGGCCCGTTCGGGTGGCTGGCGGTGGCCGCCGCCGCCATCGTGTCGGTCGTGCTCGCACGCCGGCGCCGGGCCCGCGCCCGGGCCGCCCTGCCGCCGAAGGTCTCGCCGGCTCCGGCTGCAGAGGCTCCGATCGCCGCTGCGCCGACGGTCGTCGTGCCGCAGCAGCCCGCGCCGGTCGTCGTTCCCGAGCCGACGCCCGAGTCCGTCGTCGAGCGGGCGGCGCAACCGGTGCCCGAGCCGATGGCCGCTCGCGAATCGGAGCGCGCGCCCGAGCCCCCGCTGCCGCGCCCGCCGGAGCCCGCGGTCGTGTCCGCGCCCGAGCTCGCTCCGGTCCCGCAACCGGTGGTCGCGGAGCCGGCGGCGGCGCCGCGCATCGGTCTCGGCGAGCGCCTGCGCCGGACGCGGGACGCGCTGGCGGGGCGGCTGTCGGGGCTGCTCGGCGGTCGCACCGTCGATCCCGCGCTGCTCGACGAGCTCGAGGAGCTGCTGTTGACCGCGGATCTCGGGGTCGCCACGGCGCAGTCGCTGCTCGACCGCGTGCGGCGCGAGGGGCAGGGAGCCGATGGGGCGGCGGTGCGCGGGCTGCTCAAGCAGGCGATGGCCGAGAAGCTCGAGAGCGTCGAGCCGGCGGGCGAGCCGTTCGCGCTGGCCAGCAAGCCCCACGTCATCCTGGTCCTCGGCGTGAACGGCGCCGGCAAGACGACGACGATCGGGAAGCTCGCCGCGAAGCACCGCGCCCTCGGCCGCTCGGTCCTGCTCGGGGCCGGTGATACGTTTCGTGCGGCGGCGATCGAGCAGCTCCAGGTCTGGGGCCAGCGGGTCGGCTGCGACGTCATCGCCGGCGAGGCAGGCGGGGACCCGGCCTCGGTCGCCTTCGACACGGTCAAGGCCGCCGTCGCCCGCGGCGTCGACGTCGCGATCATCGATACGGCGGGCCGGCTCCAGACGAAGAAGCCCCTGATGGAGGAGCTCGGCAAGATCGCCCGCGTGATCGGCCGCGACGTGCCCGGTGCGCCCCACGAGACGCTCCTCGTTCTCGATGCCAATACGGGTCAGAACGCCCTCTCACAGGCGCGGCTCTTCACCGAGGTCGCGAAGGTGACCGGGCTCGTCCTGACCAAGCTCGACGGCACGGCCAAGGGCGGGGTCATCGTCGGCCTCGCGGATCAGTTCGGGATTCCGGTGCGGTTCGTGGGGGTGGGCGAGTCGGTGGACGATTTGCGGGTCTTCGAGGCCCGGGAGTTCGTCGAGGCGCTCTTCGCGGAAGGCGACTGAAGGCGCGAGCGTCCGGCGCCGGGGGGCAGGCTTGGCGGACACCATTCTCGCACTCGACCAGGGCACGACCTCGTCGCGGGCGCTGCTCTTCGATCGCCAGTTCTCGATCCGCGGCCTCGAGCAGCTCGAGTTCCGGCAATCCTTCCCGAAGCCCGGCTGGGTCGAGCACGATCCCCAGGAGATCTGGGACACCCAGCTCCGTGCCGCCCGCGGTGCGCTCGCCCGCGCCGGTCTCCAGGGCCAGGACGTCGCCGCGATCGGCATCACGAACCAGCGCGAGACGACCATCGTCTGGGATCGCCGCACCGGCGTCCCGATCCATCCCGCCATCGTCTGGCAGTCGCGCCAGACGGTCCCGATCTGCGAGGCGCTGCGCGCCGAGGGCCTCGAGGAGGAGGTCCGCGCGCGGACGGGGCTCCGTATCGACGCCTACTTCTCGGGGACCAAGATCCGCTTCATCCTCGACGCCGTCCCCGGCGCCCAGGCCCGCGCCGAGGCGGGCGAGCTCTGCTTCGGGACGATCGACACCTGGCTGATCCACCGCCTGACCGGCGGCCGCGTCTTCGCAACCGAGCCCTCGAACGCCTCCCGGACGCTGCTCTTCAACATCCACACCGGCGACTGGGACGACACGCTCCTGCGGGCGCTGCGGATCCCGCGCGCGATGCTGCCCGAGGTGCGCGACTCGGTCGGAAGCTTCGGCGAGACCGACCCCGCGTGGCTGGGCCACGCGATCCCGATCACGGGGGTCGCGGGGGATCAGCAGTCGGCCCTCTTCGGCCAGGGCTGCCTCGCCCCCGGCCAGGCGAAGAACACCTACGGCACCGGCTGCTTCCTGCTGATGAACACGGGCCGGGAAGCGCCGCGCTCCCAGGCGGGCCTCGTCACGACCGTCGCGTGGCGGCGGGCCGGGCGCCTCGAGTACGCGCTCGAGGGATCGATCTTCGTGGCGGGCTCGGCGGTGCAGTGGCTGCGGGACGGGATGGGCTTCGTCGCCCATGCGCGGGAGACGGAGGCGCTCGCGACGAGCGTGCCGGACAGCGGGGGCGTCTACGTCGTGCCCGCCTTCGTCGGCCTCGGGGCGCCGTTCTGGGACGAGCAGGCCCGCGGGACGATCGTCGGCATCACCCGCGGCACGACCCGCGCCCACGTCACCCGGGCGACCCTCGAGGCGATCGGCTTCCAGACCCGCGACGTCATGCAGGCGATGGCGCTGGATTCGGGGATCTCGCCGGCCGTGCTGCGGGTCGACGGGGGCGCCTGCGAGAACGACTTCCTGATGCAGTTCCAGGCCGACATCCTCGGCATCCCGGTCGAGCGGCCGCTCCTGCTCGAGGCGACCGCGATGGGCGCGGCCGCCCTGGCCGGCTTCGGCGCCGGGCTCGTCGCGGACCGCTCCGAGCTCGACCGCCGGCTCGGGGCACCGCGCCGCTTCGAGCCGCAGATGAGCGCCGACGAACGGGAGTCGCGCCATGCGACGTGGCTTCGGGCCGTCGAGCGGGCCCGGGGCTGGATGGAGGGCGGATCGTGACCTGGGAGAAGAAGGTGCCCCTCGTGATCGCCCACCGCGGCGCGTCGGGCGAGCGCCCCGAGAACACCCTCGGCGCCTTCGAGCGCGCGATCGAGATGCGCGCCGACATGATCGAGACCGACCTCCACCTGACGCGGGACGGGGTCGTCGTGATCCATCACGACGCGTCGCTGGCGCGCCTGGGCGGAAAGGGCGAGATCCGCGACCGCACGGCGGCGGAGCTGTCCGGCCTCGACGCCGGGCTCGGGAAGGGACCGGTCGAGCGGATCCCGAGCCTGCTCGACCTGCTCGCTCGCTTTGGCAATCGAATCGAGTGGAACCTCGAGCTCAAGGTCGGCGAGTCGGGGCCCTACGAGGGGATCGAGGCGCGTGTTCTCGCGGCGGTCGAGGAGCGGGGGCTGCTGCCGCGGATGCTCTTCTCGTGCTTCGAGGATCCGGTGCTCGAGCGGGTGCGCCGAGCTTGCCCGATGGCGCGGATCGCCGTGCTGGTTTCGGCACGCAAGCCGGCGCGGGTCCTCGAGCGGGCGGCGCGCGTCGGTGCGGAGGCGGTGAATCCGCATGTCTCGCTCGTGGACCCTGGCTTCGTCGAGGCCGCCCACGGGGCGGGCCTGCGCGTCTATCCGTACACCGCCAACGAGCGCAGCGAGATGATCCGGCTCCTCGACTGCGGGGTCGACGGCATCATCACCAACTTTCCGGACCAGCTCCGCAGCCTCGTCGACTCGCGCTAGCGCGCGTCGCGCCGCGGAGTTGCCACCGCTTGCTGCATCACCGCTGGTTGACACCCGCAGCTCCGTGGTTTAGGGTCGCTAGTTCGAAAAAACGTTGAACCTGCGGCGACTTAGCGGTCCGTAGGGCGATTCTCGACAGGCTGCCTGGACTTGCGCCGGGATCCCGCGACCGGCCGATCGGAGACGATCGGCGACCAGGGGGACCCGGACGAAGCCCCGGGCAGGGCCGAGAGGACCCGGCCGCGTCGCTTCGATCGAGACGGCTCGTCCGTCCCTGCACCCCCCACGCAGGCGTTCTTCGCCCGAGTGGGGACGTGCGCGCGTCCCTTCGAGGGCGCTCGTTCGAGGCACGCTACGCATCGCGAGATCGCGGCAGACCTTCGCCGACGACGGCTCCGAGACGACCCCTGGTGGGGCGCCGACGAACCGGGTCGAGCACGTCAGGAAAGCCGGATACGCGCATGATGCGATACGGACTGCCGAACAAGCAGGGACTCTACGACCCCGCCCTCGAACACGACGCCTGTGGCATCGGATTCGTGGCCGATCTGAAGCGGCCCGCGAGCCACGCCATCATCGAGCAGGCGACGACGGTCCTGTGTCGGCTGACGCATCGCGGCGGAGCGGGCGCGGACGAGGCGACCGGCGACGGCGCCGGCATCCTGATCCAGACGCCCGACAAGTTCCTGCGCAAGGTGGCCGACGCCGCAGGCTTCGCGCTGCCCCCGCGCGGCTCGTACGCCTCGGCGCTGCTCTTCATGGCGACCGACCCGGCCGAGCGACGGAAGCAGGTCGAGATCATCGAGTCGGTGATCGCGGCCGAGGGCCAGCGGCTGCTCGGTTGGCGCGAGGTGCCGACGAATCCCGATTCGATCGGCCGGATCGCGCGCTCGGGGATGCCCTCCTTCCGACAGCTCTTCATTGCGGCCGCGCCCGGCATCGACCAGCCCGCCTTCGAGCGCAAGCTCTACGTGATCCGCCGGCAGATCGAGAACCGGATCGACGCGCTCGGCTCCGCCTTCCACGCGGCGAGCCTCTCCTCGAAGACGTTCCTCTACAAGGGCATGTTTCTGGCCCACCAGACGCCCGAGTTCTTCCCCGACCTGCAGGATCGGGACATGGAGACCCGGCTCGCCGTCGTCCATCAGCGCTACAGCACGAACACGTTCCCGACCTGGGATCTCGCGCAGCCCTTCCGCTACCTCGCGCACAACGGCGAGATCAACACGATCCGCGGCAACCAGAACTGGATGAATGCGCGCGAGGGCACCCTGCGTTCCGCGCTCTTCGGCGACGACCTGAAGAAGGTCTTCCCGGTCATGCGGAAGGGGACGAGCGACTCGGCGCGCTTCGACAACGCCCTCGAGTTCCTGCATCTCACGGGCCGCGATCTCGCCCACTCGATGCTGTTGATGATCCCGGAGGCGTGGGAGAACGACACGCTGATGGAGCCCGATCGGCGCGCCTTCTACGAGTACCACTCGTACATGATGGAGCCCTGGGACGGCCCGGCGTCGATGTGCTTCTCGAACGGCGACGGCGTGGGCGCCGTGCTCGATCGCAACGGCCTGCGACCGTCGCGCTACATCCTGACCAAGGAAGGGCTCCTCGTGATGGGGTCCGAGGTCGGGACGCTCAAGATCGATCCCGCCGACGTCGCGCTGAAGGGGCGTCTCGAGCCCGGCCGCATCTTCTACGCCGATCTCGAAGAGGGTCGCATCGTCGCGGATGCCGAGCTCAAGGATCGCTACATCCGGCGACATCCCTACCGGACCTGGGTCGAGACCAATCGCGTCACCCTCGACGACCTGCCGCAGGTCGAGGTGACCCACCACCCGAACCCGGAGCTGCGGCTGCCGCTCCAGCAGGCCTTCGGGTACACGCTCGAGGATCTCCGCTTCCTGATCGCCCCGATGGCGGCGGGGGGCAAGGAGGCCCTCGGGTCGATGGGCGACGACTCGGGCCTGGCCTGCCTCTCCGACAAGCCGCGGCTGCTGTTCCAGTACTTCAAGCAGAACTTCGCGCAGGTCACGAATCCGGCGATCGACTCGATTCGCGAGCGCCCGGTCATGACGCTCGATTCGACGCTCGGGGCGGAGAAGAACCTGCTCGAGGAGACGCCCGAGCACGCCCGCCTGCTGCGGCTTCACCGCCCGGTGCTGCGCGACGAGGAGCTCGAGGCGATCCGCCAGATCGACCGGCCGGGCTTCAAGGCGCAGACCCTGTCGACGCTCTTCAAGGTCAAGGACGGCGGGGCGGGGCTCCGCTCCGCGATCGCCGAGCTCTGCCGCCAGGCGTCCCAGGCGATCGCGGCGGGCGCGAACATCCTGATCCTCTCGGATCGCGGGGTCTCGCCCGAGCTCGCGCCGATCCCGTCGCTGCTCGCGACCGGCGCGGTGCACCACCATCTGATCCGCGAGAATTCGCGCACGCGCTGCGGTCTCGTCGTCGAGACGGGCGAGGCGCGGGAGGTCGCCCACTTCGCGCTGCTGATCGGCTACGGCGCCGGCGCGATCAACCCCTACCTCGCGTTCGAGACCGTGCGGGATCTCGTGGACGAAGCCGCCTTCGTGCCCGCCGGCCTCTCCCACGACAAGGCGATCGCGAACTATCTCAAGGCGATCGACCAGGGCCTCCTCAAGATCTTCGCCAAGATGGGCATCTCGACGCTCCAGAGCTACCGGGGCGCGCAGATCTTCGAGGCGATCGGTCTCCACAAGGAGGTCGTCGATCTCGCCTTCGCCGGGACCCACTCGCGCGTGTCGGGCATCGGCCTCGACGTGATCGCGAAGGAGGTCGCGATGCGGCACGTCCGCGGCTTCGCGGACGGCTCCTTCGAGTATCCGGAGCTCGACGCGGGCGGCCTGTACCAGTGGCGGCTTCGCGGCGAGCAGCACACGTTCAACCCCGAGTCCGTGTCGAAGCTGCAGCACGCGGTGCGCCAGGACAGCTGGAAGAGCTTCGAGGAGTACGCGAAGGCGGCGGACGACGACGCCGTCCGCATGCGCACGCTGCGCGGCCTCTTCGAGTTCAAGTTCGACCGGGATCCGGTTCCGCTCGAGGAGGTCGAGCCGGCGGCGAAGATCGTGCGCCGCTTCTGCACCGGCGCCATGTCCTACGGCTCGATCTCGGCCGAGGCCCACGAGACGCTCGCGATCGCGATGAACCGCATCGGAGGTCGCAGCAACACGGGCGAGGGCGGCGAGGACCCGAAGCGCTGGACGCGGGACCCGAACGGGGATTCGCGCCGGAGCGCGATCAAGCAGGTCGCGTCGGGCCGCTTCGGCGTGACGAGCGCCTATCTCGTGAACGCCGACGAGCTCCAGATCAAGATCGCCCAGGGCGCCAAGCCCGGTGAGGGCGGCGAGCTCCCGGGCCACAAGGTCGATCGCATCATCGCGAAGACCCGCTACGCGACGCCGGGCGTCGGGCTGACGTCTCCGCCGCCGCACCACGACATCTACTCGATCGAGGACCTGTCGCAGCTGATCCACGACCTGAAGAACGCCAACCGCTTCGCGAACGTCAGCGTCAAGCTGGTCTCCGAGACCGGCGTCGGCACGATCGCGGCGGGCGTCTCGAAGGGCAAGGCGGATCTCGTGCTCATCTCGGGCCACGACGGCGGGACGGGCGCCTCGGCGCTGACCTCGATCAAGAACGCCGGCTGTCCCTGGGAGATCGGCCTCGCCGAGACCCAGCAGACGCTCGTCCAGAACGACCTGCGCGGACGCATCCGGGTCCAGGTCGACGGCGGGTTCAAGACCGGTCGGGACGTGGTGATCGGGGCGCTGCTCGGGGCCGACGAGTTCGGCTTCGCGACGGCCCCGCTCGTCGCGATGGGCTGCATCCTGATGCGCGTGTGCCATCTCAACACCTGTCCGGTCGGCATTGCGACGCAGGACCCGGAGCTGCGCGCGCGCTTCACCGGCCAGCCCGAGCACGTCACGCGATTCCTCTTCTTCGTGGCGGAGCAGGCGCGGCAGCTGATGGCCAAGCTCGGCTATCGCACGATGGACGAGATGATCGGCCAGGTGGACCGGCTGACGACCCGCAAGTCGATCAACCACTGGAAGGCCTCGTCGCTCGACTTCTCGGACCTGCTCTACAAGCCGAACCTCCCGCACGCGACGCGCCACGTCTCGAAGCAGGAGCACGGCCTCGAGAAGGCCCTCGACATGAAGCTCCTCGAGCTCGCCGAGCCGGCGATCGCACGGGGCGAGAAGGTGCGCATCGAGCTGCCGATCGAGAACACGAACCGGACCGTCGGGACGATCCTCGGCTCCGAGGTCTCGCGGAAGTACGGCCTCGAAGGGCTCCCGGACGGCACCATCGAGATCGAGTTCAAGGGGTCGGCCGGGCAGAGCCTCGGCGCCTGGCTGCCGAAGGGCATCCAGATCCGCGTCGAGGGCGATGCCAACGACTACACGGGCAAGGGGCTCTCGGGCGGTCGCGTGATCGTGCGGGCCCCGGCGAACGTGGCCTACGAGCCGACGGAGAACATCATCGCCGGCAACGTGCTGCTCTACGGGGCGACGGGCGGAGAGGCCTTCTTCCACGGCGTCGTGGGCGAGCGCTTCTGCGTGCGGAACTCCGGCGCCCACGCGGTCGTCGAGGGGGTCGGGGATCACGGCTGCGAGTACATGACGAAGGGCCGGGCGATCATCCTGGGCCCGGTCGGTCAGAACTTCGCGGCGGGCATGAGCGGGGGGATCGCCTACGTCCTCGACGTCGACGGCGAGCTCGAGAGCAAGCTCAATCCCCTCGCCGAGGTCGACCTCGAGCCGCTCGGGGAGGAGGACACGGTCTACGTCCAGAACATGCTCCGCAAGCATCTCGACTACACGCGGAGCCGCCGGGCGGAGGACGTCCTGCGCAAGTGGAACACCTTCGCGCCGAAGTTCGTGAAGGTCTTCCCGAAGGAATACCGCGCGGCCTTGCAGCAGTACGGCGAGACCGAATCCTGAAACCCGAATCGAAATGCGACCCGGGCGCGAATCCGCGCCCGGGCTCGTCGCTCTGAGGCAGATCATCGATGGCGAAGCCGACCGGATTTCTCGAGACCAGGCGCACGGGCGCGACCTACCGACCGACCGCGGAGCGCATCCGCGACTTCAAGCAGGTGATGAACGAGATCCCGAACGACGTCATCACCGCCCAGGCCTCGCGCTGCATGGACTGCGGCATCCCGTTCTGCTCGAACCCGAACAGCGGCCGCGGCGGCTGTCCGCTCGGCAACGTGATCCCGGACTGGAACGACCTGGTCTACCGCGGGAAGTGGGAAGAGGCGATCGGCCGTCTCCACTCCACCAACAACTTCCCCGAGTTCACCGGCTCGATCTGCCCCGCGCCCTGTGAGGCGGCCTGCGTGCTCGGGATCAACGACGATCCGGTCACGATCAAGAACGTCGAATTCAAGATCGTGAGCCACGCCTGGCAGAACGGGCTGATCAAGCCCGTCATCGCCGCGCGGCGCACGGGCAAGTCGGTGGCCGTGGTCGGATCGGGGCCCTCGGGGCTCGCGGCCGCACAGCAGCTCGCCCGGGCCGGCCACACCGTCACCGTCTTCGAGAAGAACGATCGGATCGGCGGTCTGCTCCGCTACGGGATCCCCGAGTTCAAGATGGAGAAGTGGATCATCGACCGCCGCCTCGACCAGATGCGCGAGGAAGGCGTGTCGTTCCAGACGGGAGTTCATGTCGGGGCCGACCTGACGCCGTCGGACCTGCGCAAGAACTTCGACGCGGTCCTGCTCTGCATGGGCGCCGAGCTGCCCCGCGACCTGCCCGTCGAAGGACGGGATCTGAAGGGCATCCATTTCGCGATGGAGTTCCTGCCCCAGGCGACCAAGCGAGTCCATGGTGACAAGCTGCCCCCGGAGCTCGACATTCTGGCGACCGGGAAGGACGTGATCGTCCTCGGCGGCGGTGACACCGGATCGGATTGCGTGGGGACGAGCCTCCGACAGGGGGCGAAGTCGGTCACGTCGATCGAGCTCCTCGACGAGCCGCCCAAGGGCAAGAATCCGGCGACGCCCTGGCCGATGTGGCCGATGATCGCCCGGGGCTCGAGCTCCCACGACGAAGGGGGCACGCGCCATTTCGCGATGACGACGAAGCGTTTCTCGGGGTCCAACGGGCGGGTCGAGAAGCTGCACGGCGTTCGCGTGCAGTTCGACGGGCCGAAGATGACCGAGATCCCGGGCAGCGAGTTCGAGATGAAGGCGGACCTCGTCCTCCTCGCCCTGGGCTTTCTCGGCCCCAATCGAGCCGGATTGCTCGAGCAGATGGGCCTCAAGCTCGATCCACGCGGGAACGTCGAGGCCGGGCTCTCGGAGTTCCGGACCTCGGAGCCTGGGGTTTTCGCCGCAGGCGACTGCCGACGCGGACAGAGCCTCGTCGTCTGGGCCCAGTGGGAAGGGCGGGAGGCGGCCCGAGCCGTCGATCGCTTCCTGATGGGCGAGACCCGGCTCCAGTCCCGCAACACGCCCGGCAATCAGCCCGGCTGAGTCGGCGACGCGTGACGTCCGCCCGGGTCGTGAGCATGGGCGGGACGGTGGCTCCCGATGCGATCGGGTCGGCGTCGGCACGCATGTGCGAGCGACGCTCGGTGGGCCGCGTCACTCGACTCGCGTGCGACTTCCGCGAAATCGCGTGACCCCGCCATTCGGGATCGTGTAGTCTTGGCTGCATGATGACTTCGACTCGAAGTGAACGTGCCGGGGATGGGGAAGGCCGTTTCGATTTCGATCGGCTGGAGCGAAGCATCGACTTCCTGATCGACGAACATCGCCGACTGTCGGCCGAGCGGGAGGCTCTGTTAGGCGAGCTGTTGGACCGCGAGCACCGCATCGCGGTGCTCGAGTCCCGCCTCGAGGCGGAGCGATCCACCCGTGCCTCGGCCGTGGATCGCGTGAACAAGATCCTCTCACGCCTCGATCAGCTGCAGGCGAGCGTATCGACGGCTCTGGAGCCGGCTCGATGAGTGGCGGACCCAATCGACGCTCCGTCGCCGTCTGGATTGCCGGTCACGAGTACCGGATTCGCAGCGACGGGGACGACGAAGGGCTGACCCGGATCGCCGGCTACGTCGACCGGGCGATGCAGCGCGTGCGGGAGCGGACCGGAACGGTCGACTCTCTCGACGTCGCGGTCCTCACCTGCCTCAACCTGGCGCGCGAGATCCTGGCGTGGCACGAGCGTCCGGCGGCGGAGGTCGGCGACGAGAAGCTGCGCATGCTGATCGAGCGCGTCGAGTCCGCGCTCGGGGGCGTCTCCGCGCGAGGGGACACCGAGGCCCCGGTCGAAGCGGCTCAGGCGCCGGTGGCCAGCGTCGCCGCCCGGCCCCGGACGCTCGAGCTGCCCAGCGTCGAGGATCTCCGGGAGCGCATCGCTGCCGGGGCGGCCAGCGAAGCGCTCGACGCGAGCGAGGCTGCGCCGCTCGCCCGCGCGGCGGCCGGCGGTCGCGAGCGTGTCGGGTAGATCCACCCGACCGTCCGCCGAGCCCATCCTTCCATGTCGCAATCGGATGCCCCGTCGGGATCGCCTTCGTCGAGCGCGAAGCGAAGGCTCCGCCTCGACATGCGAGCCCGACTCGCGGCGGAGACCCCCGAGAGCGCCCTCCGTGCAGGGCATGCCGTGGCAGAACGGCTGACCGAGCTGCCCGCCTGGCGCATCGCGCCCCGAATCGGGCTCTTCGTGACGCACGGGGGCGAGCTCGATACCTCGCCCGTGATCCGATGCGTCCGGGACGACGGGAAGGCCTTGCTGCTGCCGAGAACGACGTCGGATCGGCGGCTCGAGCTGGTGGTCGTCGAGGCGATCGAGCGGCTCGTCCCGGGCCGCTACGGGATCCTCGAGCCGCCTGCGGAATGGCCCGGGACGCGTCCGATCGACGACGACCTGCTCTGCGTGCCCGGCCTCGCATTCGACCGCGCCGGGGGCCGCCTCGGCCGGGGTGGCGGCTACTATGACCGGACCTTCGGCGCGGATCGGGCCGATCCGGGCCGCCCGCGGCTGGTCGGGATCGGATTCGCGTTCCAGTTGGTGGCGAGCGTGCCGATGACCGAGCTCGACGTACGGGTGGACGGCGTGGTCACGGACCGGGAGACCGTCGAAGCCTGCCCGCCGTGGGCCGGACGGACGAGTTGAGTCGGGAGACGAGGATCGAGATGACGGACGCACGGGTCCAGGCCGAGGTCGAGCGCCAGCTCGCCGTCATGCGGGAGGGGGCCGTCGATTTCCACGGCGAGTCCGAGCTCGCGAGCCGCCTCGCGACTCGCCTGCAGGAGGGGCGCCCGCTCCGCGTCAAGCTGGGGGCGGACCCGTCGTCGCCGGATCTCCATCTCGGTCACAGCGTCGTGATCATGAAGCTCCGCCGTTTCCTCGAGCTGGGACACACCCCGATCTTCCTGATCGGCGACTTCACGGCGCGCATCGGTGATCCGAGCGGGCGAAACAAGGCTCGCCCCGCCCTGACGGCGGAGCAGGTCGCCCAGAATGCCCGAACGTACGTGGATCAGGTCTCGAGACTCATCGACGTCTCGAAGGTCGAGCTGCGCTTCAATGGCGAATGGATGGACGCCATGAAGTCGAGCGACTTCGTCCGTCTCTGTTCGCAGGGCACCGTCGCCCGCATGCTCGAGCGCGAGGATTTCGCGAAGCGTCACACCGGCGAAGTTCCCATCTTCGTACACGAGTTCCTGTACCCGTTCGTCCAGGCGTACGACTCCGTCGTTCTCGAGGCCGACGTCGAGCTCGGGGGGACCGATCAGACCTTCAATCTCCTCATGGGGCGCGAGATCCAGAAGGCCTACGGGCAGGAGCCGCAGGCCGTCATCACGCATCCTCTGCTCGTCGGCCTCGATGGCAAGGACAAGATGAGCAAGAGCCTCGGAAATAGCATCGGCCTGTTCGACGACCCAGCCAACATGTACGGGAAGGTCATGAGTCTGCCGGATGCCGTCATGCCGTCCTGGGCGCGCATCCTTTCGAGTGGTCAATGGGGCGATCTCGTGGCTGCGATGGGCCATTTCGAATCGGGATCGGGTGATCCGATGGCGCTCAAGCACGACCTCGCACATAGCGTCGTCGCGAGACTGCACGGATCGCCTAACGCGGACGACGCACGCGAGCATTTTCGTCGCGTCGTTCAGCGCAAGGAGCAGCCTAAGGACATCCCGCTCGTCGAGCTCGCGGGGGGCGCGAAGCGGCTGGTCGAAGTGCTCGTCGAAGCCGGCCTCGCACCGAGTCGCGGGGAGGCGCGCAGGCTCGTCGAGCAGGGCGCGGTGACGATGGATGGCGCGCGCGTCGCAGATGGCGTAATCATGGTCGGGCCGGGCGAGCGGGTCTTCCAGGTGGGGAAGCGGCGATTCGCCCGGGTCCGAATCGGGGGCTGATTCGAGGTGGCTTCGGCCCCCTCGGGATGTGCAAAAAAAAGAAAAAAAGCGGGGCAGACAGGGCTTGACCCGACTTGCACGCTCCTTTACGTTACGGCGCCCGCAGCGGGGATCACTCGCGCGGTCGGATTCCTGGCCAAAGTTCATCAAGTACGGCGCAGGTTTGTCTGAGGGAGTTCTCTACAAGCTCCCAGGGCCTCGGTCGCTCTTTGAAAACTGAATAGCGTGTGGTCCGTCGAGTCGGGGATGCTCGACAAGGCGGATCGAGACAACAAATTACATGTCCCCTGACAGCGTCTCGGGCTTGCGGTTCGCCGCTCTGCCCTGTCGCTGTCTGTGATCATGACGGTCGAGGTTCGCCTCGAGCTGTCAGCCAATTTTAAACTGGAGAGTTTGATTCTGGCTCAGGACGAACGCTGGCGGCGTGCTTAAGACATGCAAGTCGTACGAGAAAGTCTCTTCGGAGATGAGTAAAGTGGCGCACGGGTGAGTAACGCGTGGGTAATCTGCCCTTAGGTTTGGGATAACCCCGGGAAACCGGAGCTAATACCGAATGAGACCACGACGACCTCGGTCGATGTGGGAAAAGGTGGCCTCTTCTTGAAAGCTATCGCCAAAGGATGAGCCCGCGTTTGATTAGCTAGTTGGTGAGGTAATGGCTCACCAAGGCGACGATCAATAGCTGGTCTGAGAGGATGATCAGCCACACTGGAACTGAGATACGGTCCAGACTCCTACGGGAGGCAGCAGTCAGGAATATTGGGCAATGGGCGAAAGCCTGACCCAGCAACGCCGCGTGAAGGATGAAGGCCCTCGGGTCGTAAACTTCTGTCGAGAGGGAAGAATGCGTACGGGTGAATAATCCGTGCGTTTGACGGTACCTCCAAAGGAAGCACCGGCTAACTCCGTGCCAGCAGCCGCGGTAATACGGAGGGTGCAAGCGTTGTTCGGATTCATTGGGCGTAAAGCGAGTGTAGGCGGTTTGACAAGTCGGATGTGAAATCCCGGGGCCCAACCCCGGAACTGCATCCGATACTGTCTGGCTAGAGTCCCGGAGAGGGTGGCGGAATTCCCGGTGTAGGGGTGAAATCCGTAGATATCGGGAGGAACACCAGTGGCGAAGGCGGCCACCTGGACGGTGACTGACGCTGAGACTCGAAAGCGTGGGTAGCAAACAGGATTAGATACCCTGGTAGTCCACGCTGTAAACGGTGAGTGCTCGTCGTCGTGGGTATTGACCCCTGCGGTGACCAAGTTAACACATGAAGCACTCCGCCTGGGAAGTACGGTCGCAAGACTAAAACTCAAAGAAATTGACGGGGGCCCGCACAAGCGGTGGAGCATGTTGTTTAATTCGAAGCAACGCGCAGAACCTTACCTGGATTTGACATCTCTGGAATCTTCCTGAAAGGGAAGAGTGCCTTCGGGAGCCAGAAGACAGGTGCTGCATGGCTGTCGTCAGCTCGTGTCGTGAGGTGTTGGGTTAAGTCCCGCAACGAGCGCAACCCCTATCGTTAGTTGCTAGCAGTTCGGCTGAGCACTCTAGCGAGACTGCCGGTGTTAAACCGGAGGAAGGTGGGGATGACGTCAAGTCCTCATGGCCTTTATATCCAGGGCTACTAACGTGCTACAATGGTCGGTACAGAGGGCTGCAAACCCGCGAGGGCAAGCCAATCCCACAAAGCCGGCCTCAGTTCGGATTGAAGTCTGCAATTCGACTTCATGAAGGCGGAATCGCTAGTAATCGCGGATCAGCATGCCGCGGTGAATACGTTCCCGGGCCTTGTACACACCGCCCGTCACGCCACGAAAGCTGGTTGAACCAGAAGTCGATGACCCAACCGCAAGGAGGGAATCGCCCAAGGTATGACTGGTGATTGGGGTGAAGTCGTAACAAGGTAGCCGTAGGGGAACCTGCGGCTGGATCACCTCCTTTCTAGGGAGCTCCGGTCCTCGAGACCGCTCCTGATCGCGAATTTGCCGAAAGGCGAATTCGCTGAAGATCAGGAGATGAGCAACTGGAAGTCACATCGATCGCGGTGTTCCTCGAGAACGCCAAGAATGCTTGAATCCCGGGTTCTCCCGGTTACTCGTTCAATCGGGGAGTGTTCTGATCGATGCTCGTTCCGCGCCACACGCTATTCAGTTTTTGGAGACCGGAGTGTCGAAGGCTGCTGCGCCTCTCGTGGGCGGGAAGAGCGGTGAACCACAACTCTCGCGAGTTTCAGGGCCTGTAGCTCAGGTGGTTAGAGCGTCCGCCTGATAAGCGGGAGGTCGGTGGTTCGAGTCCACCCAGGCCCACCAGCTCGCCACCCGCCGAAGCCATGGGCCCGGCGGCAAGCAATCGACAACGAGGAACTGGTCTGATCGAACTGACCTCGCTTCGAGGTTCTCCTGGACCGGACGCATGCGCGTCCGACCCCGAATGGGGCTGTAGCTCAGCTGGGAGAGCGCGGGCTTTGCAAGCCTGAGGTCGTCGGTTCGATCCCGTCCAGCTCCACCGGGTCCAGGCGTAACGGATCGGCTAGCCCTGACCTTCGTCAGGTCTCTGCCGATGAATGAAATGGCACCTATCAGGTGTGCCCGCCCAATACAGGCGGGAGTCGATCTTCGGATCCCATCGATCTTTGATAACTGAATATCTTTCCGAGCTGAGAGCGTCTTGCTTGCAAGACAAGAGTCGGCGAAGTCGTGAGACTTCAACGTTTCTCGAGAGGGCCCCAAGCCTGATCGGGATCCAGGCCGACACTGCCCAACTGATTTATGGTCAAGCTACAAAGGGCAGACGGTGGATGCCTTGGCGGTAGGAGGCGATGAAGGACGTGGTTAGCTGCGAAAAGCGTCGGGGAGCTGCTAAGCGAGCTTTGATCCGGCGATGTCCGAATGGGGAAACCCGGCTGGGGTCATGCCCAGTCATCCTTCACTGAATACATAGGTGAAGCGAAGCAAACTCGGGGAACTGAAACATCTCAGTACCCGAAGGAAAAGAAATCAATCGAGACTCCCTGAGTAGCGGCGAGCGAAACGGGAAGAGGCCAAACCGGCGGGAGGAAACTCCTTCCGGGGTTGTGGGACTCCGACATGGGACTCCGAGGGATAGCGGAACGGTCTGGAAAGGCCGGCCGAAGAGGGTGAAAGCCCCGTATGCGAAATCTCGAAGAGCTCTAGGAGTATCCCGAGTACCACGGGACACGTGGAACCCTGTGGGAATCTGGGTGGACCATCATCCAAGCCTAAGTACTACCTACCGACCGATAGTGAACCAGTACCGTGAGGGAAAGGTGAAAAGAACCCCGGTGAGGGGAGTGAAATAGACCTGAAACCGTTTGCCTACATGCAGTGGGAGCTCTATGGCCGCAAGGCAATGAGTGACTGCGTACCTTTTGTTTAATGGGTCCGCGAGTTAATCCTCAGCAGCAAGGTTAAGCCGCAAGGTGTAGCCGCAGCGAAAGCGAGTCTGAACAGGGCGTCCAGTTGCTGGGGTTAGACCCGAAACCAAGTGATCTA
>JAXLZA010000005.1:0-210000 GCA_046351135.1 Myxococcota bacterium | reverse complement strand
AGTAGCGCGACGGTGGGATCTATACGGGCGGCGCTCGAGCACCGAGAGGTGACGAGCGCCGCTTCCGTTTTGGGCGCTCGCATACGCCTGGATTCGGCCGGACGTGCGCGGCCCTGGGGCCGGGTGCTGGGCGATGTGCGGCGAGTCGAAGCGGCGACCGACGTGAGTCTTTGCTTGAGGACGGCTCAAGTCTGCCGCGGAACGCGCTGTGCAGTGCATGCGGGAAGGCTCTTCGGCGCTTCTGGACAGATCCCCAGGAAGCGGGAGAGCGCGGGAGTGCTCGGGGTCGAGCGGCGCGGTCGAGGGCCGCGGGATGGTGGCCCAGGGCGGGGTCGAACCGCCGACACCGCGATTTTCAGTCGCGTGCTCTACCAACTGAGCTACCGGGCCACCGGGAAGCGGGACTCTACCGGACTCCCCGTTTCCGTCGAGGATCTGGTCCAAAAATGTGGCTGCCCGCGCGCTTCGAAACGCCGTGGAGCGTTCAGCCCTCCCGGCTGGGCTCTCGCGGCCTCGCCGGACCTGGAGCGTCGGCGGCAGGCGTCTTCGATGGATCCTCGCTCGATGCATCGGTCGGAGCTCCCGTCGCCACCGTCACCCTGCGCAGGACGACGTTCTCGAGCGGTCGATCCTTCGGCCCCCACCGACCGACCTGGTCCGTGGCGGACTGGGCGATCGCATCGACCCGATCAAGGCCCGTCCGGACCCGCCCGATCACGTTGTACCGGCCGTCGAGGTCCCGGTTCTCCGACTGCATGATGAAGAGCTGAGGCGTGCTCGAGTTCCGTTGGCCGCGGTTCGCGAGCGCGACGACGCCGCGCTCGAAGGGCGCCACCCCGAACTCGTCGGGGATCGGCGTCGGGTCGCCGCCTCGTCCGTCGTTCGTCGGATCCGCGTCCCGGCTATTGGGATCCCCGCCCTGGATCATGAAGCCCGGAATCACGCGATGAAACGTGGTCCCGTCGAAGTAGCCGCTGCGCGCGAGCTTCACGACGTGCTCGACGCTCTTCGGGGCGAGCTCGGGCATCAGCTCGATGTCGATCGTTCCCCGATCTCCCGTGTGCTCCACCTCGATGGTCATCACGGGATGCTCGGCCGATCGGGGCCACTCGAAGGGCGCTTGGGGTCGGTCCGCCTCTCCCCTCTCCGGCGAGGCGGCTCGATCGCTCGCGCTCCGGTCGCCGACGGTGTGATCGGCTTCCGAGCACGCCGAAGACACGAGCACGACGCACGCGCTCACCCCGATCGAGGCGACCGCCGCGCGCAGGCACCGACGGCCAGGCGATCGTCGCGACACCCGATCGGGATCCATCGTCCACTCGCGCGCCGCCGCAATCGGGCCGGCCGTGGAGTGCGATGGTGCGCGGACCGCCTGTGATAGCTTGGTCATCATGCAGGCTACATCGACGTCCTTGCGAACGTTTTTGAGCAGTTTGATGGCGATTCGCGCGGCGGGGCGATGCGCCCGTCCGGCCCGTGTTCGTGCGTCCATGGCCTTTGGCCTGATCGTGCTCCTCGTCGGCTCGCTGGCCCGGCTCTCGACCGCGCGCGAGGCCGGGGTGGCGGATCGGCCCGTCGTCGCGCGGGGGGGCATGGTGGTTTCGAGCCATCATGCCGCGGCCCGCGCCGGGGCCGAGATCCTCGAGCGCGGGGGGAACGCGATCGACGCCGCCGTGGCGACGGCCTTTGCCGTCGGGGTGGCTCAGCCGTTCTCGGCGGGCGTCGGTGGTGGTGCCTTTGCGCTCGTGCGCCTCGCCGACGGATCCCTCCACGCGCTCGATGCGCGCGAAGTGGCGCCGGCGAGGGCGACGCCGACGATGTTCGTCGAGCCTGGCGTGGCGGAGCATGCGTCGGTGCTCGGTCCGCTCGCCGTCGCCGTCCCCTCGTTCGTCCCCGGCATGATCGAGCTGCTCGAGGCCCACGGCACGATGACGCTGGCCGAGGTGCTCGCGCCCGCCATCGCGCTCGCGGAGGAGGGGGTGGAGATCGGCGACTATCACGCCGGGATGGCAGGCTTCATGCGATCGCGGCTCTCGCGCGAGGAGTTCGCGGAGACGTGGCGAATCCAGTTCGCCCCCTTCGACCCAGCGGCCATGAAGGGATCCAGGCTGGTCCAGCGCGATCTCGGCCGATCGCTTCGTCTGCTCGCGAAGCGCGGCGAGGGTGTCTTCCGGGACGGCGAGATCGGCCGCGCGATCGTGCGGGAGATCGAGCACCGCGGCGGTCTGGTCGGCCTCGACGACCTCCGGCGCTACGAGCCGAAGTGGCGGGAGCCCGTGGTCGGCGACTATCGCGGATTCCGGGTCGTCAGCTTTCCTCCGCCCTCGTCCGGAGGGGCGGTGCTCGTCCAGGCCCTGAACGTGCTCGAGGGATTCGATCTGGCGAAGACGGAGCCGGGGGGAGTTCAGGCCCTGCACCTGCTGGCCGAGGCGATGAAGCTCGCCTTCGCGGATCGGGCGGCCTACATGGGCGACTCGGATTTCGTGGAGGTCCCGATCGCGACACTGGTCTCGAAGGGTTATGCGACGCGACAGCGGTCCCGGATCGATCCGCAGAAGGCGACGACGATTCGTGCGCCCGGGACGATTCCCGAGGACGCCGGCACTACCCACCTCTCCGTGACCGATCGCGAAGGCCGCGCCGTCGCGCTGACGATGACCATCAACACGCCGTTCGGCTCCGGCATCACGGTCCCGGGAACCGGCGTGATCCTGAACAACGAGATGGACGACTTCGCCGTCGCGAAGGGAACACCGAACAGCTATGGCCTGATCGACACGCGCGGCGCCAATCTCGTCGCCGCGCGCAAGCGCCCGCTCTCGAGCATGACGCCCGCGATCCTCGATCGCGACGGACGGCTCTTCATGGTCACCGGCAGCCCGGGCGGTCCGCGCATCATCTCGACGACGCTCCTCACGATCGTCAACGTGGTCGACTGGGCGATGGATCCGCATGCGGCCGTCGCCGCTCCGCGAATCCATCATCAATGGGATCCGAACCGCCTGGATGTCGAGCCGGCCGTTCGGGACGAGGTCGTCCGGGGGCTGAAGGAGCGGGGGCACGACGTCACGCGCAGCCCGAGAACCTGGTCGGCCGCCGAGGTGATCGTCGTCGATCCGGAGAGCGGATTGCATCTCGGCGGGGCGGATCCCCGAACGGACGGAGCGGCCGTGGGGGTCGATCCGGTGCTCCCTGGAAGCCCCCGACCGGGGCAAGGTGGCGCGGAAGGGGGGACTTCCGGCGGGGCGCCCGGCGGCTCGTAGGGGAGGCGCCCGCTCGATCTGGTCCAGTCCGATCCGACCGGCGGGACCGGGTCGTGCGAGGCCAGATGCGGCCCGATCGGGCTCGGAAGGCCTCCGGGAAGGGTGATGCGCATCCCCGAAAAACGCCTGTCCGGAAAAGTGGCGAAAAAAGTGGGGGCCGGATGAAGATTTTTCTGTTGTTTCCCCCTCGTTTGGGATAGGATGCCCTCACGTCCTGACCTGTCTGGGGTTGGCTCGATTGAAAGTGGGCGCGTGAAGGTTCGAGGCACCGGAACCGCCCTCAAAAGCTTTCAAGGGGAATATCGGCCTTAAGCGGGCTGCCCCGCGTCGGGACGGGCTCTCTTCTTGGGAAGGGAGGGAGCCACACAGCCGCACGGTCGGAAGCGCGCGATACCGGCGCGTTTCCGACCGGTCGGCGGCCTCGCATCGGGCCGCCGACCGGCGACTGGGATGCACGACATGCAGGAATGACGGTTACGTCGCGGTCTCGGCGGAAGACAGCCCCGCCGAGCGCCCGCAGGACGAAGCCGGATCCCCGCGAGGATCGAAGCATCATCGCGGAGGGGACTGCAGGGCAGCGTCGCCTCGATCGCTAGAGGTCCCCACCGAGAAGGTGCTGCTGGACGCCTCCAGGCCGAAAGGTCTGGAGGCGTCCCGCCCGATCCGCCGCCCCGCCGAGCTCTTCACTGCCCGATTCCGATCACGATCCCGAGGACGCCGGTCTGGCGCCGCTTCAGGGATGGACCGCGCTCGCGGTGTAGGCGTCTCCGCGGAAGATGCGACGGGCTACGCGCAGGACGTCCGCGGGTGTGACGCGGGACAGCGCATCGGGATAGCCCTCCGCGTAATCCGCTCCCAATCCGTAGATGGAATCGAGTGCGATGTGGGCCGCCCGCGAGTGGTTGCGCTGCGAGCTGATCGCGAAGGTGCCCTTGCCGTATCGGATCGCGCGCTCCAGGGACTCCCGGTCCGGCTCCTGGCGGACGAGGCGGTCGATCTCCTCGAAGATCCCCGCGCGCGCGCGATCGAGCTTGTCCGGGGCGGTCGCGATGTAGATCGTGAAGTGGCCCGGGGTGAGCCCCTCGACGTTCGAGGCGGAGACGGTGTAGGCGAGGCCCTGGCGGTCGCGGAGCTCGAGGAAGAGGCGGCCGCCCTGACCGGCCAGCATCTGGGAGATCAGCTCGAGCGCGTGGCGATCGGGGTCGTCCAGGGTCAGCCCCCGGAAGCCGATGACGAGGTGGGCCTGGGCCCGCTCCTTGATCGAGGTCGACTCGCGGATGCCGGTGGCTCGCGGCGCGAGCGCGGGAATCGGAAGCGGCGCGCCCGCTCGAGGCAGGGACGAGAAGGCCTGATCGACGAGACGGGCCACCCGCTCCGGGTCGACGTCGCCGACGATGGCGATCGCGGCGCGATCCGAGCGCACCATCCGCTGCATGTGCTCCTGGAGCGTCGCGACGTCGAACTCGCGCACGCTCTCCCGCTCGCCGAGCACGGTCATGCCGTAGGGATGGTCCTCGAACTCGGTGCGGGCGAAGAGCTGGAAGGCCAGCTGGCCGAGCCGATCCTCCCGTCGATCGAGGGCGGCGAGGGTCTCCCGCCGCTCGCGTTCGAGCTCTTCCGCGTCGAAGCGCGGCTCGAGCAGCGCCTCGGCGAAGAGGCTGAACGCCGGCTCGAGCGTCTCCGACAGGCAGTCGAGCGTCAGCCCGATGGAGTTGCGGCCCGAGAAGCCCTCGATCTCGGCGGCGAGGCCCTCGACGGCGCGGGTGTACTCGACGGCCGATCGGCGCCGGGTTCCGCGGGTCCACATCGCCGAGAGGAAGCGGCTGACGCCGTTGGTCCGCGCGTCTTCGTGGAGCACGCCGCCGCGGCACGCGAACCGGATCGCCGCGACCGGCACCTCGCTTCGTCGCAGCACGTGGAGATCGAGCCCGTTCGGCAGTCGCGCATCGAGTCTTTCGCCCGCACCGTCCCGGGTCGTGCGCAGGGGGCCGAAGGTGAGTCGCAGTGGGCCGGGCTCCGGCGTCTCCACGCGCGGCTCCGGCGGGACTTCGGCGTCGCGTCCGGTCTCCGGCGCACGCGCAGCCGCCAGACCCTGTTCCACCGCCTCGCGCAGAGCGTCCTCGCCGAGCCCTGGATCCGACGAGACGGGCAGCAGGGCCGCCAGCGTCAGCATCTCGGGCGCGAGGTACCGATGCGCGACGTCCAGGAGATCGGCTGGTGTCGCGCGCCGCAGCTCATCGAGGGCCCAGGCCTCCTGCTCCCAGCTCCCCGCCATCGACTGAAAGCTGCCGAGCTTGGCTGCCACGCCCGAGACGCTCTCGCGCTCGAACTGCTCGCTGGCGAGGAAGTTGACGCGTGCGCGGTCGAGCTCCTCCGCGGAGACCGGCTCGTGCCGCAGGCGCTCGGTCTCCTCGATGATCCGCGCCGTGGCTTCGATCAGCCGCGCGCCATCGGTCTCGTAGCCGATCGTGAACAGCCCGCGGTCGAGGGGCGTGAACGCGCCCGCGTCGACGCGGTCGACGAGCCCCTCCTCCTCGCGGACGCGCTGGACGAGGCGGCTCGACTCACATTCCCCGAGCACGTAGGCGAGCAGGTCGAGGTGGATCGCATCGCGATCACGGAACGGGGCCGCGGGCCAGGCGAGATCGACGCGGTGCCCTTCGAAGGGCTTGCGCAGGACCCGGACCACCGCCTCGCGCGGCGTCGGCTCGTCGCTTCGCTCCCGGCGTGCCTGACCCGGGCGGGCGTCGGCGAAGAGGCGTTCGATCTCCGCCGTCATCTCCGACGACTCGAAGTCGCCGACGGCGACGACCATCAGGTTGTCCGGCGTGTACCAACGCTCGAAGAAGCGACGGACCCGCGCGCGGTCGAATCGGGCCACGTTGTCGGCGGGGCCCAGGATCGGCTGGCCATAGCGGTGGACCCGGAAGGCCTCGCGGAAGCAGAGGTCCGACAGGACGTGGCCGGGGGTGTCCTCCGAGCGACGGATCTCCTCGAGCACGACCTCCCGCTCACGGGCGATCTCCTCGTCGTCGAAGATCGAGAACCGCACCGCGTCGACCAGGACGTCCAGCCCGCTGCGCCACTCCGAGGCGGGCAGCGTCGCGTGGTAGACGGTCGTGTCGAACGACGTGTAGGCGTTGATCTGGCCGCCGAGCCCCTCGACCTCGCCCGCGACCTCGCCGACGCCCCGGCGGGCCGTGCCCTTGAAGAGCATGTGCTCGTGGAAATGGGCCAGCCCCTCTTCGCCGGGGCGCTCGTCCGCGGACCCGACCCCGGCCCAGATCTGCAGCTCGACCACCGGATCGCGGTGGCTCTCGCGGAGCAGGAGGGTGAGGCCGTTCGGGAGGACTCGGTAATGGGTGGAGGCGGGCTTCAAAGCGGGCCGAGGGTACCCGAGTCGATGCGGCCCCGCCGCACATCCCTGGCTCCGCCCGGTTACCCTGAGCCCATGCCCGAGCCCGCCGTCCAGGCGCCGGCGTGGCCCGCGTTCGACGACGGGCAGGTCGGCGTCTATCTCCACGTGCCGTTCTGCGAGCGGATCTGCCCGTACTGCGACTTCGCCGTCGTCGCGGCGCGCACGATCCCGCCCGCCGAGGAGGACCGCTATGTGGCGGCCCTCGAGCGCGAGCTCGCCGGACGTCGATCGGATTTCGCGGGCCGGCCCCTGGCGAGCCTCTACTTCGGGGGCGGCACCCCGTCCCTGTTCCGCCCGCAGTCCCTCGCGCGGCTGATCGAGGCGGTGCGCGCCGCGTTTCCCGCGGCACCGTCCTCCGCCACCGGCCAGGCCTCCGCCTCCGCGCCGGCCGAGGTGACGCTCGAGCTCAACCCGAGCACCGTCGAGCTCGCGCGCCTGCCCGCGTTCCGAGCCGCAGGCATCGACCGGCTCTCGATCGGCATCCAGTCGTTCCAGGATGCGCTGCTCAAGCGGCTCGGACGCGCCCACCGGGCACCGGTGGCGCGCGAGGCGATCCGCGCCGCGCGCGCGGCGGGCTTCGACAACCTCTCGCTCGACCTGATCTTCGCGCTGCCGGAGCAGACGATCGAGCTCCTCGATCGCGACCTCGACGAGCTGATCGAGCATCGCCCCGAGCACGTGTCGACCTACGAGCTCACCCTCGAGCCCGGAACGCCCTTCGGTCGCGCCGTCGAGCGAGGGCGTCTGCCGCGGTGCGACGAGGAGCTGGCCGCTCGCATGATCGAGCACGTCGAGGCCCGCCTCGGGGCCGAGGGCTACGACCGCTACGAGATCTCGAGCCATGCCCAGGCCGGGCGCCGATCGCGTCACAACGCCCGCTACTGGCAGCGCCGCGCCGTCCTGGGGCTCGGCATGGGGGCCCACTCGTTCGACCCGCGCACCCCGGCTCATCCCCACGGTCGCCGCCGCGCCAACTCCCGGTCGCTCGAAGGCTGGCTCGGCGCCGTCGCGGCCGACCCGGGCGGGGCGGGGGAGGTCGAGGCGCTCACGCCCGGGACGGCGCGCGGGGAGGCGGTGTTCCTGGCGCTGCGCCAGAGGGAAGGGCTGGATGCGGGCCTCTTCGAGGCCGAGTTCGGCCGGCCGCCCCGCGGCTTCTTCGCGGCCGAGATCGACGCAGCCGTCGCCCGGGGCTGGCTCGCGGAGGAGGCGGGGGGCGATGTGCGCCTGACCCGCGCGGGGAGGCTGCTCGCGGACAGCGTGGCGGCCCTGTTCGTCGAGGCGGACGGCGATTGACTGTGCCCCGGACGGGCGTCTACGATCGCGCGCACCGAGGTCCAGAACCCATGCAAGGGCAGCCTCTTCGTCCCCGGCCGATGGTCTATGGGGCGACCTTCGAGCCGAAGCTCAGCGAGCGACAGGCGATGGTCTTGCGCGCGCTGGTGTCGACCTACGTCGAGCGGGCCGCGCCGGTCGCCTCCCAGACGATCGCGCAGCGCACGCCGACACCGCTGTCCCCCGCGAGCATCCGAAACACGCTGGCCGAGCTCCAGGACTCGGGTCTGGTCGAGAAGGCGCATGCCTCCTCGGGCCGGATCCCGACGCCCCTCGGCCTGCGCGCCTACATCGACCACCTGCTCGAGCCCGAGGGGCTCCGGCCCGACGAGCAGCGCCGCCTCGACCGCGCCCTCGAAGGCGTCGACTCGACCGAGACGCCCCGCCTCGCGGCGCAGGCCCTCTCCGACCAGACGCGGCAGCTCGGCTTCGTCGTCCCCCCGCGCGTCGAGCACCTCCCGCTGCGGACGCTCCACCTCGTTCCGGTGAGCACGGGCCGGGTCCTTGCGGTGCTCGTCGCCGAGAACGGCGGCGTGATGCAGCGGATCGTCGCCCACGAGGAGCGCATCTCCCGCCGGGAGCTCGAGCGGATCGGCCGGATCCTGGCGGAACGGGTCGCCGGCCGGACGCTGGTCGGTCTGCGCCAGTGTCTCGAAGAGGAGCGCGAGCGGCTGCGCGGCGAGGCGGACGATCTGATGCGACGGACGTGGACGCTCGGGCTGGGGGCCTGCGAGGGCGAGGCGGCGGAGGATCTCGTGATCGCGACCCGGCTGGCGCTCCTCGGACAGCCGGAGTTCTCGGATCCCGATCGCATCCGGGGGCTCTTCTCGGCGCTCGAGACGAACTCGCGGCTGCTCGAGCTGCTCCGGCAGATCGCGCTCGCGGATCGCGGAGCGCTCCGGGTCGGCCTGTCGATTTCGATCGGGACGGAGCTCGGGGAGCCCGCGCTGAAGGACTGCGCTCTCGTCGCCGTCGCCTATGGGGCGCCCTCGTCGCCGGATCCGCTCGGCGTCCTCGGCGTGATCGGACCGCAGCGCATGGACTACGGGCGGGTCATTCCGCTGGTCCGCTACTGCTCGGAGCTCGTCACGCGCAAGCTGCTCGCCTGATGTGCCGGGCTGCGCGGGGGGGCGCCCGTCTCCGGCGGCCGGATCGACCGGCCGGGACCCTCGTCCGGGCGCTCCGTCCGGGGCGTGGCTTTACAGTGGCCCCGGATTGCTTACGTAGAGCGCCCGTCGGTCGATGAATGACCGAGCGGCATGGATGGGACCCGAATGAGTGATCGATCTCGCAACGACGTGAATGCCGGGGCCGAAGAGGAGCTCACGATCGAGCCCTCGGCAGAGATGGCGGAGGCCCTCCGCGAGGCGACGCTCGCGTTCGAGGCACGGGAGTCGTCCCATGCCTCGGGCGGAGGCGGCGGGTCCTCGGCCGGTGCGGGCGAGCCCGCTTCGGCGGACAAGCTCACGATCGAGCTCCTCTCGCAGGAGCTCCAGGAGCTCAAGCGACTCCACGAACAGAAGATCGAGGAATCCGCGGAGCAGCGGGACCAGTTCCTCCGGCTCCAGGCCGAGTTCGACAACTTCCGTCGCCGCAGCCTCAAGGAGAAGCAGGAGAGCCTCCGCTACGGCCACCAGAATCTCGTCAAGGATCTCCTTTCGGCCGTCGATAACCTGGAGCGCGCCTTGGAGCACGGGGCGCAGAACGCCGGATCCGAGGTCAGGGGAGTGCTGGACGGGATCGCGCTGGTGCATCGCGAGATCCTGACTGCGTTCGAGAAGCACGGGGTGACGCAGCTCGACGCCCAGGGCCAGACCTTCGATCCCGCCGTGCACGAGGCGATCGGTCAGATCCCGAGCGCCGAGGTCGCGGCGAACGTCGTTCTCCAGGTGCTCCAGAAGGGGTACGTCATCCACGATCGGATGATCCGTCCGTCGAGGGTGCTCGTATCCCGCGAGCCCACGCCGCAGGAGCGGGGCTCGATGCGCGGCGATTAGGTCTCGGCCCTCCGCGGTGCGGAAGGCGCCGGGGTCGGAGGGGACGGGGCCGCATGGGCAAGGTCATCGGGATCGATCTCGGGACGACCAACAGCTGCGTCGCCGTGATGTCGGGCGATCAGCCCGAGGTCATCGCGAACGCGGAAGGCGCGCGCACGACGCCGTCGATGGTCGCCTACACCGCGAGCGGCGAGAAGCTCGTCGGGCAGATCGCCAAGCGCCAGGCCGTCACCAATCCCCAGAGCACGATCTTCGCCGTCAAGCGCCTGATCGGTCGAAAGCTCGAGGCCGACGAGGTCCAGGCGTTCGCGAAGATCGCCCCCTTCAAGATCGTGGCCGCCGACAACGGCGACGCCTGGGTCGAGATCAACGGCCGGGCCTGCTCGCCGCAGGAGATCTCGGCGATGGTGCTCGCGCGCATGCGCGACACCGCGATGGAGTTCCTCGGCGAGCCCGTCGATCAGGCGGTGATCACCGTGCCCGCCTACTTCAACGACGCGCAGCGCCAGGCCACCAAGGAGGCCGGCAAGATCGCGGGCCTCGAGGTCCTGCGGATCATCAACGAGCCGACGGCGGCCGCGCTGGCCTACGGCATCAAGCAGGACACCGATCAGAAGATCGCGGTCTTCGATCTCGGCGGTGGCACCTTCGACGTGTCCATCCTCGAGATCGGCGACGGCGTGTTCCAGGTCCTTTCGACCAACGGCGACACCTTCCTCGGCGGCGAGGACTTCGACAACGTGATCGTCGGGGCCCTCGCGGATCGCTTCGAGAAGGAGAACGGCATCGACCTGCGCGGCGACCCGATGGCGCTCCAGCGCCTCAAGGAGGCCGCCGAGCGGGCCAAGCAGGAGCTCTCGTCGACGACCGAGACCGACATCAATCTCCCGTTCATCTGCGCCGACGACGAGGGCCCGAAGCACCTCGTCCACTCGATGACGCGCGAGGAGCTCGAGCTGCTCGTCGGCGACATGGTCGTGCGCCTCGAAGGGCCGTGTCGGATCGCGATGGAGGACGCCGGCCTCACGCCGGACCAGATCGACCACGTCGTGCTCGTCGGCGGCATGACCCGCATGCCGCTGGTCCAGCGCAAGGTCGAGTCGATCTTCGGCAAGACGCCGCTGAAGGGCGTCAATCCGGACGAGGTCGTGGCCGCCGGCGCGGCGATCCAGGGCGGCGTGCTGACGGGCGAGGTCGAGGAGGTGCTGCTCCTCGACGTGACCCCGCTCTCGCTCGGCGTCGAGACACAGGGCGGTGTCTTCACCAAGATCCTCGAGAAGAACACCACGATCCCCTGCACCAAGAGCCGCGTCTTCTCGACGACGGAGGACCACCAGGACATCGTCCGCATCCACGTGCTCCAGGGCGAGCGCGAGATGGCGGAGGACAACATGACGCTGGGCCGCTTCGAGCTCGTCGGCATCCCGCCGGCGCCGCGCGGCGTCCCGCAGATCGAGGTCACCTTCGCGATCGACACCGACGGTGTCGCCAGCGTCTCGGCGAAGGATCTCGGCACCGGCCGCAGCCAGAGCATCCAGGTCACCGCCTCGAGCGGCCTCTCGAAGGACGAGGTCGAGCGGCTGGTCAAGGAGGCCGAGGGCAACGCGCTCGCCGACCAGGCGCTGCGCTCCCTGATCGAGCTGCGCAACAAGGCCGACGGCCTGATGTACTCCGCGGCGAAGACCCTCGAGGAGTTCGCCGAGGACGTCGACGCTTCGGAGAAGGCCAATCTGGGCGACCAGATCGCCCGGACCCGGGAGCTCGCCCAGGGACAGGATCCCGAGGCCCTGAAGCAGGCCGTCGACGAGCTCTCCCGCCAGAGCTACGCGCTGACCGAGAAGCTCTACGCCAAGCTCGGGGGCCAGACGGAATAGCCCGGCTCCGGATCGATCCCGGTCCCGGCGGCGCTCCGGCCGATTTCCCGGTCCGACCGGGTTGACAGCAGGCCCGGTGGTGCCGAGAGTCCCGCGCACTTCGTCCCCTTGGGAGCGAAGCGCCAGCCTCGTCGCCACCTCACCGCCATCCAGGGAAAGGGCCATCGCGTGAGCAAGCGGGACTACTACGACGTTCTCGGCGTCGAACGCGGCGCATCCGAGAGCGAGCTCAAGAAGGCCTACCGCAAGCTCGCGATGGATTGTCACCCGGACCGCCACCCGGACGATCCGGCGGCCGAGGAGCGGTTCAAGCAGCTCTCCGAGGCCTATGCGGTCCTGTCGGATCCCGACAAGCGCGCCCGCTACGACCGCTTCGGCCACGCCGGCGTCGGCGGCCCGGGGGGCGGCGGGCCGGGTGCGGACTTCGGGGACCTCGGCAACTTCGGGGATCTCTTCAACGACCTCTTCGGCGACATCTTCGGGGGCGGCGGCGGGCGGGGAGGGAGCCGGCGCGGGCGCGGCCAGCGCGGGGCCGATCTCCGCTACAACCTCGAGATCAGCCTCGACGACGTTCTCCACGGCTGCGAGCCCCGGCTGAAGATCCCGCGCATGAACCGCTGTGGGACCTGCTCCGGGAGCGGCGCCGCCGAGGGCTCGAAGCCGTCCCGTTGCGGACGCTGCGAGGGGACGGGACAGCTGGTCTTCCAGCAGGGCTTCTTCCGCGTCAATCGGCCGTGCGACGCCTGCGGCGGTGCGGGCGAGATCATCTCGAATCCCTGCACCACCTGCCGTGGGGCAGGGCGCGTCGAAGGCCAGCAGACGATCCAGGTGAAGGTGCCGCCGGGCATCGACGAGGGCGCGCGGCTGCGCGTGACGGGCGAGGGCGAGGCGGGGGTGGCGGGCGGACCGCCCGGCGACCTCTACGTCGTGATGGTGCTCCGGGAGCATCCGCTCTTCCGACGCGAGGGCACCGACCTCCATCTCGAGGTTCCGGTCCCCTTCGTCCAGGCGGCGCTCGGGGGCGAGATCGAGGTCCCGACCCTCGACGGCAAGGTCAAGCTCGCGCTGAAGGAAGGCACGCAGTCGGGCGCGATCCTGCGTCTGCGCGGGAAGGGTCTCCCCCCGCTCCAGCCGCGCCTCGATCCGGCCCAGCTCGCGAAGATGCGCGGCGATCTCTACGTCAAGGTCTTCGTGGAAGTTCCGACCAAGTTGAACGCGCGTCAGCGCGAGCTGCTCGAGGAGTTCGCGGCGCAATCGGGACACGAGGTCTCGCCGACGACGAAGGGATTCGTCGAGAAGCTGCGCGATCTCTTCGATTGAGCACGGGCTCGCGCGACGCTTGACCGGGCATTCGCAGGGGGGCGGATCGATGTCGAAGAGAACTCTCGGGGCGGCGTTCGGCGTCGCGTTCGGCATCGCGCTCCAGCTGGCCTGCGCAGGCTCGGGCGACGCGCCCCGCCCGGTCCCCGACGAGCAGCGTGCGGCCTACGAGGCGGCGCTCCGCAAGCGGGCCACCGACCCGGCGGCCGCGCGATCCAGCCTCGAAGCCTTCATCACGCGCTACCCCGCCAGCGCGATGGCGGACGACGCCGCCCTCCGGCTGTCCGAGCAGGCCCTGGCGGAAGGTCGGCGCGACGACGGTCTTCGCTGGCTCGGCTCGATCCTGACCCAGTATCCCGGCTCCGACGGTGAAGCCATCGCACGCCTGCGGCTCGCGCAGCTCGAGTTCGGGCGCGATCGCCGGGTCGCGGCCCGCGGTCTGCTCGATCCCGTCGATCTGCGGAAGCTCCCCTTCGAGGACGCGCGCGCGGCGCTCGAGCTGAAGGTCTCGCTCGCGCAGACGCCCGTCGAGCGGATGCGGTATCTGGCGCGCCTCGAGGCGATGCTGCGCGCGGCCGACGAGCGGGCGCCGCGCGGGACGTCGATGCAGCGACCCGACGCGCGACGGGCCGACGTCGAGCGTCGGATCGACGACCTCGTCGCGGCGGCGGCGGATCCCGAGCTCGAGGCGATGCTCGAGGAGCTCGATCGGCGGCCGCCGGCCCCGGACATCGCGCTCGAGCTCGCGCGGCGCGCGGTCGAGTCGAAGGACGCCCGCGAGGCCGAGGACCGGCTCGAGCGCGCCGGCCGGCTCGCCGCGAGCGACGACCAGCGCGAGCGGGTCCGCGTGCTCGAGCAGCGCCTCGCCGAACGGCCTGCCGAGCTCGCGGCGACGGCCGCTCCGGCCCCCGCCGAGCTCGCCCCGCTGCGCGAGCTCTCCGAGTACACGCGCCCCGATACGCGCGGCGCTCGCGGAACGATCGGCGTCGTGCTGCCGCTCTCGGGGGACTTCTCCGAGTTCGGCGAGGCGAGCCTGCGCGGGATCCTGCTCGCGGCCGGTGTCTTCGAGCCCGACGAGGGCGCGGCCCCTGCCCACGACGGCAGCGTGCTGCGGGTGCGTTCGGACGATTCGGATCGGCTCGATCTGCGCGTCGTGGTGCGCGACTCGGCGGGGGATCCGGCCCGGGCGGCGGAGGCGGTGCGGGAGCTGGCCGCGATCGGGGACGTCGTGGCCATCCTCGGACCGATCTTCAGCGACGAAGCGCTCGCGGCCGCCGATGCGGCGGAGCAGGCGCGGATTCCGCTCGTCACGCTCTCGAATCGCGACGACGTGACCCAGGGACACCGGTTCGTGATGCGGACGCGGACGACGCCGTCGGACGAGGTCGGGGCGCTCGTCGACTACGCCGTGGACCAGCTCTCGGCCCGGCGGTTCGGCGTTCTGTATCCGAAGACCCGCTACGGCCGCGGCATGCGCAAGCTCTACGCCGATGCGGTGGCGGCGCGGGGGGCGAAGCTCGTGACGCTCGCGAGCTATTCGCCCGAGGAGACGGACTTCTCGAACGTCATCCGGGAGATGGTCGGCTTCCGCTTCCTGACGGCGGGCGAGCGACAGGCGATCGCCGCCCGCGACCAGGCGGTGGAGGCGGCGCGCTCGCTCCCGCCGGCCCAGGCCGCCCGTGCACGCAGCGAGGCCTTCGCGAAGCTCGGACCGGGGGGCGAGCCGCTCCCGCCGATCGTCGACTTCGACGTCCTGTTCATCCCCGACTCGGCGGAGTCGATCGCGATGATCGCGCCGGGCCTCGCGCTTCAGGGGGTGGGGAACGTCCGCCTGCTCGGCTCGAGCGACTGGCTCGACGAGAATCTGCTCCGCGGCTCGGATCGTCACGTCGCGGGCGCGGTCGTGAGCGCACCGTTCTACGCCGGCAGCGACGTCGGAGTCGTCCGCGAGTTCGTCGACGCCTATCGGTCGACCTTCGCGGTCGAGCCGGAAGCCTGGGCGGCCCAGGGCTACGACGCCGCGAATCTCGTGCTCCAGCAGCTCGCCTCGAAGCGCCGCGATCGCGACGCGGTGCGCGAGGGCATGCTGGCCGTGCGCGCGTTCCCCGGCGCGTCGGGCGCGCTGACGATGCTCCCCGACGGCAACGCGCGTCGCCGACCGTTCCTGCTCGAGGTGTCCGGTCAGCGTTTCGTGCCGGTGGATTGAGTCCATCGCCTGCACATCGCGCTACGAAGCTGCCGCTGCGTTGCCGGTCGGATCGCGTTTCAACTCGTGATCGCGCGATCTCATCTCGCGTCTCAAGTCGACTCGCTCACGGCCGTTAATGCTCCCATGGAACGCACGCCCCCGGCCGACCACCTCCCCGAAGAGCTCCCGGTCCTCGCGCTTCGAGAATTCGTCGTGTTTCCGTACATGGTGCTCCCGCTCTTCGTGGCGCGGCCCCAGTCGATCGCGGCGGTCGAGGAGTGCTTCGCGGGCGATCGCCTGATCCTGCTCGTCGCCCAGCGCAATCCCGAGACGGTCGATCCCGATCCCGACGATCTCCACCGCATCGGCACCGTCGCGATGGTGATGCGCAAGCTGAAGATGCCCGACGGCCGCCTCAAGGTCCTGGTCCAGGGGCTCGGCAAGGCGCGCATCGAGTCCGTGATCGACCACGGCGCCTGCACCCGCGTCCGCGTGTCGCCCTTCGCGTCCACCGAGGAGAGCGGCGAGGAGTGGACGGTCGAGGGCGAGGCCCTGACCCGCGCGGTGCGCGCGCGCGTCGAGGAGCTCCTCCCGCTCAAGAATCTCCCGCCCGAGGTGCTCTCGATCACGACCAACGTGCAGAGCCCCGGCCGGCTCGCGGATCTGGTCGCGTCGAACCTCCGCCTCCGCCTCGACGAGGCGCAGGAGGTGCTCGAGATCCAGGACGCGCTGGCCCGTCTGCGCAAGGTCGACTCGCTGCTCAAGCGCGAGCTCGAGGCCGTCGCGACCCGGGCCGATTTCCACCGCCCGCCCCAGGCCACGGACTCCGCCGCCGCCGAGCACCGCGAGACGTTCCTGCGCGAGCAGCTCCGCGCGATCCAGAGCGAGCTCGGCGAGGTCGATCCCCGGGCCGACGAGCTCGACGACTACCGGCTCAAAGTCGAGGAGGCGAACCTCCCCGAGGCGACGCGCGAGGAGGCGGTGCGCCAGCTGCGCCGCCTCGAGCGGATGCATCCCGACGGGCCCGAGGCCCAGGTCGTCCGCAACTATCTCGACTGGGTCGTCGACCTGCCGTGGGATCGCTGCTCGGTCGACCGGCTCGGTCTCGAGGAGGCGCGCGCGATCCTCGACCGGGACCACGCCCACCTCTCGATCGTGAAGGATCGCATCCTCGAGTTCCTGGGCGTGCGCAAGCTGCGCCAGGATTCGCGCGGTCCGATCCTCTGCTTCGCCGGGCCGCCCGGCGTCGGCAAGACCTCCCTCGGTCGCTCCATCGCGCGGGCGATGGGCCGCGAGTTCGTCCGGGTCTCCCTCGGCGGCGTGCGCGACGAGGCCGAGATCCGCGGCCACCGACGGACCTACGTCGGCGCGCTGCCCGGCCGCATCATCCAGGGCATCAAGCAGGCGGGGACGAGCAATCCCGTCATGATGCTCGACGAGATCGACAAGCTCGGCGCCGACTTCCGGGGCGATCCGTCGGCGGCCCTGCTCGAGGTCCTCGATCCGGAGCAGAACCGCGAGTTCAGCGACCACTTCCTGAACACGCCCTTCGATCTGTCCCGCGTCCTCTTCATCGCGACGGCGAACATGCTCGAGCCGATCCCGGCGCCGCTGCGCGACCGCATGGAGGTCATCCGGCTCGCCGGCTACACGCCGGAGGAGAAGGCGGAGATCGCGACCCACTTCCTGATCCCGCGCCAGATCGAAGAGCACGGCATGGACGTCTCCCAGGTCACGTGGACGAAGAGCGCGGTCCAGTCGCTCTGCGGCGAGTACACCTACGAGGCCGGCGTGCGCAACCTCGAGCGCCAGGTCGCGGCGATCTGCCGGAAGGTCGCGCGCCGCCGCGCGGAGGGCGATCTGTCCGAGGTCGTGATCAACGCCCGGACGCTCGACAAGTATCTCGGTCCGCCGCCCTATCGCAACGACAACGCCAGCAAGCAGTCCGAGGTCGGCCTCGTGAACGGGCTCGCCTGGACCGAGGGCGGGGGCGAGGTCCTCTCCCTCGAGGCGAACCTCTCGCACGGCCGGGGCCTCGTGCTGACGGGGCAGCTCGGCGACGTCATGAAGGAGAGCGGCCAGGCGGCGCTGTCCTACGTCCGCTCGATCCTGCCCGAGATGGGCCTCTCCGACCGAGATTTCGCGCGCCAGCAGATCCACGTCCACGTGCCGGCCGGTGCGACGCCCAAGGACGGCCCCTCGGCCGGCGTCGCGATCGCGACGGCGATCGCCTCGCTGGCGACGGGCATCGCGGTCCGGGCCGACGTCGCGATGACCGGTGAGGTCACGCTGCGCGGGCGCGTGCTGCCCGTCGGCGGCGTGCGCGAGAAGGCGCTCGCGGCGCTGCGCAGCGGCATCACGACCATCATCATCCCGGAGAGCAACGTCGGCGATCTGCGCGAGATCCCGAAGGAGCTGAAGAAGCGCATCGAGTTCGTCCCCGTGTCCCACATGCGGGAGGTCCTCGATCGCGTGCTCGTCGAGCCGCCCGCGTGGAAGGCGCGCAAGCGCAAGCCGGCCGGTGCCGCGCCGTCGCGCGCCGGGGCCCGCGCCGCGCTCCGCGCCGACGAACGCGACTGATCGAAGCCTCGGCTGCTTGCCACCGGCGCGCGGTGCGGCCTACGCTCGCGCCATGGTGCGGCGATCCCGACGGCTCTGCGATCTCGGCGAGACGGCGCTGATCGAGCGCATCGCGAAGCGCGTCGGGGGGGCCATCCCCGGCCGCTGGGTCGTCGGCATCGGCGACGACGCCGCGATCCTGCGCGGCCGCTCCGGCGAGGACCTCGTCTTCTCGACGGACACCCTCGTCGAGGACGTCCACTTCCGGATCGCGCGCGAAGGCCCGAATCGGATCGGTCGCCGCGCGCTCGCCGTCAATCTCTCCGATCTCGCCGCGATGGGAGCGACCCCGGTCGGGGTGCTGCTCTCGATCTGTGCGCCGCCCGAGCTGCCCGTCGCCGTCTTCGACGGCTTCGTCGCGGGCTTCGTCGACGACGCGAAGCGCCACGCCTGTCCGCTCGTCGGGGGCAACCTGTCGCGGGCGGAGAAGTGCATCCTCTCGGTCACCGTGATCGGCCGCGTCGCGCGCGGGCGCGCGCTCCGGCGGACGGGGCTCGCGGTGGGCGACCTGCTGTTCGTGACCGGAGTGCTCGGCCGGGGGGCGCTCGCCCGGCTCGAGGCCGATCGGCTGGGGCGCCCGTTGCGCCACGTGCCGGAGCCGCGCCTCGAGGCGGGGCGCCGGCTCGCCCGGATGCCCGGCGTGAAGGCATGCATCGACCTCTCGGACGGGCTCGCGAGCGATCTCGCGCAGCTGCTCCGGCCGGTCGGGCTGGGCGCCGAGGTCGATCCGGCGGCGCTGCCGGCGGATCGGGGATTCTCCCGAGCGTGCAGTCGGAGCGGAATCGATCCGCTGGTACTGCAAGCGACGGGCGGCGAGGACTACGAGCTGCTGTTCGCCCTCGCGCCCGGTCGGGCGGCGGCGGATCCGGTGCGGCTCGGGCGGCGGCTCGGGGTGCGCGTCAGCCGGATCGGGCGGGTCGTCGCAGGGCAGGGCATCGCAGGCCTGCCGACGCCGTCGGCGGGCCATCACTTCTAGGCGGGCCCGGCCGCCCCGGCCCGCCTGGGACCCCGAGCTCCCCGGATCGCCCGATCGAAGCGGTCTCGAAGGGTGGCTCTCCCGTCAAGCCAGCTACCGGCAGGACCGATACGCGGGCGTGCACGTATCCCTGACGGCCAAATTCGTGATCGGCTCCTTCGTTGTGGCGGGCGCGACCTCGCTCCTGCCCGACCTCGCGCGGAGCTTCGGCATCGCCTTCTCGACCTGGGGCACGCTCTTCGTCGCCCTCGGCGTCGGCGGCGTCATCGGATTCTTCCTGTCGCGCATGTTCGGGGTGAAGTTCGAGGCCCTGCGCCAGGCGACGGATCGCATCCGCGAAGGCGAGCTCCGGCTCGACCTCGCGACGCGGTCCCCCTCCCGCTTCCCCGACGAGATGGACGCGCTCCACCGCGGTCTCGCCGACATGCTCGTCCGCCTGCGCCAGCTCGTCGCGAGCGTCCAGGCGACCTCGCGCTCGATGGCCTCGTCGTCGACCAGCCTCGAGGCGGGCCTCGGCGATCTGCGCCGCATGAGCGAGGGCGTCTCCGCGACGGTCGAGCGCGTGGCCGCCGGCGTCGCCCAGGAGCAGGAGCTGCTCGGGCAGGCCGCCCACCGCATGGCCGAGATCTCGAGCGAGATCGACCTCAACGCGAGCCGCGCGCGCGAGGCCTTCGGCTTCGCCGCCGAGGCGAACCAGAAGGCCGGCACCGGCGTCGAGGTCGCCCGCCTCGCGATCGAGAAGATGAAGGCCGTCTTCGAGCGAGCCGAGAGCACCGGCGTCAAGGTCTTCCAGCTCGAAGCCAAGACCCGACACGTCCACCAGATCACCGAGATCATCACCTCCGTCGCCCACCGCACGAACCTGCTCTCGCTGAATGCCTCGATCGAGGCCGCGCGGGCCGGGGAGGCGGGGCGCGGCTTCTCCGTCGTCGCCGACGAGATCCGCAAGCTCTCCGAGAGCGCAGGCAAGAGCGCCGACGAGATCAGCCAGCTCATGCACGAGATCCAGGCCGACACGGCGATGGTGGCCGACGAGATGCGGCAATCGAGCCAGGTGATCGGCGAGGGTCGCGAGGACATCAACACGATCGCCGGTGCGCTCGCGCAGATCAGCATGGCCGTCTCCGAGGCGGCGACCCGCTCGGAGGAGATCTTCCACGGCGCGGACAGCCACTCGCTGAATGCGCAGAGCATGGTCGAGGCGATCGAGGAGATCGCGAAGGTCGCCGGAGACAACGGCAAGAGCGTCGCGGGGCTCGACGAGACGACGCGCCGCGAGGTCGAGACCCTGCTCCGGATCTTCGCCGCCGCCGAGGAGGTGACGCGTCTCGCGCGCGAGCTCGACGGATCGCTCAACTACTTCCGGACCGGCGGGTCGGGCGCGGAGGACGATTCGGACGTCGGCGCGCGCCGCTTCGTCGGGGGGCGGTCGTGAAGGCCGGCCCGGGCATCGGGGACGGGGGCGATCGGCTCCTGATGTTCCTGTTCGACGACGTGCGTTATGCGCTGCCGATCGCGTGGGTCGTCGAGGTGGCCGAGAAGGATCGCGTGACGAGCGTGCCGTCCCTCGCGCTGCCGATCGGCGGCGTGATGAACTGGCACGGCGAGGCGCTTCCGCTGGTCGCCACCGAGCTGCTGCTCGGGCGCGATCGCGACGAGGCGGGTGCGACCCCGTTCGGGGCCGCGACGACGGTCGGCTACGCGCAGGACCAGGTCCTGGTGGTCGCCGAGAAGCCGGGGAGCTCGGCCCGGCTCGGCATGCCGGTGGATCGCGTGGTCGGGCTCGTCGCGGGGCCGGGCTACGACGGTCGCAAGGGAGAGGGGCTCGTCGTCGAGCGACGGCCCGTCGACGGTCGCATCGTGCACGTCCTGGATCCGGCGGTGCTGGTCGCGCGCGGAGCGGAAGTGATCGAGAGCGCCACGAACTGATGGGGATCGAATCGGAGGGAACGACATGGCACGGGTACTGATTGCAGACGACGCATCCTTCATGCGCCAGATGATCCGCGAGATCATCGAGCCGGAGGGCCACGAGGTCGTCGGCGAGGCGACCAACGGCATCGAGGCGGTGGACCTCTTCAAGGAGCTGGCGCCGGATCTCGTCACGATGGACATCGTGATGCCGAAGCGGTCGGGGATCGACGCCGTCAAGCGGATCCTCGCGGAGCATCCGACGGCCTGCGTCGTGATGTGCAGCGCGCTCGGTCAGGAGTCGCTCGTCATGGAGGCGCTCCAGGCGGGCGCGCGGGACTTCATCGTCAAGCCGTTCAAGCCGGACAGCGTGATCGCGACGCTCAAGAAGGTCCTCGAAAAGTCGGAGTAGACCGTGGCGCTCGACATGGCCAAGTATCGCCGGATCTTTCTCGAGGAGGCCACGGACCACCTCGGCGAGATCAGCCACGCCCTGCTCTCGCTCGAGAAGGAGCTCGGCGGCGGCGAAGCCATCGACACCGTCTTCCGCATGGCCCACTCGATCAAGTCGATGGCCGCCTCGCTCGGCTTCGACGCGATCGCCGATCTCGCGCATCGCATGGAAGACCGCATGGAGGGTGTCCGCCGGGCCGGGCGCGTGCGCGATCACGTGGAGCTCGCGCTGCTCTTCCGCGCGCTCGAGGCTCTCGAGGCGATGGTCGCGGCGGTGGCGGACGATCGCGATCCGATGCCCGCCGACGCGGCGCTGCTCGAGGCGCTCGTGGCCCTGGAGCACTCGCCCGCCGCAACCGATGCGACGGCCGCAGCGACCTCGATCGGGTCCACCGCATCCCGCGGAAGCGGTCTCGCCGCGGACACGGCCTCCGGGGCCCAGCCAAAAAAAGCCCGCAGATAGAGCCCGCGGCGGAGGCCGTGGGCGACGAGCCGACACCGGAAGCTGCCGTGTCGGAGACGGCGGAGTCCGCGCCGGTGCCGGCGGCGCTGCGCAGTCCGACGGTCCGCGTGCGCACGGAGACGCTCGATCGCTTCCTGACGGCCGTGGGCGAGGTGATCCTGTCGTCGAGCCAGCTGCGGGCGGGCGTGGCGCGGTATGCCCAGGAGCCCGAGGTCGCCGACGGCTTCGACCGCGTCGATCGTCGCGTGGCGGAGCTGCAGCGGCGGGTGCTCGAGCTGCGGACCGCGCCGCTCGAGCGGGTCACCGACAATCTCCCCCGCACCGCGCGCGCCGTCGCCGAGAAGCTCGGCAAGCGGGTCGAGGTCGAGATCGAGGGCGCCGAGCTCGAGCTCGACCGCGCGATCCTCGATCGCCTCGGTGAGCCGCTGCTCCACCTCGTGCGCAACGCCGTCGACCACGGCCTCGAATTCCCGGCCGACCGGCTCGCCGCCGGCAAGCCCGAGGTCGGCCGATTGCGCATCGACGCGCGGCGGCAGCGCGACTCGATCCTGATCGACGTCTCGGACGACGGACGCGGCATCGACCTCGCCTCGGTCTCCCGCCGCGCGGTCGACGCCGGCCTGATCCACGCCGATCTCGTCTCCGACCTCCCGCCGGAGGAGATCGTCCGCTTCATCTTCCATCCGGGCCTGTCGACCGCCCAGAAGGTCTCCGAGGTCTCGGGCCGCGGCGTCGGCATGGACGCCGTGAAGGCGACGATCGAGGGCCTCGGCGGCGAGGTCCTTCTGCGCACCGAGCGCGGTCGGGGCACGACGACGACCCTGCGCGTCCCGATCACCGCCGCGGTCCAGCGCGTGCTGCTCGTCGGGATCGCCGACGAGCGCGTCGCGATCCCGATCTCGAAGGTCGAGCGGATCCTCGAGGTCGCCGCCGGCGACGTCGAGCAGGCGGCCGGCGATTCGTTCGCCCTGATCGACGGTGCGCCGATCCCGGTCGTCTTCCTCGCCCGCCGGCTGCGGATCGAAGAGCGGACCCCGTCCGCTGCCTCGGTCCCGATCGTGCTCACCGAGGTCCGCGGCGAGCGCGTCGCGCTCGCGGTCGATCGCTTCCTCGGGCAGCAGGAGTTCTACGTGAAGCCGGTGCCCGAGCTGCTGGCGTCGGTGCGCATCCTGTCGGGGCTCACGGTCCTGCAGGATGGAAGTCCCGTCTTCCTCCTCGACTTGAATCAGCTGGTCTAACCCATGGAATCCGTACGCGAAGCAGCGCTCTCGCGACTCGCCGACCTCACGCAGGCCGGCGCGGAGCGCGCTGCTGCGGCCTTCGCCCAACTCACCGGGGGGCCGGTCGAGGCACGACCGCCGGTCGTCCGCGAAGGTGGGCCCGGGCGGGCTCGAGGGCCGCTCGTCCTCGGTGCAGGAGCGTCCGGACCCGGGGACGGCGAGGGGTCGACGGGCGTCTTCTTCGAGTTCGAAGGCTGCGTCGATGCGCTGGTCGGAATCCTCTTCTCCGCCGAGGGCAGCGAGCGCCTCGTCCGCAGCGTCGTCGGGATCGAGTCGGGCGCGCTCGATCCGACGATCGTCGAGTCGGCGCTGATGGAGGTCGGCAACATCCTCGCCTCCCACGTGGCCTCGGGGATCGCCGACGCGCTCCGCTCGCGGCTGCTGCCGTCGATTCCGGCGCTGGCCCAGGGGCGGGCCGAGGGCGAGTTCGAGGCCTGGGTCGAGCGCGTGGTCGGCGACACCGCCAGGCGGGTCGAGGTCGAGCTGCGTCGCCCGGGTGGTGACGTCGTCGGGCGGCTGGTCGTGGTGCCGAGCGGGCCGGTCGCCGAGGACGATCTCGAGGCCCGGGGTCGGGTCGGCCGGGTCTGATAGGATCCGGCCGCATCCCCCTTGACGGGTGGTCCTCGCGAACGGAGCCGAGCCGTGGATTCCGAAGCCCTGCGTCAGCTCTTCGAGGCCGTCCGCTCCGGCGGAGTCGAGATCGAAGAGGCGATCCGGCGGGCGGCGGTGCTCCCCTTCCTCGACGTCGAGCACGCACGCGTCGATACCCACCGCGCGCTGCGCCAGGGAATCCCCGAGGTCGTCTTCGGACAGGGCAAGACGGCCGAGCAGATCCTCGGCGTCGCGCGGGCGCTGCGCTCGGCCGGGCAGCCGGTCCTCGTGACGCGGATCGCGCCCGAGGTGGCGGAGGTCGTGGTCGGCGCTCTCCCGGAGGCGGAGCATCATGCGGTGTCCCGCACGCTCTGGCTGGGGCCGAAGACGGTCCCGATCGTCGGGAAGGGGACGATCCTCGTCGTCTCGGCGGGGAGCGCGGATCGGCCGGTGGCGACGGAGGCCTGCGAGGTCGCGCGGCGCTTCGGCAACGAGGTCGAGCTGCTCCAGGACGTCGGTGTCGCCGGCATCCACCGCCTCTTCGCCGCGCTCGATCGGCTGCGCGCCGCCCGCGTGCTGATCGTCGTGGCGGGGATGGAGGGCGCGCTGCCGTCGGTCGTGGGCGGGCTGGTCGACAAGCCCGTGATCGCGGTGCCCACGAGCGTCGGCTACGGCGCGTCGCTCGGCGGCGTGACGGCGCTGCTCGGGATGTTGACGAGCTGCGCTTCGAACGTGACGGTCGTGAACATCGACAACGGCTTCGGCGCCGCCCACGTGGCGAGCCTGATCAATCGGCTCTAGTCGGTCGTCGGCGTCGGCAGCCGGTGTCGACGGGGTGGTGGGGCGACGGCCTTCAGGAAACGGCGAGCGCACGGGCCGGCGGGCTCGCGGCGCGCGGAGAGCGGGACCGATGAGTCGCAAGCTGCTTCATCTCGATGCGTTCTCCGGAGCGGCCGGCAACATGTTCATGGGCGCGATGCTCGATCTGGGGCTCCCGAAGGCGCGCCTGCTCGAGGGCCTCGCGCCGCTCGGCGTCGGCTTCAAGCTCGTCGTCCGGCGCGTCGAGCGATCGGGGCTGGCTGCACGCTACGTCGACGTCGTCGTCCCGGAGGCCCGAGCCGAGCGGCGTCGCGGGGGCCGGGCGAGCCGGTCGCACGCCGAGGCCCATGCCAATGACCATGCCCACGACCACGCGCACGCGCATGGGCTGGACCACGATCACGGTCCGGGCCACGCCCTCGCGCATGCGCCCGCCCGCGACCGCAATCGCGATCATGTCCACGGCCGGGGCCGCCAGGCGCACACCCATCGCCACGCCGCGGGTCGCCACTACGTCGAGATCCGGCGTCTGATCGAGCGCGCGAAGCTCGGTCGGGGCGTGAAGGAGCGGACCCTCGCGATCTTCGAGGCCCTCGGCCGCGCCGAGGCGAAGGTCCACGGTGTCCGACTCGACGACGTCCACTTCCACGAGGTCGGCGCGGTCGATGCCATCGTCGACGTCACGGCCGCCGCGCTCGCGCTCGAGCTGCTCGGGATCGACCGCGTGACCTGCTCGCCCGTCGCCCTGGGCCACGGCCGGATCGATTCGGCCCACGGCCACCTCCCGCTCCCGGCGCCCGCGGCGCTCGAGCTGCTGACGGGCATCCCCACGGTGCCCGCCCACGTCGCCTGGGAGACGGTGACGCCGACGGGGGCGGCGATCCTGCGGACGGTGGTGGACGAGTTCGGGGTGCTGCCGGCGATGAAGATCGAGCGGATCGGCTACGGGGCCGGCAACGAGCGGCCGGGGCCGATGCCGAACCTGCTGCGGGCGGTGCTCGGAACCGCGGGCGGCCTGCGCGGGGACCGGGTCGTCGCGATCGAGACGAATCTCGACGATTTCGTCCCGGAGCACTTCGACTACCTGATGGAGCGGCTCTTCGAGGCCGGTGCCCTCGACGTCGCCCTGCAACACCAGCAGATGAAGAAGAATCGGCCGGGCTTCCTGCTGCGCGTGCTCGCGCGGCCTGCGGACCGGGACGCCCTCGCGCGGATCGTGTTCGCCGAGTCGACGGCGATCGGGGTGCGCGTCGCGGAGTGGGACCGGCTCGTGCTCGAGCGCGGGAGCGAGCGCCTGACGACGGCATTCGGGCCCGTCCGCGTGAAGATCGTGACGGGCGTCGACGGGCGGCGCGAGTTCTCGCCGGAGTACGACGACTGCAAGCGCGCCGCCCGCAAGAGCGGTATCGCGCTGCGGGAGGTCGTCGAGCGGGTGCTCGCCCAGGCCCGGAGCGAGCTCGCATCTTGAGTGCGGCGGCGGGGGAGCGCGTCGACGCGAGCGCCTTCGACCTGCGCCCCGAGCCGGAGCGCGCGCGCGACGCGGCCGTGCTCTGTCTGCACGGCCTGACCGGCACGCCCTACGAGGTCCGACCGATCGCCGAGGCCCTCGTGGCCCGGGGCTTCCGGGCGCGCGGACCCTGGATGGCGGGCCACGAGCGCGGTCACGAAGCCCTCGCCCGCACGCGCCATGGCGATTGGATCGCCCTCGCCGAGCAGGAGCTCGCCCGGCTCCGGGAGACGCACGCGCGGGTGTTCGTGGTGGGCGTCTCGATGGGCGGGCTCGTCTCGCTTCGCCTCGCCGAGACCCTCACGGTCGACGGACTCGTCGTCGTGGGCACACCACTCGCGCTCAAGCCCCCGATCCCGTGGCTCGCCCGCTGGCTCCGGCCCTTCGTCCCCTATCGCACGAAGCGCGGATCCGACATCCAGGATCCGTCCGCCCGGGCGCGGCATCCGGGGCTCGCGGCCATGCCGCTCGCCGCGGTGAGCGAGCTCGTCGCGCTCCAGGCGGTGGTGGCCCCCGCGCTGGGACGGGTTCGCGCGCCGATCCTCGTGACCCATGGACGCCTCGATCGGACCGCGCAGCCCCGGGACGCGATGCGCATCCACGCGTCCGTCTCGTCGCAGGAGAAGGGGCTGCTCTATCTCGAGCGATCCGGCCACGTCGCCACGGTCGACTACGACGGCCCCGAGCTCGCGATTCGGGCGGCGGACTTCCTCGAGCGGCTCGTCTGAAGCGCCGTCGCGGCGGGCCGGGAGTCAGCCCTGGCGAGCGCGGAGGGTGACGTAGGCGATCAGGGCGGCCTCGTCCTCGGGCGAGATCTCGCGGATGCGCACGCCGACGCCCTGGCGCTCCATGCCCTGGAGCTCGCTGCGATAGAGGATCTCGCCGGTGAAGGCGAGGCTCCGCTGCAGCTCGGGCAGCGCGATCTCGCAGCGCGTCTCGCTCGTCTCGTCGAGGTCGGCGCCGGTGGCGATGAAGACGCCGCCGCGACCGATCTCGGTGGCGATGCCGGCGCGAGCCTGGCCCGTCAGCCGGGCGGCGAGGCGGCCCGCATAACGCGTGAAACGGCGATCGCCCGGGGATGCGGCGATCTTGTGGAGCTTGCTCACGAAGCGCGACGTCTCGATCGGCTCGATCACGTAGCCCGCCGCACCGACCGCCCGCGCCGCGTCCTGGCGGCTGCGGTGATGGACGTCGTCGAGCAGCACGACGGGGATGCGCACGATGCCGGGCAGCGTCCGGATCGCCTGGACGAAGGTGGCGCCGTCGCTGCGGCCGAGCGCGTACTGGGAGATCACGAGGTCGGGCGTCATCCCGGCGAGGCGCATCAGCGCCTCGGTCTCGCTCCGGGCGGTGGCGATGCGATAGCCCTGGCGCTTCAGCTCCTCGCGCAGGGCCTCGTTCTCGACGAGACGCGCCCCGACGAGCAGGACCTTGGCCTCGCGCCCCCGCACGCTCGCCTGCACGGCCGGGCTCGTCGCCGTCGCGGTCGGCGCGAGCAGCGATGGAGCGAGGATGGTGGGCTCGCGGGGGACGAGGCGCGGCTGGCGGAGGCTCGCCTCGCGGGCCGCGGCGGTGCGGCCGAGCTCCTGCAGGCGCGAGCCGAGCAGCAGGTCGAGCTCCGAGGCCGAGCCGAGCTTTCCGCTCACGTCGACCACGCGCTCTTCGAGGCCTGCGAGCCGGCGCCCGGCGAGGGGGCCGGCCGTCGGCAGGATCGCTTCGTCGAGGCTGTGCATCAGCACCGGTCGCTCGGGCGATTCCCCGGAGATCGGGAAGGCGAGCAGCGAGCCGCCCTCGATCATGCCGACCTCGATCCCGAGATTGCGGAGCGTGCGGCCCGTCTCGCGCAGCTCGCGCGTCCGATCCCGCCACGTCTGGCGGATCACCGCCTCGATCGCGGCGGCGTCGGCGCAGCGGCGGACGTCGAGCAGCGGAAGATTGAACAGGGGACGCGGCCGCAGGCACTTGATCTGGTCGGCGCCGACGGTCGCGAAGAGGATCCGCTCGATCGAGAGGGGACCGGCGGGGGACTCGAAGGGGGCGGCGGTGACGGGCAGCGAGACCAGCAAGGTCTGCCCGCCGGGCATCGCCCGACAGGCGAGCCCCATGCGTTCGAAGCGGGCGTATTGACGCTGCTGGACGCGGTCGAGCTGCGGCTCGGGCGCACTCATTCTTCGTCGCCTCCGCGCGCTTCTTCGTCGCGCCCGGCGCGGGTCTTGACCGTCGCCTCGGGGACTCTTCCGATCGCGAGCCCGGCGCCTGCGGTGTTGCTGGGCGGATCGCGTTGCCCGAGGGGGCGTCCGGCAGCCGGATTGCAGATTGGATGTGGGGTTAAAGCCCTATTTCGCCAGCGCCGATAGACCTGAGGCGAGCGGAGATGTGACCAGGCTCACAGCTCCCAAGGAGTCGAACGATGCACCGCTTCCTCACCGCGTTCCTCTGCCTCTCGACCCTGGCGATGACCCAGAACGTGGTCGCCGGCACTCCGAGCCCGCTTCAGGCGGTCGGGGTCGAGGCGATCGCAGAGGCGACCGCGGTGACCAGCCGCGCGACGGCCCCGGACCTCTCCCGGGCGTCGGTCGGCGGCGAGGTGCCCTCGCCGGGCACCATGCTGCTCCTCGTGACGGGCCTCGCCGGCCTGTCGGCGGTGGGCAGCCGGCGTCCGACCTCGCTCGAGGTCGTCCGCCGCTGATCGCCCGGGCGGTTCTCCACCGCCCGGGCCGGGGCTGCGGAGGCCGGGGCGACCCGCCTTGCGCGGCCCTTCCAGGTGGGGCGTCCCCTTCGGTGCGCACGGGGCTCGCGCACCGGGGGGACGGCGGGAGGGGCGCGTGATTCGCGCGACCCGCCCGGGCATGGGATGCTCCCGCCGCCGGTCGCCCTGCACCGACCGGCGAGAGAGGATCGACGCCCGTGAGCCCCGTCGATGTCGACTGATCCGTCCGTCCCCATCCCGACCGTCGTCGGCCTGGCCGGCACGGCCCACCGGGCGCTGCTCGAGCAGCTCGCGATTCCGGTGGTGGCGGAGCCCGTCGCCGGTCGCTTCCTGCGGATCGAGGTCGAGGGGCAGCTCGAGCTGCGACCGCCGGACGAGCTCGACCGGCGCGGCATTCGGGCTGAGCTGCCGCCCGAGCGCGCCGCGGGGAGCGCGCGGGCCCATCCGCTGGTGCGCGCGTTCGGCAAGGCGCGCACGACCATCTTCGACCTGACCGCCGGCCTCGGCGCGGACGCCTACCGGCTCGCGGACGCGGGGCATCGGGTGCGGGCATGCGAGCGCGAGCCGGTGCTCTACGCGCTGCTCGTCTCGGGCTGGGCGCAGGCGCGGCGCACCGGGCAGGTCCCCTCGGCGGTGGCGGACCGGCTCGAGTTCGTCCATGGCGAGGCCCGGGCGCTGCTCGATTCCATCGCGCTCGCCGACGCGGAGGCGGGGGCCGCCTATCTCGATCCGATGTACCCGCCGCCGAAGCGGGCCTCGGCGCTGCCGCGCCGCGAGCTCCAGGTCTTGCGGCGCCTGCTCGGCCGGGACGACGACGCGGCCGAGCTGCTCGCCGCGGCGCGCGCGCGCTTCGCCCGGGTCGTCGTGAAGCGGCCGACCCATGCACCGCCCCTCGCCGAGGACGTGAGCTACGAGGTCGAGAGCAAGCTCCTGCGCCTCGACGTCTACCTCGATCCGAAGCGCATGGGAGCGCGGGCGGAGGCGATGTCGTCGTGAGCGCGCTCTGGGTGCACGTGGAATCGCTCGCGGGGGCGGTCGCGGTGGGCGACGTCGTCCCGCTCTCGGGCGAGGAGACGCGCCACGTCGCGGCGCGCCGCCTTCGCGTCGGCGATCGGCTGGTCGCCTTCGACGGCGCGGGCCGGATGGCCGACGTCCGGATCGAGGCGATCGGGCGGCGCGCCGTCGAGGTGTGCGTCGAAGCGATCCGCGAGACGCCGCGGCCCGAGGCGGCGTGGGTGCTCGCGACGGCGATTCCGAAGGGCGAGCGGCTCTCGACGATGCTGCCGATGCTGACCCAGCTCGCGGTCGCCGTCTGGCAGCCGCTCGTGCTCGAGGAGTCCGTGGTGCGCGAGCTCGATGTCGACTCGCCGCGGCTGCGCCGCATCCTCGTCGAGAGCGCCAAGCTCGCGCGTCGGCCCTGGCTGCTCGAGATCCGGCGCCCCTGCTCGCTGGCGGAGCTGCTCGAGCGATCGGCCGGCGCCGGGGGCATCGAGTTCGGCGATCGCGAGGGCGAGCGGTGCGGCCTCTCGGCCGGGGCGGCGCTCTGCGTGATCGGTCCGGAGGCCGGCCTCACCGCCGACGAGATCCGCCGGCTGCGCGCGGTCGGCGGGCGGGGCTGCACCTTCGGCCCCTGGAACATGCGGATCGAGACGGCCGCCGTCGCGGCCGCAGCCGTGCGGTCCGCGGCGACGGGCTCGGCCGCTGCGGCGGACGCGAGCGACGCGACGGGCGGTGCGGGGGCGGTCGTGGGAGACGGAAGCCGTTAGGCCGGAGGGTCGCCGCTCTGCGACGGCGGGGGAGGGGCGTTCTCCTCGCGCAGGCGGATGGGACCGAAGCACGCCGGATGCTTCCCCTGCTTGTCCGCATAGAACGCGCGCACGGCGTCCATGTCCCGGGCGACGTCGCCGGTCGGCATGAAGGCAGGGCCGATCCCGCCGCGCTTGCGAGCGTAGTCGAGGAAGCCCATCACGACCGGGACGCCCGCGGTGAGCGCGATGTAGTAGAAGCCCGACTTCCAGTGGTCGGTCCGGCTGCGCGTCGCCTCGACCGGAACGACGAGTCCCAGGTCCTCGTAGCGCTCGAAGATCTTAGCCATCGAGGCGACGCGGTTCTCGCTGCGACTGCGCTCGATCGGGATGCCGCCGAGGCCGCGCATGATGGGGCCGAGGGGGCCGCGGAACAGGCTCGCCTTGCCGAGCCACGAGATCCGCATGCCGAAGTGCTCGGCGAAGGCCAGCAGATAGGGGAAGTCCCAGTTCGTCGTGTGGGGCGCGGCGATCAGCACGTAGCGCCTCGGCTGCGGGGCGTCGCCTTCGGGCGCCCAGCCGGTGGCGCGCAGGAAGAGCCGGGCGAGCCCGCGTCGGAGCCTTCGTTTCGACATGCGCGCGAGCGACCTCTCTCGAGCGGGGGGCGGGTCGGCGCAAACTTAGCGGGCCCGCTGCGAGGCGCCCGGAGGGCCCACCGTCTACACTCGCGCGCGCTCGACGAGGGAGCCTCGAGATGACGAGAGACGTGACCTTTCGGGACGCGGGCATCCGCTCGCCCCTGCTGCGTGGCCTGAATGCCGTCGGGCGAGTGGCCGGAGCGGTGGGGCTGCGCCCGAAGCTCGACGCCGACGACATCGTCGCCCGGGCGATCGCGCAGGCCGGCTCCGACCAGCTCGGAGGCGACAGCTATCGCGAGCCCCTCGAGCGCTACATCGAGTCGCTCGAAGCGGAGGCGCGGCTCTCGACCTTCGGCCGTCTCGCGCTGCGCGGCATGCTGACGAGCCAGCTCGTGACCCGGATCCGGCTCGGGGGCTGGACCCGCGAGCATCCCGAGGCGGCTTCGGAGGAGATCCGACGGCCCTGGATCATCCTCGGATTGCCGCGGACGGGGACGAGCCTCCTCTCGATCCTGCTCGGGCTCGATCCGATGGCGCGTCCGATCCGACAGTGGGAGGCGCGGACGCCGGTGCCCCCGTCGACGCTGGCGGGGGCCTCGCTCGATCCGCGCATCGCCGAGGCCGAGAAGCAGTTCGAGCAGCTCCATGCCCTGAACCCGCCCTTCAAGGCGATGCATCCGACCGGCGCGATGCTGGCCGAGGAGTGCGTCCCGTTCCTGATGCTCGACCTGCGCAGCCTCGGCCTCGAGACCCAGGCCCGGGTCCCGAGCTATGGCCGCTGGCTCCAGACCTGCGACATGCACACCGCCTATCAGCAGCACGAGCGCGCGCTGCAGGCGCTCCAGACCGGCCAGCCCACCGAGAGCTGGGTCCTCAAGACGCCGAACCATCTGTGGTGTCTCGAGACGCTGCTCGAGTTCTATCCCGATGCGCGGCTGATCTGGACCCACCGCGACCCCGGTCCCGTCACGGCGTCGGTCTCGAGCCTCAACACGACGCTCCAGTCGACCTTCACCGATCACCCCGATCCCCGCGCCGTCGGCGCCGAGTGGCTCGACAAGCTGAAGTTCGCGGTCGACCGCGGCATGGCCTTCGACGACCGGGCGAAGCCGGGCTGGTGCGTTCACGTCCACTACGACGAGCTGATGCGCGACCCGATCGCGACGATGCGCCGCATCTATGGCCACTTCGACGAGGCGCCGAGCCGGCTCCACGAGCGGCGCATCGAGGCCTGGCTGCGCGAGAAGCCGCAGACCGCCGAGGGCCGACACGTCTACGATCCCGTCGACTTCGGGTTCACCTACGCGGAGCTCGCCGAGATCTGGCGCCCCTATCGCGAGCGCTTCGACATCCGCCGCGAGCAGGGCTGAGCACGCCCCGACCGGGTCGGCTCAGCGGCGCATCTCGGCGCCTCGGCGCCCTCCGCGGCTCTCAGCGGCGCTCGAACTTCGGCTTGCGCTTCTCGGCAAAGGCCTTCGGGCCTTCCTTGGCGTCGCGGCTCGCGAAGACGGCCTGCCCGTAGTCGAACTCGTGGGCGAGGGCCTCGTCGAGCTTCATGCCGTCGGTCTCGTGGAGCGTCCGCGTGATGGCCTCGACCGCGAGCGGACCGTTCGAAGCGATCACGGCGGCGATCTCGCGGGCCTTGGCGAGGGCCTGGCCGTCGGGGACGACGTGGCCGATCAGGCCGATCGCGAGGGCCTCGCGCGCCGAGACGTGCTTGCCGGTCAGGAGGATCTCGGCCGCGTGGGTGTACGGGATCTGGCGGGGCAGGCGCACCGCCGATCCACCCATCGGATACAGCGACCAGCGCGCCTCGGAGACGCCGAAGCGCGCGCTCTCGCCGGCGACGCGGATCTCCATGGCCTGCAGGATCTCGGTCCCTCCGGCGATCGCGACGCCCTCGACGGCGGCGATGATCGGCTTGGTCGGCCGGTAGCCGCGGAACAGCGCCTTCCAGTGGATGTCGGGGTCGGCCTTCATGCGGGCCTGGACGTCGACGCCCGTGTCCTCGTCGCCGGCGTTGCCCGCCATGCCCTTCAGGTCCGCTCCGGAGCAGAAGTTTCCGCCGGCGCCGGTCACGATGATGCAGCGGATCTCCGGATCGGCCGACGCCTCGCAGTAGGCGTCGTACATCCGGATGAGCATCGCCCCCGAGAGCGCGTTGTAGCGCGAGGGGCGGTTCATCGTGAGAGTGAGGACGTGGTCTTCGCGTTCGACGAGCAGATCGGGCATGTCGGCGCTCCGCGCTAGAAGAGCATCGCGTCGAGCGAGATCGCTCCGGGTCCGATCAGGAAGAACATCAGGCAGACGACCGCGAGGTTGATGGTGTACTCGGCGCCCGGCGGATTGTTCGTGATCAGGTAGCCCGCGCCGCGGTGGCCGACGATGCCGGCGACCAGCATCGTCCCGATCAGCGCCACGCAGGCCGGCCGCGTCGCGAGGCCCAGCGCGAGACAGGCCCCGCCGACGAGCTCCGACAGCATCGCCATGCGCGCCTGGAGCTCGGGCATCGGGACGCCGAGACTGCCGAGCCAGCGCGCGAAGCCCTCCATCGAGCCCGATCCGACCCAGCCGAGCTTGCCGAAGGCGTGGATCATGAAGCAGACGCCGATCGCGACCCGGCCGATCAGGAGGGCGACGTCGGTGAACATGGGGTTCGTACCGAGGAGCAGTTGACCGAGATCCATGTCGACGGACTCTCCTTATCGCTGACTGGGCGAGTCATTAGCACAGCCCCGCGCGGCTCAGGAGCCGTCCCGACCCGTGCACCCGATCGAGCTCGAGCGCGGTGCGCGCACGGCCCCGGAGCCGGGTGGTTGCCTCTCCGAACGAGGTTCCCCGATACTCCCGCCCACCGGCGATCGGCGCGGGGCCCGCGCGCCACGACGGCGCCGGACGATGCGTCGAGGCGATCGGGACCCCGCGCGGGCCGGTGCTGGACGGGTGGACGAACGGATCGGCGGACGGACGGATCGCAAGAAAGGAACCAGGAATCGACATGAGCACGGCCCGCCGTCCGGTCTTCGAGCGCGTCGAGGCGACCGCGGACTTCCCGCAGCTCGAGCGCGAGGTCCTCGCGCTCTGGGAGCAGCTCGACGCGTTCCGCGAGAGCAATCGCCGACGCCAGGGCCGACCCTCCTTCGTCTTCTACGACGGCCCGCCCTTCGCGACCGGGACGCCCCACTACGGCCATCTGCTCGCCGGCACGATCAAGGACATCGTCCCGCGCTTCTGGAGCATGCGCGGCCACCACGTCGAGCGCCGCTTTGGCTGGGATTGCCACGGCCTCCCGATCGAGGCCCTCGCCCAGGAGGCGCTCGGCCTGTCCGGCGCCGCGGCGATCGCCGAGCGCGGGGTCGACGTCTTCAACGAGCAGTGTCGCCGGATGGTCCAGACCTACGTCGGCGAGTGGCGGCGCACCGTCGCGCGCATGGGCCGCTGGGTCGACTTCGACGACGACTACAAGACGATGGACCCCGACTTCATGGAGTCGGTCTGGTGGGTCTTCCAGCAGCTCTGGGAGAAGGGCCGCGTCTACCGCAGCTACCGGATCATGCCGTATTCGTGCAAGCTGGCGACGCCGCTCTCGAACTTCGAGGCCAACAAGAACTACAAGGACGTCCAGGACCCCGCGATCACCGTCCGCTTCGAGGTCGTGGGCGGGCGCGACGGCCAGGCTTCGCCGCTCGAGGCTGGTCCCTCCGGTCGCGTCTTCCTGACGGCCTGGACGACGACGCCCTGGACGCTGCCCTCGAACCTCGCCCTCTGCGTGGGGCCGGCGATCGAGTACGCGCTGGTCGAGGAGCTCGCGGGCGGGGACCGCCTCGTCCTCGCCTCGGCGCGCCTCGCCGCCTACGACAAGAAGCTCGCCGCGGCCCTCGCCGACGGGCAGGCCGGGGCCGGCGGCGCCGCGGCCGGTGCCGGCGCGGAAGGCGAGCGCTTCCGCTTCGTCCGGCGGGTCGGTTCCGGCGAGCTCGTCGGGCTGCGCTATGCGCCGCTCTTCCCGTACTTCGCGGACCGCGCCGGGCGCGATCCCGGCCGCGCCTTCGTCGTCCTCGAGGACGGCTTCGTCACGACCGAGGACGGCACGGGCATCGTTCATCTCGCCCCGGCCTACGGTGAGGACGATTTCCGCGTCTGCCGCCGGGTCGGCATCGATCTCGTCGATCCCCTCGACGCCGAGGCGCGCTTCGTGGCGCCCGTCGTCGACTACCTGGGCCAGGTCTGCAAGGACGCGGACCGGGCGATCATCAAGCGCCTGAAGGACGAGGGCCGCCTCGTCCAGCAATCGACGATCGAGCACAGCTATCCGTTCTGCGAGCGGACGGATACGCCGCTGATCTACCGCGCCATCGACGCCTGGTACGTGAAGGTCGAGGACCTGCGCGCCGACCTCGTCGCCGCGAACGAGGCGATCGGCTGGGTGCCCGCCCACATCGGGACGAACCGCTTCGGCAACTGGCTCGCCGAGGCGAACGACTGGAACATCAGCCGCAATCGCTACTGGGGCTCGTGCATCCCCGTCTGGATCAACGTCGAGGATCCGCAGGACATGATCTGCGTCGGCTCGCGGGCCGAGCTCGAGGCCCTGTCCGGCGTCCGGATCGACGATCTCCACAAGCATGTCGTCGATCCGATCCTGATCCGCAAGGACGGCAAGACCTATCGCCGCACGCCGGAGGTCCTCGACTGCTGGTTCGAGTCCGGCTCGATGCCCTACGCCCAGCAGCACTATCCCTTCGAGCGCAAGGACGAGCTCGACGCCTTCTTCCCGGCCCACTTCATCGCCGAAGGCCTCGACCAGACCCGCGGCTGGTTCTACACGCTGCTGGTCCTGGGCGTCAGCCTCTTCGGCCGGAGCCCCTATCGCAACGTGATCGTGAACGGGCTGATCCTGGCCCGCGACGGCAAGAAGATGTCGAAGCGGCTCAAGAACTATCCCGATCCCAACGAGATGCTCGACGCCTTCGGCGCCGACGCCCTGCGCGCCTACATGATCGACTCGCCCGTCGTGCGCGCCGAGGAGCTCCGCTTCGACGAGGCCGGGCTCAAGGAGATCGTGCGCACCGTCGTCCTGCCGTACTGGAACGTGCTCTCGTTCTTCACGACCTACGCGAGCGTCGACGGCTGGGATCCGCGTGCAGGCGGGGCGGCTCCCCTCGCGGAGCGGGCCGACATCGATCGCTGGATCCTCTCGGTCCTCCAGAGCCTGATCCGCGACGTCAACGTCGAGATGGAGGCCTACCGGCTCTACACCGTCGTCCCGCGCCTGGTCGCCTTCATCGACGACCTGACGAACTGGTACGTGCGGCGCTCGCGCGCGCGCTTCTGGAAGTCCGAGGACGATCGCGACAAGGCGAACGCCTTCGCGACGCTCTACGAGGTCCTGACGACCTTCTCGAAGGTGCTCGCGCCGTTCATGCCGTTCCTGACCGAGACGGTCTACCAGAAGCTGGTCCGTCCCGTCGACGCGAAGGCGCCGGCGAGCATCCACTGGTGCGATTATCCGCGGGTCGAAGCGGCGCAGATCGACGCGGCGCTCGAGCGGCGGATGGCGACGGTGCGGGCGCTCGCGACCCTCGGCCGGCGCGTCCGCGAGGACCACAAGATCAAGGTCCGCCAGCCCCTGCGCGGGATCACCGTGGTCCACCGCGACCCCGCCGTCCGCGCCGACGTGCTCGCCGCCTCGGCGCTGATCGCCGACGAGCTCAACGTGAAGGCCGTCGCCGTCGAAGCGGACGAGAGTGCCTTCGCGTCGGTCGCCGTCAAGCCGAACTTCAAGACCCTGGGCAAGCGCTGCGGGCCGAAGCTGAAGCAGATGGGCCCGATTCTCGCGGGCTTCGGCTTCGCCGAGGTCGCGCGCCTCGAGGCCGGCGAGTCGATCGTCGTCGAGGGAGAGGCGCTGACGCTCGAGGACGTGATCCTCCAGCGGACGGCGAAGGAGAACGCCGCGATCGCGACGGACGGCGAGTATACCGTCGTGCTCGACGCGGCCCTCGACGACGCGCTGCGGCGGGAGGGCGTCGCCCGCGACGCGATCAACCTCTTCAACACGGTGCGCAAGGACAAGGGCTTCGCGGTCTCGGATCGCGTCCGGATCGACTGGGCCTGCGACGACGCCGCGGTCGCGGAGGCGCTCCGGGAGCACGGCGAGCTGATCGCCCGGGAGGTCCTCGCGACGGAGTTCCGATCCGATGCGAAGGGCGCGGCCGGGGGCAGGGGAGCGGGCGAGGCTTCGGACGAGACGGCGCTCGCGGGAGCGACCGTGCGCTATTCGATCGCGCGGAGCGGCTGAACATGGCGTCCCCGACGAGCGAGACGGTCGACGGGATCCGGATCCTGCGCCTCGACCACGGCAAGCCCAACGCGATCTCGACCGACGTCGCCCGCGCTCTCATCGCCGAGCTCGCCGCCGCCGAGCACGAGGCGCGGGCCGTCGCGCTCTTCGGTCGGCCCGGCATGTTCAGCGGCGGCTTCGATCTCGGGATCATGAAGCAGGGGCCGGCCGCCGCGCGGGAGATGGTCAAGGCGGGCGGGCAGCTGATCGCCGCGATCCTCGACTGCCCGCGCCCCGTCGTCGTCGGCTGCACGGGCCACGCGATCGCGATGGGCGCCTTCCTCGCGATGGCGGGCGACTACCGGATCGGGGCCAGGGGCGCGTTCAAGCTCGGCCTCAACGAGACGGCGATCGGCATGACGCTGCCGGCCTTCGCGATCGAGACGACGCGGCTGCGGCTCTCGAAGCGCCACTTCCTGCGCGCCGTCGTCCAGTCCGAGATCTACGACCCCGAGACCGCGGTCGACGCGGGCTTCCTCGATCGGGTGGTCGACGCCGAGGCCCTCGAGGCCGAGGTCCTCGCGGTGGCCCGGCGGCTCGGGGAGCTCGAGCCGCGCGCCTTCCGCAACAACAAGCGCCTGGCCCAGGGTGAGGTCGCCGAGCGGATCCGGGCGAACCTCGACGCCAACCTCGACGGCCTGATCAAGGCCTGAGCCAGGGCCGTCGCTCCGGCGACGCGGCACCGATCCCGCCGATCGGAGGAGGAGCCATGCAGCTGAACGGCGTCGCCCACATCCAGCTGACGGTCTCCGACCTGCCGCGGGCGCGTGCCTTCTGGAAGCCGCTGCTCGAGCTCTTCGAGATGAAGATCCTGATCGACGGCGAGACCTACTTCTACTGCATCGGAAGCCGGACCGGCATCGCGCTGTCGCCCATCGATCCGAAGCACGCCGGCGATCGCTTCGATCAGCGCCGCGTCGGTCTCCACCATCTCTGCCTGCGCGCCCGCGAGCGCGCCGACGTCGAAGCGGTCCACGCCTTCGTCGCGGAGCGCGGCGCGACGATCGTCCATCCCCCGCGCGAGGACGGCTTCGCACCCGGCTACTACTCGGTCCTCTTCGAGGATCCCGACGGCATCCGGATCGAGGTCAATCACGTGCCCGGCAAGGGGCATCTCGAAAGCGTCTGAAGAGGGGCGGTCCCGATCGACGCGCGGGGCAAGGCACCGGCGACGAGGCCGCCCCGCGCTCCGATGCCGGCGCACACGCCTCCGGCGCCGGTGCGACCGAACGTCAGAGTGCCCGCACCTCGACCGGGATGCCGTTCGCGACGTGGGTCCCCGACGGCACGTCGAGGGCGAGCTCGTCGGTCAGGTAGTTCGCACAGGCGCCCGGCTGCTTCTTCTGCGCGACCGAGAGGCGCGTCCCCGAGAGCGTGTGGCCGTAGCCGTGGGGCAGGCTGACGACGCCGGGCATCATCTCGTCGCTGACGACGCACTCGACCTCGCTCGCGCCGACCCGCGAGCGCACGCGCACGAGCTTGCCGCTCTCGATCCCGCGCGCCTTCGCGTCGTCCGGATGGAGGATCAGCGTGCAGCGGTTCGGGCCCTTGGCGAGGGCGGGGAGATTGTGGAGCCAGGAGTTCATGTTCCGGATCTGGCGGCGACCGACGAGGACGAGGCCGTCGCCGCGGCTCCGCTCGGCGAATGCGCGCTCGAGGCGATCGAGGTCGGCCACGACGTAGTCCGGGGCGAGCTGGATGCGCGGGATCGGCAGTGCGGCGGGCAGGCGATTCGCTTCGAGCGGGCCGAGATCGATGCCGTGCGGGGCGGCGCGCAGCCGCGTCAGGTTCAGGCCGTCCGACTTCTCGTCGAAATGGTCGCCGTAGGGGCCGACGCGGATCAGCGCGCCGATCATGCGCATCGGACCGTGGCGATCCTCGAGCTTCGCGAAGGCCTCCTCGGGCGTGACGTTCGGACAGCGCGTCCCCGGGCCGACGACCATCGCGAGCAGGCCCTTGATCATCAGGTCGTCGACGACCTCCCACGGTGCCCCCGCGATTCGTGCGCCGAGCTCGATCAGGATCCGCCAGTGGTCGCGCTGTTCCGCATCGGGCTCGAAGACCGCGGGCGACCAGCGCGCGAAGTTGCGGACGGTCGTGGTTTCGAAGAGGAAGTCGTAGTTCTCGTGCTCCAGCTGGACGGTCGACGGAAGGATCAGGTCCGCGTGGCGCGTCGTCTCGTTCAGATAGATGTCGAGGGAGACCATGAACTCGAGCTCGTCCATCGCCGCGGCGAGGCGCTCACCGTTGGGCGCCGAGAGCACGGGATTGCCCATCACGGTGATGAAGCCACGCATGCGCTGCTCGCCAGCGCTCGCCTGCTCCATTTCCTCGGCCATCAGGCCGCAGGGGATCTGGCCGCTGACCTCGGGGATCCCGCGCGCGACGGTCCGATAGCGACCATGGAGGAAGGGCTCGGCGGGGCGGCCGGGCTCCGAGCGGCCCGTCGCCGGCCGCGGGAAGAGCATGCCGCCCTCGGCGTCGAGGCGGCCGGTCAGCACGTTGACGACGTAGACGAGCCAGCTCGCGAGCGTCCCGAACTCCTGGGTGCACAGCCCGATGCGGCCGTACCACGCGCCCTTCGCGGCGCAGAAGTCGCGGACGAGCCGGCGCGTCGTCTCGGGCGCGATGCCGGTCGCCGCGGCGACGCGCTCCGGCGTATAGGGCGCGGAGAGCTCGCGGATGCGATCGATGCCGTCGGTGAACTCGGCGAGGCGGCCGGGGCGGACGAGGCCCTCGGCGAAGAGCACCTGACAGACCGAGAGCAGGAAGTACGCGTCGGCACCGGGCCGGATGAAGACGTGCTCGCTCGCGATCTCGGCGGTCTCGGTCCGGCGCGGGTCGATCGTGACGACCCGGCCCCCGCGCTGGACGATCGCGCCCAGGCGCTTCTTGACGTTCGGCCCGGACATCAGGCTGCCCTGGGAGACGAGCGGATTGCCGCCCATGCAGACGAAGAACTCCGTCCGCTCGAGATCGGGGATCGGGAACATCCACGGCTCGCCCAGCATGGTGTGGAGGGCGACGTTCTGCGGGAACTGGTCCATGGTGCCGGCGGAGAACGAGCGCTGCGTGCCGAGGGCGTTCATCAGGGGCGGCAGGTAGAGCTGGCCGCCGACGTTGTGGCCCGTCGGGTTGCCGATGTAGAAGCCGTTCGCGTTGGCACCGTACTTTTCCTTGATCACCTTCAAGCGGCTCGCGGCGTACTCGAGCGCCGTGTCCCAGTCGAGCTCCTCCCAGGTCCCGTCGGCCTTCTTGCGCAACGGTCGCCGCAGCCGCTCGGGATCCTCGTAGATCTCCTTCATGGCGTAGGCCTTGGGGCAGAGGTAGCCCTGGCTGCGCGCGTCCTCGCGGTCGCCCTCGATCCGCAGCACACGCCGCGCCGCCGGATCGATCTCGACGTCGAGGCCGCAGCTGGCCTCGCAGGTCGGGCAGGCGCGGTGGACGATCTTCGGAGCGGCAGCCGGGCTCGGTCGGGTCGGGGCACTCGCGGCCATGCGGATCCTCCTGCGGCGTCGCCGCGCTCTTCGTCGGTCGAACGTGTCGCGCGGGCGCCTCGGCCTAGCGCTTCGATCCCACGTTCGGGCGGTGCCGATGGGCCTCGGCGCCGGGCCAGCTCTCGTTGCGGACGAGGCCCTCCTGGACCGCGGACGCCACCAGTCGGCCGTCGCGAGCATAGAAGAGCGCCCGACCCATCACCCGCGCGCCCTTGAAGACCGGACTGTCGTGGACGGCGTAGATCCAGTCGTCCATGCGCAGCGGCTCGTGGAACCACATCGCGTGGTCGAGGCTCGCCGACGACACGCCCGGGCTCATGAGGCGGAAGTCGAAGGGGTAGACGCCGGCGACGGTGACGAGCAGGTCGGAGGTGTAGGCGAGCAGGGCCGCGTGCAGGCTCGGATCCTCGGGCACCGCCCCCCGCGCCCGCATCCACGCCTTGAGCTCGGGCGCGCGCGGGGCCGCGCTCGTCATGTCGATGCCGTCCTCGACCAGGATCTGGACCGGGCCGCTCCCGAGCTTCTCCGGGGGGAAGTCGATCCCGCGGGCCCGGATCGCCTTCAGGAGGCCCGCCTCGTACTCCTCGCCGGCGGGCTCGGCGGGGATCTCGGTCCGCAGCTCGTGGACCGGGCTCCACTCGTTGGTGTGGAACGAGGCCATGAAGTCGAAGATCGCGGTCCCGGCCTGGCGGGCGATCACGCCGCGGGTGTGGAAGCTGCGGCCGTCGCGGACGCAGTCGACCTCGTAGTCGATCGGGAGGGACGGATTGCCCGGGCGCAGGAAGTAGGCGTGGGCGGAGTGGATCGGGCGCCCGCCCGCGGTCGCCTGGGCGGCGCGCATCGCCTGGGCGAAGACGAGGCCGCCGAAGATGCGCCCGTTGAGGGAGGGCTGGCTGTGGCCGCGGAAGTGGTTGGGCGCGGTCGGCTCGAGGTCGAGCAGCTCGAGCAGGTTCTCGAGCGGGGAGCGGTCGGGGTCTCGGAAGGTCGGTGACATGGGGCCGGACGAGTAGCGAAACGGGGGATACTCAGCCGGCCCGCGAGGGGATATTCTCCGCCGGTCCCGCCGCCGCGCGGGCACGAGAGGACCCCCTGCGATGGCCCAACTGCCCTTCCTGCTCTTCGACGCCGACAACCACTACTACGAGGCCGAGGACGCCTTCACGCGCCACATGGACCCGCGCATGAAGCGCCGGTGCATGAGCTGGGCCCAGCTCGGGAACCGCAAGGAGCTGCTGGTCGCCGGCAAGGTCAACCGCTTCATCCCGAACCCGACCTTCGATCCCGTCGCCCGGCCGGGCTGCCTCGACGACTACTACCGGGGCATCAATCCCGAGGGCAAGAGCATCAAGGACGCCTTCGGGGCCCTCGAGCCGATCCGCCGCGAGTACCGCGACCGCGACGCGCGCCTCGCGGTCATGGACTCGCAGCGGATCGAGAAGGCGATCTACTTCCCGACCCTCGGCGTCGGCATGGAGGAGGCGCTGAAGCAGGACACCGAGGCGGTCCACGCCGCCTTCGAGGCGTTCAACCGCTGGCTGCTCGACGACTGGGGCTTCGCGTACAAGGAGCGCATCTACGCGGCGCCCTACATCTCGATCATGGACCGCGACCGCGGCATCCGGGAGCTCGAGTGGGCGCTCTCGAACGACGCCCGCTTCATCGTGATGCGTCCGTCGTTCATCTACAACAAGGCCGGCTCGCGCTCGCCGGCCGATCCGTACTTCGATCCCTTCTGGAAGATCGTCAACGACGAGGGGATCACCGTCGTCTACCACGGCGGCGACTCGGGCTACGGCGACTACATGGCCGACTGGGGCGAGGGCGGCTCGATCGAGAGCTTCTCGATGTCGCCGATGAAGGCGATCGCGATGTCCCACAAGGCGCCGTTCGACCTGATGGCGGCGCTGCTCTCCCACCGGCTCTTCGAGCGCTTCCCGAACCTGCGCATGGCGTCGATCGAGATGGGCGCCTTCTGGGTCCAGTGGCTGTTCCAGTCCCTCGAGCGGACCTACGGCCAGAGCCCGAAGAGCTTCTTCGAGGATCCCTGCGAGACGTTCAAGCGCCACGTCTGGATCTCGCCCTTCCACGAGGACAGCGTGCTCGGGCTCAAGAACCTGATCGGCGCCGATCGGATGCTGCTCGGCTCCGACTGGCCCCATGCCGAGGGCCTGCCCGACCCGACGGAGTTCGTGCACGAGCTCGAGGGCTTCAGCGAGCGCGAGGTCCGACAGGTCATGCGCGACAACGCCCTCGGCCTCTCGGTCCGGCGTCCCGTCTAGGCGGAGCGAGGTCCGGGCGGGCTCGACCGCCCCGACCTCGCGCCGACCCCGCCCCGAACCCTCCGACCCCCGATCCGGCGACGCCCGGGCCTCCGATCGACCGACGCCCGGACGACCCGACCGTGCCATTCCGAACCGAAGGAGCCTCGCATGCGCGCCGCCCTGCTCGAGCAGAACCAGAAGTCCCTCGTCGTCGTCGACGACGTCCAGGTCGAGTCCCCCGGTCCGCGCGACGTCGTCGTGCGCGTCTCCCACTGCGGCATCTGCCACTCCGACCTGACGATGGTGGACGCCGGCGGGGCCGGGCAGACGCCGCTCGTCCTCGGTCACGAGGCCGCGGGGACCGTCGAGGAGGTCGGATCCTCGGTCTCCGGCCTCAAGAAGGGCGACAAGGTCATGCTGACGCCGATCCCGACCTGCGGCGCCTGCTACTACTGCGTGCGCGGACAGAGCTCGCTCTGCATCGATGGCCAGAACTTCATGACGGGCCTGCGCAAGGACGGGACGAGCCCGCTCTCGCGCAAGGGCGAGCGGGTCTTCCAGGGCTTCGGCCTCGGCGGCTGGGGCCAGTACGCGCTCGTCGACGAGCGGCGCGCGGTGAAGATCGATCCGGATACGCCGCTCGAGGTCGCCTGCGTGATCGGCTGTGCGATCCAGACGGGGGTCGGCGCCGTGCTGAACACGGCCCAGGTCGAGGAGGGGGCGACCGTCCTCGTGATGGGGCTCGGCGGGATCGGCATCTCGATCGTGCAGGGGGCCCGGCTCGCGAACGCCGCCCGGATCATCGTCTCGGACCCGGTCGCCGGGCGGCGGGACATGGCGGCGAACTTCGGTGCGACGGACATCCTCGATCCGGCGAAGGACGACGTCGTCGCGAAGGCGATCGAGCTGACGGGCGGGATCGGCGTCGACTACGCCTTCGACGGGGCAGGCGTCTCGGAGCTGATCTCCCAGGGCATCAACGCCTGTCGGATCGGTGGGACGACGGTCATGGTGGGCGCCGCGATGCAGCCGCTGACGCTGCCCCTGCCTGCGATCTTCCTGACCCAGCAGAAGAAGCTGATGGGCTGCCTGCTCGGCTCCTGCAACGGCCATCGCGACATCCCGCGCTTCCTCGCCCTCTGGCGCAAGGGCGCGCTCGACCTCGAGAGCATGATCAGCCACCGCCGCCCGCTCGCGGACATCAACGCGGGGCTCGACGACATGCGCGCCGGGCGTGGTCTGCGGACGGTGCTCGCGCTCTGATACCGGGGTCCCGAACCCGAGGAGGCCATCCGTGCCCTACGTCCGCAGCGACGAGGTCGAGAAGATCCGCCGGCAGCTCGATCATCCCGTGATCGACGGCGACGGCCACCTGATCGAGTTCACCCCGCTCGTACGGGACTTCCTCGTCGAGAGCGCGGGGGAGTCCGTCGCGGCGCGCTTCGACCTGCTCCAGAACGGGAGCGCGCTGGCGCGCCAGGTCCCGTTCGAGGCGAAGCGCGCGCTCGGGATGACGCGCTTCGCGTGGTGGGGCGTGCCGACGCGCAACACCCTCGACCGGGCGACGGCGATGATGCCGCGCCTCATGTACGAGCGGATGGACGAGCTCGGCCTCGACTACGCGCTGCTCTTCCCGACCTACGGCCTGACGGTGACGGCGCTCGCCGACGACGAGCTGCGCCCCGCGCTCGCGCGCGCCTACAACCGCTACTACGCCGAGTGCTACGGCGAGTACCGCGATCGGCTCGAGCCCGTCGCGGCGATCCCGTGCTTCAATCCGACCGAGGCGATCGCGGAGCTCGACCATGCGATCGGCGAGCTCGGCCTGAAGGCTGCGATGTTCTCGGGCGTGATCGCCCGCAAGTTCCCGGGCGCCGAGGGCGTCCGGGGCGCCAGCTGGATGGACACGCTCTGCCACGACAGCGAGTACGACTACGATCCGCTCTGGAAGCGGTGCGAAGAGCTGGGCGTCCCCGTCACCTTCCACGCGAGCGGGCAGGGCTGGGGCTCGCGCATGTCGCGCACCAACTACGTCTACAACCACATCGGGAACTTCGCCGTCGCGGGCGAGGCGGCCTGCCGCTCGATCTTCTTCGGCGGCGTCGCCCAGCGCTTCCCGAAGCTCCGTTTCGGCTTCCTCGAGGGTGGTGTCGGCTGGGCCGCGAACCTCTTCTCCGACATCCTGGGCCACTTCGAGAAGCGCAACCGCCAGGCGATCGGCCACTACGACCCGCAGGCCCTCGACCGCCCGATGCTCGAGAAGCTGCTGAAGGAGCACGCGCCGTCCGCCATCCAGGCGCGGCTCGACCGCCTCGACGACGCGCTCCTGATGTTGAGCGACCCGAACGAGGACCGGGCCGCGATCGACGAGTTCCGCGACTGCCGGATCGGGTCGCGCGAGGACATCCGGGCGCTCTTCGAACGGCGCTTCTTCTTCGGCTGCGAGGCGGACGATCCGATGAACGCCATCGCCTTCGACCGGGAGAAGATCCCGATGGGCGCGCGGCTGAACGCCGTCTTCGCGAGCGACATCGGCCACTGGGACGTTCCGGACTTCCGGGAGGTCCTGCCCGAGGCCTGGGAGCTCGTCGAGGACGGCCATCTCGACCGCGCGGATTTCCGGGCCTTCACCTGCGACAACGCCATCGCGCTGCTCGCGGGCGCGCGACCGGACTTCTTCGACGGCACCGCGGTCGAGGGCCACGCCCGCGCGTGCCTCGCCCAGGGCGCCCGCTGAACGCACGCGCCCGGGCCCGCCCGCCCGCGCGTTCGCGGGACGGTGTTCCCGGCTCCGACGGAATCGTGGTCGGCGACGGGATCCGAACGCGGCGCAGCGGTGTCGGGGACCGCGAACTCCGGAGAGCGCGAAGGGGCGGGGCACCATTCGGTGCCAGCCGCACGGAGCGCAGGTAGACTGCGACCATGGCGGGGATGCGCACGCCCACCCTCGGTGGGCGGATCATCGTTTCGATCCTGATGGCGCAGGTCGCCTGGGCCGGTCCGACCGAATCCGGATCGGCGGATGCGCCGCTCCCCCTCGACCGCGCCGTCGAGCTCGCCCTCGAGCGCAATCTCGACCTGATCGCCCGGCGCTACGACGTCGATCTGGCCTCGGCGCGGGTCGTGACGGCCGGCCTGTTCTCGAACCCGACCCTGAGCCTCGGCGCCGACTACCAGGACCTTCTCGGCAGCCATTTCCAGAATGATCAGTCCAATGGGGCCGGCCCGCCGGAGTACAACGCGCGCCTCGACTATCCCTTCGACGTCGCCGGCAAGCGCCGCAAGCGGCTCGCGGTCGCCCGGGTGGATCGGTCGATCGCCGAGCTGCTGCTCGTCAACGAGGTCCGGGAGCTCGTCTTTCGGGTCCGCTCCGCCGGCCTCGACGTGCTCGAGAACGCGGCGATCCTCGCCCTCGACCGGCAGCAGCTCGAGACCCTCGAGAGCGTCGTCGCGATCAACGAGATCCGGGTGCGCGACGGGGACCTCGCGGAGTCGGAGCTGATGCGGACGCGGCTTGCCGCGCGTCAGGTCGCGGGGTCGATCCGCCTGTCGGAGCTCGAGGTCGCGAAGGCGCGCTCGATGCTCGGCCTGCTGCTCGCGACGCCCTTCGATGCGCCGCCGGTGGACGTCGAGGGGCCGATCCCGAGCGAGCGCCTCGAGCCGGACCTGGCGTCCCTGCGCGCCGCGGCGGCCGCCGAGCGCCCCGACCTGCGGGCGCTCGAGCAGGCGCGAGGCCGGGCCGACGCGGACGTCTCGCTCCAGCGCGCGCTCGCGGTGACCGACCTCGGCGTCGGCGTCCAGTGGCACCGCCAGACGGCCTACGCGAAGGGCGATTCGCTCGGATTCTTCCTGAACGGCTTCCTGCCCGTCTTCGACCGCAACCAGGGCGAGATCCGGCGGGCGAAGGCCGACCGACGCCAGGTCGAGGCGCGCCTCGCGGCCTTCCGCGCGTCCCTCGACGCGGAGGTGTCCCGGGCCGTCGCGACCTATCGCGCTGCCCGCGATCGCCTGAACGTCTTCGAGGGGGGCGCCCTCGAAGAGGCGCGCGAGGTCCGCGGCGCCGCCGAGTACGCCTATCGTCGGGGCGAGGCCTCGTTCCTCGAGTTCCTCGACGCACAGCGGGTCTTCAACGAGACGACCCGCAGCTACTACGGCGCGCTCGCCGACCACGCGCGGGCGCGGTACGCGCTCGACTACGTGACCGGGCGCTGGTCGGGCGGGTCGCGCGACGACGCGGGCGCGGCGGGCCGCCCGTGACGGAGGGACGACGCAGCATGGGGATCCGGGGCGGGCTCGCGCTCGCGGCGACGGCTTTCTGCCTGGTGGCCTGCGGACCGCGCGAGGGGGACTCGGCGAAGACGGATGCGGTGCCGGTGGTGGAGGCCGGGACGCGCCGGGTCAAGCTCCCGCCGGACTCGCCGCTCCTCGACGAGCTCGTCGTGGCCGCGGTCGCGGAGGCCGATTTCCCGACCGTCGAGGTCGTCGCGCCCGGGCGGCTGCGGGCCGAGCCGACGCGCTTCGCGCGGGTGACCTCGCCGGTCAAGGGGAAGATCGCGCGGGTGCTCGTCGCACAGGGGGACGCGGTCGTCGCGGGCGCGCCGCTGGTCGAGCTCGAGAGCCCCGACGCCTCGGCCTTCGAGTCCGACCAGATGAAGGCGCGCTCGGCGGTCGACCAGGCGCGCTCGGAGCTCGCGAAGGCCGATGCCGATCGCGAGCGGATGCGCGACCTCTTCGCCCACGACGCCGTGGCGCGCAAGGAGGTGCTCAACGCCGAGACCGAATACGATCGCGCGCGGGCGGCCCTCGCCCAGGCGGAGGCGACCCTCGCGGAGGCCTCCCGACGCCTCGAGATCCTGGGGCTCAAGCCCGGGCATCTCGACCAGCCCCTCGTCGTGCGCGCCCCGCTCGCGGGCAAGGTCCTCGATCTGACGGTCGCGCCCGGCGTCTTCTGGGACGACACGAGCGTCGCCATGATGACGGTCGCCGACCTCTCGGTGCTCTGGGTCGTCTCGAGCGTGCCGGAGTCGGGCGTCTCGAAGATCCGGGTCGGCGAGAGCCTCGAGCTCCATCTCACCGCCCATCCCGAGCGCGTCTTCGCGGCGACGGTGACCCGCGTCGCCGACACCGTCGATCCCGACAGCCACACGGTCGAGGTCCGCGGCGAGCTCGCGAATCCCGACGGCCTGCTGCGCCCCGAGATGTTCGGCCAGATCCGCCACGTCGACGCCCTGGCGAAGATCGCCGTCGTGCCCCTCGACGCGGTCCTGCAGAGCGAGGGAGCGCCCTACGTCTATCGCGAGGTCTCGCCCGGGGTGTTCGAGCCCGTGACGGTCGCGCTCGGCGTCCGACGCGAGGGGCGGGTGGCGGTGTTGAACGGATTGAACGTCGGCGATCGTGTGGTCGTCGACGGCGGCGTCCTGCTCGCCGGCTACTGAGGTCCTGGGATGGGCGAGCGGCTCCTTCGATTCGCGCTCGAGCAGCGGCTGCTGACGCTGCTGCTCGCCGGCCTGCTGGTCGGCGCCGGCGCCTGGACCTTCTCCCAGCTGCGCGTCGAGGCCTATCCGGACATCTCCGACACCCAGGTCGTCGTGATCACCCAGCTCCCCGGTCGCGCCGCCGAGGAGGTCGAGCGCGAGGTCACGATTCCGATCGAGCGCGCCCTGAACCGCGTGCCCCGCGTGATCGCCCGCCGCTCCCGCACCATCTTCGGCCTCTCCGTCGTCGAGCTGACCTTCGACTACGGCACCGACGACTGGTTCGCGCGCCAGGTCGTGCTCGAGTCGCTGCGCGACGCCGACCTGCCCGACGCCGCGAGCACGACCCTCGGTCCCCTCTCGACGCCGATCGGCGAGCTCTACCGCTACACGCTCGAGTCCGATCCCCTCGATCCGCTCCGGCTCCGGGAGCTGCAGGACTGGGTCGTCGAGCCGCGCCTGCTGCAGGTCCCCGGCATCGCCGACGTCACGCCCTTCGGCGGCCTGGTGAAGCAGCTCCAGCTCGAGGTGGATCCCTTCAAGCTCGAGGAGCTCGATCTCTCGATGAGCGACGTCGCGGACGCCCTCGTGCGCAACAACCGCAGCGCCGGCGGCGGGCTGCTCGACGTCGGCCAGCAGTCGATCGCGATCCGCAGCGTCGGGACGATCGGGTCGCGGGAGGAGCTCGAGTCCGTGCTCGTGACCTATCGCGACGATGTCCCGGTCTTCGTCCGCGACATCGGCCACGTCCGGATCGGGAGCGCTCCGCGCACCGGCCTCTTCGGGATCGGCGAGCGATCGGGCGGCGTCGAGGGCATCGTCCTGATGCGGCGCGGGGAGAACCCGAGCGAGGTCCTCGAGGGCATCAAGGCCGCGATCGAGGAGCTGAACGCCGTCCGGCTGCCACCCGGGGTGCGGATCGAGCCGCTCTACGATCGCGCGGACCTGGTCGCGAACACCCTGCGGACGGTGAGCCACACGCTGCTCGAGGGGCTCGTCATCGTCGTCGGCGTGCTGCTCTTCTTCCTGATGAGCGTGCGGGCCGCGCTGATCGCCGCGGTGACGATCCCGCTCTCGCTGCTCTTCGCCTTCGTCTGCATGTACTTCGCGGGGATCCCCGCGAATCTGCTGAGCCTCGGTGCCCTCGACTTCGGGATCATCGTCGACGGCTCGCTCGTCATGATCGAGCGCATCGTGCACGCCCTCGAGCTCGAGCGTCGCAATGCGCCCGGGGCCGCCGTCTCGCCGACCGCGACGCTCGACTCCGTCCGGCGGGCGGCGCTCGAGGTCCAGCGCCCGATCTTCTTCTCGATCGCGATCATCGTCGCGGCCTACATCCCGCTCTTCACGCTGCAGCGCGTCGAGGCGAGGCTGTTCCGGCCGATGGCCTTCACGGTCGCCTTCGCGCTGCTGGGCGCGCTGCTGCTCGCGCTGACCCTCGTGCCCGTGCTCGCCACCTACGGCTTCGAGCGGGGCTCTTCCTCGCGCCCGAACCGGCTGCTCGACGCGCTGCGCGATCGCTATGCGCGCCTGCTCGACGCGGCCCTCGCGCGCGCCGGCCGGACCGCCGCGATCGCGTTCCTGGTCGTGCTCGCGGCCTTCGCCCTCGGCACGCGGCTCGGCAGCGAGTTCCTCCCGCAGCTCGACGAGGGCGTCGTCTGGATCCGCGCGACGCTGCCGCCCGGGACCTCCCTCGAGAAGTCCGGCGAGATCGCGAGCCACATCCGGACGATCGTCGCGAAGTGGCCCGAGGTCGCGCGGGTCAGCTCCCAGAGCGGTCGCAACGACTCGGGCACCGACCCCTACGGTCCGAATCGCAACGAGCTCTTCGTCGCGCTCCACCCCTACGAGAGCTGGGCCTCCGGCAAGTCGAAGGCCGAGCTCGTCGACGAGATCGGGCGATCGCTCCGATCCGAGATCCCCGGCGCGCGCTTCAGCTTCACGCAGCCCATCATCGACAACGTCACCGAAGCCGTCACCGGCTCCGCGGCCGATCTGGCCGTGATCGTCCGCGGCCCGGATCTCCGCCGGCTGCGGGAGGTCGGGGCGGCGCTGCTCGAGATCGTCCGCGACGTCCCCGGCGCCGCCGACACCGCGATCGAGCAGGAGGCCGACCAGCCCCAGCTCCGCATCGACATCGATCGAGCACGGGCCGCGCGCTACGGTGTCTCCGTCGCCGACATCCAGGACGTCGTCGAGATGGCGATCGCCGGCCGCGCCATGGGCTCGCTCTTCGAGGGCGAGCGGCGCTTCGACATCGCCGCGCGCTATCCGATCGAGGCGCGCGGCGATCTCTCGACGATCGGCGCGATCCTGATCCCGACGCCGAACGGGGGCCCCGTGCCGCTCTCGGAGCTCGCGGACGTGCAGGTCCGCAACGGCGCGAGCATCATCGCGCGCCGGGACAACCAGCGGCAGATCACGGTGCGCACCAACATCCGCGGGATCGATCAGGGGAGCTTCGTGGCCGAGGCGCAGGCCCGCGTGAAGGCGAAGCTGCAGGTTCCGGCCGGCTATCACGTCGAGTGGGGCGGCCAGTTCGAGAACCTCGACCGCGCCCGCAAGCGGCTCGCCCTCGTCCTGCCCGTCACGATCGTGATCATCTACGCGCTGCTCTTCGCGACCTTCGGGTCGACGCGCTGGGCGGGGCTGGTGCTCATGAACGTGCCGTTCTCGCTGGTGGGCGGGATCGTGGCGCTCTGGATCCGGGGGATCCACCTTTCGGTGTCCGCGGCGGTGGGCTTCATCTCGCTCTTCGGGGTCGCGGTGATGAGCGGGGTGCTCGTCGTCTCGGAGATCAATCGCCGGCGGCGCGAGCCGGGCATCGACGTGGCGGCCGCGGTGCGCGAGGGGACGCTCGCGCAGATGCGGCCGGTGCTCCTGATGATCGTGGTGGCGCTGCTCGGGATGTTTCCGGCGGCGCACGCCTCGGGCGTGGGGTCGGACATCCAGCGGCCGCTCGCGACCGTCGTCGTCGGCGGTCTCGTGTCGACGCTGGTCCTGACGCTGTTCGCGCTGCCGTGCCTCTACCAGATCCTCGCCCGCAAGACGGAGGAGGAGTCGTGATGGAAGCCTCGAAGCTCCTGCTCGTGGTCGTCGGCGAGGGGCATCGCCACGGCGGCATTCCGCTCTACGAGTTCGTCGTCCGGCGGCTCCGGCAGCTCGGTCTGGCCGGGGCCACCGCGATCCCCGCCGAGATCGGCTTCGGTCATCACGAGCTGATCCGCCGCGACGAGCCGCTCGAGTTCCCGACCGATCGGCCGGTCGTCGTCTTCGCGGTCGACGAGGCCGCGCGGATCGAAGGCGTCCTGGCGGCGATGCGCGAGCTCGTCCCGGACGGGCTCGTCGCGGTGCTGGACGCCCAGAGCCTGCCGCGGCGCTGAGCTCAGCGGCGGACGACGCCGCCCACGCCGCCCGCGATCAGCGAGGCCGCCTGCGTCAGCACGATCGGCAGGCTGAACGCCCCGGGCGAGGCGAGGTAGCGCGGTTCCCAGACGGGATCGAATTTCTGCTTGTATTCGCGCAGGCCCTGGAAGTTGTAGAAGTTCTCGCCGTGGCGGAAGAGCAGGGCGCCGAGGCGGTTCCAGAGCGGGGCGAGGCGGTGGTGCTCGAGCCCGGCGAGCGGGGCCATGCCGAGACCGAACCAGGCATAACCCTGATCGCGGCTCCAGAGCATCATCTCGGCGAAGAGGAAGTCCATGACGCCGGACGGCGCGTCGTCGCCGTAGCGCATCAGGTCGATCGAGATCTCGTCGCGGGGCGAAGGCGCCCAGACGTTGGCGAAGGCGACGATCCGATCGCCTCGGCGGACGACGGCGACGGGCGTCTTCGCGACGTAGTCGCGCTCGAAGCGGCCGAGGGAGAAGCGCTTCTCCCGGGTGTTCTTCTTCGCGAGCCACGCGTCGGAGACGGCGGCCAGCTCGTCGAGGACGCCGGGCACCGCCTCGACGGGCAGGACCTCGAAGCGGGCGCCCTCGCGCTCCATCCGGCGCCGCGCGCTGCGCAGGTCGCGGCGCCCGCCGCCCTCGAGCGAGAAGTCGGGGAGGTGGACGCGGGCCTCCTCGCCGAGCTTGTGCAGGCGGAGGCCGAGGTCGAGGTAGATCGGGAGGTTCTCGGGCTCGACCTCGTAGAAGGCGGTGAGCCCGCCGTGGCGATCGACGAGCTCGCCGAAGCGCCAGGCGAGCTCGCGGCGGATCTCCGGCGGCCCGACCGGGTCGCCCATCGCGAGCCAGCAGCGCCCCGAGACCCCGTACATCAGGAAGCCCGCGTCGCCTTCGGCGAAGAGGATCGACTTGTCGCCGAGCAGCGCGAGGTGGGCGGCGGGGCGCTCGGAGGCGCGGACGAGGGGGCGGACCCGCTCGAGCTCGGCGGCGGTGGGCGGTGCGGGCCGGACCCGCGCGGGGCCGAGCAGGCGCGCGAGACCCACGAGGGCGATCGCGACCGAGCTCGCGAGCAGCGCCCGCAGCGCGCGGGGCGCATGGCCATCGATCGCGAACTGCCACCAGAGCTCGCTCGAGTACTCGACGTGGCGGTTCGCGAGGCGGATGACGAAGACGGTGCCCACGAGCACGAGCAGCAGGCTCACCGTCCAGCCCGGCGTGAACGCCTGGGACAGGAGCGGGCTCTTGCGATCGAAGTGGCGCCGGCAGGGCAGCAGCGCGATCGCCATCGCCGCGAGCAGCCCCGCCTCCTCCCAGTCGAAGCCCTTCAGCAGCGAGAGCAGCGCTCCGCTCCCGAGCATCAGCAGCGTCGCCCCATAGGCCGCGCCGACCCGCCGCTGCAGCGCGTGGGCGAGGAAGAGGAGCGCGACGCCGACGAGGCTCGCGAGCAGATGGGAGAGCTCGAGCACCGACAGCGGCAGCACCCGCGCGAGCCACTCGATCCGCCCCGCGGCCGAAGGCATCGCGCCGGAGAGCAGGAGCACGACCCCCGCCGCGAAGATCATCCCCGTGAAGACGTGGGGCACGAGATCCGGCGCCCACTGCGCGATCGCCCGCCGCGTCGGGCCGAGCACCCGCGAGCCCGGCCGCAGCGATCGCTGCCCGAGCTCGAACGCCCCGAAGCTCGCGACCGCGAGGACGAGGGGGCAGACGTAGTAGACGAGCCGGAAGGCGAGCGCGCTCCCGAGCACCGCATGGCTCGGCAGCCACGGCGCGAGCAGCAGCACCATCATCGACTCGAAGACGCCGACGCCCCCCGGCACCTGGCTCGCGACCCCCAGGATCTGGGCCAGCAGGAACGCCGAGAGCACCGTCGGGAACGCGAGCCCGGGCGCGGGCGGCAGCAGCACCGCGAAGACCGAGGCCGCGAACAGCCAGTCGACGGAGGAGGTCGTGATCTGGGCCGCCGTGATGCCCAGGCCGGGGAGCTCGATCTCGTGGCCGAGGACGCGGATCGAGCGCACGTGGCGCGCGCTCTGGGCGACGTAGAGCGCGAGGGCGGCGAGCAGGACGAAGCCGAGGGGGCGGCTGCTGGCGGCGGAGGTGTTCCAGGCGCCGGGGATGTGCAGGGGGGCGAGGATCGAGGCGGTGCTCCCGACCGCCAGGAAGCCCAGCCAGTAGGTCACGACGTTGAAGGGCAGGATGCGCGCGACGCGGCCGGGCTCGATGCCCCAGCTCGTGAACATGCGGTAGCGGACGGCGCTGCCGCCGAGGATCGAGAGGCCGACGTTGTGGCTGAAGACGTAGGCGATGAAGGAGGCGAGGGCGGTCCGGCGATAGGCGAGCTTCGCGCCGGACCAGTGGATGGCGAGGGCGTCGTAGCCGGTGAGGGTCCAGTAGCTGCCGGCGGTGAAGAGGGCAGCGAGCAGGAGCCGGTTGCGGGGGAGCTGGCCGAGCTGGTCGAGGATGTCGCCGTGGCTGTGTCCGGCGAGCTCGCCGTAGAGGACCTTCGCCGCGAGGGCGAAGAGCCCGACGCTCACGAGCGGCCCCACCGCCGCCAGCAGTCTCTGTCTCGTCAGGGGAAAGGCCTCGCTCACCGATCGCCTCGTCGATCGCCGGGGCGGCCTCGGGGCTCCGGCGGACGCGGCGCAAGCCGGTCCGCCGGGGCCGGGCCCGGCCGTGTCAGTGGCCGACGGGGATCCCGTAGAGCTTCGCCGCGTTGTCCTGCAGGATCTTGCGCTTGCGCGACTCGCTCCAGTCGCGCGAGATCTCGGCGATGTGGTCCTGGACCGCGGGGTAGAGACAGGTCGGATGCGGGAAGTCGGTCTCGAAGAGCACGTTGTCCTCGCCGACGACGTCGACGAGCTTCATCGGCGCCGTCTTCTCGAACCAGAAGCAGCCGTAGATGTGCTTCTTGAAGTAGTCCGAGGGCTTCATCTCGAGCTTCTGCTCGACCGACGAGCCGGTTTCCATCCACTCGTAGTCGATCGACTCGAGCACGAAGGGGATCCAGCCGATGCCGCTCTCGACGGAGACGATCTTCAGGTTCCGGCAGCGATCGAAGAGACCGCTGTAGATCAGGTTCGAGATCACGCGGGAGTTCTCGACGAAGAGCGCCGCCGAGCCGAGGGCGAGGCGCCGGTTCCAGCCCATCGACGGCCAGGCCGCGCGGCCGAACATGTTGAACGAGGTCTCGCTCGCGCCGATGTGGAAGTTGACCGGCAGGCCCGAGGCGTCGACCGCCTCCCAGAAGGGCAGCCACTCCGGGCAGCCGAGATCCGGCAGCCCGATCGAGTCGGGATCGCTGCACATGACGATGCCCTTCATGCCGAGCTGCTTCGCCCGCGCGACCTCGTCGACGCACTGCGCGATGTTCCACCACGGCATCAGCGCCATCGGAAAGAGGCGTCCCTTCGAGTCGGCCTGGATCTCGGCCATCGCGTCGTTGTAGGTCTGGGCACAGGCGAGCCGCAGCCCGTCGTCCTTCACCTTCATGAAGTTCTGGCTGCCGAAGCCGGCGACGTTGGGATAGAGGATCTGGGCGTAGAGGCCCGTCGCGTCGAGCAGCTCGACCCGCGCCTTCATGTCCCACGAGGCGACGTGGACGTCGTCGATGCCCCAGCCCATGAACTCGAGGCCCTGCGACTTGCGCCCGTCCCGCTTGATGACGGAGGAGGGCGTCGCCATCGAGAGCTCGATGCCGTCGTCGACGACCCAGGCCTTCTTGTCACCGACCTGCTCCACGCGCGGGAGTCGGCCCTTGTACTTCGCGGGCGCGCGCTTCGTCCAGAGGTCGTGGGGCTCGCTGATGTGGGCGTCGACGTCGATGATCTGGTAGCCGGTTCGGTTCGCGCTCATTTCGGCATGCCTCCGGACAGGGCGTCGTGGCCGATCGCCGGCTCGACGAACTGGGTGAAGTTCGGGCCGCGCCGCAGGGCGTGGCCGCCATCGACGTTGATGCAGGTCCCCGTGACCCAGCGCGACTCGGGGCCGACCAGGAAGCGGGCGAGGTGGGCGACGTCCTCGGACTCGCCCACGCCGTCGAGGGGCGTGTTCTCGATGTAGGACTTGTAGACGTCGCTCCCGCGCGGGATGCCTTCCATGATCTCGGTCGCGATGAAGCCCGGTCGGATCGCGTTGAAGCGGATCTTCGCCGGACCGAATTCGTCGGCGGCGTTCTTCATCATCTGCTCGATGCCCGCCTTGCCGACGCAGTAGGCGCCGAAATAGAGATGGGTCACGTGGCCCGCGATCGACGACATGCCGACGAAAGAGCCGCCGCCCGCCTGCCTCATCAGGGGCACGGTGTGCTTCACGCAGAGCATGGTCGAGAGCACGTTGAGGTGGAGCACCCGGATGAACTCGTCCGTGTTCTGGAGATGATAGGGGCCCATGCCGCCGCCCCCGCCGGCATTCGCGATGCAGCCGTCGAGCTGCCCCGTCATCGAGGCCGCCCGGGCGACGATGCGCTTCACGTCCTCTTCCTTCGTGACGTCGCCGGCCTCGACCTGGATGCGGCCGCCGTGGCCCGCGCCCGCCGCGATCTTCTTCGCAGACTCCTCGAGCTTGCCGGTCGTGCGGCCGCAGATCGTGACGGCGGCTCCGTCCGCGACGAGGCGCGCGGCGCAGGCGGCGCCGATGCCGGTCCCGCCGCCCGTCACGAGAAAGGCCATGCCTTCGAGGCCGCCGGTCGGAATTCGTCCCTTCAACTGGGTCATGTCGCTCGTTCTGCCTCATGTCGAGTGGGGCCCGCCGGATGCGGGGCCCGGTCGCGGACGGTCGTCCGCCAGACGGACCGAGCATACCTCGCCGGGCGCGGTCCGCCGCGTCGGGTTAAGGTCCCCGGGCCGCCGAATCCGGCGAGGGGCGAGCGCCCCCGACGTCCGGAGCCGGACCCGCGAACCCTGCGAGAGCGCAGAAGAAGGAACCCCCGATGTCCGTCCGACTGACCGTCCAGCTCACCGTCAAGCCCGGGACCGCCAACGAGTTCAAGACCGCGGCGAAGCCGGCGCTCGCCCGCGTGAAGCGCGAGGACAAGGGCTGCGAGATGTACGACCTGTTCCAGAGCGTCGACGACGAGAACCGCTTCGTGATGGTCGAGAGCTGGGCCAGCGACGCCGATCTCGACGCCCACATGAAGAGCCCGACGATGGGCGACGTCGGCAAGGCGCTGGGCGCGTTCATCGGCGGCGCGCCGGTGATGCACAAGTACAAGGACTGAGGCGGAGGCGGGCTCGCCCGCGCCTCGGGTGGCGGGGCGGCCTACGGTTTCTCCGCGGCGTTCTCCGATTCGCGTGCGGCCGCTTCGTGGAGCTTCGCCAGGGCGTCGTAATGCGTCGCCTGGGCCTCGAAGGACTGGGCGAGCTGGTGGTAGGAGGAGTTGATCTCCTGCTGTCGCCGGTACTTCCCGTGGTAGTAGGCTCTGGCGAGGTGCTCGTGGTGCGCGGCCTCGGCGCGGGCCTCGGCGGCCTTGGCACGGAACGCCTGCGCGAGCGCTTCGTGCTCGGCGGCCGTCGTCGCGATCGGGATCTTCGCTTCGGGGGAGGGCGGTGCGTCCCCGGCGAACGACGCTCCGGCCAGCGAGGCCAGCAGCAGGATCAGCACCGCCGACATCAGCTTCTTCTCGAGTCTCTTCTTCACCGTCTCCTTCACCGTCTCCTCCCTCTCGCAAGCGCGTGGTTTCGCACGGCGGTCGATCACGCGCCGAGCAGCTGCCCGGCGACGAGCTCGAACGACCGGAGCCGCGCCGCGAAGTCGAAGCAGATCGTGACGATCCCGAGCTCGTCGCTGCCGTAGCGTTCCGCGATCCCGACCAGCTCCTCGGCGACGCTCGCGGGATCGCCCACGGTCGCGCGCATGCCGGAGTGGGCGAGGAAGGCCTCCTCCTCCGGCGTGAAGACGTGGGCCGCCGCCTCTTCCGGAGAGACGATGCCGCTCCCACCCTGGTTCCGCGCCATCTGGATGCGGCCGAGCTTCATGCTCGAGGCGTGCCACTCCGCCTCCTCCCGCGTGTCCGCGCACATCACCTGGACGGCGACGTGGACGCGCGGCTCGGGGCAGCGGGCCGAGGGCCGGAAGTGCTTCCGATAGTATTCGGTGATCGCGGGGCCCTGGCTCGAGTTGCCGAAGAAGTGGGCGAAGCTGAAGGGCAGGCCGCGATCCGCCGCGAGCAGGGCCGAGTCGACGCCCGAGCCGAGCAGCCAGATCTCGGGCATGCCCTCGCACGGCGCACCGATGCGCATCCCGGCGAAGGGATGCCCCGGCGGCAGGTCGTCCGCGAGGAAGCCGATCAGGTCGTCGACCTGCTCGGGATAGGCGCGCACGTCGTTCGGGCGGCCCGGGTACGCGAGCGCCATCAGCGTCCGCTGGTCGCCGCCGGGCGCCCGGCCGAGGCCGAGATCGATCCGCCCCGGGAAGAGCGTCTCGAGCATCCGGAAGTTCTCGGCGACCTTGAAGGCGCTGTAGTGGGGCAGCATGACGCCCCCCGAGCCGACGCGGATCGTGCGGGTCGCCCCCGCGATCTGGCCGATCAGGATCTCGGGGCTCGTGCTGGCGATGCCGGCGATGTTGTGGTGCTCGGCGACCCAGACGCGCGCATAGCCCCAGCGCTCGCAGGCGATCGCCAGCTCCACCGACTCGCGCAGGGCGTCCGCCCCCGTGCCGCCCTTGCGCAGCGGGGTTTGCTCGACGACCGAGAGCGAGAGCGGCCGGGCCATGCCCCGACGATAAGCGAGGCGCGCCCGCGCCACACGTCGGCCGCTCGGCGCGCCGGGCCGCGTGATACGCTCGGCCGACCGGACGATCGGCGGGCCCGCTCCGGACCCCGTCTTCGCCGCCAGGGAGGATCCGCGATGCGCGCCGCCTGCTTCATCGAGTCGGGCAAGCCCATGGAGGTCACGACCGTTCCGGACCCGGCGCCGGGACCGGGGGAGGTCCTGCTGCGGGTCAGGGGCTGCGGGATCTGCGGGTCGGATCTCCACGTGACGGAGCTCGGCGGGGCGGTGCGCCGGGGGACCGTCATGGGCCACGAGTTCGCCGGTGAGATCGTCGCCGTCGGCCGCGACGCGAAGGGGCCGCACGGCCCGTGGCGCGAGGGCGACCGGGTCTGCACGATGCCCGGCATCAGCTGCGGGAGCTGCCTCGCCTGCCTCTCCGGCGACGTGATGGGCTGCCCACGCCTGCGGGCCACCGGCTTCGGGGACATCGGCGGCGGCTACGCCGAGTACGCGATCGGCGGCGACCGCATGACCTTCCGCCTCCCCGACTGCGTCGCGAGCGCGGACGGAGCGATGGTCGAGCCGCTCGCGGTCGGCCTCCACGCGGTCGACGTCGCCGGGCTGGCGACGGGGGAGGACGTGCTGGTCGTCGGGGCCGGGCCCGTCGGCCTCGCGGTCGCCGTCTGGGCGAAGATCCTCGGCGCGCGCCGGGTCGTCGTCAGCGATCCGGCGGGCCACCGCCGCGCGCTGGCGGCGAAGTTCGGTGCGACGGATCTGGTCGATCCGGCGCGGGAGGAGCTGCTCCCGGCCTTCGAGCGGGCGACGGGGCACGCGCCGCGCCTCGCCTTCGAGTGCGTCGGGCGGCCGGGCGTCGTCCAGCAGATCGCCCAGATCGCGCCGCGGGGGGCGAAGATCCTGTCGGCGGGGATGTGCATGGCGCCGGACAGCTACGTCCCGCTCGTGTTCGGGGCCAAGGAGCTCACGCTCCAGTTCTGCTCCTACTACCGGCGCCAGGACTACGAGCTGACCCTCGCGATGCTCGAGGCCGGTCGCCTCGATCCGCTGCCGATGGTGACGGACCGGATCGGGCTCGACGAGCTGCCGGGGGCGTTCGAGCGGCTGCGCAAGCCGACGACGGAATGCAAGGTCATCGTCCAGCCCTGAGCGCGGGGACGGGCTCGTCGGGGCCTCGGTGCGGCGGGCGGTGGCGGGCGGTGGCGCGTCCGCCGTCCGGCTCGGGCCGGCGTGCGCGGCGGCTGCGACGTGTTCTACCGTCCGGCCGCGGTCGGGGAGCGGGACGCACCCGGGCCGCCCCCCAGGCCCAAGGGTGACCAGGCGAAGCGCGAATCGCCCAGCCGGGCGCCGGCACACCGGGGCGACGACGGGACCCTGACGCGGGAACCCGGGCGCGCGGACCTCGGGCTGCGATGAAAGGAACGACATGAGCAAGACGCAATACGGAGTCCTCGACGCGAAGCAGGTCGCGAAGTGGGGCGACGAGGCCGACGTGGTGATCGTCGGGCTGGGCTGCTCGGGGGTCTGTGCGGCGATCGAGGCGCGGGAGGCGGGCGCCGACGTGCTCGTGCTCGAGCGCGCGAGCGGGGGCGGCGGCGTCACGATGATGGCGGCCGGCCATCTCTACCTCGGCGGCGGGACCCGGGTCCAGAAGGCGGTCGGCTTCCAGGACACCGTCGAGGACATGTTCCAGTACCTGATGATGAACACCCCGGAGCCCGACGAGAAGAAGATCCGGGAGTACTGCGAGAAGTCGGTCGCCCACTTCGACTGGCTGGTCGCCCACGGCGTGCCCTTCAACGACACGATGTACAAGGGCAAGCACGTGCTCCAGCCGACGGACGAGTGCCTGATCTGGTCGGGCAACGAGGAGGCCTGGCCCTTCCGCGAGAAGGCCCAGCCCGTGCCCCGCGGCCACAAGGTCGCCCAGGTCGGCGAGGCGGGCGGCGCGAAGATGATGGAGATCCTGATCGCGAAGGCGAAGGAGCTCGGCGTGCGGATCGTGACCGACGCCCACGTCCAGCAGCTCGTGCGCGAGAACGGCCGCATCGTCGGGCTGACCTACCGGGTCTTCGGCGAGGAGAAGCCGGCGGTGCGCGCGCGCAAGGGCGTCGTCCTCGCGGCGGGCCAGTTCACCGAGAACGAGGAGATGCTCGCGAAGTACTGCCCCGAGCTGCTCGTGCCCGGCTACTTCCGCCAGTACACGCCGAACGACGACGGAGCGGGCCATCAGCTGGGCCTCGCCGCCGGCGGCGTCCTCAAGCACATGGACGGGGCGCTCGTCTCGGCGGCGTTCTATCCGCCGGAGAGCCACATCAAGGGCATCCTCGTCAACAAGCTCGGCAAGCGGTACGTGGCGGAGGACTGCTACCACTCGCGCTCGTCGATCTTCACGACGCAGCAGCCCGACCGGAAGGGCTGGCTCATCCTCGACGAGGCGACCTACGTCCCCGGCGTGCCGAGCTACGGAGCCTATCCCCTCGTCGACGCCTTCGAGACCCTCGAGGAGATCGAGGTCGCGCTCGCGCTGCCGAAGGGCTCGCTCGTCGAGACGATGCGCCGCTACAACGAAGCGGCCGAGAAGGGCGAGGATCCGGACTTCCACAAGGGGAAGAAGTGGCTCAAGCCCCTGACCCATCCGCCCTACGCCGTGCTCGACGCGTCGGTCGGTGCGGCGGCCTACATGTGCTTCACCCTCGGCGGGCTCGACGTCTCGATCGACGGCGAGGTGCTCGACGCGAAGGGCAGGGCGATCCCCGGGCTGTACGCGATCGGCGGCTGTGCCTCGAACATCGCCCAGGAGGGGACGGGCTACTCGAGCGGGACCTGCATCGGGGAGTCGACCTTCTTCGGCCGCCGGGCGGGGCGCCACGCGGCGCGGGTCGCGGCGGGGCGTTAAGGTTCGGGAACGCGTCCGATCGAAAGGGGAGCACCATGCGCGGAGATCCGGCAGTCGTCGAAGCCCTGAACGAGATCCTCACGTCCGAGCTGACGGGGATCAACCAGTACTTCATCCACCACAAGATGTGCGCCAACTGGGGCTACAAGAAGCTCTCCAAGAAGAAGCGCGAGGAGTCGATCGAGGAGATGAAGCACGCCGATCGGGTGATCGAGCGGATCCTCTACCTCGAGGGAATCCCGAACATGCAGCGGATGCATCCGGTGCGCGTCGGCGAGGACCCGATCGAGCAGCACAACCTCGACCTCGCCCTCGAGAAGGAGGCGGTCGCCCGCCTCAACAAGGGCGTCGCCCTCGCCCGCGAGAAGGCGGACAACGGGACGCGGGACCTGCTCGAGGCGATCCTGAAGGACGAGGAGGAGTCGATCGACTGGCACGAGACCCAGCTCCATCTCGTCAAGGAGATCGGCCGCGAGCGCTATCTCGCGCAGATGATCCACGACTGATCGACGCGGATCCGAGGAGTTCCATGCACGACGTCCGCACCGCCCTCGATCTGCCGCCCTGCTGTCAGGTCGGCTTCGTCTATCCGAAGCTCGAGCCGGCGATCGAGCTCTATCGGCCGCTCTTCGGCGATTTCCGGATCGTCGACTACGGCCTGACCGAGGGCGCGACCTTCCGCGGCAAGCCGTCGCCGTATCGCCTGCGGCTCGCGATCGCCTACACGGGCCCTCTCGAGATCGAGCTGATCGAGTGGGTCAGCGGCGACACGCCCCACCGCGAGTTCCTCGAGCGCGGCGGCTCCGGGATGCACCACCTCTCGTTCCACGTCCCCGATCTCGACGCCGTCGTCGCAAGGGCTGCGCCCCTCGGCTTCGAGCCGATCTGGTACCACGCGATGAGCGACGAGATCAAATACACCTACCTCGAGCGCAAGACCGACCCGGTCCTGATCGAGCTGACGCAGCGGCCCTGGTCGGGCGGCAACGTGCAGGCGGAGTAGGCGATGGTGCTCCTCAGCCTCGACATCGACGGGACCCTCGAGGTCGGGGATCCGCCGGGCTCGATCCCCCTGCGCCTGATCCACCGCGCCCGCGCGCTCGGCTACATCGTCGGCTCCTCCTCCGACCGCGTCGTCTCCGATCAGGAGCGCCTCTGGGAGCGCCACGGCATCGTCATGGACTTCGTCGGCCACAAGCACAAGCTCGACGAGGTCAAGGCGCGCTTTCCCCAGGCGACGCGCTGGATCCACATCGGCGACGGCAACGCCGACGAGGTCTACGCCCTGCGCCACGGCTTCGAGTTCCACTGGGTCCACGAGGTCCCCGAAGAGGGCGCGCCGGGCTGGATCTTCTGAGCGGGGCGCAGCCAGGGCAGACGCGGCTCGCCGGGTCGCCGTCGGGCGAGGAGGGGCCGTGGATCGGACGCTGAGGGGCCGCGTGGCCATCGTGACGGGGGCTGGGCCGGGGATCGGGCGGGCGACGGCGCTCGCCTTCGCACGGGACGGGGCCAGCGTCGTGGTCGCGGCGCGCCGCGCCGAGCCGCTCGAGGCGATGGCGCGCGAGCTCGCGGAGCAGACCGGGCGGCGCTTTCTCGCGGTGGCCGCGGATCTCAAGGATCTCGACGACTGCCGCCGCATCGTGGCGCGCACGGTCGAGGCGATGGGGCGCGTCGACGTCCTCGTCAACGTCGCGACCCATCCCCACAAGCGCGCCGCCGTCGCCGAGATGGACTGGAAGGCCTACGCCGAGTCGTTCCAGCTGAACGTCGCCGGGACCATGACCGTCTGCGGCGAGGCCGCGCTGCGGATGGCGGAGGGGGGCGGCGGCTCGATCATCAACATCGGGACGCTCGCGACGACGATGCTGCAGGCGAAGATGAGCGAGTACAGCTCGACGAAGCTCGCGATGATCGCCGCCTCGAAGACCCTCGCCCGGGAGATGGGTCGCAGGAACGTGCGGGTCAACATCGTGACCCCGGGCTACACGACCGGCGAGCCCCTCGACCGCCTGATCGAGCAGATGGCGGCGGGCCAGCAGACGACGCCGGAGGAGATGAGCCGAAGGCTCGCGAAGTCGGCGGTCCTCGGGCGCCACGTCGATCCGGAGGACATCGCCGAGGCGTGCCTGTTCCTGGCGTCGGACCGCGCGAGGAACGTCACGGGCGTCGAGCTCCACGTCACCGCGGGGCAGTGGTTCTAGAGGCGCGCGGACGCGCGGCTTCGCCGCGCGACGAAGCGAAGAGCGGGAGGGAGGGGCGGATGAGCGGTGAGACGCAGTGGGTCCTGATCGACGAGCCGGTGGCGGGCGTCCGACGCATCACGCTCAATCGGCCGGAGAAGCGCAACGCCCTGAACAACGCCCTGCGCGGGGCCCTGCTCGGCGCGCTGCAGGCCGCCGACGGGGACGAGAGCGTCCGCGTCTCGATCGTGCGCGGCGCGGGGCCCTGCTTCTCCTCGGGCTACGACCTCGGCTCCGATCTCGGCAAGGACCAGCCCTACTTCACGCCCCAGGTCGGCATGCAGTGGGCGCGTCACGTCTCCGAGGGCTGGATGTCGATCTGGGATCTCGCGAAGCCGGTGATCGCCCAGGTCCATGGCTATGCGATGGCGGGCGGGCTCGAGCTGGTCGGGGCCTGCGATCTCGCCTACGCGGCGAGCGACGCGCGGCTCTCCCATCCGGTCACGCGCTTCGCGCTCCCGGACTTCGACTGGTTCCCGGTCGGGCTCTCCTGGCGCCACGCGATGGAGCTGCAGGTCGCGGGCCGCGAGTTCTCCGGGGCCGAGGCGGCGGCGATCGGGCTCGTCAACCAGGCCTTCCCGGCGGCGGAGCTCGAGGCGAAGGTGCTCGAGATCGCGGGGCGGATGGCGGCGGTGCCGACCGCCGTCCTCGCGGTCAACAAGCGCGCGGTCCACACCGCGATGGACGCCCGCGGCGGCCGCGGCGTGATCCGGACGCTGGGCGACCTCCAGGCCGGCCCCCATCTCGGGAAGGTCGGGGCGAGCGAGATCCTCGATCGCGTGAAGCAGGGGCGTTAGGCGCGATGGCGGGGCAGGGCACGCCTCCCGACGCGGCCCGCGCAAACCCGCGTGACCCGATCCCGGGCGCCCCGACGGGCTCGCCGACGGGCCCTGCCGCCGACTCCATCCCCGACCGCGCCGAGGCGATCGACGCCGCCTGGCTCGAGGCGGCGCTGCGCGAGCGGCATCCCGGCGTGCGCGTCGAGTCGGTCGAGGTCGCCGATCGGGCCGAGGTCACGAACAACCACGCCTGGCTGCGCGTGCGCCTCGCCGAGCCCGCCGGCGTTCCCGAGTCGCTCTTCTGCAAGCTCCTCCCCGTCGAGCCGGCGCGGCGCGCGGCGATCGCGGCGACCGGCATGGGGCTCCGCGAGGCCCGCTTCTATGCCGAGCTCGCGCCGCTGCTCAAGCTGCGCGTGCCGCGGGCCTTCGTCGCGCGCTCCGACGCGGGCGACGGCCGCTTCGTGCTCCTGCTCGAGGACCTGCGCCTCGCGGGCTGCACCGTCTCCTCCGGCCCCGAGAGCGTCCCGCCCGATGCCGCCGCCGACGCGCTCGCCGATCTTGCCGACCTCCACGTGCGCTACGAAGACCCCGGCCGCCGTGCCCGGGAGGCGGGCTTCGTGAAGCCGCCGGATCCGCCCTCCGACTACGGCTCGACGCGTCTCGCCTTCGCCCTCGCGCGCCGGCGCGACGGCTTCGGCGAGGCCTTCGCCGAGGCGTCGCGGCTCTACGTCGACCACCAGCCCGCGCTCCACGCCCTCTGGGCCGCGGGCCCGTCGACCGTGATCCACGGCGACACCCACATCGGGAATCTCTTCTTCGACCCGGCCGGCGCCGCCGCCCCCGAGTCGGCCCGCGTCGCGAGCGCCGCCGTCGGCCGCGTCGGCTTCCTCGACTGGGGCATGCTCGTCGTGTCGACGCCGCTCCGCGACGTCGCCTACTTCCTGCAGATGGCGCTCTCCGTCGAGGATCGCCGGCGCGAGGAGCGTCGGCTCCTCGACCACTACCTCGCCGTCCGGCGCGCGCTCGGAGGCTCCGGGATCGACCGGGACGAGGCCTTCCGCGCCTATCGCATCCAGGCCGCCTATCTCGCGCCGGCCTCGTGTCAGGTCGTGACGCTCCCGGACGACGCGACGCCCGCGCGGCGCCGCTTCGCCGCCGCGTTCCTGCAGCGGGCGGAGGCGGCGATCGAGGATCTCGAGGCCTGTCGCGCGGTGCACGAGGCCGCGGGGATCTGAGGTCCGGGGCCCCGGGCCGAGGCGGAACGACGCGGCGTTGACGACGTCGATCCGGTGTCGACATCCCGTGCGGGGTTGGATGGCCGCCCCGGGTATTCAATCGCATCGGCATCGTTCCACCGGGTCCCGGATCGCGGGAGCCCGGACGCCCGCGCGATCGCGCGGAGCACGAGCCTGGAGGTTCGCATGAGATCCATCATCGTCCTGTCGCTGGCGTTGCTCCTCTTCGGCTGTGCATCGGATCCGGCGAAGCGCGAGGAGGTGGCGCGGAACGAGGCCGCTCGCATGCGCCCGACCGAGGTTCCCCTCGACCAGTTCAACGCCTTCGAGCTCGCGCCGATCGGCATGAGTCCCGACGTCTCGGCGGCGCAGGAGAAGGTCGCCGTCGCGAAGGACGTCGAGGCCCGCCTCGAGGCGCGCATCCGGCCGCTGCTCGACGGCTGGAACCGCAGTGCCTCGACGACCCCCGGAAAGCCTCGGACCCTCGTCGTGAAGCCGACGATCGCGTCGATGCACGTCGTGAGCACCGCAGCCCGCTTCTGGATCGGGGCGATGAGCGGCGATTCGTACATCGATCTCGACCTGACCCTCGTCGAAAAGGAGACGGGGGCGCTGATCGCGAACCAGCGCATCAACCGCAACTCGAACGCGATGGCGGGGGCGTGGTCGGTCGGGGCGTCGGATCGCAATCTCCCCGACTACATCGTCGACATCGCGTATCAGTATCTCGCGGACAACCACCGAGCGCGCCCGGTCGGGGATCGGTGATTCGAGGGTTGCGTTCGGCTCCGCCGCCGAGGAGGGCGCCGGGCAGGGCTCGATCGCCCCTGTCCGGCGCCCATTCCGATCGTCGAGGGCGGCCGTCTACTGACCGATGTCCGAGACGACGGCCGGTTTCAACACGAGGAGAGCATCCTCCCAGAGAATGTGTCCCCGGCGAACGGCCTGGTACAGCGAGTCGAGCCACGCCCAGACGAAGCGGGCATGGGTCGGGTAAAGGGCCGCCAGCTGCTCGGGCGCGAGGGGCGTCGTCGTGCCGAAGAGCCCGCAGAAATTGACGGGACCGGGGGCCGAGTTCCCGGTTCCGCGGATCGCCGCGATCGGCGCATCGACGTGGGGCGAGCGCACGCCGCCCGTCACGTTGCCGTTCGCGTCGAGCACGAGCGGCTCATCGATGCCCGGGCCGCCGGAGGGCGGCGGCGTTCCGCGCCGGACCCACTCGTCGAGATGGCGAACGGCCGCCTGGAGCACCCAGTGGTGCGGTCCCGAGTTGACGCCGAAGTTGCATGCGGGCAGCACGCCGGGGAGCGGCTCGGCGACGGGCGTGCGCATGGTGTCGAAGAGGCGCTGAGCGGCGGTGAAGTCGCGGCCCGTATCGGCTTGGCCGATCCCGAGGACGTAGATGTCGGCATGCGCCGTCCCGGCGACCTCCCACTGTCGGAAGGTGGCCGTATCCGGCTGTCGCGTCGCGCGGGTGTCGGTCTCGGTCTGGAACACGAAGACGGGAACGCCGAGATCCGTTCGGATCCGCGTCGGACCCGGCGTCGCGACCGGGGTCAGCGGAGCCTGACGGAGCGCCGCCCCGGTGGCCCCTCGGCTGTGGATCAGGAATCCGTCGAAGACGCCGGCGACGGGATGGATCGCGTTCACGTAGGTGACCATGCGGGACGCGGATTGGGATTCGCCGGCGGCGATCACCCGACGCGCCGGTCGGTCGCCGAGCAGGATCGTCGGATTGTCGAGCACGGCTTCCCCCGCCTGGGAGAAGATGTCGTAGGAATAGCTGTCGCCCGGGTGGACGAGATTGGCGCCGAGCGGGCCGTACCGGGCGGGCTCTCGGGTCACGGCCGCCGTGACGCCGACGCGCTGGGCGGTGACCCCGACGTAGATCGCGCCGCGGCGGATCAGCTCGTTATGCGCATACAGCCAGTCCGGCATCGAGTCGGATTGATTCGTCACGTTCAGCCATTCGACGACGACGGTTCCGTTGAAGCGGCGCGGGTTCGTGGGCCGGTAGACCTGGATTCGGGTCGTGTAGGGCTGCTGCGCTGCATCCGCTTCGATCGTCCAGGCCCCGTCCGCCAGGAAGGGCGATCCCGCGACCGGCTGATAGGAGCTGGCGTTGCCGGAGAGGAAGAATTCGGCCGCCTGGTAGCCGACGACCGCGAGGTCGAAGGTCGTGCCGGAGGGGGCGCCGACGCCCGGCAATCCGACGGCCGGCGTGACGGTCGGGCTCGCGACGTCGGCGCGGACGACGCGCGGGGCGAGACCGAGAGACGCCACGAAGGAGACGAGAAGCGCCGTCGAGAGCACGCGCCCTCGACGACTTCGCGAACGAGTCTTCTGCCCAGGCATGATGTCCACCTCCCGAATGGACCTCGAGCCGCGATCCGACGATCGGATCGGACGCGAGGTGACGGTTCATCATGCTCACGGCGTTCGACGAATGTCAATCGGGATCGGGGCCCGGCGGCCGGGAATCGCACGACGATGGGGCCGAGCCCGGTCGAGGCGACGAGGGGGGATTGCCCCCGATTCCGACGCGAGCCGGTCGCCGTGCGCCGAAGCGCGCGTCGGAAGCGACCTCGGACCAGGCCGCTCAGGTCTCCGAGGCCCCGGCCGCCGCCCGCCCCGCGCGCCGTCCGAAGAAGGTCGCGTCGCCGACCGACATGCCGCTCGCATAGCCTTCGCCGCTGCGCGGGAGGCCCGCCGCCGTTCGCCCGGCCGCGTAGAGGCCGGGGATGCGCTCGCCGGTCGGCGTGCGGACCTCGCCGTCGATCGTCGTGTCGAGGCCGCCGAGGGTGAAGGTCGGGTAGTAGAGGCCGTTCTCGATCGAGAAGTCGAGCAGCGCGTAGGGCGGCTGGTCGAGGGGACGCAGGAAGTCGCGGTGCTTGTGGAAGAGGGGATCCTCGCCGCGCGCCGCGAAGCGGTTGTAGGTCTCCATCGTCGCGCTGAGCGTGCCCTCCGGAAATCCGGCGGCGCGCTCGAGCTCCTCGAAGCTCTCGGCGACCTCCTTGACCGGGGCGGCCGAGTAGAGCGGCGGCTTGGTGTAGATCCGGCTGTCGACGACCATGTAGACGCGGCGGCGGCTCTGGTTCAGGCAGTGGTGGCCGCCGCGAGCGTGGTAGCAGTCCTCGTTGACGAAGCGGTTGCCCTGCTCGTTGACGAAGACGCCCTCGCAGAAGATCCCGTCCGGATACCAGATGACCGAGATGAAGCCCTCGCTCATGTTGATCGCCGCACCGCCCGCGCCGATCCCCATCAGGATTCCGCTCCCTTCGTCGTGGGCGCTCCCGAGCGGCGTCCCGTCGGCGAGGCGCGGGGCATACTTCGCGACCATCTCGCGGTTCATGATGAATCCGCCGCAGGCGAGCACGACGCCGCGCCGCGCCCGGAACGCGCGCCACTCGCCGGCGTGGCGACAGAGCGCCCCGACGATCCGCTCCCCGTCGCGGATCAGCGTCGAGGCGCGCGTGTCGACCTCGACCCGGATCTTCGTCCGCTCCACCGCCGCCCGCAGCGTCGCCATCAGGGTCGCGCCCCCGTCCTCCCAGAAGGCCTTCGGCTTGTGGGAGCGCGGCGCCGGGCGCGCGGCCTGCGACTCGAGGTAGCCCTTCTCGTTCCCGGACCAGCAGAGCGACTGGTATTCGGGGGAGTTGGTGTGCTTCCCGCCGTAGTATTCGGGATTGAAGACGACGCCCTGGGACACGAGCCACGCGTAGTGCTCGATGCTCTCCGCGCAGTAGGCGTGGATCTTGTCGGCGTCGGCGTTGGTGCCGGCGGCGATGCGGATGTAGGCCTCCATGTCCTCGGGCGTGTCGCTGAAGCCGCAGGCCTTCTGGAGGGGCGTGCCGCCGCCCAGGTAGATCTGGCCCCCCGACATCGACGTCGTCCCGCCGCCCGCGCTCGCGACTTCGAGCAGGATCACGTCGGCGCCCCGCGACTCGGCCTCGAGTGCGGCGCAGGACCCGGCTCCGCCGTAGCCGACGACGAGGACGTCGGTCTCCGCGTACCAGGATTCGATCTCACGGACGTCGATGGGGGTGCAGGGGTCGGTCTTGGCGGGGATCGTCACGCACGGGTCTCCTGTCGGACGCGCCGACTCAGCGGGTCGGATGCGCGGGCTCGAGCTTCCACTTGTTGAAGAGCACGTTCCAGGCGTGCCAGGTGTTCCAGTGCTCGGTCAGGTACCGGATCCGGCCGCTGGCGTCGAAGCGGAAGACGAAGCAGTAGACGTTGGTGTAGTCCTGGCCGCGGTGGGTCTTCGCATGCATCGTGTGCTGGCGGACGACGTAGTCGCCGTCGGCGAGGATCAGGACGTCCTCGTTGCGGATCGTCGCGACATCGTAGGCGTCGACGCCGCGATCGATCTTCTGCGCGGACGGGCCGCCGGTCGCGCCCGTCAGGATGCCGCGGATCGCGTCGCGTCCCTTGTGCTCGGTCTGGCCGGGCGTGCCCACGAAGGGAAGGCCGTTCCACCAGACGGCATCTTCCGTGAACAGGAGGCTCTTGTCCTCCTTCGCGCTCGTGTCGAACAGGCGATGGGTGACGTCGATGTTGCGCTGCTCTTCGGGCGTGTAGGTCGGCATCGGGGCTCCCTGGTTCCGTCGTCGCACCGGCTCGCGGCTGGCCCGCAGCGTAACGCAGGCCCGCGCGGTACGTTGCCCGCCGAGGAGAACGGCCATGAAGCTCGGATGTGCGGTCGAGTATGCGGGGCGCGGGGTGACGGTGCCCATCGAGCGGATCCAGCGCCTCGAGGCGCTGGGGTACGACTCGGTCTGGACGGCGGAGGCCTACGGCTCGGACGCGATCACGCCGCTCGCCTTCATCGCGGCCCACACGAAGCGGATCCGGCTCGGGACCGGCGTCATCCAGGTCGGCGCGCGGACGCCGACGATGACGGCGATGCAGCTCGGGACCCTCGACGCGCTCGCCGGCGGCGGCCGCGTCATCGGCGGTCTCGGGCTCTCGGGGCCGCAGATCGTCGAGGGCTGGTACGGGACGCCCTGGGGCAATCCGAAGGAGCGCCTGCGCGACTACGTCACGATCATGAAGAAGATCTTCGCCCGCGAAGGGCCGGTCTCCCACGCGGGCAAGGAGATCCGGCTGCCCTACGACGGCCCGGGCAGCTCGGGCATGGGCAAGCCGCTGAAGTCGATCCTGCATTTCGACAAGCGGCCGCGGATCTGGCTCGGGACCGGGGCGCCCGAGATGGTGCGCCTGACGGCGGAGATCGCCGACGGCTGGCTCGCCTTCGGGATGCGGCCCGGCAACGTCGCGACCTTCAAGAAATGGTTCGAGGAGGGCTTCGCGCGCGCGGGCGGGGGCAAGGGCTACGGCGACTTCGAGATCCAGGGCGGCGTCTCCGTCACGATCACGAACGACGTGAAGGCGGCCCTCCAGGCGGGCAAGCCCTTCGTCGCGCTCTACGTCGGCGGCATGGGGCATCCGAAGCTCAACTTCCACAACAAGCGCATGCACCGCGAGGGCTGGGGCGCCGCCGCCGAGCGCATCACGGAGCTCTTCCAGGCCGGCCGCCGCGAAGAGGCGATCGCCGCCGTCCCCGACGAGTACATCGACGAGGGCGGACTCTTCGGGGACGAGGCGCGCATCCGCGATCGCTGGCGCAAGCTCTGGGAGCCGATGCCCTATACCGGCGTCACCGTCCGCACCGAGCAGGAAGAGGCCTACGACCTGATGGCGGAGCTGACGGGCAGCCGCGACCGGAAGGATCGCGGCTGAGCGACGAAGCGGTCCGCGCCGTTCGTCTCCCGAACGGTCTTCCCACCGGCGCCGGCTGCGACCGGGCTGCGTCGTCTCTACACGGCGGTGTCGGGTCGTGGCGCGCGATGCGTGCCGATTTCGGCACGCGACATCGGGATCGTCGGTTCTCCGTCTCAGGGCCGATCGAAGGCTTCCCGATGGATCGCCCATGCGCTTCCCGATCCCCGACCACCCCGCACCCCAGGATCTCGTCTGGCTGCTCGTCGCGACGGCACTCGTGATGATCATGCAGGGCGGGTTCTGCCTGCTCGAATCCGGGATGGTGCGAAGCAAGAACGCGATCAACGTCGCCTTCAAGAACATGGTCGACTTCTGCATCTCGATCTCGGTCTACGGGCTGTTCGGATGCGCCCTGATGTTCGGCGCCACGGCCGGGGGCTGGATCGGGACGACGGGCTTCGACTTCCTCTGGACGTCGCACTCGCCCGGAGAGATGGCCTTCTTCCTCTTCCAGATCATGTTCTGCGGGACGGCGGCGACGATCGTCTCGGGGGCCGTCGCCGAGCGCATGCGACTGAAGGCCTACCTCCTGCTCTCGCTCTGCACCGCGAGCCTCATCTACCCGATCTTCGGCCACTGGGTCTGGGGCCCGGGCGGGTGGCTCGCCGAGCGGGGCTTCGTCGATTTCGCGGGCTCGACCGCCGTCCACGGAGTCGGCGGGTGGGTGGCGCTCGCGGCGGTCGTCCGACTCGGGCCGCGACTCGGACGCTTTCGCGAGGCCGGTCCGGCGATCCACGGTCAGGACCTCGTCCGCTCCGCGTTCGGGGCGATGCTGCTCTGGTTCGGCTGGTTCGGATTCAACGGGGGCAGCACGCTCGCGATGACCGAGCGCGTCCCGACGATCCTCGTCAACACGAACCTGGCTGCGGCGTTCGGGGGACTGGGTGCGCTGCTCGGCGGCCTCGTGCTGCGCAGGCAGCTCTGCATCATCGACCTCATCTCGGGCGTCCTGGCCGGTCTGGTCGCGATCACGGCGAGCTGCCACGCCGTCGCACCCGGAGCGGCCTGCCTGATCGGCTGCATCGGAGGCTGCGTCGGCGCGCTCGCCGGTGCTCTGCTCGAGCGCTGGCAGATCGACGATGCGGTCGGCGCGGTCCCCGTCCACGCCGTCGCCGGCGTCTGGGGGACCTTGGCCGTCGCGATCCACGGCGATCCGAGCCTGCTCGGAACCGGACTCGGACGGATCGATCAACTCGTCATCCAGGCGGTCGGGATCGGGGTCTGCCTGGTCTGGGCCTTCGGCTCGGGCTGTCTGGCGGTCGCGTTGATCGACCGGATCGTCGGCTTGCGCGTGTCGAGCGACGAAGAGCGGCTCGGCCTGAATCTGGCCGAGCACGGCACCCACTCTGCGCTCCAGGACCTCCTGACGGAGATGGAGCACCACGAGCGGACCGGCGACTTCCGGCAGGTCGGAATCGATCCCCACACCGAGCTCGGCGAGGTCGCCCTCCGCTACAACCAGGTCCTCCTGCGGGTCCAGCGCGAGGTGGATGCCCGCGAGAAGACGCTCGACACGCTCCGCGATCGGGAGTCCGAGCTGACGCGCCGCGCGCTGTTCGACGACCTGACGGGCCTCCCGAACCGTGCGCTGCTCGAAGATCGGATCGCGCGGGCGATCGAGCGAACCCGACGCGATCCGACCCACCGCTTCGCCGTGCTCTTCCTCGACGTCGATCGCTTCAAGGTCGTGAACGACAGCCTCGGGCACGCCATGGGCGATGCGCTGCTGGTCCGCATCGCCGAGCAGCTGCGGGAGGGCATCCGCACCCTCGACACCTCTGCACGGATCGCCGAGGGCAACGTCCCCGCCCGCATCGGGGGCGACGAGTTCGTCGTCCTGGTCGACGGCATCGCGCGCGACGAGGACGCGGTCCGCGTCGCCCAGCGCGTGCACGATCTCGTCGCGCAGCCCTACGAGATCCTCGGCCGGGTGATCACCGTCGACGTGAGCCTCGGGATCGTCACCGGGCACGGCGGCTACGAGAGCCCCGGGCAGATCCTGCGCGACGCCGACACCGCGATGTACCGGGCGAAGGCGGATCCCGACTCCTCGTGCGTCGTCTTCGACCACCGGATGCATGCAGCGGCGGTGGAGCGGCTCGCCATCGAGGCCGATCTGCGCGCCGCCATCGACGAAGGGCAGTTCGTCCTCTTCTATCAGCCGATCGTCGCCACGCAGGACGGGCAGCCCGTGGGCTTCGAAGCGCTCGTGCGGTGGCAGCATCCGGAGGAGGGCCTGATCGGTCCCGACCGATTCATCCCGATCGCGGAGGAGACGGGGCTGATCGACGAGATCGGCGCGTGGGTGCTCGACGAGGCGACGCGCCAGCTCGCCGAATGGCGCGCCGTGGACGATCGATTCGCCCGGCTGAGCATCAACGTGAATCTCTCCCCGCGGCAGCTGGGGCAGACGACGCTGGTCGACCAGGTCAAGGCGGCGCTCGAGCGCCATGCGCTGCCTCCCCAGCTGCTCTGCGTCGAGGTCACGGAGAGTCTCGTGATGCGGGACGAGGCCCGCGCGACGCAGTCCCTGTCGGCGATCCGCGCGCTCGGGGTGGGGCTCGCGATGGACGACTTCGGCACGGGCCACTCGTCGCTGAGCGTGCTCCACCGGTTGCCCTTCGCGGTGGTCAAGATCGATCGGTCCTTCGTCTGCGAGCTCGGCCGGCCCGGACGCGACGAGCAGGAAGGCGTCGTGCGCAGCATCCTCGAGCTCGCGCGAACGCTCGGCTTGCGGGCCGTCGCCGAGGGCGTCGAGACGGAGGAGCAGCACGCGCGCCTGCGCGCGCTCGGATGCGACCGGCTCCAGGGCTATCTCTTCTCGCGCCCGCTGCCGGCGGCCGCGGTGGTCGATTGGATCGCTCGCGTCCGCTCGGCCCGCTAGTCCGGATCCTCGAACTTCGGCGCGCGCTTCTCGAAGTTCGCGCGGATCGCCTCGGTCTGGTTGGGGCTGCCGATCAGCTTCGACTGGAACGCGGCCTCGAGGGCGAGGCCCGTCGACTCGTCCGCATGCCACGACTCGTCGAGGAGCCGCTTGCCGAGGCGGATCGCGTCGGGGGACCTGCTCGCGATCTCCCGGGCCAGCGCCATCGCGGCGGCCTGGGGATCCTCGGCGATGCGGGTCACGAGGCCGAGGGCGCGGGCCTCGTCGGCCTGGACGATGCGGCCGGTGAAGGTCAGCTCCTTCGCGACGTCGAGGGAGACGACCTCGCGCAGGGTCTGCGTGATCCCGACGTCCGGGATCAGTCCCCACTTGATCTCGAGCACCGAGAAGCGGAGATCCGGCCCTGCGATCCGGACGTCGGCGCCGAGGGCGATCTGGGCGCCGGCGCCGAAGGCGACGCCGTGGAGCGCGGCGATCACGGGGACGGGGAGCCGCTTCCAGACGAGGGCGGCGCGCTGGAACAGGTTGCCCGGACGGCCGTCTGTGGCGTGCGGATCGAGGTCGGGGCGCTCGTCGCTCCCCATCGTCGCGAACATCGACATGTCGAGGCCCGCGCAGAAGGCGCGCCCGTTGCCCGAGAGGACGACGGCGCGCAGCCCCTTCGTCTCCGCGAGCAGCTCGCCCGCCGCCGGCAGCGCCTGCCACATCGCCCGGTCGACGGCGTTCATCTTGTCGGGGCGGTTCAGGCGGACGTCCGCGACGTGGTCGTGGAGCCCGATCGTGACGACCCCGGACATGAGCTCGATCATCGGTCGCCTCCCCGGAGCGGCACCGGGCCCGCCGCCCGCCCGCCTAGCTCTTCTTCGCCTGCTTCTCGGCCTCGACCTCGGCGATCTTCTGCTCGACGATCGCGACGAGCGCCGCGGCGCGGGGATAGCCCGCATATTGCGCGATCATGAGCAGCAGCTCGCGGACCTCCGTCGGCGAGAGCTCGCCGCGCTTCATCGCCGCCTTGATCTGGATGCCGAAGGTCATCGGCTCGCCCTTCTCGGCGATCACGCCGAGGAGCAGGAGCCGCCGGTCTCGGATCGAGAGCACGTCCCGGGACCACACCTCGGCGAAGACCTGCTCGAGCATGATGTCGGTGAAGACGTTGCCTTCGGGGGGCGAGACGACGTCGCCGGCGTAGACCTCGTGGAGCATCTCGAGGCCCTTCTTGCGTCGATCCGAATTCGCCATCGTCAGCCTCCCTTTCCCGTCTCGATCTTCATGTCCGCCATGTCCCAGTAGCCGCGCAGGTTCGTGAGCAGTCCGGACTCGTTCACGCGATAGACGAAGTAGCCCCGCACCGCGGCGCGCACCCCGTTCGGGAACGCGTTGTGGAGGGTGAGCTCGTGGGCCGATTCGCGGCCCGCGGTGCGCGAGCCGTGGGTCTCGATCCGGATCGTGGAGGGCGCGATGTTCTTCTCCCAGAAGTCCGCGACCTCGGCCTTGCCCCGGGCGCCCTGGCCCGACGGGTTGGTCGGCGCGACGCCGATCGGATCCTCGATGCAGACGTCGTCGGCCATCAGGGCCAGCCAGCCGGCCTTGTCCTTCGCCTGCACGCAGCGCCAGGAGCTGCGGGCCGCGATCATCGCGGGGTGGTCTTCTTGCATGGGGCGCCTCGCTTCCGGGATGGAGCGGTGCAATGCTAGCGGCTGGGACCCGCACGCCCAGCCCGGGCTTCGGCGAAGGAAGCTGGCGTCGCGCTGCGGGCAGGGGAGAGCAGCATGCGAGTCGAGTCTCTCGACGCTCCGTTCGGTGCCCGCGTCACGCTCGAGCGCGAAGAGCCGCTCGGCGCCCTCGAGCGGGCCGAGATCCAACGGCTCTACGCGCGCCACGGCCTGGTCGTCCTGCAGGGCGCGTCGCTCTCGCCCTCGCAGCAGCTCGGGCTGCTCGACGGGCTCGGGCGGATCGAGCCCGACCCGGGTGGCGAGCCCCTCCTGATGGAGGTCACGAACCAGCATGCACGCTCGGCGGCCCCGCCCGGCGAGCTCGCCTTCCACTACGACTACGCCTACGACCCCTCGCCGGTGCGCGCGATCTCGATGTACGGCGAGCGTGTCGCCGAGGGGGCGACGCCGACGCGCTTCGCGAGCTCCGCGACGGTGCTCGAGCGCCTGCCGCGTCCGCTCGTCGAGCGGCTGCGGCGGTCGATCGCCTCCCACGCCTGCTTCCTCTTCCGGCCCGATGCCCCGGGCGTCCGCTCCGTGGAGCCCGATCCGATCATCCCCCGCGGCCAGCCGGGCTGGGGACCGGACCACTACTGGACGCGCCATCCCGCGATCTTCGCCAACGCCTTCGGCGTCGAGACGCTCTTCCTCTGCGAGCAGCACACCGACCGGATCCACGGCATGTCGCGTGCCGAGAGCGATGCGCTGCTCGCCGAGATCTACGCCGCGATGTACGCGCCGGACCAGATCTACGATCACGCCTGGCGAGAGGGGGATCTCGTGATGTGGGACAACTGGACGGTGCAGCACGCGCGGCCGGAGCCGAACGATCTTCCGCGGCATCTGCGCCGCTACCACGTCGCCGACGACGACCGGACCGAGCTCTATCTCCAGGTCGGCCGGGAGCATGGCTTTGTCTGAGCGCGCCACGACCCGTCCGAACGTGTCCGATCCGCAGGCGTCCGATCCGAATTCCGCGCCCGCCGCCCGCGCCTTCGCCCGCCACGTCCGCGCCGTCCAGACGCGCGATCGCGCCGCCTTCCTCGCGAACTTCGCGGCGGACGCCGTCGTCGAGGATCCCGTCGGCCCGTCGCCCCTCGACCCGGAAGGGCGCGGCCATCGGGGTCATGCCGCGATCGGTGCGTTCTGGGACGCGCTGATCGCCCCGGGCGACGTCCGCTTCGCGATCGATCGCGCGATCGTCTGCGGCGACGAGATCGCCAACATCGGCACCATCTCGAATCGCCTGCCCGACGGCCGCACGCTCTCCGCCGAGGGCGTCTTCGTCTACCGCGTGAACGCGGCGGGCCAGCTCGTCTCGCTCAAGGCCTACTGGGACTTCGAGAAGGCGATGGGCGCGGGCTGAGGCCGGACGTCGGGCCCGGTCGTCGGGTCCCGACGTCGCAGCCGTCACGGCCGTCGCGCGCGCGTCTTCGTCGCCGATTTCGGCGAGCGCGGTCATATGGACCTCGAAGGCCGTCATCGGGGGCTGTCCGGTCAGGGGGTCGATCCGGCGATGGGACGAGGTCAGGCGACCCGCGTTGGTGTCGAGCCAGCCGGGGGCCAGGGCGACGACGCCGGGGGCGAGCGACGGATCGAGCTCGACCCGCGCCTCGAGTGCGCCGTCCGCGCTCTTCACCTCGACGCGGTGCTCCGCCGAGAAGCCGTGGGCCGCGGCGTCCTCGGGATTCAGCCGCAGGGTCGGCGCGTCCGGCGAGCGCGTCGGGTCCATGTAGGGCGTCGAGTTCGTGCGCGTGAGCTGGCGGGCCGACACCAGCGTGAAGCGCGCGGCCTCGCGCGGCGCCGCGAGTCGGGCCCGGAGCCGATCGAGGAAGGCTGGCGGCAGCAGGCGGAAGCGACCGTCCGGAAGTGCCAGGCGCCGGACCCAGCCGTAGACCCGCGGCGGATCGATGCCCCGGGAGCCGGCGGCGAGGAGCGCGTCCGCACCGCCGCGCGCGGACGCGGCGGTGCGACGGATCAGCATTTCGTCGGTCGTGGTCGCGGGATCGAGTCCGCCGCCCAGCACGTCGACGCCGAGCCGCTGGCCGAGCGTCGCGAGGATCCACCACATCGGTCTGCGCTCGGCGACCGGGGCCACCGCCGCCGGGGCAAAGGCCGCCTGCGTCTCGATCACGAGATCGGCGCGCTCGAGCTGGCCGGTCGTCGGCAGCACGTGGGTCGCGAGCTCGGCGAGCGGCGTCTCGACGACGTCGAGGACGACGAGCGCGTCGAGGCGGGCGAGGGCGCGCTGCATGCGCTCGGGCTCCGGGAACGCCGAGAGCGGATTCGAGCCCGCGACGAAGAGCGCGCGGACGTGGCCCGCCTCGATCTCGTCGACGAGGGCGACGCAGGGCTGCTGACCGAGCAGGCGCGGGAGCTCGGGGCGGGAGCGCGGACCGGGCTCGATGCGGCCTTCGGGCGGGGCCGGCGCACCGGGGACGCCCGTCTCCTCGAAGCGCGTCAGCACGCCCGGGTCGAACGCCATGCCGCCCTCGTGATCGAGGGAGTCGGTCGCGAGCAGCAGCGCCCAGCGCAGGAATTCGCAGAGCAGCGCGTCGGCGCCCAGCGTGATCCCGGTCCCGGCCACGACGGCGATGCGCCCGGCGCGCCGGATCGACGCGACGAGCGCTTCGAGGTCGTCGGCGGCGAGGCCCGTCTCGCGGGCGACACGCTCGCGCGTCAGGGGCGCGAGCGCGCGGCGGAGGGCTTCGCGGTCGGAGGGGTGGGTGAGCGCGTGGAAGCCGTGCGATCGGACGCGCGCGTCGGCGTCGTCGTTCGTGTTCGTCTCGCCACCCGTCTCGCCCGCGGCGGCCAGCGCCTCGCGCACGAGCCAGGCGAGCAGGATCGCGTCGGTGCCGGGGCGCGGGGCGAGGTGGCGATCGGCGAGGGCGGCGGTGCGCGTGCGGCGGGGATCGATCACGACGACCTCGCCGCCGCGGCGCCGGAAGGCGCGGATGCGCTCGACGGGATTGGGGAGCATCGTGAGGTAGCCGTGGGTGACGGCGGGGTTCCAGCCGATCAGGATCGCGAGGCGGCCCTGCGGATCCTCGGGGACCCAGACGGGCCAGGGATGGAAGAAGCCCGCGACCATCTCGCCGGCGCGCAGGGCGGGGGCGACGTCGACGGTCGCGGCGGTGTAGAGCTGGCGCGTGCCGAGGCCGCCGAGCAGGCCCTGGATCGCCTGCAGGCCGAGGCTGTCGGAGACGGCGCCGGTGCCCTGGTAGAGGGCGATCGAGTCCGGGCCGCCCGCGCCGCGCAGGCGCGCGAGGGATTCGCCGAGATCGTCGAGGACCTCGTCCCAGCCGGTGCGTCGCCCGCGCAGGCGGGGATGCTCGAGGCGGGTCGCGCGGTGGTGGAACTCCGGGAGCGACGCGCCCTTGGGACAGACGTAGCCCTGGGAGCGTGGGTTGTCCGGATCACCGCGGACCGAGACGACCCGCTCGCGCGCCGGGCCGGCTGCGCCCGCGTCCTCGCGCTCGACCTCGACGAGGATGCCGCAGGCCGCCGAGCAGCTTCGGCACAGCGTTCGGACCTGCATGGCGGACCTCCACCGGACACGCGCGTCGTCCGAGCCTAATCCAGATCGAGCCCGGGGCGCGAGCCTGCTATCGGTTCCCGAGCGCGCGCCGGGCAGCTCGTCCGGACGCGACGCCCGCCCCCTCGGTCGCGGGGCGCGCACGAGGAGTCGACGACATGAGCGGGAAGAGCAGGCTCGAGGGAAGAACGGCGCTCGTCACGGGCGGGGGGACCGGCATCGGCTTCGGCTGCGCCCGGGAGCTCGCCGCCGAAGGGGCCCGCGTCACGATCGCGGGGCGACGCGTCGACGTCCTCGAGGAGGCGGCCGGTCGCCTGAAGCAGGAGGGCTTCGACGTCGCCTTCACCGCCTGCGACATCACCGACGAGACGCAGGTCGAGCGCGCCGTCGAGGTCGCCCGCCGCGGGGGCAATCTCGACGTGCTCGTCGCGAACGCGGGCAGCGGGTTCCCCGGCGCGATCCTCCAGCTCGAGGCGCAGGCCTGGGACTTCTGCATGAAGCTCAACGTGACGGGGACGGCGCTCTGCATGAAGCGCGCGGGCCTCGTCATGAAGGACCACGGCGGCGGCAGCGTGATCGCGATCTCGTCGACGTCGGGGACGAAGGTGCAGCCCTGGCTCGCGCCCTACGTCGTCTCGAAGCGGGCCCTCGACATGCTGGTCCGCTGCGCCGCCGTCGAGCTCGCTCCCCACCGCATCCGCGTCAACTCGATCCAGCCGGGCTACGTCCCGACCGAGGCGATGGGGGGCATCACGCCGCCCGAGCTCGACGCGACGCTCAAGGCCGCCGCGCCGCTCGGCTGTGCGGGGACCCCGGCCGACATCGGCAGGGCGGTGACCTTCCTCGCGAGCCCCGACGCCGGCTGGATCACGGGCCAGGTCTTCGGGGTCGACGGGGGGCTCAACGTGCCGGTGATGCCGAGCATGGGCGCGATCGCGAAGGTCGTCTACGGCGAGTCGCTCGTGACGCAGATGGCGCTGCCGGACCTGACGGCGCTCCCGACGCGCGGGGCCTGAAGCGCGGGGCCGCGAGCGGGAGGGCGACGGAATGCACGATCGGGTCGAGTCGTTCGACGGGACGCTCGGGGCATGGTGGTCCGAAACGCCCGATGCGCTCCTCGCCCGGCTCGGCTCGCGGTCGACCGGCCTCGCGAGCGGCGAGGCCCGGGAACGCCTTCAGCGCTTCGGGCCGAACTCGCTCCGTCCGGCCTCGCGCTTCGCCTGGCTCCGTCTGCTCGGCCGCCAGCTCGCGAGCCCGCTGGTCGCGATCCTCGTCTTCGCCGCCGCGGTCTCGGCCCTCGTGCACGACTGGATCGACGCGGCGATCGTGCTCGCGATCCTGCTCGGCAGCGCACTGCTGGGCTTCACGCAGGAGTACCGCGCGACGCGGGTGCTCGAGAAGCTGCGGGCGCGGGTGCGCATCCGGACGCGGGTCCTGCGCGATGGCGCGCCCGAGCTGCTGCCGACCGAGGCGCTGGTCCCGGGCGACGTCGTCGAGGTCTCGGCAGGCAACCTGATCCCCGCCGACGGCGTGGTCCTCGAGACGCGCGATCTGCTCGTGTCCCAGGCCGCACTGACGGGCGAGGCCTTCCCGGTCGAGAAGCAGGCGGGCCCGGTCGCGGCCGCCGCAGGCCTCGCCGAGCGCTCGAACTGCGTGTTCATGGGGACGTCGGTGCGGAGCGGGACGGCGCGGGTGCTCGTCGTGCGGACCGGCGAGGCGACGGCCTACGGGGAGATCGCGCGCCACCTTCGCCTGCGCCCCGCCGAGAACGAGTTCGAGCGCGGCATCCGACAGTACGGCTACCTGCTGATGCGAATCGGGCTGGTCGTCGTGCTGCTCGTCTTCGCCGCGCAGTACCTGCTCGAGCGGCCGCCGATCGAGTCGCTGCTCTTCGCCCTCGCGCTCGCCGTCGCGATCTCGCCGGAGCTGCTGCCCGCGATCATCGAGGTCACGCTCTCGCGCGGCGCCCACGACATGGCGAGCCACGGCGTGATCGTGCGGCGCCTCGACGCGATCGAGAGCTTCGGCAGCATGGACGTGCTCTGCACGGACAAGACCGGCACGCTGACCCTCGGCGTCCTCGATCTCGAGCTCGCGGCGGATCCCGCCGGTGTGCCGTCGCGGTCGGTCCTGCGCGACGCGTGGCTGAACGCGAGCCTCCAGCAGGGGCTCGCGAATCCCCTCGATCAGGCGATCGTGCAGGCGGCGGCGCGCGAGGCGGAATCGCTCGCCCCCGCGCGCAAGCTCGACGAGATCCCCTACGACTTCGTGCGGCGTCGCCTCGGCCTCGTGGTCGAGGAGCGGGACGGGCCGAGGCTGATCTCGAAGGGGGCGCTCGCGAGCGTGCTCGAGGTCTGCGAGCGGGTGCGCGAGAGCGGAGAGATCGTCGCCCTCGATCCGGAGCGGCGGGCGCGCATCGAGGCGCGCTTCGCCGCCTTCGGCGAGGACGGGGCGCGGGTCCTCGGCGTCGCCACGCGCGCGGTGCCTCGGCAGGAGCGCTATGCGCGCGGGGACGAGGCCGGGATGACCTTCGAGGGCTTCCTCGTGTTCCGGGATCCGCCGAAGCCCGGGGTCGCCGCGGCGATCGGTTCGCTCGCGCGCCTCGGGGTCGCGGTCAAGGTCGTGAGCGGCGACAACCGCCACGTCACGGCCCACGTCGCGCGCGAGGTCGGCCTCGCCGACCCGCGCCTGCTGACGGGGCGCGAGCTCGATGCGCTCGGCGACGAGGCGCTGCAGCGCGTCGCGCGCGAAGTCGACCTCTTCGTCGAGGTCGATCCGAACCAGAAGGAGCGGATCCTGCTGGCGCTCAAGAAGTCGGGCCACGTCGTCGGGTACCTGGGCGACGGCATCAACGACGCCTCGGCCCTCCACGCCGCCGACGTCGGCATCTCCGTCGACGGTGCCGTCGACGTCGCGAAGGACGCGGCCGACTTCGTCCTGCTCGAGCCCGATCTCGACGTCCTGCGGCGCGGCATCGAACACGGGCGGGCGAGCTTCGCGAACACCCTCAAGTACGTGTCGATCACGTCGAGCGCCAACTTCGGCAACATGCTCAGCATGGCCGTCGCCTCGACCTTCCTGCCGTTCCTGCCGCTGCTCGCCAAGCAGATCCTGCTCAACAACCTGCTCTCCGACCTGCCGATGCTGACCCTGCCCGGCGACCGGGTCGACGACGAGCGGATCGCGCGGGCGCGGCGCTGGGAGGTGCGGCCGATCCGGAACTTCATGCTCGTCTTCGGCCTGATCAGCTCGGCCTTCGACATGCTGACCTTCGGCGCGCTCTGGCTCCTCGCCCGGGGCTCCGTCGAGGTCTTCCGCACCGGCTGGTTCGTCGAGTCCCTGCTCACGGAGCTCGCGATCGTGCTCGTCGTGCGCACGAAGCAGCCGCTCCTGCGGAGCCGGCCCGGGCGCCTGCTCATGGGCACGACGGTGGCGGTGGCGGGCGGGACGCTGCTGATCCCCTGGCTCCCCGGGAGCGCGCTCTTCGACTTCGTACCGCTGCCGGCTCCGGTCCTCGCGGCGATCCTCGGGATCACGCTCGCCTACGTCGCCGCGTCGGAGTGGACGAAGCGGCGCTTCGCCCTGCCGTGATCCGCGGCGCACGGTGCACGGCGCGCACGCGGCCTAACGGCGTCCGCGTCCGGGGTGGGTGAAGCGCAGCGCCCGGGACGGATCGACGTGGCCGTGCTCCGCGAGCCAGCGGACGGTGTCGGTCAGCGACTCGAGGGCGGGCCGGAAGCGGACGCCGAGCTCCTCCGTCGTGCGGCTCGCGTCGAGCTCGACCCACTGGGTCGCGAAGCGCGAGGCCTCCCGCGAGACGACGGCGTCGAGCTCGATGCCGACGAAGCGGCGCAGCTGGTCGCCGACCCGCCCCGCGAAGCGGATCGCCTCGCCGGGGACCTCGAAGCGGCGGATCCGGACGCCCGCCGCCTGATCGAGCCGCTCGGCGAACTCGGCCCAGGGAAGGTATTCGGCGGCGGTGACGAAGCGGCCGGGGGCGGGCTTGCGCTCGACGAGGGCGACGTGGACGGCCGCGAGGTCGCGCACGTCGACGGTCTGGATGCCCGAGCTCGTGATCGCGACGCCGTCGCGCAGCAGGATCTGGACGCCCTTCACGCCCTCCGAGAGGCCGGGGTCGTCGGGGCCGATCACGCCGGGGGGATAGGTGATCGCGATCGGCGCGCCGGCCTCCTGGAGCGCGCGGACGTGGCGCTCGGCGGCGACCTTCGAGGCGGCGTAGGCGTCGCCGTCCTCGATGATCGGCGTCGCCTCGTTCGCGCGCGCGAGGCCGCGGGTCTCGAAGACCGTCGTCGACGAGAGATGCACGATGCGCTCCATGCCGAAGTCGAGGGCGCGCTCGACGAGGCGGCGGATCGCCAGCACGTTCTCGCGGGCGACACGGCGGGCCTGGCTCGCCGAGGCGGCGAGGGCGACGGGGGCGGCGGTGTGGACCAGGCCGTCGCATTCGCGGATCGCCCGGGCGGTGTCGGGGGCCGAGGTCAGCGAGCCGACGACCAGATCCTCGAGCACCGCGGGATCCGCCTGCCACAGGCGCCTCGCCTTCTGCTCGTCGCGGACGAGCAGACGCACGTCGTGGCCGGCGGCGCGCAGGGCGCGGACGGTATGCGAGCCGATGAAGCCGGTGCCGCCGGTGACGAGGATGCGCATCGATCGCCTCGCGCATGGTCCGCTCGCGAGGACCCTGACAGCTTTTGCGGAAAAAGGGAAGCCCCGGTCGGCGGGCCTTCGAAGCCGGGCGCGCGGCGAGGCCGAGCCACGCGAGGCGCATGCCCGACGAGGCGCATGCCCGAAATGGAGAAGGGCGCCCGGACCGGAGTCCGGACGCCCTTCGGATCCTCGATCGGAGCGGGACTAGGCCTTGATCTTGGCGCAGGCCGCCTTGACCGTCTTCACGATGACGCTGGCCACCTTGTAGGGGTCGGCGTTCGCGGCCGGTCGGCGGTCTTCGAGCCAGCCCTTCCAGCCCTTGTCGACCGTCGCGATCGGGATGCGGATCGAGGCCCCGCGATCGGACACGCCATAGCTGAACTTGTCGATCGACTGGGTCTCGTGGGCGCCCGTCAGGCGCTGGTTGTTGTCGGCGCCGTACACCGCGATGTGCTCCGCGATCACCGGCTCGAAGGCCTTGCAGACCTGGTCGTAGACGGCCTGGCTGCCGCAGGTGCGCAGCAGGGTGTTCGAGAAGTTCGCGTGCATGCCCGAGCCGTTCCAGTCGCCCTTGATCGGCTTGGGCGCCCAGTTGATCGAGTAGCCGTAGCGCTCGCAGGTCCGCTCGAGCAGGTAGCGGGCGACCCAGGCCTCGTCGCCGGCGCGCGCGGCGCCCTTCGCGAAGACCTGGTACTCCCACTGACCGCAGAGCACCTCGGCGTTGATGCCCTCGACGTTCAGCCCGGCGTCGAGGCAGATGTCGAGATGCTCCTCGACGATCTCGCGGCCGATCGCGTTGGCCGCGCCGACCGAGCAGTAGTACGGACCCTGGGGCCGCGGGAAGCCGCCGGCCGGGAAGCCGATCGGCTTGCCGGTCTCGTTGTCCCAGATGCAGTACTCCTGCTCGAATCCGAACCAGAAGTCGTCGTCGGGATCGTTGATGGTCGCGCGGCCGTTGGTCGGATGCGGGGTGCCGTTCGGGTTCAGGACCTCGGTCATCACGAGCCAGCCGTTCTTGCGGGCCGGATCCGGGAAGAGGGCGACGGGCTTGAGCAGCAGATCCGAAGAACCGCCCGGCGCCTGCTCCGTCGACGAGCCGTCGAACGACCAGACGGGGCAGTCGGCCAGCTTGCCGCTGAAGTCATCCACGACCTTCGTCTTGCTGCGCAGGCTCTGGGTCGGCTTGTAACCGTCGAGCCAGATGTATTCGAGCTTGGACTTCGTTCCCATTTTCGGGGGATCTCCATTCTTGTGAGCGGTGAGTTGGATCGCGGTCCGCGATCGGTGTGTCGGGCCATCAACAGGTCGCTGCAAGGTCTTGCACACGCCGGCTTGGGAGCCGCCCCATCGCGGAGCAACGACTGTGCCAAAGGCGGGGCAGCTTCTCAATCAGGCCGGCGGCGGTCGATCGGGGCCTGAGGTCGAATCCAGCCGGGTTTCACGCCCGATCGGCCTCCGGAGTCGGCCCGAGCACCGCCTGGGACCGGGCGGCGACTGCCCAATGCCTGGGCAGGCTGCCCGTCAAATGTGCACGAATCGGCACGCTCGTCCCGACCCGATCGCCGGCCGCGGGCTCTTGCGCGAGACTGGCGGGGCGCCGTCGAAGGGCGCGGGGGGGACGATGGATCAGGAGAGCCGCCGGGCACCGACCCGGCTCGCGGGGGCGCTGGCCGGGCTGCTCCTGCTCGGGAGCCTCGGCTGCAGCGACGCACCGGTCCTCGCGGACTGCCTGCCGAAGCACGGCATGATGCCGATCTGCCTCTTTCAATCGCCCGAGGACATGTCCGTCGTCGGCCACTGGCTGGTCGTGAGCCAGATGCCGACCGCGAAGAAGCCGGGAAGCCTGATCGCGTTCCACCCCGGGACGGCGACCTATCGCTCCCTCTATCCGCCGATGGGCGCCGGGCTCGGGACGCTGCCCTCCGAGCCCGCGTCGGCGGGGGGGGCGGGCGGAGGCGGTGGCGCGGGCGAGGGCGACGACGGCGGCTGTCGCGCCGGCCGGCCGCCCTCGATCGCCGAGTTCGCGCCCCACGGCATCCACGTCGCCGGTACCCGGCTGCTCGCCGTCAATCACGGTCGGCGCGAGGCGATCGAGGAGTTCGTGCTCTCGGCCGACGGGACGGGGCTGACCCTGCAGTGGACGGCGTGCACCCCGCTCCCCGACGACGCGAGCGCGAACGACGTCGTCGCCCTCGCCGACGGGGGCTTCGCGGCGACGAAGATGGTCGAACGTCCGCAGTGGCTGGGCATCGCGAAGCTGCTGCTCGGGATGAAAACGGGTGCGCTGCTGCGGTACTCGCCGGCGACGAAGGCCTGGGAGACGGTGCCGAACACCGCCGGCCGCGCCCCGAACGGCGTCGAGGTCGACGCCGACGGCCGCTTCTACGTCGCGGAGTGGACCGGCCGGCGGATCGTCCGCGTCGCCGCCGACGGCAGCGGGCGCGAGGCGATCGACCTCGACTTCTCCCCCGACAACCTCGCGTGGTCGGCGGACGGACGGCTGCTCGTCGCCGGGCAGCGGGCGGGGGTCCTCGACGTGCCGGGGTGTGCGGCGATCGAGGAGGGGACCTGCGCGCTGCCCTCGGTCGTCGTCGCGATCGATCCCACGGCCTTCAAGGTCTATCCGATCCTCGACGAGGATCCGGCGGTCGTCCTCGGCGCGGCGTCGATCGCGGTCGAGCTCGACGGAAAACTCTGGATCGGGTCCTTCGCCGGCAACCGGCTGGTCCGGCGCGACGGGGTTCGTTAGGCGAGGACGCAGGGCTCGGGCCCGCGTCGTCGCGGGCCGGGTCGCCGGCGCCGGGGAGGGTCGTCGTGGAAGAGCTGATCATCGAGGCTTCGCTGAACGAGCAGGTCACGAAGGCCGAGAATCCGCGGGTCCCGATCTCGGTCGACGAGATCGTGGCCGACGGGCTCGCGGCGGCCGAGGCCGGGGCCTCGATCCTGCACTTCCACGCCCGGGACGAGCGGACCGGGGCGCTGCTGCATCCCGGGACCGAGGTCTATCGCGCGATCCTCCGCGGCATCCGCCGCGCGAACCGCGAGGTCCTGCTCTATCCGACCTACGGTGCGTCGCCGACGCCCGAGGAGCGCTTCGGCCATCTCGAGGCGCTCGCGGCGGATCCGGAATGCGGTCTCGACTTCGCGACGATCGACCCCGGCGCCGTCAACTACGCCGACTACGATCCCCACGCGAAGAAGATCGGCTGGGACTACGTCCTCTCCGTGACCCATGCCGAGGTCCAGCACTTCCTCGCCCTCGCGAAGCGGATCGGCCTCCAGTGGAGCTACACCGTCCGCGAGCCCGGCCAGATCCGCCACGTCCTCGCCTATCGCGACATGGGGATCGCACCCGATCCGCTCTTCTTCAAGCTCACGATGAGCGAGAAGCACCTCTGGGGCCTGCCGCCTTCGATCGACGCGCTGCGATTCCTCTCCCAGGGCGTGATCCCGGCGGGCGTCCCGTTCCGCTGGATGCTCTTCGTCGAGGGCGGCGCGCGGGAGCTCGTGCCGCTCTGCCGCCATGCCGTCGAGAACGGGGGTCACGTCCGGATCGGCGTCGGCGACACGCCGCTCTACGCCGGCCGCGCGCTCTCGAACGCGGAGCAGATCGCCGAGATCGTGGCGATGGCGAAGGCGGCGGGGCGGACGGTGGCGACGCCCGAGCGCACACGGGCGCTGCTGCGGACGCCGCCCCGGCGCTGAGCGGAAGCCGGGCCGGCGTCGAGCGGGTCCGGAGCGGCCGCCGAGTCGACTTGCCTCAGCCGATCGCCTGGTGGACCGCTTCGACGGTCCGGCCGAGCAGCGACGGATCGCGATTGTCCCAGAAATAGAGACAGAGATGCGTCGCCCCCGCGCCGACCATGCCCGCGGCGGCCGCCGCCGTCGCCGCGACGTCGGCGCTCGCGAGCACGTGGGTCGAGAGGGCGATCTCCTTCGGATCCCGGCCGACGTCGGCGCAGTGGTCGTGGAGGACGGCGACCTTGTGGGCGAACTGCTCGGGGGAGCCGCCGGGGAAGTTCCAGTCGTCGGCATACTTCGCGGCGATCCGGAGCGTCCGCTTCTCGCCGCCGCCGCCGATCAGGAAGGGCGGCCGCGGCTTCTGGATGGGCTTCGGCTCGCAGCGCGCGTTCTCGAGGCGGTAGTGCTCGCCGAGGAAGGTCGTCGTCGTCTGCGTCAGCAGCGAATGGATGATCCGGCAGGCCTCGTCGAATTGATCGAAGCGCTGCTTCCAGGGCAGCAGCGGGATGCCGTAGGCCGAGGCCTCCTCCTCGTTCCAGCCCGCGCCGAGGCCGAGATCGAGGCGCCCGCCCGAGACGACGTCGAAGGTCGCCGCCATGTTGGCGAGCACCGCCGGATGGCGATAGGGATTGCCCGTCACCATGAGCCCGAGGCGCAGCCGCTGCGTGCGGCCGGCGAGATAGGCGAGGGCAGTCCAGCCCTCGAAGCAGGGCCCCGTCGAGTCGCCGTAGATCGGATAGAAATGGTCGTAGAGGAAGCCGCCGTCGAGGGCCTCGATCTGCTCCGCCTCGAGCCACATCGCGAGCAGGTCGGGCCAGGCCGTGTCCTGCGGGCGGGTCTTGAAGGTGAGACGGATCGGGCGCTTCGACGCGGTCGGGTTCGGCATGGGGGCACGGTATCGCGCGGGCCGGCTCGAGGCATGCGCCCGTCTGGCGCCCGCCCCGACGGCCCTCGCGCGAGCGCTCCGTGCCGCCGACGCTGCGCACGTCGCGCACGTCGCGCACGTCGCTCGCGCTGCGCGCCGCGCTGGGGGATGATCCGGCCGCGAGGAGGGGCGACATGGACGCCGTCGATCTGGTCCTGCTCGGCTGGCTCGCCTTCGGCGGGACCCACACGCTGCTCTCGCATCCACCACTGCGCGACCGCCTCGTCACACGCCTCGGCGATCGCGGCTTCCTGCTCGCCTACTCCCTCGTCGCCTTCGCGACCTTCGGCCCGCTCGCCCGGGTCTACTTCGGGGAGCGCGTGTCGGGGGCGGTGCCGCTGCCGGTGCTGGCGACGGTGCCGGGGATCTGGTGGCTCACGATGGCGATGATGTTCGTCGCCCTGAACCTGATCGTGATCGGCTTCTCGCAGCCGAATCCGGTCTCGGCGCTGATGGCGGGAATGGGCGGCGCGGACCCGGGCGGGGCCGCGCGCGAGCCCGCCGCGCGGGGGGCGCTGCGGATCACGCGGCATCCGGCGTTCATGGGCGTCGCGCTGGCGGGGCTCGCCCACCTGCTCGTGAACCCGGCGCCGATCGACCGCGCCTTCTTCGGCGGCTTGACCGCCTACGCGGTGCTCGGCTGCGCCCACCAGGACTGGCGCCGCCGGCGGAGCGGGGGCGCCTCGCTCGAGCGCTTCTTCGCGGAGACCTCGTTCGTGCCCTTCGTCGCGATCGCGCAGGGCCGCAATCGCTTCGTCTTCGGGGAGCTGCGCCCGGCGATGCTCGCGGTCGCGAGCGCCTTGTTCGGGCTGCTCTTCTTCACCCACCACCGGATCTTCGGCTGAACCGATCCGTCTGCGACCGGCGCGCCGCGCGCGGCGATTGCGTCGAGGCGCGGCCGTCGCGCCGGCTCGTCAGGCGAGGATCCGTCCGACCTCGCGCTCGCCCGTGATCGACGTGCGCTGCACGACGCGGTGCAGGCCCTCGGGCGTGCCGAAGGCCATGTGCATCGTGCGCCAGTTGTCCCAGAGGACGACGTCGTTCGGCTGCCAGTCGTGGACGTAGGTGAAGCGGCCGGAGCACGTATGGTCGACGAGCTCCTCGAGCAGCGCGTCGCCTTCTTCGCGCGGCATGCCGACCATCTCGATCAGGTGGATCGGCGAGAGGACCAGCGACTTGCGGCCGCTCTCGGGATGGGTCCAGACGAGGGTGTGGGCGACGGGCGGGAAGCTGCCGAAGTCCTGGCTCCCCATCGTGCCGAAGCGAAGGTTCTTCGTCCGCGCGAAGCGCATGTCGCAGATGTTCGTCACGAAGTCGAAGCGGGCCTCGAGGCCTTCGATCTTCTTCTTCTGCGCGGGCGAGAGGGCGTCGTAGGCGGCGGCGGTGTCGATCCAGCCGGTCTCGCCACCGCGCGCCGGGCGCTCGATCATGCGCAGGAGCGCGCCGCGGCAGGGGCGGGTCGTGTAGATCATGTCGCTGTGCCACGGGATGCGGCCGACGATCGGCTCGTCGTCGATGTAGTGGACGATCGGCGTGTTCTTGCCGCGGGTCGTCAGCTCGATGATCTCGGGATGGCCTTCGAGGCGGACGCTCTCGACCGGATGGACGTCGAGGTCGCCGAAGCAGCGGGAGAGGGCGACGTGGCGTTCGGGCGTCGTCGCGAGGCCGCGGAAGACGAGGATGCCGGCGTCGAGCCAGACGGCGTAGAGCGCGCGCTGCGTCGACTCCGAGATCGGTCGCGACAGATCGAGGCCGATGATCTCGGCACCGACGCCCGAGCCGGTCGGCTTGACTTCGAAATCCATGGTCGTTCCTCCTTGGGCGCGCCGTTCATGGCCGCGGCCCGGCCCGTTCATTCTCTCGCAATTCGATGCGGGGGGGAAGGGCGGTTCCGGAGCCGCATGGGCGCCCCTCGCCGCCACCCGGTTGCGCGGGCGCGCCCGTGCGCGATGCTGCGGGGAGCGAACTCCGCGCTTCCAACGCCTCGATGGTCTCGGGGGCGCGGGTCGCACCGCTCTCGAACGAGGAGACTCCCATGCGCAAGCGACTCATCTCCGCCGACTCCCACACCGTCGAGCACGACGAGACCTACGCGGACATCGATCCGAAGTTCCGCGCCGATCGACCGCGCGCGGCCTACGTCGAGAATCGGGGGGGCGCGGTGTTCACGATCCCGAATCTGGCCATCGCCGACATCATCCCGATGGGCCTCGTCTGTACGGCCGGCCGCCCGCCCGAGGACTTCGGCAAGCCCCGGCGCTGGGAGGAGCTCCATCCCGCCGGCCACGATCCGAAGGCGCGCCTCGCGCTCCAGGACGAGGAGGGCATCAGCGCCGAGGTCATCTACCCGAGCATGGGCATGGTCCTCTGCAACCATCCCGACGTGAACTACCGCAAGGCCTGCTTCGACGCCTACAACCGCTGGATCCTGCGCTTCCACGAGGCCGACCCGAAGCGCCTCGTCATGCTGCCGCAGGTCACGCTGCGGACGATTCAGGAGGGCATCGCCGAGCTCGAGGAGGCGAAGCGCCTCGGCTACCGCGGCGTCATGCTCTCGGGCAACGCCGCCTTCCACGACTACGACCATCCCGACTACGACCCGTTCTGGCGCGCCTGCGTCGAGCTCGACATCCCGGTCGCGTTCCACATCCTGACGACCCGCGGCGACATCGGCGACCACCAGCGCGGCCACAAGATCATCCAGCATCTGATCACGATCCGCGGCAACCAGGACCTGATGGCGATGCTGATCTTCGGCGGCGTGTTCGAGCGCCATCCGAAGCTGAAGGTCGTCTGCGTCGAGGCCGACGCCGGCTGGGTCCCGCATTTCAAGTACCGGATGGACCACAACTTCGAGCGCCACCGCCACTGGCAGAAGTACGACGTGCTCTCGCGCATGCCCTCCGAGTACTTCGACGACAACATCTTCGTCACGTTCCAGGACGACTACAGCGTGAAGTACGCGCTGCCCGGGATGCGGGCCGACCGCATCCTCTGGGCCTCGGACTTCCCGCACGGCGACGGGACCTACCCGTACACCCACAAGATCGTCGACGAGCTGACCGCGCCCATGTCGCAGGACGTGGCCGACGCGATCCTCTACAAGAACGTCGCCGAGCTCTACCACCTGGCCGCCTAGTTCCGATCGAGGAGTCCTCCATGTCCCAGCATGCCCATCCCGTCGGTGGCGAGATCCGCGCCCGCCTCGGTCATCCGATCATCGACGGCGATGCCCACATCAACGAGTTCTACCCGGGCTTCCTCGAGGCGATCGACAAGGTCGGCGGCGCCGACTTCGGCCGGCGCTATCGCGCAGGCTTCCTCTCCGAGGGGACGGGCGGTGGCCACCGCGGCGGCGACTTCTCGGGCTGGGTCGACCAGAGCTGGGCGGAGCGGCGCAAGTGGCGGACGCGGCGGCCGGCCTGGTGGGGCATGCCGACGAAGAATCTGAACGACGCCGCGACGGCGATCCTGCCCGGGCTCCTCTACGAGCGGATGCCCGAGCTCGGCTGGGACTTCACGATCGTCTACGGCGGGCTCGGCCTCTTTCTCCCGATCGAGCTCGACGAGGAGCGCCGCCGCATCGGCTGCCGCGCGCTCAACACGCTGCAGGCGGACATGTACGCCGAGTACGCCGATCGGATCTGCCCGGTCGCCGTGATCCCGATGAACACGCCGCAGGAGGCGATCGACGAGCTCGAGCATTCGGTCCTGCGCCTGCGCCACAAGGTCATCATGATCCCGACGGGCGTTCCCCGCCCGATCGCCGGGCTCCACGAGACGGCGCCCCATGCCTTTCCCGACGCCCACTGGATGGACTACTACGGCGTCGACTCGGAGCACGACTACGACCCGTTCTGGAAGCGCTGCGTCGAGCTCGGCGTCGCGGTGACGGCCCACGCAGGCACCCTGCCGACGATCCCGTGGTCGGGGCGCTCGATCTCGAGCTACAGCTACAACCACATCGGCAACCACGCGATGCACCAGGCGGCGCTCGCGAAGTCCCTCGTGATGGGCGGCGTGACCCGCCGCTTCCCGACCCTGAACTTCGCGCTGCTCGAGGGCGGCATGGGCTGGGCCTTCCAGCAGATGGCCGAGATCATGGGCCTCTGGGAGAAGCGCTCGGTCGCGGGCCTCGCGAACACGAACCCGGCCAACCTCGACCGCGCCGGCTACCGCGCGATGGTCGAGCGCTATGCGGGCCGCTTCGCGACGGGCCGGATGGACCAGTTCGACCGCAGCCTCGAGAACTTCTTCACCGCGAACGTCGACCCGGCGGATCTCGACGAGTGGGCCGCGATGGAGATCGGGGACGAGGCCGACTTCGCCGACCGCTACGCCGCGCGCCTCTTCTTCGGCTGCGAGGCCGACGACCGGGCGAACGTTTTGGCGTTCGACACGCGGCTGACCCCGCTCCACGTCCGCTTCAAGGCGGTCTTCGGGAGCGACATCGGGCATTTCGACGTGCCCGACATGCGCCATGTCGTCGGGGAAGCCTACGAGCTCTTCGAAGAGGGCCTGATCAATGCCGACGACTTCCGGGACTTCACCTTCGCGAACTCGGTGCGCCTGCACGGCGGGATGAATCCGAAGTTCTTCGAAGGGACGGCGGTCGAGGACGAGGCGCGGAAGATCCTCGCGCAGGAAAAGCGCTAGGCGCGGAAGGCTCCGCTCGCGCCCGGCTGCCGGGCGATGCGCGTTCGCGCGCCGGATCGCCGCGTCAGGCGTGGAGCGGCGCCCGCCGCTCCCGCCACGGCCTCGCCTCCTCGAGCTGCGCCGCGAGCCGGATCAGCACGTCCTCGCGCCCGTACTCCGCGACGAGCTGGCTCCCGATGGGCAGCCCCGCCGCGTTCCACGCGAGCGGCAGCGAGATCGCGGGCTGGCCCGTCACGTCGAAGGGCATCGTGAAGATCGTGTAGGCGCCGAGCCCGGCCAGCAGCTCGGGAATCGGGACCAGCGGCCCGAGCTCGCCGATCCGCGGCGGCGGCGCACCGGCGGTCGGCGTCAGCAGGACGTCGAAGTCCCGCCCCCAGTACGCCGAGAGCGCCCGCGACCAGGCGAAGGCCGCCTCCGCCTGCCGCACGTATTCGACGGCGCTCATCGCGCGGCCCTGCTCGGCCATCATCCAGTTCATCGGCTCGACGTCGTCGGGGCCGATCGGCTGGCCGACGAGGGCGGCGAGCCGATCGAGGTCGCGAGCGACCGCGGGCGCGATCCACGGTCCCATCTGCGGCGCATCGAGCTCGGGGATGCGGACCGGCTCGACCGCATGGCCGAGGGACGCGAGCAGCGCCGCCGTCGACTCGGCGGCGGTGACGCAGTCGCGATGGGTCGGTCGGGCCCCCGCCTGCGTGACGAGGCCGATGCGCAGGCGCCCGGGCGGGGCACCGACCTCCTCGCGCAGCGGGCGCGCGAAGGGCGGTGCCGTGTAGGGATCGCCGGCGGCGGGGCCGGCGATGGCGTCGAGGATCGTGGCGGAGTCGCGGACGCTGCGCGTCACGACGTGCTCGTGGGTCAGCGGGCCCCAGTATTCGCCGAAGTCGGGGGCGAGGGTGCCTCGGGCTCGGGAGGGCTTGAGGCCGACGAGCGCACAGTGGGACGCGGGGATCCGGATCGAGCCACCCATGTCGTTGGCGTGGCCGGCGGGGGCGAGGCCCGCGGCGACGGCGGCCGCGGAGCCGCCGCTCGAGCCGCCGGTCGAATGATCGAGGCTCCAGGGATTGCGGGTCGGGCCGTAGGCGAGGGGCTCGGTCGTCGCGGAGAGGGCGAGCTCCGGGGTGTTCGTCTTGCCGACGAACACGAAGCCGGCGGCACGGAAGCGGCGGGCGAGCTCGGTGTCCTTCGCGGCGCGGAAGCCGTGGCGCTTCAGGAAGCGCATGCCCGCGTGGTAGGGATCGCCGGCGGTCGTGCAGACGGCGTCCTTCACGAGGAAGGGGACGCCGCGGAAGGGGCCGCGGGCGAGCGTGGGCGAGCGCGCCTCGGCGCGCGCCTTCTCGAAGAGCGGATGGATGACGGCGTTGAGCTTCGGATTCACGCGTTCGATGCGCTCGATCGCGGCGTCGACGAGCTCGGCGGCGGAGAGTGCGCCGCGGGCGACGAGCTCGGCCTGGGCGGTGGCGTCGAGGAGGGCGAGATCGGAGGGGACGTTCGACATGGGCCGGAGTCTGGCATGCGGGGGAGGGGGGTGCACGAGGGGGAGGCGCGAGGCAGTCGGAACACGGATTCACGGCCCGTGACCAATCGGACCCGCGGAACGGTCCAATTCGATCGCCCGCTACACTGCCTCGAAACGTCTTCCAGGAGGCGAGCGCATGAGCTTCACGGCGGTATTCCAGGAGGTCGACGAGGGCTACATCGCCTTCGTCGAGGAGATTCCCGGGGTCAATGCCCAGGGGCGGACCCTCGAGGAGGCGCGCGAGAATCTCCAGGAGGCCCTCGAGCTCGTGCTCGCCGCCAATCGCGAGATGGCGCGGGAGTCGATCGGGTCGGCCAAGGTCATCCGCGAGCCGCTGAAGATCGCGGGTTGAAGCGGCGCGACCTTCTCCGCCATCTCGAACGCCACGGGTGCGAGCTCCTGCGTGAGGGCGGCAGTCATTCCGTCTATGTGAATCGCCCTGCCCGCAAGGCCTCCACGGTTCCACGGCACCGGGAGATCAACGAGTTCCTGGCGCGCAAGATTTGCCGGGACCTCGACATTCCGGAGCCTGCCCCTCTTCGCTGAGGCCCGCCGGGCCTGCGGTGGACGGCGATCCATCCTGGTACGGTTCTGGGCGGGCTCCTGCTCGACCACGGTTCGCTTCGCGATCGACGCCCGATCGTGATCTCGACGACCGGGCGCGCGAGCTGAGCCGCACGCGGTGGATCGCAACGCACGAACGGGAGAGTCTCATGAGCAGTCAACGCGGCGTTCTCGAGGGCAAGGTCGCGATCGTGGCGGGGGGCTCGCGGGGCATCGGGCGCGGGTGCGTGCTCGAGCTCGCGGCGAACGGGGCGAAGGTCTACGTGCTGGGCCGGACGCTCAACGAGGGCGAGGGGGCGCTGCCGGGGAGCCTCTCGAAGACGGTGGCCGAGGCGAAGGAGCTCGGCGGGACGGCGATCCCGGTCGTCTGCGATCTGCGCTCCGACGAGCAGATCGGTGCGGTCTTCGCGCGCGTGATGAAGGAGTGCGGTCGGATCGACATCCTCGTCAACAGCGCCTTCGACCTGCCCGAGGGCTGCGGCAACGCCGAGCCCTTCTACTCGACGCCGATCTCCTACTGGGACGACATGACGGGGATCAGCGCGCGCTCGGTCTACGTCACGACCTGGCACGCGGCGCAGCACATGATCCCCCGGAAGCAGGGGCTCATCGTCAACGTCAGCTCCCAGGGCTCCCGCGAGTACTTCGTCCACGCGACCTACGGCATCGCCAAGTCGGCCCTCGATCGCATCGGCCAGGACACGGGCAACGAGCTCGCGAAGCACGGCATCGCGGTCGTCACGCTCTGGCCGTCGTTCGTGCTGACCGAGCGGATCCTCGCCTTCGACGCCGACGAGTGGGGGGTCGATCTCGAGGGCGCCGAGACGCCGCGCTTTCCGGGGCGGGCGGTGGTCGCGCTGGCGACGGATCCGAAGGTCGTCGCCCGCAGCGGGTGCATCTACTCGACCCGCCAGCTGGCCGAGGCCTACGGATTCCGGGACCTCGACGGCGGCCTGCCGAAGGGGGCGCCCGACCCGCAGACGCACTATCCATTGATGCGGTCCTGAGCGCGGGCCATCGCGCGCGCCGGGAGGAGGTCCATCGTCATGGGTCGCGTCGCCATCACGCCTTCGTCTCGACTCCTGAACCATACGGAGATGTTCTACGCCCCGGGCGAGCGCGCCCTCGCGCGGGATCTCTTCCGCGCGATCGGCTGTCGCGTCCTCGATCCGCAGGAGGAAGAGGGGCCGGCGGATCTGGGGGCGGCGGCCGGGCCCTATCTCATCATCTTCGTCGATCCCGCGAGCACCGACCTGATCGACAACGTGATGTACTGCTCCGAGGTCGAGCCCGCGCAGTGGAAGCTCGAGCAGGCGCTGCGCCGCCAGATCGAGTCCGACGCGGCGCTGCGCGAGCGCCATGCGGAGTACGAGGCGTGCTTCCGCCGCTATCCCCAGGGCATGACCCATTTCGGCGTGTCGATGAGCGAGGCGTCGCTGGCGGAGGCGCTCGAACGGGTCCGCAAGACGCCGGCGTTCGAAGGGCGCGTCGCGATCGCGGGGCCGTATCGGCCGGGCGAGAAGGGCTCGGTCGATCCCCGCGTCATCCAGGGCTTCGTGCGGACCGACATCGTCTCGACGGGCTTCCTGCTCGCCGGGCAGCAGATCGAGCTGCAGGTCCGCCTCGACTGAACGCGACGAACGACCCGAACGGAGACCGAGCGACCATGTCCGACCCGACCCTCGAAGAGCTCGCCGACCGCCTCGCCATCCAGCAGCTGCTCTACCGCTACGCGCGCATGGTCGACTTCCGCCAGTGGCACCTCCTCGACCAGGTCTACGCGGCGGATGCGGTCTGCGACTACCGCTCCTCGGGCGGGATCCAGGGGCCGGCCCGCGAGGTCATGGCCTGGCTCGACCGCGCGCTCGCGCCCTGGCCGACCAACATCCACGCCGTCACGAACCTCGAGATCGAGTTCGACGCCGGGCGGACGTCCGCGAAGACGACCTGCTATTTCGTCGCCCCGATGGCCCGCGGCGAGATGGGCAAGGACCAGGTCGTGCTCACGAACTCGGGCCTCTACGTCGATCGCGTCCGCAAGACGCCCGAGGGCTGGCGCATCGTCGAGCGTGAGATGCGCATGACGGTCATGCAGGGCTCGTTGCCCGAGGGCTACGTCATCCCGCGCTGACGCGCCGAGAAGCGGAGCTCGAGCGAGATCAGGACCGGAGGAGCGACCATGGGAAGCCACGACCATTCCAAGAAGCACGAAGACGAGCGCGGCCACGAGCGGCGCCTCGCCGAGGCCGCCGACCGCATCGAGATCACCGAGCTGCTCCACCGCTACGCCCACGCCATCGACAGCGGCAAGCTCGAGCTGCTCGGCGAGGTCTTCACCGCCGACGCGACCGTCGACTTCGGCAGCGTCGACCAGTACGTCGAGGGCGACTCGGTCGTGAAGGGCCTGCCGACGATCCGCGCCTGGTTCGAGAAGGCGCTCGAGCCCTTCCCCGGCGTGCTCCACTTCATGACGAACCACCGCATCGAGCTCGACGGCGACGAGGCGACGACCGAGACGCTGATGCAGGTCCTCCACATCGCCATGGGCGGCATCTATCGCGGCCACGCCGTCCGCACGAAGGCCGGCTGGCGCTTCGATCGCTTCACCCTCGAGGAGCGCAGCTTCGAGGAGGCCGCCGCCCGGCTGACGGCCCACATGCAGGCCGTCGAGGGCGGGCACGTCTCGCCGGCGCGGCCGGACCTGAAGCCCGGGGCGAAGGCCGGGGCGCGCCCGGCCGGCCACGCGGCATCGGCCGCTCCGGCCGACGCCTCCGCGTCGTCGGCTGCGGACGATCTCCGCAGCCGGACCGAGAAGGCCGAGTCGATCCTCGACCAGGTCTTCACGCCCGCCTGGCGCAACCACGGCGGCGGCGTCCCGGTCAAGACGCCGGCGGGCGAGGCCTTCGCGCGGCTCGCGGTCGAGCACTGCTATGCGGACTCCTGGGCCCGCGGCGGCGTCTTCGACGTCAAGCAGCGGAGCCTCTTCACGCTCGTCGTGCTCGCGACCCTCGGCTGCACGGACGAGCTCAAGATGCACGTCCGCGGCGCCCTCAACCTCGGCCATGCGCCCGACGACATCGCCGAGCTCTTCGTGCAGATCCTGCCCTACGTGGGGACGCCGAAGATGGTGCAGGCGATGCGCCTCGCCGGTGAGGCGTTCCGCGAGGCCGGGGTCTAGGGGTGGGGCGCTGGGCGGCGCTCGGGCTGCCGCGCTTCCGCTTCGAGAAGGGCGTTCAGGCGCTCGGCCCGGGCCTCCACGCCTATCTCCAGCCCGACGGCTCCTGGGGCTGGAGCAACGCCGGCCTGGTCGTCGACGGGGAGGAGTCGCTCCTCGTCGACACGCTCTTCGACCTGCGACTGACGGGCGAGATGCTGGCGTCGATGCGGCGGGTCGAGCCGAGGGCGACGCGCCGCATCGGCCAGCTCGTCAACACCCACGCGAACGGGGACCACTGCTTCGGCAACGCGCTGGTCGAGGGGGCCGAGATCATCGCGTCGCAGGCGACCGCGGCGGAGATGGCCCATCTGCCGGCGGCGGTGCTCGCGGGGCTCTCGGCCGGGCTCGGGAGCCAGGACTCGGCCCTCGGCCGCTTCGTGAAGCGCGCCTTCGGGCCCTTCGCCTTCGACGACGTCGGCGAGACGACGCTCCCGACGCGGACCTTCGAGAAGTCGCTCTCGCTGCGCGTCGGCGACCGGGCCGTCGAGCTCTACGAGGTCGGTCCCGCGCACACGCGCGGCGACGTGATCGTCCACGTCCCCGACGCGCGCTGCGTCTTCACCGGGGACATCGTCTTCTGCGAGGGGACGCCGATCGCCTGGGAGGGGCCGATCGCGCGCTGGATCGCCGCCTGCGACCGCATCCTCGCCCTCGACCCCGAGCTCGTCGTCCCGGGCCACGGGCCGATCACGGATCGCCGGGGCGTCGAGGCGATCCGCGCCTACTTCGTCTGGCTGACCGGCGAGGCGAGGGCGCGGTTCGACGCCGGCCAGGACGCGCTCGCCGCGGCCCGCGACATCCCCCTCGGCGAGTTCGCGGACTGGAGCGGTCCCGAGCGGATCGTCGTCAACGTCGACACGCTCTACCGGGAATTCGGTGCACCGCAGGCGGAGGCCGATACACTGCGCCTGCTCCAGGGAATGAGCGACTACACCCGCCGCTGAGCGGGGCCGCGAGCGACCGGCGCCGGGCGGCGGTCGGACGGGACGTGCGACTGCGGTCGCCGAGGAGCCGAGGCCGATGGATCTGCGCAAGCCCGGAACGGTCGACTGGTCGGCGCTGCTCCCCGAGCGTCGCCCCGTCGACGTCGCGTCGCTGCCCTGGGAGGTCTTCCTCGACGCCAGCGGCCGCGATCTCGGCGTCCGCTTCAAGTGGATCGTCGACCCGGCGCTCGGCAAGAACTGCATGCTGCTCCGGCTGCCCCCGAACCACCGCGCCCCCGGCCACTGGCACCGCTCCGACAGCCTCTACCTCGTCCTGCGCGGCGAGCTCACGATCGAGGGCGAGCCGAGCGTGCGCGCGGGCGAGGTCCGCTGGGTCCGGGGCGGGTTCGCCTACGGGCCCGAGGGCGCGGGGCCCGAGGGCTGCGAGTTCTACTATTTCAGCCTCGGGCCCTACGGTCAGCACGATCCCGACCGGGATCCGCCGCCGCTCGGGCGCTGGGACGAGTGAGGTCGACGTGAGCGAGGGCGCCCTTCGGCAATTCGACGACCTCGTGATCGGCTCCGGCATGGCGGGGCTCAGCGCAGCGGCGCTGCTCGCCCGGGCCGGGCGGCGGGTGGTCGTCCTCGAGGCCCACGACGCGCCGGGCGGCTACGCCCATACCTTCGCCCTCGGCGACTATCGCTTCTGTGCCCAGGTCCACTACGTCTTCGGCTGCGGTCCGGGCGGGCAGATCCACGGCCTGCTCGAGGAGCTCGGGCTGCTCGATGCGGTTCCGTTCGTCGAGCTCGATCCCGACGGCTTCGACCACGTCGTCATCGGCGACGGCGCGCCCGGCGGAGCGCGCTACCGGATCCCGAAGGGCTGGGAGAATTTCCGCGCCCGCATGAAGGCCTCGTTCCCCGCGGAGACCGTCGGTCTCGATCGCTACTTCGACGCGATCGCCGAGATCGTCCGCGAGCTCGACGCGATTCCGGAGAAGACCGCGTGGACGGACTGGCTGACGGCGCCGTTCCGCTTCCCGCGTCTCCTGCGCTGGCGAGGCGCGACGCTCGCCGGGCTCTTCGACCGGCTCGGGCTGTCGATGCGGGTCCGGGCGGTGCTGGCGGGGCAGTGTGGCGACTATCTGCTGCCGCCCTCGGAGGTCTCGCTCCTGCTCCACGCGACCCTCGTCGTCGCCTACGGCGAGGGCGCCTACTATCCGCGCCGCCACTACGCGGGGATGGTCGACGCGATCGTCGAGTCCATCCGGAAGCAGCCGGGCTGCGACGTGCTGCTCGGCGAGGCGGTCGACCGGATCGAGGTCGAGGGAAATCGCGTCGCCACCATCCACACGGCGACCGGCGGCCGCTACCGGGCGGAGCGCGTGATCTCGAACATGGATCCCCACGCGACCATCGAGCTGGTCGGCGCGTCCCGCTTCCCGCGCGAGTTCGTCGAGGAGCACGCCCACTACGCCTACTCCCACTCCGGGGTCACGCTCTATCTCGGCCTCCGCGGCCTCGACCTCCGCGACTTCGGCTTCGGCTCCTTCAACGTCTGGTCCTACCCGAACGACGATCTCGACGCGATCTACCGCGCCCAGGACGCGGGCGACCTGTCGTCGCCCTGGCTCTTCCTGTCGACGCCGACGCTGCACGCCGCGGAGCCCGGCCTCGCGCCGCCCGGCGCCCAGATCCTCGAGATCGCGACGCATGCGCCCCACGCCTGGTGGCGAGAGCTCCGCGACCGCGACCCCCGCGCCTACAACCGCGAGAAGAAGAAGCTGCGCGAGCATCTCTACGACGTCCTCGAGGCGCGCTTCGTCCCCGGTCTGCGCGATCACGTCGACGTCTTCGCGATCGGGACCCCGGCGACGAACGAGCGCTTCGTGCGCGCACCCTTCGGCAATTCGTACGGGGCCGCGCTGGTGCCGGGACAGGTCCACGCCGAGCGCCGCCCGACGAAGACACCCCTCGACAATCTCTGGCTCTGCAACGCGACCGCCGGCTGGCCCAGCGTCGGGGGCACCGTCGGCAGCGGTCGTCGCCTCGCCCACCGCCTGCTCGCGGGAGAGGACTGAGATGCGGATCGCCGTCGTCGGTGCCGGCATCTCGGGGCTGACCTGCGCCCACCGCCTCGCGGCGCGCGGCCACGCGGTCGTCGTCTTCGAGGCCGGCGCGGCCGTCGGCGGGCGCATGCGGACGGTGGTGAAGGCGGGGCTGCCGGTCGACGTCGGGGCGAACCTCCTGCTCGCGAACTACGACCGGCTCCATGCCCTCGCCGGCGAGCTCGGGATCGCGGAGACGCTCTTCGCCTTCGAGTCGGGGGCGGGCGGGATCCTGCGCGACGAGGAGCTGACGAGCTTCGGGCCGAAGAGCGCCTTCGACGTCCTGCGCTACGAGGGCGTCTCGTTCGCGTCGCGCATGCAGCTGCTGCGGTACTTCCTGCGCGCGAGCGCCTGGACGGAGAGCCTCGACTTCTTCGATCTCTCGGTCGGCGACGACGAGGACTCGGGTCGCGACGCGTACACCGTCGTCTGCGAGCGCCTCGGGGAGGAGGTCGCCGACTACCTCGTCGATCCCTTCGTCCGCACGTTCCATTTCCACGGCGCCCGCGAGATCTCGATGAAGGCCTTCGACGCCCTGGCGGCCCTTTTCGTGGGGCGCGACGGCTTCGTGCCGACGGGCTTCCGAGGCTTCATGAGCGCGCTGCCGGAGGCCCTCGCGGCGGGGCTCGACGTGCGGCTCGGGCGGGCCGTCCGGTCGGTGCGGGCCGCGGTGGTCGCGGGCGGCGCCGGCGGCGGGAACGCCGGGAGCGCCGAGCAAGCCGGGGGCGTCGACGTCGACGGGGAGCGCTTCGATCGGGTCGTGCTGGCGGTGCCGGCGCCGATCGCGCGGGGGATGCTCGAGGGGGGCTCGGCGCCGATGCGGTCGCTGCTCGAGTCGACGCGCTATGCGTCGACGGTCGACGTCGCGTTCCGGGTGCCGCTCGCGGTGGCCGAGGACTTCGAGGGGATCTGGGTGCCGTTCCGGGAGAGCGTGATCGTGAGCGAGTGTGCGAACGACGCCTGCAAGGGCTGCCGGGACGCGACGGACTGCGTCTTCACGATGGGCCTCCACGCCGAGACCGGCGCCCATTGGCTGGATCGCAGCGACGAGGCGATCTTCCACGACGTGGCCCTCGAGTGGTCCCGGCTCTTCCCGCGTTATGCGGGGCATCTGCGGGGGCTGCACGTCGAGCGCTGGCCCCACGCGATCCCGATCTACTCCCCCGATCACGTCGCCCGGGTGCGCGGCTTCCTCGCGCGGACCGACGGGGCGGGGCAGGGGGCCGGGGGAATCCATCTCTGCGGCGACTATCTCAATCATCCCTGGGTCGAGGGGAGCATCCGCTGCGGCGAGAAGGTCGCCGCGGGCATCGATGCGGCCTGCGGTGATCCCGGAAGGGAGAGGGGCTGATGGGCATCAAGGTCTTCGAGTTCGTGCGGCGGGCGAAGGGGCTCGCGAGCGACGAGTTCCACCGCCGCTACCGCGACGAGCTGGCGGCCGAGATCGCCGCGAGCGAGGCGGCCCGGCGGCATCTTTCGCGCTACGAGCTGAACCTGCGCCTGCCCCTCGACTACCGCCGGGATCGCCACGCCTTCGAGGTCGCCGACGCGGGATTCGACGCCGTCGACGTGCGCTGGTTCGCGAGCGAGGCCGAGCGCGCCGCCTTCGCCGCGGACCGCGCGCTCGCCGAGCGCGTCGCCGCCCATCGGGCGCGCCTGATCGACCCGGTCTCGCTCTCGGTCGTGACCGGGGATCCGGTCGCGATCCTCGACGAGCCGGGGCGCGAGAGGGCGCAGGCGAAGCTGCTCTGCATCCTGCGGCGCCATCCGGCCCTCGAGGCGGCGCCGTTCCACGCCCACTGGCGCGACCATCACGGCGGCCTCTTCCAGCGCATCCCCGGGCTTCGGGACCCGATCCTCGCCTACGACCAGAACCACGGCATCGCGACCGACGCGCCCTTCGACGGCGTGACCGAGCAGTGGTTCGCCGATCTCGCGGCCTTCGTCGAGTCGTTGAAGGACGAGGCCAACGTCACCGACGTGGGCCCCGACGTCGCCTACATGCTCGATCCGAGGGGCGTCCATTTCATCATGGCCGGGCCGCCGGTGGTGGTCGTCGGGTGATCCGACGCGGTAACGTGGGGCGCGAACTCGAGGAGCCCGCTCGCCATGCCCCATCGCGTCTTCTTCAATCATCTCGGCCAGACCATCACCGACATCGCCCGCTCGCGGCGCTTCTACGAGGGGCTGCTCGGCTTCAAGTTCTGGTGGGACTTCCAGGCGCCCGACGAGCTCGCGAGCAAGGTCCTGATGGTGCCGTCGCCCTGCAAGCTGACGGCGACCTACCTCTGGCGCCCCGACATGGTCCTCAACCTGATGCATTTCGGCGTGCCCGCGGCGCGCGAGGCCTATCGCGCGCGCAAGCTCAACGAGCCCGGGCTCTCCCATCTCGCGCTCTCCTGCGAGAACGTCCCGGCGCTGCTCGCCGAGGTCGAGGCCTACGGCGGGAAGGTCCACTACGAGAGCCGCGGGGCCGAGAGCGCCTGGGGCCAGGCGATCTACATCCGTGATCCCGACGACCAGCTGATCGAGATCGTCACGATGGCGTGGCGCGAGAAGCTGCCGCCGATCCCGGTCTAGTCGGGCCGACCTCCGACCGAGGACCGCATGACCCCGCCCCGTCCCCTGCGCGAGCTGCACTCGGCGGTCCAGCGGGTCGCCCGCATCCAGCGCGAGCGCGCGAACGCGCCGCTCCACGCCGTCGCCCACGTCCGTCGCGGCATCAGCCGCCGCTTCACCCGCCTGCGCACCGCCGGCCTCGGCGCCTTCACGGCCTTCCTGGCCGTCCTCGGCCCCGGCCTCCTCGCCGGCCTCTCCGACGACGATCCGGCGGGCATCACGACCTACTCGCTGCTCGGCACCGACCACGGCTACCGACTGCTCTGGATCATCCCGGCCTCGACGGTGCTCCTCATCCTCTTCCATCTGCTCGCGGTCCGCGTCGGCGCGGCGACGGGGAAGGGGTTCGTCGGGGTGATCCGCGAGCGGTGGGGGCGCGGCTTCGGCTACGCGGCGGTGATCGGGCTGCTCTTCGCGAACTTCGGGACGATCTGCGCGGAGTATGCGGGGATCTCCGCGGCGGGGTCGCTGATCGGGGTACCGACCTGGCTCAGCGCGCCGGTCGCCGGGGCGCTGATCTCGGCGATCGTCGTGCTCGGCTCCTTCCACCGGATCGAGGGGATCCTGCTCGTCGTGTCGTCGAGCCTCGCGCTCTATCTCGTCGACGGGATCCTCGCGGCTCCGGACTGGTCGCAGGTCGTGCAGGGCTCCCTCGTGCCCCGCCTGCCGATCGACGCGAAAGGCTGGATCGCGGTCGCGGCGACGCTCGGGACGACGCTCGCGCCCTGGGGTCTCGCGTTCATCCAGTCCTATGCGGTCGACAAGAAGATCAGCGTCGCCGACCTGCGCTGGGAGCGCGTCGACGTCCTGATCGGCTCGGTCCTGACGGGCGTGATCGGGATGGCGATCGCCGTCGCGTGTGCGGCGACGCTGCACCGCGAGGGGCTCCACATCGAGGATGCAAGGGACGCGGCCGTCGCCCTGCGCCCGCTCGCAGGGCCCTTCGCGACGACGCTCTTCGGGGCGGGGCTGCTCGGCGCGTCGCTGCTCGCCGCCGCGATCGTGCCGATCGCGACCGCGTACTCGATCGCCGAGGGGATCGGTGCGCCCGCCTCCCTCGATCTCGATTCGAAGCATTTCCAGCTCTTCTACGCGATCTTCATCGGCCTGACCGTCGCCGCGGTCAGCGTCGTGGCGCTGCCGGGGCTGCCGCTGGTGCCGCTCATCTACTTGAGCCAGGTCGTGAACGCCGTCCTGCTCCCGCTGCACGCCTTCGCGCTGATCCTGCTCGCACGGAATCCGGCGATCGTGGGCGCGGCGCGGCCCCGGACCTGGATGCTCGCCGCGGCCTGGGCGAGCCTCGCCCTGATCGTCGCCTGCGTGGCGGCGCTCGCCTGGAGTGGGCTCGGCGGGGAGGGGACGTGATCGAGATCTTCGTCGACGGCGACGCCTGCCCGGTCAAGGACGAGGTCTACGCGGTCGCCGCGCGCCTCGACCTCCCGGTCGTCGTCGTCGCGAACCAGCGCATGAACGTGCCGCGCGATCTCGGCGTCGAGCTGGTCGTCGTGGCCGAGGGGCCCGACGCGGCCGACGACTGGATCGCCTCGCAGATCCGCGAGGGCGACGTCGTGGTGACCGCCGACATCCCGCTCGCGGCGCGCTGCCTCGCGGTCGGGGCCCACGCCCTCGGCACGAACGGACGCGAGTTCACCTCCGAGTCGATCGGGGGCGCCCTCGCGACGCGCGACATCAAGGCGGGCATCCGCGAGTCCGGGATCGCGACGGGCGGACCACCGCCGATCACGGCCCGCGACCGCTCGCGCTTCTCGAACGAGCTCGACCGGATCGTGCAGCGCGCCCTGCGGTCGCTGCGACGTTAGGCGGGACGCGGACCGGCGGCGTCGGCGAGGCCGGTGTCGGTGTGCGCGTCCACGGCGGCGTCCACCTCGAAGCGGAAGCCCCGTCCGGCGCGCGCGACCCGCCCCGCCGTCGGGGCCGCGAAGTGGGTCCCGATCACGAGCACGCCCCGATCCGCGACCTTGTCGATCATCGAGCGCCGGGTCGACGCGCTCGCGACTGGATCGGTGTCGAAGGTGGGCGACCACTCCGGGTGGCCGAACTGACAGGGGTGGTGGAGGAAGTCGCCGGTGATGAGGGCGCGCTGGCCGCGGGACTCGATCGCGACGCTGACGTGGCCGGGGGTATGGCCCGGGGTCGGGACGAGTCGGATCTCGGCGGAGAGCCGGTGGTTCATGTCGACCAGCTCGGCGAGGCGCGCGTCGAAGATCGGCTGCACCGAGTCGGCGAGGATCGCCTGGTTTTCCGTGCTCCGGTCGGCCTTCCAGTGCGCCCATTCCTGTCGGCCGATCAGGTAGCGCGCGTTCGGGAAGGTCGGGACCCAGCGCCCGTGTCGCAGCATCGTGTTCCAGCCGACGTGGTCGACGTGGAGATGGGTGCAGACGACGGCGTTCACCGCCTCGCGCCGGCAGCCCGCCGCCTCGAGGTCGTCGAGGAAGCGCGTCTGCAGCGGGACGCCGCCCGTCAGGCTGCGGACCTTGTCGTTGCCGACGCAGGTGTCGACGACGAGCGTGAGCCCGGGCGCCTCGACGAGCAGGGCATGGATCGAGATCTTGAGGCTCCCTTCCTCCGTCACGAAATGGGGCCAGAGCCAGGGCATCTCCCGGAGCGCCGCGGGGCTCGCCTGGGAGAGGAAGCCGCCCTTCGGATCGTGGGGGAACACGATCTCGCTCTCGACGATCCGCTTGATCGTCACGTCGCCGATCGTCCAGCTCAGCATGTCGGTTCCTCCTGAATGCTCGGATGCGATCGCCGCCGCGCGCTCAACGGTCTCCCGACGGCCGTTCAGGCGTCGAGCCGGGCCGGGATGCCCTGCTCGGCCTTCTCGACGGGCAGAGTGATCCGGAAGCACGCACCGACGCCCGACTCCCCGGATTCGGCGACCAGCTCCATTCGCCCGCCATGATCCGCGATGATGCCGTGGGCGACGGAGAGGCCGAGGCCCGTGCCCCCCCGCTTGAGCCGGGTCGTGAAGAAGGGATCGAAGATGCGGCCGCGATCGGCGGGCGGGATGCCCGGGCCGTCGTCCTCGACGCGGATCTCGAGCTCGTGGCCGAGGTGGCGGGCGGTGATCCGGACCTTCGCGCCGGCGCTCTGGGCCTGGATCGCGTTGAGGATCAGGTTGACGAAGACCTGCTCGAGCTCGATCGGGCTCATGAGCACGCTCGCCGCGGTGATCCCGTGCTCGATCTCGAGGGAGACCTCCGCCGCGTGGTCGCGGGCGTGGCGCCGGGTCGCGTCGACCGCGGTGCGCAGCACGGCGACGACGTCGCCGCTCCACTTGTCGGTCGGTTCCGCGCGGGAGAATTGGAGGATGCCGCGGATGATGCGCCCGCACCGGACCGCCTGGGCCTTGATCTCCTCGAGCGCCGTCGCCGCGACCCGATCGCGGTCCTCGTCGACCGCGGCGATCAGCGCGAAGTCCGCGGCGGCGAGGATCGCACCGACGGGATTGTTGATCTGGTGGGCCACGCCGGCGGCGAGGGTGCCGACGGCGGCGAGGCGCTCCTGGGCGCGCAGGGTCTGCTGGCTCGCCTCGAGCTCCCGGGTCCGCTCGGCGATGCGCGCCTCGAGCCGCTCCTGCTCGAGCAGCCGGCTCGCGTCGAGCTCCTTCTGGGCGGTGACGTCCGCGTAGGCGATCTGGCGCGCGGTGAGGCCCTCCGACACCGCGTCCGACCAGCGGATCTGGATCCACCGCTGCGCTCCGTCCGCCCGCTCGATCCGCATCTCGATGGGCGCGAGCGGTGCGACCGCCGGGACGTTCAAAGCCGCGACGACGCGTTCGCGGTCGTCGGGATGGACCCAGGCCAGCATCTCGTTCACGTGGCATCCGATCAGCCGATCGAGCCCGACGCCGAAGAGCGCGGCGAGGGCCGGGTTGGCGTAGACGACGTGGAACTCGCGCACGACGGCGATCCCCTGCAGCGAGCGGTCGACCAGGTTCTGGTAGTTGGTCTCGGCCCGGGCCAGGGCCGTGACGTCGTGGATGTGGACGACGACACCGCCGACCGCGGGATGGTCGAGATGGTTCGTGATCGTGATCTCGATCCGGCGCGGCGGGCCGCCGTCGGACGGCGGTCGCATCGCCGCCCGCAGCTCGCCCCGCACCCGCTCGCCCGGATGGGCGATCGCCTCCCGCCACATCGGGACGGTCTCCGCGAGCCCCTCCTCGTCGGTCAGCGACACGAGGGTGCGGCCGAGGGCGCCGCCTGAATCCAGTCCGATCAGCCGCTCGGCGGCGGGACTCGCGAACTGGATGCGGCCTCGCGCATCGAGGACGAGGATGCCCTCGGAGGCGTGCTCGAGCAGCGTCCGGTAGCGGTCCTCGCGCAGGGCGAGGTCGGCCCGGGCGCGCTCGGCGAGCTCGAGGGCGCTGCGATTCCAGAGCTTCTCGAAGAGGAAGGTCACGCCGAGCATCCCGACGAGGCAGATCAGGGCGATCGGGTAGCGCTCGCCGTGGCGCAGCTCGCGGAAGCCTTCGACCAGGACCGGGGCTTCCCGGTGCACGAGCAGCGCCCCGACGCCGATCACGCCGACGGTGACGAGGCCCCAGCCGATCACCGCCCGCCCGCCGCCCATGAGCAGCGCGAGCATCGGGATGATCGGCAGGACCGGCAGGATGCCCGTCGCCCGGCCGCCGGAGAGGACGATCACGGCGAGCGCGTAGACGGCGACCTGGCCGCACACGATGTGGCCGAGGTGGCGGATCGAGTCGCGCTGGCGCAGCAGGAAGGGGAGCGCGATGCAGACGAGGCCCGAGGCGACCATGGCGAGCGGGACGCGGGTCGGCCAGTGATGCAGCTGCCAGGGGATGAAGGCGATCGCCGCGAGCCCGACCGCGATCGAACCGATCACGCCGATGCGCGCGTAGGCGAGCTGATTGGCGGTCCGCATGCGGATCGCGTCGGACAGGAAATAGGCATCCGCCGCCGCGTAGATGCGCCGCAGGAGAGGACTCGGAGGCGCTTCGTTGCGGGCCTTCGCCATGGGTCGGGACTCTATCGCGGATCCCCCCGCGCATCCGGTCGCGTGGGGCCGGTGGCGGCGACCGCGCCCGGCTACAGTGGCGGACCATGGAAAGCTGGGATTGGACGCTCTCGCCGACGCTCGAAGGCGTGCTCCTCGGCATCGACCGGCTCGCCTTCGGCCTGATCGTCGAGGACCGCGACGGTCGGATCCGCTACGCGAATCGGCGGATCCTCGAGCTCACGGGCTACGAGGCGAAGGACCTCGACGGGCAGCCCGTCGCCCTGCTCGTGCCCGAGGAGCTGCGCGCGTCGCTCGCCGGTGAGCAGGCGAAGACCCGCGCGGGCGACGTTCGGACCCGCTTGAGCGCGCTGCGGCGCAGGGACGGTCGCGCCTTCCCGGTCGCCGTCGCACCGCAGTGGATCGAGCGGACCCCGAGCGGCGAGTCGGCGGTCGTCTCGGTCGTCGTCGACCTCGCCGAGATCCACGCGGCGCGTCCCCTCGGCACGAGCGCGGGCAGCCTCGCCGCCGAGCTCGCGAGCGTCGCCTCCCGGCTCCAGTCCCTGTCGTTCTCCGCGTCGCTGGTCGACCGCAGCGGCGTCCCCATCGACGATCCCGCGCTCGGCGCGCTGTCGACCCGCGAGCGGCAGATCCTCGTGCTGCTGATGCAGAGCGCGCGCGTCCCCGCGATCGCGGAGCAGCTCTTCATCGCCCAGAGCACCGTCCGCAACCATCTGAAGGCGATCTACCGCAAGCTGGGCGTTTCTTCCCAGCGCGAGCTGATCGACCGGGTCCATGCGCTCGCGGGCCGCCCGACCTCGGACCGCCCGGTCGACGGCGCGATGCGGATCGCATCGCAAAAGGACGGGATCCGGTCCACGAAATGATCCGCTTCGGCCATGTCGCGCGGCCTTTTCCGTCGTAGCTTTCCGGGCGTATGCCGAGACGTTTCCAGGACGCGCCCGCGACCGCCGGACCTGCACGCAAGCTCGACGACCTCTCCGCCGCCCGGGGCATCGCCACCGGCATCTGCGTCGGTGCGACGCTCTGGGCCCTGGCCGGCTGGATGGTGCGCCTCGCGCTCGATCTCGTCTGAGTCGGGCTCACTTCACGGACGGGCCGGCGCCGCGGGCATCGCGGGCCGGCTGCGCGAGAGGAACGCGCCCGCGTCGGCGAGCATGAACTGGCCGGTGACGCAGCGCGCCAGATCCGACGCGAGATAGAGCGCGAGCCGGCCGAGCTCCTCGGGCTCGGTCATCCGCCGCAGCGGGATCGACTCGAGGATCGCGGCGACGTGGCTCTCGGGGAAGGTCTTTCGGACCTGCTCGGTCAGCGTCGTGCCCGGCGCGATCGAGTTGACGCGGATCCCGTGCGGTCCGAGCTCGACGGCCATCGTCTGCGTCAGGTGGTTGATCGCCGCCTTCGCCGCGCCGTAGGGCGCGAGTCGGATCGCGGGCCGCGTCGTCTCGCCCGAGGTCACGTTCAGGATCACCCCGCCCCGGCCCTGCTCGACCATTGCGCGCGCCTCGGCGACGCAGCAGAGCGCCGTGGCGATCAGGTTCTGCTCGACCACCGCGCGGAAATCGTCGCCGCGCCATTCGGTGAAGGGCGTCGCGGGCATGCCCGCGTTCATGCCGACGTTGTTGACGGCGACGTCGAGGCCGCCGAAGGTGCGGCGGATCGACGCGATCATCTCGCCGACGGCGGTCTCGTCGCGGACGTTCGCGACGAAGGCCTCTGCCTCCCGACCCGCGGCGCGCAGCCCCGCGACCGTCTCCTCGGCCTTCACCCCGTCGATGTCGTTCACCGCGACGCGGCAGCCCGCCCGCGCGAGCCAGCCCGCGATGCCGCGGCCGATGCCGGCGCCGGCGCCGGTCACGAGGGCGACCTTGCCGGCGAGGCCGAGGTCGATGTCCGGAGCGCTCTGCGTCATCGGGATTCCTTCTCGCGCATCGGGCGCGGCCTGGGGCGTCGCATCGCAGCTCAGCGCCGCGGCTTGAACGCGTAGCGCACCGGCAGTCGCTTGAACCCGCCGGTCGTGCTCGACTGGAGCCGCTCGGGCTTCCCCGCCGACTCGAAGCGCTCGAAGCGCGCCGTCAGCCGCCGCAGCATCGCGCGCAGCTCGATCCGCGCGAGGTGGGCCCCGACGCAGAAATGCTCGCCGATGCCGAAGGCGAGATGGGGATTGGGCCTTCGATCGAAGCGGAACGAGAAGGGGTCGGCGAAGACGCGCTCGTCGCGATTGGCGGAGGCGTAGAAGCAGGCGAGGGTGTCGCCCCGGCGGATCTGCTGGCCGTGGAGCTCGACGTCGCAGGTCGCGGTCCGCGCCATCTGCACGACCGGCGTCGTCCAGCGCAGACACTCCTCGCCGGCGTCCTTCGCGAGCCCGGGATCGGCGGCGAGCTGGTCCCACAGATCCGGATGATCGATCAGGGCCTGGAGGCCGCCGCTGATCGCGTTGCGGGTCGTCTCGTTGCCGGCCACGATCAGCAGCATGTAGTAGGAGGAGAGGATGTGTGGCGGCAGCCGCTCGCCGTCGACGCGCGCCTTCGCGAGCAGCGTCACGAGGTCGTCCCCGTCGCCCCGCTCGCGCTCCCGCGCGAGGGCGTCGAAGTAGTCGTAGAGCGCCTTCGAGCTGCGCAGCCGCGTCTCGTGGGGCGTCTCGCCGGGGCGTTGGTATTCGGGCTCGTTGGGCGCGACGACGCCGTTGGTCCACTCGAAGAGCACCGGCCAGTCCGCGCGCGGGACCTCGAGCAGCCACGCGATCACCGCCATCGGGAAGGGCGTCGCCAGCTTCTCGACGAAGTCGCAGGTGCCCGCGCTCCCCTCGGCCTCGAGCTCGTCGATCACTTCGTCGGCGAGGGGATCGAGGGCGGCCTCGACGGGCTGGAGCGCGCGGGGCGTGAAGCGCGCGCTCACGAGCTCGCGGAAGCGGCGGTGCTTCGGCGGATCCATCTGGATGATCGTCTCGGGCTCGCGGGCGTCGCTGCCACCGAAGGGCGCATCGATGTTGATCTGGAAGTGGGGGAGGTTCGAGAAGCGCTCGGGGTCGCGGCAGACGAGCACGATGTCCCGGTGCCGCGTGATCGCCCAGTAGGGGAGCATCGGATCGTTCACCCGACAGACCGGTGCCTCGTCCCGCAGGCGCCGGAAGAGCGCGTCCGGGTAGCCCTCCCGCGCGTAGCGGGCGGGATCGAGCAGGCTGCGGCCGGGATCGAGGTCGGCGTTCGTCGGTCGGGTCGGGCTCATCGGAGGCCTCGGCAGGTCGCTCGCAGCATACCCGGATGGCCGGCCTTCGCCCGCCCGCATCCGGCGTCGTCGGCCCCGCGGATCGGCCCGGAATCCGCACCGGATCGGTCCTCGAACCCGACCGGAGGTGGGCGGCGAGCGGGCTCCGGAGGCCGGGCGCTTTTTATTTTCCTCGCGTAGAATCGGCGCGAGCGCCGGCGCCTGCGCGCGCTCCGCGAAAAGCGAGGAGGATCGCCATGACCCAGTCCGTCACCCCCGCCGAGCACGAGCTGCCCGACATCATCTCCGTCGATGACCACGTCCTCGAGCCCCGCGACCTCTGGCAGCGCGAGCTGCCGTCGAGCCTGCGCGATCGCGGCCCGAAGGTTTCGCGCGAGCGCGTGAAGCTCGAGTTCAAGGGCGGCCACTACGGCTTCGAGCGCGGCGCCGCCGACGGCGACTGGTGCGACCTCTGGCTCTTCGACGATCTCGTCTGCCCCACGGGCCTGCTGCACGGACCGGCCGGCATTCCGCGCAGCCAGCAGCGCAACGTCCCCGCGATCTACGAGGACTTCCGTCCCGGGACCTACGAGAAGAAGGCGCGGCTCGCCGACATGGCGCTCAACCACGTCTCCGCCGCGATCAACTATCCGAACATCTTCCCGCGCTTCGCGGGCCAGGGCTTCGCCGAGCGCAAGGACAAGGAGCTCGCGATCGCCTGCCTGCGCATCTACAACGACTGGATGATCGACGAGTGGTGCGCCGGCGAGGCGAAGGGGAAGCTGATCCCGCTGACGCTGATCCCGCTCTGGGATTCGGTGCTCGCGGCGGAGGAGGTCCGGCGCTGTGCGAAGAAGGGATCGTACGCGATCGCCTTCAGCGAGAACCCGTCGAAGCTGGGCTTCGCGAGCCTCTATTCCGGGCAGTGGGACGTGCTCTGGCAGGCCTGTCAGGAGACGGAGACGACGGTGTCGATGCACATCGGCTCGTCCTCCTCGATGCCGACGACGAGCCCCGACGCGCCGCTCGCGACCTCGATGTCGCTCTACGCCCACAACGCCCAGGCTTCGCTGGCGGACTGGATCTTCTCGAAGACGCTCTCGCGCTTCCCGAAGCTCAAGATCGCCTACGCCGAGAGCCAGGCCGGATGGATGCCGTTCCAGCTCGAGCGCATGGACAGCGTCTGGCGGGACGGGGTCGGCGGCGTCGAGATGCCGGTCGCGCCGTCGCAGCAGGTCAAGGGCCACGTCTGGAACTGCATCTTCGACGACCTCCACGGCCTCAAGGCCCGCCACGAGTACTCGATCGAGTCGATCCTCTTCGAGACCGACTATCCGCACTCGGACGGGACCTTCCCGCATTCGCGCAAGATCGCCCACGAGCTCTTCTCCCAGGCGAACATGAACGCCGAGGAGTGCTACAAGGTGCTCCGCAGCAACGCGATCACCTGCTACGGCCTCGAGCGCTTCGGGATCACGAAGTAGGCGTGGCGGCCGGGACGATCGGGAAGCGCGGCGGGCAGGGGCCGGCCGTCATCGACATGGCGGATCCCGCCTACTGGCAGGATCCGCACTCGGTGCTGCGCGCGGCACGCGAGCGGGGCGACGTCGCCTGGACGGCGACGGGCGACGCGATCGTGCTGCGCTACGACGAGGTCGATCGCCTGGCCCGCGATCCGCGCGTCGTCAGCAATGCGGTCCCGATGCTCGAGCAGGTCGGCGTCGTGTCGGGACCACTGCACGCGTGGTGGTCGCGCATGCTGACCAATCGCAACGGCGCGTTCCACGACGATCTCCGGCGTCTCGTCTCGCGTGCCTTCACGCCGCGCTCGATCGAGGCCCTGCGGCCGAAGATCCGGCAGCGCGTGCGGGCGATGCTGCTCGCGGGCGCCGAGAAGGGGTCGCTCGACGTCGTGCGCGACCTCGCCGATCCGCTGCCCATCTGGATGATGTGCGACCTGCTCGGGATCGACGAGTCGGACCATGCGGTCTTCGCCGCCTGGTCCACCGACCTCGGCGACGCGCTCGCCTCGGTCATGACGCCCGAGCGCCGCGCCCGCGCCGAGCGCGCGCTGGTCGGCTTCGACGAGCGGATCCGCGCCTTCTTCGTCGAGCGCCGCCGGCAGCCGCGCGAGGACCTGATCACGCGGCTCCTCGCCGAGGCGAAGCAGGCGGGCCCGGAGTTCGACGACACCGAGCTCGTCACCCTCGTCATCAACCTGATCTTCGGCGGCCACGACACCTCGCGCAGCGTGCTGACCTCGGCCTTCGCGTTGCTGACGGAGCATCCGGCGGAGCTCGAGAAGCTGCGCCGGGCGGCCGACCCGGCGGCGGCGACGGCCGCCGCGGCCGAGGAGGTCCTCCGGGTCGAGCCGCCCGTCGCCGTCCTCGGGCGCGAGCCGACGGAGACGATCGAGACGCGGGGGACGAAGCTCGAGGCGGGGAAGATGTTCTTCCTGTCGACCCTCGCCGCGAACCGCGATCCCGAGGTCTTCGCCGATCCCGATCGCTTCGACGTCGGCCGCGAGGCGAAGCGCTCCTTCAGCTTCGGCTGGGGCTCGCATTTCTGCCTGGGCGCGGCGCTGGCACGGGCGGAGGTGCAGGAGACGCTGCGCGGGATCGTCGAGGACACGCAGCGCGTCGAGCGCATCGGGCCCGCCCCGAAGCAGGTTCCCTTCGTGTCGATCCGTCGGCTCGAGACCTTCCCGGTCCGGGTCGAGGCGCGCTGAGGGCGAGCGAGCGCCGCGCGCCGTCCGCCGGGCGGGCCACGCGGTCGCGTCGGGGTTCCTCAACGGGCCAGGGTCTTTGCGCTCGCTTCGATCGCGGCCCGGTGGGCGTCGAAGGCCTCTCGGGGTCCCCAGGCTTCGAAGCTGTAGACGTGGCGGTCCGTGCGCTTCAGGACCAGCAGGTAGCCGAGCGATTGGCCCGCGATCTCGCGCGTCCCGACGAGGAGCGCCTCCTCGCCGTCGAGGGCGCGCTCGTCCGTGAACGCCACGGCCCGTGATCGGACCAGCCGTTCGCGGGCGAGGTCGCGCCAGAAGGCGAGGGCGCCCCGGTCATGGTTCGCGTGGCGGCGGACCTTCAAGTGGATGCCGTCGGCGGAGAGCGCCTCGACGCGATCGCGGCTCGCGTAGTACCGGATGAAGTCCTTCGGCGCGTCGAAGCGCAGCCGGCGCTCGAGGAAGCCGGGAGCGCGCGTCGTCGGCTCGACCTGGCCCGCGACGAGGCCGTCGCCGAGCTCGTCGATCCAGCGGAACGGGACGGCCAGCGAGGGCATCTTCGCCGACTCCTGGGGCAGCGCCGCGCTCCACAGGACGTCGATGCTGCTCATGGCGATCTGCGAGCGCATGAAGCGGAGCTTGCCCTCGATCTGCTCGATGGTCTCGGAGACGCGCGCGACTTCGGCCTCGATCTTCAGCGTGTCACCGATCTTCCGGCTCTCCGCGAGATGGGCGAGCAGCCGGTCGCGGGTCTTGCGGGCGTTCTCGAGCCGGATGTCGAGGTCGAGGATCTCCTCGGTGACGTCGGAGGCCATGATGGAGCGATCGACGACCTCGCCCAGGGCGGAGATCGCCTCGACGGTCGAGTCGAAGCGGTCGGCGGGCACGCGGATCCGGATCGAGTGAGCCGTGCTCTCCTGGAGCCATCCGCCGGCCCGCTCGGCGAGGGACACGACCGCGCGCTGCGCCTCCTCGAGGGCGACGACGACGATCCGCAGATGGGCCGTGTAGATGACCTCGCGCGGGAGGGAGGCGGTCTCGGGGCTGCCCGAGACGGCCGATGCTTCCGACGGCGGGTAGGGGGCCTTCGCCGCCGGCGGGGCGGCGAGGCGGGCGGGGCTGGCAGCGAGTCCGTCCCCGACGCCTCCGCCCGACTCCGCGTCCATGAGCTCCGCGGCGGTGGCGTAGGAGCGTGCGCCGCTCCCCAGTCCGAGGGCCTCGTTCGCCCCCCCGTCCCGATCGGCGGTGGTCTGACAGCCGAGGCCGAGGAGAAGGGGAATCAGGAGGAGCAGGGCGCGCATGGGGTCCCCGATCGGAGTCGTGGAGGGGAATCGAGCCGGCCGCCCGGACCTCGGGACGCGATCCCCCTGACCCCGACGCCGATCGGGCGGTTCGCCCGGCTCGGCCTCATTTTTCGGTGAGGAGGCTTCGCCGGGCCCGGAGCGGTCCTCCCCGTTAGGCCGGGCCCGCTAGGCCGACGCCGCCCCCGGCATGTCGAGCACGCCGCGCGCGATCCTTCCCGCCTCCATGTCCTCGATCAGATGCTCGAAGTCGGCGAGCGGGTAGCGCTTCGAGACGAGGGCATCGAGCTCGTAGCGACCGGCCTGGTAGAGCGAGCAGACCCGCTTCACGTCGTTCTGCGGCTGGCTCGTCCCATAGCGGCAGCCCATGATCGAGACGTCGAGAAGCAGGCCGAGAGGCGGGAACTCGACCTGCGTGTCGGGCGGGGCGACGCCGATCAGGACGACGTTGCCGCCCCAGTCCGCCATCTTGATCGCATCCTCCATCAGGCGCTTGGCGCCGACGCACTCGAAGACGTGGTTCACGCCCCAGCCGCCGGTGCGCGCCTTCACGGCCGCGACGGCGTCGCCCTCGGCGCGCGGGTCGATGAAGTCGGTGGCGCCCATCTGGCGAGCGAGGGGCTCCTTGTCGCGATTGGTGTCGAGGACGAGGATCGGATTCGCGCCGGAGATGCGCGCGGCCTGGATGACGTTCAGGCCGATGCCGCCGGCGCCGATCACGGCCACCGACTCGCCGGGCCTCACCTTCGCGCGATTGAAGACCGCGCCCGCGCCCGTCAGCACGCCGCAGCCGATCAGCGCGGCGGACGCGAACGGGATGTCCTTCGGGATCCGGATCGCCTGGTTCGCCTTGACGACGATCCGCTCCGCGAAGGTCGAGAGGTTGGCGAAGTTGTGATAGGGCGTGCCCTTCACGCGGAAGGGCGTCGGGCGCTTGCCGAAGGTGTCTCGACACATCGTCGGTCGTCCCGAGTCGCAGGCCGCGCACGCGCCGCACTGGCCGAGCGTCGCGAGGGCGACGTGGTCCCCTTCGGCGAGGCTCGTCACCGCGGGGCCGACGCGCACGACGATGCCCGCCCCTTCGTGGCCGAGGACCACGGGCTTCGGAAACGCGATCGTCCCGTTCACGACCGAGAGATCGCTGTGGCACACGCCGGAGGCCTGGATCGCGATCTCGACCTCGCCGGGCCCGGGATCCGGGCCGACCAGGTCGTCGATCAGCGCGAGCTTCTTCCCGTCGAACACGATTCCGAGCATGTCTTCCTCACTTGCGGTCGGCGCCGTGGCGCTCCCGGTAGATGGTTGCGAAAGAGGCCTCGAAGGGGCGCTTGCAGGGGCCCGTGATCGAGCGACGCCGCGTCACGTCGACGGCGTTGCCCGCCAGGATCCCCGGAATCGCCGCGACCTCGATCTTCGCGGGCTTCCCGCTGAGCGCCGCCGCCTGGGCACACCACTGCTGCGTCGTCACGACCTCGTCCCCCGCCCAGTTGACGAGCGTCGCCTGGACCCGGCCGGCGTCGAGCAGCGCCTCGAGCTGGTCGAGGACGTCGTCCATGTGGATCGGGCTGTGGACGTTGGGATCGGCGACGGCGCGCACCGGCCGCCCCGCGACGACCGAGTCCATGTCCATCACCGGGAGTCCGCCGAAGTCGCCGTAGATCGTGTTGAGGCGCGCGATGGTCGTCCGCAGGCCGAAGGCCTCGGCACAGAAGCGTGCGATCGCCTCGAGGCTGACCTTCGAGACCGGGCTCGAAGGCGCCCACGGCGTCGAGGCCTTGCCGAGGTCGCCGTCCTCGTGGTGGAGCGCGAAGGGGTCGGGCTTCGGCGAGTAGATCGCGGCGGAGGAGACGACGAGGGCGGCCTTCGCCTTGCGGGCGTGGCGCAGGACGTGGCCGGCGCCGACGGCGTTGACCTGGATCGCGCGCTGGAACTCGGCGCCGAGGCGGGTGTGGGCCAGATGCAGGACGATCGTGAAGTCGTCGGGGAGCTCGGAGAAGTCGGGGGCGGCGAGGTCGACGCGGCGAGTCTTCATGCCCCGCGCTTCGAGGACCTCTCGGGGCGCGGAGGAGGCGTTCATCGCGGAGGCCGCCGGCGCGCCCTCGCCGAAGCGGGCGATCGCCCAGACCTCGTTGTGCCGCGCGAGCGCGGTCGCGATGGGGAGTCCGACGACGCCGCTCGCGCCGGTGATCAGGATCTTCTCGCCCGTGAGCATGGGGGACCTCCGGGCGCGACTCTACCGCGCCGTCGAGGGACTGCGCCCGCTCGTCCCGGGTCCGCGCGCCGCCGGCCGACGGGGTCCTTGCGCGCGGACGGTGGGGGCGGGAAGCTCGCCTCTCGCGGACGCCGCGCCTCGACGAGGAGACCCCGATGGCCTGGGATTTCGAGACCGATCCCGAGTTCCAGCAGAAGCTCGACTGGATGCGAGCCTTCATCGACACGGAGCTGATCCCGCTCGAGCCCGTCTTCCGCCGCATGCCCTCCGGCGAATGGACGCTCGTCAAGGCCCACCTCCAGAAGCAGGTCAAGGCGCAGGGCCTCTGGGCCTGTCATCTCGACGCATCGTTAGGCGGCCCGGGCTTCGGGCAGATGAAGCTCGCCCTGATGCACGAGCTGATCGGGCGCTGCCCGTACTCGATGGAGATCTTCGGCAACCAGGCCCCCGACTCCGGCAATACGGAGCTGCTCGCCGCGGGCGCAAACGAGGCGCAGAAGGAGCGCTGGCTCTGGCCCAACCTCGAGGGCCGGCTGCGCAGCGCCTTCGCCCTGACCGAGCCCTTCGAGGCGGGCTCCGATCCGACCCGGCTGCGGACCCGCGCGCGCCGGGAAGGCGACGACTGGATCATCGACGGCCACAAGTGGTTCTGCACGAACGGCTCCTTCGCCGACTTCGTGATCGTGATGGCCGAGACGAATCCGGAGGGCCGCCCCCACCAGCACGCCTCGATGTTCGTCGTCGAGAAGGGGACGCCGGGGATGAACGTCCTGCGCGACATCCCGACCATGCACGGACCCGATCCCGTCTTCGGCGAGCTCGGCAACCATGCCGAGATCCTCTTCGAGGGCTGCCGCGTCCCCCACGCGAACCTGATCGGCAAGCCGGGCGACGGCTTCGTGCTCGCCCAGAAGCGCCTCGGCGGCGGCCGGATCCACCACGCGATGCGCTGGATCGGCCTCGCGAAGCGGGCGCTCGACATCCTGTGCGAGCGGGCCGTCTCGCGCGAGTCCCACGGCAAGCCGCTCGCGAGCCATCAGATGGTCCAGGACTTCATCTACCAGTCGAAGACCGAGATCGAGGCCGCGCGCCTGATCACCTTCCAGGCCGCCTGGCGGATGGACAAGATCGGGGCGCGGGCGGCGCGCGCCGACATCTCCATGTCGAAGGCGTACACGTCGCGCATGCTGCTCGGGGTCCTCGACCGCGCGATCCAGGTCTGCGGCGCGCTCGGCTACTCGGGCGATCTGCCGCTCGAGGACTGGTACCGCACGAACCGCTTCGGCCCGATCGGCGACGGCCCCGACGAGGTCCACAAGGTCGTCGTCGCCCGCGACGCCCTCAAGAACTTCGTGGCCGTCGACGGCTGGCCGACGGAGCACATCCCCTCGCGCGTCGCCCGGGGCGAGCAGGTCTTCGCGAAGCTCCTCGCCGCGGCGCGGAAGGCCTAGCGCACCGTGGGCGGTGGAGCGCCGGGGACCGGGCGGGCGGGCAGGCGGGAGAAGCCGGATCTCGACGCCGCACGCCTCGCCGCCTGGCTCGACGATCGGATGGGCGATCGCGTCCCGATCGAGGTCGAGGCGCTCCGGGGCGGCGGCTCCTGCGAGATCTTCGGGATCCGCCGCGGCGCGGCCCACTGGGTCCTGCGGCGCGCCCCGGCGCGCGCCTCCTCGAGCACCGCCCACGACGTGCTGCGCGAGTTCCGGATCCTCCACGCGATCCGGGACGCGGAGGTCCGGATCGCGCGGCCGCTCTTCGCCTGCGACGATCCCGCCGTCGCCGACACGCCCTTTTACGTCATGGAGTTCGTCGAGGGCGTCCCGATCCGGGCGACCTTGCCCCCCGCCTACGCCGACTCGCCCGCCGATCAGGCCCGCGCGCTGACCGAGCTGATCGACGCGCTGGCCGAGCTGCACACGGTCGACTGGCGCGCCTGCGGTCTCGCCGAGCTCGGGAAGAGCGAGGGCTACCTCGCGCGGCAGGTGCCGCGCTGGCTCGCCCAGCTCGAGAGCTATCGCTGCCGCGCGCTGCCCGCGGTCGATGCGGTCGCGCGCTGGCTCGGCGAGCGGCTGCCGAAGGAGCAGCCGCCCGCACTCTGTCACGGCGACTACAAGCTCGACAACGTCCTGTTCAGCCCCGAGCGACCGGCTCGCGCCCTCGCGGTCGTCGACTGGGAGATGGCCTCGATCGGCGATCCGCTCGTCGATCTCGCGTGGGCGCTCATCTTCCTGCCGCAGGAGGGGAACCCGCTCGCCCTCGGTGCGGCGGGGCAGCCCGGCGGATTCCGGCTCGCGGGGCTGCCTTCCGAAGCCGAGCTCGTCGCGCGCTATGCGGAGCGGACCGGGCGCGACGTGTCGGCCCTCGACTGGTATCGCGTCTTCTCGCCATGGAAGCTCGCGATCGTGCTCGAGGGAAGCTTCGCCAAGTGGAAGCGCGGCGAGTCGAAGAACCCCGTGCACGAGCATTTCGGCCCGATGGCGGATCGCCTGCTCGTGCGGGCCGAGGGATTGATCGCCGCCGGTGCGGCCTCGGGAGGACGGACATGAGCGACGGAGCAGGGGGCGCGCTCGCCGGGCGGGTCGCGATCGTGACCGGCGGCAGCAAGGGGCTCGGGCTCGCGATGGCGAAGGGCTTTGCCCGGGCGGGGGCCGACGTCGTGATCGCGAGCCGCAAGCTCGAGGCCTGCGAGCAGGCGGCGACGGAGATCCGGGCCCTCGGCCGCCGCGCGCTCGCCGTCGGCTGCCACGTCGGCGACTGGGGACAGTGCGACGCGCTGATCGAGCGCGTGATGCGCGAGCTCGGCCGCATCGACGTGCTCGTCAACAACGCGGGCATCGCCCCGGTCGCGCCGCGGCTCGCCGACGTGACGGAGACGCTCTTCGACAAGACGATCGGTGTGAACCTGAAGGGACCCCTGCGCCTCGCGGCGAAGGCGGCGGAGCACATGCGCCCGGGCAGCGCGATCGTGAACGTCAGCTCGGTCGCGAGCGTGCGGCCCAATCCGGTGACCGCGGTCTACGCGGCGGCGAAGGCCGGGCTCAACGTGCTGACCTCGGTGATGGCCCAGGAGTTCGCGCCGCGGGGAATCCGCGTGAACTGCATCGTCTGCGGGACGTTCTGGACCGACAGCTTCCGCGCCGGCGTGCCGAGCGAGGAGGCGGTCGCGGCGGCGACCCGGGGCAATGTGCTCCGCCGCATCGCGCAGCCCGACGAGATCGTCGGCACCGCGCTCTACCTCGCGACCGACGCCTCGTCCTACACGACGGGGCAGCTGATCCAGGTCGACGGCGGCGTGCTGCCCTGAGGCCTGCGCCGACCACGTCCCGACCAGCCCGATCTCCGGCCCATCGAGGGCCTCGTTCCGGTCCTGGATCATGCGGTCGCAGTCGCGCCCCGCCGCCGCATGCGCACGTCCCGCGTCGTCGCGACGCGTCTCCCGCTCGCCTCGATCCACGGCTGGACCTGCTCGACGAGCTCGGCGTTGCGCGCGTCCGGGAAGAGCGCCGGGTTGTCGCCGATCCCCACCCGGAAGCCCCCGCCGCGCTCGAGGGCGTGGCGGCAGAGGGTCTCGAAGGTCGAGCGTGCGTGGACCAGGAACGGCACGACGAGCCAGTCGATCTCGAGATCGTCGGGCAGCTCGGCGAGATGGAGGTCGAGCGACGCGCGCGAGGGCGTCGGGCCGACCAGCCACGTGTCGGAGAGATAGATCTTGAGAACGAGCGGGGGCTCGAGGAACCCGGCGCGGGCGAGGCGGACGGCGAGCCGGGTATGGCCGAGGTCGAAGCTCGCGAGGTTCGGGATCACGCCGGCCCGGGCATAACGCGCCGCGGCGCGCTCGAGGAAGGCGAGGGGATTCGCGAGGGTGCCCCCGCCGCCGAGCCGCTCGCCGTCCCAGAGGATCGTGTGGGCGGTGCCCAGATCCAGGGGGGCCATCTCGAGTCCGTCGCGCAGGGCGAGCTCGAAGCAGTGGCCGAGGCGGGCGTCGACGTCGTCCGGGGGCTCGTTCGGGTAGCTCGGATAGGCGATCACGTCGGCTGCGCGCATCGCGCGCCAGGCCGTGGCGTAGGCGGCGAGATCCGGGGCGTGCCAGTGGGCGAAGGAGGCGCCGGCGCGAACGGAGGCGATCGCATCGGCGGCGCACTCCTCGGGCGTGACGGGGACGAAGCGGTGCTGCGCGCGGGTCACCGCCTCGTTGATCGCGACCTCGATCAGGATCGGCTTCGCGTCGCCCACGCGCTCAGCGACCGCCGCACCGCGGGCCGTCGAGTCCGGCTCCGCGTGGCCACCCGTGCGCCCGGCCGGCCGCGGGCCTCCCGAGCGCGCCCTCAGTCCGCATGCCGCGCCTGCGGCTTGCGCGCCGGATCGAGGTCCATGTCGTAGCCCTGGTGGATCGTGATGCCGCAGCTCTGGGCGATGTCGAGCATCTTGAGGATCCGGCCCGCGCCGACCAGCTCGGCGACCTGCAGCGCGAGGTCGACGATCTCGCCGTCGCTGAACGCGGTGCGCAGCCGCTGCCAGAAGGCGTCGTCCTGCTCCTGCCAGCGCTCGCAGAAGCGCTCGGCGAACTCGATCGCGAGGCGTTCGCGCGCGCTGTAGCCCGGATGGGTCGCCCACTCGAGGATGTGGTCATAGAAGTCGGCATCGAGCCCGTTCGCGAGGCCGTCCTCGTAGCGCGTGTTCAGGCAGGTGACGCACTGGTTGCTCGCGGCGACCCGCATGCGGGCGGCCTCGAACTCGCGGCGCGAGAGCCGGCTCTTCGTGTAGACCGCGTCGGCGAAGGTCGAGAGGCCGGGGCCGAGGGGCGAGAGCGAGAGCCAGCTCGTGAGCTCGTCTCCGTCGGGCAGGTCGATGCGGGCCATGGCGCCTAACCCTCCGTGGTCCGGTAGGGATCGCCGCCGACCTCCTGGGAGGGATCCCAGGACGGGTCGACCTTCTTCTTCGCGGCGATCCAGCGATCGACCATCGACATCAGCTTGGTCGGATTGTAGAGGTCCTCTTCGTGGGACCAGAGGCCGTTGCCGGCGTACTTGAGCAGGCTGAAGCAGTACTCCTCGTGGATGCTGCCGTCCCCCGGATCGGACATCCGCACGTTGAAGCGACAGGACACCCAGCCCCGGAGCTCGTCGATCATGTACCACTCGACGGGCGAGTAGATGAAGTGCCTGGCGGGGAAGGTGGTGAAGATGTTGCGGTAGAGGCGCTTCAGGCCCTCGCGTCCGCCGATCGTGCCGGCCTGCGCCTCGATGTAGGTGCAGTCGAGGGTGAAGATGTCGCACCACTTGTCCCAGTTGCCCGTCTGCCCGGCCTCGAGCGCCATCTGCTGGTAGTGGACGAACTGCTCTTCGAGCTCCTCTCGCGTCCAGCGGGTCCAGGTCATCGGCATGGCGGTCCTCCTTCTGGGTTGGATGGGATCTCCCGTTCGCGGCCGATCAGCCGAGAAAGCGGGTCAGCCGGGTCTCGGCCGCCGTGACGTCCGCCTCGTGGGTCACGAGGACGGTCGGGCTGCCGTCGATGTCCATGAAGGTCACGAGATCTGCCCAGTGGGCGCGGCCGGCGTCGGTGTCGCGGTAGAAGGCGCTCGTCGCCTCGAGGCTCGCGAGATCGGGCCAGTGGTTCTCCGCCATGCCGACGTAGGGCGAGTCGCCCTGCAGCAACATGAGGCGGTTCTTCGTGATGTAGGGATGATCCTTGAGATCGAAGCGCTCGGTGTGCTCGACCCATCGTGCGAGGAAGGCCTCGTTCGAGAGGTGGGGCTGCTTCTTGACGAGCGTGAAGGTCACGATCATGGGGCGTCTCCGAAAAGGTCGACTGCCACGATAGGGCTTTCGAGGCGGAACGTCCCAGCCCCCTCGCTCCGCCGCCCGACTCGCCCTCCGCCCCGGTCCGACGGCCGCCCCGCACCGCGGCGCACCCTCGGCCGACGTTCTTCCCGTCGCACCGAGCCGTCGCGCTCCACCGCCGCGATGGCGGCGTCGCGCCGAGCCGGGCGGGGCGGGGAGTCACGCCTCGCTCCGAGCGCGTGACGGTGTGCCCCGCGCGCGATCCGGTTCCCTCGCGACATCCATTCTCGGACCACGACAGAGTGGCATGCATGTTGCTCCCTCCCGAGTCGTTCATCGCAGCGGGCCTAGCCTGAAGCCGCATCGGCGGCGGAGAGGAGCGTCATGTCGGGTCTTTCTCGTTCGAGGGGTGCACGCGCGCGGGGGCGCGCGGCGAAGTGGAAATCGGGGGTGGGTCGAGGCGTCGTCGCGGCGCTGACGACGGCCCTCGGCGTGATGGGTTCGGCCATCGGGGCCCAGGCAGCGGAGGAGTGCAAGGGCTTCCTGCCCGACTTCGGCTGCGATCGCGAGGCGCGGCCGGCGGGGCACGTCGCGCCGATGTCGATGCCCTATCTCTTCGAGGATCCCTACATCACGACGGAGCTGAACCTCGTCGGCATCTACCACAACTTCCCGTCCGACTCCGTCTTCAACGGCGGCGAGGCCGGCGTGCTCGCGCTGCAGGGGCGCCTCGCGCTGACCGATCGCCTCGCGTTCATCGCGACCAAGGACGGCTACATGGTGAACCGTCCCGACCATCCGTGGCTCAAGAACGAGAACGGATTCATGGACATCACCGCGGGCTTCAAGTACGCGCTGATCGACGATCGGGCGCGGGGCCTGATCGTGACGCCGAGCCTGCGGGTCGAGATCCCGGTCGGCAATCGGGACGTCTTCCAGGGCGACGGCAAGGGCGTCTTCATCCCCGGCATCTCGGTCGGCTGGGGTCCGAAGAACGTCCACCTGATCACCGACATCGGGGCCCAGCTCCCGGTCGACCACAACCGGGACAGCACGTCCGTCTACTACAACATCCACCTCGACCAGGCCTTCGAGGTCTCCTTCATTCCCGGCGCCGACTACATCGTGCCCTTCATCGAGCTGAACGGCATGGTCTGGGTCGACTCGGGCAGCGGCAGCGCGAAGGTGGACCTGAAGAGCCCGCCCGCGCCGGCGCAGCACGTCTCCCTGAAGGCGGCCCAGAACATCCTGCACGCGGCGGGCGTGACCCGCTACCGCCGCTTCGAGGGGGCGGACGTCGCGAACCTCGGCTCGTCGGGCATGGCGGGCGAGGATCTCGTGACCTTCGCCTGGGGCGTGCGCGTGCCGCTCCGCAACCGGATCTCGATGGGCTTCTCGTACGAGCGCGCCCTCAGCCAGCGCAAGGACATCTTCGAGCAGCGGGCGACCTGGATGATCGACTACCAGTTCTGATCGCGCTCCGGGATCGTCGAGGACCTCCTCGAGGCAGCGGCGCGTGGACCCGGAGGCGGGCTCCACGCGCCGCTTTTCTTTCGCCGCGAGCGCCGTAGACTCGCCGGCGGCGGTGGCCACGGGAGGACACGATGGGGGCGATCGGGACGGGACGGACGGGATCGGCACGGCGCGGCATGCGGGGGCTCTCGGGGCTTTTGGCGGTGCTCCTGCTGCTCGCGCTCGGATGCGACGGTGGGCGCTCTTCTTCGTCGGGCGGATCGGGCGCGGGGGCCGCGGCGGATCCCGGCCCCGAAGCGGGCTGGCCGCACTACGGCGGGGATCGCGGCGGCATGCGTTATTCGCCGGCGACCCAGATCTCGAAGCAGAACGTCGGCGACCTCGAGCTCGCCTGGACCTACCACAGCGGCGACGTCTCCGACGGGACCGACGGCACGAGCAAGACCTCCTTCAACGCGACCCCGCTCCTCGTGGGCGACACCCTCGTCTTCTGCACCCCCTTCCACCGCGTGATCGCCGTCGACGCCGAGACCGGCGAGGAGCGCTGGGCCTTCGATGCGCACCAGCGCCAGACGAAGCTCCCCGATCCCCACAGCCGCGTCTGCCGCGGCGTCGCCTACTGGGAGGCCGACGACGAGGAGGAGCTGCTCCGCCCCTGCGGCCAGCGCATCTTCATGGGCACCGTCGACGCCGAGCTCGTCGCGATCGACGCCCGGACCGGGAAGGCGTGCGAGGACTTCGGCAAGGAGGGCCGCGTCGATCTGCGGGCGCGCATGGGCGAGATCGAGCCGTGGGCCTACTACGTGACGTCGCCGCCGGCGACGGTGAACGACACGGTCGTCGTGGGCGGCATGGTCTACGACAATCTGCGCCGCGACGCGCCGCCGGGCGTGATCCGCGGCTTCGACGCGCGGACGGGGGCGCTGCGCTGGGCCTTCGATCCGGTGCCGCCGGGCTACGACGGGCCGGGGCCGAAGCCCGGGAGCGACTACGTCCCCGGGACGGCCAACTCCTGGTCGATCCTCTCCTCCGACGAGGACCTCGACCTCGTCTTCGTGCCGATGGGCAACGCCGCGGTCGACTACTCCGCGGCCGAGCGACACAACCTCGATCATTTCTCGAGCTCGGTCGTCGCCCTGCGCGGGACGACGGGCGAGCTCGTCTGGCACTACCGCATGGTCAACAAGGACGTCTGGGACTTCGACACGGCTTCGCAGCCCGTGCTCTTCGATTTCGAGATGCCCGATGGAAGCAAGGTCCCGGCGGTCGCCCAGGGCACGAAGATGGGCCACGTGTTCATCCTCGACCGCCGCACGGGCCATCCCATCCACGGCCACAAGGAGGTCCCGGTCCCGACCGACGGCGCGCCGGGGGAGGTCCTCGCGGCGACGCAGCCGGTGCCGACCTTCGTCGAGCCGCTGCATCCGTCGGAGCTCTCGCCCGACGACGCCTTCGGCTTCACGTTCTGGGATCGCGGCAAGTGTCGCGAGGAGCTGGCCAAATACCGCTACGACGGCATGTTCACGCCGCCCACGACCGGCGGCTCGATCCAGTACCCGCAGAACCCCGGCGGCATGAACTGGGGCAGCGTCGCGATCGATCCCGAGAGGAAGCTCCTCGTCACGAACCTGATGCGGATGGCGAACGGGATCCAGCTGATCCCCCGCGCCGAGTACGACGCGATGCCCGACAAGTCGTCCCACTGGCCGTTCCAGGTCCAGCCGATGTACGGGACGCCGTATGCGATGAAGAACTTTCCGATCCTCTCGCCCTTCGGTGCGCCGTGCTCGCCGCCGCCCTGGGGCACGATCGTCGCCGTCGACCTCACGACCGGGAAGATCGCCTGGGAGAAGCCGCTCGGGACGATCCGCGACCAGGCGCCCTTCCCGATCTGGCTCTGGCCCGGCTTCAAGAAGCTGGGCGCCCCGAACCTCGGCGGCCCGGTCGCGACGGCGAGCGGCCTCGTCTTCATCGCGGCGACGACGGATCGCTATCTGCGGGCCTTCGATTCGGAGACGGGCGAAGAAGTCTGGAGCCACCGCCTCCCGTTCACCGGCAACGCGACGCCCATGACCTATCGGCTCGGGCCTGAGGGCCGCCAGTACGTCGTGATCGCCTCGGGCGGTCACGTCTGGTCCGAGTCCGGCGACGCGCTGATGGCCTTCGCGCTCCCGCGCTGAGGACGGGGCGCGGAGCCCGGCGGTGCGGCGGCGTCCGGACGACGCCGCGGGGCGCCGGGCTCGCCTGCGCCTCAGCCCTGGGGCGGGTTGGCGATGCGCTTCGGGTCGACCCGCAGCGGGCGCTCGTAGGAGGGGTCGCTGCGATCCCGCGTCGCGGGGCCGGCGCCGAGCATCTTCGCGACCTGCTCGGCGGTGAGGTCGTAGTCGCCCGGGACGCCCTGCCAGTCGTAGAGGCACTTGCGCTGGGCGATCGCCCAGCGACCGCCGCGGCGCTCCATGCGGTCGATGTAGCGGCCGCCGCCGAGGGAGAGGGCGGGGCCCTGGCGGTTCATGGCGGCGAAGAACCAGTAGGTCTCGGTGTGGGCGGTGTCGCCGTCGAGCTCGCAGAAGTGGTTCGTGATGACGTGTTGGGTCGCCGACTGCATCGTGCCGTGGAAAGCCATGAAGTGGTCGGCGAAGGCCTCGGGCCCGCCGACGAAGAGGCCGTGGTCGTCGATCGCGTCGGGATGGTAGGCCGAGAGCAGGAGCGCCCGGTCCATGCGGTCGACGCCCCGGCAGTAGCGGAGGATCACGTCGTGGATCTCCTGGCGGTCCACGAGCTCGCGCAGTTTGCGCTCCAGGCTGGCGTCGATCATGTCGATCCTCCTCGGGTGGTCGGGGCGTCATGCTAGCGTCGCGATCGGGGCGTGTGGGTCCCGTTCGCGCGAGCCGATGCGGGGCGCGGGCCGACCGGACGACAGGAGGGCCAGTGATGCACCGCGAGATCTTCAGCGAGGAGCACCAGCTCTTCCGCGCGCAGTTCCGCCGCTTCGTCGAGGCCGAGGTCGTTCCCCACGTCGCCGCCTGGAACGAGGCGGGCATCGTTCCCCGGGCGATCTGGAAGCGGATGGGCGAGGAGGGCTACCTCGGCGCCAACCTGCCGGAGGCGTACGGAGGGGCCGGGGGCGACTTCCTCTTCGACGCGATCATCATGGAGGAGCTGGCCTACGCCCGGGCCCATTGCCTTCAGGCTTCTCTCCATACGGACATCTGCCTGCCCTATCTCGCGAGCTACGGGACCGAGGCCCAGAAGCGGAAGTTCCTGGTCCCCGCGATCGCCGGCGACTGCCTGGTCGCAATCGCGATGACCGAGCCCTCCGCGGGGTCGGATCTCGCCGCCGTCCGCACGACGGCGATCCGCGACGGCGACCACTACGTCGTGAACGGCGCCAAGACCTTCATCTCGAACGGCCAGAACTCGCATCTCGTGATCGTGGTCGCGAAGACGGATCCCGCGAAGCGCCACGACGGGATCAGCCTGATCCTGGTCGAGGAGGGGACGCCGGGCTTCGAGCGGGGCCGCAACCTCGAGAAGATCGGCCTGCGCGGCCAGGACACGAGCGAGCTCTTCTTCCGCGACTGCCGCGTCCCCGCCGAGAACCTCCTCGGCGCGGAAGGGCAGGGCTTCCGGATGCTGATGGAGAAGCTCCAGCAGGAGCGCCTCTGCATCGCGGTCGGCTGCATGGCGTCGGTGCGTCGCTCCCTCGACGACACGATCGCCTACGTCAAGGAGCGCCACGCCTTCGGCAAGCCGATCGCCGCCTTCCAGAACACCCAGTTCAAGCTCGCCGAGCTCGAGACCGAGTACGAGATCGGCCAGGCCTTCACCGACAAGCTGCTCGCCGCCCACGTCCGCGGCGAGGAGATCGTGAAGGAGGTCTCGATGGGGAAGTGGTGGACCTCGGACCTCCAGAAGCGGGTCGCCGCCGAATGCCTCCAGCTCTTCGGCGGCTACGGCTTCATGGCGGAGTATCCGATCTCCCAGGACTATCAGGACGCCGCCGTCCAGTCGATCTACGCCGGCAGCAACGAGATCATGAAGGTCATCATCGCCCGCCGCCTCGGGCTGGGCTAGGCGCGCGGGCGCGGGCGGCGGGTCGCCGTCCGGTCCGGAGCGGACGGCGGTCGCTCGAGTCCCTCGCGCAGGAGAACGTCATGGCCGTGCCTTCCCTCGACTACGCGCTCGGTGAGACCGTCGACCTCCTGCGCGAGTCCGTCGCGCGCTTCGCCGCCGCCGAGATCCGCCCGATCGCGGATGCGGTCGACCGCGACAACGCCTTCCCGAACGCGCTCTGGCCGAAGCTCGGTGCCCTCGGCGTCCTCGGCCTCACGGTCTCCGAGGAGTACGGCGGGGCGGGCCTCGGCTACCTCGCCCACGTGGTCGCGATGGAGGAGATCTCGCGCGCGTCGGCCGCGATCGGCCTCTCCTACGGGGCCCACTCGAATCTCTGCGTCAACCAGATCTTCCGCAACGGCACGCCCGCGCAGCGGGCGCGCTACCTGCCGCCGCTCGTCTCCGGCGAGCACGTCGGGGCCCTCGCCATGTCGGAGTCCGAGGCCGGCTCGGACGTCGTCTCGATGAAGCTCCGGGCCGAGCGCAAGGGCGATCGTTTCGTGCTGAACGGGACGAAGATGTGGATCACCAACGGCCCCGACGCGCAGACCCTGATCGTCTACGCGAAGACCGATCCCGGCGCCGAGGCCCGCGGCATCACGGCCTTCCTCGTCGAGCGCGGCTTCCCGGGCTTCTCGACGTCGCCGAAGCTCGACAAGCTCGGCATGCGCGGGTCGAATACCTGCGAGCTCGTCTTCGACGACTGCGAGGTCCCGGTCGGCAACGTGCTGGGCGAGGTCGGGGGCGGCGTACGCGTGCTCATGTCGGGGCTCGACTACGAGCGGCTCGTGCTCGCGGGCGGGCCGCTCGGGATCATGGCGGCGTGTCTCGACGTCGTCCTGCCCTACGTCCACGACCGGGAGCAGTTCGGCTCGCCGATCGGCGAATTCCAGCTCATGCAGGGAAAGCTCGCGGACCTGTACGTCGCGCTCTCCGCCTGCCGCGCCTACGTCTACGCCGTCGCCCGCGCCGCCGATCGAGGCCAGACGACGCGCAAGGACGCGGCCGGCGCCATCCTCTACGCCGCGGAGAAGGCAACCTGGATGGCGGGTCAGGCGATCCAGGCCCTCGGCGGGAACGGCTACATCAACGAATATCCGACGGGCCGGCTCTGGCGCGACGCCAAGCTCTACGAGATCGGCGCGGGGACGAGCGAGATCCGCCGGATGCTGATCGGGCGGGAGCTTTTCCGCGAGACGGATTGACTCGGCGGCGCGTCGGATCGGCGAGCCGTCGACTCCCGCCTCAGCGCGGGACGAGCGGGGGCCGCCCGAGCTCGGCGCACAGCCCCCGATGACAGCCGAGCAGGATCTCGAGGGCCTCGTCCACGTCGCGGACCATGCGCACCCGACCGCGATCCTCGTCGTCGATGATCCCCCGCGCGTGCATGCGGTCGAGCTGCCGCTCGAGATCGCTCCAGAAGTCGCCGCCGAAGAAGAGCACGGGGAAGTTCGGGATCTTGTGGGTCTGGACGAGGGTGAGCGCCTCGAAGGCCTCGTCGAAGGTGCCGAAGCCGCCCGGGAAGATCAGGAACGCGCAGGCATAACGTACGAAGAGCAGCTTGCGGACGAAGAAGTAGCGGCACTCGAAGCGGCGGTCGAGGAAGGGGTTCGGCTTCTGCTCCATCGGGAGCTGGATGTTGACGCCGACCGAGAGGCCACCGCCGTCGCGGGCGCCGCGGTTCGCGGCCTCCATGAGCCCGGGGCCGCCGCCGGTGATCACGTTGTAGCCGGCGCCGGCGACACGGCGACAGACCTCGCGGGTCTCGCGGTACTCGGGCGTGTCGGCGGCGAGGCGGGCGGAGCCGAAGACGGTGACGGCGGGCTCGACGTCCTGGAGGGCGCGGAAGCCGTTGCGCAGCTCGCGGGTGATCCGCTCGATGCGCTCGGGCTCGTCGTGGTCGCTCGCGCGGTCGTGCGGGCCGAAGCCGATCATCGCGAGCGCGTCGTGCTCGGAGAGCCGCTTCGTCATGCGTCGCCCCGGCGCGTCGGGCGCTCGTGCTCGGATCGCAGGACGCGTTCAGGCATCGAAGCGCTCGTCCTGGTCGGCGACCCGAACGCGCCAGCCGAGCTCGTCGCGGATCCGGACGCGGAGGCGATCGGCGGCGGCGGGCTCGCCGTGGTTGACGAAGGTCATGGCGGGCGCGCGCTCGAAGTGGCGGAGCCAGGCGAGGATCTCGTCGCCGTCGGCGTGGGCCGAGAGCATGTCGAGGCTCTGGACCTCGGCGCGGATCGGCACCATCGCACCGTGCAGCTTGACGCTGGTCTCGCCGCGCACGATCCGCTCGCCGCGGGTGCCGGGGGCCTGATAGCCGGCGAAGAGCAGCGTATGGCGCGGGTCCGGGGCGAAGTGGGCGAGGTGGTGGAGCACGCGGCCGCCGGTCGCCATGCCGCTCGCCGAGATCAGGATCATCGGCTCGTCCTGCTGGTCGAGGCGCTTCGACTCCTCGGGCGTACGGACGAGGCGGACCGAGCCGCAGACGGTGGCGCAGGTCGCGGCGTCGAGGCGGTGGTCGTCGGGATGGCGGCGGAAGATCTCGGTCGCGTCGATCGCCATCGGGCTGTCCATCACGACGGGGATCGCCGGGATGCGGCCCGCGCGCCGCAGGCGGTCGAGGTGGAAGAGCAGGATCTGCGTGCGCCCGACGGCGAAGGCGGGGATCAGCACCGTCCCCCCGCGCGCCGCGGTCCGGCGGACGACGTCGGCGAGCGCGTCCTCCGGATCGGCCGGGTCGTGGCGGCGATCGCCGTAGGTCGACTCGACGACGAGCAGGTCGGCCTCGCGCAGCGGCTCGGGCGGCCGCATGACCGGGCAGCTCGGCCGGCCGAGATCCCCGGAGAAGACGACCTGTCGCCCGGCGATGCGGAGCGTCGCGGTCGCGGCGCCGAGGATGTGGCCGGCGCCGTGGAAGACGACCTCGACGCCGGGCGCGACGTCCACCGTCCGTCCGAACTCGGTCGTGCGGAAGGCGTCGAGGGCGCGCTCGCCTTCGGCCTCGGTGAAGAGCGGGAGCGCCGGGGCGTGCTTCGAGAAGCCCTTGCGATTGGCGAACTCGGCGTCGCGTTCGTGGATCCGGCCGCTGTCGGGCAGCAGCACGCCGCACAGGTCCCGGGTCGCCGTCGTCGCGTGAATCGCGCCGCGGAAGCCGTTGCGGATCAGGAGCGGGAGGTAGCCCGAGTGGTCGATGTGGGCGTGGGTGAGCACGACGGCGTCGATCGAGGCGGGCTCGACGGGGAAGGGGGCCCAGTTGCGCAGGCGCAGGGTCTTCCAGCCCTGGAAGAGGCCGCAGTCGACGAGGATGCGGCGACCCTCGGCCTCGACGAGGGTGCGCGAGCCGGTGACGGTGCCGGCGGCGCCGAGGAAGCGGAGGCGCAGGGCGTTGGTGCTCATGGGTCCTCAGGTCTTTCCGGCGAGGACGCCGCCGTCGACGACGAAGTCCGCGCCGGTGCAGTAGGAGGATCGCGGCGAGACGAGGAACGCGACCATCTCGGCGATCTCCTCGGGCTGCGCCATGCGGCCGATCGGCGTGCCGGCGTAGGCGCGCTCGTAGTCGGCGTCGGACCATCCGGGGCGCTCGGTCATCTTCGTCCGCGTCGGGCCCGGGATCACCGCGTTGACGCGGATGCCGTGGGCGCCGAGCTCGAGGGCGGCGGTGCGCGTGAGCCCGCGGATGCCGAACTTGGTCGCCGAATAGAGCCCGAAGCCGGCGCGGCCCTCGAGGCCCTGGACCGAGGAGAAGTTCACGATCGAGCCGCCCCCCGCGCGCTTCATCGGCTCGATCGCCGCGTGCAGGCCGAGGAAGGTCCCGACCAGGTTGACGTCGATCAGCTTGCGGAAGGCCGCCTCGTCCGCCTCCTCGAGGCGCACGACGCGGATCACGCCCGCGTTGTTGACCAGGCCGTCGAGGCGGCCGAACTCCGCCTCGGTCTCGGCCATGGCCGTCGACCAGGCTGCACCGTCGGCGACGTCGAGGGCGATCGCCCGGGCCGAGCCGGGGCGCGCGGCGTTCAGGGCATCGGCGACGCTCTTCGCGTCGTCCGCGCGGCGATCCGCGACGACGACCTTCGCGCCGAGCGCCGCGCAGCGCCGCGCGCAGGCGGCGCCGATGCCGCGGGCGGCCCCGGTCACGAAGACGACGCGTCCCTCGAGCTCCGCCTGATCCATCCCTTCGAATCCTCCCGAAGCCGAAGCCGAAGCGCTTGCTCCGCGGCCGCTCGCCGCCTCAGCGCGTGATGATGCGCGTGCCCTCGATGAAGGCGTCCCGCGCCTTGTCACCGTCGCCCATGATGTTGAGCTGGTAGGTGTAGCCCTGCTCGAGGCGGTAGTTCGAGTGCATCTCGAACTGGTCGATGTGGTTGAGGGCCGCCTTCGCGAACTTGACGACCGCCTTCTGCTTCTTCGCGATGTTGCCCGCGATCTCCCGGGCCTTCGGCATCAGCTGGTCCGGCTCGACGACGTAGGCGACCGAGCCCCAGGCGAGCATCTCCTGGGCGCTCGCCGGCCGGCAGGTCAGCGACATCTCCCGCAGCTTCATCGGCGGGACGAGCTTCGCGAGATGCGAGGCACACCCGAGCGCGCCGTTGTCGACCTCCGGCAGCCCGAAGCGCGCCTTCGTCGAGGCGACGATCAGGTCGCAGCTCCCGACGAGGCCGATGCCGAGCCCCATGCAGAAGTCGTTGACGGCGGCGATCACGGGGATCGGGGTGTTGTAGATCTGGTGGAAGGTCGCATAGCAGGCCTCGCCGGAGCCGAGCAGGTGGTCCCAGCCCTCCACGCTCTGCATCTCCTTGATGTCGATGCCGGCGTTGAAGCCCTTGCCCTCGGCGGTCAGGATGATCGCGCGGATGTCCTCGCGCTCGCTGCGCTCGGAGAGCTCCTTGAAGACGTCGTGGATCTTCCAGGTGTCGCCGACGGTGATCGCGTTGACGGGGGGATGGTGCATCACGACTTCGGCGATCTGGTTCTCGAGGGTGCAGCGGATCGTCATGGGGGCCTCGTGGTGGGAGGGTTCAGCTCCGGGGATCCCGGAGCGGAGAGACGTAGTGTCGGGCGACCGTCGCCTCGATCACGTAGAGGACGCGGCTCGACCACTTCCGCCGCGGGAAGGGCTGGCCGAGATAGGTCTGCGAGAGCGCGTCGAGGCCGGCGAGATCGGCGTCGTCCCGGGCCTCGACGACGCGGCCCCGGATCAGCAGCTGCTCGTAGGGATTGGCGCGGGCGACGAGCGAGATCGCGACGCGCGGATCGCGCTCGAGGTTGATCGACTTCCTCGACTTGCGGTCGGTCGCGACGAGCAGGCGATCGCCCTCCCGGCCGAGCCAGACGGGCTCGACCTTGGGCGACCCGTCGGCCTCGAGCGTCGCGAGATGCGCGAAGCAGCCCGCGTCGATCAGCCGCTTCATGTCGTCGGTGAGCCGCTTCGCCATGCCGTCCTCGTCGTCTCCCGCCCGAAGTCAGGCCCGTCGGCAGCTGACCGACAGGGCCTCCCCCGTCATGTAGCTCGAATAATCCGACGCCAGGAAGACGATCGCGTTGCCGATCTCCCAGGGCTCGGCCGCCCGGCCGAAGACCTCGTTCTGCTCGACCATGCGCCGCAGGAACGCGGGATCCGAGACCTTCTCGAGATGGGGGTGGAGCGCGAGGCTCGGGACCACCGCATTGACCCGCACCCCGGCCTCCGCCGCCTCGAGCGCGGCGCAGCGCGTCAGCGCGAGGATGCCCGCCTTCGAGGCCGCGTAGGCCGACTGTCCGCGCTCCGCTCGCCAGGCGACGATGCTCGCGAGGTTGACGATCGAGCCCCGCCGGCGCGCCCGCATGCCGGGCAGCGCGGCGCGCAGGCAGCGGAAGGTGCCCGTCAGGTTGGTGTCCAGGATCCGGTCCCACTGCGCGTCGCTCGTCGCGACGACGTCGCAGGTCGCGCCCAGCCCCGCATTGTTGACGAGCACGTCGAGCCCGCCGAGGCGCGCCTCGGCCGCGGCGACGAGGGCGCGGACCTGCGCGTCGTCGCGGACGTCGCAGACCTGCCGCTCGACCGGTCGCCCGAGCTCCGCCTCGAGGGCGTCGGCGCACTCGCCGAGGCGCCGCGCGTGGAGATCCGAGAGCATGATCCGCGCCCCTTCCTCCGCACACCGCCGCGCCGCCGCGAACCCGATCCCCGTCCCCGCCGCCGCGGTGACGAGCACGCTCCGGCCCGCGAGCAGGGCGTGGGGCGTCGGGTAGGGCGGGGCGGCGGTCGCGACCGTCGCGTCCCGCGCGACTGCGCCCGCGGTCGCCGCAGTCGTCTTCACGCCGCTCACAGGGGCTGCGCTCGCCGTCACGCCAGCAGTCCCCCGTCGACGACGAGGACGTGGCCCGTCACGTACGACGCCGCGTCGCTCACGAGGAAGCGCGCCGCCCGCGCGATCTCGGCGGGCTCGGCGATCCGGTTCATCGGGTTCTGGGCCGCCATCTCCGCGACGAAGCGCGCGCGCTTCTCCGCATCGACGGGGAGGATCATGTCGGTCGCCGTCGAGCCCGGCGTCAGCGCGTTGACCCGGATCCCGAGCGGCGTCCACTCCTTCGCGAGGGTCCGCGTCAGGTTGACGAGGGCGGCCTTGCTCGCGCAGTAGGCGCCGATCCCGGCCATCGGCGCCTGGGCCCCGGCGGCGGTGATGTTGAGGACGACGCCTCGCGTGGAGGCCTCGAGCAACGGGCGCAGGGCTTTGGTCAGGAAGAGCGCCGACTTGACGTTGACCTGGAAGAGCTCGTCGAACTCCTCCTCCCGGAGCTTCGCGATCACGTGGGGCCGTAGGACCGCCGCGTTGTTGACCAGGACGTCGAGCCGACCGATCTCCGTCCGGACGCGCTCCGCGAGTCGCTCCGCCTCGCCCGGGCGCCGCGCGTCGTAGCCCATCCCGGTCGCCCGGGCGCCGCTCGCGGTGAGCTCGGCCGCGACCTCCACGGCGCGGGCGTCGTCGCGTCCGGTGAGCACGACCCGGGCCCCGGCGAAGGCCAGCTCGCGGGCGATCGCCGCGCCGATCCCCCGCGTCGCTCCGGTCACGAGGGCGACGCGGTCGTCGAGGCGGAAGTGGTGGGCCGAGGGGTCGTTCAAGCGGGGACTCTCGGGTGGCGCGGAGGCCGGGGCCACGGACGACGACGGATCGGGCGGAGACGACCAATCTAGAAGATCCGCACCGCGGTCGCGACCGAGGCATCCTCCGACGCGCTTTCGCCCGCCGACGCGATGTTGCAACGTCCGAGCGGGCCGGACGCGTCTCCGGCCGCAGGGAGAGCGAGATGGATTCCCCGAGCGAAGCGGCCGCCCCCGGCCTTCCGATCCCGAACGGCTGGTTCGCGGTCGCCGTCTCCACGGAGATCGCGCCGGGCGACGTCGCGATCCGACATTATTTCGACCAGGACCTCGTCGTCTTCCGCACCGCCTCGGGCGAGGTCGCCGTCGTCGACCCGTACTGCCCCCATCTCGGCGCCCATCTCGGTCATGGCGGCCGCGTCGAGGGCGAGCTCCTCCGCTGCCCGTTCCACGGCTGGCGCTTCGACGCGACGGGCGCCTGTCGCGAGGTGCCCTATGCGAAGCGGATCCCGCCGAATGCCCAGGCGAGGAAATGGCCCACCGTCGAGCGCCATGGCTTCGTCTTCGTCTGGCGGGACACCGAAGGCCGTGCGCCCTGGTTCGAGCTGCCCGAGGTCCCCGAGGCGTCGAGCCCCGAATGGTCGACGCATCAGCGCTACGACTGGGTGATCCGGGCCCACGGCCAGGAGCTCGGCGAGAACGGCGTCGATCCCGCGCACTTCCGCTTCGTCCACGGGACCCTCAACGTCCCCGTCATGGAGGCGAAGGAGGACGGCCCGCGGCGGATCGCCTTCCAGCCCGTCGAGATGCGGACGCCGCGGGGCGACGTGAAGGGCGCGATCGAGGCCCACTCCTACGGCATGGGCTTCTCGACGACCCGCTTCACCGGCATCTGCGAGACCCTCGAGCTCGCGACGATGACCCCGATCGACGCCCGCACCTCCCACGTCCGCTACGCCTTCACCCAGCCGCGGGTGAACGGCCAGGATCCGAAGGGCGGCGTCGCGGCGGCGATCATCCGGGACATCGTGAAGCAGACCAACGAGGACGTCCCGATCTGGGAGAACAAGGTCTATCGGGAGCGCCCGGTCCTCTGCGAGGGCGACGGGCCGATCGCGCAGTACCGGCGCTGGTGCCAGCAGTTCTATTCGTAGAGGGAGCAGCGATGGCGAACGACAATTCGGGGATCGTCTTCACCCACTGGGACGAGGCGGAGCGGCTCGCGACCGCGGCCGGCGAGGCGGCGGCCTGGCGGCTCGGCTACGACGAGGATCCGGTGAAGCCGGGCTTCATGCACGTGCGCTGGGGGCCGAACGAGGGCGCTCCCGAGCACCGCCACAAGTCCTGGACCGCGAACGTCGTGATCCAGGGCCGGCTCAAGATCGGCGACACCTGGTACGAGCGCGGGGCCGTCGCGTTGATCGAGCCCAACGTCTGGTACGGGCCGCTGCTCGCCGGGCCGGAGGGCGCCGAGCTGATCGAGATCCACGCGACGATCGCCGGGCTCGAGCCGATCTGGCGCAACCTCGACGACCCGGTCGTGAAGGCGATGCTGCGCTGGGATCGCGAGACGGGGAAGGGCAATTGGCGCTAGGTGGATCGGCGGCCCCGCTGCCGGAATGTCTCGATGCGCTGATCGAGGAGGCGCGGCGCGCGACGGGGCTGCAGGCGCTCGGGCCCGACGAGTGGCGCGAGGGCCTCGAGTGCCTGCTCGAGTCCGCCGAGCGGGAGTCGAGCCTGACGCCGGTCGGGCGCGGGATGCTCGTCGAGCAGGTCCTGACCGGGCTCGTCGGCCGGCTGCATTCGGAGGCGGGCTTCGCGGCCCATCCCGACGTCGACTCGGTCCCGATCGAGCGCCCGATCCTCGTCGTCGGCATGCCGCGCACCGCCTCGACGACGCTCCACCGCCTGCTGATCCGCGATCCCGCGCTGCAGGGGCTCGAGATGTGGCTCGCGGATACGCCCATGCGGCGACCGCCGCGGGCGGCCTGGTCCTCGATCCCCGCCTTCGTCGAGTGCGATCGGCGGACGCGGGCCCTCTTCGCGGCGGCCCCCGAGCTGCGCGCGATCCACGACATGGACGCCGACGAGGTCGACGAGTGCTGGCATCTGCTGCGCCAGAGCTTCGCGACGGTCAATCTCGAGTGCACCTTTCGAATCCCGAGCTATTCGCGCTGGTGGGCCGCCTGCGACATGCGGCCGATGTACCGGCGCTACCGCAGGAACGTCCAGCTGATCGGGGGCGGGGAGCCGGGTCGGCGCTGGCTGCTCAAGGACGCGACCCACATGTTCCACCTCGACCGCTTCCTCGAGGTCTTCCCCGACGCCTGCGTCGTCACGACGATGCGCGATCCGGCGAAGATGATCCCCTCGGTCGCGAGCCTCACGACCTCGGTCATGCGGCCCGCCGTCGCGGACTTCGATCCCATCGCCCACGGTCAGGCCCAGCTCGAGCTCTGGGTCCGCGGGCTGCGCCGGATCGAGGAGGTCTGCGCGGGGCTCCCGCGCGATCGCTTCTACAAGATGGAGTTCGACGACTTCCAGGCCGATCCCGTGGCCGAGGTCGGTCGCATCTACGCCCGCTTCGGGCTCGAGCTCTCCGCGGAAGCGACGGGGGCGATGCGCGACTGGCTCGAGCGCAACCGCAAGGGCCGCCACGGCGAGCACGCCTATCGCGCGGAGGACTACGGCCTCTCGCCCGAGCGGATCCGTGCGGCCTTCGCCTGATGCCGGCCGGGCGGCGCTTCGCCTAGCGTCGTCGTCGGCCGAGGCCCGCCAGGGCGAGGGCGCCGGAGAAGAGCATCGCGATGGCGCCCGGCTCCGGGACCTGCAGCGCGTCGAGGTCGGCCGCACCCCAGTCCCCGTCGGCCGCCGACGCGTCGTAGACCATGCTCCAGACGCCGCTCGCGTTGCGCAGGATGTCCTCGTCCTGGAACGTGATCGCGCCGACGGTGCCCGCCGTGTCGAAGGAGACGAGGTAGGCGCCGCCGGGATCCGCCTGGGCACCGTCGACGTCGAGGGCGCGGTCGATCCCGTTCGCCGAGCCGTCGAAGACGAGCGTCCAGGTCGAGCCGATCAGCTTGACGAGGTCCTCGTCGGCGGCGGTGATGCCGCCCGGCAGGCTGACGTCGGTGTCGAAGGAGAGGACGAGGCCGTTGCTGAAGCCGATCGCGTCGACCTGCACCCCGCTCGGGATCCCGACGGCCGACCCGTCGAAGAGCAGCGCATGCGTCGCCCCGTTCCACGACACGACGTCGCTCGGCGTCGCCGTCACGCCGCCCGGGAGCGCGACCGTGGTGTCGACGGAGAAGAGCTGCAGTCCGTTCCCGGCGTCCGCATAGCCCGTCACGTCGGCGTTGTCCGGGATCGCGCCGAGGTTCTGGAGCGCGACCACGCCGAGCTGGTTGTCGACCGCGACGTTCTGGTCGGCGGTCGTCAGGTTGGCGGCCCCGAGCTGGATCGTGACGTCGGGGGAGACCGAGACGACCTGCTGGGCCTGGCCGGCCGAGGCCAGCGTCAGGGCGACGCCGCAGGCGAAGGCGACGGCGCCACCGCGTCCGCGGCGGTCGGATCCACGCGAGCCCGTCCGACCGGAACCGATTCGATTCGACACGCTGACTCGCTTCACGGCTGCCCCCTTCGGCTCGGGCTCGAGGCGCTCCGGCGACCCGTCCCCGCGTTCCCGCCATTCGAGCCCATTGTCCTCCGACGGGCCGGGGCGAGTCAACCATTCCGCGCCATGGGGGCGGGATCGGGGCACGGCCGGGCTGGGGAGGGGCGCCGGCTGCCCACGCGGTGCATGCCCGGCACACATTCGGGATAGACATCCGCGTCTTTTGTCTATAGCGTCTTCTTCATGGCCGCCCCGCACTGGAAAGCCGACCCGAGCCAGGAGACCTACGACGGGATCCGGACGCAGATCGTGCGCGCGGCGCTCGGCCTGCTGATCGGCGAGCGGCGGCCCCGCCTCCACGTGGGCGAGCTGGCGCGGAAGTGCGGCCTCTCGCGGGCGACGATCTACCGCTATTTCGGCGACAAGGAGGAGCTCGTCGCGGCGGTCTACGTGATGTGCGTCGAGTCGCTCGCCGAGGACTTCCGGCGCGAGATCCGCCGCTCCGACGATCCGGCGGAGCAGCTCGTCGAGGGCCTGATGACGATGGTCGCCTACGTCCGCGGCCATTCGACGATCGTCTCCGAGTTCGCGCCGGGCGCCCACGACGAGCGCATGCGCGACATGTCGCTGCGCTCGCGCGGCGAAATGGCGCGGGCGCTGGTGAAGCCGATCCTCGACGTGCTGCCCCTCGCCTTCGAGGACGAGGAGCACGAGCGGCGGACGGCGCTCTGGCTGCGCGGAATCCTGATCTCGCTCGTCGTCGGCGCGCTCTCCGAGATCGATTCGCCGCAGGAGACGCGGCGGCTGCTCCATCAGTTCGTCGTGCCCTCGCTCGGCCTGCCGCCGCGCGGGGCATCGGAGAGGCGTTCGCGATGAACGTGACGCGGCGCGAGGTCGTGGTGAAGGGGGCGGGGCTGGTGCTCGCCGGGGTCGCGTTCGCCGGATGGCCGGGCTGCCGCGAGCCGGATGCCTGCGTCGATCCCGACGCGCTGACGACCGGCCAGGCGAGCCTGCGCGCCTCGTTCCATTATGCGGCGCGCTCGCCGCACGGCGAGGCGAAGCAGTGCGCGGGCTGCCAGTTCTTCGCCGCGCAGGCGGGGGACGCGCAGGGCTGCGGGACCTGTCAGATCCTGCAGGGCCCCGTCAGCGGCCAGGGCCACTGCGACTCCTGGTCGGCGCGGACATGAGGGGCGGAGGGGCGATGGGCGGGACGCGACGGGGAGCGGGGAGAGCGCTGGACGCCGGCCTGGAGGCGTCGCATCGCGGTGTCGCCGCGAGCCGCTCCCGACGAGCCGGGCGCGTGGCAGTGTGGCTTCTCGTCATCGCTTCGCTCGTCGCCTGCGGCGACCCGCCCGTCGAGCCCGGACCGATCGCGATGCGCCGCATCACGGCGGACCAGTATCGCCAGACGATCGCCGACGTCTTCGATCCCGCGATCGAGATCACCGGCCGCTTCGAGCCCGACACCCGCAAGAACGGCCTGCTCGCCGTCGGCACCGCCTGGGTCGGCATCACGCCCGCCGGCTTCGAGCAGTACGACGCGATGGCACGGCGCATCGCGGAGCAGGTGCTCGACCCCGAGCGCCGCGCGCGCTTCGTGCCCTGTCGACCGGCGGACGCGGCGAAGCCCGATGCGGATTGCGCCGCGGAGTTCGTGCGCCGCATCGGGCTCCGGCTCTTCCGGCGGCCGCTCGCGGAGGAGGAGGTCGCGAGCCGCGTCGCGCTCGCGCGGACGGCGACGGAGCGGCTCGGCGACTTCCACGCGGGCCTGCGCGTCGTGCTCGCGAGCCTGCTCGTCTCGCCGGAGTTCCTGTTCCGGATCGAGCGCGCGAGCGCGGATCCGGCGGATCCGACGAGCCTCCGCCTCGACGACTACAGCCTCGCCGCGCGCCTCAGCCACTTCTTCTGGAACACGACGCCGGACCCCGAGCTCCTCGACGCCGCGGCGCGCGGGGAGCTCGCGAGCGACGAGGGGCTCGCCCGGGCCGTCGATCGATTGATCGCCTCGCCGCGGCTCGAGGCGGGGGTGCGCGCCCATTTCGCCGATCTGCTCGGCTTCGACGCCCTCGAGGACGTCAGCAAGGACACCGTCGTCTACCCGCGCTTCTCGCGGAAGGTCCTCGAGGACGCCCGCGAGCAGACGCTGCGCGTCGTCGCCGATCACCTGGTCGCCCGGCGCGACGACTACCGTGCGCTCTTCACGACGCGCCGGAGCTTCATGACCCGCACCCTCGGCGTGGTCTACGGCGTCCCGGTCCGCGCGCGCGAGGGCTTCGAGGCGATGGAGTTCGCGCCCGACAGCCCGCGCACCGGACTGCAGTCCCACGTCTCGGTGCTCGCCCTCCACGCCCATCCCGGTCGCAGCTCGGCGACCCTGCGCGGCATCTTCGTGCGCGAAGCCTTGTTATGCCAGGAGGTCCCGGCGGCCCCGGCGAACGTCGACTTCACGGTCGTCCAGGACGTCGCGAATCCCGATCTCAAGACCGCCCGCGAGCGCCTCGAGGCCCACCGCACCGGCGCGGCGTGCGCGAACTGCCACCGCCTGGTCGATCCCGTCGGCCTCGCTCTCGAGCCCTACGACGGCTCCGGGATGTTCCGCGCCACGGAGAACGGCGTCGCGATCGACGCGGCAGGGGACCTCGACGGGGAGGGCTTCGAGGGGCCGGTGGGGCTCGGCGAGACGCTCGCGGCGAGCGAGGCCGCGTCGGCCTGCGCGGTGCTCGGGCTCTTCCGCTCGGCGCTCGGGCGCGAGCCGGAGCTCGGCGAGAAGGCGCTCCTGCGCGGGCTCGAGGCGCGCTTCGCGGCCGTCGACTACCGCTTCCCCGAGCTGATGCGCGAGATCGCGCTCTCGGTGCCGTTTCGCAGGACGTCGGGACCGCGCGAGCTCGAGCCGGTCCCCGGGCCGGCGGGGGCGCCGGCTGCGCCGGGGAGCGCGCCAGCGGCGGCGGAGAAGACGGGCTCGACCTCGGCCGCCGCCGCGTCGGCGGCTTCCGGCGCCCGGCTCGCCGCAGTGGAGGAGGCGTCATGACGCGTCGAGTGCATCCGTTCGTCCGACCCGTGCGCCGCGCGTCGCGCCGGGGCGTCGATCGCCGGACCTTCCTGCGTGGATGCCTCGGCGGCGTCGCGATGACGCTCGGCCTGCCGCTGCTCGACCTGTTCCTGAACGACGCGGGGACGGCCCGCGCGAGCGGGGCCCCGCTGCCGCTCCGCTTCGGGACGTGGTTCTGGGGCTGCGGCATGAATCCACAGCGCTGGGTGCCGGCGGCGCCCGGGCGCGACTGGCCGTCGACGCCGGAGCTCGCGCCCGTCGAGCCGGTGCGCCAGCACGTCAACGTCCTCTCGGGCTTCAACGTCGATCTCGACGGCCTCGCGAATCATCCCCACATCAGCGGCGTGATGGGCCTGCTGACGGGCGCCGTCCCGCCGAAGCCCGAGGACGTGCTGGCGCCGAGCCTCGACGTGCTCGTCTCCGACGCGATCGGCGGGACCACGCGCTTCCGCTCCCTCGAGTTCGCCGCGACCGGGAGCCCGCGCCACACCTACAGCCTGCGCGACGCCGCGGCGCGCAATCCGAGCGAGGTCTCCCCGCTCGCGCTCTACCAGCGCGTGTTCGGCAGCGGCTTCCGCGATCCCAACGCGGGCGAGTTCGTGCCCGATCCCGAGGTCGTGCTGCACCGCAGCGCGATCTCCGCCGTCGGCGAGGATCTGAAGCGCCTCGAGCGCGAGCTCGGCAGCCACGACCGACAGCGCCTCGACGCCTATCTGACCTCGCTGCGCCAGCTCGAGCACCAGCTCGCGCTCCAGCTCGAAGCGCCGCCGCCGCTCGCCGCCTGTCGCATTCCCGGCGCGCCCGCGGCGACCGAGATCAGCGCCGACATCGATCAGGCCCTCGCGAACCACGCCCTCGCGGCGGACATCCTCGCGCTCGCGCTGGCCTGCGATCAGACGCGCGTCTTCAACGTCGTCTTCTCCTACGGTGCCTCGAATCTCCAGCGCAAGGGCAACACGACGGGCCACCACCAGCTGACCCACGAAGAGCTCGTCGACCCGAAGCTCGGCTACCAGCCCCAGGCGACCTTCTTCGTCGATCGCAGCATGGAGGCCTTCGCGGCCTTCGTCGCGAAGCTCGCCGCGGTCGAGGAGGGCGACGGCACGCTCCTCGACCACTGTCTCGTGCTGGCCCACTCGGAGACCTCCTTCGCGAAGGCCCACGACGTCACGAACCTGCCCATCATGACGGCCGGCCGCGCCGGCGGGCGCGTCGCGACGGGTCGCCACATCCTCGGCGGCAGCGATCCGGCGACGCGCGTCGGGCTGACGGTGCAGCAGCTGATGGGGATGCCGGTCGAGCGCTGGGGGCAGGGAGCGATGGAGACCCACAAGCCGGTCGGGGAGCTCTTCGCATGAGGCGCGTTGCGTGGACGTGGATGCCGGCCTGGATGTCGACATGGGTGCCGGCGTGGACGGCGGTCGCCGGGCTGCTCTGCGCGCTCGCGTGCTCGGACGACGGGCGGCCGGAGAGCGCGGCGGCGGCGACGGCCACGCAGACGACGACGAAGAAGACGAAGGCGAAGGCGTCCGGCGAGACCCTGGGCTTCGTCCTCGTCGACTTCAGCTTCGAGCAGCCGGACATGCCGGCGAACGCCTGTCCGGAGGGCTTGAACCTCGACGAGCGCGACCTCCATGCGCAGCGGCTCGCGGAGCGCGATCCGAAGGCGGCGGCGGCGGTGCCCGCGGGCTTCAACTACATCCTCGCCGATCGCAAGACGGCGCCCGTCGACATGTGCCAGGAGCCGGCCGGCTTTCCGGCCGAGCCGCATCACCTCGTCCAGGGCCTCGAAGTCGCCCCCGGTTTCGACCTCGACGGCGTCGACTCGACGCCGGCCTCGCCCGGGGCGAACGCCTGCGCGCATGCGGATCTCGCGAGCCCGCGCGGTGCGCGGGGGATCGACAACCAGCTCTGGAGCGTGGTCGGCTGCATCAAGGGCTACGCCCGGGGCAATACGATCGACGAGTTCGCGCGCGCCAACATCCGCGAGGGCCAGCGCACGATCCTCGTGCGGCTGGCGGGCGTCGACGATCGCGTGAACGACGACGCCGTCGAGCTCGGCCTCTTCTCGAGCCCGGATCCCGTGCCCGTCGATGCCCAGGGCGCGATCATGGACCACGCGAGCCTCTCGATCACGAGCGACTCCCGTCACTGGAACGTCACGCCCGCCCGCATCGTGAACGGGATCGTCGAAGCCGGTCCCTTCGCGCTGCGCCTCGACTTCAAGGGCCAGTTCCTGGAGGGCGAGTTCGCCCTGCGCGACGCGCGGATCCGCCTCGAGCTCACGCCGGAGGGGGGGCTCCGCGGGCTCGTCGGCGGCTACTGGGACGTCGAGCAGTTCTACGACATCTATGCCCGGCAGGCGACCCGGCTCGGGGCGTTCACGGTGGGCTTCCGCTGTCCGGGGATGTACGGTGCGGTCAAGCGCCAGGCCGACGCGTACCCGGACCCGAAGACCGGCGAGTGCACCGCGATCTCGACGGCGTTCCGGATGGTCGGGATCCCGGCCTTCGTGATCGATCCGGAGCCCGCCCCGAAGGTCGCCTCCACCGACCCGGCACCCTGAGGATCGGAGGACCCCTCCCGATGCCCCCCACGCCCGAGCAGCTGCGCGCCGCCTTCGAGCGGCATCTCGCGTGCTGGAACGCCCTGGACCGCGAAGGCTGGATCGCGCTCTTCGATCCGGCCGTCCGCTTCGACGACCCGGTCGGGGTCCCGCCCAAGCACGGCCTCGAGGCGGCGGCCCGGCAATGGGATGCCTCCTTCGTCGGCGATCAGCGCTGGCAGCTCCACCATCGCCTCATCTATTTCCGGGGCTCGGACATCGCCTGCGTCGTCCAGAACTCGGGTCGGATCGGGGAGAAGCAGTTCGAGTTCGAGACGATCGAGGTCTGGACCCTGGGCGAGAACGGAAAATTCGTCCGGGTCCGGGGCTACTATGATCCGCCGGCCGAGGTGGACGCGTATTTCCAGATGCCGTCCTGAGACTTATGCTGGCAGCCCGCCGTGGATCCGCTCGGAGACCCGGTGGACGACCCGGGCCGGTCCGGCCGACCCGGGCCAGAAGGAAAAAAGGGGAGGTCGCCGTTGGAATCCGTCCGTTACGAAGCGCCGAATAACGTCGAGGCCGCGGTGAGACTGCTCGCGGGCGAGTCCGGGGCGAAGGTCCTGTCGGGCGGGACCGACCTGATCGTCCAGATGCGGCTCATGAATCGCGTGCCGACGGTGTTCGTCGACGTGAAGCGGATCCCGCGCCTGTCGGCGCTCGCCCTCGACGCGAAGGGGCTGCGCGCCGGCGCGGCGGTCCCGGCGGCGACGCTCTATTCGAACGAGACGATCCGCAAGAGCTGGCCGGGCCTGGCCGAGGCGACCGACCTGATCGGCTCGAGCCAGATCCAGGGCCGCGCGACCTGGGCCGGGAACCTCTGCAACGCGTCGCCGGCGGCGGACTCGGTGCCGGCGCTGATCGCGTGCGGCGCGACGGCCGTCATCGCCGGACCGAAGGGCGAGCGGCGCATCCCGGTCGAGCAGGTCAACGTCGGCCCCGGCAAGACGAGCCTCGCCCCGGGCGAGTTCATCGTCGAGTTCGAGGTCCCGGCGCCGGCGCCGCATTCGGCGGACGCCTATCAACGTCTGATCCCGCGCAGCGAGATGGACATCGCCGTTGTGGGCGCGGCGGTCGCGCTGACCCTCGACGCCGGCGGCGTCGTGAAGGCGGCGCGGGTCGTGCTCGGCGCGGTGGCGCCGACGGCGATCCTCGTGCCCGAGGCGGCGGCGGCGCTCGTCGGCTCGAAGTGCGACGACGCGGCCCTCGAGCGGGCCGGCCAGGCGGCGACGGCGGCGGCGAAGCCGATCGACGATCGCCGGGGCACGGTGGCGTATCGCAAGAAGATCGCGGCGGTGCTGACGAAGCGGGTCGCGAAGATCGCTTACGACAGGGCGCGTTCGCGCTGACGGGCGGGGCGCGTTCGCGCCGGGCGTCCGCGCGCGATGGCGCCGAAGGAACGGGCGCGCGAGCGCTGGGCCGAGACCGAGAAGACGAGACGACGGGAGACGATTCCAGTGGCGAAGATCCAGGTCCAGACGACGATCAACGGCGAGGCGTTCGAATATCTCTGCGACGGGCAGCAATCGCTGCTGTCGGTGCTCCGCGACGAGCTCGGGCTGACGGGGACGAAGGAAGGCTGCTCGACGGGCGACTGCGGCGCCTGCTCGATCACCCTCGACGGCCAGCTCGTGCCGGCCTGCCTCGTGCTCGGGGCCGAGGCCCAGGGCCGCGAGATCGGCACGGTCGAGGGCGTCGCCCAGCCGAGCGGCCTCCACCCGATCCAGCAGAAGTTCCTCGAGCACGCGGCCCTGCAGTGCGGCGTCTGCACGCCGGGCCTGATCGTCGCGACCCGCGCGCTGCTGCTCAAGAACCCGAATCCGACCGAGGCCGAGGCGCGTTACTACCTGGCCGGCAATCTCTGCCGCTGCACGGGCTACGACAAGATCATCAAGGCGGTCCTCGACGCGGCCGCATCGATGCGAGGAGAATCGGCATGAGCAATCAGAACGGCAGCGGCAGCGATCGCAAGTTCAAGGTCGTCGGGACCCGCCCGATCCGACACGACGGTCTCGACAAGGTGACGGGCCGCGCCAACTACGGCGCGGACCTGGCGCTCCCGGGCATGCTCCACGGCGCGATCCTCCGCAGCCCCCACGCCCACGCGCGCATCAAGAAGATCGACGTCAGCAAGGCCCTCTCGATGCCGGGCGTCAAGTCGATCGTGACGAGCGCCGACTTCCCGGAGATCGGCAGCGGCGGCATGGCCGCCGGCGAGAGCCACATCGATCCGAAGGATCTCCAGGCCAACATCATGGCCCGCGGCAAGGTCCTCTATCACGGCCACGCCGTCGCCGCCGTCGCGGCCTCGACCCTCGAGCAGGCCCGCGAAGCCTGCAAGATGATCACGGTCGACTACGAGGTCCTGAAGCCGGTGCTGACGCTCCAGCAGGCCCTCGCCCCGGACGCGCCGATCCTGCACGAAGGGCGCAAGGCCATCGGTGTCCCGCCGCTTCCGGAGGGCGACACCAACATCATGATGCGCCTCGCGAACGCGAAGGGCGACGTCGATGCCGCGTTCAAGGGCGCGGACGCCATCGTCGAGGGCTGGTACGAGGCTTCGATGGCCCACCAGGGCTACATCGAGCCCCACGCGACCGTCGTGACGACCCGAGAGAACGGCCAGGCCGAGATCTGGTGCTCGACCCAGGGTCCGTTCGCGGTGAAGAGCATGGTCGCCGTCACGCTCCAGATGGATCCGAACCTGATCCGCGTGACCCCGTCGGAGATCGGCGGCGGCTTCGGCGGCAAGACGACGATCTACCTCGAGCCGGTGGCGGTGCTGCTCTCGCGCAAGGCGCGGCGGCCGGTGAAGATGGTGATGACCCGGGAAGAGGTCTTCCGGGCGACCGGTCCGACCTCGGGCTCGCGCATCTGGGTCAAGCTCGGCGCGAAGAAGGACGGCTCCTTCGTCGCGGCGGACTCGCGCATGGAGTTCGAGGCGGGCGGCTTCGCCGGATCGCCGATGGGCGCCGCGTCGATGACGCTCTACGCGGCCTACAACTTCCCGACCTTCCGCTTCGAGGGCCTCGACATCGTCGTCAACAAGCCGAAGGTCGCGGCCTATCGCGCGCCCGGGGCGCCGAACGCGGCCTACGCGCTCGAGACGGCGATCGACGAGCTGGCCCAGAAGCTCGGGATGGATCCGATCGAGCTGCGGCTCAAGAACGCCGTCAAGGAAGGCGACATGGCGTCGTACGGTCCGAAGTACGACCGTATCGGCTTCATCGAGTGCCTCCAGGCGGCGAAGAACCATCCCCACTACAAGGCTCCGCTCGGCAAGAACCAGGGACGCGGCGTCGGCGCCGGCTTCTGGTTCAACGTCGGCCTCCAGTCGAGCGCGACGGTCTCGATCAACGACGACGGCTCGGCGGTCGTGCGGACCGGCAATCCCGACATCGGCGGCTCGCGCGCCTCGATGGCGATCACCGTCGCCGAGGAGCTCGGCATCCCGGTCGAGCGCGTGCGCCCGCTGGTCGGCGATACGGACACGGTCGGCTACTGCGACCTGACCGGCGGCAGCCGCGTGACCTACGCGACGGGCATGGCGGTGATCGAGGCGTCGAAGAACGTCATCGAGCATCTGCGGGCCCGGGCGGCGACGATCTGGGGCTGCGAGGTCGACTCGGTCGAGTGGCGCGACGGCCAGGCGATCGGGACCAACGGGGCCTCGAACAACAAGCCCCTCGCGCTCGCCGACATCGCGAAGCAGATGGGCCATACGGGCGGCCCGATCATCGCGAGCGCGTCGGTGAACCCGCCGGCGGCGGGCCCGGGCTTCGGCGTCCACCTCTGCGACATCGAGGTCGATCCCGAGACCGGCCGCTCGACGGTCCTGCGGTACACCGTCGTCCAGGACGCCGGCAAGGCGGTCCATCCGAGCTACGTCGAAGGCCAGTTCCAGGGTGGCGCCGCCCAGGGCATCGGCTGGGCGCTCTGGGAGGAGTACCTCTTCGACAAGGACGGCAAGATGGAGAACCCGGGCTTCCTCGACTACCGGATGCCCGTCGCATCGGATCTCCCGATGATCGACACGGTCGTCGTCGAGGTCCCGAATCCGCTCCATCCCTACGGCGTGCGCGGCGTCGGCGAGACGCCGATCGTGCCGCCGCTGGCGACGGTCGGGAACGCGGTGTCCCGGGCGATCGGCGTCCGGATGCACCAGCTGCCGATGACCCCGCCCCGGGTCCTCGACGCGATCGAGACGAAGAAGGGCTAGGACGGGCGATGAGCGCGCGGGCCGGCAGGAAGGCCGGTCGGCGGTGCATCGACGCGATCGGCTGGACAGGAGACGGGCCAGGGGCAGCGAGCCCCTGGCCCGTTTCGTTCGGGCGCTCCGAGGCCCCGGATCGCGGGCGCGCGGGCGCGGGCGGAGGATGGCGATGGCGAAGGTGAGCTTCACGGGCGGCCTGCGCGCGCTCACGGGGGTCGACTCGATCGAGGTCGAGGCGGCCCGCGTCGTCGACCTCGTGGCCGCGCTCGAGGCCCGCTTCCCCGCCCTCGTCGGCAAGCTCGAGGGCGCCACCGTCGCCATCGACGGCACGCTCCACCACGACGCCCGCTATCAGCGCCTGCGCCCGACGAGCGAGGTCCACTTCCTCGCGCCCCTGGCCGGCGGTTAGAGGCGCCCGGCCGGCGCCCCTCGGCCCCCGCGACGACGTCGTGACGGATTCGAGAAGCCCGCCGTACATGCGTCATCGGATCTGCACGCATCGTTCACGACTTTGCGCTCTCGTCGCTTTTCCGTCACACGATCGCCACGCAGCTCGGATTGAATGCCGGCGTTCGCAGCGACCAGGCGACGCCGGCCCGTGGAGGAGCCGGCGGGTCCGATGACTCCGGTCGCCCCGCTGCCCGACGGACACGAAGGGGGCTCCGTTGTCGAGATCGTTCCGAAGCGCATACCTCGCAGGTCTCGTGTCGCTCGGTCTCCTGACCGGGCTCGGCGTGCCCGCGCCGGCGCGGGCCGCGGACCCCGCGATGGCCGAGCTGCTCAAGATCCTGCGCGATCGAGGCTCGCTCACCGAGGCGGAGTACGAGGCGCTGTCCCGGTCGACGGCCGGACCGGAGGAGAAGAGACCCGAGACCCCCGCGACCTCCATCCCGACTCCCGTCGCGACCCCTGCGGTCGAGGTCGGCTCCGAGGCCGGGCCGGGTGCCGCCGATGAGGCGTCTTCCGCGCCCGATGCGGTCGTGATCGATCCGGGCGCGACCCCCGATGCGGCGTCCGCAGCATCGACCGACGCGGACGCCGCGCCGAAATCGCTCGAGGAGCAGGTCGCTGAGCACGACGAGCGGATCGAGAACGCCGAGAAGGCGATCGAGGATCAGAAGTCGAGCTTCCTCCGGATCAAGGGGATCACCGACGGGACCTCTTCCGACCTCATCAACAAGGCACTCGCCGGGAAGTGGTACGAGCGGATCGCGATCCGGGGCTACGCCCAGTTCCGGTTCACCGAGGTACTCCACCAGAACGGCCCCCAGCTCGAGGTTCCCGCCGACCGCTCGGTCCGCGACGACGAGTTCTTCACCATCCGCCGGGGTCGTCTCGTCATCAGTGGAGACGCGACGGAGCGGCTCTTCCTCTACGCCCAGACCGACATGAGTGCATTCATCGGCAGCAACGAGGTCGTCGTCCAGATGCGCGACCTCTACGGCGACATCGCCCTCGACTCGAAGAAGGAATGGCGACTGCGTTTCGGGCAGAGCAAACTCCCCTACGGCTTCGTGAACATGCAGTCGAGCCAGAATCGTGCGCCGCTCGAGCGACCGGATGCGATCAACAGCACGATCGAGGGCGAGCGCGACTACGGCGCCTATTTGATGTGGGCTCCGGCCGAGATCCGGCTGCGGTTCAAGGATCTCGTCAAGCGCGGCCTCAAGGGCTCGGGCGACTACGGCGTCGTGGCGGTCGGTGTATACAATGGCCAGGGCTTGAACAGACCGGACCAGAACTCCGAGCCCCACGTCCTGGGGCGGATCACGTATCCCTTCCAGTTCAAGAATGGTCAGATCATGGAGCTCGGCGCCCAGTACCACTGGGGCCACTACGTGACCAGCACCTCCTCGATCACCATTCCGGCCGCGCTCGGCGGCGGAACCATCGCGGCCCCGACCCAGTCGTCGAACGGCGTGATCGATCAGCGCGGCGCCCTGAGCTTCATCTGGTACCCGCAGCCCTTCGGCGTCGAAGCCGAGTGGAACGTCGGTCAGGGACCGGAGCTCTCGCCGAACAACGATCGGATCGAGTCGAAGTTCCTCCATGGCGGCTACGTCCAGCTCGAGTTCAAGGCCGATACGCGCTACGGCACGTTCTTCCCCTTCACGCGCTGGAACTACTACAAGGGCGGACGGAAGTTCGGCAACAATGCACCGCACTCGTCGGTGAACGAGCTCGACGCAGGCTTCGAGTACTCGCCGTTCCCGGAGGTCGAGGTCACGATCCAGTACACCCGCACCTTCGACCGGACGAATGCCCGGATCGGGTTCGATTCGAGCAACGCCCAGCTGGCGACGGCCCCGTACGATCTGACGAAGAACGCAGACCGCCTCGGCGTCCAGGTGCAGTGGAACTACTGATCGGCTCGCGACGGGCGGTCGAAGCGCTCCCTCCACCCTGCTTCCGCAGATCGACGATGAACGCCAACCGCCGCTCGCGGAATCGATGCCCCGGCCACCGCGCCCGACCCGTCCCGGACGGGTGCGGTCGCCCGGGGAGCTGGTCTACAACTCCCGCATGTCCGATGCGAGCGACGAGGCCGGCAGCCGACCCGAGCGGGAAGCCCTTTCGGGGATTCGCGTGCTCGAGCTCGCGACGGGCGTGGCCGGGCCGTTCTGCGGCCGGATCTTCGCCGACTATGGCGCCGACGTCCTGAAGATCGAGCCGCCGGGTGGCGGCGACGAGACGCGGCGCTGGGGGCCCTTTCCGGGCGACGTCTCCGATCCCGAGAAGAGCGGCACCTTCTTCTTCCTCAACACCGACAAGCGGAGCGTCGTCCTCGATCCCGATTCGGCGGAGGGCCGAGCGCGTCTCGAGGCGCTCCTCGCCGAGGCCGACGTGCTCGTCACGAGCGACCCGGCGTCGCGGCTCCGGTCGCGCGGGCTCGACGCCGACGCACTCGCGAGGCGCCATCCCCGGCTCGTGGCGATCGCGACGACGCCGTTCGGACTGACCGGGCCGTCGGCCGAGTGGAAGGGACGCGATCTCAACGCCTACCACTTCTCCGCCTGCGGCACGCGCTACTGCGGCCTCACCGACGAAGCGCCCCTCGAGCACGGGACCTTCTCGGCGGACTTCTTCGCGGGCTACGTCGCGGCGGCCTGGGGGCTCGCCTGTCTGCTCGGCCGGGAGCGGATCGGGGGCGGCCAGCAGCTCGACGTCGCCTCGGCCGAGATCCTGGGCGCGCTCTACGTCGGCGCGCTCACCGTCGGCGGTTACGCCCAGGACCATCGCTTCGATCGCCGCGGTGGACGCGGCATGGGGCTCGCGGCGCCGGCGGGGCTGGTGCGCTGTCGCGACGGCCACGTGCTCGTGATCGCCCTTGAGAAGGCGCAGTGGCACGGCCTGCGCCGGGCGATGGGCGATCCGGAGTGGGCGCGGGCCGAGCTCTTCGACGACATGTGGGAGCGGGGGCGCAACGCGGACGTGATCTACGCGCTGCTCGAGGAGTGGACGATCTCCCGGGGCAAGGAGGAGATCATGGCCCTCTGCCAGGCGCACGGATGCCCCGCGACCGCCGCCTACACGATGGCCGACCTCGCGCATCATCCGCATCTCGAGGCGCGCGGGGCCCTCGTCGAGATCGATCACGCGGCGCTCGGTCGCGTGCGGACCTTCGGCCCGCCGATCCGGCTGCCCGCCTGTCCCGGCGGACCGCGCGTGGGTGCGCCGCGGCTCGACGAGCATGCGGCGTCGGGCTTCCGGCCTCGACCGACGGCCCGGTCGGCGTCGCCAGTGCGGCCGGCCGGGGATCCGCGATCGCCGTTCCGGGCGGATCCCGAGCACGGTCGGCCGCTGCGGGGGCTGCGGGTCGCGAACTTCGGGTGGGGCGTCGTCGGGCCGACCGCGGGCCAGCTGCTCGCCTTCCTCGGCGCCGAGGTCTACAAGGTCGAGTCGCGTGCGCGCCCCGACATCCAGCGCACGATCCCGCCCTTCGTGAACGGCGTCCCGGATCCGGATCGCAGCATCCAGAACCACGCCTTCTGGGCGGGCAATCGCAGCGTGACCCTCGACCTGAAGAGCGGGGAGGGGCGCGAGCTGGCGCGGGCCCTGGTGGCGCGGTGCGACGTGGTGATGGAGAACTTCGGGCTCGGCGTGATGGAGCGCTTCGGGCTCGGCTACGCCGACGTGGCGGCCGGTCGCCCCGAGCTGATCTACGCCTCGCTCTCGTCGACCGGGCAGTTCGGGTCGCTCGCCGGCCTGCGGACCTACGGCAACAGCCTCTCCGGGCTCGCCGGCCTCGACGGGATCACCGGCTACGCCGACGGTCGCCTGCAGGCGATGGAGAACGCCTATGCGGATCCGCTCGGCGGCGTGATCGGCGCGCTCGCCGTGCTGCTGGCGCTCGCGCATCGGGAGGCGACCGGCCGCGGACAGCACGTCGACTACGCCCAGCTCGAGGGGACGCTGCAGCTCGTGGGGCCGCGCTTCCTCGACTTCGTCCTGAACGGGCGCGTCGCGGGCCCGATCGGGAATCGCCATCCCTGCGGCGCCGGAGCGCCCCACGGCGTCTTCCCGTGCCGGGGCGAGGATCGCTGGGTGGCGATCGCCGTGCTCGAGGACGGCGAGTGGTCGGCGCTCGTGCAGGCGATGGGCGCTCCCGAGTGGGCCCGGGATCCGGTGCTCGCGACGTCCGCCGGACGCCTCGCCCGGATCGACGCGCTCCACGCTGAGCTCGCAGACTGGACGCGGAGCTTCGAGCGCGACGCGCTCGCGGAGCGGCTGCAGGCGTGCGGGATTCCCGCGACCCCGGTCTGCGACGTGTCCGATCTGCTCGATCATCCGCATTACCGCGCGCGAAGGACCTTCGTCGAGGTCGTGCATCCGCTCGGCTTCCGGGAGACGATCTACGGCGAGTACGTGAAGGCGACGCGGACGCGGCCGGACGTGCGGCCGGGGCCCGCGGTCGGTCAGGACAACGATCTCGTGTTCCGCGAGCTGCTCGGCCTGTCGGAGGCGCGCTATCGGGATCTCGTCGCGCGCCGGATCATTCATTAGGCGGTCGAGTGCGGAGGCCGGGGAGGGGACGGGCGTGGCCGAAGTGTGGGCATCGATCGATCTGGCCATTCCGCTCTCGGAGGTGGCCGAGAACGCGCGGCGGGCGGAGGCGCTCGGCTGCGACGGCGTGATGACGCCGGACACGATGTACGACGGCTTCCTCGCCGCCCAGGCGGCGATCGGGGCCACGCGGCGGATCCGGGTCGCGACGAGCGCGGTGGTCGCCTTCGCCCGCTCGCCGATGGTGACCGCGGTCGCGGCCTGGAACCTCCAGCAGCTCTCGGGCGGCCGCTTCCATCTCGGCGTCGGTCCGCTGATCCGGACCAACATCGTCGAGAAGTACGGCATGCCCTGGAGCGCGCCCGCGCCCCACATGCGCGAGTACGTGGGCGCGATGCGCGCGCTCTTCGACTGCTGGCAGAACGGGACGCGGCTCGACTTCCGCGGCGAGCGCTACCAGCTGACGCGCATGCAGGCCTTCGTCGCGCCGAAGCCGATCGACCATCCCGACATCCCGCTCCACATGGCGGGCATCGGTCCGAACATGACCGCCGTCGCCGGCGAGCTCGCCGACGCGCTGATCACCCATCCGACGAACGTCTCCGCCCGCTTCCTGCGCGAACGCACGCGACCCTGGCTCGCGCGCGGTGCGGCGCGGACGGCGCGGGATCCCGAGCGGGTCAAGCTCTTCGTCGCGCCCCTCGTCGCGACGGGTCCCGACTCGGCGACGGTCGCCGCGGAGCGGGAGAAGCAGCGTGCGCTGCTCGCGACGCTGCTCTCGACGCCGCCCTACTGGCCGGCCCTCGAGCTGCATGGCTGGCGGGCCGTCGGCGAGAAGCTGAACGGGCTGATCCGGCAGAACCGCTGGAACGAGGTCGGCACGCTGCTCACCGACGAGATGCTCGACACGCTCTCGATCAGCGCCGTCCACGGCGAGGTCGCCGCCGTCCTGCGCGAGCGCTACGCGGGGCTCGCCGACGCCTACGTCCTGATCCTGCCGCCGACCGACCGGGACGACGCGGCCTTCGCCGCGATCGTCCGCGCCCTCCGCGAGGTCTGAGCCGAGTCCGGTGCCGCCCCGGGGTCGTCCTCCGCCGCCTTCCGGTGGGCGGCGGGCGGCTGCTTTGCGGTCCTGCGCCACCCTCCCATAGAATGGGCCCACCGCGACGAGCGATGCCTGGAGATCCCGCATGCCGACCCCGATGGAGCGCGCCCCCGAGCCCGGTCTCGAATACGTCCCGATTCCGAAGACCCGCTACACGAGCCCCGAATACGCCCGCGAGGAGTGGGACTCGATGTGGACGAAGACCTGGGTCTGCGCCGGCCGGGAGTCGGACCTCGCGCGCCCCGGCGACTACATCACCCTCGAGCTCGGCCGCGAGTCGATCCTGATCGTCCGCCAGCCCGATCAATCGCTCGTCGCCCGCTACAACGTCTGCATGCACCGCGGCAACCGCCTTCGCGAGCCCGGACGCGGCCACGCCTCGAAGTTCGCCTGCCTCTTCCACGGCTGGGAGTACGGCCTCGACGGCTCGCTCCAGAAGGCCCTCGATCCCCACTGCTTCAAGCAGGGCCTCGACCGCAAGAAGCTCGATCTCCGACCGGTCCAGGTCGACACCTGGGCGGGCTTCGTGTTCGTGAACCTCGACCCGCAGGCCGGCCCGCTGCGCGACTACCTCGGCGTCGTCCCCCAGCATCTCGACCCCTACCACTTCGAGAGCTGGAAGATCTCCTTTGACGCGACGATCGAGATCGAGTGCAACTGGAAGACCTGCGTCGACGCCTTCAACGAGGCCTATCATCTCGCGGCGACGCATACCTGGACCCTCGAGTTCAGCGACGACACCCGGACGCTCTACGACTGCTACGACCGCCATACGCGCATGCTCTTCCCCGAGGTCCAGGCGAGCCTGCGCCATCCCGGGGCGAACACCGTCACGCCCGGCATCAAGGAGATGTTCCTGAAGCGCGTCGGCGTCGACGTCGAGCGCTTCGAGGGCGACTGGCAGGACGCGCGCAAGGTCTTCGCCGAGCAGCAGAGGAAGCTCGCCGTCAACCTCGGCGCCGACCTGTCCGACCTGAACGAGTCGCAGCTCTGCGACGACTTCCACTACACGGTCTTCCCGAACATGACCTTCAACACCCACGCCCTCTTCACGTGGGTCTTCTGGCATCGCCCGCATCCGACCGACCCCAACAAGATGTACTTCGACTTCATCGAGCTGATGAACGCCCCGGCCATCGACATCCCGCGGCCGGAGAAGCAGCGCTTCAGCACCGCCGCCGGCGACACGCTCGCGGGGAAGTGCAACGGCGGCGACCTGATCGACGAGGACCTCTACAACCTGCCGCGCATCCAGGCGGGCATGAACTCGGCGGCGTTCCAGGACCTGCATCTGTGTACCCAGGAGGTCCGCATCCTGCATTTCCACAAGACGCTCGAGGACTACCTCGAGCGCGGTCGCGCCGCGCGCGCGGCGGCGCAGGCGGGGACGCGTGGATAGCGACGGGCTGCGCTGGGTCGAGATTCCGATTCCGCTGCCGGCGGAGGGGGGCAACGAGACGTTCGTGGTGGGCGAGCGGGCGCTGCTCCTCTGCAACGCCGGCGGGAAGCCCTACGTCGTCCACGACGAATGTCCCCACGTCCGGACCTCGATGCAGGGCGGCCTGATCCGGGGCACCATCCTCGAGTGCCCGCTCCACGGCGGCCAGCTCGACCTGCGCGACGGGCGGCCGGTGGCGATGCCGATCCGGCGGCCGGTGGCGTGTTTTCCGGTGCGGAGCGCGGGCGAGGGCTGGCAGGTCGGGCTGCCGGCGGATCCGGGGCGCTGAGCCGGGGTGCGGAAGAGATCACGAGGAACGCGCTTCGGCGCGATCAGGGCCAGGGCGCTGGCCGAGGAGAGTGCGATGTACGACCTGGTGGTGCGCGGGGGAACGATCGTCGACGGGACCGGGGCTGCGCCCTTCGTGGGCGACGTGGCGATCCAGGCCGGGAAGATCGCGGCCGTGGGAAGCGTCGCGGAGAAGGGGCGCCAGGAGATCGACGCGCGGGGCAAGCTCGTGACGCCCGGCTTCGTCGACATCCACACGCATTACGACGGCCAGGCGACCTGGGACTCGCTGCTCACGCCGACGGCCTGGCACGGGGTCACGACCCTCGTCATGGGCAATTGCGGCGTCGGCTTCGCGCCGGTCGCCCCCGGCAAGCAGGGCTTCCTGATCGGATTGATGGAAGGCGTCGAGGACATCCCCGGGACCGCGCTCCACGAGGGCATCGACTGGCAGTGGGAGACCTTCCCCCAGTATCTCGACGCCCTTGAGAAGCGTCATTTCGCGATGGACGTCGGGACCCAGGTCCCCCACGGCGCCGTGCGCGCCTACGTGATGGGCGAGCGCGGCGCGAAGAACGAGCCCGCGACGAAGGAGGACATCGCGCGCCAGGCGGCGATCGTGAAGGAGGCGATCCGCGCGGGCGCGCTCGGCTTCTCGATGTCGCGGACGATCGTCCACCGCGCCGTCGACGGCGAGGTCGTCCCCGGGACCCACTCGGCCGAGGACGAGATCTTCGGGATCGCGCGGACCCTCGGTGAGCTCGGCGAGGGCATCGTCGAGCTCGCGCCCGCCGGCATCCAGGGCGAGGACATGTCGGCGCCGGACAAAGAGATCGACTGGATGCGCCGCCTCTCCGCGGAGATCCGGCGCCCCGTCTCCTTCGCGCTGGTCCAGCACGACGTCGCGCCCCGGGACTGGAAGCGGCTGCTCGATCTCTGTGATGCGGCGGTGAAGGACGGGGCCGACCTGCGGCCGCAGGTCTCGGCGCGGCCGAACACGCTCCTGATCGGCCACCAGTCCTTCCATCCCTTCAGCTTCAAGCCGACCTACATGAAGCTGGCGGAGCTCCCGCTCGCCGAGCGGGTCGCGAAGCTGCGCGATCCGGAGATCCGGCGGCAGATCCTCGCCGAGGACTCGCATTATGCGGTGCCGCAGATGAAGGTCGTGATCGACATGATCGCGAAGGGCATCGACAAGATCTTCCGGCTGGGGACGCCGCCCAACTACGAGCCCGCGCCCGAGGAGAGCCTCGAGGCGATGGCGAAGGCCGCGGGCCGCGATCCCTTCGACATGCTCTACGACTGGCTGCTCGAGCTCGACGGGAAGCAGCTCCTGATGCTGACGCTGCTCAACTACAGCGACTACAACCTCGACGCGGTCCACACGATGCTGACGAGCCCGCGGACGGCCTTCGGCCTCGGCGACGGCGGCGCGCATTGCGGTGCGATCTGCGACGCGAGCATGACGACTTCGCTGCTCGCCCACTGGGTGAAGGGGCGGACGCGGGGGCCGAAGCTGCCCGTCGAGCTCGCGGTGCGGAAGATGACCGCGGACTCGGCGGCGCTCTACGGGCTCCGCGATCGCGGCGTGCTCGCGGTCGGCAAGAAGGGCGATCTCAACGTGATCGACCTCGACCGCCTCGAGAACGGGCTCCCCGAGGTCGCCTTCGATCTGCCCGCCGGCGCAGCGCGCTTCGTCCAGAAGGCGAAGGGCTACGTGGCGACCGTCGTCTCGGGGGAGATCACGTTCCGCGACGGTGTGCACACCGGGGCGCTCCCCGGCCGCCTCGTCCGCGGCGCGCGAAGCTGAGAACCCCGTCGCGCTCCGCTTCGCCGCGGCCCTCCGCGGCGGAGCAGGGCGCAGGAGCCCCTCATGCCCCTGCTCGATCTCGATCCGGATACGCTGCTCACGACGACCCGCGCCGTTCGCAAGCGCCTCGACTTCGATCGCAAGGTGCCGCGGCCGCTGATCGAGGAGTGCCTGCAGATCGCCTTCCAGGCGCCGAACGGCGGCAACATGAACAGCTGGCGGTGGATCGTGATCGACGATCCGGCGCTGATCGCGAAGGCCGCCGACCTCTACAACGGCGGCCTCGACGACTACATCGCCGGCCTCGCGAAGGTCGGGGGCTATCCCGGCGCCCAGGTCGAAGGCGCCGAGCGGATCGGGACCTCCGTCGCCTATCTCCGCGAGAACTTCCACCGCTGCCCCGCGCTCCTCCTGCCCCTGGCCGCGGGCCGCACCGAGGGCGCGGACCTCTTCAACCAGGGCAGCACCTGGGGCTCGATCATCCAGGCGGTCTGGAGCTTCATGCTGGCCCTGCGCGCCCGCGGCCTCGGCAGCGCCTGGACGACCGGCCATCTGATGCGCCACGAGGCGATGGCGAAGCTGCTCTCGATCCCGAAGCACTACACGCAGGTCGGGCTCTTCCCGATCGCCTACACGCTCGGGACCGACTTCAAGCCCGCCCACCGAAGGCCCTCGACCGAGGTCATCGGCTGGAACGGGATGCCCTGAGCCGGTCGCCGCTCCCGTCCCACCGCCCGGCCGTCTTCTCGTCGCTCATCCCCGCGCTCGGATGGGGCACCAGGCCATACGCCGCCCCTCGTCGGGCTCTTCTCGATCCCATGCGGACCGGGCCCGGGCCATGCGCGGTCGATCGGAAGCCCCGCGGGCAATGTCGGCTCGCCGCCTGGCGATTCACAGGCCCGCCCCAGCCGTTAGGGTCCCGTCTCACTCGGTTGAACAGCGTCAGCTGGTATGAACGCTGTGCTCAAGCTATAACGCTGATCAACCGACCGAATCCGCATCAAGTCTCGAGGACCATGATCCATGACGACGGCGTCCACAGGGGCCATCGGCCTCTCCGATTTCAGCGAATCGGGGCCCCGCATCGAGGAGCGCCGGGAGCGCCAGCGCCAGGAGGCGCGGCGGACGATCCTCGACGCGACCGAAGCCCTGATGCTCGAGGCCGCCGGCTCGGACTTCTCGATCCGCAAGCTCGGCGACAAGTCGGGCTATTCGGCGCCGACGGTCTACCACTACTTCGGCGACAAGGACGGCCTGATCGACGCGTTGCTCGACGACCGCGTCGGTCGCCTCGCACAACAGCTCGAGCAGGTCGAACCGGCCGCGGATCCCCGCGCGCGCCTGCGCGCGATGCTGCTCGCCTACTTCGAGTTCAGCGTGACGAACCCGACCTTCACGCGTCTGATGTGGACGCTCTCGAGGAAGGGGGAGAGCCGGATGCCGCCCGCGATGGAGCGGGTGCGCAAGTGCGTGGAGGAGAGCCTCGCCCGCTTCGGCGAGAGCAAGCCGCCGGGCGGGTTCGATACCCAGGCCGCCGGCCGCGTCCTCTGGGCCCTCGTCTACGGCCTCGTCTCGCTGCAGCTGACGCAGCCCGAACTCACCCAGGACGACGATCTCGCGGAGCGAGCGCTCGATGCCCTGTTCCTCGGCATGGCCGAGCTGGAGAAAGACTCGCGATGATCCGCCTCACGCTTCGTTTCTGGATGGCCACCCTGGCGCTCGCCGCCCTCGCCGCGGGCTGCAGCGAGGAGGTCGCGACGACGGAGGAGGTGCTGCCGTCGGTGTCGGTCGTGGAGGTCGAGGCGGTCGACTTCGATCAGGATGTCCGCGCGAGCGGCGACCTGCGCGCGCGCTTCCAGACGATGATCGCCGCGGAGATCGCGGGCCGCGTCACCGAGCTCTCCGTCGACGAGGGCGGCGCGGTGGCCCAGGGCGCGGTCGTCATCAAGATCGATCCCGAGCGGCGGCGTCTCGATCTCGAGGCGGCGAAGGCGCGCCTCGCCCAGGCCCGCGCGAACTTCCGCCAGGAGACGAGCAAGGTCGAGCGGGTTCGCAAGCTGCGCAGCGAGAACATCTCGTCGGTCGAGCGCCTCGAGGAGGCCGAGACGGCGCTGCTGCTCGCGGAGTCGTCGGTGCGCGCGGAAGAGGCCGCCGTCGGCGTCGCCACCCGGGCGCTCAAGGACGCCAGCGTGTCGGCGCCCTTCGCGGGGCTCGTGGCCAAGCGCTCGGTCGAGCTCGGCGAGTACGTGCAGGCGGGGACCGAGCTCTTCGAGCTCGTCTCGATGGATCCGCTCGACGTGATCTTCAGCCTGCCGGAGCTCGAGTCCCAGCAGGTCGCCCTCGGTCAGCACGTGGAGGTCACGGTCGCCGCCCCCGCGGACAAGACCTTCGACGCCGTCGTTACCTTCATCGCACCGACCGTCGACCCCGGCACGCGGACGCTGCGCGTCAAGGCCGAGATCGACAACGCGGAGCACGTCCTGCGGCCGGGCCTCTTCGCGCGGATCCACGTCGGCACCGACGAGCGCAGGAGCGTGCTCATGGTGCCCGAGGAGGCGCTCGTCCAGCGCGAGGGGAGCGCCTGGCTGTTCCTCGTGGGCGAGGGCGATCGCGTGCGCCGCGTGCAGGTCGAGACGGGCCACCAGAGCCAGGGCCGCATCGAGGTCCGCGGCGCCGTCTCCGCCGGGGACCGCGTCGTCCGCCGGGGCCACGGCGGCCTCGCCGACGGAATGGTGGTCGTCGTACGCGAGTCGCAGTCGAGCGCCGTCGAGACGGCGGCAGGGGAGCCGGTCGGAGCGCAGTCGTGAGCCTGTCCGACGTCTCGATCGATCGGCCCGTCCTGACCTGGATGCTGATGCTCGCGCTCGCGACCTTCGGCGTGCTCGGCTTCTCGCGCCTCGGCATCGACCGCTATCCCGACATGACGTTCCCCTTCGTCGGTGTCGTGATCCAGCTCGAGGGCGCCTCGCCGACGGTGATGGAAGACGAGGTCATCGACGAGCTCGAGGAGGCCTTCGCCACGATCGAGGGCGTCCGCCACATCTACTCGGAGGCGGCGACCGGCGTCGCCCGGGTCATGATGGAGTTCGAGCTCGAGCAGGACCTCGACGTCGCCGCCCAGGACGTGCGCGACAAGCTCAACATGACGATGGGCCAGCTGCCCGAGGAGATCGAGCCGCCGGTGCTCGGCAAGGCCGACTTCTCGATCTTCCCGATCATCTTCGCGCCGATCACGACGACGATGCCGGCGACCGAGGCGACCGAGTACATCGATCGCCACATGAAGCCGATGATCGAGAGCATTCCCGGCGCCGCCGGGACCGAGGTGTACGGCGCGGTCGAGCGCAACATCCGCATCTGGATCGACCCCGACGCGCTGCGGGCGCGCAAGCTCGCCGTCTCCGACGTGCTCGACGCGATCCGCCGCGAGCACGTCGAGCGCCCCGGCGGCTTCGTCGAGGGGCGCGAGGTCGAGTGGGCCCTCAAGACGGCGGCCGAGTTCCGCTCCCTCGAGGACCTCTCCCGCATGGTCATCTCCTGGGACGGCGACGCGCCGATCCGCCTCGGCGACGTCGCGCGCATCGAGGACGGGGCCGAGGACGTCCGCCGCGCCTCCCACATGAACGGCAAGCCCGGCATCGCGATCGCCGTCAAGAAGCAGTCCGACGGGAACACCGTCGCCATCGTCGACGAGTTCTACCGCCGCATGGACATCCTGCGCGACCGGGCGCCCGAGGGCATCCACATCGTCGAGAAGGAAGGCTTCATCGACAACTCGGAGCTGATCCGCGAGTCCTTCGAGGAGACGCTCTTCTCGCTGGTCTTCGGCGGCCTGCTCGCGGTCTTCGTCGTGTTCATCTTCATGCGCCGGACGCGCCCGACGCTGATCGTCTCGCTCGCGATCCCGATGTCGATCGTCGCGACCTTCGGGATGATCTGGCTCTTCGACTACACCCTCAACACGATGACCCTGCTCGGCCTCACGCTCGCGATCGGCGTCGTGATCGACGATGCGATCATCGTGCTCGAGAACATCGAGCGCCATCGCGAGGGCGGGAAGTCCGCCTTCGAGGCGGCCCGCTCCGGGACCCGGGAGATCACCCTCGCCGCTGCCGCCGCGACCTTCTCGGTCGCCGCGGTGTTCCTGCCCGTCGCCTTCGCGACCGGTCAGATGGGGAGCTTCCTGACCGAGTTCGGGGTCACCGTCTCCGTCGCCGTCGTGATCTCCCTGCTGGTCGCCCTCACGATCACGCCGATGCTGGCGGCCCGCATGCCTCCGCCGAAAGAGCGCGGCGAGGGCGGTCTGTACGGCTGGCTCGAGAACGCGTTCCGCGCCCTCGAGGACGGCTATCGGCGGATCCTCGACTGGTCGATCGCGAGCCCCGGGAAGACGACGATCATCGCGATCGCTTCGATCCTGCTCGCGGTGCTGGCGGGGAGCCGGCTGAAGGCCGAGTTCTTCCCCGCGGCGGATTCCGGCTTCGTGGCCGTTCGCTTCCGGACTCCCCCCGGCAGCTCTCTCGAGAACACCGTCGACATCCTGACGCAGAACGAGAAGTGGTTCCTCGAGCAGCCCGAGGTCGCGTCGATCTTCGCGGCGATCGGCTCGACCTCGATCAGCATCGGCGGCCCGACCGACGGCATGCTGAACGCCCGGCTCTACCCGGCGGACAAGCGCGAGCGGACCTCTCAGGAGCTGATGGTCGAGGCGCGCAAGGCGCTCATGAACATCCCCGGGCAGGAGTTCTCGGTCGTGGATCCGATGGGCTCGTCGGACCGCGAGTTCGAGGTCGAGATCGTGGGCTCCGGCTCGCTCGAGGAGTTCGACCAGTACGCGAGCGAGATGATCGAGCGCCTCGAGGCCGAGGGGGGCATGGTCGACATGGAGATGAGCCTCCGCGTCGGCCTGCCCGAGGCCCGGGTCGTCCCCGATCGGGACAAGGCGGCCGCGCTCGGGGTCGACGCGCAGACGGTGGCGGACACGGTGCTCGCGATGATCGGCGGGCTCGACGTCGCGTCGTACCGCGAGGGCGAGGAGCGCCACGACGTCCGCATGCGGATGGAGAAGGGCGATCGCGACGACCTCTCGGCGATCGGCGATCTCTGGGTCCGCGCCCGCAACGGCGAGCTCGTCGACATGCGCAACCTCGTGACGGTGGAGCGCGGCGCGACGGCGGCGTCGATCACGCGCACCGACCGCCAGCGCAGCGTCAAGGTCATGGGCAGCCTCGAGGGCATCGCGCTCGGTGACGCCGTGGCCCGCGCCCAGCGCGTCGCCAAGGAGATCCTGCCGTCGACCATGTCGTTGCGACTGACGGGCGACGCCGAGGCGATGAAGGAGTCCGGCCAGCAGTTCATGGTCATGATGATTCTCGCGGTGCTCGTGATCTACATGGTCCTCGCGGCCCAGTTCGAGAGCTTCACCCAGCCGATCATCGTGATGGCGGCGCTGCCCTTCTCGATGGTGGGCGCGCTCGGCGGGCTCTGGCTCTTCGGCATGTCGCTGAACCTGTTCAGCATGATCGGCATCGTGCTGCTGATCGGGCTCGTGACCAAGAACTCGATCCTGCTCGTCGACTACGCGAACCAGCTCCAGGCCGAGGGCATGACGGCGAAGGAGGCGATGCGCAAGGCGGCGCCGATCCGGATGCGGCCGGTGCTGATGACGGCGCTGTCGATGATCTTCGGCGTGCTGCCCTCGGCGTTCGGGATCGGTCCGGGCGCGGAGACGCGCGCGCCGATGGGTGTCGCGACCGCGGCGGGCATGTTCACGTCGATGATGCTGACGCTGCTGATCGTCCCCGTCTTCTACCTCGGCCTCGAGCGGGTGCGCGCGCGCTTCGCCCGCCGAGGTCGCACGGAGCCGGTCCGGGCCGAGGGGATCGCCTGAGGCGCCGAGCGGCGCCGGGGCGCAGCGAGGAGGAACGCAGTTGAGCCCGCAGGCCGAGCTCGAGCTCTTCGGGGCGTCGCGATTCGTCGAGCCCGTCGAGCGGGCCTTCTCGGAGGCCTTTCCGACTCGCTTCGCCGAGACGAAGGAGCCGCTCGTCGAGCTCGCGTCGCTCTCGGCCGCGGGGTCGGCCTTCACGGGCGTCGTGTTCTCCCTCGACGTGCCGATGCGCGCCGCCGCGATCGAGGCGCTGCCGCCGAGCGTGCGCGTGCTCGCGACCTACTCGGTGGGCACCGACCACATCGACCTCGCGGCGGCCCGGGCGCGGGGGCTCGCGGTGTTCAACACGCCCGGGGTGCTCGCCGACTCGGTGGCCGAGAACGCGATCTTCCTGATGCTCGGGGCGGCGCGGCGGGGGACCGAGGCGATCGCGCTGCTGCGGGAGCGCGCCTGGCACGGCTGGCAGCCCGGGCAGCTCGTCGGGCGCCAGCTCTCCGGGCGGACCCTCGGCATCCTCGGCATGGGCGACATCGGGCGCCGGATCGCGGCGCGGGCCCGCGCCTTCGGGATGCCGATCCACTACTGCAATCGAAAGCCGCTCCCGCCCGAGCAGGCGCAGGGCGCCGTGTTCCACGGAACGCCGGCCGAGCTCGTCCGCGCGGTCGACGTCCTCGTCCTCGCGTGTCCTGCGACGGAGGAGACGCGGGGCGTCGTCGACGCGGCGCTCCTCGCGCAGGCGCGGCCCGGGATCATCGTCGTCAACATCGCCCGGGGCGATCTCGTCGTCGACCGGGCCCTGATCGACGCGCTCCAGTCCGGGCAGGTCTACGCGGCGGGCCTCGACGTCTTCGCGGGCGAGCCCGCCATCCATCCCGACTACTACGACCTGCCGAACGTCTTCATGGTCCCCCACATCGGGAGCGCGACCCACGAAGCGCGCATGGGAATGGGCCGGATCCTGATCGACGCGATCTCGGCCTGGCAGCGGGGCGAGCCCGCCGTCAACCGGGTCGTCTGACCGGATCCAGCTCGGTCCGGCGCTCTGCTAGGTGTCCGCGACCGGCGTCGCCGCCGCCTTGCGGCCCGCCATGCGGCCGAAGAACGTGCAGTCGCCGAGGGACATGCCGGAGCTGTAGCCCTTGCCCCAGCGCGGGAGGCCGCAGGCCGTCCGCCCGGCGGCGTAGAGCCCGGGGATCGCGTCGCCGTCGATCGTCAATACCTCGCCCGAGGGCCGGACCCGCAGGCCGCCCAGCGTGAAGAACGGGTAGTAGGCCTGCTTGAGGTGGCAGGCGAGGGCGGCGAAGGGGGGCTGGTCGAGGGGCTTGAGCCAGCTCGCGTCCTTGTGGAAGAGCGGATCCTCGCCCTTTGCGGCGTGGCGGTTGTAGACTTCGACGGTCGAGACCAGGCTCCCTTCGCTGAGGCCGAGCTCGCGCTCGACCTCTTCCCAGGTCGAGCCGACCGCCGCGATCTCGATCTTCGAGTAGGGCGAGGGCTGCTGGAAGATCGCGTCGTCGACGAGCAGGAAGAAGCGGTCGCCGATCTGGCTCGCGATGAAATGCGCGACTCGGCCGCCGTAGGCGTCCTCGTTGATGAAGCGCGCGCCCTTGTCGTTGACGAGGATGCCCTTCACGTGGGACTCGGGCGGATAGAAGGGGAGCGTCACGAAGAGCTCGTCCATGTGGATCGCGGCGCCGCCGACGCTCATGCCGAGGCGGATGCCGCTGCCGTCGTCGTAGCCGCCGGAGAGCCCGTCGTTGGCGAGGCGCTGCCGGATCGGCGCGTACTGGCGCAGCATGTCCTCGTTGAGGGCGAAGCCGCCGGCGCAGAGGATGACGCCTTTGCGAGCGCGGATCGCCTTCTCCTCGCCTTCGGCGAAGACGACGAGCCCGCAGACGCGGTTGCGCTCGTCGACGACGAGCGCCCGGGCGCGCGTCTGGAAGCGCACGTCGACGCCGAGGGCGTGGACGCGCTTCGCGAGCTTGTCGAGGAGCATGAAGCCCCCGGTCTCGCCGATCGCCTCCGGCAGATGGCCGCGGGGGCAGGGGCGCGCGCTCTCCTTGAAGGGCCAGGCGTACTCGCTGCCCGAGAGGATCAGGCAGTCGCCCGTGCCGGGCATGACGGGCTTGCCCGGGATGTACGTGTTCCGATAGGGGACGCCCTGATCCTTCAGCCATTGGAAGTGGGCCTGGGCTCCGTCGGCGTAGAGCCGGACGCGCTCTTCGTCGGCGTCGGGACCGCCCGCCATCATCATGTAGCGGAAGAAGTCCTCGGTCTCGTCGTGGAAGCCGTTCGCGCGCTGGGCCTCGGTCCCGCCGTTGCCGCCCATGTAGATGTCGCCGCCGGCCATCGCCGAGGTCCCGCCGCTGCCCGAGGCGACCTCGACCAGGATGACCTTCGCGCCGGCGTTCGCCGCCTCGATCGCCGCCGAGGCGCCGGCGGCCCCGAATCCGACGACGACGACGTCGCACTCGGCGTCGAAACGACCGACGCTCGAGAGGGGGCGGGGACGGGTCGAGGCACTGCGCTGCGGGCCGGGGGCTTGGGTCATCGAGGATCTCCACGGGACATGACTTCGATCCTCGGCACGCTAGCGTAGGAGCGCCCAACGAGCAGAGGAGAACGACATGGACGCGCGCCAGGCCGAAGAGCGGATCCTGAACGGGAAGCTGTGGGAGGATTTCTGCGATCGCCTGAAGGCGGCGGGGCAGCTCGTGAAGGAGCCGAACGTCCCGAAGGACGTCATGAACCAGGCCCTGGGCTACCGCTTCCTGACCCGCATCCTGCGCGCCGGGCTCGAGCGCGTCGTCGACTACGCGGACCCCCAGTACCCCGCGTTCTTCCGTCTCGCCGACGACACCAAGAAGATCCTCAACGACAACCCGGACAACTACTACGAGAACTGCATGATCGACGGCCGCTTCGACTACCGGATCACCGGGACGCGCGGCACGGTCAAGTGGTTCAGCATCGGCGTGAAGGGCGGAACCGGGATCGAGGCGATGGCGAGCCAGTCCGAGATCGACTCGTCGAAGATCGCCCTCGAGCCCGACGGGACCTTCGAGATCCTGCTCTCGCAGAAGCCCCAGAAGGGGAACTGGCTCAAGCTCCTGCCCAACTCGACCAACATGGTCGTGCGCCAGACCTTCGGCAATCGCAAGCAGGAGAAGCGGGCTGAGCTCCGCATCGAGTGCCTGAATCCCGAGCGGCCGAACAACAACCTCGTCCCGGCCCAGCTCGAGGGCCAGCTGATGGGCGCCCTCGGCTTCCTCGAGAGCACGATCAAGCTCGGCCTGATGTGGACGAAGATGTATCAGGAGAAGACGCTCAATCGGCTGCCGCCGCACGATCAGCCGATGCTCTACGCGGCGGGCGGTGATCCGACGATCCACTACTACCAGAGCCATTGGCAGCTCGCGCCCGACGAGGCGCTGCTGGTCCACATCCCGTTCTTCCCGGAATGCGCGACCTGGAACCTCCAGCTCTCGAATTTCTGGATGGAGTCGCTCGACCACCGTTTCTTCGACGTCTGCGTCAACAAATTCTCGGCCCGCTACGAGAAGGACGGCTCGGTCCGGATCGTGATCGCCCACAGCGATCCGGGGCCCGACCATCCGAACTGGCTCAACACCCTCGGCCACGACCAGGGCGGCATGCTCGGCCGCATCGTCGGCGCCTCGGGCGGCTGGCCCGAGTCCTGGGACACGCAGGTCGTGAAGTTCGCGGACATCGCGAAAGGCAGCCGCTCGCGCTGAAGCCCGGCTGCCGCGGGCGGACGCGCGGCCTCGCGGGTCGAGGCGCCGCCGCGGCGGGCCGACGCGCGGCGGCCGAGGGAGAAGGCGCGTAGCCGGCGCGGGAGAAGGCGTGCGTCGCGCGCGCGGAACGACCTCCCGGGCCGGCAGCGCGCAGGCAGATGCGGGTCGGGGGGCGGTGCGGTGGCCCGCGGCGGAAGACTTGCCTGCGATCGCCGCCCGATGGCGACCACTCAAGTCTCGAACGGGAAGCGCGGCCGCGCCGTCCGAGGCAGGCCCCGTCGACCTCTCGTTCGGGAGCGCGAGCGGTGGCCACGATTCCGCGGGAGAAGCAGTCCGGAGCACCGGTCCAGGGCGCGCGCGAGACGGTGCGCGAGGCGGGTCGCGAGCCCGTGCGCGGGATCGTCGCGGCCGTCGCCGCGATGGGGGCCGAGGGTGCGCCGCGTGCGACGCAGGACGCGAGCCATCCGGGCATCGTCGATCGCGTCTTCGGTCCCGGGAGCGCCGCGACCGCCCGCGCCGCCGCGGAGGTCCCCCCGATCTCGGGCATCCAGCCCCAGTATCCCGACATCGACGTCGACTTCTCGCTGGGCCAGGTCGCGCGCAAGCGGACCTGCCTGCTCGGCGCCGCGAGCAAGATCGCGGGGGATCTCGTGGCGGACGAGAACGTCGAGATCCAGGGCTACGTCGAGGGCAGCGTGCGCGCGCGGCGCGTCCGCGTGACGGTCGGCAGCGAGGGCTTCGTCCAGTCGAAGATCGAGGCGCGCTCGGTGCGCGTCCGGGGCACGATCCGCGGGAGCGTGTCGGCCGAGGACTGGATCGAGGTCAAGGCGGGCGGCGTCATTCGCGGCGACGTGCGCGCGCCGCGCATCATCCTCCACGACGGGGCCATCGTGACCGGCCGCCTCGACATGACGGGCGCGGCCGCGGCGCGCCGGGCCGCGGGGCCGGTCGATCCGCTCGTCGTGCCGCCGCGCCCGCGCATGCGCAAGGTGCCGCGCGAGCGCTAGCTCGGCGTCCTCGGGAACGCGGGCACGCCTTCCGGGATCAGATGCCAGGGCTGCTGATCGATCGTGTAGAGGACGACCTGCGGGCCCCCGAACGCCGCGGGATCGTCGAGGGTCCCGATCTTCACGAACACGATCGGCACCCCAGGCACCCGCGTCGCGAGATGCGTCCCGCACTCCGGACAGAACTCCCGGGTCACCGGATTCGGGATGTCCTTGCGCGTGAAGCCCCGCGGCTCGCCCTGCGTGTAGCGGAAGCCGTCGGCCGGCATGCCCATGATCAGCACCGCCGCCCCGCCCGAGACGTACTGGCACTCGCGGCAGTGGCACTGCGCGCGCATCGCCGCGTCGCCGACGGTCCGGTAGCGGATCGCACCGCAATAACATCGTCCGGTCAGGTCCATCTCGAGCTCCTCCTGCTCGCGTCGCGAGCGGAATCGTCGGCGCTCGGCGCGCCGGTCGTGCAGGGCCCGGTGCCGACGTCGTCCTGCCCCCAAGCCGGCCCCCGCGCCGGCCCTCCGCACGCCGCGCGAGCGTATCCGAACCCCGTCGGGTCGGGCGAGCGCGCGCCCGCGGGATGGGTACCATGGCCGGGGCGCGGGCGGCGGTGGGCTGCCGGGTCGGGATCGAGGAAGGGGAGGCCTGCATGTTCCATGGGTGGTGGATCGTCCTGACCGTCTTCACGGTCCAGCTCTGCATGGTCGGCTTCATGAGCTACGGCTACGGGCTCCTGATCGTCGAGGTCGAGAAGGAATTCGCCTGCGGCATGGAGAAGATGAACGCCGGCGCGATCGCGATGACGGCCCTCGGCTTCGTCCTCCCCCTGGTCGTCGGGCCGCTGGTCGATCGCTGGTCGGTGCGCGGGCTGATGCTGATCGGGATCACGGGTCTCGTCGCCGGGCTGCTCGCCCTGTCGTTCGCGCCGAGCTGGATCGCCTGGGCCGTCGTGATGGGCAGCGTGATCTCGATGGCGAACACGATGCTCGGGCCGATCGTCGGCCAGGCCGCGGTCTCCCGCTGGTTCACGCGCTCCCGGGGCCGGGCGATGGGCATCGCGGCCCTCGGGACCTCGATCGGCGGGATCGTGATGGCGCCGCTCTTCGGGCTGGGCTTCGAGACGATCGGCTGGCGCATGACGATCCGGGTCATGGCGGGGCTCGTCGCGCTCTTCGCGTTTCCGCTGCTGCTCCTCGTCTTCCGCAACCATCCCCGCGACCTCGACCTGCTGCCGGAGGGCGTCGAGGCGGGCTCGGCCGCGGCGTCGGCGGCGCCCGTCCGACCCGCGGATGCCCGGGAGATCCTGAGCCGGCTGCCTTTCTGGGCGATCTCGATCTGCCTCGCGCTCTTCCTCGGGACCTACAACGCGATGCTGATGAACGTGCCGAAGTTCGCCGCCGATCTGGGGGCGGACTCGATGGTCCGCTCGAGCATGATCGTCGCGCTGACGGTGGCGGGGCTCGTCGGAAAGCTCGTCTTCGGCTGGCTCGCCGACCGGATCCCGCTCAACCTCGGGCTCTGGGCGGCGATCGGGATGACGGCGGCGGCGATCGCCGTGATGACGACCGAGCCCGAGATCCCGGTGCTCGTGGCGAGCGCGGCGCTGATGGGGCTCGCGGCGGGCGGCATCCTGCCGGTCTGGGGCGCCCTGATGGCGCAGATCTTCGGGGTCGCGAACTTCGGCCGGGCGATGGGCTTCCAGGCGCCCTTCATCACCGCCGGCGCCCTGGCGGGGCTGGCCGTCGTCGGCCGCATCCGCGATCAGACCGGGAGCTACGTGCTGGCCTTCCAGATTTTCGTCGGCGTGCTCTGCGTGGCCGCCGCCATTCTCGTATTGTTGCGGATGCCGGAGAAGGCCGAGGCCGGCGTCGCGTCGGCGCGGGCGTAGGGACGCCTTTCCGAGCGCGGCGGCGCGGGGCTCAGACGGCGCCGAGTTGAGGAAGAGTGATGAGTGGACTGCCCGACGGATTCGATTTCGATCCCTTCGACCCGCGCTCCTTCGAGGATCCGTATCCCTTCTACAAGCAGCTGCGCGACCACGCGCCGGCCTATCGCCACGCGACCCGAGAAGGCCGGGTCTGGCCGCACTACTGGATGCTCTCCCGCGCACAGGACGTCGACGCGGCGCTGCTCGACTGGCGGACCTTCTCCTCGGCGAAAGGGACGCTGATCGACACCGACAGCTCCCTGATCCCGCCCAACATGTTCAACATGGATCCGCCGCGCCACGACGAGCTGCGCGCGATCCTGGCCCGCGTGCTGACCCCCGGCCGGGTCGCCCGCCTCGAGCCCCACATCCGCGCGACGGCGAAGGCGCTGCTCGCCCCGCTCGCGGAGCGGGGCAACTGCGACGCCGCGCCCGAGTACACCCACCAGATCCCGATGATGACGATGTGCGAGCTGCTCGACCTCCCGCTCGCCGATCGCGATCAGTTCCTCAAGTGGAACTTCGCGACCCTCGGCAGCGACGACTTCACGAGCCCCGCGGCGCTCGCGGCCTACGCCGAGATGGGTCGCTACTGGACGGAGCTCGTCGCCGAGCGCCGGGCCCATCGCTCGGACGACCTGATCTCGCAGATCCTCCACAACCAGAGCGAGGGCAAGGAGCTCACCGACGAGGAGATCGGCGGCTTCTGCTCACTGCTCCACGACGCGTCGCAGAACACGACGATGAACATGATCGCGAACGGGATCATCGCGCTGGCGCGGTACCCGGAGGAGCGGCGCAAGCTTGTGCGCGATCCCGGCCGATGGCCGCAGGCGATCGAGGAGATCCTGCGCTTCGTCTCGCCGGTCCAGGGGCTCGCCCGGGTCACGACCCGCGACGTCGAGGTCGGCGGGGTCACGATCCCGAGCGGCGACCAGATCCTGCTGCTCTACGGCTCGGCGAACCACGACGAGACGGTCTTCCCGAATCCCGACGTCCTCGACCTCGAGCGCTCGTTCAAGAACCACTGGACCTTTGGCCACGGCATCCACTTCTGCCTCGGCAACGCGGTCGCCCGGCTCGAGACGCGCATCGCCCTCGAGACGCTGCTCTCGATCGCGCCGGACTACGAGATCGACGAGAAGGGGATCGTGCGCAACCAGCTGGTCCCGACCCGCGGCGTGCCCCATCTGCCGCTGCGCTTCGGGCGGCTCGCGGCCGGCAATCGGAAGAGCTGACAAGAAGGACCGAGAAGGGCTGAGGAAGACGAGATGGCCGATCGACCGGGTGTGGACCAGGAATTCGCTTTCGATCCGAACGACGCGGCGCGGGCCAAGGACTTCGCGCGGATGGCGGTCATCCGGCGCGAGAAGCCGGTCTGCCGGCCGGCGCCGAACATCGTGCTCGTGACCCGCTACGACGACGTGACGGCGGTCTTCCGCGACTCGAAGGGCTTCTCCTCCGTCGGCGACATGCGGGCGCCGGGGATCGTCGTGCCGCCCGAGGAGAGCTTCCTCGGCGAGCTCGATGCGCCGCTGCATCCGAAGATCCGGCGCGTGCTGCATCGGACCTTCACGATCGCGAAGGCCCAGGAGTCCGAGGCCTTCACGCGGCGGGCGATCCGGCGTCGGCTCGAGGGCATCGTCGCGAAGGGGCAGGGCGACCTGATGGCGGAGTTCGCGACGCCGATCCCGGGCTCGGTCTCGGCGGACGTCCTCGGCTTCCCCGAGTCGCAGCACGACGCGCTGATGGACTGGTGCAACGACCTGCTCCACAGCACCTGGCCGCCGACCGGGAAGACCGAGAAGGGCGAGGGCATCGCCGCGGGCTTCCCCGATCTCGCTGCCTGCATCGACGAGCAGATCGAGCGGCGTGCGCGGGATGGCTCCCTCGACGACCTGCTCGCCTCGATGGTGCGCTCCCGGGGCGACGACGGCTGGTCGATCGGCGCCCACCACACGCGGACGCTCGTCGTCAACATGCTGGCCGGCTCGCTCTCCGCGACCTACATGGTCGGCAACCTGCTCTACCGCCTGATCACGAGCCGCGAGTTCGAGGCGGCGCTGCGCCGCGATCCCACGAACATCCCGCGCGCCGTCGAGGAGTCCCTGCGCTACGAGGCGCCCGTCGCGTTCCTCTGGCGGACGGCCCGGGCGGACTCGCAGATCGGAAGCACGCCCGTCTTCAAGGGCGAGCACATCATGTGCCACATCACCGCCGGCAACCGCGACCCCGAGGCCTACCCCGATCCCGAGTCGTTCCGCCTCGACCGGATCGATCCGCCCGAGCACCTCGCCTTCGGCTCCGGCCCCCATCTCTGCCTCGGCAACCACCTGACGCGGCTGATCGGTCGCATCGTGCTCGAAGAGATGCTCGCCATCCTGGCGAAGACGAAGATCGAGCTCGCGCCGGGCTACGTCTGGCACTGTGTGAACCACCTGCAGGAGTACGGTCCGGAGACGCTGCCGATCCGGATTGCCCGCTGAGGTCCGTCATGTCCGATGCCCGGAACCCGATCGGTCCCGAATCCTTCAACCTCGCTGGTCGCGTCGCGATCGTGACCGGCGGTGCCTCCGGCATCGGCCGCGCGACCTGCCTCGCCCTCTCGGCGTGCGGGGCTTCGGTCGTCGTGGCGGACCTCAATGCCGACGGGGCGCGCCGGGTCGCGGGCGAGGTCGAGGCCCGCGGCGGCCGCGCCCATCCGCAGCAGGTCGATCTCGGCGACGAAGCGGCGATCCGGGAGATGATCGAGTCGGCGGTCCGCGTCTTCGGCGGGCTCGACGTCCTCCACAACAACGCGGCCGACTCGGATCCGGCGCTGATGGCGGCCGACGGCGCGATCGTCGACCTCACGAGCGAAGTCTGGGACCGCAACATGCGGATCAACCTGCGGGCGCCGATGCTCGGCTGCAAGTACGCCATCCCGCACATGATCCGCCGCGGCGGCGGCTCGATCATCAACACCAGCTCGGCCTCGGGCCTGACCGGCGACGTCGTGCGCGCCGCCTACGCCGCCTCGAAGGCCGGGCTCGGGTCGCTCACGCAGAACGTCGCGGTCCAGTACGGCAAGCAGGGGATCCGGTGCAACGCCGTGGCCCCCGGCGTCATCGCGACGCCGGCCCTCGAGGCCAACGTCCCGAAGGCGGCCGTCGACGTCTACGTCGAGAACACGCTGACTCCGCGCCTCGGCCGGCCGGAGGACATCGCCGCCGCCGTCGTCTTCCTGGCCTCCGACGCCTCGTCCTTCATCACGGGCCAGGTCCTCTCCGTCGACGGCGGGCTGCTCGCCCACCACACGGCGATGGCCGGCATCAAGAGGCTCGCGGGATGAGAGCCGCGCGTCCGGCGTCCGGCCTCATGCCTCCGACGGACGACGAGCTCGCGACGCGCGAAGCGCAGCTGCGCCACGCGCTGCCCCCGTTGGCCTGTCTCTCCGGCCTGATCGCGGCGACGGCGGCGGCGACCCAGTACTGGCTCGGGACGGGCCACTTCCGGCCGCTCGCCTTCGCGCTCCATCTCGGTCTCGCGGCTCTCGGCGCCGCGTGGTTCCGGCGGCCGCCGGTGCATGCGAGCCGGGCTGCCTTTCTCGTCGGCGTCTATCTGTCGACGCTGATCGGGACCTTCATCCTGAAGAGCGGCGAGCTCTCGTCCTTCGCGAACCTCGCGCTCGTGAGCCTCGGCGCGGCCTTCATGATCGCCGATCGGCGCTATCTGATCGCCACGCAGCTCGTCGTGATCGCGTGGTTCCTGATCGCGATGTCGTCGCCGCTCAAGGTGCCGAGCCGACTGCAGCTCGCGCTCTGCGGCTGCATGGTCGTCGCGACCGCGGGGGCGGTCCATCTCTCGCGCCGGCGGGCGGTGCGTCGGACGGCCGGTCGGGCGGAGGGCCCGCGACGAGCGGATCCGCAGCTGGCGGCCCCCGCGGCCGCCGCGGCGCGCGTTGGCGGCTCGTCGTCGGTCGCGAGTCCGGCGCTCTCGCGGGAGGTCGTCCACGACGTCAACAACCTGCTCGGGGGGATCCTCGGCGGCGCGGAGCTCGCGCTCGCCTCGGAGCAGCATCCCGAGGATCTGCAGCTCGCCCTCCGCCAGATCCGCGAGCGGGTCCTCGCGACCCGCGACTACATGCGCGGCGCCTCGCGCAGCGGCGGGAAGCTCGAGGCGGTCGACGTGAACGGCGTCATCGAGCGGGCGGTCGGGCTCGCCCGAGGACTCGCGGGGTCGGGGATCAAGCTCGTCACGGATCTCGAGCCCGAGCTCCCGCCCGTCGAGGCCGACCGGATGGAGCTCGAGCGAGCGATCCTGAACCTCCTCTCGAACGCGATCGACGCATCGGGCGAAGGCTCGGGCGAGGTCCGCGTGCGCTCGCGGCGGCTCGAGGAGGACGCGGCGCCCGTCGTGCTGGTGCGCGTCGAGGACGACGGGCAGGGTGTTGCGGAGGCGGACCGGGCCCGCATCTTCGCCCCCGGGTTCACCACCCGCGGCGGCGATCATCAGGGGCTCGGTCTCCCCTTCGTCGCGCAGGTCGCGCGGCGCTCGGGCGGCGAGGTCCGACTCGATCCGCGGGTCGCCTCGGGCGCGGCCTTCGAGGTGCGGATTCCTGCTCGCGGGCCCGCGCCCGGGGGCGCGCTGCGGGATCGATGAGCCGGCCCCGGGGCGGCGAGGAGAGGCTTCATGGGACGGATCGTGCTCGGCGGTGCCATCGATCTTCACTGTCATTTCGGCCCCGAGTCGGTCGTCGGGCGCAAGCACGCCGTCGATCCCTTCGACGCCGCGCGGGACGCCGCGGCCCTCGACTTCAAGGCCCTCGTGCTCAAGTCCCACGACTTCCCGACCACCCACTTCGCGTATGCCGTGACGCAGACGGTGCCCGGCCCGAAGGTCTACGGCTCGATCTGCTGCGACTTCTGCGTCGGCGGGCTGAACCCCGGCGCGGTCGAGATCGCGCTGCGGGATGGGGCGGCGATCGTCTGGCTGCCGACGATCTCGAGCCAGCAGGACTTCGAGAACGGCGTCGCCGCCATGCTGAACGTCCCGGGCGAGGGGATCGTGATGCTCGACGAGGCGGGGCGGCTGCGGCCCGAGGTCGAGGAGATCCTCGCCCTGGTGGCGCAGTACGACGCGATCGTCGCGACCGGCCATACGTCGAAGGCCGAGCACCTCGCCGTCGCGAAGGCCTTCGGCCGCCGCGGCCGCGTCGTCGTGACCCACGCCATGAACTCCGGCGCCGGTCCCCACCTCACGATCCCCGAATGCGTCGAGCTGGCGGAGCTCGGTGCCTACATCGAGCTCGCGGCGGCGACCTGCATGGCCGGCCACGGGCCCGGCGCACCGGAGGTCGTGAAGGCGATCGACGCGATCGGCTCGCGCCAGGTCGTGCTGTCGACGGATTATGGCTGGACCGACGAGCTGCCGCGGCCGGCGGTCGGCCTCGTCGACTACGCCGAAGCGCTCTGGCAGGCGGGCGCGAAGGAAGCCCAGCTGCGCGAGATGGCCTGCGACAATCCCGCGCGCCTGCTCAAGCTCGATCCCTGAGCTGCGCGCCCCGTCGGCCCGCGAGCTCCCCCGAAGAAACCAGGAGAGACCCATGCCCACCCTCGAAGAACGCATCCGCGCCATCGAAGATCGAGACGCGATCCGCGAGCTCACCGCGCGCTACTGCCAGCTCGCCGTCGCCGGCGACGCGGAGCGCGTCACCGCGCTCTTCGCCCGCGACGGCATCATGGAGTCGGGACCGACCCGGGAGCAGGGTCATGCCCGCCTGCTCGCCCTCTACAAGAGCTCCTTCGGCTCGCTGCGCCCGATCCCGTTCATCCACAACCACGTCGTCGAGCTCCAGGGCGACCGGGCGACGGGCTTCTGCAGCATCGAGCTCCGGATGGTCGAGAACGGCGAAGCGGTCACCGCTGCGGGCTATTACGACGACGCGTTCGTCCGCGAGGACGGCGTCTGGAAGTTCGCCCACCGCAAGCTCTTCTTCTACCACCGCGTCCCGCTCTCGAAGGGCTGGGCCTGAGGCGCGGTCGTATCGGCGCTCGCGCGCCCGCCCAGTCACCCTTCGATCGGGATCCGTGCGCTCAGGAGCACTCCGACTTCGAGCGGAGGAAGGCGACGATCTTCCAGAGATCGTCGTCGCCCTCGGGCATGCGATCGGCGAACGCCTGCATCCGCGTGTTCGGCACACCGCTCCGGATCGTCCGGAAGATCGCCTCGTCGCTCCCGCCGTGCTTCCACTCGCAGTCGAAGAGATAGGGCGCGTCGCGGTTGCCGGGCTGGAGGCCGTGGCAGTAGGCGCCGCAGGTCCCGACGAAGAGGCTCTTGCCGCGCTTGAGCGCCTCGGGGTCCCGCGCGAAGCGGGCGGCGGGGGACTCGGGCTCGCCGCATCCGCTCGCGCCGATGAGCGCGACGAGGGCGACGAGGGCGACGAGGGCGCGGAGCCCGACGACGCACGAGAGGCCAGGGAAGCGGGTCGGGTCGATGGCTCCCGGGGAGCCGGCGAGTCCGGGGTGGTCGGGGAAGACGGATGAGCCGGTCCGGCGCCCTTTGCCGCGGGTCGTCTGCATGGGATCAAGACTCCGGCAGCGTGAACACGAAGAGGTGGCCGCCCTCCGGAATCCGGTCGAGACCGGCGAGGAAGGCGTCGGTCGTCGCCCAGCTGCCGGAGCCGATGGCGAGATAGGGCCGGCCGTCGAGCTCGAAGACGATCGGCTGGCTGCGGACGCCGCCGCCCATGCGGAAGCGCCAGAGGACCTCGCCCGTCTCGGCGTCGAGGGCGAGGGCCTCGCCTTCGAGGTTGCCGGTGAAGACGAGGCCGCCGGCGGTGCTCACGGCGCCGGCCATCAGCGGGTAACGCTCCTTCGCGCGCCAGCGGATCTCGCCCGTCGTCACGTCGACGGCGGAGACGTGGCCGTAGGCCTTGCCGGCGGCGGCGTCGATCGTGTCCGGGGTGCCGGCCATGAAGGGCGCGCCCTCGCTGTAGACCGAGATGCCCTTCACGAAGTGCTGGCACGCCTCGATCGTCGGGATGAAGGCGAGCTTCCGCGCCGGATCGAAGCTCCCGCTCCAGGCGCCGTTCATGCCGCCCATGTTGCCGGGGCAGACGCGCTGGTCGGGCTCCTCGGTCGGGGCGACGCCGGCGTTCACGATCGGCCGGCCGTCGGCCCCGATCGTCGCCCAGTTCATCTGCTCGACGTACTGCGTCGCGCGCAGGAACTTTCCGGTGCGGCGATCGACGAGGTAGAAGTAGCCATTGCGATTGGCCTGGGCGATCGCGGGGATCTTCTCGCCCGCCGTCTCGACCTCGACGAGGTAGATCTGGGTGTTGCCGTCGTAGTCCCAGACGTCGTGGGGCGTGAACTGGAAATGCCACTTGCGCGCCCCCGTGCTGGCGTCGACCGCGAGCAGCGAGTTCGAGTACAGGTTGTCGCCGGCGCGCTCGTCGCCATTGAAGTCGGGCGACGGATTGCCCGTCGTCCAGAAGAGCGTGTCGGTCTCGGCGTCGTAGGCGCCCTGCGTCCAGGCCGGGGCACCGCCCGTCTCGTACGACTTCCCCGCCCAGGTCTCGACGCCCGGCTCGCCGGCCGCCGGCACCGTGAAGTGGCGCCAGAGGCGCTGGCCCGTCGCGACGTCGTAGGCGTCGAAGAAGCCCCGGATGCCGTACTCGCCGCCGGCGACGCCGATGACGGCCTTCGTGCCGGAGGCGTTCGAGAAGACCAGCGGCGCGGAGGTCGCGCTGTAGCCTTTCGCGTAGGGGAAGATCTCGCTGTTCCAGAGGATCGCGCCGCTGCGTCGGTCGAGGGCGACGAGCCGCGCGTCGAGGGTCGCCAGCAGGATCGCGTCGCCGGCGATCGAGACGCCGCGATTGACCGGGCCGCAGCAGGGCTTCATGTCGGCCGGCAGAGGGTGGTCGTAGCGCCAGAGGATCCGGCCGCTGCGGACGTCGAGGGCGAGCACGCGATCGTACGACGTGCTCACGTACATCACGCCGCCGTACACGATCGGCGAGACCTCGAACTGCTGCTGCGTCCCGGTCGGCATCGCCCACGCGACCTGGAGCTTCCGGACGTTCTGGCGGCTCAGGCTCGTGATCGGGCTGTGGCGATGACCGCGCCAGTCGCCCGCATAATGGAGCCAGCGCGCGCGGTCCGCGAAGGGATCGCGCAGCATCGCGTCGTCGACGGGCGGGGCGTCGGCGGCGACGGGCGGGTCGGCGATCCAGTGGGTCGGGAGCGGCGGGAGCTCGTCGAGCATTTCGAGCATCGTCGGCGATTCGGCCGCACCGCCGGTCGCCACCGTCTTCGAGCCGGCCTCGCCCGTCGGCGCGTTCGACGACCGATCGTCGGTGCTCGAATCGGGACTGCAACCGAGGACGAGGGCGAGGATCGCCGCCAGAACCCCTCCGAACCAACCATGATCTCGCGTCACGCCGAATTCTCCTCCCCGTCCATCGCCGCACGATCCCGATGCATGGTATCGTCGAAGCAGGCGGCGACGAGAGCCCGCGCGACCGACCCTCCGGCGCGCGCGATCCCGTCTCGAAGAGCACGCTGCATGACCATGGGACCCGAGCGAGGGAAGGCCGTCGACGCAATGGGATTTGCATTCGACCCCCATTCGCCGGAGTTCCAGGCGGAGCGCGCTTCGACCTACAGGCGGCTGCGCGACGAGTTCCCCGTGTACCACCATCCGGTCCACGACTTCTACCTGGTCACGCGCTACGACGACGTCCTGTCGGTCCTGCGCGACGCGGAGACCTTCTCGTCCGCGGGGATCGAGGAGGCGCGGGCTCTCCAGCCGATGATGATCTACATGGACGGCGAGGCCCACACGCGCCTGCGCAACCTCGTGTCCCGGGCCTTCACGCCGAGGCGCGTGGCCGAGCTCGAGCCGAGGGTACGCGCGATCGCCCGCCGGCTGCTCGACGGGATCGGGGACGCGCCGGAATGCGAGCTCATGCACCAGTTCGCTGCCCAGCTTCCGAGCCTCGTGATCGGCGAGCTGATCGGGATCCCCGAGGAGCGACGCGCGGCCTTTCTCGCCTACACGGAGAGCATGATCGAGTCGGGGCCCCAGGGTCATTCGGTCGCCAAAGCCGCGCGCGCGATCGATCGCGAGTTCGCCGATCTCCTCCGCGCGCGGCGGGCCGAGCGGCGCGACGATCTCATGAGCGCGCTCCTCGATGCCGAGATCGATGGTCGGGGTCTCTCGGAGGAGGCGCTCCTCGGGTTCTGCTTCCTGATGGTCGTCGGGGGCAACGACACGACGATGAACCTGATCGGGAACGGTGCGGTCCTGCTGGCCGAGAACCCCGACGTGCGGCGTCGGCTCGTCGACGATCCCGGAGCGATCCCCGACGCGATCGAGGAGATGCTTCGCCTCGAGTCCCCGACCCAGATGCTCGCGCGCAGGCCGGTGCGGGAAGTCCGGCTCCACGGCGTGACGATCCCGGCGGAGAGCCGGCTCGTCGTCTCCTTCGGCGCGGCGAATCTCGATGAGCGGGCCTTTCCGGAGCCCGAACGATTCGATCCCGACCGCGCGAACAAGCACCACCTCGCACTCGGACAGGGCGCCCATTTCTGCATGGGCGCCTCCCTCGCGCGCATGGAGGGCCGGATCGCCTTCGAGGAGCTGCTCGCGCGTCATCCCGACTACCAGCTCGCCGAGCCCACGAGCTGGATTCCCTCGCGCTGGGCCCGCTCCCACCCCTCCGTTCGGCTTCGCCTGCGCGCCTGAGCGGCGACCGCGCTCAGGGCGCCCAGCGCCGCGCCGCGTGGCGTCGGCGCAGGGCGAGCTCGGCGGCACGCGCCGCGCCGTCGACCTTCTGCGTGTCCGCCGGGAGCAGCTCGCGCAGCTTCGCGAGGGGGACGAGCCGGGCGGTCGGCGCGGTGTTCGCGCCCTCCTCGAGCTGATAGCGATAGATGATCGTGCCTTCGCGGTGGCCGCCCGGATCGAGCCAGTTGGGCACCCCGGGATCCTCGAGGGCGACGACGAGGCGATAGCGCCCATCCTGGCTCTTCACGGCCTGGAAGCCGTTCAGGCTCGACGCGTGGTTCACGTAGTCGAGCGACTGCCACCAGAAGCTCCCGAGCTCGAAGCTCCAGAGATGCGCACGCGGCTCGTCGAGCTCGATCAGGAGCGCCTGGCCCGGCTCGAGGCGGAACCAGCCGCTGCCGTAGGCGTTCTCGCGCAGGCCCTCCGAGGCCGACTTCGCCGGCGGGCCCAGCTGGTTGACGCGGTTGCGCCGGTCGTCCTGCGCGGGCCCGAACCATTTGGGCACCGTCGCCGCGAACTGGTCCGCGATCGCGTCGAAGAGCGCCGTCGTGACGGCGGCGTCGACGGGGAGCGCGTCGCCCGGCCGGTCGAGGCGCTCGATCGCGAAGTCCGAGGGGCGCTCCTTCTCCCAGTCGTAGAAGTACTCGCGCAGAAGCAGCTCCGTCGAGCGCGGATCGAGGCGGAGCCAGGCCTTCTTCCAGGTCGCGGGCCGCTCGGGGCTGATCAGGACCTCGAAGTCGCCCGACGCGTCGGCGCCGAGCTCGTCGCGGCTCAACGACTCGAAGGATTGCCAGCCTTTGCGGCTCGTCGTCAGCTGGAAGGCGACGTGGTGGGCGGTGCCGAGCCGGCCGGAGAGACGATAGGTCCCCTGGCCGTCGACGCGGACCGTCATGTACTTCGCGTCGGCGCTGTCCATGCCGTACTTGCGCAGCTTGTGGGAGTAGAGCGAGACGACGGGCGGGCCCGACTCGGCGTCGAGGGCCTCGTCGATCGTCGCCGCGAGGCGCTGCAGCAGATAGCGCTGACCCTCGGCGCGATCGAGCGCGGACGCGGGCAGGTCCTCGCGCAGGATCTCGCCGCCGACCGACTTCAGGCGCTCGCAGAACGCGATCCATTCGGCGTTCGCGGGAGCGGCGTGCGCGGGGGCGGCGTCGCCGGTGCGGACCTGGGCGCGCGCGTGGGCCGGGGGGCTCGGCTCGGCTGCGGACGCGAGCAGCGCGGCCGAGAGGATCGAGGACGAGAGGAGTGCGATCGCGAGGGGACGGGTCGGATTCGTCACGGGATCCTCCGGGTCGAAGCGGGCGTCGGGCGTTTGAGCCTGGGGTCCGTGGCGGACCCCGCGCTCAGACGAGGCGCCGGTGGGTGTCGCGGTTCCAGTCGGCGATCGGAAGGCCGATCGGGCAGGCCCCCGCGCACGGGGCCCCGCTGCAGGCGAGACATGCGGTGGCGTCGACCGGCAGGCGCGCATACTCGCGGGCGGCGACCTCGGGGAGACCGTAGTCGCCCGCGTACATCCGCATGCGCATCACGTCGGCGATCGGGACGCCGGCGGGGCAGGCGCCGGCGCAATCGCCGCAGCCGATCGAGCAGGTCGTCGCCGCGTGGCGCGCCTCGTAGCGGGCGAGCAGGGCGAGATCGTCGGCATCCGGGGGCCCGCCGCCCGAGGCCACGACGTACTCGTCGATCATCTCCGGCGTCGTCATCGACACGACGAGGCCGTCGATCGCGGGATCGGAGAGGACCCAGCGGAAGGCAGCCTGGGCGAAGGTGCGACCGGACTTCTCGAAGGGGCGCATGTCGTTCAGGCGCGCGCCGCGCAGGGTCTTCATGACCATCACACCGACGCCCGCCGCGTGCGCCCGGGCGAGCAGCCCCGGCAGCTCCGGCTGGGGCGCCACGAAGTCGAAGCCGCTCGAGAGCCCGGAGAGATACTTCTGCACGTTCTCGCGGTAGGAGGGCTGCTGTGCGTAGTTGTAGGCGACGAGGATCGCGTCGAGCAGCCCCGCGTCGAGCCCGAAGCGGAGACACTCGGCGAGGCGCCCGGCGTGGCCGGACAGGCCGGCCGCGCGGATCTTGCCCTCGCGCTTCGCGCGTTCGACGAAGGCCTGCCACTCGGGGCTCGCGAGGCGCGCGGGATCGTTGACCGCGTGGTTCAGGTAGACGTCGACGTGGTCCGTTCGCAGGCGGCGCAGGCTCCGCTCGAGGACGGCCATCTGGTCCTTGGCCGAGTGCTCGGGACCGGCGCTGAACTTGGTCGTGATCGTGACGCGGGCGCGGTGGCCCGCGAGCGCGCGGCCGAGCACCTCTTCGGCGCGGCCGTCCGCATAGCTCTCGGCGGTGTCGAAGTGGGTGATGCCGCGGTCGAGGGCGCGGGCGACGAGGTCGTCGTCGCGCTCGAGGCTGAAGCTCCCCATGCTGATGTCGGGGATCTCGATGCCGGTGCGCCCGAGCGGACGGCGGCGTCGGATGCGGGGAGGGGCGCCGGGCGGGGCGGTCCCCGAGGCCGGTGCGTCGCCCGCACCCGTCGCGCGGGCAAGGGAGCTCGTGCCGAGCACGAGGCCGGCGCCGAGGGCGCCCGAGCGGCGCAGCGACTCGGCGAGGAAGCGGCGCCGGGTCCATTCGGATTCGTCGGAGCCGGGGTCGCGTCGCTTCGTCGCCATCGGCTCGACGCGCCTCAGGCCTGCTTCGGTCGCGGAGCGGGGAAGGGCGCCGGGAAGTCGTTCGCGCGCAGCTGGGCGTCGGTGCCGCCGTCGATGAAGTAGACCGAGCCGCAGACGAAGCGGGCTTCGGGGGAGAGCAGGAAGCCGATCAGCGACGCGATCTCCTCGGGGCGGGCCGAGCGGCCGACGGGGATCGGGAAGGCGTCGATCAGCGGACCGTATTTCGCGTCCGCGCGGCCTTCGGCGAGCATCGCAGTCTCCGTCTTGCCGGGCGCCACGGCGTTCAGCGTGATGCCCGCCCCGGCCCATTCGGGCTTCGTCGCGTTGCGCCGGACCCAGTGGGCGACGGCGAGCTTCGTCGCGGGATAGGCGTCGGGCGCGCCGACCTTGTCGGCGTAGGCGATCGCCTCGGCGGGATCGCCGTCGAGCAGCAGCCGGGTCAGCTCCACCGGCAGCCCCGGCGTCGCCGTCGTCGAGTTCGAGCTGATCGCGACGGCGGCGGGCTGCGTGCCCCGGGCCAGCCAGGGGCGGGCGGCCTCGAGGAAGCCGATCGTGCCGTAGTAGTTGAGCTCCGCGAGCACCCGCCCGGGTCGCGAGGGCAGGCCCATCAGCCCGGCGCAGGTCACGATGCCGTCGAGGCGCCCGTCGCAGAGGCGCTCGACCCGGGCGAGGGCGTCGCGCCGGCCGCTCCCGGTCGAGAGATCGGCCTGCACGTCGGCGTCGCGGACGTCGACCCCGATCACGCGGTCGCCCTGACCGACCAGCCGCGCGCGGGTCGCGGCGCCGATGCCCGAAGCGGATCCCGTCACCACGATCGTGCGCATCACGCGTCTCCCCTGCCGGTTGTTTCCGGCTTCGATCTTCGCGAATCCGATCGCGTCGCCGCCAGCCCCGCTCGCCTCGCGCGTCGCGTGGCCCGCGCAGCCAACGCCAGCAGACCCGAGAGCAGGGACGCGCCGAGGCCGGGCTCCGGCACGCAGGCGTTCCCGGTTCCGTCGAGATTCAGGTCGTCCTGGGCGAGACTGCAGGCCCCGCTCGGGCAGTCCAGGTTCGAGCGGCACAGCTTGCCGATCTTGGTGCCCGCGGTGCAGCTGCCGAGCAGGGGACCGTTGGGAACGCCGGGGCAGTTGTCGCAGAGGTTCTTGATCCCGTCGGTATCCGAGTCGGGGGGCTGATTGGCGGGATTGCCGGCGTCGACGTTGATGAAGAAGAGGGCCTGGCCCGTCCCCGAGATGCCCGTCGAGGAGTCGATCCGCCAGGTGCAGCAATCGAGGCCGACGTAGCTCGGACTGCCCTGGAACTGATAGGTGTAGGGCACCGTGTTCGCCCCATTGTTCACGGCCTCGCAGCGCCCGACGACCGGGGTCATCAGGATGCCGTCCTGGTCGAGGTCGTAGATCCAGCGGAAGTTCTGGTTCTCGTTGACGAAGGTGACGAGGTTGGGATCGAGGTTGCCGCTCACGGGCGTCGACGTCGAATAGTCGACGACCAGGCGCGGGCGATTCGCGGGGACCGTGTTCTCGTCGCTCCCGAAGTGTGCGCCGCCCTCGAGCGTCGTGAGCAGGAATCCGTCCGCGACGCTGGTTCCGGCGGAGAGGGCGGCGACGTGGGCGACGAGCTCGGGCGACGAGAGGACGAGCGTCCCGCTCGTCGGCGCTGGAGCCTGCACGAGTCGCTTCCCATCGACGTCGCCGCCGGGCTTCGTCCACGGTCCGAGTGGAGTCGAGCTCGACCAGCTGCGGTGGCTCCAGGTCGCGGCGTTGTCGACCGGGGGCGTCGGGACGGACTCGTCCCCCGTCGCGTCGGCGGAGCCTTCGGCCCAGGGAACCGACGGATTGCGGAGCAGGGCATACAGATCGACGAGCGTGTTCTGGATGGTCCCCGTCTGCACGGCCAGCTCGAGGCGGGCGTCGACGATCGTCGCGCCGGCGGGGATCGCCGAGACCACGTCGAAGGCGATCAGCGTACGCAGCTCGACCGAGGTCGAAGGACGCGAGACCCAGAGCGATTGCCCGAGGCCATTGCTCGAGGTCGGGCTCGCCTTGTAGATCGTCGTGTCCTTCGTCGGAGGGATCGAGATCGACTGCACGCTCGTCGAGATCGAGCTCGTCGCGGTTCCGGTCGGGACCACCGTCTCGCCGCGGATCGCGAGGTCGAAGGCCGCGGGTCCGCCGTTGCTCCCGAAGCTCGTCGCGCGCACGCTCACGTTGCAGGTCTTGCCGACGTACTGCGGGACCGGATAGCTCTGCCCGAGGATGCAGCGATAGACGTCCCAGCGCGTCGTCACCCGGCCGGTGCCCGTGGCCGGAGGGCGCGTGGAGCAGGAGCCGAGCGGATTCGAGAGGGTGCAGCCCGAGATCGCGACCTCGAGGGTCATGTCGGGATGACCCGCGTCGGGGAGCACCTCGGCGATCAGCGTCGGCCGCTCCGGGAGCGACGAGAGCGCGACCGTGTAGCTGACCTGGCTCGCGAGGGAGCCGAGGGGGACGTTCGTCTGGGAGAAGGGGACGTTGACCTGCGCGACCGCCGGCCCCGCGAGCAGGAGCGCGGCGATCCCCGCGGCGGCTCGGACGGCGGCGCGGAGCGGACGCGGCCCGAGAGTCGGAAGCCCACCGGACCGGGTTCGCCGGGGCTCGGGGCCCTGCGCGCGCCGAAACGCCATTCGTTCGACTCCTCAAGCCCCCCAGCTCCCCACTATACGGTCTTCGGGCGGATTTTCCGACGCCCGCCCACTCGGGCCCTCAGAGCAGCCCGTCGCCCATGCGCGCGAAGGCGCGGTCGATCGTGCCGCCCAGGAAGCTCTCGACGTGGGCCGCAGGCAGCCCAGCGAGCGTCCTGCGGTAGTGGTCGATCGGCTGGGTGAAGCCCTCGAAATGGGGGAAGTCCGACGAGAAGACGAGCATTTCCGGCGGTAGCTCCTCCATGATCTTCGTGAGGGGCGAGTCGTTGCCGCCCGAGAGCGGCGTCGCCTTCACGTTGCGCGCGAGGTACTCGCTCGGCCGGGCGCGCAGGCTCGAGCGGCCGAGGAAGAGCTCGGCGACCGGCGAGACGCGATCGTCGATCTCGCGGTAGAGGAACGGGAGCCAGCCCGTCCCGACCTCGGCGAGCAGCAGCGTCAGCTTCGGGAAGCGCTCGAAGACGCCCGAGTAGATCATCGCGTTGATGAGCGTCGTCGGCGCCACGTGGCGGTGGGCGCTCGAGATCATGCGCAGCAGCGTCGTGTCGCCGCCCTGATTCGCCCAGCCCGGGTCGAAGTGCATGCGCTCGAAGCCCGTGTGGAGCATCGGCATCATGCCGAGATCGACGGCGGCCGCCCAGACGCGATCCCACGACGGATGGCTCGGCGGGACACCGTTCACGGGATAGGCCGGGATCAGGAAGATCCGGCTCCCCTGCGCGCGCATGCGCGTCAGCTCGGCGACGACGAAGTCGAGGTCGCCGTACTCGAGCGCCGTCACCGGCTTGAGCCGTCCGTTCCCCGCCGCGCAGGTCGTCGCGAGCCACTCGTTGCTGGTCCGGATCACCTCCCGCCGGAGCGCCGGATCCTCGATCTTCACGTTGTAGGCGACCCCGGCGAGGCAGATCACGTGCTGCTGCGCGATGCCCTGCTCGTCGAGCCACTTCACGCGCCCGGCGGCGTCCGCGACCTGGTGCTGGTGCTTGCCTTCGAACTCGGCGCGGCGCTCCTTCTCCTCCGCCTTCTCCTTGCCGAACAGGATCGCCGCGCCCGGCGGGACGAGCTCGCTCATCGGGGGCCGCCGGTCCGCGGGCACGCCCCGCAGCAGGTCGCCCACGATCGCGTCGACGGCGAGGAAGGCGGGATCGGGCGGCGGCAGCCGCTTCGCGAGGTCGGGGTAGGGCGCGAGCCAGTCGCTGCCGGGCTCGAAGTGGGCGTCGATGTCGATGATCGCGGTCATGTCGATCCTCCTCGGCTTCGGGGGCGGGCCGGGACGGGCTTCCCGGGCTCGGATTCGCGGTGAGACAGGCCGGGCGCGGCGCTCAGCCGAGCAGCATGCGTTTGGCTTCCTCGCCGAGTGTCGGCGTCGAGAGCGTCGCGAGATGCTCGGCGCGCTGCTTCGCCATCTGGGCGGTGATCTCGGGATGGGTCGAGACGAAGAACTGCTTCTCCGCGATGCCGGCGAGGATGCGCTCGGCGGCCTGCTTGCCGGTCAGGCTGCCGGGGCCGTGGGTCATGTCCTGCATCATCTTGCGGTGGAACTCGATCTTCGACGAGTCCTTCGGCGTCGCGGCGTCGGTGAAGATGCGGGTCGCGATCGGGCCGGGGAGCACGGCGGAGACCGAGATCGGCGCGCCGACGAGGTCCATCTCCATGCGCAGGCACTCGCTGAACGAGAGCACCGCGTGCTTCGAAAGGATGTAGGGCGTCTGGACCGCCATCATGCTGAGGCCGCCGATCGACGAGAGGTTGCCGATGAAGGCGGGCTGGCCCGCGGCGAGCATGCGCGGTACGAAGGCGCGCACGCCGTGGATCACGCCGAGCACGTTGATCCGGATCGCCCGCTCCCAGACGTCCGTCGGCAGCTCCCAGGTCAGCCCCAGGATCTCGATGCCGGCGTTGTTCATGAGCAGCCGGACGTCGCCGAGCTGCTCGTGCACCGTCGCAGCGAGCCGATCGAGGGCCGCCGGATCGGCGACGTCCGTCGGGATCGTGATCGCGGTCGCGCCCGTCGCCCGGATCTCCGCGGCGACCCGCTCCATGCGCTCGACGTTCACGTCCGCCAGCGCGACCTGCATGCCGAGCTCGGCCGCGGTCCGCGCGAGCCCTTCGCCGATGCCGCTGCCTGCGCCGGTCACGACGGCGACGCCGCCCCGGAAGATGTCGGTTGCCCTGCTCATGTCGTTGCTCCTCGTGGCCTGCTCGGCCGTTTCGATTCGGACTCTCTCCGGCGCTTCGATCGCGGCTCGCCGGCGGACGCCGGACCGGCGCTCAGCCGGCGTGCCGCGCGAGGAACGCGCAGGCGTCGTCGATGCAGCGCTGGGCCTGGTCGACGAGACCGACCCAGGAGACGAAGCCGTGGGGCATGCCCACATAACGCCGGCTCTCGGTCGGCACCCCGGCGCGCGCCAGGGTCTCGCCGTAGCGCTCGCCGTCGTCCCGGGACGGATCCATCTCCGCGGTCGCGACGAAGGCCGGGGCGAGGCCGCGGTGGCTCGCCGCGCGGGCCGGCGAGGCCCAGGGATGATGCTGGTCGACCGAGGGATCGGCGAGGAACTGCTTCCAGAACCAGTCGATGGCGGCCTCCGTGATGATCGGGCCGCTCGCGAACTGCTCGCACGAGGGCGTCCGCGTCGACGGGTAGTTGCAGGAGCCGTAGATCAGGATCTGCGCCCGCAGCCGCGGGCCCTGCTCGTCGCGGGCACGCAGGGCGACCGCCGCCGAGAGGTTCGCGCCGGCGCTGTCCCCGGCGACGGCGAGGCGGGCCGCGTCGCCGCCGAGCGCGCCGGCGTTCGCCGCGGCCCAGACGGTGGCCGCCCAGGCGTCCTCGACGGCGGCGGGGAAGCGGTTCTCCGGAGCGAGGCGATAGTCGACGGAGACGACGATCGACTTCGCGCCGTGGCCGAGCGCCCGGCAGATCATGTCCTGGGTATCGAGGTCGCCGACGACCCAGCCCCCGCCGTGGAAGTAGACGACGATCGGGAAGGGGCCCGCGCCGGTGGGCGTGTAGATCCGGATCGGGAGCGCGCCGCCAGGCCCCGCGATCGTCCGGTCGACGACGCTCGCGAGGGGCACGGCGAGCTTCGGGTAGGCCGTCGACGACTCGCGCACGTACTTGCGCAGCACGTCGACGGGCAGGCTCGTCATCTCGAAGCCTTCCGGCGCGGGCTGGAGCAGGGCTTCGACCTGGGGATCGAGGGGCATCGGGGGCTCCTTCTCGGAATCAGCCGAGCTGGACGTGGTCCGGGTTCGGGCGCTCGGTGACGGTGAAGTAGTCGACGAGACGATAGGGCCAGGACAGGTAGATGCGGCCCTTGCTGTTGCGGTAGTAGCTCGTCGCCTTCGGATGGGACCAGATCATCCGGGGCATCCGCTCGTCGAGCTGACGATTGAAGGTCTCGTAGGCCGCCTGGGTCGGCTCGATCGTCTTCTTGCCCCGGGCGCGGGCGTAGTCGAGACACTCGATCATGTAGTGGACCTGGCGCTCGGACACGATGTTCTGGCCGGCGGCGTGGTTCGGCGCCGAGTTCGGTCCGCCCGTCATGAAGAAGTTGGGATAGCCCGGGACCTGGATCCCGAGGTAGGCCCGCGCCTCCTCGTCCCCCCACTCGGCGCCGAGGTCGCGGCCGCCCCGACCGATCACGCGCAGCGACCCCAGCATCTTCGCGACCTCGAAGCCCGTCGCCAGGGCGATCACGTCGACGGGGATCTCCCGGCCGCTCCGGGTCACGATGGCGTTCGCCGTGACGCGCTCGATCGGGTCGGTCTCGAGCTCGACGTTCGGTCGCTTCAGGGTGTCGAGGTAGCCGGTGTCCATCACGATCCGCTTCGAGAAGATCGGGATGTCGGGGACGACCTTCTCGAGGAGATCGGGGCGGTCGGCCAGCTTCTCGCGGTAGTAGGCGAGGGTGTACTCGCGCATCGCGTCGTTGTGGGCCGAGACCGAGCGGTCCTGATGGGGCCAGGCGGGGTCGCGCAGCACGTTCGGGAAGAGCCCGTCGGCGGCGAACCAGTAGGCACGGAAGCGGTACCACTCCGCGTACTTCGGGATGTTGCGCAGCGCCCACTTGACGCCGTCGGAGACGGGCTGGCCGGCGCTCGGGTTGTTGAGCAGCCAATGGCGCGAGCGCTGGAAGATCGTGAGCTTTTCGGCCTTCGGCGCGATCGCGACGGCGAGCTGGGCGCCCGAGGCGCCGGTCCCGATCTGGGCGATCCGCTTGCCTTCGAGGTCGACGTCGGGATTCCAGCGCGTCGTGTGCATCACGACGCCCTGGAACGTCTCGAGGCCCGGGATCTTCGGGATCGAGGGGCGGTTCACGATGCCGTGGGCGTTCAGGACCGCGTCGGCCTCGACGATGCGCGACGGCTCGTCCCGCCGCTTCACCTCGACCCGCCAGCGCTGCTTCGCCTCGTCCCACTCGCAGCCGAGCACGCGGGTCTCGAACTCGATCCGATCGCGCAGCCCGAAGCGGTCGACGACGCCGAGGAAGTAGGCGCGCATGTCGGCGCCGCGGGGGTGGTACTGGTTCCAGTCGGGGCTCTGCGCGAAGGAGAAGGAGTAGAAGTGGCTCGGCGTGTCGACGCCCACGCCCGGATAGACGTTCTCCCACCAGGTCCCGCCGGCATTCTCGTTCTTCTCGAAGATCGTGTAGGCGTAGCCCGCCTCGCCGAGCTTCACGCCGGCACAGATCCCGGAGAGCCCGGCGCCGATCACGACGACGTGGAAGTCCGCGGGCGGCGGCACGCGGCCCGGCCGATCGCGCCGCGGCGGAGCCTGCTCGAAGGCCATCTGGTCGAGGAGCAGGGGGATGAACTCGTCGTCGACCGGCTCGCCCGCGCCGATCGACATCATCTTCTGCATGAGCGGGCGCGGCAGCGGCGGGACCTCGGTCGGGATCCCCGCGGCGAAGAGCTTCGTCAGCCGCTCCCGCAGCTCGGCGGCGAGGGACTCGGGGACGTCGGACGGGACGGGCCCGTAGAGCGGCTTGATGTGGGGCGCGAAGCGCTCGAGGAAGGCCTCGTCGTGGGTCCAATGGGTATGGACCATCAGCAGGGTCTCGAGATTCGCCTCGGCGAGGGCGCGCTCGAGGGCGATCGGGTCGACGGGCTTCGGCGCCCGGGCGGTCGGATTCGGGACTCCGGACATGCTCAGCTCCAGTCTGTGCGCGTGGTCGCGCGGCGTCCTCGGGGCGGGGCGGAGGCCAGCAGGGCGGCCTCCTTGAGGCCGAGACCGCGGCCGCAGAAGAGCACGGCCTCGCGCAGCAGCGCCGCCTTCGATCCGGCGTACGGGATCACCGGCGCGCCGGAGAGGCGGCCGGCGGTGATCATCGAGCCGACGTGCTCGATGAAGTTCCAGGCGTTGCGCGGGGCGATCCCGGCGGCCTCGAGGTTGCCTTCGCGCCGGGCGGCCTCGAGGGCTTCGGCGAAGGCTTCGGCGCCGATCGCCTGGGCCCGCGCGTAGAGCAGGCCGGCGTGGCGCCCGTCGCCCGCGAGCGAGAGCAGCAGGATCCGCTGGCCCACCGAGGCCCGCGACGTCGGCGGGTTGTAGACGCAGGCCTCGAAATAGCGCCAGAGACACTCGACCAGCCCGCGCGTCGAGGCCTCGGGCAGATGGAGCGTCGCGATGTTGCGGTCCTGCTCCTCGGTCAACCGCTCGAGCACCGCGTCGTAGAGGGCCTGCTTCGACGGGAAGTGGCGGAAGACGAGCGCCTCGGAGACCCCGGCCGCCTCGGCGATCTCGAGGGTCCGGGCGCCTTCGAAGCCCTTCGCCGCGAAGGCGGCGGTGGCGGCCTCGAGGATCGAGCTGCGGCGGTCGGCGTGCTTGAGGCGTCGGGTTGCCATGGGGGATGGAAGTGAGTGTACACTCACCTCGCCGCGCGATTCAATCGCGATTTCCCGCTCTCGACGCGCCGCCGGTCCCGACGCCCCCGGCCGGCCCAGGAGGAACGCCATGCCCCAGACGAACGCCCCCCGCCTCGACGGGAAGATCGCCCTCGTGACCGGCGCGAGCCGGGGGATCGGCCGCGCCATCGCCCAGCGCTTCGCGGCGGCGGGGGCGACGGTGGTCGTGACGGCGCGGAGCCTCGATGCGGCGAAGGCGGAGCCGGGGACGCTGCGGGAGACGGTGGACCTGATCGAGCGCGCGGGCGGGAAGGCCTTCGCCCTCGCCGCGGATCTCGAGCAGGCGGCCGACCGCGAGGCGCTCGTCCCCCGCGCCGCGGCTCTCGCCGGCGGGATCGACGTCCTGGTCAACAACGCGGGCTATGCGGAGTACGCGACGATCGCCGAGATGAGCGACGCGACCTGGGACCGGACGATGGACCACTACCTGCGCGCGCCCTTCGTGCTCTCGCGCGCGGCGATCCCGCTCATGAAGGCGCGGGGGGCGGGCTGGATCGTGAACGTCGGCTCGGTGACCGCCCAGCCGCCGATCCCGCCCTACGGCTGGTTCGACGCGAACGGAGGCTCGACGCTCTACGCGGCGGTCAAGGCCGCCCTCAACCGCTTCACGCAGGGGCTCGCGGCGGAGTGTCTCGCGAGCAACGTCGCGGTCAACGTGATCGCGCCGTCGACGGCGATCGCGACGCCCGGGGCGAGCCGCTACATCCCGAGCGACTACCCGACCGAGCGCGTCGAGTACCTGGCCGAGAGCGCGCTGCAGCTCGCCTACCTGCCGGCTGCCGAGCGGACCGGCCTCGTCACCCACAGCATGCACTTCCCGGCGGCGATGGGCTTCACGGTCCATTCCCTCGATGGGAAGACGCAGCTGCCGCCGGCGGTCGCGCCGGCCGAGTCGCATCCGGGCATCGTGCCGAGCGGAGAGTGGCGCTGACGCGCGGCGGAGGCGCCCCGCGTCCGCCGCGAGCGCCGTGGGGATCGGGCGCGCCACGCACGCCGTGCACGCCAAGCCGTCGGTCGAGCCCGCGGATCGCCTAGCAGCGCAGCATGCCGCCCGCGACGACGTGGTCCTCGCCCGTCACGAACGAGGACGCCTTCGAGGCGAGGTAGAGGACCGCGCCGATCACCTCGTCGCAGTCGGCGACCCGCTGCTGCATCGTCGCCATCGCCGAGCGCTCCGGGAAGCGCGGATCGAGCTTCACCGTCCCGCGCATCATCTCCGAGTCGAAGGGCCCGGGGCACAGCGCGTTGACGCGGATCCCGAGCGGCGCCCACTCGCGGGCCATCGTCTTCGTGAAGTTGATGAGCGCGGCCTTGAGGCCGGTGTAGGTCCCGACGCCGGGGCCGCCGGCGTAGGCGCCGACGGTGGCGACGTTGACGATCCGGCCGCCGGGCCCCTGCTTCTGCATCTGCTTCGCGACGAGGGCCGCGAGTCGGACGGGGCCCTTCAGGTTCACGTGGTAGAGCTTGTCGAAGTACTCGCTCGAGAGATCCATGACGGCGACGGGCGCCGGGTGGATGCCGGCGTTGTTGACGAGCACGTCGATGCGGCCGAAGCGCTCGACCGTCGCGTCGACGAGGCGCGGCAGCGCGTCCCAGTCCCCCATGTGGCAGGCGTGGGCGAAGGTCGGGCGGCCCGACTCCCGCGCGATCGCGGCCGCGGCCTCCTCGCAGCGCCCCTGGTCGCGGCTCGCGACGACGACCGAGGCCCCGGCGCGGGCCAGTCCCGAGGCCATCGAGCGGCCGAGGCCCTTGGTCGCGCCGGTCACGATCGCGACCTGGCCCGTCAGATCGAAGAGGGCGTCGAGGGAGGCGTGCATGGCGGATTCCTTTCGGGAGGCGGTCGCTCAGAGGGCGTTGAAGCCCGAGATGAACTTCCCGGCCGTGGCCCCGCCGTCGACCGGGAGGTCGATCCCGGTCACCGACGCCGAGGCGTCGGAGGCGAGGTAGAGCACGGCCTCGGCGATCGCGGAGAAGGGGACGACGCCGGGGATGCCGCGGTTGTCGGTGTAGGCCTTCGTCTGGTCGGTGAAGTCGGCCATCTTCGCGAGCCAGGGGCCGTACATTTCGGTGTTCCCGCCGGCGGGGCAGACGCTGTTGGCGCGGATGCCGCTGCGGCCGAGCTCGAGGGCGGCGGACTTCGCGAGGCCGCGGACGCCGAACTTGCTGGCGGCATAGCCGGTGACGCCGTTCATGCCGACGAGGCCGTCGATCGAGCTGACGTAGACGATCGAGCCCTTGCCCTGGGCCTTCATCTGCGGGAGCACGGCGCGGGTCCCGAGGAACGGACCGACGGTGTTGACCTCGAGCAGACGGCGGAAGGTCTCGGCCGAGGTGTTCTCGATCGTCCCGAGATGGAGGATGCCGGCGTTGTGGACCAGGACGTCGAGGCGGCCGTGGGCGCGGATCGTCTCGTCGACGACGCGCTGCCAGGCGCTCTCCTGGGTCACGTCGAGCTCGGCGAAGCGGGCGCGGGGCCCGAGCTGCTCCGCCGCCTTGCGCCCCTGCTCGGCGCGGACGTCGGTCAGCACCACCTGCGCACCTTCGCGCACGAGGGTCGCGGCGATCGTCTCGCCGACGCCGCGTGCGGCGCCGGTCACGAGGGCGACGCGGTTCTCGAGGCTGCCCATTTCGATTCTCCTTCTGGGATGGGGCGTGGGGTGGGGCCGCGGATCCGGCGCGTCCGAGGAGGGGCCGGGGCGGAGCCGAGGCGGTCTCAGGCGTCGAGGTTCGGAGCCCAGGCGGAGCCGTTGATGTGGGAGCCGCCGTCGACGAAGAGCGTGTTGCCCGTCAGGTAGCGCGATCCCTCGCTCGCGAGGAAGAGGGCCACCGGCGCGATGTCCTCGTAGCAGTCGCCGATCCGCCCCATCGGGTTGCTGGCGTCGGCGGCGGCGACGAGCTCCGGATGGGCACCCATCGTGGCGGCGAACGACGCCGACTTGGCGGCGGGACAGATCACGTTGGCGGTGATCCCGAGCGGGGCCCACTCCCGGGCGGCGGTCCGGGTCGCGGCGCGCAGCGCCTCCTTGCTGGTGTTGTACTCGGCGGTCCCCATGTGGGCGTTGACGCCGTTGAGCGAGCAGATGTTGACGATGCGGCCGTAGCCCTTCGACTTCATGATCGGATGCGCGGCGCACATCGCCCAGAACGGGCCGAGGAAACCGATCGCGAGCCCGTGCGCCATCAGCTCGGGGGTCTTCTTCTCGATCCGGCCGATGCGGCCGCCGCCCCAGGCGTTGTTGACGAGGATGTCGAGGGTGCCCCACTTCGCGACGGTGGCGGCGACCATGGCCTCGACGCTCTCCTTGCTCGCGGCGTTGGTCTCGACGAAGTGGGCGTTCGCGCCGAGCTGGCGCGCGGTCGCGCGGCCCGTCTCCGCGTTGAGCTCCGCGACGACGACGCGGGCGCCCTCTTCGACGAAGCGGCGGGCGATGCCCTGGCCGATGCCGAGGCCTGCGCCGGTCACGATGGCGACGCGTCCGTCGAGCTGTCCCATGAAACGTTCCTCCGAGGCGGGAATGGGGGGTCTGCGGGCATCCGTCGCCCGCCGGAAGGATCGCGTCCCGTCGCCCGGCGGTCGGGCCGAGGACGCGGGTCGTGGCGAGCCTAACGCACGTGGACGGGCAGGGCGGTGATCTCCCTCAGGAAGAGGTTGCGGGGATCCCAGCGCATGCCGGACTCGTCGATCGTGGCGGTCGAGGGCAGATGGTCGAGCAGGAAGTGCACGAGGGTGCCGACCTGCAGGCGCGCGAGGTGGACGCCGAGGCAGTAGCCCGAGCCGAAGCCGAAGTTGAGGCTGCCCTTCAGGTCGCGCCGGACGTCGAAACGCTCGGGAGACCGGAAGACCCGGGGATCCCAGCCCGCGCCCATGATCGAGAGCAGCACGATCGTCCCGCGCGGGATCGTCTGGCCCTCCCAGACGACGTCCTCGACGGCGATCCGCACGAGGAACTTCGTCGGGCTCTCGAAGCGCAGGAGCTCCATGACTGCGTTCTTCACGTCGTCCCGGTTGCGCCGCAGGGCCTCGAACTCCTCGGGATGGGTGAGCAGGGTCTTCGCGGCGAGGGAGGTCGTGAGGCGCGTCGTGTCGGTCCCCGCGGCGACGAGGATCACGAGGGCGCGCACGACGTCCTCGGTCGTGACGTCGCCCATGCCCGCCGCGATCTCGAGGACCTGGGTCACCATGTCGGTCTGCGGATCGCGCTTGCGCTGCTCGACCGTCCGCGCGAGCACGGCGAACATCTCGTTCGCCGCGATCTCCGCCTGGTCCCGGCAATCCTCGTCCGCCAGCGGATTGATGCCGCGGAAATACGCCGGCGCCGCGCGCAGGAACATCTCCGCGTCCGCCGTCGCCTCGTCGATCCCGAGCAGCTTCGAGATGACGACCAGCGGCACCGACTGCACCAGCGTCACCATGTCGATCTCGCGCTCGACCGCGAGCGGCGCGCAGATCCGCTCGACCACCTCCTTCACCGTCGTCGCCATCTTGCGGATCATCGCCGGCTTGAAGTCGGGAGCGAGCATCTCGCGCATGCGCGCGAGGCCCTGCTGGTCGCCGGCGACGGTGCGGCGCATCTGGCCTTCGAGGGTCGGCCAGCGCGCCATCCGGATCGCGTCCTGCTCGGGATCGACGAGGCCGGCGTCGGCCGGATTGCGGGACATCTGCGGATGGTCGCAGAAGGCGCGCACCGCCTCGTAGCCGTGGACCGCGACGGCGTTCATCTCGGGCAGGAAGACGAGGCGGCCCGAGCGGTGGAACTCGGCGAAGTACGGCTTCGGGTCCGCGGTGTAGTCGAGGGAGAAGGGATGGAAGGGGGGCAGCGTCATGGGGCTCGGATTCCGGTGGGCTCGGCTGGCCGCTCTCCGGCGGAGGCGGTCCAGGCGAAGCGATTCGTTCAGCGGCCCGGGGCGAGGGCCTTCAGGATCGGACGGACGAAGACGGACTGGGCGAGGGGGTCGAGCCAGCGGTAGATGCGGCCCGACACCATGATGGGCTTGTTCTTCTCGACCGCCTCGAGCCCTTCGCGCACGACCGTCTCGGCGTCGTACCAGACGAGGCCGGGGAGGGCGGCCTTCATCTCCTCGAGACCGGCGACGGCGTGGAAGTCGGTGTGGGTGAAGCCCGGGCAGAGGGCGGAGACGTGGACGTTCGTCCCGCGCAGCATCAGCGCGAGCTCCTCCGACAGGGCGATCAGATAGGCCTTCGAGGGGCCGTAGTGGCCGCCGGCCGGGCGGGCGATGCGGCCCGCGAAGGAGGCGACGTTGACGACCCGGCCGAAGTTGCGCGCCTTCATCGGCGGGATGAAGCAGTGACACAGATGGGCCGCCGAGATCATCATCAGCTCGAGGAAGGCGGCCTGCGGCGCCCAATCGGGCTCCTCGAGCAGGCTCGGTCCGGCGCTGCCCGCGTTGTTGACGAGATAGGCGATCTCGAGGTCCCGCGCCTTCGCGTACTCGAAGATCGCCTGCGGCGCGTCGCGGAGCGAGAGGTCGGCGGGGAAGACGTCGACCTCGACGCCGTGGTTCTCCCGGATCGACTTCGCGACCGTCTCGAGCTTGTCCTGCCGGCGCGCCACGAGCAGCAGGCCGTAGCCCCGGGCCGCCAGCTGGTGGGCGAACTCGACGCCGAGGCCGGCGGAGGCGCCGGTGATCAGGGCTGTTCGGGACATGGAGGGACCCTCCGAGCGCGCCAAGCTAGCGTGGCCGACGGGCCCGAGTCGAGAAGAGGTCCGGATCGGCCCGGGCGCGCTCGCCCCTCCGCCGCGTCGGCCCGGGAAATCGGCCGCCCGCCCCGTCCCGGCCCCGACGAGTCGACCCCGACCGACTATCCTCGGCCGACCCAACTCCAAGGAGCCCCTCCGAATCATGGCCAACGACAATCCCTATTCCGCTGCGAGCGCCGGGAAGAAGTCCGCGAAGGGCGGCGCCGGCCGAAAGACCGGCAAGAACGCGATGCAGAGCGCCGCGGCGCCGAAGCTGCGCCCGAGCTGGCCGAAATCGCCCGCCGACTACACCGTCCTGCTCGTCGACGATCCGGCGCCCCACGTCCGCCGCATCACGATGAACCGCCCCGACAAGCGAAACGCCCTGAACCACGACCTGCGCGCCCAGATCCTCCACGCCCTGCGCGCCGCGGACCAGGATCCCGACGTCCACGTCATGATCGTGCGCGGCGCGGGCCCGTCCTTCTCCGCCGGCTACGACCTCGGCGGCGGCAACGAGGGGGTCGAGTACCCGTTCTTCACGCCGCAGGGCGAGGGCCAGTATCCGCGCCACGTGACCGAGACCTGGATGAGCATCTGGGAGCTCTCGAAGCCCGTGATCGCCCAGGTCCACGGCTACTGCCTCGCCGGCGGCAGCGAGCTCGCGACGGGCTGCGACGTGGTCTACATGGCCGAGGACGCGAAGATGGGATACCCGGCGGTGCGCTTCGGGGTGCCCGACATGCAGTTCCACGCCTGGCTCGTCGGCATGCGGCGCGGCATGGAGATGGTGCTGACGGGCGACCCGATCGACGGCCTCGAAGCGGTCCAGCGCGGCTGGGCGACGCGCGCGTTTCCGGCGGATCAGCTCGAGGCGAAGACCCTCGAGATGGCGCAACGCATCGCCTCGCTGCCGCCCGACATCGTCGCGCTCAACAAGCGCGCGGTGCACCGCCAGATGGAGGTCATGGGGCTGCGCCAGGGCATCCGCCAGGGCACCGAGCTCTGCGCGATGGCGATCCACCAGAAGAGCTTCGGCGACTTCATCAGCCAGACGGGCGCGGGCAAGGGCAAGCTCACTGCCGCGCTCCAGAAGCGCGACTCGAAGTTCGGCGACTACCGGACGGGCCACGCCCGGAACGAGAAGGGCGGGAAGAGCGCGAAGAACGGGGCGAAGAAGAAGTAGTCGCTCGCATCCTCGACGGGGCGGGAGCGGCGCGGGCGAGCGCGCCGCCGCCCGCCCCCAACCCGGCTCGAGAGGTCGTCGTCGTGAAGCAGCCCGCGTCGAAGCGCTACCGCGTCATCCAGTGGGGCACCGGCAACGCCGGCCGCAAGGCGATCGGCGGCATCGTCCGCCATCCGGACCTCGAGCTCGTCGGTGTCCACGCCCACTCGCCGCAGAAGGTCGGCCGCGACGCCGCCGAGCTCGGCGGGCTCGACCGGCCGACGGGCATCCGCGCGACGGACGACGTCGACGCGCTGCTCGCCCTGGAGGCCGACTGCGTCTCCTACATGGCCCAGGGCGAGACGCGGATCCGCGAGACCGTCGACGACCTGTGTCGCATCCTCGCGTCGGGCAAGAACGTCGTGAACACGGCGATCGTGTCCCTGGTCCATCCGCCCTTCGCGAGCCCGAAGCTGCGGGATCGCCTCGAGGAGGCCTGTCGCGCCGGCGGGACGACGCTCTTCACCTCGGGCTTCGATCCCGGCTGGTCGGGCGACGTCATCCCGCTCTCGCTCGCCTCGGTCTGCGAGCGGGTCGACTCGATTCGCGTCTCCGAGCTGATGGACTACTCGACCTACGAGGATCCCGGCTTCACCGGTGTCTACTTCGGCTTCGGCCGCCCCCTCGACTTCGACGCGCCGCTGCTGCGGCCCGGCATGCTGAAGGGCGGCTGGGGCGGGATGGTCGTCCTGCTGGCGGACGCCCTCGGCGTCTCCCTCGACGAGATCCGCGAGGTCCACGAGCGATTGCCGGCGCCCGAGACCTTCGACACCGCGATGGGTCGGATCGAGAAGGGGACCTGCGCCGGCGTGCGCTTCGAGGTCCAGGGCATCGTCGACGGCCGGCCGATGCTCGTCGCGGCTCATTGCAACCGGCTGCGAGACGACATCGGGCCCGACTGGGATCGGCTCTCGCCGGGCAAGACCTCGGGCTACAAGATCGAGGTGAAGGGCTCGCCGTCGCTGGTCTGCGAGATCGAGCCCGCCGGCGAGGACGGGGACCACAACACCGCCGGCATCACCGGCACGGCCATGCGGGTCGTCAACGCGATCCCGGTCGTCTGCGAGGCGGAGCCCGGGTTCAAGTCGATCCTCGACCTGCCGCTCTTCACGGCCCGGGTCGCCCGCCGCCGCTGAGCGCTATTTGCGCTTCGTGTCGCGCACGCCGTAGATCCCCGCCGCGAGCTGGGAGACGAGCGCCGTCACCGGGAGCGAGACGTCCGACTTGCGCGCCAGCGCCAGAGCCCAGGCGAGATCCTTCTCGGCCAGCGCCGCCATGTTCCAGGCGAAGCGCTGATAGCCCTCGCTCGCGAGCACGCCGTCGGGCTGCTTCTTGCCGGCGAGGTAGGCGAGGGTCATGTCCGTGAACTGCCCGTTCGCGCGACAGACCTGCTCGAGCAGCTCGGGCGAGAGGCCCGAGGCCCGCGCGAGGTTCGTCGCCTCCTGGGCCGCGGCGAAGAGGATGTTGGTGTTGAGGTTGTTGCAGAGCTTCAGCTTCGCACCGCAGCCGAGCGGGCCTGCGTAGATCGGGGCGACGTCGGTCGTCGCCTCGAAGTAGGGCCTCGCCTTCGCGAAGCCGGCCTCGCTGCCGCCGACCATGTAGACGAGCCGGCGCTGCGCGGCCCGGTCGGCGCCGCCGGTGACGCAGGCGTCGAGGACCTCGATGCCGCGGCCGGCGGCGGCCTCGGCGACGCGCTCGACGGTCTGGGGCAGGACGGTGCTGTGGATCAGGACGAGGCCGCCGCGGGCGAGACCGGCGAGCAATCCGTCGTCGCCGAGCGTCACGCCGAGGACGTGGTCGTCCTCGGCGACGCAGATGCCGACGACGTCGGCGTTCTGCCCGACCTCCTTCGGCGACTTGGCCGCCTTCGCACCGCCGGCGACCAGCTCCGCGACGGGGCCGGGCACGATGTCGTAGACCGTCGTCGCGAGGCCCCGCGGCGCGAGGTGGGCGGCGATGGGCTTGCCCTGATTGCCGAGGCCGATGAAGCCTGCGCGAATCGTCATGGAGCTCTCCGGTGGGGCGCGGCGGCGCGCCGTTCAGGCTCTCGACGCTAGCATCGGCGCGGACGGAGGCGCGATGCGCATTGCCCATCTGGCGGGGGAGCCGACGACGCCCGAGCTGCTCGCCTGCGTCGAGCGACTCGACCCCGCGGCCCCCCGCGACTATCGCGAGCTCGCGGCCCTGCTCGCGGTCCACTGGCGGACGGCGCCGTCGCGCCGGGGCCTCCGGCGGGTCGGGCTCGCGGGCGGGCAGGGCACGGGCAAGTCGACCCTGGCGCGCCTGCTCGAGCAGGCCGGCGACGCGGTCGGGCTGCGGATCGCGGTGCTCGCCCTCGACGACTACTACCTGCCCCGCGCCGAGCGGCTCGCGCTCGCGGGGCGGGTCCATCCGCTCTTCGAGACCCGGGGCCCGCCCGGGACCCACGACGTCGCCCGCCTGCAGGCCGATCTCGGGGCCCTCGCCGGGCCGGGACCGGTCGAGATCCCCGTCTTCGACAAGGGCCGGGACGATCGCGTGGGGGCGCGGACGCGGAGCGGGCCCTGCGACGTGGTCGTGGTCGAGGGCTGGTGCGTCGGGGCGCGGGCCGTCGAGGACGCGGCCCTCGAGGTGCCCGTCAACGCCCTCGAGCGGGACGAGGATCCCGACGGACGCTGGCGGCGGGCGGTGAACCGGGCGCTCGGGACGGGTTATGCGGCGCTCTTCGCCACCCTCGACGAGCTCGTCCATCTCCGGGCCCCGGACCTCGAGAGCGTCCGGCGCTGGCGCCTCGAGCAGGAGGCCGAACGCCCCGCGGAGCGCCGGCTCGACGCGGCCGCGATCGCGCGCTTCGTCGCCCACTACGAGCGGATCACCCTCGAGATGCAGGCGAGCCTCCCCGGGCGCGCGGTCTGGACCGTGCTGCTCGGGCGGGACCACGCGATCACGGGAATCGTGCGGGGCGGGTGACTTTGCCGGTCCGGGTGGATACGCTCGCCCGACGAACGCGAGGAGGCCTGCATGAGCGCGAGTCGAGCCCACTGGTTCTCGGAGAACCCCGACAAGGCGTGGGCGGAGAAGTTCTTCCTGACCTTCGTGCCGGTCTTCTTCGCCTACAACGCCGTCGTCCAGGGGATGGGCTGGCTCGACGTCGGCGACTTCTGGCACGTCGTCCAGAACTTCGGCATGTGGATCCCGTACTGCGTGCTGCTCCCCGCCTGGCTGCGCCGCCACTCCGGCGTCCACTGGCGCGAGAGCTACTGGTTCAAATACAACGTCTACATGTTCGTCTGGGTCTTCTACGCGTCGTACTTCCACAGCGAGTACTTCTTCGACGTGCTCGGCATGCGGTACAGCTTCCCCGACGTGTCGCTCTACCTCGACTCGGCGCTCGTCGGGCCCGACGAATCGACGGCGGCAGCGCAGTTCAAGAAGGTGCCGGTCGGGATGTATCTCAACTCCTGCGCCTTCTTCATCGTCTACCACACGATCGCGATCGTCTGCATGCGGCGGGTGCGCACGATGACGACGGACTGGTCGTTGCCCGCGCGGCGCTTCGCCTGGGTCGTGATCGTGGGGGCGGCGGCGCTCTTCTTCGCCTGGGCCGAGACGCAGCTCTACATCACGTCCGCGGCCTCGACCAACGTCTGGTACGAGAGCAAGGAGCTGATGCTGAAGTACGGCTCGACCCTCTACGCCCTCTACTTCGTCGCGAGCTTCCCGAGCCTCTATCGCCTCGACGAGGACATGAGCGAGCCGCGCTGGAGCCTCTCGCGCTGCGCGATCGAGGCGTCGGCGGTGGGCGCGATCAGCCTGCTCCTGATCGATCTCTGGACGGCCTGGTTCGGTCCGATCGTCTGACCCGTCGTTCGTCGAGGTGCCGGTCCCGACATGAAGATCCTCGTCACCGGTGCGTCCGGCCTGATCGGCTGCCATGCGGTCGTCGCCCTGCTCGACGCGGGCCACGCCGTCACGGCGCTGGCGCGCAGCCCCGGGAAGGTCGAGGCCGCGCTCGCCCCCTTCGGTCGCTCGCTGCGCGACGTCGGCCTCGCGTCGGGCGACCTCGAGGATCCGGTCTCGATCGCCCGGGCACTCGAGGGCTGCGACGGTCTGCTCCACTGCGCCGGTCGCTTCTCCCCCGCGCGGGCCGACGCCGAGGCGCTGCGCCGGACGAACGTCGAGGGCACGCGCCATGTCCTCACGGCCGCCGCCGACGCGGCGCAGCGGGGCGGGCTCCGGCGCGCCGTCCATCTCTCGAGCATGCTGGCGCTCTTCCCGCCCCGGGGCCCCGTCCTGCGCGCCGACGATCCGGTGGCGACGCCGAGCTCGATGTACGCGATCACGAAGGCCCGGGCCGAGCAGATCGCCCGCGAGCTGCGCACCCGGGCGCCCATCACGATCGTCTATCCCGCGGCGGTGCAGGGGCCGAACGATCCGACCTTCTCGATCGGGCCCCGGAACGTCGCGACGGCGCTGCGCGAGCGGAAGGCCCTCGTGACCGAGGGTGGCCTCGCCTACACCGACGTCCGCGACCTCGCCGCCCTCGTCGTCGCGATCTTCGCCGGTCGCGTCGACGAGCCGGGCGTGATGGCGCCGTCCTTCTTCCTCCGCCACGAGGCCCATCGCCGGCTGCTCGAGACGCTCACGGGCCATTCGATCGCGGCCCAGTCGCTGCCCGGCTGGGCGATGCGGTGGATGGGCCGGGTCGGCGACGTCTTCCAGCGCCTCGGTCGGGACGTCCAGCTGACCTACGAGGCGGCCGAGGTCCTGACGCGCAGCGTGCCCCTCGACGACGCGAGCGCCCGGCGGGCGATCGGGCGCGAGCCGATCTCCGCCGAGGCGTCCTTCCGCGACCTGATCGCCTGGATGGGCGAGGCGGGGCACGTCTCGCCCGCGGATGCCGGGAACGCCGCCCGCGCACGGGCCTCCGAGTGAAGCCCGTCGGCCCCGATCCGGCGACGCGCGTCGATCCCATCGACCGGATCCTGCGCCCGATCGATCGCTTCATGCAGGTTCAGGCCTCGGGCGGCATTCTGCTCTTCGCCGCGACGGTCGTCGCCCTCGTCTGGGCCAACTCCCCGGCTCGCGGCGCCTACCATCATCTCTTCGAGCACGCGCTCGCGATCCGCATCGACGACTTCGAGCTCAGCCGGACGCTCCACCACTGGATCAACGACGGGCTGATGGCGCTCTTCTTCTTCGTCGTCGGTCTCGAGCTGAAGCGCGAGATCGTGGGCGGGCAGCTCTCGAAGCCGTCCCAGGCCATCCTGCCGGTCGCGGCCGGGTTCGGGGGGATGCTCGCCCCGGCGGCGATCTACACCTTCGTGAACGGCGGCGCGAGCGCCGGGGCAGGGGAGGCGGCGGCTGGCTGGGGCATCCCGATGGCGACGGACATCGCCTTCGCGGTCGGGGTCCTCGCGCTGCTGGGCACGCGGGTCCCGGCCTCGCTCAAGATCTTCCTGACGACCCTCGCGATCGCGGACGATCTCGGGGCGGTCGTCGTGATCGCGCTCTTCTACACCTCCGACGTGTCGCTCGCGAATCTCGCGATCGGGATGGGCTTCCTCGCGGTGCTGGTCGCCGGGAACCGGCTCGGGATCCGCTCGCCGGTCTTCTACGGGCTCTTCGGGATCGGCGGGCTCTGGCTCGCCTTCCTGCTGAGCGGCGTCCATGCCACGATCGCCGGCGTCCTCGCGGCGATGACGATCCCGGCCTCGGTCAAGATCGACGAGGACGGCTACGTCGCCCGCATGCGCGAGCAGATCGATGCGTTCGCGCGCCTCGCGCCCAACGGCGTCGCGACCCTGACCGAGGAGCAGCTCCACACGATCGACGAGACGGCCAGCCTGGTCCGGCAGGCCTCGACGCCGCTCCAGATCCTCGAGCACCGGCTCCATCCGCTCGTCGTCTACGTGGTGCTGCCCGTCTTCGCGCTGGCCAACGCCGGGGTCGAGCTGCCGACCGGGATCGGCTCGGCCCTGGTCGAGCCGGTCGCCCTGGGCGTCGGTGCCGGGCTCCTCCTCGGCAAGCCCCTCGGCATCCTGCTCGTCTGCGGGCTCACCGTCCGCCTCGGCTGGGCGCAGCTCCCGGACGGCGTCGACTGGCGGAAGCTCGCCGGCGTCGCCTGCCTCGCCGGGATCGGCTTCACGATGTCGCTCTTCATCAACGAGCTCGCCTTCGAGAGCGCCGAGCTCCGGGCGCAGGCCAAGCTCGGCATCCTGGTCGCGTCGGTGGTCGCCGGCGCGGTAGGCTACGCCGTCCTCCGGCTCGGGACCGAGCCGAAGGACGATTGAGCGACGGCGCGACCCGGGCGGGTCGGCGTCGAGTGTCCGGTTCCCGCATCCGTTCCCGTCCGACAGGAGTCCCCATGAAAGCCGCCATCTTCGAGAAAGCCGGTCAGCCCCTCGTCATCGACGACGTCGACATCGTGAGTCCCCGCGCCGGCGAGGTCCTCGTCCGCACCGTCTGCTCCGGCGTCTGTCACTCCGACCTGCATTTCGTGGACGGCCTCTGGCCGCTGCCGATGGACGCCGTCCTCGGCCACGAGGCGGCGGGCGTCGTCGAGAAGGTCGGCGACGGCGTTTCCTACGTGAAGCCGGGCGACAAGGTCATCATGTCGTTCAAGCCGTTCTGCGGGAAGTGTTATTTCTGCATGCGGGGCCAGGGCCATCTCTGCAACGACCCGATGATCGGGGCCGCGGCGGCGGGGCGCATCACGCGCAAGGGCAAGCCCGTCCTGCAGATGGCGAACGTGGGCTCTTTCGCGGAGTACATGGTGACCCACGAGTCCGGGGTGGTGAAGGTCCCGAACGAGATGCCGATGGCGGAGGCGGCGCTCGTCGGCTGCGGCGTCATGACCGGCGTCGGCGCGGCGCTCTACACCGCGAAGGTGCCGGGCGGCGCGATCACGGCGGTGATCGGCTGCGGCGGCATCGGCCTCAACGTCATCCAGGGCTGCCGGCTCGCCGGGGCGTCGCGCATCATCGCGATCGACGTCGTGCCGGGAAAGCTCGACATGGCGCGGAAGTTCGGTGCGACGGACGTGATCGACGCGAAGGAGGGCGACGCCGTCGCGCGCGTCCTCGAGCTGACGGGCGGCCTCGGCGTCGAGTACGCCTTCGAGGCGATCGGCAACACGAAAGCCGCGCGCCAGGCCTTCGACATGATCCGCAGCGGCGGCACGGCCTGCATCGTCGGCATGATGCCCCTCGGCTCGGAGATCAGCGTCCCGGGGCCGGCCTTCCTCGCCGAGAAGAAGATGATCGGCTGCATGTACGGGAGCACCAACTTCCGCGAGCACATGCCGAAGCTCGTCGATCTCTTCCTCGCGGGCCGGCTGGACCTCTCGAACCTGGTCTCCCAGCGCATGGGCCTCGAGGACGTGAACCGCGCCTTCGCGCTGATGAAGTCGGGGACGGTGGCGCGGTCGGTGCTCGACTTCGGAGCGGCCTAGCGCGACGGGAGGGAAGGCGGGCGCACGCGACGCGGCGGGGCCGGACTCAGGCCTCGGCGTCGCCCGCCTCGCCCTCCCACTTCGGTCGCACGTCGAGGATCAGCCGCTCCATCAGGGTCGCGGCGCGCTCGAGATCCGCGGCCGACCAGCCCGCCAGCTGGCCGCCGAGGACCTCGTCCTGGACCTCGCGCAGGCGCTGGGCGATGCGACGTCCCTTCGCCGACATCTGGAGGATGGCCGCCCGGCGATCGGTCGGATCCGGCCGGCGCTCGACGATCCCCTGCTGCTCGAGCGCGTTGACCTGGCGCGTCAGGATGCCCGGATCGGTCTCGGTCCGGCGGGCGAGCTCGGAGAGCCGCATCGGGCCGTTCTCCATCAGGTAGTAGATCAGGCGCTGGGCCGCGCCCGTCACGTCGACGCCCGCGCGCTGGCAGCGCAGCCGGTCGGCGCGCCCGCTCCGGGTCATGCGTCCGAGCTCGACCATGGCGGCCTCGATGCGCAGCAGATGCTTCTGGCGGGACACGTCGCCTCCCGATCCCGTCGCGATCGCGTCCGCCGGGGTCTCGGACCGGCGGGGCGGAGGCGGGGTCGGCATAAGCTTGACGTGGTCAACTAAATCGGTCAAGCTGATTCTGGCGACGGCTTCTCCCTCGTCGCCGAGGAGCTCCCGATGTCCAATCCGGTGTCCACGATCGAGCCGCGGATGGTTTCCGGTGCGAAGCCCGAGACGGGCCATTTCGAAGAGTTCATGGCGCATCCCGCGTTCTTCCTGCTGCGCGCGTGGCGGGAGTGCGGCGAGGTGGCGGCCTTCGATCTCGCGGGGCAGCGCAACATCCTGATGACCGGTCCGGCGGCGCAGGAGGCGGTGTTCCGCGCGCCCGACCCGACGGTGCTCTCGGCGGCGGCGGCCTATCAGTACATGGTTCCCGTCTTCGGCGAGGGGATCCAGTACGGCGCGACCTTCGAGATGGAGCGCCAGCAGACGAAGCTGATGGCGACGGCGGTGCGCGCCGGCAAGATGAAGACCTACGCGGACATCATCGCGAAGGAGGTCGAGGAGTGGATCGCGGGCTGGGGCGACGAGGGCGAGATCGACGTCCTCGAGGTCTTCCAGGCCCTCGTGCTGCGGACCTCGACCCATTCGCTGATGGGCAGCGACTTCCGCCGCAAGCTGACGGACGAGTTCGGCGGGCTCTACCACGAGCTCGAGAGCGCGGTGTCGCCCGAGGCGATGCTCGATCCGTACGGCGCCGGCGACGCGCTGAAGCGCCGCGAT